>NZ_JACVAK010000010.1 GCF_014851805.1 Pseudoxanthomonas sp. PXM02
CGCGGATTCATATGATCGACGCAACACACGGATAGCTGCGTAGGCAGCAGGAGTGTTGCGGATGAAGCGCAGGAAAAGGATCTACTACACCGACACCCAGAAGGCACTGATGTGGGATCGCTGGCAGCAGGGCGAGTCCCTGCACCAGATCGCGTCCCTGTTCGATCGGCACCACAGCTCGGTCCGGAACATCCTGGCCGAGCACGGCGGCATTCGTCCGCCAGTGAGGCGAAGGTCTCCGAGGGTGCTGAGCCTGGCCGAGCGCGAGGAGATCTCCCGCGGCCTGGCGGCGGGACGGTCGATCCGCACGATCGCTGCGTTGCTGGGTCGGGCGCCATCCACGGTCAGCCGCGAGATCGGGCGCAACGAAGGCACTCAAGGCTACCGTGCCAGCCAAGCCGACCAGAGCGCTTGGTACCGGGCGCGGCGCCCCAAGCCTTGTAAGCTTGCGGTGCATCGAGCCTTGGCCGCTCGCGTGGCACAGAAGATCCAGCGGCAGTGGTCGCCTGAGCAGGTGGCCGGCTGGCTCAAACGCACCTATCCCGATGATGCGAGCCGTCAGGTGTCCCACGAGACGATCTATCGCACGCTCTACATCCAATCGCGCGGAGCCTTGAAACAGGAACTGCTCGCGCATCTGAGGCGCACGCGGGCGATGCGTCGCTCGCGACACCACACCCAGAAGACAGAGAACCACGGTCGGATCACCGACACCGTCTCGATCAGCGAGCGGCCGGCCAATGCCGAAGATCGGGCTGTGCCGGGACACTGGGAGGGCGATCTGCTGTTCGGTGACCGAAACAGTCAGATCGCTACGCTGGTGGAGCGACAGACCCGCTACCTGATGCTGGTGAAGGTGGCAGGCAAGGACACCGAGACCGTGGTCGATGCACTGATCAAGAACGCACGTCGCCTGCCGAAGCAGCTCTACCGATCGCTGACCTGGGACCGGGGCAAGGAAATGGCAGGACACCGTCGCTTCACCTTGGCCACGGACATACAGGTCTACTTCTGCGACCCGCATCATCCCTGGCAACGTGGCTCCAACGAGAACACCAACGGTCTACTCCGTCAGTACTTCCCGAAGGGCATCAGCCTGGCAGACGTCTCGCAGGCCAAGCTGGATGCCGTGGCACGCCAACTCAACGAGCGGCCACGCAAGACGCTGGGCTACGAAACACCGGCACAGCGA
>NZ_JACVAK010000011.1 GCF_014851805.1 Pseudoxanthomonas sp. PXM02
TCCGTAAAGAGCTTGGCTTGGAGAGGCCTGCTATCCAGCGCTATAGCGAATGGCTGGGGAATGCTGTTCAGGGTGACCTCGGACGTAGCTATTCAAACAGACAGGATATCGCAAAAAGCATCGCGCCTCGCTTAAGCAATACGTTGTATCTGGCTTCTGTCTCTGCGCTGTTTGCCATTCCATTGGCGCTTATACTCGGCATCATTTCCGTACTGTATGCGGGGCGGGCTGTAGACAGAACGATTGCAGTGGCAACTCTTGGGACGATTTCGCTGCCAGAGTTTTTCGTCGCCTACATATTGATCGCTTATCTGGCGGTCTCGCTTGGGCTTTTGCCGTCGAGTGCCTTGGTGACATCATCGATGAGTGGCTGGCAACGGTTGGTTGCGGTATCGCTTCCCTGTATGACGCTGGTGATTGCTGTGACAGGGCACATGGCGAGAATGACACGTGCCTCTCTGATGGCTGTTATGTCTTCACCTTATATCGAGACTGCGCAGTTAAAAGG
>NZ_JACVAK010000012.1 GCF_014851805.1 Pseudoxanthomonas sp. PXM02
GTTGATGACGGAGCCCTTGCCGCGGCGACCGCGAACCGGTATTCGCAATTTCTGACTGGCGGCGACAAGGCCGCCATTGACGGACAACGAGGGCACTTGATGAAACCTGCCGTGACAAAACTCACCGGCATCAGCCACTTTTTTGCAGCCGCCGGCTACTCGCTGGGCGGCTTCAGGCGGTTGATCAGGGAGGCTGCATTCCGGCAAGAACTGCTGTTCTTCGCGCTTTCACTGATCCTCCTGATCGTCGTCGGGGCAACGCTTGCCGAGCTGATGATTGCCGTCGTGCTATTTCTTGCCCTCTTTGCCGTCGAGGCCCTGAACACGGCGATCGAGGAAGTCATCGATAGGATTTCGCCGGAGATTTCCATGGTCGGAAAGCACGCCAAGGATCTCGGCTCCTTCGCCGTCGTCTGCATGATCGTTGCGTGCGGCGTGTTCC
>NZ_JACVAK010000001.1 GCF_014851805.1 Pseudoxanthomonas sp. PXM02
GTCTCGCAGGCCAAGCTGGATGCCGTGGCACGCCAACTCAACGAGCGGCCACGCAAGACGCTGGGCTACGAAACACCGGCACAGCGATATCGGAAAACTGTTGCGTCGATCGGTTGAATCCAAGACCAGAAGCGGACATCGCGGAGTGACACTCAGAGTTCGGGTGCCACTGAGCTAGGGACCTTTACCGCCCTTCATGACATCTTCCCGCATTACAGTTCAAAACGAGTTGTTTCGCTACCGCGACCGCACTCGCACGCTCGAGCGCACTCTTTCCACCACCACATATCCTGGGAGGACCCCCGGGATGCGCTGCATGCGCTCTTTCTCAGGAAGCTGCTGGAACTCCCAGCGGTCGAGAAAGCGCTCGGCCCTCGCGTTGTGAATGGGGAAGCTGCTGAGCAAGCGGTCCTGCCATGGCTGGGCCCGCATCTGCAGACCGCAACAAGAGGGAAGACGAAGCCTATTGCTGCTCCTGCTACCAGAGAACAGACCTTTGAGGAGCTCGAACAGGGCTGGAAGCCGACAGGATTCTGTTCACAGGACGCAATGCCAAGTGAGCGTTAGGGCCTACATACATCCGCCGCTATTGCGCGTTGCGGGCACTTTGCAACTTGTAAGCAATTCCCGAAATGAGCCGCTTGATCACTTCGCCCAACTGCCGATAGTCGCCCGACGAGGCAAAGAAGGAAATCTTCTTGCCATCGATACTGACGTCAGCCAGTACGATCTTTCCACGCAGTTGTTCTACTTCTCCTCGGAAAAGCTGTATCCAGTCATCTGATGGCTCAGTATCCAAGCTGATGACAATGGCCTCGTCCTCATCGTTGTCGACCTTCTTGTGGAGCGCAGGCACGTCGATATCGACCACTTGAGGGAAGCGGCTATCCATGATTAACGTCTCTTGTGTATGCAAGCATCTTACGCGGGGCGGGCGACTGGAGGTTAAGTTGCCCTAACGTTCGGCGGTACGCAGGCGCGCGAAAGCACATCGTAAGGATCACGTGGCACCGAGGGCCTTGGCCCGAAGCCGGCGCTGAGCCAACCTGCGCCCGAACTGTCGATTCAGCGCGTGGATGGTCCTCGTCCGCATCCCCTGGATGCGGCCCGCGTTCGATGATGCCTTCTTGTTCCTTCGGACTGCGCGGGAGGGTTTAAAAATACGCGGGCCCTTCGTTGGATCAACTGTGTTGGATTGGTGTGACCACCCCCGTCCTGCTATGTCAGACACCTGCTTTCGGCCAGAAGCGAACATGCTGCACTGGAACAGGAAGCGTAGCTACGATGCGGAGACTGCCCAACCGCTCTCGTGGGTTGCCTATGAACGAACGTGGCTAACCACCAGTTGGCTCACCTACCCATACCTGCATTTCCAACGTCTGAAGCCACCCGTGGTTGGTCAGGAAAGCAACGTCGGCAGCGTCGCGGCCGTAGGCGACCACGATCCGACCCCCACGGGGCGAAGACTGCGTCGGGTCGAAGGTGTACCAGCGGCCGTCCAGGTATGCCTCGAACCAGGCATGCAAATCCATGGGTTCCAGCCCGTACAGATATCCCACCACCATACGGGCGGGAATGCGCAGACTTCTGCATAGCATGATGCCGATATGAGCATAGTCGCGACAGACGCCGGCACGCGCCTCCATGGTGCCGAGTGCATCCGTGGTGGCATCGCTCGCGCCGTACTGGTACACGATATGCTTGCGTATCCACTCCACGATCGCGCCGACCTGACCACTGCGAGGGTCTGCCTCATTCACGATGGCCTGCGCTTGATCGAAAGCACGATCGCTCGGGCAGAAGCGACTCGGTAGCAGATACTGGAGTGTGTGATCGGGAAGGAGAGCGGCCGGTACCGGCGCGACCCAAGGTGCTATGGCAATATCACGCTCGGTCTCGACCTCTAGCTCGGCCCGGATTCTCATACTACCCCGTTGCACCACAAAGCGCTGGCACAGATTGCCGAACACGTCGACAAACTCGGTCGGCCGAACGTGAGGGTAGAACGCGTACGTTTCGCTGACCAGCCATTGCGCTTCGCCACTGCGCGGTCGCAGCATGGCGACCACCGCACAGTCCTCGATCGATTCTACGGCCAGTTCGCATCCGGCTAGCAGGCGCATGTTCGACCGGATGGGGGTGGAGTTACAGGCCGAGAGTGCCATCGCGTTGAGGCGCTCCTGATACTACGTCGAGCATTCTCGCGCATTTCGTGCAGACCTCGCGTTATGCATGCAAGATGGACCAAATTTGTGGGCAACGCGTACCCATTAGGGGTCCGCCTTGATTGAGCCTTCCACTGGCGTCCTTGCAAGCAGGCTACCGGTGATATGCCGATCAGGTTCGCGCAGCCTGCGTGACCGCGCTCCTAACTAAAGCTACGCGCTTACGTAAACCATGACGCCCGGACCAGCACTGGGGCTCATCCCCTACATGCTTACTCATGCGCGAAGCGGCAGGCGGCGCGAAGCAGCTCTGCGCTACCGCCGGCAGCGGCTCTGAAGGCTCATCCGGAATGGGCCAGCCTTCGTTCTCGGCGCATTGCACCGCCTGGTCTTTAAGGCGATTGGCGATGCCCTGGAAGGGAGACTGGCTTGAGACGATGCGATGTCGCTTGATGCTCATGAGTCGGCTCCAGCGATTGTGCGGGCCGGCACACTGCGGGCGCGAAAGCTAGCCAACATCGGAATTTCGCGTCCCATGAAGCTACCACGTAACGCGCCATCGCAATCGACATTCTGATAGGCGGGCGTCACGCCGCACTAACGGCGCACGGCGCACCGTCCAGTTGTTACGGTGCAATACCGTATCGGCTGCTCAGCCGCGCAAGACCCACGCCCGCCGATCCTCCGCATTGAGCTTCACTTGGCACGCGCCAAGTCACGGCTCTGGCCGTTCATTCGACCTCCCTAACGTCCTTCGCAGGAATACCCATGGAAACTCAGCAAAAAGAAAATCCCGCGCAACGAAACCTATTGGGCACGCTAAGGAGCAACAGCACGTTCGGCACGTTCATCAAAGCGATCGACAAGGCCGGTCTCGCGGCCTCCTTCACAGGTACGGAGCAATACACCCTGTTCGCTCCGACCGATGAAGCGTTCGCGGCACTGCCGGCCGGTACGCTGGAGCGGCTGCTTGAGCCAGCCAACAAGGATGAACTGGCCTCGCTGATCAACTATCACCTCGTCAGCGGCCACAGGACCACAAAGGATGTTGGCCAGTGGAAGGCAGCGCGTACCCTGCAAGGACAGCATGCACCGGTTGAAGTCGCAGAAGGGACGCTGAGTATCGGCGGCGCACAGATCACGGAGTCGGACATCATGGCCAAGAACGGCGTGATCCATGTCATCGACAAGGTGAACATACCGGAAGCCAGGCCTCAGTGAGAGGGCTGCAACGGAATGCAAGCGGCGGAGAGCCGTCCCGCCATTCTTGTGCGCCGTCAGCCCTAGTCGGCGCGGCCCTCGTCGACCATGCCTGCCCCCTATACGACACGGATACGCCACCATGGATAGTCTGAGTGCGGCCAGCGCCCTTATGGCAAGAATTTCCCACCAACTGAGACCTCCCGCTACAACGACGATGTCTCCCTGCAGTCGTTGCTGCAGACCCAGCCCTGGCGGCCAGCCCTGCGCACGTTGCTTGACCGACGAGTTGGGAGGGTCGATCAAGAACCAAGGAGCAGCGCTGAGGTGGCTCGAATCGACAAAGCAGGTGATCCAGGACGAACAGACGGTGCTGCGCTACGCCGCTCAGGCCTAGCGAGCATTCGCGATCCAGCTGCGTCCGTACCGTTACCTTTGTGGGCGATCCTGACTCGCTGTGCCTGCGAGTACGACCTCGGTGACACCGGCCATGAGCGCATCCGTCGCGATGAGGCACCTACCACTGGCGTAGCAGAGCCATGACTGACGCGAAGGGGCGCTACCCGCTCGACGATACGGCACCTCACGTCATTGCTACTGTTGAAGCAACGGCGTATACGTATCGTTGCTGACGGGTAGCTTCCTCCGCCCCCTACGGGCCGACCCCTCTCCCTCTCGGCTTACTTCGCGATCACCCGCGTGCCGACGAGGTTCGAATGCTAAAGCAGCAGCAAACCCAGGTTTTTATCCTGCATCTTGGTGCACAGCAATCCATTGGCCCTACCGATCTTCGAACCATGTGGGCCACGGCATGCTCATCACTGGACATCGCAGTATCGCGTCGTGTTAGCGGCGTTCGCACCCAGGGGCGTCCGTGCTACACGCTTTGGGCAGGACGGGACTTCCATAGAGCGGCTGCGGAGCAACGCATGCGAGCGTTGCTGGAAGCGCGAGGGTATCGCTTCACGCTTACTTGCACCGCCCTCTAGCGTACGACTGTGAATTGTATGCTTGGTTGTTTCGCCAGCATGGCGATGTAGTTCGTCTATCGCGCACACGTGACGACCGAATTCATAGATTACCAAGCGCTGTGGACCGTCACGCTACCAGCACATCCAGCATGAGATCGTGCTTCGCACCTAAGGGGAACGTCATGGGCATACGCACCACTGCACTCCCCGAAGGATTCAAATGGAAAGTCGACGAGCAGCGCCGGACGCTGTTCTGCCGAAGCCACCCCATCATCGAGATCGGTCCGGAACGCCGCGGCTGGATTGCAAGGATCCTCATCACGGGCAAGGGAATCAGCCATGAGGAGGTCGCCGTGCGATCCCTCGATTCTGGTGAGGGCTGGGCTACGCGTTGGGCATTGGAACGAAAAACAGCTCTGCTGCGTGTCGTCGCCGCTCTAGACGTTGCATCCTGATAGAGCCTCCTGCTCTGCATTTCTAAGTTCACTTCTTCGTCCGAAGAATGGAACCGCGCGTTCTCGGCATCTAGGTACTACAAGGAACACCAAATGCCGTCGCGCCCACAGGTTCTTCTCGTCGACGACGCCATACTCCTCAGCGAGCTGATGGTAGAAATTCTTGAGGACGAGGGCTTCGCGGTGACATACGCCAAGAACGGCCCAGAGGCCTTAAGAATTCTGAGCTCTGGCACCTCATTCAACTGTGTCATCTCCGATTTCTCCTTACCAGGTTGCTCTGGATCGGATGTAGTCAACGCGGCGCTAAGCGTTCTTCCTGACGCATGCGTCGTCCTGGCGTCGGCGCATCCTCGCAGCGAAGTCGGTCATGTACCAGACAAGGTTCACTACATGGGGAAGCCGTATCACATAGAGGAGTTGCTCGTGCTGATGAGGCAGTGAGCTATCGCCACGCAGCTCAGAGCAACCATCTTTCTTAGTTTCGGCGTTTACGTTCGTTACCAAGAGCCGATGATTGCAGCGCCCCATCCTGACCCACGTTTCGCCGCACCAGTGTTGTACCAAGCACTTCGATAACGCCTCCACCTCGTCGAAAACATGCCAGATCCTCGGCTAAGCTTTCGTGGGTCACCATAGTTCGATCACCGATTTTGCGTCGCGCAAATACTCGACTTGCTGGGTCCCGAGGATTGGAGTTCGATGTCTCCTTTGGCTCTGGAAGCTTACGTTTGCGTTCCATGTTCATCTCCTCTCAGAACAGTGAAAGCGGAATGCCGCGCGCAGTGCGATCCATATAGTCCTCGCGTACGTCGCGGCAGTAGGGCCCTGCCATTACGAAGCGGCGACATACATCGGGGCGCGCCTCGTAGATGGAACAGCACATGCGCGCGGCGTCGATTGCCACGCACCATCCTTCGGTTTCGCGCGCCATAACGGTCAAGCCGGCTTTCGTCTGCTCGGTCAGGTGCTGTGGAGTCCGGTCCTCCGGCTGCACTACAACCGTCAAACGGCAACACACAGCATCACAGCGCGCGCACAGAGGCTCAGCAGCACGAGAGATTCCGCTCATGCCGCCATCCCGCGGCGGTAATGCAGCAGCCGCCCGCGATGGGGTGGCAAGTCGCGATCATCCATCGGACAGGGGGTTGAATCCACCGCGAAACCCTGCATCGCGAGCAGACGACTGAAGCGGGCACTGTTGCCACGCCCAGGATCGGTGATCAACACTTCGGCACGGGCTTCCGCGTGACGTGCGATCACTGCGCTGAGCACGTTGGCGCTGTCGCATTCGTAGAGAACGTCGCTGGCTACGATCGCGTCGAAACGACCTAGCGACAGCAGTGGGACATCCCAGCGCAGCTGACGATAATGTAAGGCCGGCAACCCGTTCAGGGCAGCGTTGTAGGCGAGGAACACCTCCGCCAGCGGATGGATGTCCGAAGCGACCACTTGGGCGCCGCGCTTTTGCAAGACGAGGCTGGCCAGGCCGATCCCGCATCCAATCTCCAGGATGCGCTTGCCGAAGATGTCGAAGCGCTGCATCGCTTGGGCCAGCAAGCGTCCGGCAGGCCACACCTGCCCAAAAAGGCTCCATTGCGCGGGCGAGATCCCGATGCGTGCGCCATGGCCGTCGGGATCGGCGAACTGCTGCTTATCACTCAACACGCGTAGGCGATAAACATGCCCACCAACAGATTGGCGGGTCTCGCGGACCTGATAGCCCGTCATGGGCGCTCCCGGGAATGTGTCGACCGACGCAACGGGACACGTGAAGGAAAGCGCAGCGAGCGACGGTATCGGCGGTCGGACGGGACGCGAGAGTCTTACCGCTTCATCCTACGCGATAATTTCTCAATTAGGGCAAAGGGCCTCCCGCCTCCCTGAAATGGAGCTGCGTCGAGCTGACACTGCCTTGATGTCCGCTTTGGGTCGGAAGCAGTCGTCGATTGAAACCCAGCGTCACCGCCCCGCGGTACCACCCTCCCACGAGTGGGCCCGTCGACGCACGAAGGTGCTGGCGGTCATGAGAGAGAGCGCCGTCACCAGTATCGACAGCGCGACCCAGTGGAGCTGAAGGGTCGATGCCTTCGCGGATAGGCCGGCCAGCCATGTCTGAAGCGCCTGCACCGGGCCGTCCCCTGCGATGCCGACGCTGCCGGCAACCAGGCAGGCGACCAGCGCCACCCATCCCGGCAATGCCTGCCTCCAAGGAAAAGCGAGTGGCGGCAGGGTCCGCGTCTCCCGCTCGATGGCCCGCATGACCGATGCGGTGAACGCCGGCGAGGGTGCGATCCCGATCTCGCTGGCCAGAATGCGGTCGATATCGTCGGGACTCATATCCGGTTCCTCAGTTTCGATGCCAGCAGATCGCGGCCACGCGAGAGTCGAGCCTTCACCGTGCCTTCGGGCAATCCGAGGCTGTGGGCCGTTGCGGCGACATCCTGCTCATGGAAGTAGAACAGAACCATGGGTTCGCGGTACTTCGGCGGCAGGGACTGCACGGCACGCTTTACCAGCGCACGGCGGTCGGTATCGACGGCGCCCTCCTCAACCGATCCTGCTGCGGCTGCCTCGACGTCGATAGGCACGGTCTCGGGCGAGGCCCGGCGTAGTTCATCGCGATAGACATTGGTTGCCAGGGCGAATAACCAGGTCGAGAAGGTGGCGTCGCGCCGCCATGTACTCAGTCGACGGAAGACGCGCAGGAACGCCTCCTGCGCCATGTCCTCGGCGCGCGCATGATCGCGGCAGAAGCGGTACGCCAGGTTCACCATCGGTCCTTGCCAACGCGCAACGAGCACGGCGAAGGCGGCGGTGTCGCCTGCCAGCACCCGGTCAACGGTCGCCTCGTCTTCTCCACTCATGCTCATCCCTGCTCCTCTCACCTCTTGGACGGAGGGAGCGGATCGGCGGTTGCGTTTTCTTCGCTGCCGGGCCGAGTCAAGAAAATGCAACCGGCCGGGCCGGACCGCCGTCTGACGGACCACACATTCGGCAATCCCAGGAACGGAGGATTCTCATGGCGGCACTCTGGATGATCGCAATCATTGTCACGGCCAGCCTAGCGTTCGTTTCAGTCGTCATCTGGCTCGAAAACCGCCGCAAGGAACGGGAAGCGCATTATCGCAACGAGATGGCGCACCGCATCGCAGAGGCGAAAGACCCGGAGCCCCTACTCGCCTACGTGCGGGAGATCGAACGGATCGACGCCGGCAGGAGCCGGACGAAGGCGCGGACCGCCGGCCTCATCGTCCTTGCCGTCGGCCTGGCGATGGCGATCTTCTTCTACTGGGCGACGCCGGGGACTGCCACCTTCCTCGTGGGTCTGATCCCTTGCTTGGTGGGCGCAGCCTTGCTGCTGCTATCCGAGGTCGTCATGCGCCCCCGTCCGCGGACCGATTGATGTCTTTTGCCGGCCTGCAGGTGGGTGTGGAGCCCTCCCATCCAGACCGACCGCAGGCCGGCGCTCCAATGGATGATCTATCGCCACAAGCCATGTCCGCTGTCGGCCTGAAGCGGACGCCGAACTGGCCCGAAGTAGTGCTGACAAACGGCAAGCGCATACAGCGACGTCGACGCGGCGTGAGCAGTTGTGAAAGGCCCCTTACATACTTCGTCCTGTTTGAATCCACCTCCATCACGCGTGCGTAGAGCCAGTGCCTACAGTGGGTAGGCGCTATCCGTACTGATGGGAGAGGCACATGCAGATCAAACTTCTTGGCGCCGCCTTGCTGATGGCGGCAGGGCCCGCGTTCGCGGCAGGTCCCCAACAGGGAAAGTTCTCGATGTCGGTGTTCGGCGGCGTCGACAGGCCGGTCAGCGGGGACGTCCACAGCGGCGCCGTGGCACCGGTGCCGGATCTCGGTCCCTTGAACCCCGCGCTGGCGGGCGTCAGCGCGGAGTTGCGCATTCGTTCCCGTAGCCATGAGCAGATCTACGGCACCGCCAAGTCATGGGGCCTGGAACTGGGCTACGGACTGAGCGACCGGAGCGAAGTGTTCCTTCAGGCGAGGGAGACCAGCGCCGATGATGGTCGCGTGCGAGTCGGTGCCGCGTACGTGCCGGCGCTCGACACCGAGCTCGACGTCTTCGGAAGGTTCTCGGGCTATAACGCGTACGCGTGGGAGGCTGGGTACCGGCACTTCTTCCGCGACGGCAGCCGGGTCAGACCATTCGTCGCGGCGCGACTGGGTGCGACCGAAACCGATGTCATCAGGGCCACTTTCGAGATCCCCGATGCCGCGATCACGATCCCGAATGCGCCGTTTTACGAGAAGGACTGGGCACTGAGTGGCGGTCTTGAGGCCGGTGCGCAGATCTCGTTTACCGAGCGCTTCAGTATGAGGCTCACCGCAGGGGTGAACTACATCGACGATCTTTCAGATGACGATTCAGCGATCGCCGGGCTCGGCCTGGCTGCCATCAACGACACGGGTAGCCGCGTCTCGGTGCCGCTGTCCATCACCGGACGCTGGGACTTCTGAGAACGTTCAACGGCGGGCGCGGCAACGTGCCCGCTGCCCATGCCTGACGTCAGCAGCCAAGATAAGGCTATCGCCATCGGTGTCCGTTATGGGTCGGAAGTGGCCAGAACTGATGTCCTGACTCCCCCTGTCGTGCCGTTGGGATTTGTACGCAACAAGGAGGCAGCTCATGTCGCTTCTACTCGCGGTACTACTCGCAACACAGACTGTCGGCAATGCCGTGCCTGGTCAGTGCACCGCACCTGCCAGTGAGCACGTTGGAGAGCCCGGTTGCTACTTGTCCGCAGAGATTGATATCGAGGCCCCCAGCGGCGAGCTCTACTGGCACATCTACTCTCTCCCGACGATGACTGATGCCCGCGTCGCCGCGACGCAGGCTGGCCAGGCCGTCGCCGCGGAGGCTCATGGAAAAGCATGGCTTCATGTGATGGGTGATGCCAGACCGGCTCTCATCCATGGCGCAACGATCACGGAATCAATAGGGCCTATCCGTGCGCCGTTGCAGGGCCGTGTACGTTTTCTTGAGTCTTGGTTTCCCCCGGGCATGAAGACCCGAGCTCACTCCCATCCGGGACCAGAAGTCTTCTATGTGCTGGAAGGAGAGCAGTGCGTGGAAACCCGCGATGGCATTGCCCTTGTTGCCGCGGGTGAGCACTACATCCTGCATGGAGGGCCACACCTGCAGGCCTCACCCAAAGGGCGACGAAGCCTGGTACTGCTGGTCATACCCGATGACACCCCGTGGATGAGTTTGCAGTCCGACTGGAGTCCGAGAGAGCGTTGTTCGGGAGAATAGGCAGATCGGGCAGATGTCCGCTTCCGGCCAGAAGCGGACTTCAAAGCTTGTAGCCGCCGCTCGCTTCTATCACCTGTGCGGTGACCCAACGACCTTCATCCGAAGCCAGGAAAGCGACCACCGCTGAGATATCGGACGTTTCGCCGAATCGACCCAAGGCGGTGTCGCCTTCAATCGCCTTGACCATATCAGCGTTCTCACGCACAGCGGCATTCATGTCGGTTCGCGTCCAGCCAGGCGCCACGGCGTTCACCGTGATCCCACGCGGACCAAGTTCCATCGCCAGCGCGTGCGTAAGATTGTTGATGGCCGCCTTGGCCATCGAGTAGATGGGGACCATCGGAAGCGGCCGAGTCGCCAGACCGGATGAGATGTTGATGATGCGGGCGCCCTCACTGAGGCGCGGCAAGGCGGACTGCACCATGAAGAAGGGCGCACGCGCATGGACGGCAATCATCGTGTCCCAGCTATCCGGCGTCGCGTCGGAGATCCCGCCCCATCCCGCGTTACCGGCATTGTTCACCAGGATGTCCAGCGCGTTGGCGCCATTCCGACGGGTCAGCTCGATGTCCAACTTGTCGAACAGGTCCGGAATCCTGCTCGCGTCGACCAGGTCGGCGTGTAGCGCAAAGGCATTGCCGCCCGACTTCAGAATGCCGGCGATCACCTCGTCGGCCGCCGACTTGCTCGCGTTGTAAGTCAGGGCAACGGTCGCGCCGTCCTTCGCAAGACGCTCTGCGATCGCGCGGCCAATGCCTCGTGATCCACCTGTTACCAATGCTGTCTTACCAGAAAGCTGCTTAGTCATTCAGAGTTCCTCGACGGATGTGGAGTTGGGGTCGCGGCAGCCGGACCCTGTAGTGAGGCGTTTGGCGAGTCAGACGATGCGTTCGCGCATGATGGGACCCGGGATCGCCTCGACCACCGAGACTCCCAGCTTCAGAAGATCAGCGTCGCCGCCGTACTCGTTCTCGGCCACGTGATGCAGCAGCACGCCGAGCTGTTCGAGCTGACGTGCAGCTTTCAAGGGCCCGGCGTTGACGGGCGTGAACCCCGCATCCTCGATTAGCCGTCGTACAACCTGACCGGCGTCGTGGTGATCCGTTGCGTAGAAGATGCTCGGCTTGGAGGCCGAGGATGACCATGCGTCCGACTCAAGCGCGGGGGCTGCGAGTAGGTTGAATGCCTTGACCACTTTCGCGTCGGGGAGCCGCTCCTGCAGGTACTCGGCAGTCGAGCTTTCCCGCATGAAGGCATGATCGTGGAAGTGAACGAAGTCGTCCGTAACGCCTAACGGATTCATGGTCTCGATCACCACCTTGCCCGCCAGCGCCTTGCCTGCGGCTTCGATGACAGAGTTCGCCCTGGGCCAGTAGACGGAGAACAGCAGTGCGTCTCCGTACTCGGCAGCTTCCTTGATCGTGCCAAGGGTCGCTTCGCTTGCCAGCTCATCCAGAAGAGGCGCGATCTTGCGATCCTCCCCGTCCTTGGCGAGCTTCAATTGATGTCCCGCAGCTGCCCAGGCTCGTGCGAGCCGGCTGCCCACGTTGCCGGTGTTGAGTATTCCAATCTTCATTGCGCCTTCGCCTTACCGTACTTGCGATGTGGACATCACTGTAGGTAAGCTATCGAAGTAGATAAATAGCGATGTTTACGACAGACTGTTGTCCTAGAAGTCATCAACGAACCATCGACAATGCGAAGAGCAAGGGCGGTCGGTTGGCCGCCCTTTCGAGACTTGAAACGTCACCCAGCGCGGGGAGTCGCCGCGTGGCGCTGCTCGCTTACTGCTTGATGGTGTCCGCGCTGGCCTGTTCCAGGAACAGATCCACGTGCACCTGCGGCATGCCTTCCAGCGTTCCGCCGATCGGCGATGGACGCACAGCCTCATCGATCAGCTTGCGCGCCTCCTGAGGGGAGACCGGTTCGCCGCGCTGCTGATAGATCCGCTTGGCTTCTTCGTGGGACACGCCGTCTGGCACCTTGGGGGCATAGCGCCAGAAGTAGATCGCCGTGTTGGGTTCGATTCGCCAGCTTTCTGCGAGTGAGCCGGCATCCACGACGTTGTAGCCGATGGCTTCGATGAAACCGGCTACCGTTGCCTTTGCGGCGCCTTCGTCGCCGGCGATCGGTAATGTGGTGCGGTCCGCGTGCCCTGCCGGACGAGCGTTGCTCTCCATGTGGATCCAGCTGAGGTTGTGCAAACCCTTGACCAGCTTGGCACCCTTGAGATGGCGCTGCATGAGTTCGCTGGACGTCAGCTCGCCTGCATCCAGATCGGCTCGACGGAACTCGCCCATTCCCGGGTAGTAGTTGCTTTGATCAAGAACGGTCTTGCCCGCGAAAGCGTTGGCCGGAAGCTTCTCGAACGTCGCAAGCGGCACTGAGAGGGTCACGATGTCGCCCGCGGCGATCGTCTCCTCTACGGTACCGGCACGTGCCTTCGAGCCCAGCTCATTCACTAAGGTCGAAAGGGTGCTGGGACCACGCGAATTGCTGATAACCACGTTGTAGCCGGCCGCGATGGCCAGGCGAGCGACGGCCTTGCCTACCAAGCCTGAGCCGATGATTCCGATTGTCTGCGTCATGGGGGTACTTCCTCTGTGGACGACGGCATTACCTGCCGAAAGGTTGCATAGGCGTGCGATCGCACGCCGAGCCATAACTCGGCCGCGTCAGTTGTCTGCGACGCGTAGCGAGAGGCGCACTATCAGCGAGGCGTCCGGCTTGATAAATACAGTTGGCAGGCAAATACTGTTGTCCATGAACACATCAATCGATTTGCCGGAAATGAGGGTCTTTGCAGCGGTCGTGACCGATGGTTCGTTCACGATGGCAGCAGAGCGGCTAGGTACCGATAAGGCTCGAGTGAGCAGGATCGTTAGCCGGATGGAAGAGAAGTTGGGTGCGCAGCTTCTTACTCGCTCTACACGCAGGCTCAATGTCACCGAGGTGGGGCGCGATTACTTCGAGCGCGCGATCAGCATCCTGACTGCCGCTGAAGCTGCCGAGGCGGCGGTAGCCCAACAGTCCAGAGAACCGAAAGGTCTTCTCAAACTCACTGCAGGCTCCGAATTCGGAACCTTGGTGGTAGACAGGTGGATCGCGGAGTACCTACGGCAAGCGCCCAAGGTGACCGTCGAGGCTGAGTACACGAATCGCCTGGTCGACATCATCCATGAGGGCTTTGATGTGGCTATCCGGGTCGGCGCCCTTGAAGACTCAGGGCTGTCGGCGCGCAAGCTAGGCGAAGTCGACTACGGGCTGTATGCATCACCCAGCTATTTGAAAGGTGCTCCGGCGTTGTCTTCGGTCAGTGATCTGCGCCACCACGATCTGATCATGAAGACCACGCGTGGGCGGTCCAGCTGGACTCTAGTGAAGGGCGGCACCACCGAGAAGGTCACCGCATCCCCGCGCTGCTCAGTAAACAGCACGATCGCCGCAATGAACCTGGTCCTGGCTGGCATCGGAATCGCTCAACTGCCTCGCTTTGTGGCTGAGCCTTACGTGGCGGAAGGACGAATGTCATGCGTACTTCGCGGATGGGCAGAAGTCCCAGCTCCTGTGCACGCCGTGTACGCCTCGACGCGTTACATGGACCCCAAGGTTCGCAGCTTTGTGGACCTCAGCCTTAATGAATTCACGCGGAGCGGCACCAAGCGCTGACATGCAGGCGTCGTCATGTCTGCTTTGGGTCGGCAGCTGTCATGGTGATGCCTTCGGGCCATCGGGGGCAGGTGAAGCTGGGCAACCAAGTTGCTTCGGTCGTGGGCGCGTTTAAACGCTCCGCCCCGTTCCCGCATCGCAAAACCGACCCCCGTTGGAGTTGCCGATGAAGCTGCTGACCTCCCTCCTGCTGTCGTTTATCGCCGTCGCCAGTGCTCCTGCCCTGGCCGCCAACGGCATCGCTTTCCGCGACGTGCACGAAGCCACCACCGGCACCACGATGCCGGCGACAGTGTTCTACCCGGCCACCGGTCCCGCCGGCGCCACCGACCTCGGGCCCTACCGCGTCGCCGCCACGCCCGGCCTGCCGATTGCCGAAGGCCGGCATCCGCTGGTGCTGATCTCGCACGGCCACGGCGGCAGCGCGCTGGGCCACCACGACCTGGCGACCGCGCTGGCCGATGCAGGCTTCATCGTCGCGGCGATCGAACACGCCGGCGACAGCCATCGCGACCAGAGCGGCTTCGGCACCGAGCGCGTCCTGCGCGGCCGCGCCTGGCAGGTGTCCGCGCTGCTCGACCTGCTGCTGGCCGATCCGCAGTTCGGTCCGCGCATCGATGCCGACCGCGTCGGCGTGGCCGGCTTCTCCGCCGGCGGCTATACCAGCCTGCTGTTGCTCGGCGCGCCGCCGGATTTCGCGCGACGCGACGCGTACTGCGCCGCGCAACCGGCCGATGCCGAGGTCTGCGTGGAAGTACCCGCCGTGATCGAACGCCTGCCGGTGTCGCGCGGCACCGCCGATTCGCGCCTGCGCGCGGGCTTCGTGATGGCGCCGTTCGCGATCTTCTTCGACGACGCGGCGTTGAAGCGCGTCGACGCACCGGTGTTCCTGTACGGCGCGATGGCCGACCGCGTACTGCTGCCGGCGTACAACGTGTTGCCGGTGCGCGATGCGCTGCCGCGGCTGCATACCTTCCGCGGCATCGTGGGCGCCGGTCATTACGTGTTCCTGGCGCCGTGCAATCCCGGCATGAGCGAAGCGCTGCGTGTGTTGTGCATCGACCCGCCCAGCATCGATCGCGGCGCGCTGCATGCACAGATCAATGCCGACGCGGTCGGCTTCTTCCGGCAGACGCTGGCGCCGCGCTGAGCGAACAAAGGTAATGTGGAACGGTGCCGTAACGCTTTGCTGCGGCGGAAAGCGAGCAAAGCGGTGTTCGGTTCTGGGCAGAAGAGCCGATCTCAATCGTGATGGACGGGCGCGCGCAGGCTATCCTGTCGCGCATGCGCGAGCCAGAAGACTTAGTGTTCGGAGATCAGACCACAGCCATCATGTGGAGCCCGGATATCGTGAGCTTCCTGCGCGGAGTCGGTACTGATCGCGAACTAGAAATTCGGGATGCTGCGGGCGCACTGAACATGACGCTCCGCGTCTGGCTTGCAGGACCTGCTTCCAATGAACCGCATGGGCCCGTCTAGCAGCTCTGCTGGACGGCATGCCAATGCATCGCCACCATCTTAGGTGGCTTGTTTAGAAGACATAGACCAGAGACTGCAGCCTTGGAGTACCTGCGCGTAGCACTAGATGTCCGCATCCGGCCAGGAGCGGACATAGAGTTTGGCCAACGAAGTGGCTCAGCTTACTCATTGAATGGACTCCGCTCCTCCGTCGGGGAGAGGGGTGAGAATTGCGAGTGCTTTACGCCGATTCCGGGGGCCTCGTCGCGACCTCAATGGAAGCAATGTGAGCCATAAGGCCGGTTTGGCCGGCTGCGACGCTAGGTTTAAGCTCAAACAGCTCCGTGTAGTCCCCACCGTTCTGAGCGCGAAATGGAATGGGCGCGTCCGAGAACAAGCCTTTCAAACAAGACTCCCATCGCGCTTCGGCATGTGCCACTTCGGAAGCCTCCATGCGACCAGCACCATACACGGCGAAGGTAGGAAGCACATCGAAGCCAGGGAAGTGCAGCGATCCATGAGTCACAGGAAAGAGTAGCTGCTCAATAGGACCATTGATGCCCCTCGGTCCATAGTCGGTTTCCGGGCCACCTGCAGACACAGCAAGTATGGCGCGCTTGCCTTTGAAGGCGCCCTCGCCGTAACGATATGTGTTACCCGCGTTCTTGTACTGGTGGGCAAGACCCGCTGCCCACACGCGGTCAATCCAACCTTTCATGATGGCGGGCATGCCGTACCACCACAAAGGAAAATGAAAGATCACGGCGTCGGCGGCGAGCACCTTCTCCTGCTCTTTCGTAACATCCAACGTCTGCTGACCAGTCGCGTAAGCATGTGCCGATTCCGCACCGAAGGAAAGGCGATGAGAGTCTTCCCGATAAGGAAAGTCCGCGGCATCGAATACAGCTTTCCAACGCATTGCGTAGAGATCAGATTCCAGAACTTTGTATCCCGATGCCTCGAGAGACTTGCGAGACACCTTCGCCAGGCTCTGGGTCAGTGACGTGGGCTCTGGTTGGGCAGAAATAATAAGGACAGTCTTGCTCATCAGTTCGTGACAGTCTTGAAAGAAAGATTCAACCGAATGACACCGGGGCATTGCTCATCCAACAAGGCGGCGAAGAGATGCGTTGCTCTGCCCAAAGCCCTGCGCCTAGAGTTCGATGACATGACGGCTGTGGGAGCATCACCCAAGCTGGGAGTTCCTATATATGGTCGTTTGTGATGCTTGGCCCTTCTTGCATGGCCAACCGCAATCAGAGAACCGCAGTGGCCTGAATTTCTACGAGCAGCTCGGGTAGTGCCAGTGAGGGAACTTGAACCAACGTCTCCGCAGGCCGCCAGCCCGCGAATTCTTCGCGCTGCAAGTTCATGTAGTTCTTGTGATATGAGACGTCTTTGACATAGAGCGTCACGCTCGCAATGTCATTCAGCGTGCCACCAACACCGGCAAGTGCCGCTCGCAAGTTGCTGAAGATCTGCTTGAGCTGAGCGTCAACATCGCCCTCACCCACCAATGATCCATCCGCAGACAGGGCGACCTGCCCTGAAATGAACGCCAAGCGCGTGGGCTCGTCTGCTCGGACAACCTGGCTAAACAGATAAGGTGAGGAATCCCACAGATTGGCGGGCTGGATAGATAGCAAAGACACAGTAATCCTCTTGAATGTCGGGAGGTCCCCTGAGCTCAGGAAAGAACCGATCGACCCAAGAATGAGGCAATTCTCGGTATAGTTAAAATGAATCTTCGTGATGGTAGGTATTTGCATGATTAATTCCGTGCACCGCTTGGATCTCAATCTGCTCACTACGCTGGACGCGCTGCTTGTTGAGCTGAACGTGACACGAGCTGCGCGACGCCTGCATCTATCTCAACCCGCCGTCAGTGTGCAGCTGGCGCGTTTACGGGAATACTTTGACGATCCGCTATTGCTTCCTGGACCGCGCGGGATGCGACCAACCGCCCGAGCCAACGAACTTCGGGAGCCACTGCGGCACGCATTAGCGCTGCTGACAGAGGCGATCCTTCCCTCAGCCCCTTTCGACCCCAGGCTAGCCACGCCGACGTGGCGAATAGCTGCCTTTGACTACGGCGAGTTCACCGTTTTGTTGCCTGCTCTAGGCAGGCTTCGCGATGCCGCACCAAGCTCGCGTCTGGCACTCGTGCAGAGTGCACCAGCACAGGTGGCGATAAAGGCGGACCAAGGAGAGATCGATCTCTCCCTCATGACCGCTGCCGAAGCCCCGCAAGGCCTACGTAGTCGGTCCCTGTTTACCGAAAGGTATGTGCTAGCTGGCCGCATCGATCATCCACAACTCAAGCGGCGTCCGACGCTGGCACAGTTCTGCAAGCTAGATCATGTCATTGCGTCGCCGGATGGCGGCGGCTTCCAAGGCGTCACCGACGTGGCGCTCTCAGAACTGGGAATGGCCAGACGCGTGGTCATGTCTGTGCCTCACTTCCTCTTCCTCATTACCATACTGGAGCGTAGCGATCTGGTAGCGCTAGTTCCGTCTCGATTGATAGAAGGCAATACCTCCCTGCGCGTGGTCGAGCCACCGCTGGAAGTGCCCGGTTTCGAGATGGTCATGGTCTGGCCCGAACGGGTACATCGCGACCCAGCGCACAGGTGGCTGCGCGAGCAGATTGCAGAAGCAGTGTGAGCATTCGGGGCGCGGGGGTCGGGAGCCAATCGGGCGTGCTTTGAGCTACCGCCTCGCCGTTTACAAGGACGGACAAAGGATGCTGTGCTCGGTGCTCCTGGCTATGACTGATGGCGCGAATGGATGAGCATGGAGTTTGACTGGAGTCCGAAATAGTTTTGCCCAGGAACGCCGACCGAAAGTTGTCCGCCATCGGCCAGAAGCAGGCATCGCGCATTTCCCGTATTGCTTGCATAGCTGGATGACTGAACTCCACGGAACGTCCTAGGTGCGGCTAGGCTTCTGGCCTATCGTGGAGTCTGCGCACTGCAGAAGAGTACTTCCCGTGGATGTATCAGACGCGATCGCAAGCACTTCATATCCGGGACCGGCGACAGACTCTCGACCGAGAAAAATTGTTTTTCGTACCCACGGAAGCAGCCACGGTCCGATAACCCGACTTGTTAGTCCCTCAGATCTTGGTCAGCTGATCAAGCCATTTGTCTTCCTGGATCTGTTCGACACGCGTGATCAGACCTCGTTCCCCCGCTTCGGATGGCACCCACATTCGGGCATCGCCACCGTGACTTTCCTGCTCCAGGGCGAAGTCGCCTATTCGGACTCGACCGGCAAGAGCGGCATCCTGCCCGAAGGCGGTGTCGAATGGATGCGCGCAGGCAACGGCGTCTGGCATACCGGCACTCCTGTAGGTGACGACCCCAAGCTGGGCTTTCAGTTATGGGTCGCCCTGCCGCCCGCCGAGGAGAACGCGTCACCGGGGAGCATCTACCTCGATCCTTGCCAAGTGCCACAGCAAGGCCCCGCGCGCGTACTGCTGGGCAGCCATGACGGTGCGCTCAGTGGCATCCCGGCACCGGCGGACATGACGTATCTCGGGGTCAAGCTGCATGCCGGACAGCGGTGGACATATACGCCGAACGCTGGGCAGCAAGTGGCCTGGCTGGCGGTGGCGTCCGGCTCGTTAGGTGCAGGCGAACGCGTCGGCGCGGGTGAACTGGTGATCTTTGCCGACTCGGACCAGCCCATCGAGATCACGGCAGACGACGACGTTGCGTTCGTCATCGGTTCGGCCGTGCGCCATCCGCACGACCTGTGGCTGGGCAACTACTCCGTCCACACCAGCAAGGAAGGGCTGGCGCGGGGCGAAGCCGAGATCCGCCGGCTGGGCATCGCGCTGCGCGACGAAGGGCGTTTCAGGTCAGCCGGCTGACGCCATCCGTTCGCTGGCCGCCGGCAGCCTGCACGGCGGCGATTGCGCCATGCGTAGCGCGACCAGATCGATGAACCGCGACACCGCCAGCGGCAGGTGTTTCCGGCTGGGGTACAGCACGTTCAACCCGGCGCCCAGGTTCCAGTACTGCGCCAGCACCGGCACCAGGGCGCCGGACTGCAGGTCCGTCTGCGCCACCGGCTGCGGCAACAGGGCAATGCCGACGCCTTCCACCGCGGCGTTCCTCACGGTCTCGATCGCATTGCCGCTTACCCGGATCGGCAGGCGTACATGCGCAACCTGACCGGTGTCGCACGACAGGCGCCAGCTGACGTAACCGTCGGCTTGCGGAAAACTCACCGCGTGGTGGCACGCCAACGCATCCAGATGGGCGGGCACCCCGAAGGTCTCCAGATAGCGCGGGCTGGCCACCAGCCGGTTCTTGCTGGGAGCGACCAGTTGACGCCCGACGTAGCACGAGTCTTCAAGAAGCCCGCCGCGGAAGGCGACGTCGATCCGCTCCGAGATCAGTTCGGCCTTCTCGTCGCTGAGCACGAAGTCCAGGCGCACGTGCGGGTGCTGCTCCAGGAACTCCGCGACCCACGTCATCCTGAAGTAGTCGAAGAAGTCCGCGGGCGCGGCGACCCGCACCAGGCCGGCGGCCTGCGCGCTGCCCACCATCGCCTCGCGGCCCGCATCCCGCAGACTGTCCACCTGGCCCACGCAGCGCTCGTAGAACGAGGTGCCCGCATCAGTCAGCGAGAGCTGCCGCGTGGAGCGATGCATCAACCGCGTGCCGATGCGGTCTTCTAGCTGCTGCACGCGACGGCTCAGCGTATTTGCCGGAACACCGAGCTGCCGCGCTGCCGCGGCGAAGCTGCCGTGCCGCACGACTTCCACGAAGATCGCCACATCATTCAGATCGAGCATAGGACGTCCCCGGTCTCCGGGTATGCCGGTTGCGCCGTTACCACGAAAACTTGGTTTCCAAGCGAACGTAGTCGCTGTTGTGCGCGCCGGCGGCGCGCAGGCTGGCGCCGACGGCGTAGCGCACCAGCTCAACCGATGCCGACAGCGCAGGCGTGAAGCGGTAGTCCGCGCGCAGTTGCGCATAGGTACCGGTCCACGACGTGCCGCGCCCCGCCGTACCCGGCACGGGAATGCTCGGCAGCGTGTAGACCGCATCGTGCGTGGTCTGCCGCCACAGCGCGGCCAGCCCTGCCGTCAGCGTCGCCTGGGCGACAGGCTTGAACGACAACGAAGGCTTGAGATGGATCAGGTTGGTATAGCCGGTGTGCCCGCCGAGCGAAAAATAGAATCCGTTCGGGAACAGCGGATAGAAGGTTTCCATGCGTCCGTCGCCGGGACGCCGCTCGCCGGAGGCGATATCGAACTGCAGGCCGATCCTCGGCGACCATGCGATGTCGGTCGCCGTGTATCCCGTACGGGCACCGAACGCCCACGCCCGGATCTCGGTAGATCCCACCTGGCCGAACTGCCCCATGGCCTCGACATCCCAGTCGAAGCCCGCATGGCTCCCGGCGGAACGCACATCGACCACATGCCGATCCTCTTCTCCCGACGCGTCCAGGTAGCTGGCATGCCTGCGCTGATACAGCGCGTAATAGCCGCTCAGTTGGATGTCGTCCGAGGGTTGCAGTTCCAGCCGCACGCCCGACAAGCGCATGTCGCTGTTCGAGGTATCGTCTAAGGTATGGCGGTTCCTGTACACCACGGGCTGGCTGACGAGGGCGTAGAGACGCCATGTCTCGGTTTCCCATCCCGCCCAGACGGCGTCGAACGATTGGCGCACGTTGGGCCCGTCCCGCGAGGACATGAAGCGCTCGATATCGAACACGAAATCCTGCCTCCCCACCCTCGCGCTGAAAACACCCTTGTCCCACGCGCGCGAGTAAGCCAGAAACGCGAGCCTCAGATCGAACCGGTTGGCGTCAGTACTGCCGACCGCCTTCTTGTCGAAGGCTCTTACATCCTCGACCTGCGTAAATAGCTGCCAGTGTTCGGCGAACCGCGCATCGACGTGGAGCTGCGCCCGCTGCAGTCCGTAGCTGTCACGGGGATTGGACTGCATGGTCCCCAGCGCCGGCGCGTCGCTGGACTCGAAAATCTCGCGCACCGTCAATCCAAATGACACATAGCGGTCAGGATCGCTGTCGGAGAGCGCGATGTATTTCAATCTGTCCAGCGCATGCGTCCGGCTCTCGGGATGGGCGAGTGAAGACCAGTCTTCCCGCCAGCGATCCGCATTGATCTTCGGCCTGTCCGGCAGCGGCGGCGCCGCGTCGTACGCCATGGCGGTGCACTGTCCGACGCAGCCGAACAAGCCCACGGCCACCATCATGAACATTCTGAACCGGGCCACGTGCAGGACGGCATGTCCTTTCTGATCCTGACGACGGCGGCCGCGAAACGACGCGACCGCCGCAAGGGTGGCTTCTCCGATACATCGCCTCATCAACTGTCTGGTCTCCCGAGCAGAACACGGCGTCGCCCCGCTCGCGACGACGCACCTTGTCATCCTCGAACAGCAAGGGGTAGCACTGTTCTCTGGATAGCTGTGTCGCTCGGAACGGAACGACCGGGCGGACGATTCTGTGGCAGGCTGCGTTGCCCAACGGGGAACGCAACATGGATATCGATGATTTGATGACGTTCGTGGAACTGGCCGATGCCGGTGGCTTGTCGGCCACCGCACGGCGCTTGGGCGTGGCCAAGTCGATCGTCAGCCGTCGGCTGGCGCGGCTGGAATCGGAGCTCGGGATCCAGTTGCTGGCGCGTACCACGCGCGGCGCGGCGCTGACCGAAGCCGGCATCGCGTTCCGCGAGCACGCCGCGCGCGCCTGTGCCGAAATTGAGTCGTTCCGCGAGACGATGCTACCTGAGAGCGATCTGCGTGGTCGCCTGCGTGTGGCCGCACCGCTGTCTTTCGGCCCAGCCCATTTCGCTCCGGTGTTCACGGAGATGGCGCGACGCCATCCGCACCTCCACCTGCACACCGTCTATAGCGACCGCTTCGTCGATCTCATCGGCGAAGGCTTCGATTGCGCGATCCGCGCTGGATATCTCTCGGACTCCAACCTCATTGCCCGCCGCGTCGGACCGATCTACGGGAAGCTGGTTGCCAGCCCGGCTTACATCCATGTCCACGGCGCTCCCGAACACCCGGATGAAATCCTCGACCATCCCGCACTCATGCAGGGCACGGAGACATGGCAGTTCATGGACGGCGACCGGATCGTTTCCGTACGTCCCCAAGGACGCTTCAAGGCTGACAACGCCGTCGCGCTGGTCAACGCCGCCCTGGCCGGTCTCGGCATCGCGTGGCTACCGGACGGTCTGACGCAGGAGCACGTGGCCTCCGGTGCACTGGTACCGCTGATGACACGCTACCCCTTGCCGACGGCAGGCATTTACGTGATCCGTCCGCCCGGGGCGTATCCCTCCCGCAAGGTCCGTGTGCTCACCGAGTTGCTGATCGAGTGTTTCGAGCAAGCGCCTCATATGGCGATTTTCAGCGGATAAGCAATCCGGTCGCAGACAGAGCGGGCATCGACATAAGACGCGGTACCCCTGCTCCCCGGCCGGAGCCTGACGCCCACGTCGATTCGCCCGCAGTCACGACGGGGTGTCTGGCGACCTATTAGTCCATCCATGGACGAGTGCAATCCGGCTGCCGCGCTTATCAAGCAACGCCGGAAGCGCAGAACATGCCTATTCGTTCTGTTGGCGGACCACCTTCGCTTATCCACGATGGTAACCCTGTACCCCACTCCAAGGAGACACTTCGACGTGCAATCCCTAGCCACCCTGATGCTGTTACTGGCGCTGTCCTGTTGTGCGAGCACCCGCGCTGCGGAAGTGAGTGTGGGTGCCGACCTGATCGTCTACAACGCACGCATTCATACCGGCAGCAAGACGCAGCCAGAAGCGTCCGCCGTGGCGGTCAAGGCTGGCCGCATCTATTCCGTGGGGCGTGACGCAGACATTCTCAGCCTGAAGGGCGACCAGACCCAACTCATCGACGCCGGACAGAAGCGTCTGATTCCCGGTATCAACGATGCCCATACCCACATTCTGAACGAGCGCGGCTACAACCTCGTGGTCAGGTGGGATGGCGTACCGACGCTCAAGCGCGCCTTGGCGATGCTCAGCGAGCAGGCGAAACGCACACCGGAGGGTCACTGGGTTAAAGTCATCGGCGGCTGGTCACCATACCAGTTTAAGGAAAACCGCTTCCCCACTTTGGACGAGTTGCGCAAAGCGGTGCCCAACCGGCCGCTGATCGTGCAATACGCATATAACCGCGCTTTCATGAACGAACTGGCTATGACCGCGTTCGGCGTGGGCACGAAGAAATTTCCCGCCCTACCGGGCACCGAATTTGAGAAGGACGCCCAGGGCAATTACACCGGTGTCGTCCATGGCTATACCTTTACTTTCATTTCGCTTGAGTCGATGGTGCCCCAGCCCTCTTTCGAGGAACAGGTGAGCTCCATCACCAACGCCATCCACGACGTCAATCGCTTCGGCGTCACCTCGATCGTCGATGCGGCGCCGCTGGTCGGCTATCCGGCAGGGCACGCGCCCGTGCAGGCCCTGATCAAGGAAAACCGGCTCAACGTCCGCTTTCCCTTCATCGATCTCCAGTTCGGCGACGAAAGCAGTGCCAGCCTGGTGGATGCGCAGATCAACGCGGTCACCCGGAAGGCGCCCATCAGCGCGGGGCAGAACCTGCATCCCACGATGGCGCACGGCCACGAGTATGAGGGTGCCGGCGAGCTGCTCAGGATGGAAGTGCACGACCATGAGAACTTCGACCGGCCGGCGTACATCATCGATCCGGTCCTGATGCGCGGAAAGATGGAAGAGGACATCGCCAAGCTGGTACAGCACGGCATCCCGTTCCGCATGCACGTCAGCTACGACGAAAACATCTCGCCGTTCCTCGATGCCGTAGAAAGCGTCAATCGCAAGACGCCGCTGGATGGCTTGCGCTGGAGCATCGAGCACGCCGAAACGATCTCGCCGGAGAACATCGCCCGCGTCAAGAAGCTGGGTGGGGGCATCGCCCTAGATACGAAGATGGCTTCCCACGGTGACGGCTTCATCAAGACCTACGGCATGGAGAAAGCCTGGTACACGCCGCGGCTACGGGAACTGGTGGACAGTGGCGTACCGCTGGCCATGACGACGGATGCCTTTCGCGCATCCACGTTCAACCCATGGATCGGCATCAGCTGGATGACCACCGGCAAGTCGGTGTCGGGCTCGCAGATCCTGGCCGACGACAACCGCCTCACGCGCGCCGAAGCGCTAGCCCTGTTCACGGTCGGCCCAGCCTGGTTCGTCCAGCAGGAAAACGAGATGGGCAAGATCGCGCCCGGCCATCTCGCCGATTTCGCCTTGCTCGACAAGGACTACTTCACCGTTTCCGACGACCAAATCAAGACCATCTCGTCTGTGCTTACCGTCGTTGACGGTCGGGTGGTGTTCGGTGCGCAAGCCTACGCCGATCTCTCCCCCGTGCTGCCCCCCACGCTCCCGGAGTGGTCGCCGGTGAAGTATTTCGGAGATCAACATCCGAAGTGATCCTTGGCTAGCGATATGCCTCTTAGCCAAAACTGTTGCAGGCCCGCCCTCCTCTGAAGGGCGGGCTTTATCTCCCCAACTTCAGTTCCATCATTAGTTTCAATGACATTCTGCCCTTTACGACGGAGTTTTCTCTCGCGAAGCGAGCCGTCCACCCTTATCCTGTGGTGTCCGCAGGACCATTACATGCCGGGCATCGGGGAGGGCCAATCTCCATATCATGCAGCGTCATTTCATTGCCCCAAGCACAGCGTCCCGCGGAAAGGCTGGGTCTTCAAGAAGCACGCTCAGACGATTCGGCTGTAATGGATACTGATCGTAATGAGGCCACCTAATGGATCGCGACGACACCGTCTTTCTGAGTACACGCACAGCTAATCTGTTGCGGGTACGCAACCTAGGACTGTCGAGCAGATTCGGGACGCGGTCGTGTCGGGACAGGTGGATGACATAGGCCCTAAAGCCTTGGCTGAATGCCGGCGTTTGGTCGGCTTCGATCCGCCGCTTGCGCCGGAGCGCATTGGCCACGCGTGCCCGCGGTGTGGCGGAGACAGTGGCTACCGCGTCAATGTCCATATCTCGCAGGTGCGCGAGTACAGTTGGGAGGGAGAGCTCGTCCAGGCTGACGAAGAGCAGCTGAAGACCGAGTCACACTTGGTCTGCCGCGATTGCGAGGTCCGCATCGCGCTGACCCCGCCCCACCGGCGCACCGCGCCGGTCTGAGTGGCCGTCCTCAGGAGGCGACCGCACGGCGCTGTCCCGTCGTTGCCGTCTTCCTTGGGGTACGTGCTTTCGGTAATGGTGTCGGTGCAATCGCTTGTAGGCGAGCGTTAGCCGCCGCGCTCTCGCGCTCTGCAAGGTGTTGCGCCTTCTCCGCCGCCCGCTGAGCCTGTTCGGCGGCGCGTAACGCGCTCGCATGCTCGCGGGCCTGCGTGCTCAGCTGGGCTTTCGCGACCTTGAGTTCCTGCCTTAACCGATCAATCTCGGCGTAGGCACGATCCTCGGTCTGGCGCAAATGGGTCTGCTGGTCCTCGCGTTCGGCCGCCGCCGCGGCACGTTCCTGGTCCAGGCGTGTCAGCGCAGCCTGTAGCTGCGTTTCCTGGACGCCATGGCGCTGGTTGAGGTCCTCGCACTGACGCTGAAGATGGCTGACTTGCGTGGCCAGCTCGCCCGCACGCTGCGTACTGATCGCCAAGGCAGCTTCGGCGGCCTGTGCGGTGGCGGTGGCCTGCTGCTCCGCCGCGTTGGCCTGTCGGACCTGATCTCCGGCGGCGGTCAGCTGCGACGCAAGCGTAGCTCTGGCCTCGGTGAGCTGCTGGCGTTCGGGGGCCAAGCTTGCTTCCGCTTGGCCGCGGCCCGCCTCCAGTGCCACCTCCCACACGTGGCCCATAGCCGTCCTCACGACCTCAGGCACGTCTGGCAGCGCCAGTTTCGCGCTATGCGTCTCCAGGCGCGTCGCCAGCCCACGCCACCATGTCTCCAGCCAACGCGTGACGGTGTTCGGCGAGCCGGTACCCAAGTGCGTACGAATGCGATCCACGGTGGGCCGTTCGCCGGCGGCAACGAGTTCATCGGCGGCGGTATGGACGTCGGTTTCAGTGATGCCGCGGGCCATCGAAGGTCTCCTGCTGCGAAAAACGGGCTGGGCGCTCTATACATCCGATAAGTTATATTTACCGGTGGTATAATAACAAATTCATAGTGTTACATACATAGTACATATGAAAAACAACGATATCGCGCCGTTGGTCCGACTGAGCGGCCAGCTTCAACCGGATCGCTTGGCCGATCAGGCAGCCCACGCCGTGCGCGAGATCCTGGCCGCGGCGGCTTCGGCCAACACCACCCGCAGCTATGCAAGCGCCCTGCGCTACTGGGCCGGCTGGTTTCAGGGTCGCTACGGCCAGCCGTTGGCACTGCCAGTGCCCGAAGCAGCGATGATCCAGTTCATCGTCGACCACCTGCCCCGTCGCACCCGCACGGGCCAGGCGTGGGAGCTGCCAGCGGATTTGGATGCGCTGCTGGTAGACAGCGGCCTGAAGCAACGCCAGGGTCCCTGGTCGCTGGCGACGGTCATCCATCGGGTGGCGGTGCTGTCCACGGCGCACAGGTTGCACCAGGTGATGCCCAATCCAGCCGAGGCGCCGGCGGTGCGCCACCTGCTGGCGCGCAGCCGACGGGCGGCGGTCAAACAGGGTGTACGAGCCCGCAAAAAGACCGCGCTGGCCCGCCCCGAACTGGAAGCGCTGTTGGCCACCTGCGATGACTCACTGGAAGGCCTGCGCGATCGCGCCCTGCTCTGCTTCGGGTTTGCCTCCGGCGGGCGCCGGCGCAGCGAGATCGCCGCCGCTGACCTAGCTGACCTACGCACACTCCCCGAAGGGGGATACGTGTACTGGCTAGGGCACAGCAAGACCCAGCAGGCCGGTCCCACCGCTGGATCCAGCCCCGACAAGCCGGTACTGGGCGCAGCGGCTCAAGCGCTGACGGCTTGGCTACAGGCCGCAGCGTTAACCGAGGGGCCGATCTTTCGTCGCCTCTGGGGCAAGCGGGTGGGGCCAGGCCTCAGTCCTAAGGCCGTGGCGGCGATCATCCAGCGGCGCGCCGAACTAGCGGGATTGGAAGGTGACTTTGGCGGGCACAGCTTGCGCTCGGGGTTTGTTACCGAAGGCGCCCGCCGGGGCATCGCCCTACCCGCCTTGATGGCCATGACCGAGCATCGCGCCGTGGCCAGTGTGATGGGCTACTTCCAAGCAGGCACGGCTCCCGAAAATCCCGCAGCGCGATTGCTGGATCCCCTTGCTTAGCGCAACGCATGCGCTTCTCAGGCTGAGTTCCCTGATAATCGCCCAAGGTCCGGCCTCGCGGGGGGGGGGGGGCGGCACGCAACATCAAAGGGGAAGGATGCACGCATGCGCATGATTGATCGCTTTAAGGGTGAGGCGGGTCGCCGCCTGCTGGTGAACGCATTGGGTCAGCAGAAGATTGCAGGGGGTAACTCCGTCCTGGCCGAGATGCTGGTGGAGCATGTCCAGCTGAGGCAGTTGGAAGCCGGCGAACGACTGATCGAAGAGAATGCGGCCGACAACGATCTGTACCTGGTTCTGGACGGGACGTTCAAGATCGTGGTGAAGGGAACCAAGATCGCTGAGCGCACAATCAATGACGTGCTGGGTGAAATGGCTGCGGTGGATCCCACCATGCGGCGTTCCGCTGATGTCATTGCGGTCACGGATGCGCTGGTGGCCTCCTTGTCGGAGGAAGATCTGTCCAAGGTCGCAACTGTTCACCCTGAGGTATTCAAGTACATAGCGGTCCTCATGGGCCAGAAGCTCAAACAGCGCAATGATCACGTACGCCCTGCCCACGCCAAGATGCGTGTATTCCTGATCAGTTCCAAGGAGTCCATGCCGATCGCCCGAGTCGTGCACAACGCACTTTCCCACGATGAAGAGTTCGAGGTGATTCCGTGGCAGGAAGGCGCCTTCAAGGCCGCCTGCTATACGCTCCAGACGCTAGAGGATGAAGTAAACAAGGCCGACTTTGCGGTCGCAATTGCTCATGCCGATGATGTCATCGAGTACCGTGAGAAGGACTGGCCAGCGCCACGTGACAACGTGATCTTCGAGTTGGGCTTGTTCATGGGGCGGCTTGGCCGACAAAGAGCCATCTTGCTTGAGCCCCGCAACAATAAGGTAAAGCTCCCCAGCGATCTTGCTGGCGTCACCACCATCACGTATCGCTTCGATAAGGACAGCCGCGACAAGCAAGCCATGCTCGCGCCGGCGTGTAATGAATTGCGCGACCACTTTTTGGATACTGGGCCACGTCCCGGCGTCTAGTAGTCGCCACATGCTGCAGTGATGGAATAGGCCAGGTCGCGTGTTCACCTGCCTGCAGGAAAACGGCGCTGAGTGGACCGCTTCCGGCTCGGGAGCCGCACTGAGGCATGCTGAAAACGTTTTCTCGCCAATCTCGGCGAAGAACCGAGCAAGTCACGAAAAATATGTGCTTCAGCGCACTTGAACAACGGGATGGCTGGCCCAATACCGGTTCCTAGCACCGGCCTTTCGGGGTGGCTGGGCGGGGAGCGCTTCCACGCCTTTTTCGTCGCAAGATTGGCGACGCCCCTGTAGCACCGTTGCTTCCAGCATGGCTACCGGGAGCACCCACATGATGCGTCAAGTTCACTTTGATCGGCCGTCCTCTCCCCCCTTCTGCCGGGGAGGTGAGGCATGAGCGCACGGGCTTGGAATGAATCTCGTGCCGACAAGCGCATCCAGAAGAAGCTCGACGATGTGCCGTTGAAGGACATCCAGATCAAGGATTACGTCCGTGACACGGACCTGACCGGGCTCCCGAAAAACGTGGCTTATCGCGTGGACGGTGTCCACGTGTACGCGGATATCGTCAATTTGAAGGACATGCTGCAGACGACTCAGGTTGAAGGGGAGATGTGCCATCGCCGGGTGCTGCGCTTCTTGAACCTGCACTATCGCGCGGCAAGTCGTATTCTCGACAACGAAGGGGTCATGTTGATCGACTTCCACAACCAGCGACTGCACTCGGTGGTGGCCAAGCCGTATGGCGATGAGGCCCAACGCGTGCATCGGGCCATCGCCATTGGCCAGTTGTTGATCGACGCGTTGGCCCAGACGGGCGAAGATGCCGACCACCCGGCAGCTCAGGTCCGCGTCGGCATCGATACGGGCAAGGCGTTAGCCGTGAATAATGGCCGTCGCGGCCATCGCGAACCCCTCTTCCTCGGCCAGCCGGCAAACCAGGCGGCCAAGCGCTCTGGAGGCGGCTCGGCCACCGGGATTTATCTGACCAATAGCGCCCGCCTGTCCATCGGCTTGGCCAGCGTGAAGGATGAGAATGCGACTGCCCTAACGGCAGCGGAGGTGGCTACCAGCCAAGAGAAGGCGGCTTTGACGAGCACCGTGGATGGCGTGGTGAAGGAATGGCAGAAGGATCTGGAGGCCAATCCGATCGGCAAGTTCGAGTTTAGTGCGCATACCCCGCCCTTCTCGGATCTGGATATGGAATCGCTGTCGGTGAAGAACTCCCGCCGCCAGGATGCCATCGCTGTTTACGCCGATATCGATGGGTTTACCCGCTACGTCGGTGAGCGCATCGACGACGACACCAAAGCCAAGCACGTTGTCCGCGCATTGCACGTTGTGCGCAGCGAGCTTGACGCCGTACTGCATGAGGACTTCAAGGGTCGAAAGGTGCGGTTTATCGGGGATTGCGTGCATGGCCTCATGGCCGAGGGCACGGCCCAGAACACCGATGCCGAGTCCAGCGTCAGTACGATGGTGCTGTGTGCCGGTGGCATGCGCAGCAGTTTCGATCTGGCGTTGGCCAAGCTCAAAGCCGATGGGACCGATGCGTCCAGCTTGGGGATCCAGATTGGCTTCGAGTACGGCCCCATGACTGCGACTCGATTGGGCCTCAAGGGCGCGTTAATCCGGTGCTCGGTGAGCCGCGGGACCTTGGCTGCCGAAACCGAGCAGGGGCGCTGCGGTGGATCGGAAACCGCGTTGGGCCAAGTGGCCTATGACAAGGCTAGCGCAGCTGCCCGCGCGATCTTCGGCAGCGCTCGCAAACGGCAAGGGCTGACTTATCCGGTGGCATTGGAAGAACTCGCCGCCAAGGATGACAAGACCGCCAAGCTGGCCAAGGCGGCGGCATCGGCAGGGTTGCTGCAACCGGCTACCTCCGCCCCGGATCCGTACGCGTTCCGTGACCAGCCCAGTGGCCCCGCAAAACGCAATGGCTTCGCTTAATCCTTGGTTCCTTGAAGATCTTGCGCGATTCAAGCGCGAGCGTGAGGGTTTGGCCGGTCTGGTAGCGCGTTCCGAGGGGATAACGCTGCAGCGTGTCAGGTTCGATGATGGTCATATCGCTGTGGACGTCGATCTGGACATCGGACACCGGGTATTTGAAGCGGTACTACGGTATCCGACGACGTTTCCGCACTCTCCGCCGTCCGTGCGTCCGCGAAACAGCGGTCAGTTGTGGTCGGGCCACCAGTACGGCGCTGGTGGCGAGCTGTGCTTGGAGTATCGACCTGACAACTGGTTGCCCGAGATCATGGGCTGGCAAATGGTGGAGAGCGCCTATCGTCTTCTCCAAGGCGAGAATCCCTTGCCAGACCAGCACCAACAAGTCGCATCAGCCCATCAGATCACTGAGGGCCAGCGGTTGCGCTCCACGTATTCACGCATTCCGTTCACTCGCTCTTTGATGCGCAAGTTCGCAGAACTCGCTCCCGGCCAAGGCGCGCGCGGAAAGTCGCTGCTCTACATCCCCGAAACCAATCTGGTGCGGATCATTTCAAGCCTTCAAGTGGAAGGCGAAGCATGGTCTGACCCTGAGGTACCTTCGCTACTGGGCCCGGAAACCTGGGAGGTGGCTGCATATGTGCGCAGACTCGCTCCAGGTGAGCTATTTCCTAGTGTTGAGAGCTACGAAGAGTTTTCGCCCAGTGCTAGCAAGCTGGGATGGGAAGCTTCTGACAGAACGTTCGTGCTTCTCGATGGAGACCAAGTCCGTGCTTACAGCGTCTTCGATGCCGCTGTGTACAGCATGGAGCCCATTTTCCCCCCGAAGGAAGCCGCCCGCGTAAGTGCCGCTCATACTCAACTCGCCGACCGTACCGTAGCGATTCTGGGATGCGGCTCAGTGGGCAGCAAGATCGCCGCCATGCTTGCCCGGGCGGGTGTTTCCAATTTCGTGCTGATCGACGACGACATTCTGGCCGCAGATAACCTGGTTCGGCACGAACTGGATTGGCGGGATGTGGGCCAGCATAAGGCTCAGGCCCTATCCAATCGCATTCGCCGGATTCACCCTGACGTAAAAGTACGCACACGCTTCCAGCAGTTGGCAGGACAGGATTCGCCCAGTGCCGCAGAGAATATCCTCGGCTACATCGCGGAAGCGGATCTGATCATTGATGCCACCGCCAATCCGGCGGTTGGCAACATCATGTCCGAATTCACCCGGACGGCGAGAATTCCCTTGGTATGGGTCGAGGTTTTCGCAGGCGGCGTTGGCGGCATCGTGGCTCGCCATCGTCCCGGCGTTGAGCCCTCGATCGCACTCATGCGACGGGCTATCGAAAGCTGGTTCAGCCAGCGCGTAAGCGCGCCGCAGTCCCAAGGCTACCCCTACGAGCGCTCCGAAGACGGTGTTCCGTTGATTGCCGATGATGCTGATGTCTCCAGCATTGCAGCCAGTGCTGCCCGGCTGGCCATCGACACGCTGATACGTCATTCCTCGGATTTCCCCCACGCCATCTACGTCATTGGCTTGGCGCCTTGCGACTTGTTCGATCAACCCTTTGAGACGCATCCGATCTTGCTTCCTCCCGCGCCGTTGCCCGTTGCCAGCCCCGAACTGACGGCGCAGGAGATGGGCGAGCAGTTGGAGTTCTTGGGCAGCATGATCGAAAAGGCCCGTGAGCAGCAGTGAAGATCTTTGTACCTGAAGCCCTTTGCGAGCAATTGAGTCGGGAGCTCAAACTTGCCGGCAGGCGCGAAATTGGTGGCGTACTCGTGGCGGAGTACTTGGGTGACGGCACGTTTAATCTGATGGATGCGTCGGTACAGCGTCATGGAGGTACTCAAATGACGTTTGAGCGAGATCCCGAGCAGCATCGCCAGTTTCTGGCCGACTTCTATCAGCGCACAGGACATGACTATGCCCGTTTCAATTACTTGGGCGAGTGGCATTCGCATCCCACCGTTGCGGCACTGCCTAGCTATCGGGATATTTCGTCAATGCAGGAGATCGTTTCCGATCCGGCAGTCAATGCACCTTTTGCCGTGTTGATGATCGCGAGGAGGCGTTTCTGGCGGGGTTTGGAACTGTCCGCTACCGTCTTTCGACCCGCCGAACTGCCTTGCCCCGCCCTCCTCTTTCCCTTGCAGCCGTCCAACGGCGGCCACGCGTTTGAGCAGCTTCAGTCACGCCGCGATCATTTGCGCTAGCTCCACTTGGCCAGATGATTTGAGAACGAAGATTCCTGCATCTTCCCAAGTCGTATGGTGATACCGAACGCACGTGCTGAGCCTCACAATGGGTCGGCAAGACTCACCGCCAAATGCGAGACACCCGCATGGATCCGTTCTCTTTACGCTGCAGGCAATCCACCGAGCAGGCGTATGCCATCCACTTGCGGCTACCTGGCGAGGAACCCCGCTCACCACGTCACCGCTTGGCCCGGTGTGCACTGGCCTTGGCGCTGGAGCACCATGCTTCGATCATCACCCTATCCAGCCTCGGCAACTACTCCACCGCCGCCGCACTGCTCAGGCCCCTGATGGAAGCCGGTGCATGCGCCTATTGGCTTGTGTATGCCTGTCCGCCCGAACTCTTAACGATGATTCTGGCCGGCCAGAGAGACACACCCACCTTGCCCAAAATGCTGCAAGCCCTAAGCAAGATACAAGGGCTGGACGGCGTGGATGTTTTAGCCAGGATGCTGCCTCGGCAGGGCCGATATCTGGATAGCTACACGCATGGTGGCATGTCCCAGTTGGGCGAACGCGATTGGAAAACACCCTTTAGCCTTGAGCGTACCCTACACACTGTGATGGCGGCTGACATGTTCGCGGTGGCCGCTACAGCGGTGGCCACGGTGATTTATGAGGCTCCCGATCTTTTCGATTACCTCGGTGAGCGCCGCGATCAGATCAGGCAGGAAATTATCACCACCCGTGGCCAAGCCGTACCCGAGACGCCATGGCATGCCTTTCCTCAGGCGCCCTATGGATGAAGGGCAATACATCCTTGCATCGCGGGATCTCACAGGTCAGTGATTAGCCGGCGCGCTGCTCGCTGACTCAACCTCGGCGATAGCCTCGATCATGGCGAACTCCAGAATCTGACATACGGCCCGGACGGCGGTGGCATGGCAAATTCCCGCGCACAGTACAAGGGTGAACACCACCGCCCCCACGATGCCGTAGGACAGACCACGGCTGACAGCTTCAGCGGAAAGGCCTGGGGCAAGCGCATGCGTGCCAACAAACCAGAACAGTACGCCCCACGCGATGCCCGCCAGAACATTAAATCGGCCTAGCTTCTGCATCGTATGCGTGCGAACGACCTCAATGTGTTCACCCAGGTACTGAAGCTGCTGCGGCTGATGCGCGATGGACAGGATGAAGTTGCGTACTTCTCCCACTCGCTTGGCGTCCACACCTATGGCCATGGATCGGCTGGGTGTACTGAAATAAACCACGCCAATAGCCAGAAAGAACGACGGCAGGAAAACATCCTGTACCGGCTGTCCCTCCAGCACACGCAGAATGAACGCGAAGATGGCCGAGGCCACCATAACCCAGAAGAACCGCCACAGCAGAAGCTGCCCGCCTGCGAAAACCAGCCCGGGGCCAGCCAGTACCGTATCCGTCACGCCCTGAAGCCATCGGTCCGAGTGGTCCACTCGACTGCCGGTCAATGCATTTTCTGCGTGGCGCACGACCTCTAGCGCCATTTCGTATTTCATCTCTCCCCCAAGCGTATCCGACCTGCTCCTTCCCGCGATGGTGCTGCGACCTCGCTCCACACTTCAATACGAGAAAGAGTCGGTTCGATCCCCCGAAATAAAGCAGCTCTGCGCCTGCAAACATTAGCTGGGCGGATAGTACTGCTTCAGATCACGGTGGTTGCGCAACGCTTCGGGTCGGTAGGCGACCTTCTGGTCGCAATCCAGAATGCATTGTGCCTGGAAACGCGCATAGACCGTGGGGTCCAGTTCGGCCCCTTCCTTGATCTGCCGAGGAGGGCCTTTGGAAAGATACCTCTCCGAGGCGGCCGCTGGGGTCCAAATCCGTTCGCGTTTCTGCAACTTGGTCAGCGAGGCCAGCGCAACAGAACCTTTGACGGCAATTTCTCGTCGCTGGACAGGGTCTCACCCGCACTGATTGACGCGGGTGAGCGCTCAAACCGACCCAGAGACGTTTTCAGGAACTCATAGCAGCCAAGCATTCTTGAGGCTAGGCACGTGACTTTTTCTTGTCGCGATCGCTTGGACCTGCACGCGCTGCAGATCCGTGAGTCAGTGGCCCACTAGGTCGGCCCGCCGCAGAAACGCATTGCCATAGAGCGTCATTGCCAGCGCATCGCGTGGCTCGTTTCCCATCTGCGCGGCGACGGCGCGATTGCCTGCGGCATGGGCATCGATCAACGTCTGGCCCGCCTGCCATGCAGCAAGGAACGCCGGCAGCCAGTGAGAAGGCACGCGTGAATCCAGCGGCCAGGGTGAGGCAATTACAGCCGCACTACCGCGGTCCAGAAGCTGTTTGGGCAATCCCACCGTCGTACTGGCAACCGGATGCTCATCCTGGCGACCGCCACTGCACACGAACAAGATGATCACACCCGCACCCTCCAACGCACGGGCCAGCCCCAACGCATTCATCCGCAGCTGGGCTTCGTCGGAGATCACTTTGAAGAAGCGGTTGTCATCGGCCAGTCCGCCGTGCGCGGCGACAATTGCCAACTCGGCGCTACTGAGGTCGGCCGGGACCTGCTCGCCGGTGTGCAAGACAACACCGTGCTGGGCGAGGACGTCCCCGACCCGATCTGCGACGGTGGCCAACGTGCCATTGCCCTGCCCTTCCACGGCCGTGGAGATCCAGGCCGTAGGCGGACCGTAGTGTTTGCTGGGCGCGGCCACGGCTGCCTTCAGCCACGTCAGCGAGGGCGCGACCGCACTAGCGGCGGTGGTTCCCAGCAATTGGCCATCGATCAACAACAACTGCGGGGGAAGCCGCTGCAAGCTGGTGTCCAGAATGAAAACCGCCTTATCGCCAACGTCCTGCGAGAGTCCTATCTCGCGCATGCTTGTATAGAAAAGATTCGGGTCTTGTGTGTCCAGTCCATATTCGAAGGGAAAACGGACGGACCACTCATGCAGGCGCCTGAGTGAGAACGTGTCCTGCTCGCGCTGCACGGTCAACCGTCCGGCTTCGGCACTCACGCGTATGAGTCGATCGGCACTGTCGAGGGCGAGCATTTCCATGCGAAGTCCGCGTTGGGACAGGTCAACCAGCGTCTGTAACGGTTCTTCAATGGTCGTTGGCAGCCAGTTGCCCTCATTGACGCCGGGCAATGCGATCGCGTGATCGCTCGTCAGTTCTGCTGCGAAGCTCGCGGTGGTGGAATCGGCCAGAGTCGACTCCTCAGCTAGCTGGCTGCGTGCGGCGCGCACGAGATAAAGGACATCAAAGCCCACGTCATCCGAGTAGCGCGCGTTCTGTGCGGCGCGCGCGCGCTCGAGCAGCCGCTGAGGTCCAACGGCGGTATTGGCCGCCAGTTGCACCAGCTCGGCCGTCATTTCACCGGCAGCGTGCAAGGCATGCTGGATTCGGTTTCGTAGCTGCGCATGCGCTTGCAAGCCTAAGCTCTCCGCCTGTGTGAGTGCCTGTACCGCCATGACCAGGACCGTGGTGAGCTCGTCCTGTTCTCGGACCACGTCTTGGAGATTGGCATCGATGGCATCCAGCAGCGCCAACCAGGGGGCAGCCTCGCGCGACTGGGCCGCCTTGAACTCGGCCATCTGCAAGCCCAGACGCACGGTCTGGATGCGATGTCCCGAGCCTGCGTGCGCCCCCAACTGGTGCAAGAGCTGCTCGCACCGATCCAGGAACTGGCGGGCAGGGTCCAGCAGACCGGCGTCACGCAAGGCGCGAACAACCCCCATCGTCTCGTAGTACTGATGTTCCAGTTCCACAGCACCGTGAGTAGCCAGCGCACAGCCAAAGGCCATCAAGGCCCGGGAGCGGTTGTGCATGCGATGAAATGCATCCCCGTACGCGAACCAGGCCAAGCGCAGCCGGTCCGGCCGCCCTTGCGTGGCGGCCAGGCCGGCTTCCACCAGATCGCGCGCCAGTTGGGCCTGTCCCCCGACCGCCAGCCGACTGGTCACCAGCCGCAGAACTTCCAGATCATCATTGCGACGCGTGGCGTGTGGGGCGAGCGCGAAGGCCACGGTCACCATTTGCCGTAGCGCATTCTCATCGTCGGACTGTTCCTGTTTGCCGACATATTGCACCATCCTTTTGAGATTGCTCAGCGCCTTGTCGGCCGGCAGCGTCAATAGATGCGCTGGCAGCACCACCGTGGCCAGATCCACGGCGCGCTCTCGGCTAAGCCACTCCACCGCCGCGCCGTAGAACGGCAGGAACTGTTGGGCATCGAGTTCTTCTTCGGGGACCGGCAATGCCACAGGGGCAACGGCAGGCGCGCCTGCCAGGCGCAACAACGCGTAGGCCAGTACGGCCACCCCCACAATCCCGGCCACGTCAATCGACAACAGCTCATCCAAGCGTTCCCGCGATGCGGTATCGGCGGGATGGACTGCCAGGTAGCACAAGATAAACACCACCGACTCAGGGAGAACCTCCTGCATCTGGTCATCGCCGATCAGTATCAACTGTTCGATCGACCACAACTGCACGATTGCCCCCGAACGGGCGAAGGTCGATTCTGGGTCCATCGACGATGCGAGCATGGCAACGTGTACCGGCAAGTTACGGCGCCTGGCGTCCAGCGCAGCCGCCAGACGCGTCTGAGCCGCTTTGCCAAACCATTGCGCATCGGCCTGCTCGATAAGGGCAGCGTAATCAGGCACTGTCTGCTGATGCAATGCGTGCAACACCACGGCGATGTAATCGTCTAGCGGTAAAGCTGCCCCCGTTGTCGGGGCCGGATCCTGCCCATCGCGCGCGGCCATGAACAATCGCCGCATCTGATGCTGTTCCAAGACCGAGGAAGCGGGAAAATGGTTAGCCAGCCATCGCAAGGATTGCCCTTCGATAAGCGCCGAGGGGATCGACTGGGTCAACTCCAAGGCTAATTCGTTCAACTCAAGATCGTCGAGTTGATCTGCACTGGAGCCCAGAAGCTGCTGCGCCAATGCCAGATCCTCGCCGGCCAAGGCGATGGTGGCGAGTTTCAACTTAAGATCGGCGGCCGCCTCGGCCAGATGCGGAGCAAATGCGCGAACAAACTCCAGCGCTCGAATCGAGCGACCGCCCTTGTGCAAGATCTGGGCTTTGAGCAAGAGGTGCTTTGAGGCCGACAGTCCGGCCAGTGCATCGATTTCGCCCAGCACCGACACGATGTCGCCGCGTTCAACGCGGTGGCTCCATGCTTGGAGCTGGGCCATCAGTCCATCATCGATGGCCTGATGCGCATCAGCCCCCCATATGGTGCAGTCCAGGTCTTGCAGAGCCTGTTCATTGCTCCTAAGGGCGGGCAGATACTCACCCACGTCAATCAACACGACGACCCCCTCGCCGACCCGCCTCACGCTTTGCGTGGCAAGCTCCACCAAGGCAGGTACCCAGCGATCTTCCGGCGCCTGCAGCACCGTCGGCGCAGCGATCTGATGGTGGGTGGGACGGTAGCGCGCGCCCTCGACCACGATGACGAAGTCGCCCCGCTCAGCGCCAGCAATGGCATCGAGGACGGCGACGGTCTCGAGGCGGGCGATCCGGTGTACCTGCAGGCGACGGGAGAGCACCTCAAGCTCTTCGGCGTCCAGCGCGTAGCCCCGGATCTGAGCTGTATCGGCGACCACGTCGGCCACCACGGTATCGGGCATGTCCGGAGGCAGCAGGACTAGTGCCTTGCGAAACGCGGGACGTCCTGCTTCGTCGGTCGCGCCGGCCAGGACGAGAAATATGAGGCGTGCCAGGCGCGCTGCCAGTCCCGCTCGACCGATCAGGACGAGGTTGACGCGGTCAACCTGACCTCCTGCGAACAAGTCCGCCCAAGGCCCTTCAACGTGATCTGGAACAGCCGCCATTCATGGCCCCATAGCCGGAAGCAAGAACGGGAGCATACCCTTGCCCCGCCTCCATCCGTGGCCGAGCCGCGTGCCGTCCTGACCTGCACCTGCAACGAAGGACGTAGGCAAATGGGTTGGCAGACTTGCCTTCTGGTCAACACCGGAAGCTCAGCGGTATGCCACCGGCATGTCACCCTCGGTACCGGCCTGACTGATCCCCAGGTTATCGTTGGCGTAAGCGCCGGATTGTTGGCTACATCAGCGACGAGTCGACCAATGCTGGCGCGTGAGGTTTCCGTGCGTTTGTAGGACTCGCCCTTGCGGGTCAGCTGGAACGCCTCGGTCGGCTTGTCCGTCAACTAGACCGAGCGCAGGATGGTGTAGGTCAGCGACGAACGCTCCACCACCTCTGCTGTCCTGAGATTTACCGGACGCGTCTGGCCCACCATGCGCTTATCCCAGCAATGCGGTCTACCACGCCACAGGCAATCGCGTTCGCGACTTGCCGATCACCCCTGACAAATTGATCTAGCACTTAGCATCCGTCTTCCGGCCACCCGTGACTGGTGTCGACCAGCGTTCGAAATGTGAGGCTGAGGTAGGTTCGGTAAGTGGGATGCACAGGTGAGCGCTTTTCAGACCACTAGCGCTGGGAACTGACAGTCGGTCTAGCCCTAGATCGCCAGTTCCGACGGCCCCCCCCCGCGGCTGCCCGCGGGGCGGGCGGCTACTTCGTGGGCGGCGTCTCCAGCGCCTTCACCAGCTCGCGTTTCTTCTTTTTCGTCAGTGTGGGCCAGTGCAGCAGCACCTTGGCCAGTAGCTCGTCTTCGGTGTAGAGAAAGGCCGGCGGAATCCCCAGGGCCTGGGCCAGTTGCTTGACCATGGCCGAACGGGGCTCATGGACGCCACGCTCGTACTGATTGATGCGGGGGCTTGCCACCTCGACCTCCATGCCAGCCAGAACACCTAGCTGAGCCTGCGTCAGGCCCCGGCTCAGGCGTGCCTGCGCCAGCCGCCGGGCAAAGATCGATCGCTTGTCAGCCGCTTTGGACACACGGGCCCCTGGTCACATCCTGACAAAAGGATGGCCGAAGTGCCGCGCCTTGGATACTAAGTTAATCTTAGTGCCCCTGCAATCCGGCCCACCCCATGACGCCTCAAACGCTGGACGACCTGGGGTTGCCGGGCGCGGTGTACCTGTGGTCGTTGCTTCATGCCCAGCAGCATCGACTGGCTTTGGCGCCCACGGCCGAGTTGTCCCGGGAGATCCTGCAGGTGCTGGCGACCCATGAGGTGCTGGTGCTGGACACCGAGGAGTCGTCCACACCGGTTCAGCTCACCCCACTGGAAGGCATCCGGTGGCGATGGATCTGGCGGGCTTACCACCCCTCCAGTGCCCTGCCGGCACTGGAGGATTTCCTGTCCTCGGTGACACACGAGGAACTGGTGCTGACGTTGGGGGTAGCGCTCTGGCAACGCCTGCTGCGCGATGAAGCCCAAGCCTTTTATGCCCAGCAACTGGTCCGGTGCCAGTTCGATCCGGCTTGGCAGCAGGATATGGCTTTTGCGCAACGCTTAACGCGCCTGTCGCTGAGCGCCTCGCAGTGGCGGTACTGCGCCTGGGCGGCGGTCCGTCACGGCGCAAGCTTGGCCTGCCAAGGCACAGGCCCGGCGCTGGTGCGCGAGGGTATGTACGGGGAAATCCTGCGACGGGCGGCGGCCGTGGCTGCCGGCCGCTACGGACGATGTGGGTTCACGCCGGCCGGAGCCCAGCCACCGACGGCGCTGGCGCAAGGGTTGGCCTGCCAGTGGTTCACTCTGGGACAGGCGTACTGGACGCAACTGCCCAGCACGGCGGCGTTGCAGGCTGGACGCTGAGCTCGGCGTTGGGTCGCGCTCAGCCCGGATACTTGGGAAACTTCTCGTTGGGATGCTTGGCCTTCCATTCCTTGTAGGCCGCCGTGCCCTCCCAGGCGGTGAAGGCCCGCGGCGGGCGTCCGCGCCCGGTCCAGGTGTCCTGCGTGTGGGGTAGCCAGTATTTCGGGGCGACCTCGGAGGACGTGGCCGGCTTCTTCACCCGTGCCGGACTGCTGGCGCCTGCGGCGGCGACGATCTCGGCTTTCTGCTTGGCGCTGAAATGCCGGCCGTACTGCCCCAACAGATTCATGACCTCGGCGAACGCATCGGCGGCTTGTTGTTCTCGCAGCTGGGCTTCTTGCTGCTCCAGCTTGCGAAGCTCCTCCTCTAGTCTGGCTTTGGCCGTGGCAATGGAGTCCAGGGTGGGCTTGCTCATGCGTAGAAATGACCTCGTACAACGGAGAGTGGGCGTGCACGCCGGAGTGTAATGGACGCAGCGTCAGTGAGCTGTCAGGCCTGGCCAGTGCCGGTACACGCTGGGACATGACCCGGCATCATAAACATCAGCCCGTGGGCAGCGGCGGGCATTCCATAACCTCGACCGCATTACCGGCCATGAGTGCCACATGAGGATGATCACGGAACATCTGCGCAGCTTCCTCATGCGATCTGGCTTGAACAATCATGAAAGCTGTCAGCTCGTTTTGGGCACTGGCAATACCCGCGGCGTCAACACGCTTTGTACTGGCAAGCGGTGCGCCCGGATCGACGATGGCATCGGCGTGCCTCTGCGTCCAGGCTCCCCACGCCTCCATAAATTTCCTACCCTGTTCCTGCGAGATCTCTTGCTTCTGCGCGTCGGATGCCGCCCCGAGAAAAATCGCCAGATATTTGTTCATCTTCGCATTCTCCCATTCGTGGGCAGGTTGAATCAGGCGTAGTGGGTGAATCCCCCAGGCTGCTCAGAGGCGCGCTCTCACTGCGCGCATGCAACAGAAATGGCGCAACCTGCACCGGTCAGCGATGCACAGGTCAACGCACATGCCAGAAGGTCTGGCTCTGGCTCTAATCGTCGTATTTACATAAGGCCGACCATGATCGCGAGTCAAGACGCAGGAGCGAGATCATGACGTGGCCTCAAGCCCAGACGGCAGATGCCGATAGCTAGCCGATCTCTGCTGCGCTACCGAACATGCACCGCATCCTGCTTCTGTCACTGCTCGTCTCCCTGCTGTGGGGAGTGCTTTCATTGGTTCCGTACCTGACCGGTCCCTGCGGCTGGCCACTGTCGCTGGCGCTCATGGCGGTGGTCGTGATCGATGTGTTCTGGGGCGTTGCCACGGTATATGTCATCGACCTGTTCAACTCCCACTACCGGAACAACAACGAATTCCTGCGCAGCTTCTATGCCGAGCTGCACGCAGACCTCATTGCCGTGCTCGTGCTGGCCGGCGTGCTGTTTGTCATCTTCTCGATGGCCACGCCAGGCTACGCGCTGTCCAACATCGACATCGCGTGCCTGGGCCTTCCCTTGTTCATCAACGCAATAGATGCCTTGGCGCGCGCCAAGGATCCGGTGGGCATTCTCCGGCTCAATATGGGCCAGCGGCTGTTCCTGATGAGCGTGCCTGCGGCGATGCTGGTGCTGTCGAGCTGGATCCTGATCCGGATCTACTCGGGGCAGATCCCGGCCGCCGCCTCGCTGTGGTTGCAGCTGAACATCATCGCGGCCGGCTTTTCGGCCTACGTATCGGCCAAGCAGGTCAGCTACTTCCTCACACACCGCAAGATGGGCGTCTCGCCTACCCTGGAAAAGATGTTCGCGGCCTTTCGTGGCGGTCGACCCGGCCCTTACGATCACGCGAAACAGTTGGCGGAGAAGTTCGAACGCGACATGAAGAAGGCCACCGCGCAGGCCGCTGCAGGGCGGCGCCAGAGCCGGAAGCGAAGTAAACCCAGACGGAAGTAGTCCGGCTGCGGCCCGGCGCGTTCGACCAAGACCTTATGCCGGGTCGGCCGCAGCCGCGGTCGGCCACGCCGCTTCCAACTGTACGATGAGATGCTCTGGGAACATCGGTTGCTGGCGTTCTTGGGCAAGCACGCTATCAGCCCACTGCCAGAATACCTGCAGGTATGCGAGCGTGCGCCTTTTGCCTTCGTCCAACTCCGGCGAAACGAGTTTCAGCCTAGGCGCAAAACCGAACATCAGGTCAAACCCATACCTGCCTGAAAAGACACGCCGCAGGCGACGGGTCTCGGCACCATAACCGGCTAGCGGTCGTCCCTCATCCTCCTGATCCAGGACCATCTTGTAGAGCCACTGCACGCGTTGCCACATCGCATCATGGTGCAGGTCATAGGCCACAACGCCAGTGGCGGCGAGCGGAAAGATGAAGTGGATGAAGTAGGCGAAGACCTCCGGCGCGATCCAGTACGTAGAACTGGTCACGGCCGTCATCAGTAGCAGGTAGTACAGGCTCCGCCCTGCTCGGTAGGCACCCTTTTGATCGCCTTGCTCGTGGGCCAGGCGAAGCAAGATGGTAGCGGCGGCCACCGCATCCCAGCCGGCGCGTTGTTCGAGATTTTTCAGCAGCTTTTCCGCATTGGTCCGCAACACATAGCAATCGAGTTTCAGCTCAGCCTTGTCAAAACAGGCGGTCTGAATGCGGGGATTGAGCGTGCGGATCAACGCTACCGCCTGTGTGCCGATCGGCTGCGTCACATCCAGCGCACGCCAGCCCGACCAGTCCACCACCTGCCGTGATCCGGGAAGTTTTTCTTCTACCCCGACCAGCAGCTTGCGGGGCACATGTTTCCCGGCGGCGTACTTGGACCACAGGTTGCTGTGACTGAACTTCGTGTACGCGCCGGGTTGCAGTTGCTTGCCCACGCTGTAGGCGTTGAGGGACCCCACATGTGCGCGCAGCCCCTCGAACCAACGGGCTACTTTCACCACGCCCAAGGCGGCTGACGGGGCTCGAGGGTGATCACTGGCGGCCCACCGCAGCACGGTCGCTACTCGCACCGAGCTGTAGAGGCGCACCTCTTTTACACCATCAGGCAGGCGCATCGGGGGACCGAGTCAAATCGGGGGCGCAGTTTGACTTCTGGTCGGCGCCAGAGGCAATGGTTACCCTTCAGGCATGACAGAGCGTGACGACGAGCCTCTCGCGGTGCTGGCCAGCGAATTTGAGCAGGGTCTGCTACAGCGCTATGGCCCGGTCGTAGGCTCAGACGAGTTGCGCCAAGCACTGGGTTACCCCTCTCAGGACGCCTTCCGACAGGCCATGGCGCGCGGGCGGCTACCGGTCCCGGTGTTCACCATTGCCGGCCGTCGCGGCAAATACGCCCTAAGCAAAGACATTGCCATGTGGTTGGCGCAGCTGCGCCATAACGCCGTGAGCGGGCACCCTGCCGCTGGCGAAGTTCCGCAGACCTAGAGGTTTGGTTTACCCGCCCTTGGCGGGTCATATCCCTGGTTGATCAGGCCATCCCGGCCAAAGGAGCACGCCGTACCGACCAACGCCCAACACTCACAACTCAGTTTCAGGAACCCCAAAAAGAAACGGGACCCCTGCAAGGGTCCCGCCGAGACTTCAGAAGCTATCGCGTTCTCTGAGCTTGGCACTTTTACGGGGAACGGTCAACTGCTGCCTACCGGCAGCCTTACCCGAGTGTCCAACATGCCTCAATTCCAACCCCATCCCCTGCCCCGTCGCGGCCACACGGCCGAGGCGGTGCTTGCGCTGCGCCAGCGTCAGCGGCGTACCCCCTGCGCTGCGGCCTCTGCCTGGGAGGAGGACCCGCCGTTGTGCAGTGTGGCCCAGGTGCAGTTGCCCAGCGGGCACCACTACGAGCTAGAGATACGTCAGGACCGGCTCACCGGCAAGATCCTGAGCTATCGCCTGCGCCTGCGCACGCTGCGCTAGTCCGTCGGCCTGTCTGCCCCGGCAGCAGTCCCCTTCCCTGAACTGCTTGGCTGGCCGCGCGCCGGCCAAGCCCTATGCGCGCATCTGCAACGGATGCGCCAAGGATCTGTCATGACCGCAGGAACCAAAGCGACCCAATCGGCGCCAATCCAGGCCCATGCCACCACGCCGCACCTGCCCTATCACCCTCGCCCGCTCAAGCGTGGCGAGCGCAGTCGGCGCGAGGTGTTCGTCTATTTCTCTCCGCGCAACCAACGCATTGCCATGATCGCCGACATGGTCAACGTGGCGCTGGCATTGCGCCTGGAATTTGATCCCACCCTGAGCCACTACATCGAGCGTCCGCGCCGCCTGAAGGTCTCGGACAAGCACGAAATCGACATCACCTTCTGGACGCGCAGCAAGACCGGCCAAGAGGCGTTCTATCTGGTGATCCCCGACAGCGGCACCGTGGGCAGTACCGTGGGCACGCTGTCCATTCGCGATCGCAGCGTCCTGGAGGCTGCCGCCCAGCGCCAGGGCATCACGTTGCACTTCGTGACCGAGGACGAGTTGCTGTCCAGCCGGACCTGGTTGGCCACCGCCTTCGAATTGTTGCCCCTGGTCTGGCAGTACGGCCGGCTGTTGAACCGCTCGATGATCCGCGCTCGTATCGAGGGGCTGATGCGCAACGTGGAGCGGATGAACCTGTCCAGCCTACTCAAGGCGCTGGACTACGAGCCCTCGCACGTGCGGGCCGTGGTAGCGGCCATGGTGCATGAGGGCAGCGTGCGCCTGGTCGACTACCAGCCCGGCGGCGTGGATGCGGTGCTGGAGGTGCCCCATGCGTGAGCCCAGCATGGTCTACGACCCGCAGGTCCTGACGCAGTGGTACCGCCCGGTGGAGCACGAGTTGGCCGAAGGCCTGCGCGCGCGCTATCGCGAAGCGTGCGCGGCCATCACCGCCGTGCTGACCGGGGAGCTCTCGCTCTCCCGCGCGGCCGGTATGCACCATCTTTGCCGCAAGCGCCTGCGCAGCATGGTGACCCTGGCACCAGAGATCGCGCCCGATGGCCAGGCATACGGCTACCGGGTCTGCGTGCCGTGGGGCACCTACCAGCGTCGTCCGCTGGGCGAGAGCGCCACGCAGATGCCGCGCCTGGCCGGTGCCCACGCCATGACCCGGCTGCTGGGCGCGCAGCCGTCCATTCGCAAGTGGGTCGACGATTTTGATCACCCCCTGCCCCCGGGGCGCCCGCCCAAGGTGTTCTTGCGTCTGCACAAGCAGATCGTGGCCGAGCTCAGGCGACGGGATCTGGCCGACCACTATCCGCTCAACCAGCCCGACGAGGGCCGGCGTGCCCTGCTCCGCTTTCTGCGTAGTCGGCGGATGCAGGTCACGGGCGGGGACTGGGATGCCGAGGTGCCGGAGGTGACCCGGCTGCAGGACATCTTCCGGTCCACGCCCTTTACCCGCACCGAGCTGGATGGCCATCGCATCGATATCGAAGCGGTCCTGGCCGTGGCCCTGCCCAACGGAGGCGTAGCCAAGGCCGAGATCACCTCGATGTGGCTACTGGTGGAGGTCGAGGTGACCTCGCGGGCGATCGTGGGGTGGACGCTGCGCGTGGGACGGGCCTACAACAACCTGGATGTGGCCGCGTGTCTGGCGGTGAGCCTGCGCCCATGGGAGCGCCGCACGCTGACCATTCCCGGCCTGGAATACGCCCCTGGCGCCGGCTTGCCCTCGGGCCTGCTGGGCGCGCTCAGTGGCTGGCGCTCGCGCTCGGTGGCCATGGACAACGCCAAGGCGCATCTGGCCGCGGATCTGGAACAGGGGATCACGCGGGCACGTGGCGGCATGCTGGTTTTTGGCCGGGCCCACGAACCGCGCTCGCGCCCGATCGTGGAGCAGCTGTTCTCCCGCCTGGAGCGAGGTGCGCTGCGCGATGTGCCCGGCGGCTTTGAGCCAGCCACGCGCCTGGGCGAGAAGAAGATCCGCATCAGCAACTTCGCCCCGGGCGATCACCCCATCCAGCTCCATCTGTTCGAGGAGCTGCTGGAAGTGATCATCGCCAACTACAACGCCACCCCGCATCCGGCATTGGGCGAATTGACGCCGCTGCAGTTCCTGCAGATGCAGCAGCGCCGGGCATTCGACTTCGCCCCGGACAGCGGACGGGACGATGCGGCGGCCATGAGCAGTGTATTGATCCCCCTGGTCGTGCACGGCAATCGCGCCCGGGGCGTGATGCCCCACGTGAACTACGCCTACGTGCGCTATCGCAGCACGGAGTTGGACAGCAAATGGGAAATGATCGGCCAGCGGGTCTTGGCCCGGGTCGACCGCCACGATCTGCGCACGATCGTGCTGATGCGCTCGGTGACGGCCCCGATGTGCGTGGTGCGCGCCGCCGCCCCATGGAATCGCACACTGCACGATGAGACCACGCGCAAGCTGGTCATGCAGTGGTCCAAGTTGCGCAGGGACTTCTCGATCGCCGGCGCGGACTGCGCGGTGAAGGCATACGTGGATTTCCTGCGCGCGCAGGCGACCAGCTCCTCGCAAGCGGTGGACCAACTGGCGCGCATGGAGCAACTGCACGCCGGCAAACCGCCGACGGGGCAAAACCCGGTGTTGCCGCAGGCCCCCCGCGTGCCGCCGGGCGGCTGGATCAGCCTCGATGACGACTGAGCCGACGATGACCTCGCACGGCCCAGTTGCTTGCCTTTTTATCTTCTTGCCGGAGTTCCCGATGTCCGACGAACCGCATCCGATCTTCATCACCAATGGCTACCAGATCAACACCATAACCACCACGCGACTGGCCAATTTCATCGTCACCAACATCAGCCAGGGCCATCACGGCTGCTCGACCTACGGTGGCGGCGGACTGGGCAAATCCACCGCCCAGCAGTACCTGACCGACAACGCCTCGCGCTGGCTTATCGGGCCGGACAAGCAGCCCATCGGGGTGGCTGCCCGCATGCTGATGCCCAGCGGCATGCGCCGCAGCGATCGCGCCTTCTGGGGCGTGATGAACTACCGCCTGAACATCTCCACCGCGCTGCGGGTAGAGCCCACCTTGGCCCAGGACCGGATGCGCAACTTCATCCGCACGCGCTGTGGGCAGGCGCGCGTGCGGCGCATGGTGCTGTTCATCGATAACGCCCAGCGCATCACCGATGGCGAGTTCCAGTACCTGGAAGACCTGGACGCGCAATTGGCCGATGACAGGTTGAGCCTGTTCCTGGTGCTGGTGCGCCAAAGCGATGCCGAAGGCGTGGACATCGGTGATGACTGGCTGGACCGTCCCTCCCACACCGTGCGTCGCTGGTTCATGGACACCATGCCGTTCCAGCCGTTGATGGGGCTGCGTGAGATTGCCCATGCGCTCTCTCGCTACGACAAGAGCGTGACCTGGCCCACGCCGGACATGCCCTTCACCCGCTACTTCGCACGCGAGGCATTCGACCGGGGCTGGACGCTCGCCTCGGAGGCGGGGTTGATCGTGGCGGAGATGAAGGCCCTGAGGAAGGCGTACCAGCTGCCGGAGAGTGAGGCCTGGCCGATGGCCACCTTCACCCTGGCCGTGCACTACCTGCTCTCCGAGGTGGCCGCTCGGCAGGAAGGCTTCAAGGCGCTGACCGCCGAGCAGGTGCGCAGCGCTCTGTTGGCCACCGGCTACCTGCGCCTGGAGTTCGTGCGGGCGCGCATCCGCCTGCCGGACAGCCTGCGGCAGCCGGTGGAACAGGACGCGGCGTAATGGGCTGGGCAGAGATCATCCACGCGCGGCCGGCGTTGCCGGCCGCGCTGGGGGCCGAGCTTGAGCCCTACCCCTATCTGTCCGGATTCGGGTTGGTCCATCGCGTGACCCGCCTGGCCACACCGCTGCCCTCGCAAGTCACTAGCACACTGGGGTTTCGCAATCGCCAGGTCACCGATGTGCTGCTGGCCACCCAGACGCCGACCCAGGCCAGGTCCACCTTCCTGCGTCGCCTGCATCTGCAGGACACGAACATGGCCGCCTACTGGAACCCGCAGCAATGGTCGCCCGTGCAAACCGGCGATCTGTTCGGACGTCGGCCGCGCCCGCTGCGACAGTGCCCGCAGTGCGCGGCTCACGGCTACCACTGCGCGCTGTTCCAGTTGCCCTCCATCACGCACTGTCCTTGGCACCGGCAGCCGCTGGAACACACCTGTCCACACTGCGATGCGCCCTATCACGCCCGCTTTGATGACCACGCCCGTCTGGGCGTCTGTGCGTGCGGGCATGATCCCTTCGATGCTGTCGTGGCCAGCGTGCATATGTGGGACTTCCCCACGGACAAGGCCCAGGACTGGCTGGAGGACTACCAGGCATGGGCGCAACGCCGGCGCGCCGGGCGATGGATCTGCGTTCCGACCAACTGCACGGCGTGGGACCAGGGGTTTGCGGCCTTGGCGGCCCCGCCCGCGCGCTTGCAACGCACCGACACGGATACGCCTTTGGTGATTGAGATCTTCAGCGGGCCCAGCGCCGATCCGGCACCGCGTCACTTCTGGGGCTGGTCCTGCTGGGGTGGCGAGCGTCCGCTGACCCTGGCACCGCTGCCTGCCACGATGTATCCGCTCTTGTGTGAGGCCACCAAAGCCGTGGTGGACGCACTGCCGCCGGAAAGTCGGACCCCGTTCGAGTTGGTGGATGCCAACGCGCTTGAAGCCAGTGCCACCTTGCGAGAGAACGTGTTCCTGCGACCGGACTGCTTCATCAAACCCCGCGACCAGAGCGGCTCGGCCATGTGGCTCAACCTCTCCACCGTCGATGCGCACATTGCGGCCTTCTGCGGACACGTGCTGGATCAGGCCACCGCACATTTGGGCGCACCGGGCGGCTCGGTCCTGGCGTCCTACTCGTTGCAGGCCGCCCGCTCCACGGCCATGGATCAGATCCGGGGACGCGGGCATCTTGCCGACGCGCTGGCCAAGATCCTCACGCGAGCCTACGCGTACGGCTTGCACGCCGATTTGGGCGTCAAACTGGATGCCAGCATCCCACGCGCCGCATGGCCGATTCTGGAGATGGTCGGTGGATCCGGCCGCTTGAGGGCCATCCGCCTGAATTGGATTGAGCAGAAATCCCCGGTGGCAACTGTCCGTGTGGAGCGACGTGGTGAACGGCCAGCTTCGCGTCCCCTTCTTATGTAGTCCGGCTAAGCACGGGCCAGGTCCTCCATTCGCCGAACCCGCATTTGTAAATGCATTTAGAACGTCCATGGCGCACCCTAGCTTGGGTTGGGTCGGGGTGGACCCAGCCATGTCTTGCACTGAGGGGATAACGTGAAAGCACTGCATGCCTGCGCGCTGCTCGCAGCGACGATCCTGTTTGGAACTCCTTCGGCACATGCGGCGGATACGCCAAAGACGCTGATCAAGCACGCGGAAGAGGCGGCTTCCTGGATGGAACGCGAACCTCGCATGCTGGTACGCCAAGGAGCGTGCCTGACCGTGGGCGCTGATCCCAACCTGAGTGGCTTGAGCCCAATCCTGGAGGGCATGGCCAGCAGCGCTATCTCCCTAGGGTTTGACGTGTTGTTCAACGCGATCAAGAAGGCGGGAGAGAGCAAGGCCGTGACTAAGACGGCGCTAGCCCCGATTCTTCTGCGCAGCGCGATCGATAGTGATCAGGAACCGTGCTTCCAGGTCATTGGTGGCGACTTGCAATGGAGTGTGCCTGCCACCGCTTCGCCGGCGTCAAGCGCCGCCGCGCCCGGCCAGGAGGCCGCGGTGGTGGCCAGTCTCATCAGGCAGGAGCTGGCGCGCCAAGCCAACATCGACGGCAACGTCGACTTCTTCTGGGAAGGCGAGGTTCTCACCGATGACAAAGGCGATACGACGGCCTTTCGCATCGTTACCCGGGCGCTGCTGATCGAGAAGCCACTCGATGCCAAGCGCGCACGTGCCAAGGGTAGCGATGTAGTGCTCACGCTGGCCTTCACCGCCCCTGGCACCACCAGTCTTACCGGCGAATCCATCAAGAGCACCACCTCTGCCGTCACTTTTGATTTTGGGCGGATCAAGGTGCCCGACCAGGGCCGCTACCTGCGGCTTTATCCGCGGGCTGCCGATGCCGTGGCACCTACCAGTCCTTGGATTGTGATCCCGAAATCCTCCGGCAAGGTGGAGAACCCCCGGACGCTATGGGCAGCGCGCACCGAGAGCACCGATGGCTCTGCCTTCTTCAGGACGCTCTCGAAACTGCTTGAGCCGCACAAGGAGAAGATCGTTCAGGCCGCCAATGTGGCCGTAATCCCGAGCCAGCGGGAAGCCAACAGCGAGAAGGAAACGTTGGCCGAGGAAGGTAAGGTATCTGCGGCCGTATTGGCCGAAGCGGCGGCCCTGAAGTCCGTGCGGGCTTACCGAGATTGGTGGAATGCGCGCAAAGCAGAAGGTGCAGCTCCGCCGACCTACAAGCGGGAGGATGGACTGCCCTTGTACGACAAGGCACTGACCGATCAGCGTATCGCCGCGCGCGCCGCCAAGGAAGCTGAGCTGGAGTCGCCCTTCGAGGTTGATCATGTCGATGCCACACGTGCCAGAGACTTTCCCGAGGATGGCTTTTACGTGAGAGAACCGCCCGATTCCTTCGCGACGCCATGAATCGGCGCTGGAGGCTCGCTTTTGCGATCGCCCTTCTGAGTGGCGTCGTTGTCGTTCCCGCTGCAGAGGCTGTGGGACCCAAGGCGGATGCGCAGCATCTGCCCAAGTTCACGGGCGAGGCAAAGCCAGCATCCCCTTATGCGCTGGCCCGAAGCCTGAGGGAGAAATTGCTGGACAAAACCTTGGGAGCCAATCAGAAGTACATCCTGAAAGGCCTCAAGGCCGACGACGAGCACCACGCCTCTGTCGTGGCGGTAGGCATATCGGGAACCTATGCCTGCTCAGGCGTGGCCATCGCACCCCGGATGGTGCTCACGGCGGCTCACTGCTTCTGTCAGGGCAAACAGCATCGCCCCTCGTGGGCGACCGGCGTCAATACCGGCCAGCTAACCAAGACAGGTCAACATTACGCCTTAGCCGCACCCAAGGTAGTTCCGTTCGATGACCAGAGCCCGTGTGTTCACGCCCCTGGCCGACCGGATTTGACCATCTTGGTGCTCGCAAAGCCCCTGCCCGTTGATGTGGCGCGGCTGCCAGCCACCCCTGTTGTCGGTACGGGTGGCTTGGTCAATGTCGTGGGATACGGCAAACGTACTGCCGATGGCGACCTGGCGCGTCAACGGCTGCATGGCTTTGCCACCGTCGTGACCAGCGACTGCAACGGAATCGATGCACAGCGTCAGCCCGACAGCGCCATCTATGACTGTCATCCACCGACGGCAGGCATGGCCGAGATGGTGATTGGCCCTGGACAGTGGGTCGGTCCAGACAAGATAGTTGTAGAGGCCGGCTCCGATGCTTGCAAAGGGGACAGCGGTGGCGGCGCGTTCTGGCGCCTTTTCGATGACGAGCCGGATGCCAAAGGCAAACAGCTGCTGGAGGCGCGCTATGTACTGGCGGGCATTGTCTCGCGAGGTGCCAAGAGTCAGACGGGCTGCGGCAGCGGCTCAATCCATACCCTGATCACACCCGCGGTGCGCCGCTGGATCGACAAGACTGCCGTTACTTACGGCATCGCCCCTGTCGTGGCAACCGCAAGCCCCTGAGGCCTCAACAGGCGGCTCGGCTCTTCGGCAGACAAGTTGCCCCACAGGCTCAATCGTTAATTTCGGAGGCAGGTTGTAGGCACATCGCCTATAGGTGAGGCAATTGCCGTCACTTCATCAATCTCGCGGCAAGTTGTTGGCTGCAAAAAGGTCAACAACTTTCCCCATCGGTTTAGCCAGAATTAACCAGATCAAGCACTTAGGGATGGGGCGATTTCAGCGCGTCAGACACTGGGCTGGTTCCTGAAAGGCCCTCCTTGATTGCCGCAGCGAATCTGCCCCCGCTACGCTCAACAATCGCCTCATTTGGATCCAACAACCGCCCCAGATTTGTTGAGGCTCCTACAAGTTGCCCCGTGATCTGAGAACCGCCAAGCAAGTTGTTCAATGCCATCAAGAAGGCCGGGGAGAGCAAGGCTGTGACCAAGACGGCGCTGGCACCGATTCTTCTGCGCAGTGCGATAGATAGTGATCAAGAACCGTGCTTCCAAGTCATTGGCGGCGACTTGGCGTGGAGCGCATCCGTCACCTCGCCACCTGCATCTGGCGCTGCGGCACGGGGTCAAGAAGCTGCCGTTGTAGCTGGTCTCATCAAGCAGGAACTGTCGCGTCAAGCCAACATTGCGGGCAACGTAGACTTTTTCTGGGAAGGCGAAGTCATCACCGATGACCAAGCCGATACAACAGCCTTTCGCATCGTTACGCGGGCGTTGCTGATCGAGAAGCCACTTGATGCCAAGCGCGCCCGCACCAAGGGGAGCGACGTGGTGCTCACGCTCGCGTTCACCGCACCCGGCACCACCAGTCTTACCGGCGAATCCATCAAAAGCACCACCTCTGCCGTCACCTTCGATTTTGGGCGGATCATAGTGGCCGACCAGGGTCCTTATCTGCGGCTCTATCCGCGTGCCGCCGACGCGTTGGCGCCCACCAGTCCATGGATTGTGATCCCGAAGTCATCCGGCAAGGTGGAGAATCCCCGGACGCTATGGGTAGCTCGTACCGAGAGCACCGATGGCTCAGCCTTCTTCAGGACGCTCTCGAAACTGCTTGAACCGCACAAGGAGAAGATCGTTCAGGCCGCCAACGTGGCAGTGATCCCGACTCAGCGGGAAGCCAATAGCGAGAAGGAAGCACTGGCAGGAGAAGGCAAGGTGTCGGCAGCCGTCCTAGCCGAAGCAGCGGCCCTGAAGTCCGTGCGCGCCTACCGAGATTGGTGGAATGCACGTAAAGCCGAAGGTGCAGCTCCGCCGACCTACAAGCGGGAAGATGGACTGCCTTTGTACGACAAGGCGTTGACCGATCAGCGCACCGCCGCACGCGCCGCCAGGGAGGCTGAACTCGAATCGCCCTTCGAGACCGACCATGTCGATGCCACACGTGCCAGGGACTTTCCGGAAGAGGGTTTTTATGTGAAAGAACCACCCTCATCCTTCGCAACGCCATGATTCGGTGCTGGACGCTTGCCTTTGCAATGGCCTTCCTGGGTGGGGTCGTTGTCGTCCCCACTGCAGAGGCGGCTGCGCCGAACGCTAAGGCGGGCGCGCAGCATTTGCACAAATTCACCGGCGACGCAAAGCCGGCAGCGCCCAATGCGCTGGCCAGCAATCTTAGGGATAAGTTGCTGGACAAAACTTTGGGCGCCAATCAGAAGTACATCCTGAATGGCTTTAAGGCCGATGATGACCACCATGCCTCGGTCGTGGCGGTACGCATATCGAAAACCTATGCATGCTCAGGAGTGGCCATCGCACCCAGGATGGTGCTCACGGCGGCCCACTGCTTCTGTGAGGGCAAGCAGCATCGCCCCTCGTTGGCGACTGGCGTCAATACTGGTCAGCTAACGAAGACGGGGCAACACTACTCCCTGGCCGCGCCCAAGGTCGTACCGTTCGATGAGCAGAATCCCTGTGCTCACGCTCCTGGCCGACCGGATTTGACCATCCTGGTGCTCGAAAAGCCTATATCCGTTGATGTGGCGCGGCTGCCGGCCACCTCTGTTGTAGGTCCGGGCGGCCTAGTCAATGTCGTGGGATACGGCAAACGTACTGCCGATGGCGACCTGGCACGTCAACGGCTGCATGGCTTTGCAACCGTCTTAACCAGCGATTGCAACGGATTCGATGCTCAGCGTCGGCCCGACAGCGCCATCTATGACTGTCATCCACCGATGGCGGGTATAGTCGAAATGGTGATCGGGCCTGGACAGTGGATAGGTCCAGACAAGATAGTTGTTGAGGCCGACTCCGATGCCTGCAAAGGTGACAGCGGCGGCGGGGCGTTCTGGCGCCTGTTTGATGACGAGCTGGATGCCAAAGGCAAACAGCTGCTGGAGGCGCGCTATGTACTGGCGGGCATCGTCTCGCGAGGTGCCAAGAGTCAGACGGGCTGCGGCAGCGGCTCAATCCATACCCTGATCACACCCTCGGTGCGCCGCTGGATTGATAAGACTGCCGTTACGTACGGCATCGCCCCGATCTAGGCAACCGCAAGTGCCCGAGGCGTGAGCACGCGGGTCGAGTCTACGGCAGACAAGTGGCCTCATGGATCTATCGTCAATTGCGGGGCATGTTGTGGCGACATTGCCAGTATGTGAGGCGATTGCCGTCACTTCATCAACAGCGCGGCAAGTTGTTGGCTGTCAGATAGGCCACAAACTCCCCTCCCCGCTTCACCAGAATCAACTAGATCAAGCACTTAGGAATGGGGCGATTTCAGCGCGTCAAACACTCCTCAAGCTCTCTACTCTTCTTCGCTTCGCAGACAAAGGTCAACGATCGCTGAGCACGTCAGAAGAAACTGTCTCTAACGGCGTTCCGCTGCCTAAGAGCATCCCGTAGCGCGGCGAGCGCGCTCTTGTGCAGTTGTGAAACGCGCCCCTTCGTGACATGCATGTCTTCGGCGATCTGCTGGAACTGGCGATGATGGAAGTAATGCGCGATCACGATCTGTCTCTGTCGTGACGGAAGATCCAGCAAGACGTCGCCAAGCAGCCGATCGATCCTGAGGCTGTCAACATCTCCCGCATCACTCCCATTTTCCAGGAAGTACCCCAGGCTCAGACCGACCACGGCGTCTATGAAGCCGTCCAGCGGATCCTGGTCGTCGGTTTCCCATAGCGACTGCGCTCGGTCGCTCGCAACCGTATCCATTGACCTGTCTGCCGGCGAGCGCATGAACGCACGGATGCCGTTGAATATGGCGCCTCGCACGCGCGGCTTCGCGAATGCCGTGAATTCGATGCCACGCCGAACGTCGAATCGCGACATTGCTTCCAGCAGTCCGATCTGGGCGTTCTGTACGTGATCGGCCCATTCCATGCCGCGTAATGGCACCCTGCCCATGACACCGCCCGCGACTCGCCGCGCCCAAGGCGCGTACTTCAAGAACAGATAGTCTCGAGCGGCTGCGTCTTCATCTTCATGGTAGCGGCGCCAGAGTTCCTGCTCGGCATCCTCGATTGCCATGCGCTAGGACCAGAAGCTGCCCAGCAATGTACGTGATACGAGCACCCAGCCGTCGATCAGGATGAACAAGAGTAGTTTCAACGGCAGGCTGATCGTCGTTGGCGGCAACATGATCATGCCGAGGGCCATCAATACCGCTGATACCACCAGGTCGATCAGAAGGAACGGCAGAAAGATCACGAAACCGATCTGGAAGGCCGTCTTCAGTTCACTGAGAAGGAACGCCGCTGCCAAGTGAGTGAACTTGATGTCATCGAGTCTTTTGGGGGCGGGTTCACGCGCCATCTCCACGACGGCGAGCAGATCGCTTTCACGCGTCTGGCGGATCATGAAGTCGCGGATCGGATCCCTGGCCCGTGCCACCGCCTCGGTGGCCGAGATATCGTCGGCTAGGTACGGCACCAGTGACTGCTGGTGCACGTTGCCAAGCACTGGCCCCATCGAGAACAGGGTCAGGAACAACGCCAACGTGATCAGCACACTGTTGGGCGGGGTCTGCGGAATGCCCAACGCGTGCCGTAGCAGCGCGAGCACCACGATGATGCGGGTGAAAGACGTCATCCCTATCAGAAGAACCGGGATGAAGGACAACAGGCTCAGGATGACGAAAGTTCGCAGTGCTGGCGCGAAATCCTGGCGGCTGGCGGATGCCAGGGCTTCCGTGGCGGGATCCGCTGCCATCGCCCACACCGGCAACATCAGCAGTAGCGCACCCAGCGCAGGCAGGATCAGACGACGGTCACGGCGCTCCATGAGTGCCCTCCTCCACCTCGGTGTCCGCTATCGCAGAGACCGCAATCTGTCCCGTCGACTCCACCACCAGCCAAGCGCGGGCGCCATCCTCGATCCTGTAGACCGTCGTCATGCGACTGATGCGTTGTGCACTGACCTGAAACCGCCCGCGTTTGCCGGTTTGACCGACAGACCCCAGGGTCGTCAGCTTCTGCAACCAGCCTCGCTTTTTCGCGTACAGCGCCAGCGCAAGGAAGGCCGCCAAAAGCAAAATCGTGGCGACCAGCGTGCTCGTAAGCTCGCCGCTGCTGATTGTGGCTTCGGCCCGATAGGGAATTGGGCTCTGTACGGCCGCTAGATCGCTCATGCCAGTTCGGTGATACGGACGCCGAGTCTGTCGTCCACGCAGACAAGCTCACCCAGGGCTACCGCCCTGCCATTGAGCAGCAACGTCACTATCGCGTCGCTCCCCTCCTCCAGCCGCACGGCATCGCCCTTCTTCAATGCGAACAGTTCCTCTACCGTCAGCTCGGCGTGGCCGATCTGTGCGACCAGGGAGACATTCACGTGTCCGACAAGGCTCACGTCCTTGCCGCTTCCGACAACTTCTGCATTCATGGTGGTTTCTTCTTAACGAGAGGACTTTCAGGTGATGGTGACGTGCCGGTTCGCGCCAGCCTGTCCGAGTACGCCATTGGTCACGAACGTTTTGTTGACTGACAGCGCGACGTTCGCATTTCGCGGAATGTCGGTCAGCAGCACCTCACCGACGGACCATCCAAGGGAATCGGCCAGCGTTATCTGGCCAAGATCGATATGCGCAGACAAACGCAGCGCGCTCCCCCCAATTGCCGCACGCCTGTCCGACAGGACACTTGATGTTCGCGTTGCCGGCTCGGGACCGTGCGCTTCACACCAGCCCTGGTTCATCCAGATCCAGGCCGTGCCCGACAATCCCTTGAGCTGGAACAGTAGGCCGCCATGGCGAGGGTCCAGTTGCCAGAGAGCCGGACGCTCGTCGCGCGGCAGGAAGGAATGCGGTCCCTCACCCCACAGCGACGCGACAAGATCGTCTCGGCAGGCCATGGCGACATCGTGGGTGAATGTGCTGGGCTCGTCGTCGGGCATGCACAACGCACGCGCAGCGAACTCGTCGCAGACGCCAACGGGAGCCCCCAGCATCAGTTGTTGGTCCTCGTGGCGAAGAGAGTGCCATTCCAAGCCGGATAAGTGCGCGGGCAGAAGCGGGCTTGCATGCAGCTGCAGCTCCAGAAGGCCGTCGCCACTGAACCAGCCATGCCACCAGTGCGTGAGCCGCTGTTCCATGCGCTCCCGCAGCCAGCGTGCACGTGTGGCCCCCTGCCAACAGATTCGCCGCATTGGCATCAGCCTCCCCGCGTGCTGTTGTACAGCTGCTCGATCATTTCGTTGCTGACCGTCATCACTCGCGAGCTGGCTTGATAGCCGCGCTGGATGATCAGCATGTCGGCGAACTCCTGGGTCAGGTCGATGTTGGACATCTCAAGACTCCCGCCGTGGATTCGCCCGAACACCCCCTCTCCTGCTCTTCCAAGCTCGCTGCGCTGTGCGTCAGCGTCCGAGATAAGTCGGCCAGAGCGGAGCTCCAGCAGGCTCTCGCTATGGAACGAGGCAAGCGCCAGGCGCGCACCTTGGCGTTTCTCATTGGCGCTGTAGGTCATTTGCAGCACACCCTTGTCGTCAAACTGCAGGGTGGTGATGCCGAGGACGGGCCGGCCATCGGCGACCGTGCCGCCGATGTTGGTTGCGATGCTCTGCATGTGCGTCGTACCCTGAAACGCTCCCGGGACCCCGAAGTCGAACGTCAGCTCTTGGGTGACACCTTCCACGGTCAGCTGGGCAGTGAGCGTGTTGTAGCCTGGCTCGAGGAAGCCAGATGCACTGAAGCGCAACTCACCGCTGGATATTTGTGCGCCGGTGGCGTCGGTGATCGTGACCAGCAAGCTACGCGGCAGCGCCGGATCGGGGTTCTTGGTGAACTTGATCTTCAGCGATTGGCTTGCGCCGGCTGCCGTGTAGATATTGGCTACCGTGATCTCGTGGGGGTCGTCGTCAGGCTGCAGGTTCCCGCTGAACGTCACCCGCGTCGTGGCCTGGGCCGGCAATGTACGCTGTCCCTCCAGCGAGACCGGTGCGAGGTTGCCATGCTGGTCGATGCCCATCACTTGGAAACGGCTGACGCTGTCGATCAGGATGCCCTGCTCATCGAAGATGAACTGCCCAGCACGGGTGTAGTGCAGCGAACCGTTCAAATCGCGCAAGACGAAGAAGCCCCCTCCTTCTACTGCGACGTCGGTCGAATTTCCGGTCTGGCGCATGTCGCCGGCGCCGGTACGCATGCCCTGCCCGGTGATGCGAGCGCCATGTTCGCCAGCGATGTTCTCGAAGAATGAGTCGCTACCGCGAAAGCCTGGCGTGTTCATGTTTGCAACGTTGTTGCTGACCGTATCCAGACTGCGGGAGAAGCTGAAGAGTCCGGACAGGCTGTTGAAGAGTGCTTGGAACATGTGTAGCTCCTAGGGGCGGACCAGGCTTACCTGGGGAAGACGGACACCGGTGAGGACGCTTCCATTCACATCGACCGTCAGGTCTGGCCCGGACGCGGTGAACTGGATAGCTGTGACGGTCCCCGAAACGCTGATACCTCCAGACTGCGCGATCTCAACCTTCCGGTTGAGCAGGGTCAGTGCCTGACTGGCCGATGTCATCGTCAGTAGGGCTTCGGAGTTCATGCTTAGTTGGCGCGACTGTTCGAGGTTGCTGAACTGGGCGAGCTGCGCAAGGAACTCTCTGTTGTCCACCGGTTCCAGCGGATCCTGGAACTGTAACTGGGCCAGGAAAAGCTTGATGAAACCCTCCTGGTCGATGGTATTGCGACCTCCGGTGCTGGCACTTCCGTTGTTGACGATGGATCCGATGGCGTCGATAGCCATGCTCAGGGCTCCGGCAAGGGATGAGGGGCGCGCCAGACTTCGACGCCGTTGATGACGATGCGTTGGGGACGTTGCTGCAGCGGCAGGGATGAGAGGGAATGCGTGAGGGCTTCCTGTTCGGTGGAGCCCATACCGTAGTCGCGCAGCCACCAGGTCGTGTTGCCGTTGGCGTCCACTGTCTTTCGCAACAAGCGCTCGGACCAGGAGGCAGCGAGGGCGGTGCCGGCGGCATCGGAGGGCTTTGCGTCTGACACGCTGACCGAAGCATTCGAGCCGCGGACAGTGGAGGCCGCACCGACGACGATCGGAAGCTGAAAGTCATTGAGCGCCCCATACGGGGGAGTGGCGAACTGGGCAGGCAGCGCCGCGACAGCCGTGCGTGCTGAAGATGTCGGGTTCATGGCGCTGGCGTCATCCGCCGACACCTGGGCGGGATCGCCATGCATCTGCCCGCCCAGCTGAGACAGGTGAGCATGTGCCTGGAGTGTCCACGGATAGAGCACGTCAACGGAATCCGCACGACCGGCCACAGCCTGCACGACGGTGTCGGAGGCGGTCGCAACCATGACGGCCTCCGCGCTTGGCGACGGTGCAGCCTCGGCTGTCCTCTCCAGCCATGCTCGAAAATCGCTCGGATCCCGCGCTCCCTCGCGCGTCGCCTCCCGCTGTCCGGGCTCGATGCGTACATCGACGGGAGGCGAAGGTGCAGCGCGACGATCAATCGGATCCATGACGCCTCCTGGCCAACCACATGTCGCCCGTGGTATCGGCGTCGCGATGCTCCACTTCGGCCATCATCGTGGTCGCAATGCGCTGCTGGCGCCGAGTAATCACGTCCTTGGCCAACAGAGCTCGACGGTAGCCGTCCCGAGCCAGATCCAGTGCGCGCTCGGCCTCGCTCGCCTTTTCGTTTGCTGCAGAGCACCGCGCCATCGCAGCGGCTTCGATCTGCACGGCATGCGTATAGACCGCCAGTTCGACGACACCGCCGTTCGCCGACGGCACCTTCCAGCCTCCCACGGCTTCGGCCTCAGCACGCAGGACATCGCGGGCGTCCTGCGCATCGCGAGCGTCGCGGGCGGCGCTCAGCATCGTGGCATGGGCGAGGTCTTGTTCGAACTGACGCAAGCGTGACAGCACTTCCGCGCGGCGCGCACTGGCCTTATCCATGCTGGCCATCCAATGCCTGGCGTAGTGCCGACAACGCCTCCTTGCGGGAATACGCGTCCTGCGCCGCCTGGCGCAGGACGGCATCCAGCTTTGGCTTGAGGTCAATCGCTGCATCCAGTGTGGTATTGACGCCACGTTGGTGCGCACCCAGCTCGACGAGATCGCGGGACCCTTCATACGTGGCCAGGTGACGACGCACTTCGGATGCCAGCGCTTCCTCCTCCTGTGTCGCCAAAGCTCCCAACAGGCGACTCGTGCTTTGGAGGATGTCGATGGCCGGATGGTGTCCACGCGCCGCAAGCCCGCGATCCAGGACGATATGGCCATCCAGGATCGCGCGCATGTGATCCGCGATGGGCTCGTTCATGTCGTCGCCCTCGACCAGGACGCTGTAGATCGCGGTGATCGCGCCTTCGCCCCAATGGCCACAGCGCTCTGCGATGCGCGGCAACCAGCCGAAGACAGACGGCGTATAGCCGCGGAACGTCGGGGGCTCGCCGATGGCGAGGCCGATCTCGCGCTGTGCCATGGCAAAGCGCGTGATCGAGTCGACCACGAGCAACACCGATTTTCCCTGGTCTCGGAAGTACTCGGCGACGGCATGCGCCGCGTGCACGGCATGCACGCGCACCAGCGCCGGCTGGTCGGCAGTAGCCGCCATGACGACCGAACGCTGCAGACCTTCGCCGAGCGAACCATGGATGAAGTCGCCGACTTCACGGCCACGTTCACCGATCAGCGCAAGTACTGTGATGTCCGCGCTGACATGACGCGCCAGCATGCCCAGCAACGTGCTCTTGCCGACGCCACTGCCTGCGAATACACCCACACGTTGCCCTTCTCCCAGGGTCAACAAGGTGTCGATGGCTCGCACGCCGGTTTCCATGACACGGTCGATCCCACGTCGGCGCAAGGGATTGGAAGGTGCGGCATGCAACGCACGGCGATCGGACAACGCCAGCGCCGGTCCATCGTCCAGAGGCTGGCAGAAAGCATCCACCACCCGACCGAGCAGTGCTGCGCCGACCGGAACGTCCAACGTATGGCCGCAGGCGCGGACCAGGCTTCGCGGCGAGATACCCGACACAGAGCCGTAGGGCATCAGCAGCATGTGTTCCTTGCGGAACCCGACCACTTGCGCGCGAATGGACGTCCCGCCTTCTCGGTCGATGATTTCGCACAACTCGCCCAGCGTCGCATCGGGGCCTTCGGCCTCGATGACCAGGCCGTCGAACGCCACGATGCGCCCTTGCCGCTGGTGCATTTCCGTCGTTCCTACAGCGCTACGCAGCCGTTCGCCCAGGCTCATGATTCTCCTTTGCGGCGATGCGCGGCGAGGCCAGACAGGAATGCGTGCTTGATCTGGTCCAAGCGCACATCCAGACCGGTGTCGTAATGGCCGAGACGGGACTGCAGGCGGATCTGGCCTCGCTTGAGTGTGGAGTCGACGCGCAGATCGACGGCCGCCAGTTCGCCCAGAGCGTCGCGATCCTGCGTGCTGACCCACAGCACATGCGTGTCTCCGCCGGCATCGACCAGCGCTTGGCGGACCAGCGGAGGCAGGAGCTCGCCGTCTGCTTCGCGTGCCTCCAACAGGCGCGTCAGTGCTGCGTACGCCGCCTGAACGGCGGCTTCTTCTGCCTCCCGCTCTGCCTCACCAAGCGCTTGTTCGAGACGGGCAGCGAGCAGTTGCAAGCCAGCCTTTTCGGTGTCCAGGTCGCTTTTGGCCTTCGTCAATTCGTCCTCAAGGCGCTTCTTCATCAACGCCAGTTCCGATTTCGCCTGCATGGCGGCGTCGGATCGACCTTCTGCCATGCCAGCCTGATAGCCGCGTTCACGCTGGCGTTCCAGCTCATCCTGCTGTTGGCGCTGTGCCGCGATCAGGCGCTGCTGCGCAAGTTCAGCCGCTTCCTGCACGGGCGCATCCACGGCTGGCTCATCGCTGGACCACGCGCGCAACTCCAGGCCGGTCGCATCCAGGCGGCGGACGAGCGGCTTCGTCATGCAGGTTCCGCCTTCAGCTGCGCGCGCGCGGCCACCAGCGCGGCGGACCGCAGGCGTTCCGGCATCGCAGGCAATTCTTCGAAGTGCGACTGGACGTTGTCCGCGAAGCTGGAAGGCAGCAGCGAGAATAGGAACCCGTGATCGCGCAGCGGAGCGGCGGCAAGGATGCGCGCGAACGTTCGCGCGTCCACGCGAGCCGCAAGTTGCACCAGCTCATCCAGGCCGAAGTCCGGAGGGCCTTCGAGTGCGGTCAGCGACTGGCCCAGCGCCAGTTCCACCAGGTCCCTTCGCGCCCATCCCCTACGTTCCACCTCGTTGACCGCGTGACGCAGTTGCCGCGCGGCGGAGCGAGGGACACTGGCGAACAAGCGCCTGCGCTGGTCATGATCCATGAGGCTTGCGACCAGCGCAGCCTTACGAAACGCCAGCGCGCTCAACGCACTTCACCCGCTAGCCATGCGCGGATGTTTCGCGCTGCCTGCTCGCTTTCCTCATGGCTCAGCGCTTTGGGGGGCGTCGCCGAGCGCTTGCCACGCAGTACCCACATACCGAGTGCCCCCAGTACCAACGCGACTAGCATCCAAAGCGGATGGACTGACGGCACCCCTTCGAACGCGCGCAACGTCGCACGGGATACGGCGGTTGACGATGACGCTTCGACGCTTGGTTGTTGGACGGGCGCTACGCGCGGTGATGCCACCGCCACTTCCAGGCTATCCCCGCGTTTGAAATCGAGTCCCGCGGCAGCGGCGGCCAGCCGGCGCAGGTGCGCCTGCTGGGTGGCCGGCACGGAGGAAGGCAGCAGGATCGCCACGGTGATCCGTTCGACGGCACCCGTAGCGCGGGTCACCTCCTGGCGCTCACGGCCGTGGGCGTACTCCAGTTGCTCGTTCAGCAAGCCTGCCGGGGCAGTGGCCCCTTCCGGCGCACGGTCGCCATTGCGATTGCTCCGGACCAGCAGCCCATGCTCCTTGCCCGGGGTTCCCAGCAGGCGTTCGCTGGTGGTGTGCACGCGATCGAAGTTCATCGCCACATTGACGGAGATCGCCGCTTGCTGGCCATCAAGGGCGTGCGCGACCACCTTGCCTATTTTCGCTTCGAGTGCGCTGGCCAGCTCATCGGCCGTACCGGAACTTTCGGCGATGCTGTCCGGCGCGGTGCCCCCGAGCAGTTGCATGCCGGAAGGACCCACCACGACCACGGACTCCGGCTGCAGTCCGTCCACGGCGGAGGCAACGAGGTTGCGGATGCCGGCCACCTGTTTGCGTTCCAGTGCGGCGCCGGGAACCAGCGTCAGTGCGACAGATGCCTTGGATTGCGCTTCGTCCGCGAGGAACAGCCCCGGGCGACGGATGGACAGGTGCACGCGCGCGCTTTGAACGCCCGGAACGGTGGCGATCGTGCGTTCGATCTCGCCTTGCAGCGCCCGCTGGTAGTTGATCCGCTGGGCGAACTCGGTGACGCCGAACTCGTTGTCGTCGAACAGTTCGAAACCGACGTGTCCGCCGCGCGGAACACCGGCGGACACAAGACGCATGCGCAAGGCATGCATCTGCTCTTCATCGACCAGAATTCCGGTGCCATCCGGCGTGAAGTGGTGCGGGACCTTCCACTCCTCCAGCGCCGCGGCAATCTCGGCCGCGTCTGCTTCCTCCAGATTGCCGAACAGCAGCGACTCGCGAGGCGAGAAGATCCACCACAGGGCCGCCACAGTGGCCAATGCGAGCAGGACCAGGCCGATCAGCAGGCCGCGCCTGGCTCCGGAGGCCAATGATTGATAAAACGCCTTGATCGAAGACACGACAGTCATTCCTTACAGTTGCATCCGCGACAGTTCCTGGTACGCCTCGACCACCCGGTTGCGCACTTCCGACAGCAACATCAACTGCATGCGGGCATCCTCCAGGGAGATCATCACGTCGTGCGTGGCGATCTCCTGGCCAGACGCAAGCAGACGGACGTTCTGATCGGCCGCGTGCAGGGCCTCGTTGGCGGACGCGACGCCTCGTTCCACGACCGCACCGAAATCGGCGCGCGGCGACGGGATGGCCGAAGCCGGTGCCTCGGCGAGGGAAGCCGCTCCGAGCGCGGCAATGGCGTCGATACTCATCATTTGGCTCCGATTTCCATGGCGCGCAGCAGCATGCCGCGCAGGACGTTGAACGAGCGGACGTTGGCTTCGTAGCCACGGCTGGCGGTCAGCAGCGTGGTCATCTCCTGCACCATGTCGACAGCGGGGTAATGCACGCGGCCCTGTGCGTCCGCGAGCGGATGCTTGGGATCGAGCACCGAACGCGTACCAAGGCCAGCGCCAAGATCCGTGCCCAACGCCTGCGCAAATGTGGCGCCCGAGCCGAGTGCCGCCGGATCAATCGGCTGGTTCGCTGCAGCAATGCGCCGACTGGCGAGATCCAGCCGCAGTCGCTCGTTCTGCATCCCTGCCCGGCTGGCTTCCAGGATCGCGTCAATGCTCATGCCCCGCTCCTTCCGCTGATGGCCAGGCGCATCAGGCCAAAATGCCGGCTCAACGATTCGCTAAGCGCCTGGTAATTCATGCCGGCCGACACGGAGTCGGCGACGAGCTGGTCCAGCGACGGCCTGTCGGCGGTGTACTGCTCATGCACCACGGCCATGGTGGGTGAGCTTGGCGCAGCCAGCGCGTCCCGGATGACGCTCGTGGGTCCGTTCGCGGCCGCACCGAGCAACGCGTCTGTCGCGCTCTGGTCGATGACGAACATCGGTGCGTCCACCGCGGAGGCGTTGACGATGTTCCAGCTGGTGACCTCGGCCTTCAGCTGGTTCAGGTTAAGCGCCATGCGTACGGCATCTATGGTCAGGTCAGACATGCGGGCTCCGGGTCATTGGATGATCAACTCGCCGTCGAGCGCACCGGCGGCCTTGATCGATTGCAGGACGGCGATCACGTCGCGGGTGCTCAGCTTGATCGTGCGCAGGGACGAAATCAGATCCGCGACCGTGGCGCCTTCGGCCACGCTCACCAGCGGTGCGGTGTCTTCGCGCGTCTCGATCGTGCTCTCGGGAACGACGACGCTGCGCACGCCATCGCCTGGACGCGAAAGCAGGCCATCGGGTTGCGACACGCTGTACCGGGTCGAGATCTCCACACGGAGTTCGCCATGGGAAATGCTGACCTGGCCGAGGCGGATATCGCCGCCCGCGACGACCGTGCCCGTCCGCTCATTGATGACCACTCGGGCCCGTCGTTCGCGGCTGACCAGTACGTTCTCGATCCGCGAGATCTGCGCGACGGTGTCTGCTACCGGCGCATCGAAGCTGATCGTCACCTTGCCCGCATGCTCGGCCCGTGCCAGCGAATCAGGCATGGCGGCGTTGATGGCGCCCGCGATACGGTTGGCAGTCGTGAAGTCCGGCTCGTTCAAGAGCACTTGCAGTGAGCGCCCGTCACCGACGACGCCCAGCGACGCGGCACGCTCCACGGTTGCGCCAGAGGGGATCCATCCCACGGTGGGATGATTCTTCTGTACGGACGCGGTGATGGCCTCGAACTGGTAGCCCCCCACCGAGATGGCGCCTTGGGCGATCGCGTACACCTTGCCATCCGGCCCACTCAGTGGAGCCAGCATCAGCGTTCCACCGGTGAGGCTGCGCGCATCGCCCGCAGAGGCAACCTGCACGTCGAGCTGCTGCCCGGGTTCGGCGAACGCCGGCAGCTTGGCCGTCACCAGCACCGCCGCGACATTGCGGCTGGACAGGTCGGTCAGATCTACCTGTACACCGAAGTTGCGCAGCGTGTTGGCAACGGACTGTACGGTGGCGCGATTGCGCGCGGTGTCGCCGGAACCGGAGAGGCCGAACACCAGCCCGTATCCGGTCAGCGGGTTGTCGCGCACACCGGCGATCCGCGCGATGTCGCGCACCTTGACCTCCTGGCTGGTGGTCCAACCCACCGTCGGCACGAGGGCCAACAAGATCAACAAGACGAAGCGGGTCATAGCAACCTCAGCCATTTCAGTACGCGGTAGACAACGCTCTGTCGCTGCGAACTGCTGACCACGCCGCTCCCGCTGAACTCGACGCGCGCGTTCGCCAATCGATGCGACCAGACGCTGTTGTCGGACTCGATGTCGTCGGGCCGGACCAGCCCACTGAGGACGATTCGCTGGTCTTCTCCATTGATGACCAGCGACTGCGCGCCTTCCACGGCCAGCGTGCCATCGGGCAGGACTTCGGCCACGCGCACGGAGAGCTGTGTCCGCAGCTCGCCTACGCGGGAGGTCTCGGCGCCGCCGCTATTGGATGCAGACAAGGCGCCCTGCGCCTGTGCCTGATAGTTCTTCGCGGAAGCCGCGGCACTCAGCCGGATGTCGGAGCTCGCGTCGGTTGCGGCTCCCGAGCGTGCCCTGGCCGCCTCCAGGACGTTGACCGTCAACAGGTCACCTTCCCGGTAGGCGCGTCGATCCGCCGCGATTCCACGGTAAGCGTCCGCATCGATCATGCTCTGTTGCGACCACGCGGGCAACACGATGCAGCCCAGCAGCATCGCCGCCCATGCGCCCTCTCTCAGGTATCGCTTACCGTTCAATGGCCACCTCGCCGCGTGCCACGATTCTGGCCAGAACCGGGCGATCCGCACCCTCCGCGAGAACCTGTACCCACTGCCCCAACTCTCCCTCTCCATTCGCTACGGCGGGTACCGTCAACGCAACGGGACCTTGGCGCAGCGAGAGTCGCACGGCCTGTTCTCGGCTTACCGCGGGTCTTGGCGAAAAATCCGAACCCATGAGCGGTTCGCCAGCGCGTACCGAGCGCCGCAGACGCCAGTCCTCCAAAGCGACGATCGTGTCCAACGCAACCGCTGGCTCGCCGGCTCCTGCCATGTCGACCTCATCGGTGCGCACCCGAAGCTCGTTCAACGCCGTGCCGGATGGCGCGTCCAGCGCGTACACGTCCACTTGCTGCCACCACTGGACCGAGAGCCACACCATTCGGGTCTGCTCCACGTGATCACCGCGCAGGATCTCCACCGGCACGCCAACCCGGCGCCGGGGCCACGCGCCATCCACGGCGCGCGCCAGCAGCCTGATCTCTCCTTCACCCTCGATGCGCGAAGGTTCCGGCATTGCACTTGCGGAGAGTGCAAGTCGTCCGGGCAGCAAGGCGCTACGTTCCCGCAGCGATGCTTCCGCACACGCCAGCAGCTGCTCGCCCGATACGGTATGCATCGCCAGGCACGGGGCGCTTACCGTGGCCAACAGCAAGATGAAGACGCGCGCAATTACGTTCATCAGCGGCGCAGGTTGTTGATGGTTTCCAGGACCTGGTCCGAGGCCTGGAGGACGCGAGCGTTGAGCTGGTAGGCACGCTGCGCCAGCACCAGTCCCGTCATTTCGTCGATCATGTCGACGTTGGCCATCTCCAGGTAACCCTGCTGAAGCTTGCCGTACCCGTCCTGCCCGGCGGTGCCGCGCAAGGGTTCGCCCGCGCGCACCCCCGCACTGAAAACGTTGCCGCCCTCCGCTACCAGTCCTTCGGTCGAAACGAAGCTCACCAGGTCTATGCTGCCCAGCACAGTGGGCTCGGGGCCGCCATCGAGCACCGCACTGACCTCGCCTTCTGCGGAGATCCTGACGTCACTCGCGCCTTGCGGGATCTGGATACCTGCTGTCAGGCGCATGCCGTTGACCGCGGTGAGATAGCCTTGGTCATCCAGGCGGAACTGACCAGAGCGGGAGTAGAAGCGGCTTCCGCTGGCGTTCTCCAGTTCGAAGAAGCCATTGCCGTCGATCGCCAGATCCAGCGCGCCACGCGTGGGTTGCAGCGCGCCGATGGCGAACTCCTGGCTGGTCGACACCACGCGCGCGCCGGCGCCGCGATGCTGCTGTTCCAGGGAACCGACCTGGCCCGCCACGGGAAGGGCCGCCATTTCCGCGAAGTTCACCCGGCCCCGCTTGAAGCCCGGCGTCTGCATGTTGGCGACGTTGTTGGAGATCACGTCGATCTGTTCCTGCTGGCTGCGCAGGCCGCTGGAGGAGATATAGAGAGCGTCGATCATGGTGTGTCCTTGTTGCCTCAGTTGTCGCCGATACGATTGATGCCGGTATCGAGCGTGCGGTCGTAGATGGCGATGGCGCGTTGCACGGACTCGGCATGCCGGCTGAGCTCGATCAGCCGCTGTGTTTCCTCCGCAGCATCGACATTGGATTGCTCGATAGCGCCTTGCTGCACGGTGCCGTTCCACGTCGCCGCGACACCGTCGTAGCGGTAACCGCCGTCGATCGGCCGCAAGCGGGACGGCTCTGCGACATCGACGAGCGCGAGCTGCGCCATGCGCTGGTCGCCTTGCCAGATGACTCCGGAGTCGTCGATACGTACGTCCTGTTCCGGCAGGATCAGCGGGCCCGCATCCGTCATCACCTCGTCGCCAGCCAGCGTGGCAAGCACACCATCGGCTCGGCGGACGAATTGTCCGGCCCGGGTGAGCAGCACCTCGTCGCCGCGCTTGATCTGGAAGAAGCCATCGCCACGCAGTGCTAGGTCAAGCGAGCGCTCGGTCTGCCTGAGTGGACCGTCCTGCAATTGCACGTGTTGCGCCTGGCCAAGCGCGCTGGCGAAATCGGGAAGCACGCGGACGCTCTGGAAACCTGGCGTGGCCAGGTTGGCGACGTTGTGGCTGACCGCGTTGAGGCCTTGCACGTCCGCGCCGAGAGCACGACTGATGGCCTGGATGGTGTCGCTCACGTGATGCTCCTGGGCAAGGGTGATGTCATGGCGCAACCCCGACCGCGGCGAAAGATCGGACCATGGTGGTGGAAGGCACCTCGTTGAGGCCGACGATGGCCACATGCGGCAGCGAACGTTGCACGAGACCGCGCAACGGCCGACGAAGCGGCGACGGGCAAAGCAGGACGGGCATCAGGTTGCGCCCCATCATCGCTTCCGCCTGACGCGACAGATGCTTGATGAACGCATCCAGCTGACCCATGTCCGAGAACAGCGGTGCACGCCCTTCCGCCGTCCGCTGGGCGCCCAGCAATGAACGTTCAACCTCGGGCGCCAGCGTCAGTACATTGAGTTCGCCGCGGGCGTCGCTGAACTTCTGGCAGATCGACGAGCCCAGTCGTTCCCTCACGCGCTCGGCGAGGTCCTCGGGCGATTTCACTGCGCGGCCCGTATCCACCAGCACCTCGAGGATCGCTTCGATGTTGCGGATGCTGACCTGCTCCCGCAAGAGCAGTTGCAGCGTCTTCTGGATGTCGGAAAAGGTGAGGATGTTGGGTACCAGTTCGTCCACCAGCGGCCCACTGCTTTCTCGCACGCGACGAACCAGGCGCTCTGTTTCCATGCGCGTCAGCAACTCCGGGGCCTGCTGTTTGACCAGTTCGTTGAGGTGGGTGATCAGCACGGTGTCAGGCTCGACCAGCGTGTAACCGGCAGTGCGTGCCGCTGTGCGCTGCTCCGGTTCTATCCACAGTGCGGGCAAGCCATACGCCGGATCGCGTGTCTCCAACCCCTCCAGCTTCTGGCGGACACTGCCCGGATTGATCGCCAGCACCTGTTGCGGTCGCAGGCTTCCCTGCCCGACCCGGTTACCCTGGACCAACACTTCGTAGGTATGCGCTTCCAGATCCGGGCGCAGCGAAGTCTGCACCTTGGGGAGGACGAAACCGAGATCGCCCGCGACCTGCTTCCGTAAATGCACGATGCGGTCGGCAAGGTCGCCGGTGGCTCCCATCAGCAGGTCGTGGACGGCTGTTCCCATCCGGATTTCGATCGGCTCAAGCCGCATGGCCTGCTGCAGTTCGTCCTGTGCGTTGCCGGCACCCGTGCCCGCTTCGGCGCTGTTCGCGGCATCGTCTCCTTCGCCTGGCGACTTGACCGCGCGCATGGCGTACCACGCGAGCGCGACGATTCCCGCCAGTACGAGCAGTACGGGAAAACGGGGGAAGTCGGGCAGAAAGAGGATTACCAGCAATACCGCGGCGACGACCAGGAGGGCGCGCGGGCTCGAGAGCATCTGCTTCGGAATCTCCTCGCCGAGCCGAGCATCGGCGGCGGCGCGGGTGATGATGATGCCGGTGGCGACCGCGATCACCAGCGACGGAATCTGGGTGACGATGCCATCACCGACCGTCAGCAGGGTGAATCGCTGGACCGCTTCGGTCCACGGCATGCCCATCTGCGCGATGCCGATGGCCAGTCCACCGACGATGTTGATCAGGATGATGATGATGCCGGCGATCGCATCGCCCTTGACGAACTTGGTGGCGCCGTCCATGGCGCCGTAGAAGTTGGCTTCCTTCTCGATCATCGCGCGCCTGCGGCGCGCTTCATGCTCATCGATCAGGCCCATGTTCATGTCGGCATCGATGCTCATCTGCTTGCCGGGCATGCTGTCCAGCGTGAAGCGGGCCGCCACTTCGGCCACGCGCTGCGCGCCGTTGGTGACGACCACGTACTGCACCACGACCAGGATCAGGAACACCACGATGCCGACGACATAGTTGCCACGGATCACGAACGAACCAACGGCATTGATGACGCGACCCGCGTCCGCGCCATCGAGGATCAGGCGCGTCGCGGACACGTTCAATGCCAGCCGGAACATGGTGGCGATGAGCAGCAGTGTGGGGAACGTCGAGAAATTCAGTGGCGACTCGGTGAAGAACGTCACCAGCAACACCAGCAGCGCCAGGCTGATGTTGATCACGAGCAGGAAATCCAGCACCGGCGGGGGAACCGGAACAAACAGGATGATCAGGATGCCGACGACCAGGGCGACCAGGGCCAGGTCGCGCTTGTCCGACCACAACAGGGCGAACAGGGCTTTCATCGCGATGCCCTCCCCTGCGCGAACAGCTGCCGGTAAACCGGCGCGAGTTGGCCATACAGGCCCTCAGGCACCGGTCCGTCGATCTCGCAGTCGGCATACAACGCGCGGGCCAACGCCGGCATGCGCAACACTGGTACGTTCGCGGTGCCGGCTAGCGCGCGAATGCGTGCTGCCAGGAAGCCCCTGCCCTTGGCGAGCACCACCGGCGCCCGCATCGTCCGCGGCCGGTACTGCACCGCCACCGCGTAGTGGGTGGGGTTGGTCAGCACCACATCGGCATCCCCCACCCGTGGCAGGGCGCGTACCTTCTTCAGCAGTTCGCGCTGTTGCCGCTTCTGCTTGGACTTGACCTCCGGATCACCGTCCCGGCGCTTCACTTCGTCGCGCAACTCACGACGACTCATCCGCATGCGCTTCATGTGATCGCGGCGGACGAAGAGCAGGTCAGCCAACGCGGCCAGGCCCAGCACCAGCAGGACGTAGAGGGACGTCTTCCAGAACCCGTCGAGCAGCAGCTCGGGGAGCTGCCGCGGCGATGCGGAGGCCACCAGCCCGACCAGCTGTGGGGCTGCGGCGAACGCGAGATAGCCGAGCATCACCAGCAAGGCGAGCTTTACCGTCAGCTTGCCCAGTTCCCACAAGCTGCGCATCGAGAACACGCGCTTGAAGGCATTGGCAGGATTCATTCGCTGGAAGTCCGGCCGGATGGGATGTGCGCTGAAGATCGGTCCGGTCTGTGCGAGATTCGAGACCACGGCCACCACCACCAGCGCCAGTACCAGAGGCATCAGCGACTGCATCAGTCCGCCGTAGACCTGCCCCAGCCAGCCAGTCATCTCCATGCCCAGCAGTGGCCTCGCGCCTGCCAGTTCAACCACGCGTCGCGTTGCGTCGGACAATGCGTGGGCGATGCCCGCCACCGTCAGCATCAGTACCAGCACGAAAACCAGCAGGCCGGCCACGCCGACGATGTCCGCACTTTTTGCGACCTCGCCCTTGCGCCGAGCCTCCTCAAGGCGGTACGGCGTGGGCTGCTCGGTCTTGTCCTGATCGCCCTGCGCCATCAGCGCGCCCCCAGGACAGCCGGCACCTGATCGAACGCATCGCGGAATAGGCGTCCGATCAACGTGGGCGCATATGCGAGTGTCAGCGCCAGCAACCCCATTGCGACCGCGACTTTCAACGGGAGCGCCAGGAAGTAGATGTTCGCCTGGGGCATCGAACGGCTGGCGTAGGCGATCGCCAGATCCACGCAGAAGAGACCGATCACGACAGGTGCGACTACCATCAGGCCGGACAGGAAACTGCTGCCCAACATTACGAAGAATGCGTCCGGCTGAAGCCTGAGTACCGTGCTTCCCAGCGGCATCCAATCGTGGCTGGCGGCGATTCCCTTGAACAGGAGCACGTGCAGATCCAGCGTGAAAAACAACACGGTTGCCGCCAGCATGACCGCGTGCCCAAGCAACGATTCGCCGCTGTCCGAGCCGGGATTGAACAGGGTGGCTGCACCGAGACCGGCCTGCATGTCCAGCAGCCACCCAGAGGTATGCAGTGCCGCGTTCGGCAGCATGAAACCAAGCCCGAAGACGATTCCCACGAGCAGCTCGCCCAGTGCGGCCAACACCAACGCCACCGGCCACCCACGCGTATCGAAGACCGGCGTTTCCGGCAGCGCGAGGACGGTGAGCCACGCAAAAGCCAGCAGCAGGACGATACGGACGAACGCGGGCGCCCAACTCAGCGGCGACAGGCCGGGCAACACCATGACCGGCAGATAGCGGAGCAATGCGAACGCGAACACGATGGCGAAGGTGGTGATGGGATCCACGACTACAGGCCCGCCGCGAACTCGAACAGGCGCTTGGCCAGTTCCACGGTGGTGGCGATCATCCAGCCACCGAGCATCAGGCTGACAACACCCACGGCGATGAGCTTGGGAATGAAGGTCAGCGTCATCTCCTGCACCTGGGTCACCACCTGCAGGATCGATATCACCAGTCCTACGACCAGGGTGACCAGCAGGATCGGTGCCGCGACCTTCGCGGCGGCCAGCAGCGTTTCAGACAGCAGGTGCATCGCGGTATCGGCGTCCATGCCGCGTGCTCCTCAGCGTCGTCCGCCGCGATGCGCCGTAGCGCGATCGCGCAGACGTTGCGCCGCCACATGTGCGTCCTGGTCGCTGATGCCGGGCATCGCACCGGCACGCATCAATTCTGCAAACAGCGCATCGGAGGCATCCTGTTCGCCGGTGTGCAGCAGCCACAGCGAGCGCGCGTAGCGCCCCGTAATGCAGGCGGGGTCCAGCTTGAGCGCGCGTTTCATGGCGCCCTCGCCTTCTTCGTGACGCTCGTCCAGCAGCGCGACGACGGCCAAGCCGCCATGCGACTCGGCAAAGTTTCGATCGAGTTCGAGTGCATTGCGGTAGCTCTGCTCAGCCGCTTCCAACTCGCCCGAGAGCAGCTGGATCCAGCCCAGCGCATGCCAGGTGCCTACGTGGTCGGGCATGGCGACGACCGCGCGGTCGAGTGCGATGCGGGCCTGATCCAGATCACCCGCCAGCATGCGGCACTGGCCCATGCCGGACAGCGCACGTCCGGAGTTGGGGAATCGTTCGAGCGCGCGTGCGTAGTGCCGTTCTGCCGACACGGCATCGCCCACCCACAGGCTGGATGTGCCCGCGGCCAACAGTGCTTCGTGCTGGTCGGGATATCGCGACAGGCACTGAGCCGCCGCGGCAGCGGCCTGTGCTTCCTCGCCGGCATCGAGGAACGCCAGCGCCCGAAGTCCCTGCGCGGTCGGTTCATGGGCATCCAGGCGCAAGGCATCGTCGAGCGCAGCTTGCGCCGCGGCGTAGTCCTTGTGCATTAGGGCGATGCGCGCCTGCAGGATGCGCAACGCCGGGCTTGCGCCGTAGCGCTGCAAGGCGGCATCGACGGTGCGCTGTGCATGCGCAAGGTTGCGCTGGCACAGTTGTGCGAACGCGATGTCGTGTGCGATGGCGGCGCTGTCGTGCCCCATCGCGGCGAGGTCGCGCAGTGTGGCTTCGGCTTGGGCGTAAGCGCCGGTGACGAGGTCGTGCCGCGCAATACGGAACTGCACGCCCGCCAAGGCCTGTGCGTCTGGCGGAAGTGAGGCTAAAGCACTGCGTGCCTGTTCGAAATCGCCGGCGGCGAAGTGAAGATCGAAGACTTCACACGCCAGTTCCGGATTGCCTGGATCCTGCGCCAGAAAGGCGCTCAACCGCTCTAACGACATGACTGCTGACTGCCTACGTCCCTGCATGGTGCCACTGGTAGTGGCGGCACCGTTGCTCGCACCAGATCCATGGAGCCCAACGCACTGCGGTGACGATTAAGGCAATCAACATTCACCCCGAATGTGACTGATCGTTCGCAGGAATCGTCGAGCGTCCCCCTTGGCGGCGGACTTTAATGCAGGCGAAGCTGCCGCTGTCAAGCGGCAGATGCAACTACTTGTGTTTGCTGGATTTCAGCGCTTTAAGTAAATTCATGTACTTCTGTTTCTGCGCATCGTCGGCATCGAAAGCTGCGGAAACTTGATCCAGCAGGGGCTTCCAATCGGGGTGCTCGCGGAATGCTTCGCCGTATTCCCACAACAAGATCGACCGGACCAGGCGAACGCGCGAATTCTGGATGGACGCAGGATCGTCCAGGTCCACGTCGCGCGCGATGTCGATCAGCTGGGCGCGTAGTTTTGCCGGGGATTTCGCAGACTCTCCACCTTGTTTCAGGCTTTCAGGCGCCTGTGTTGCAGGCGACGTTGGCGACCGCTTGCCTGCTTTGCGCAGCATGTCTCCGCGCAAGGCGGAGATCAGGGATGACGTGGAGGACAGCCGGTCGATAGCCACGGGATATCAGTGTTGGCGACCGTAGTTGGATAGCAGGAAACTGGCGCCGGATACGGCGGTTTCAGGTTGTTCCTGATGTTGCTCGCGTTCTCTCAGTTGTTGCAGGAGGCGTGCCATGTCCTGCTCGAGCGCGGGTATGGGCTGCGGCTGTTCCAGGCCTTGCTGGAGGTGTTCGATGGCCGAGGGGACGTCTTCTGCAGCCAGGTGGCTGAGTGCGGCGGAATAAGCGGCAAGAGAACCGCCTTGCCGGGTCAGCGGCTCGAGGACTTCCCGCGCTTCGTAGGCTTCGCCTTTAAGTACAAGCAGTTGCCCGAGTTGGAAGCGCGGCATCGGGAAATCGGCTGGTGCGAGACCTGCTGCCGTGCGGAAACCAGCTTCGGCCCGGTCCATCAAACCGAGCTGGGCATGCTGGGCGGCAAGCAGGTAGTGGCCATATGCGTGGCTAGGCTCGCGTTCGATCAAGACTTTGAGCAGGTCTGTAGCTTCGGCGTCCCTTTCAGCGTTCATGGCGGACAACGACAGCCTAAGCAGTTCTTCGTCATCAAGTCGTTCGTAACTCATTTATTTCCCTGGTTGGCGGCCGGACGCAATCTAAAAGGCATTTCCAAGACAGTGCCCGCTTTGATATCAGAGTTCACTGCTGTCCATTCTGCTGCCCCCAAAACCTTGATCACTGGCTCCGCATATCAAACAGTTCCAGGGGCTTGGATCGTAAGAGTTTACTCTGACCCCTACTTTCCTGTTCCTCAAGACAAGAACGAGGTGCCTTCGTTGGAGATTTCTGGAATATCCTGGGCGTAATGCTTGATTGTGAGCATCGCTGGGAGCAAGGCGACCATAAGGAGACACCCAACTGTCTCCACCCCGCTTCCGGGGGAAGTTACTCTAACTATCTACCCCTGTTGTCTTAGTAGCCCAAGGCTTAACTTGATATTTGCAACGGTTACTCATGCAGCAGATCCAAGAATTCAAGAAATGAGGACGCAACTGAGGTCAACTCAGGAGTATCTTCTTCTGAGTTTTCGTGATCCCACAAAACAACCGATGGCTCAGAGCCTTGAGAAAAATCGAAGCATAGGAAGTCACCTGCAAAAAGACTTGCAAATGGCAACAACGAATCATTGAGTCGCGCCTCGATTTGACTCCAAACTACCTCAATGTCATAAATCCCCAGCGGATCTGACTTGTAGTCCTCCACTACAGACAAGAATCTTTCAACTACTTTCTCGTTCCCCTTCAGAAAAAAATATTGCCGCTTCGGGATTCCTCCATTTGCGCCCTCAAGGAAATCCACATAGTCACGGTGAAACGTGATCCCGATACTCTTCTCAACCACAGCTAAGCGACCTCGCGAAAGCGACGAGGCCGAACTTCCTGGAAGCATAGAAATGTCAAATGTCATTTTAATTTACCTCGGTCCGATGGACCAGATTGTGCGACCACCAACGTGATTTGTGATGTTGTGTGGTCCTAGAGGAACAAGCTGCATACTCCCGGGCACAACATCATGGTGCCATGTCGTACCAAATGGTCGACCACCAATTAGCCGATCGAGGTACCCGAATTGTCGTCGGTCGCTTAGAGCCCAGTGGGACTCGGGCAACCGCTCTTGGCGAATCAGAACACTACTGAAGTCCGCGGCGCCAGTCACAGGATCAACTGGGATCTTCGGAATCAAGCCAGCCTCTTCGGCAGCAGATCGAATGAGTTTCCTGTCGGCGCGCCCTATTCCCTCACCAATCTCACTCCAAGCCCAACGCTTGTTGGAATTTACAGCTTCTGCATAACGGGTAACACGTGATGCGGTTAGCTCGTCCAAATGAGCCAAGGAAGACCTTGTTGTGTTTGCCACGTCGGCGACTGCAGCCTGCGAGCTAGGCAATCTTATACCGGCAAGGTCGCCAACAGCACCAATCTGCGCACGCCATGAGCCCATCGTTGGCCCGTCGAAGGCAGTAGCAAGCATCGTCTTACCAGCGCGCCAAGTGACCTTGCCTGCATTCCAAGCTCCGCTAGCCGCACCCTGCAAGCTGCCTGGCGCTATTCGAGCACCTCCAAACTTCCCAGTAGCGACTCCGAGCACCGTGCCAGCGGCCAAGCCGCCGATCTGAGATGCCACCGCATCGTAGTCTCCTCTGCTATATGCCTGCCTAATCTCGTACTGGGCAACCAGTACCTGATACACCGGATTGAACTCGTGCAGCAGCTGCTTCGTACTCACCCCCATTTCGGCTGCCCGGCCCATAGAGCTCCACATCATTACCTGCTCGTGACGGCCCGTGAAAGCATCACGCCCAACCCCATAGCCGACGCGGACCAAGTCAGCCCCTTGCAGGATCGGCTGAACCACGAAGTTAATGCCCGTTTCGAGAGCTGTCTGGCCAGCCCTATACAGACGCCTGACAATTACTTCGCTGGTGGTCGCATCCGTCAGCGGAATATCATCGTGCTCGTAGACCGCGGCAATCGCTTCGTGCCCTGGCTCATACTCATAGTAGCGCCACACGGCGCTATCCAAACCTGGCGTTGGCATAACCACCAACTGACGGAAGGCGGCGCCGTACTGCTTGTTCATGGCGTGTGTTGTCCATGCGCTTAGATCATTCTCTTGGGCGCTGCGATTCCATATCGCCCCACCGCGAGCCATCTCGGCCTGCTGCTCTTGGAACATGCGGTCACGTTCTTCTCTAGTGAGAGGCTGGCTCAACTCTGGGTTGGATAGCAGCTCTTGCTGAATCTGCTTCAAATCCCATGAGGCCTGATCGCGATCGAACTTAGCCTGAAACCTATCGTTAGCCCTCTGCTCCAATGCACTTATTAGCGCGTCTGTATAAGCCCCCTCCTGTTCTTCGTCCAGCATGGAGACTGCATTGGCCTGGCCCGTCAACAAAAGTTCACTTTCTTGCTCCGCCCATCGCCGGTGGTTACCAGAAAGTGAGTTAATAATCGTGTTTCCGAATGCGTCGGCGATTAAGCGACCGTAATCGATGTCACCCCCAAGACCGAGCTTACGACCTACGTGCATCGTTGCAGTCCGCCCTATAACGCCTCCGGCCATATCCATCATGAATTGCCCTCTCTCAGTAGCGGCCGGAAAGTCAAAAGCCGACACTACTCTAGGGGTAACTTTCGACACAGCGCCCGACGAGACTGCGGCCAGAGCGACTTGTCGCCAGCTAAAGTTCGCCTCAGTTCCGGCAACCCTGCTGGCTGCGTAACTGGTCACCTGGCTAGCGAACTCGGTGATTGCGCCGCGGAGAAACTGCGAATTCCCCGCAAGCGACATGGCACCTTGCATAAAGCTGGTGTTCGCCAGGCCTGCTGTGAGCAGACTACTGACACCCGCCTGCGCCACATTTCGCCAGCTGAAGCTAGCAACGCCCATTGCGCTGCCGACCGCCATGCCCGCTGCTGCGCCTGCGGCCGCCCCCGCCGCTACTGATACTGCCGTGCCAAGCGCTGTAAGAGATGCTGTTGTAGTGGTAACGCCAGCCACTGTCGTGACGGTCGCGGTAGACGCCAGCATGGTTGCGCCACCCGCCTGCGCAGCAGAAGTCATTGCGGCAGTGGCTGCCCCCGCCGTGAAGTAGCTCACCACAATGATGACCACCAACATGATGATCATGCCCAAAGTGCCGCAGCCCTTATCCGGGGGCTCGATGTAAGGCAGCCCAGGAGTCGTCGGCCCCGTGATCTCGCCGGGGTTGTAGGGCTTGAACGTGTTGGCGTCGTTACTTGAGGTCTTCGCCTCCGGTACCGTCAGGCTGGTGCCTGCGACCAGGGCGCCATCCGGGCTGTTATCCAGCCCATTGGCTTCCGCGACGAGGTACCACAGGTTGCCGTTGCCGTAAACGCGTTGCGCGATGGTACGTGGCGTGTCACCCGCTTGCGCCACGATCTGCGTCTTGCCAGACCCGGTATTGCTGAAGCCCGTCAACCGGCTAAGCACATCGATCCTGCCCGCTTCATCCAGGCCTGCGACGTGCTGCCCATTGGCATACACGTTGCGCAGGTTCATCTGCCCCAGACGGGTACCCGTCGCAGGCGCATTATTGAACCTCTGCTGGAAGACATTCGAACTGGTGACGGTGCCATCGCGACGGGTGATGATCATCCCATCGCCGTTGTACGTGAACGTGCGGACACGATCGTCCATCGTGATGCCGTTGGTGTGCTCACTGATTTCGATCTGACGTCCCGCACCATCGTACGTCATGGTGCTGGTTGTGGATTTGTAGTTCGTGTTGTCGCTGACACCCGCGACGGTCTTCTCGAGATAGCCACCCGCGCCTTCGTATTTGTACGTGTACGTGTGCTCGTAGTTTCCGCCTGAGCCTGCCATGCGTGACAGATAGCTGTATCCCTTCACCCGGCCCGCCGCGTCGTAGCCAAGTTCAGCACTTCCGGTATAACTGACCTTGGTCAGCTCCGTCAGGTAGGCCTCTTCCATCTCCTGTTCCGGCAAGGGCTGGTGCTGAGAGATCTGACCTTGTGCACTGGAGTATTCCCGACGCGACTTGGTCTCTACCGTCAGGACGCGACCATCCGCGTCATACGTCGTTCTTTCGATGGACTTGAGCCACCCACCGACATTTGTCTCAAACCAGGATCCATCGGCGTAACGAATCCACTGCCAGCTGTCGCGCGGATACGCACGTCGCACCTCGGTGACCCTGCCGGCTTCGTCGTAGGTCCGACTCTCCACCGCGCCGAGCCCTCCCCATAGGGGCAGACCATTGGGGCCGGCGGATGCCAGACGCTGGTCGTGCTCCAGCATCAGCTGACCACGCAGGTTGTAGTCCTGCTGGATGGCCGTCAGCTCGCCGTTGCTCCACTGCAGGCGAGCTACCTGGTTGCCTGCGGCGTCGTAGGCGAAACCGTGGCTGTTGCGATACTGCGAAATGACGACCTGCCCATTGGCGTCCAAGTCGCCATTCACCACCGCTACGCGGTTGAGCTTGTCGTAGGCGTACCAGGAGCTTTCGGTACGGGCGGTGGGCGTGCTTGTCGTCTGCATCATTGCCGACGCAGGCGACACCGTGCCGCTCTTTTCCATCGGCGTGGACGCCATGCTGAACATCTGCACCGGACCACCCGGAAGCGCCATGGGATCAGTGGGATTCCATGGGTCGTAGTAGTCGTACGAAGACGTCACATACAACGTCAGTGTCGCCGAAAGGCCGGAGGGATCGGTGGCCCTGATCTGAATGGTGTGCGAGTTGTAGGGGCTGGAGTCGTTGTTGACACCCTGGAACACGTGACCAGTACCCGGGACAAAGCTGTAGCTCAACCATGCCGGCTTCTGCAGGATGGTGTAGGTAAGCGGATTGTTGTCGGGATCGACAAACGCGCCGACCGGGACCGAGAAACTCTCGGACGGTACCGAGTAGCGGTTTGTAGAGTGGAAGTGGTAGTAGGTTTGGTTCTGCGCCACGTTGACATAAGGCGCCTGGTTCGGCGGTGCGGCGGCGTTGACGGTGATGGAGAAGTTGACCGACGTGGTGCCCCCTCGACCGTCGTTGGCAGTGACCGTGACCGTATAGGTTCCCGCCGTTGATGGCGTCCCGCTGATTACCCGACTCCCTGCATTGAACGCCATGCCTGCGGGGACTCCGCTGGCCGTGTACGTCATCACGTCGCCGTTGGGATCGGTAAACGAGGGCACCGTGTAGCTGAAGAGTGCCCCTACTGTCGCCGACTGGTTCGAGACACTGGGCGCCGTGGGCGCCGTGTTGGCCTGCACAGTCATGGTGAACGACACCGCGGTGACGCCGCCCTGCCCATCGTTTGCGGTCACCGTGACGGTGTACGTCCCCGCGGTCGCGGCCGTCCCGGAGATGGTCCTGTTGCCGGCATTGAAACTGAGTCCACTGGGCAGGCCCGTTACGCTGTAGGTAAGCGAGTCGCCATTGGGATCACTGAAGGCCGGTATCTGGTATGACCAGGGCAGCCCACTCTTGAAGCTCTGGTTGGGCACATGGCCGGTGGGCAACTCGTTCACATGGAGCGAAAAGATGCCCTCTGCCGTGCCGCCGTTGCCATCGTTGGCCACGACTTTGACACGGTAGTCGTGGGTAATCTGGCCTTGCACCATCGACGTGCCACTCTCGAGCACCATCGGCCACGCAGTACCGGTGATCGCTCCACCGCTGAAGCTCAGGCTGTAGTTGCTCCCCGGGAACCACTGTGCGGGGACCCACCTGACATCCAGCTCTCCCGGGAACGGTTCATAGCTTTGCCAGTAGCCGGGGCGTTCCACCCAGACGGTGTAACTCAGACCGTCGCCGTTGACGTCGCTGAAACTTCCGCCCGGTAGCGACCAGTTCACCGCACCCGCGCGGTTTGCGCTGCGGTCGACCAGCCCGCCGTTGTAGACGGGCGGCGTATTGACGACGCTGAGGGTAAAGGTGGTGCTGCGCGTGCCGCCGTTGCCATCCACGACCGTGACTGTGATCGTGTGGTTGCCGAGGACGCTGGGCGTGCCGCTCAGTGTGCGTGTCGCGCTGTTGTAGCTGATTCCTGCGGGCAGCGTGCCAACGCTGTACGTCAGCGCGTCGCCGTTGACGTCGGAGAACGTGCCCAGCGGGATCTGATACGACCAGCCCTGGTTGCGGCCCACTGAATGGTTCCCCAGGCTGGTGGCCAGCACGGGCGCTACGTTTGGCGTTGAAACGGTGAAGGTTCGGGTCGCCGCGGCACCGGCCGTATCGGTGGCGGTGACGGTGATGTTCCAACTGCCAACAGGACCGGGCGTGCCATTGAGTGTGCGGTTGGCAGCGTTGAAGCTCATCCACGTCGGCAGGCCGCTGACGGTGTAGGTCAGGGTATCGCCGTTGAGATCGGTGAACGCCGGAATCAGGAAACTCCAGCCGGTGCCCGCGGTAGCGGTCTGATTGTTGATTGTCGGGGCCGTCGGCGCCGTATTGCCGATGGTCAGTGTGAAAGCCTTGGCGACCGTGCCGCCCCGACCGTCATTGGCCGTCACCGTCACCGCATAACTGCCCAGCGCCACCCCCGTGCTGCCGCTGACCAGACCCGCGCTGGAGATGCTCAGTCCATTGGGCAGACCGGTTGCGGTGAAAGTCAACGCATCGCCGTTGATGTCGCTGAAGTAGCTGGCGATGGAGAAGTTGCCGCTGATATTGCGATACAGCGTCTGCGTGGGGATGTTGACCGCAGTGGGATTGTCGTTGGGCGTACTGACGGTGAAGCTGCGGCTGGCGGTCAGGTTGGACGGGTCACGGGCGGTGACGCTAATGGTCCAGGCTCCAACCACGCCGGCGGTGCCGCTGAGCGTGCGGGTGGCGGGATTGAAGCTCATCCACGCCGGCATGCCGGTGACCGTGTAGGTCAAGCCATCGCCATTCGGGTCGGTAAACTCGGGGACCTGGTAGCTCCAAGCCGTCCCGGCCGTGACCGTCTGGTTCTGGATCGTGGGTGCGACCGGTGCGCTGTTGGCGATCGCCAGGGTAAAGGTGCGCGAGACGGTGCCCCCGCGACCATCACTGGCGGTGGCCGTGACCGTGTAGTTGCCAAGGACTGCGGTCGAAGCACCGCTGATCACACCGGCCGCGCTGATGCCAAGTGCTGCCGGCAGGCCGGTGGCCGTGAATGTCAGCGTATCGCCATTGACGTCACTGAAAAAACTGGCAATCGACACGTTGCCAGCGACGTTGCGATAAAGGGTCTGGGTCGGGATGGTCGCCGCCGTCGGGACACTGTTGGGCGTAGTAACGGTGAACGTTCGCGTTGCCGAAGCGCCAGCTGAATCGGTGGCGGTGACGGTGACGCTCCAACTGCCTACCGGACCAGGCGTGCCGCTCAGCGTGCGGGTGGCGGCATTGAAAGTCATCCAGCCCGGCATGCCGCTCACTGCATAGGTCAGCGCATCGCTGTTCGGATCGCTGAATGCCGGCACCAAGTAACTCCATGCGGTACCGCCAACGGCGTTCTGCGCCGGGATGGTCGGCGCGATCGGTGCGCTGTTAGTGACCGTCAAAGTAAAGGTGCTACTGCGCGTACCGCCCTGCCCATCGCTGGCAGTCACCGTGATGACGTGAACGCCCAACGTCTGTGGCGTACCCGAGAACGTGCGGGTGGCCGCATTGAAGGTGACACCACTGGGCATGCCAGACGCGCTGTAACTGAGGAAGTAGCCCTCCGGATCACTGAAGGCGGCGACCGGAATCTGGTAACTGAAGCTCGCGTTCCTGCCGGCGGTCTGGTTGGCCAGAGGCTGGTTCAGTACAGGCGCAAGATTGTTGAGCAACACCAGATCGAACTGCGCGTGAACACTTGCTCCCTGCGGGTCTTGGGCGATCAGGCGGATCGACAGACGGGTTCCGTCCGTGGTTGTACCTGGCGCCACGCCCTCCAGCCGCAGTATGCGCGGCGAGGCTTCGATCACGCTCAGATTGAGCCAAGGAGGTAGCGCCCCACCGTTGGCCAGTGTCGCGCTCAATGCCAGCGGGTCGCCATCCGGATCCAGGAACACCGAAGATACCGGCAGTTCGAGCAGGAACTGCCGGCCGATGCCGGCCTGTTGTTCGGCCGGTGTACTGACCACTTGCGGCGTCTGGTTCTGCGATACCACCAGATTGACGACGCGGGTGTGGGTTGCCCCGCTACTGTCCGTGGCTCGCAGCGTGACCGCATAAGTACCGGCATGGGCGGCCAGCGGGTTACCGCTCAAGCGCACCTGGCCAGGGTTGGTCTCCACCGTGAGCCACGACGCGGCAGGCGAAATGCCGATCAACGACAGGGTGAGCACGTCGCCGACATCGGCGTCCTGGAAGTAGTCGGCGACATTGAACTCACCGATCCAGGCCGTACCAATGCGCACAGGGACTTGGGTTGGTGCGGTCGGGTTGGATCCAGGCGCCGTATTGCTGCCCACGGTAAGGTTGAACGTCACCGCTGCAGTGGAGGTGCCATCGCTGGCGGTCAGGCGAATGCTGTAGGTGCCGGCGATGGAGGCGTTGCTGGATACGAACACTGCTTCGCCGGTGTTGGCATCGACGCTGTAGCTGAGCCAACCCGGGAGCGCCGTCGCATTGCCACTGACGATCTGTTGGGCCGTGATGGTCAACGGCTTGCCTTCCGGGTCGCGGAAGAGGTCCGTCAGGCGGACGCGGAACTCGCTGGCCACACCGGTGCGGATGCCTCGGGCGGGCGGCAGACCGATCACTTCCGGGGCTGCATCCAGGACCGTAATCGGCAAGGTGTTCTCGCCATAGCCGGTGCGTGCGACAACATGCGTTCGGTTGCCTGCTGCATCGTAGTCGTAGGTCAGTTCGAAGGCCCGCTGGCCGGTGGCCAGATCGTCCTGCACGACCCTCTGCAGACGGTTGTGGCTGTCGTAGACGATCTGCGTACGCAGGTTGAATGTCTTGCCACGGCTATCGCTGACCAAGGCCTGTTCCAGGATGCGGTTCCCCGCCTGGTCATAAGCGTAGGTGTACGTACCGCCACCGACCTCCTGGATCTGCTTGACCAGCCCATTGGCGTAGTACGTCGTGGTGCGATTCAGAACGCGGGTGTCCGGAACGTATAACGGGTCCTCGTCGTGGATATCGTTCGTCGCTTGGCTCGTTTCGGTGACCAGCTGGCCAGAAGCGGTGTCGTACGTGAAGTTGTAGTCGCGTCCGCTCAGGTCGTTGCGGTCGATCAACCTTCCGAAGTAGTCGTAGTCCCAAGTCTGCTCGTTGCGACGCACGGTTTCACCGTCGCGGTCCACGCCATCCTTATGGTCCAACGCATACCGTTCCAGCGAGCGTCGCCCGCCGAGATCGTAGCCATATTCCATCACTACGTTCATCGGTGTCTGGCTGCGGATGAGCGAGCCCCGACTGTCGTAGTCGTACTTGTAGGTCTGCCCCATCGCATTGGTGGACTGGAGGCGCTGGCCATTCTGGTTGAGCACATAGCTCTCCAGCACCTTCCTTGTCCGGGTATTGCCACTGGAAGCAGGCAGGTAGTCGCCATGGGCAGTGACCCGGTCCAGCCGGTCGTACTCCTTGAATGTCAGATAGCCCAGCGCGTTCTGCGTAATACGCGCACGTCCAAGGGCATCGTAGGCAGTGAGGGTCACGCTGCCGTTGGCATCGATGACCTTGGTCTGCTTGCCGGCGTTGTCGTACTCGTAGCGGGTCAGATTGCCGTTGCCATCGCGACTGGCTACCAGTCGCCCCAACTCGTCATAGGACCAGCTCAACTCTGGTCGCTGCCACGTTCCGGTCTCGGTGTTCGTCACCACCTTCACCAGAGGCTGGATCTGCTTCACCAGCTGATTGCGATCGTTGTACTGGAAGGTGGTCTGGTAGCCGCGCGGATCCACCAGATCCAGTACATTGCCCCAGCGGTCTACGCGCTGGGACAGATAATTGACCTGGCCTACCGTATCGGTGTGCGAAGGCAGCACCATCTGCACGGTGCGGCCCAACCGGTCGGTGATCTGTCGGGTCACCGCGGTGACATTGCCGGACCCCGTGTAAACGCTGTGCGACTCGCGGACCTGATGCCCGCCCAGGTTGTAGCCGTAGTCACGCCAGGCGCCGCCCTCTGCATTGCTACGTACAAGATTGCCGGCTTGGTCGTACTGGTACTGCGCCTGCAGCGTCGCTCCAGCGGTATCATCATCGCCCTTGGCGACGATCTCGCCGAAGGCGTTGTATCGCACCGCTTCGCGCTGGTCTGGCGCGCTGGATCCATCGCGCTGGGTACGGCTGCTCAGCTGGCGGCCAGCGCCATCGTAGCTGTAGTAGCTGTGCACGGTGGTGTCGCGACCATCGTTGCCTGACAGCGCATACCAGCTGTGCACCACATGATCAGCCGCATCGTATTGCATGAACACGCGCTGGCCCTGCGCATCCTGGCTCATCACCGCCCTGCCCTGACGGTCGAACATGGTTACGCTGACCTGATCATTGGCCGCATCGGCTACAGGTGCACTTTGCCCGCTCTGCAAGCCGTTTGCGTAACGTGTTACGCGCACCGCATTGCCGAACGCGTCGTACGCCATTGCAGTGTAGGCCGAGACCTGCACGTACACACTCTGCGTGCCCAGTCCGACGTTGATGGTTCCCAACAGCTGGCTTTCAGCACTGTTCGCCAGCCGTTGCTGAGCCGCTTCCTGCACCGCGCTGATACGCCCCAGCACGTCGTAGCTCGTTCGCGTCTGCTGGCCATCCAGGTCGGTAATCACTACCTGCCCAACGGCATCGTAGGTCCACTGCGTGCTTACATCACGTATGCCCTGCGAGCCGTCAGCCCTGCCATAGCGTCGCAACGCCGTCTCGCTAGCCCTTCGACCCATTGCGTCGTAGGTGTAGCTGATGATTCGGTCATAGCCGATCGATGCCTCCCCGGCCGGCGGCGCAGCGGGCGGCACTGTCGTCGTCAGGGCAGCCTGCGTCGCGGTCGACAATGCGCGCGCATACTCGCGCACCTGAACCAGTTCACCCAAAGCGTTGTATTGGCTGGTGGTGACATAACCCTCCGCATCCACACTCAGCGTGGCCCGTCCCAGCTCGTCGTAATACTGCCAGCTGTGTGCCCAAAGTCCGGCAGCTTGATCCAGCAGAACGGAAGTTCTTGCCAGTTCGCCGAAAGCGTTGTAGCTGAACTGCGTGGTGGGGGAAGCACTGGCAGTGGCGCCGGTCGTGCGCACGTAGGTGATCGCGGACTGGATGACCTGGGTCTTCAGGCCACGCCGGTCGTAGGAGGTGGTCAGCACGCGATCATTTGCGGCGTCTGTCACCACCGCGCTGGCGGTCATCTGCGACAGCGACAGCGCGTTGCCGGCTGTGAACCCGGCGATGGCGGCCGTGTTGAGCTTGGCCGCATGGCGACGCAGCGTGGTCTGCTCACCGAAGACGTTATAGCCGTAGGTCGTGACATAGCCATCGGCATCCACCTCATGGGACACACGTCCTAGGGTGTCGTAGACCTTGTAGCTGTAGTAACCGCGCACGTCTTTCTGCACCACCGCCCGCCCCAGCGCGTCGTAGGTGACCTCGATCGTAGGCGCGGTGCCGGTAGCCACCAGCTGGCCGGTGGCCGGGTTGACCTGCCAGGCATCGGGGAAGATCGTGCGGATCTGGTGACCGCGGCTGTCGTAAAGGTACTGCGTAGTCCGCGGCTGCGAGCCGGTGGCATCTTCGGTACGGCTGAGCACGTTGCCCAGCGCGTCGTAGGTAATGACGGTCTTGATCGCACGCGTGCTGGTGCTGACCGTACCGGTGATGCTGGCAGTGGCCACGGTCACCGCCGGACTGGTCTGCTCCACCATGCGTCCGGCAGCGTCATAGACGTAGGTCCAGACATGCCCCAGCTTGTTCGTCAGTTGTACCCTCAGTCCTACGCCGTTATAGGCATAGCTTTCGGTTTCTCCGGCAGCATCGGTTACCGAGACCACCTGCCCTGCCGAGTCGTACGCGGTCTGCGTGACGCGCACGTTGGCCTGGCCATTGACGGCCGCAGTCATCGCCGACTCGCTGGCAGGTGTGCTCGGGCTGATCGACGATGGATACTGGCGACTCTCCACCATCCGGCCGAGTCCGTCGTAGCGCAATTCGCTCACCGCGCCGGTGTCGTCCATGCGGAAGCGCAACTGGCCATTGGCATCGAACACGTACCGCGTCACCCGATGCTGGGCCGCCGTATCGCCGCCGGCAGCGGTCATAGCTGCGGCCACACCGGCCACGGTCCGTGAAGTGCCGGAGGAGATGGTGACCGCATAGGCCAAGTCGGCCACCACTCGACCCATCGCGTCGTAGCGCTGCTCGCTCACGGTCCAAGTGCTGGCCGTATCGGCCTGCAGTGTGTAACGCGCGCGCCCGGCCGCGTCGTAGATCCAGATGGTGTTGCGGGTGGTGCCGCTCATCCAGCTGGCCAGCGTGGTTACGCTGGCCGTGCCGGCACGAAGCGCCGGCAACTGTGCATCCAAAGTGGCGCCGCTGATCGGCGTCTCGCGTTCTATACGTTCGATCAGGCGGCCTGTCTCGTCGTACTTGAACTCGGTCATCAGGCCTGTGCCGGTGCTCGAGCTATCCCGCAAGACGTTCAGCGTGAAGCGCACCCGCCCGGCTGCATCTCGAACCTGATATTGCTCGACGTTGCGGACATCGCTGGCCGCCAACAGCCCGCCGACCTCTGCCACCGTCGCCGAACCTGCCTGCAGCTTGCCGCGAAGGGTCGCATCGACGGTGATCGGCGTGGCGTACGCACGCTCGCCCACCACGTTGCCTGCGGCGTCGAGAAGACTTTCGCGGACCGCGCCGATCGCATCGATCGTGTAGCGCAGGCGACCAGCAGCATCGTGCACACGGTACTGCACCTGATCGCGCGCGGCATCAGGAGTGACCTTGGCCAGAATGCTGGACTGGGTCGCCGTGCCTGCTTCCAGTTGCGTGCGCAGCGCTGTCGTCAGGGCGGCAGCCTGCGCGAAGGCGATGCTGCCGACCAACCGGCCAGCCGCGTCGTAATGCATTTGACGCACATTGCCCAGCCCGTCAATCAGCAGGCGGGCCTGTCCGGCCGCATCCAGCACGCGATAGGTGCGCTGGTCGCGCGTATCGTTCTGGGTTGCTGCAATCTCGCTGGGCACAGCGGTGCCGACGAGCAGCTTGGAAAGCAACGTGGTATCAGGATAGAACTTGGCAGCGTAAGCGCGTTCGCCTATCAGGCGGCCTGCTGCGTCGTACAACGATTTCCGCACCTCTCCGTTACGTCCGATCGACCAGTGCAGGCGACCATCCTGGTCATAGACGCGGTAATCGCCCTGGTCCGTGGCCCCCCATGTCAGGCGGGCATCCAGTTGCGCAATCGTGTCGCTGTCGGTCAACGTCGCCGCATTGGTCGGCTGGACGAAGCTTCGCGTAGCCACTACCCGACCCGCTGCGTCGTACCAGTTGCGCGTCATCGCGCCTAGTGGGCCGACACTGTAGATCTGCCGATTGGCATCGTCGTAGTAGTACCTCGTTACCGTACCGTTGGCATCGGTACGACGGATTACGTTGTCATTGCTGTCGTACGCGTAGCCGATGGTCAGGTTGAGCTTCCCGACCCCGGGATCGATCACCTCGCTGGTGCGGCGGCCTAGTGCGTCATAGCCATACTGGATCGTGCGCGCCGCCGCCGTGCCCGCTCCTTCGATCACGCTGACCTGCCGGCCGGCGGCATCGTACGTGTACTGCGTGCGCAGGTTCAGTCCGCTGGGATCCTGTGCCACCTCCTTTAGGCGGCCCTCACGATCGTAGGCATACTGCACCACCCGGCCGCTGGGATCGGTCACCGCCAGCTGCCGGCCCTGCCCGTCGTACTGGTACTGCGTGATCAGCGGCGTGCCAGCCGGATCCTCGATCCGGCGCAGCACCCGGCCGACCGCATCGTAGGTGAACTCCGTCCGGCGGCCACTGCCATCGACAGTGGCAGTCAGCAAGCCGCGGGCTACGTCGTACTCATCACTCTGCGAGGTAACGAGCGTGCCATCGCTCGCCCGGCGCTGGGTCAGCGTCAGCTGGCCGTCGCGGTTATAGGTGTACTCGCTGTAGCCCACGGCATCGGTCACGCGCACTGTCTGCCCGTGGCGGTTGTGCAGCGTGCTTACCACCACCCCCTCGGGCGAGGTCACCGTCAGGCTGCGCGCGGTGTCATCGTGCACATAGGTGGTCACCGCACCCAGCGCGTCGGTCTGGCTGGTTACCTGGCCGTAGGCGTCATAGACGGTGGTGGTCGCCTCCACGCGCCCGGACACTGTCTGGCTCACGGCCAGCTGCCGACCCAGCCGGTCGTAGGTCAGACTGCGCACCGCACCACGCGCGTCGGTGGTGGTGCTCAGCCGCCCAAAGGCATCGTATGTAGCGGTGCGCTCACGTTGCAGGGCCGTGCCTACGCCCTCGATCACGCGCGTCTGCAGCCCACGAGCGTCATAGCGGTACTGCGTTGTCTGCGCAACTGCTGTGCCAGCGGCGGCGATCTGCTCGCGTAGTTGACCGAACGCGTCGTAGCTGTATTCGGTGGTGGTTCCTTCGGCATCGAGCAGGCTGGCCAGCTGCCCGCGGTTGGTGTACGTGTACTGGCGCCGCGTATCGGTAGCTGCCGCATAGCTGAGCACAGAGATCGCCGCCTGAGCACTGGCGCGGCTGCCCGGCGTGGCAAGGTTTATGCGGCCGGTGTAAGTAATCGTTTCGCTGGCCTGGCCGAAGGCGTTGTAACGTGTCTCGGTCACCTCGCCTTGCGCGTTGGCCACGTTGCCGCTATCGGCCACGCCGCGTACGGTGAAGCTAGGCCGACCCACGGCATCGTAGAAGTACCAGGTACGGTTGCCGGATGCATCGATGCTCTCGATCCGGCGTCCCAGCACGTCATAACCATGGCGAACGCCATGCTGGGCGTACACCGCATCCAACTGAGCCTCGGTCATCCCCGGCAGCACCTGCAGGGCGCCCTCACCGCTGAGCTCACCGATCAGCTCGTTGAACGCGTTGTAACGTAGGTGGCCCTCGCGTACTTCGCTGGTGCCCTGGGCCACCTCCGTCTTCACCAGACGGCCGGCCTCATCGTAGGTGTAACGGGTGACCGTGCCTTCGGCGTTGGTCTGAGTCTGCACTTGCCCCAGCGCGTTGTAGGCCATGCGCTGTTCACGGTAGCTTCCTGCCCGGCTGCGCAGAGTAGCCAGGGTATCGTTGCTCGCCCAGGTCAACGCGTTGGAATAGCGGCGTTCGGCGCGCGCGTTGCCGGCTTCATCGAAGATCCATTCGGTCAGGTAGCCCTGCGCATCCAGCACACCTGTCTGGTTGCTTCGGCCGTCGTAGTAGTAACGCGTGGTCTGATCGTTGAGGGTGTTGGCCGCCGGACGCAGTTGCGCCAGCGTGCCGCTGGCCCATTGGGCCGAGGGCGAGACGGTGGCGTAGCGGGTCTGCGCCTGCACTCGCCCTGCACGGTCGTACTGCACCTCGGTCAGGTAGCCGGCCGCATCCAATGTGGCGATCTGGCGACCAGCGCTGTCGTAGAAAGAACGCACAAGCCGCGCGGTGGCGGTAGTACCGACCGTGTCGGTCGTACGCACCTGCAACAGGCGATGCGCGCCATCGTAGGTGTAGGTGCTGATCGTGCGCGCTGCACTGCTGGCAATGCCATCGGTCACTGTAGCGATACGCCCGGCACCGTCGTAGTTGGTCTCGGTGACGCGATCGCTCGTATTGCTGGCCACGATGCCGAGGCTGTCTACCTGGGTAGGCACCACCTGTCCGCTTACCAGCCAGGCCGTGGTGGTCAGGCGGTTGGCGTACCGGCGCGTGCCCACCACGCGGTCGGCGCCATCGTAGTAGCTGCGGCTGACCGCACCAGTCGCGTCTACCGTGGCCTCCAGTCGGCCCTTGGCATCGTAGAAGAAGTACGTGCGCCCGCCGCCGGCGTCTTCGCTGGCACGCAGCTGGCCGGCGCTATCGTAATAGTTGAGCGTGGTACGGGTCTGGTTGCCACCCCCGCCGTTGCCGACCTCACTGACCGAGAGCAATCGCCCGGCCGCGTTGCGTGTCTCCGTGCGGGTCACGCCTGTATCGGTACTCGTGACGATCTGCTGGCCCGAATCAAGATAGGCGTAGCTGGTGTGGATCGTGCTCACGTCGGTGTCCGTGCTACCCACCTGGCGAACAGTGCTGCTCATCAAACGCCCCATGCCGTCGTAGGCATAGACCACTTGCTGGCTACCAGCCACCGCAGTACCCGTCAGCGTGCGACTGGTACCGCGCAGCGTGCTCTGCTGGCGCAGCAGGCCCTGGGCGTCGTAGGTGTAGCGGCTGATCGCAGTGGCTGCATCCAGCACGCCCCCGCCAGAGGCGTCGACCGTGGCGTAGTCGGTCCGCTGGCTCAGGCGACCCCAAGCATCGTAGCTGAGCTCGCTCAGCGTACTATTGGCCTTCTGTGTCGTGGTGGCCCAGGCCTGCAGGCTAGTCAGGTCGTACGCGCCGCTGTAGCTGGCACCCAAGTAATGGCGCAGGCTGCCCTGCTGACCGATGCCGTTGCCGCCTGTGGCGTAGGTAAACTCGCTGACGCTGCCCAGGGCATCGATCGCGAAGCGCAACCTGTCCTGTATGTCGTAGACGTAGCGCGTGGTCATGCCGCCAGTCGGCAGACTGGCGCCGGTGCGGTCCGGATCCACGCCGCTGTACTGGGTCACACTAAGCAGTTGATTGGTCGCACTCCAAGTGCGGCTGATTGCATTGCCCAGCGCATCCCACTCCCACGTCACGTTGCCCGCCGCGTCGTAGGCGTAGTCCACCTGCGCCAACACCGTGGCGCCACGCACGGTCTTTACCTGAGTCACATTGCCAGCCGCATCATACTGATAGGTCGTCACATCAGACTGGCCTGACAACGCCGGCGCAGTCAGGCTGGTCAGCTGGCCGGCCGCATCGAAGGCATATACCCAACTGCGGCCGAGACTGTCCGCCACCGTGGTGGTGCCGGTGCCATAGGTGTAAGTTTGCGTCTGGCCCACGCCATCGGCATCGTTGGCGTTGCCATCGCCACGTGTCAGGCTTTTGAGCCGCCCATCGGCGTGGTAGGTGAAGCTCACCAGCGTGCCATCGCTCTGCGTGACCGAAGCTAGGCGCAGGCTGGTGCCCTCGTAGCTGTACTGCGTGCGGAACAGCTTGCCGTTGTTGGCAGATGCCGTACTGTTCCACAGATTGTCGCCGCTGCGCGCGGTGGTGACGCTGGCCACCGTATCCGGGGTCAGATCCGTTACCACTGCGGCCAGCCGGCCGCTGACGTCGTACTCGTACCAGACCTGACTCTTGAGCGTGCCGTTCTCACGGGAGGCTATCGCGCTGAGGCGGCCGTTGCCGTCGTAACCGAACACCAGCGCATCGCCGGCAGTCGTGCCGTCCTCGCTCCGAATCTCGGCGATGCGGCCGTTGGCGTCATAGTCCACCAGCCAGGTCGTCGGCGTGGTGCCGTCGCTGCGCTGATCGCGAATGTAGGTGAGGCGCCCTTGTAGCAAGGGATCAGACACCTGCGCATAACCCTCTTCCCGCCGCGTGCTGCCCTCCACGTAGCGCCAGACCGTGCCGGTCCAGGTGAGCGTGTCGTGTGCACCATCGCCACCGGCGGACTGGTAGTTGTTGGCCGAGACGTAAGTGAAGTCCTGGTAGGACCCATCGCCGGTGTGTCGACGAATCACACTGCCGGCAGTGTTGAAGCTGCCGCTATGCATGGCCACCCGGCGCTCGAAGCCGGTGATCCACCCGTCGGCTCCACTGTCGGCAAGCTGCCCCCGGCTGTTGTAGGTCCGGTTCAGCCCTACGCTCAAGCCGCGGAACACCAGATGCTCGTCATTGCCCTGCCAGACCAGGTTGCCCGTGGCCACGTTCACGTACTGGGCATCGCGTCCTTGCCCCACCCCGGCCCCGCCTCCATACCCCAGCTGGCTCAGCGAGGTGTTGAACAGACCCAGGCCATTACCCGTGAACACTGCCGACATACCCGAACTCCCCGATCGCCCCCGCCTCCTCCATGGACGCTGTCAGGGCCTATCACTCCAAGTCCCGGGAAGTGGGAGAAGGTTTAGGGGGCAGGAACCGTCTGAGCCAGCTCGGACCCTAGTCACCGGGTCACGGATCTACGGGAGACCTCTGGAAGTGGGTTTCGAACACTCCTCAGGTCCGCCACCATCGCGCGCGCACAGCCTCTCCGGGCGAGACATCGGGACTACCAGCAAGGGATGAGCCAGGGTCTGCAGCCGCCTTCGGCTTCGCTTGCCCGCCAGGACGGGCGGCGCTTGGCAGGTACCTATATATTTATCGCCTGCCAGACCGCGGGCCGCTCAGTTCTGCGAGCTATCGCCCGAGCGTGCGGGCACTTGGTCCGTCACAGCAGCACACCAACCTCTTCAAAGCTCGGCATCGCAGCAAACGCGCCTTTGCGCGTGACGGCCAACGCGCCTACTGCTGAGCCGAAACGAATGGCGGAAACGATGTTGCCGTCATTCGCGACAAACCCGGCGAACCCATCGCGAGGTCCGCTCTGCCGGGTGATGTTGAAGAGCATTCCGCCGACAAACGCATCGCCTGCCGCCGTGGTGTCCAGTGCGGTGACCTGGAACGTCTCGACCGACCCGTGCGCCGCACGCGTGTACCAATGGATGGGCTTGGCGCCGTCCGTGATCACGAGCAGTTGCGCCCGGTGCTGCCAGAGGCGTGCCATGACCGCGTCTTCTCCACCCAAGGGGCCGGCCAGATACTCGAGCTCTTCGCGCGACAGCTTCACGAGGTCCGCCTCGGCAAGTGCTTGCCACAGCCGCGGTGAAGGATCCTCGCCATGCGGCCACAACGCCGGACGCAGGTTCAGATCGATGCTGACGACGGCCCCACCGGCGCGCGCGAGACGCATGCCTTCGTAGGTCGCTTCGGCAATGGCGGCCTCGGTCAGACTGTTCGAGCAGACGTGGAAAACGCCCGTTCCTTCGAAGCACGCCGGCGTGAAGTCCCCCGCGCGAAACAGCAGATCAGCCGCCGGCGGACGGTAGAAACTGAAACTGCGCTCGCCCTGCTCGTCCAGCGCCACGAACGCCAGCGCCGTCTTCGCCTCGTCCGTCCGCACGATGCAATCCGTGGCGACGCCGGCCGATGCCAGGCTGTCGAACAGGAAGTCGCCGAACATGTCGTTGCCCAGCATGCCGGCGAAATGGACGTCGGCACCCAGTCGGGCCGCTGCCACCGCGACGTTGGCAGGAGCGCCGCCGGCGTACTGCAGGAAATTGCGCGGCGCATCGGGAGTCGCCGGCGGTTGCGCCAGCATGTCGATCAATGCTTCGCCGAAGCAGACGATCTTGCGTGCCGGAGGGCTCATGCGGCGCTCCCTGACAGGGGCGCCGAGGTTCGCGCGCGAGCAGGAGATGAAGCGTTTGAAGCGATCTGGTTCATGGGGAGTACGACGAAGGAAAGGAAAACAGGGCGCAGCACCAATCGCGCGGTGTCGCTTAGTGCGAAGGCAGGGAACGTGTGCGGCATCGCAGACATCACTTCAGGCGTGCCCCGCTGCTCTCGCGGATCGACAGTGTCACCGGTGCGATGGTCCTTTGAGGTGATGCACCAGCGTCCAGTTGCTTGAGGACGAGCTGTGCCGCCTGGCGTCCACGTTCGCGCGGCTCGGCGGCCAGTGTCGTCAGCGGCGGCGTGGTCACGGCCGCTTCGGGAATGTCGTCGAATCCGGTGACCGCAAAGCCTTTGCCCGGTTGGATGCCGCGGGCCAGAAGCCCCAGCATCAGGCCCAGCGCGACCGTATCGTTGTAGCAGACCGCAGCGGTCGGCGGCGCATGATCGTTGTCACCAAACAGCTCACCCGTACGTGCGGCCGCTTCCAGGCGGTTGGGTGCCGATTCGATCAGCCACGTGGGGTCGACGGGCAGTCCTGCCTTCTTCATCGCCTGCGCATGCCCTGCTCGCCGCTGGCGGCATGAACTCGAGTCGGCGTGCCCCCCATAAAACGCAATGCGTCGATGGCCGAGGGAAATCAGATGTTCGGTAGCGAGCTGGGCGCCGTGCTGGTTGTCCAGGCCAAGGAAACCCCAATCGTCGGCACCGGTCAGTTCGCGATTGAAGAGCAACACGTTTGCGCGCGCGTCCAGCACCTTGTGCAGTTGGGCGGCATCGCTGCCCTCGGCGGGCGACAGGATCACACCTGCCGGCGTGTGCTCCATCAGGGAGGTCAGCACCGCCTGCTGCCGTTCGGGCGATTCGCCCGTGCTGCCCAGCAGGGTGACGAAGCCTCTGTCGCCGAGCGCCTCATCGACACCGGCCGCGAATTCGGCAAAGAACGGATTGGCCAGGTCATTGATGACCAGCGCGACACTGGATGACGTGCGTCGCCGCAGATTGGCCGCGCCGCGGTTGTAGACGTAGCGCTGCCGCTTGAGTTCGGCCTCTACCCTCGCCCGCGTATCCGCATGCACGAGCGGACTGCCGCGCAGGACCAGGGATACCGTGGCGCGCGAGACGCCGATGGCGTTGGCGATGTCGGTGACCGTAACCACACGCTGCGGATCCCGGCCGCGATCGGCGCCAGCCGGCTTGCCTGCCTTGGAACCTGGCACCGCATTCGCCTTCCTGGCCACCTTTGGTGTGGCTTTGGGCGCACGTGCGGTCTCCGGCCGGGGCGGGCGTTTCGGACTCATATGGATCGATCCATTGCGATGGTGCGCCCAGCGTAAACCATCACGCCGACCTCCATGCGCTCGCAACGCGACAACTCAATGTCCCTGCCCCGCCACGGTGGCGGCATCCGCGGCGCAGGGCGACGCCGGCAGGTCGCCCTGCTGCGTGCCCCACCCTTGCGGCTGCGGCGTATCGGTGAGATCGAACCGAAGTCGGCCACCTTGCTGCAGGCGCTCCCAGTCCAGCCAGACCGCCGGGTGCTCGCGGCCGTCGAACGATACGCCGCGGACATAGCGGGGTTTTCCGTCATCGGCCCTGGGGGCCTCGATGTGCAGCGTGCGGCCCGACGCCACGTCGATGTCGATACGCGAGAAGCGGGGTGCATGCAGCACGAACTGCCCCGTGCCCGGCACGACGGGGTACAGGCCCATGGCACTGAACAGGTACCACGCCGACATCGTGCCCAGATCGTCGTTGCCGGTGACGCCGTTCGGTGCGTTGGTGAATAGTTGCTGCGCGGCGTGCAGCACCGTGGATGTCTTCCACGGCTGGCCGATCAGCGTGTACATCCACGGCACGTGCAGGTCGGGCTCGTTGTTGGGGTTGTAGCGGAACTGGTTGTAGTAGCTGTACGGGCCTACGACCCATTCCTTGCGCGCCGCACCCGCGGGATCAGCGATCAACGCGTCGTAGGCGAAGAAGTCGTCCAGGCGGCGCGCCGCTTCCCCGGGTCCGTGCATGGCCTGTACCAGCCCGGGCACATCCTGTTGCGCCAGCCACTGGTACTGCCAGGCCGTGCCTTCGTGGAAGCCGTGGTGCGACCGTGGGCTGTAGTGACCTTCGGACGGTGTGTACCACTGTCCGTCCTCGGTACGTGGCCGCGGGAAGCCGCTGAAACCGGCTGCTTCATCGCGCACCGTCGCATCCCACAGCGTCTGCCAGTTGCGGCCGCGCCGCTTAAGCACCGCAGCATCGTCGGCGTGTCCCAGGGCCTGTGCCATGACGGACAGGGAGCAATCGGCCAATGCATATTCCAGGGTTGCGGAGCCGCCGTGGTGCGGATCCACATCCATGCCCTTGGACGGAAACGCGCGGTCATACTGCACGAAGCCTTGCGTCAGGTAGTTCGGATTGCCGGAGCGACCCGCATGTCGCGAGTTGAGCGGCGGCACATCGAAGGCATTCCTGCGCAGCGCGGCATACGCGTCTGCTTCGCGTCCCTGTAAAGCGCCGAAACGCCACAAGTCCACCAGGAACGGTGTCACCGGATCGCCGGTCATGATGTTGGTTTCGAAACTGGCGTACCCCCAGCGCGGCAGCCAACCGCCTTGCTGGTCGATGGCCAGCACCGAGCGGGCGATGTCGGTGGCGCGCTGCGGTCGCAGCAACGCGATCAACTGGTTCTGCGAACGGTAGGTATCCCACAGCGAGAAGTACTCGTAGTACGTCCAGCCTTCGGCGCGATGGATCAGATCGTCATACCCGCGATAGCGCCCATCGGCGTCGCTGCCGGTCAACGGCTGCAGCAACGCGTGGTACAGCGCGGTATAGAACACGGTCCGATCGTCGCGGTTGCCGCCCTGCACCCGGATGCTGGCGAGTTCCGCATCCCACGTCTTCTGCGCGCGTGCGCGCATCGCATCGAAGCCGAGCAGTCGGCCGCCGGACATGCCTTCGCTGCGCAGATTGGCGCGTGCACCTTCCGCATCGACATGGGAGATGGCGGAAACCGCGGTCACGGCGCGATCCTTCCCAAGGTCGAAGGTCAACCATGCCCCACTCGGCTTGCCCTCGCCCTCCATGACGTGGCGCGAGCCCGGTATGCCACCGCCCTCGCCCCACGTACCGAACGCCTTGAAAGGACGGTCGAACTCCATGCGGAACCACGTGGTGTACTGATGGCCACCGCAGAAACTCTTCGTCACCAGCTTGCCTTCCACCACACGGTCACCGACCACCGTTAGCGCGCTGCCGGTCACCGCGTGCCGCTCGTTGGCCTGGCCGATGTTGACCAGTACATGGCCCTCGCCGGTCGAAGTGAAGGTATAGCGTTCGGCTGCAGCGCGGGTCAGCGCGGTGGCTTCGGCATCAATCCCGCCGTAGTCCGTCAACCGCACCTTGTAATAGCCGGCCTGCCCGCTTTCGCCGTCGTGCCGATAGCGCGATCCGTAACGCTTGTGGTCGAAGGCTTTCGGGTCTGCCGTGTCGAAATCGCCGCCGGGGCCGATGCGCCCGGTCACGGGCAACACCGACACCTGCCCGCCCTGCTCCCAGCAGCCTGCGCCGGAAAGGAAGGAATGACCGAAGCCGCGGATCTGCGGATCGTCGTAACGCCAGCCCGAGTAGTGCGAGCCGATCGGACTGACCTGGATCATGCCGAACGGCGCGGATGCCCCCGGGAACGTGTTGCCGTCGTCCTTGCTGCCGATGAACGTATTCACCTCGGCACTGAGCTTCTGCGCGGTAGCGGTGGCGGACATCACCAGCAACAGCAACAAGGGAGCCGTGCGCCACAAGGAAAGGATCTGGGGGGGCTTCATGCGTTCGGGGTCCATCTTGGTTCACTGCACGCGGCATTGGGGTAGATTGCCGCGCGCGAAGGAAAAAGTGGCCCGGCCTGGGCCGGGCCGTCGGCTCCACGCCGCCCGTTGCCGGGCGGGAGAGAAAGCATGGAGCCAAACACGGAGCGCAACGTCAGAACTTGTAGGTCAGTCCAAGGTACGCGAGGCGGCCGGCATAGCCGTTGGTGTAGAAGCGATCCTTGGTGTCATTGCCCAGATGCGAGCGCGTCTCCTCTTCCGTCAGGTTCAGCACCGATGCGCTGATGCTGAGTGCCGGGGTGATGTTGTAAGCCGCGTTCAGATCAATCTGGTAGTACGGCTCATCGTAGACGTTCAGGCCATTCACCAAGCCCTGTACCACTTCGCCACGACGGTTGTACGAGGCGCGTAGCAACAGGTTCTGCGTCTCGTAAAACACGGTGAAGTTGGTCTGGTTCTTGGCGCTGCCCGGCATCGAGGTCTTGCCGACCTCGGTACCGTCCTCCAGGCTCACGGCTGCCTTGCTGGCGTCGTTGTAGGTGTAGTTGAACTGGAAGCCCAGGCCGAAATCCAGCGTGTGCTGCGCATACAGCTCGACGCCCTGCGAAACCGCATCCTGGCCACCGGCCTGGGTGCTGTAGTTCTGCACGGTGACCGTCTCGCCGCCGATGATCATGTTCACGTCACTGATCACGTCCACGGCGAAGTTCTCGACGTTCTTGCGGAACAGGCCCAGCCCCACGACGGAACCGGGGTGGAAGTACCACTCCAGACCCAGGTCGAACTGCGTCGCCTTGTACGGCTCCAGGTTCTTGTTGCTGCCCGACCCGTACCAACCCAGCTCGCCCGCACCGCCCGTCAGTCGACGGTCGTCCACATATTCCTGACTGTAGAACGCCAGGCTGCCGGGTGCGGCGATATCGCTGTAGCTGGGGCGGGAGACCACCTTGGAGGCGGCAGCGCGCAGCAGCAGGTTCTCGGTCAAATCGTAGGCCAGATTGAAACTCGGCAGCACGTCCGTGTAGTTGCGGTCGAGCGACGAGACTTCGTACGTCTCCGGCCTACCCACGTCTTCATGTAGACGCCAGTATCCTTCACTGCCACAGTAGGTATCTACCGGTGATCCAACGGGCACCGGTGCGCCCTGCTGACAAGCCAGCGGGTTGCCGTCGGGGCCGTCGAAGAAGTAGTCGTTGTAGTTGGTGACCTTGTCTGTCGAGTCCGCATGCTGTTTGGTACGCGCGATGCGTACACCGACATTGCCGCGCAGGCGGTCGGTACGGAAGTTGGCCTGCAGGTAGGTGGAGTAGATTTTTTCGTCGACGTTGTAGACGAAGTTGTCCTCCTCGCGGGTCTGCATTGCGCCGTAGGTGCTGTTGAGATAGGCGATGTAGCCCGGGAAGTTGATCGCCGGGTACGCGCTGGCGCTGATACCGCCGGGCAGGTTGCCCAATGAGGTGATGAGGTTCGGAGAGAACTGGGTCGCGACGTCGTTGCAGCGGCCTGCCCAATAGCGGTTGTCGTAGTCGCTCGGATCGGTACCCGGGCAGACCCAGTAGCTGTTGCCCGTGCTGCGATGAATGCCGCCGTCACGCCCCTTGACGCCGAACTGGAGCGATTCGAAGAAGTCCCCGTCGAAGTGCCAGGTACCGTCGGCCTGTGCGTACTTCTGCTCGGTGTCGTTGCGGGTCCACGACGAACCGGTCGATCCGAGGTCGACCTGCAGGATGCCGTTCTGCAGGTTCTGCATCAGTTCGGGCGAGAACGTCATCGTCGGCGTTCCCATCAGATTCCATGAGCTCGCGTAGTTGCCGTTCGTCCAGCTGCCGTCCGCATTCTGACGACGCGGCTTGATGGGCAGGCCGAACTGCAGCTCGGGACCACCTTCCGCCCAGGTGCGGCCGGCCTTGAACGAGACGTCGAGCTTCTCGCCACGCCACTCGCCGCCAAAATCGACCGTCTGGGACAGCGACTTTTCGATGTTGTAACTGCCGGTGATCTGCGGCGTAGGCACGGTGCAGTCGTCCGAACCCCAGCCACCCGGTTCCATGCCGCCGGCCGCAGCTTCTTCTTCACTGCAGTAGTAGGTCTTGCCGGGATGCAGGCTGTAATCAGCGCCGGTGACGATGGTGCCACTGGGATCGAACGTAAGCCCGTCGAGCATGCGTCCCCCTGCCCAGTTACCGTCGCGGAAGTAGCGGGCGATGTTCCACTCCGGCACCTTCAGCGTGTTCGTCTGGGAATTCTGCGACAGGTCGAAGCGGAAGTAGTTTGCCGTCAGCGTGAGGTTGTCGGTAGGCTTGAACTGGAACGTCAGCTGGCCGCCCTTGCGTTCGCGCTCTTCTTCCTTGACGTTGAAGTTGACCGACGTCGGCATCATGAAGCCGGTGTAGTAGTTGCCGTTCTGGTCCCAGAAGCCCGTGCCGCCCCACCAGTTCGAATTGAAGTCCGACGGGTTGCCATTGACGTCGACGGCCGTGCCGCCTTCGTCCCGGCCATACCATTGCCAGCTCTCGGTGCTGGCACCCATGGTGCGCGTGGTGCGCTTCTGCTGGGTGTAGCCGACGAAAACGCCGAACCGGTCTTCCTGGTCGTGCCAGGAGTAGGAACCCGAGAACTGTCCGTCTGTCTTCTTGGTAGTGTCGGCCCACGTGCCTTCGATGTTGACGAAGCCCGAGTTGGACTCCAGTTCCAGCGGGCGGCGGGTATGCAGGATCACCGTGCCGCCGATGCCGCCTTCGTCGATGCGCGCTTCCGGCGTCTTGAACAACTCGGCGCTGCCGAGCATGTTGGACGGCAGCAGCGTGTAGTTGAACGAGCGCGTGGGATCGCCGTTGGACTCGGCGCTGGCGACGTAATTGCCGTTCAACTGAGTCAGGACGAGCTCCGATGAAAGGCCACGAACACTGACATTCTTGCCTTCACCGCCATCGCGGCTGATGAGCACGCCCGGCACGCGTTGCAGCGCATCGGCCACGTTCTTGTCGGGGAACTTGCCGACATCCTCGGCGGTGATCACTTCGACCACGGCGTTGGCGTTGCGCTTCTGCTCCAGGCTCTGCTCGATCGAGTAGCGATACCCCTTGACCGTCACGGCGTCCAAATCGGTGGCCTGTACTTCGGCCTGGCCCGACGTTGCTGGCGCGTCGGCCTGCTGCGCAAGCGCGTTACCGGAGGCAATGGTGGCGGACAGCGCAATGGCGATACCTACGTACAACGTGCTGCGGTTGCGTGCGTGTGGCGTGCATTTCATTTCAATCACCCTCTCCCAAGATTGATCGGCTGCTGACGCGATGATTTATATCGATCTAAATTTGCGGACGTAGAAAACCGTCCGCCAGGGAGGACCGGGTGCCAGCGTGGCACGCGACGGAACTCCCCTCTTTCCCTCCATCCTCCAGAACCCGAATTAGATCGTTCTAATTCGACGGTGCGCATAATTACCACACCGTTTTCCAGGTTGCATGCTGCCTCGCAGCAACTCCGGGCTTCGTCCTTGCATGATCAGGGGCGGCGCGCCCACGCGCCTGCCCTAATGTGCCTCGTCTCAGGGAACCGGCGCGCGGGATACGGGCTGCAGTAGTTCAACTTCCGAGAGCGCCACGCTCGCGTCCCTCCCGAACCGCACGCGATAGTCCGTGTATTCCCCCGGGCGCTCAATGACGAATGGACGCAACTGATGCGCCGATACAAATGTCTGCGCGCTGCGCTGGTCCAGCATCGTCCAGCGGCCCTCGCCGGACCGCCCTTCCAGAGTCCACGACAGCCCTGTCAGCGGCTTGTCCGCACTGGTCAGCGTGTAATGACTGGTGCGCGTGGGCGTATCGAAATGGAAGTCGATGCTGGCCGCTGCCGGCAGTGCGACCGATGTGGCGGCGTCGTCATCGACCAGCGCCGAGACTTGTCGCACGCCAGAGACGGAGATGTTCTTGGCTCGCGAAGCCACGTCACCCAAACCACGGGGTGCAGCGCCCCGCGGCGTCAGCGATGGCGGCAAGGCGTCGGCATCACTGCCCCACGTCGACGGCCTGTCGCCCATGACGAACTCCAGCGTTCCGCCGCCGGCGATGTCGGCGTGGCGTAGCCATGCCTGTGTCCAAGGTTGCCCGTTGACCTTCAGCGACTGCACATACACGTTGCCCGCACTGTTGTTGTGGGCGATCACGGTGAGCTTCTTTCCGTCGCTTAGATCGACTTCGGCATACGGAAAGAGAGGGGAACCGATGATGTACTCCGGCGCCCCCATCCTGAGCGGGTAAAGACCGAGCATGCCGAACAGATACCACGCCGACATCTCGCCGTTGTCCTCGTCGCCGGGATAGCCCTGCCCTATCTCGCTGCCCAGGTACAAGCGGCCCAGGATGTCGCGGGTGATGCGCTGCGTCTTCCATGGCTGTCCAGCGGCCACGTACATCCATGGAATGTGGTGCGAAGGCTGGTTGCTGTGCGCGTACATGCCCATGCGTACGTCGCGGGCCTCGGTCATCTCGTGGATGACGTTGCCGTACGAGCCAGCAAATTGCTTTTCCGCTGTTTCAGGCGTGGCGAAGAACTCATCCAGTCGCTGCGCGAGTGCATTCTCGCCGCCGAGCAATGTCGCCAGTCCTGCCGCGTCGTGAGGCGCCGTGAAGGCGAACGTCCATGCATTGGCTTCGGTGTAGTCGCCGCCCCAGACACGAGGATCGAATCCCGATGCGGCGGGCTGCCAGTGGCCATCCGGCGTGCGACCACGGAAGAACCGGGTGGCAGGGTCGAACAGATGAACGTATTCCGTCGCGCGTGCCTGGAAATACTCCGCCTCCTCACGGTAACGACGTGCACGCACGGGATCCTTTTCATCTTCCGCAAGGGCGAGGCCGAGCTGCGCCAGGCCGAAGTCGTTAAGCGCGCCTTCCAGCGTCCAGGAAAGACCCTCGTGGACGCTGTTGTCTGCGTAGCCGCGATACATCGACCTTGAAATGCCTTTTCGCCCCACGTTGGACACGGGCGGTACCACGGTGGCGTTACGCAATCCGGCTTCATACGCGGCGTGCGCATCGAAGCCGCGCACGCCCTTCAACCAGGCGTCGGCGAACGCTACGTCGGAACTGGTGCCTACCATCAGGTCCGCGTAACCGGGCGATGACCAGCGGGCGATCCAGCCGCCATCACGATACTGCTGCACGAAGCCCTCGACCATGTCGCCGGCACGCTCGGGTGCGAACAGCGCGTACGCCGGCCACGTCGTGCGGAACGTATCCCAGAAACCGTTGTTGACGTAGATCCTGCCCGGTTTGACGGGCGCGGACGTGCGTTCGGCGTTGCCGCCGGCATTCTCCTTCGACCAACTGTTCTGGTCGGCGTGACGCCAGTCTGGATGTTCCACCGTACCGACGTTCTCGTGGGCCACGTTGGGATACAGGAACAAGCGGTAGAGGTTGGAGTAGACCGTCACCCGCTGGTCGTGGCTCGCTTCCTGCAACCTGACCCGTCCGAGCAGTGCGTCCCAGGCGTCTTGCGCGCGCGCCCGGACCGTGTCGAAGTTCGCATCGCCGATCTCCAGGTCGAGATTGCGCTTCGCCTGCTCCACGGAGATCAGCGACGTGGCGATGCGCATGACCACGCCGCCCTTCTCGTCCGGCGAGAACTTCACGTAGCCGGTGGGCCGGCCCGTCGCGATCATGCCACTGTCGGTCCAGGGCCGATCGAAACGTGCATAGACGAACATGCGGGTCGCGCCATTGGACAGGCCGCTCCGGGTATCGGTGTAGCCGCGGAGCGTCTGCGAAGCCTTGTCCAGGATCAGGCCACCGCGTGCATCGACGTTGTCGAACAGCAGGTTGACATCGCCTCCTTTGGGGAAGTGGAACCGGAACACTGCCGCGCGCTCACTCGGGGCGATCTCGGCACGGATGCCGTTATCGAAGTCAATGCGGTAGAGATGCGGGCGGGCTTCCTCACGTTCATGCGTGAACGGCAGCGCACGCTTCTGGCGGTCCGCTTCGGGAATGCCTGCTGCCGAGGACGGCATCACCTGGAACGTCTGGCGGTCGCCCATCCACGGACTGGGCTGGTGACTGAGCGACAACGCCTGCAAACGGGGCCGGTTGTCATCGCCGTTCTGCTCGTTCCACCGGTACAGCCAGCTGAGTGAACCCGCGTCGGTCACGGGCACCCAGAAGTTGAAGCCGTGGGGCATGGCCGTGGCCGCGATGTTGTTGCCGCGCGAGAACGTACTGTTGGACTGCGTGCCACGCGTGGTGAGCACGTAATCGCTGGGTCGTATTGCGTCGTCAACGGATTCCTGCCGGAGGGCGATGTCGTCGATCCATCCCGCCGCGCTGCCGCCAGGGCCGGGCAACACCTGCAGTTCGATAGCGCGGATGCGCTTTCCGCGCAGGCCAGCCACGTCACCCACGCGTACCTGCTTGTGCGCCCACTGCTGCGGATACAGCGTCATCGACGCGGCCTGGCCTTGCGCACCGACCGGGGCACCGTGCTGGTCCGTCATCCCGAGTTCCGACAAGCGGCGACCGTCATCGAACACCAGGTCCAGCGAAACGCCCGTGGATGCCGCCGTGTGCCCGGACACGATTTCGGGCAGGACCATCCAGGACAACGTCGTATACTTCCCGACCTTGATGTCGACCTCGAACAATGACAGACGGCCGCTGGCATCGGCGCGATAACCCAGCGCCTTCTGCCCGGTATAGCCTTTGCCCGGCCTTGCTGCATAAGGTCGTTCGGGTCCGCCACCTACCTCGACACGCACCTCCCCCCGCCCTGCCACGGCTGGAAGGATCTGGCCTTCCTCGAACGACGTGGAGAAGGCTGCGTCTTCTGCAAAGGCCGGGCGTGTGCTTGCCAGCAGCAGGAGCATCGCCGCCGCCGCGGACGCGCGCCTCACGAGCGAGTACTCAGTCATGTGCGCGCAGGATGGACAGAACGTCATGGCAGGCTCCCATGGTGTGGTAGTCGGTCTTCCCCGCGGGGCTCTTGTCGTCGTCGTACTTGCGATTGCGACGGTCGAGGATGCGGAACCATGCGCCATGGACGTGATCGACCATGTGGGCCCACGCGTAATCCCACAGCCGGTCATACCACTGCCAGTAACGTTCACTGCCTGTGGCGACCGCCAGTCGTGCCGCACAGGCCAGCGACTCGGCCTGCACCCAGAAATACTTGTCGTCGTCGCAGACGAAATGGCGACCATCCGGCAGCTGCGGACCGGTGATGTCCTTCCTCAGTGATTCCGGCGCGAAGCCGTACACCAAGCCGCCGTGCTCGTGGTCCCACGACGCGTCCATGGAACGGTCGAAAAGTTCCTGAGCACGCGGTAACAGCCAGTCAGTGCTTTCGCCCGCCCGGCGCAGGTGTCCGTCAAGGATCAGTAGCAGCTTGGCCCACTCCGTCTGATGCCCGGGCTGAAACCCCCACGGACGGAACAGGTGCTTCGGATCATCGCGGTGATAGTCGGTGTCCACCTGCCATTGCACATCGTAGTGCTCCCACACCAGTCCCTCGCTCTGTGCGGCCTGGCGGCGGGTCATGTTGTCGGCCAGCAACAGGGCACGATCGCGATAGCGCACCTCACCGCTGGCCTCGTACGCCGCCAGCATGGCCTCGCACATGTGCATGTTGGCGTTCTGGCCGCGGTAGTCACTGAACTGCCAGTCGCGTGTGGCTTCGTCGCGGTAGAGCCCATGCGAGGGTTCCCAATAGCGGGCCTCCAACAGGTCCCAGTGCGCATCCATCCACGGGCGGCAGCCTTCGACACCTGCCTTCAAGGCGATGGAGTACGCCAGCAGCACGAAAGCCGCGCCATAGCAGTGCTGTGTGGTGTCTTCCGGCACACCATCTCTAAGTGTCCAGAAGTAGCCGCCGCTCACCGGGTCCATGTGTCGCTCACGCAGGAACGCCAGGCCGTGATTCACTGCGTCCATGTAGGTCTGCCGCAGCGCCAGATCCTCGCCACCGAACTCCATCGCCGCCGTGGCGTAGTTGAAGACGAAGCGCGTGCTGCTGACGAGATGGCGATGCGATGCATCGTAGACGCGTCCATCATCCTTGAAGTAGTGGTAGAAGCCTCCTGCCGGATCGATGCAGCGGGGATGGTAGAAGGCCATCGTTTTGCGGATGTGGTCGCGCAGGAACGCCTCACTACGAAAATTGTCATGTGCGGGAGCAAGCTGGGTCATGGTGATGCGGTACTCCGGGGGAATGAGGTTGTGGACAGGGCGTCCGCCAGCGTGCGCACATGAAGCGAGCTTCGCAGTGCCTCGGGCGCAGCGTTGGATTTGATGCGCAGTCTGACGCGCTCGCCGGGCAGCAACGTAAGGGCGTTGTCGGAGATCTCGACGTCAAGGTCACCGAAATCGATCCACACGGCGCGTGCTAGCGAATCCGAGACAACGTCGAGCGACGTGCCGTTGGCGTCACGATGTAGTCCGGCCTGCACGCGGGACACCGGCCAGTCGATGTTCTTCGCCTCGGTGAAGTAAACGATTTCTCGCGATGGCGCCTCGCCATCCACACTGAGGTCGACAACGGCAACCGTTCGCCTTGGATCGGCGCTGCCGAGCAGTTCGCCGTCGTTGTACGAGGCCAGGCGAGTTGCCGACAGTGGCTTCACGCTGATCTGCCTGCGCTCGTCGCGGAGCGTACGGCCCTCCAGATCCATCACCCGCAGCCGCCATTCTCCCTGGCGCGCGGTGGTGCGATCCGATACCACGGTGATCGTCGTGCTTGCATCCTTGCGCAATGCCGCCAGCGCCACGGGCGCGAAGAACCGGCGCGCATGAAACTGCAATGCCTTCCAGCGCCCGAACCAGTCGACTCCCGACCACGACGCTCCGGGCCACACATCATTGAGTTGCCAGTACAGCGAACCCATGGTGTAGGGCTGGCTGGCGCGATGGTGGCGTGCGGCCAGTCCTATGCCTTCGGCCTGCATGACCTGGCTAAGGTAGACGAAGTCGGCGAAGTCGCGCGGTTCACCGAACTCCATGCGGATGTAATGCAGTAGCCGCTCATTGCCTTTGCCGGCGAGAAACTTCTGATGCGCTTCAATCACCGGCGAATCGATGCGTTGCTCCTGCCGGCCGACGAAGTGGTCGATCGTCCTGGGGACCGGCCACGCCTGTAAGCCGTACTCGGACATGAAACGCGGCGTGATATCCAGGTATGCCGCGGGAGCGCGTGCGGGATTCCCCCAGACCTCCCAGTAGTGCATGTCACCACTTGTGGGGGTGTTGGCCGTCTCCGCCATGTCATCGCTGGGCGAACTCGGCCAGTAGGCGATACCGCCCGCTTCTGCCTCCACCACGCCACGCAGGTCGCGGTCGAACAGCTGCACGTAGCCGTTCCAGACACGATCAGCGAAGGCAGGATCGGCCTCTTTCAGCGTCTTGCCGTGGCCCCAGTACTTCCAGGCGATCTCTTCTTCGTTGTTGCCACACCACAGGACAATGCTGGGGTGATTGCGGAGCCGTCGGATCTGGTCTTGCGCCTCGGCCACCACATTGGCGCGGAACGCTGGATCGTAAGCGGGCTGCATGCCGCCACCGAACATGAAGTCCTGCCACACCAGCAGGCCCAGTTCGGCGGCGATGTCGTAGAACGCATCGCTCTCGTAGTAGCCACCGCCCCAACTCCGTACCATGTTCATGTTGGCATCTGCGGCCGACTGCAGGACGCGCCGGATCTGTGCCGGCGTGACCCGCGAGGGAAACATGTCGAAGGGAATGGAGTTCGCCCCCTTGGCGAAGACCGGGATATCGTTGACGACGAAGGCGAATTCCCTTCCCTTCCCGTCAGCCTTACGGCTGAGCTCCACGCTCCGCAAGCCCGTGCGCACGCGGCGTGTGTCGACGATCTGCGTTCCCAGTGCAAGCTCCGCTTCGAACACGTACAACGGTTGCGCTCCGTAACCGGCCGGGTACCAGCGCTGTGGTCGTTCGATGCGGATAGGCGCGGGAACGCGACTGGTTCCCGCAGGCAGCGTGATGCGTTGCTCTGCTGCCACCGTTCTCCGTCCATTGGGGGCGGTCTGCCAGACGCGCATCAGATAGTTGCCTGGCTTGGCCGCATCCACGGTCGCTATCGCGGTGACGTTGGCGACTTCTTCATCTACAAGATCCTGACGCAGCTGAAGATCGTCCACGCGTGCGGCATTCCAGCTGGCAAGCCGCACGGGACGCCAAAGTCCGGCGGTCACGTAGCGCGGACCCCAGTCCCAACCGTAGTGATAACCCGGCTTGCGTACGAAGTTCGCCGTCATCGCGTCCTTCGGCTCGTCGCCGTACGGCGACGGATAGTTGCCGGCGATGCGGTACGGCATGTCCTGCACGTGCGGCAGCATGCGCCGTATCGGTGAGCGCAGGATGACGCGCAGTTCGTTGCCGCCTTCCCTCAGCCTGCCTTGTACCGGAATGCGCCATGTGCGGAACGCGTTGTCGGCTTCCAGTACCCTCTCACCGTTGAGGAAGACCTCGGCAAAGGTATCCAGCCCCTCGAACGTCAGCTCGCTGCGCGCGGCGTCGCGCATTCCAGTGGTCGCCTGGAACGTGGTGCGATATTCCCAGTCCGCCAGGCCGATCCACTGCAGTCCGGCTTCCGGCGCCCCGACGTAGGGATCGGGAATCAGGCCATGGGCAAGCAGATCGGTATGTACCGTGCCGGGCATCGATGCTGCCCGCCACGAAGTTCCGACACTCGATTCCTTCTCCGTAGTTCCGTCCGGCGCCGGCATCTGCCGGAACTCCCAGCCCTGGTCAAGAACGCTCACCTCCACGGCCTGCGCGCCAGCCGCCAGGACGGACAGCACGATCAGCGAAAGCAAGCGCAGCGTCCTGATGCCGAGCACTCTGTGGATTGCAGCAAGCGTCGTGAACCGGGTGTTCATGCGGATTTCCGTGTCAACGGCGAACTGACCATGATCGATATGCGGCCCTCCCCGGGCAGCGCGCTATCGTCCGAAGAGAATTTGGATCGATCCAATTCACGTGCAGATTTAGCATGCTCCTGGTCATCTTGCATGCTGCTCCGCAACAGCCACCCTCGCCTGCCACCAAACATGATCGCGTGCACGTTGCCATCACTCTCGTGCTAGCGGGGCTTGACACCTGTGCTAGTTTTGCCCGCATTCGACCGATCTAAAGGGTGCGCGGATGAAGCAGTTCGGTACGGCCATGGTCATGCTGGCAGGAATGGCAGGCGTCACTGCGCTGGCTTCCGGGAGCGCGTTCGCCGCGTCGGCCGGCGCCGGCGAGGCGGCTTTCCAGGCCGTGGATCCCTTCATCGGTACCGGAGGCGAAGGCCACACCTACCCCGGTGCCACGGTGCCGTTCGGCATGGTGCAACTCTCCCCCGACACCCGCATCCAGCCCCGCAAGGACGGATATGGCTGGGCTGCGGGCTATCGCAACAGCGACACCACCATCGTCGGTTTCTCGCATACCCATTTCTCCGGCACGGGCCACTCGGACCTGGGTGACCTACTGCTGATGCCCATCACCGGCGAGCTGAAGCTCGAGCGCGGGAATCCCGATCAGCCGCGGAGCGGATACACCTCGCGGTTCCGCCATGCCACCGAATCCGCCCAGCCGGGCTATTACGCCGTCACGCTGGATGACCACGACGTACGTGCCGAACTCACGGCCAGCCCACGCGTCGGGATGCACCGCTACACCTTTCCCAAGGACAAGCCCGCGCATGTGGTGCTGGATCTGCGTACCAGCATGTACGACTACCCTGGCAAGGTGTCGTGGTCGCGTGTGCGCGTGCGCCCTGATGGCACGGTCACAGGTTTTCGCGAAACGCGAGGCTGGGCGCCGGGCCGTCAGCTCTACTTCGCTGTGCGGTTCTCGCAGCCGCTCAAAGCTCACCAGTTGCACAACACGGAGCAGGACATCCCCTACAAGGGCTTTCCGCCGCCCGGCGACAAGGACCCTGGCCAGCGTGCGCAGATAGAAGGCCGCCAGCTGGTCGCCGCGTTCGATGTGGCGCCACCCGCCGGACAGCCGCTGCTGGTGAAGGTGTCGATCTCGCCCGTCAGCGAGGACAACGCCATCGCCAATCTCGAAGCGGAAGCCCCGGGTTGGGATTTCGATGGCATGCGCGCAGACGCAAAACAGCAATGGAGTGATGCGCTGGGCGCAGTGGAAGTCCAAGGCGACCAGACACAGCGAACGAGCTTCTACACCGCGCTCTATCACACGCTACTCGGCCCCACGTTGTTCATGGACAGCGACGGCCGCTACCGCGGCCCCGACAATGCAGTCCATCAGGCCAAGGGGTGGACGAACTACTCCACCTTCTCGCTATGGGACACCTATCGCGCCCTGCATCCGCTGACCACGCTGGTCCAGCCTCCGCAACGCACGAATGACTTCGTCAATTCCCTGCTCGCCGCGCGACGCGAAAGCCCGTATGGCGTGCTGCCGGTGTGGTCGTTCCACGGCCTGGAAACGTGGTGCATGATCGGCTACCACGCAACACCGGTAATCGCCGATGCCTACATGAAGGGCATCCGCGGCTACGACACCGAGGAGGCCCTGCAGGCGATGGTGGCCAGCGCCAACTACGGACCGTACGACGGCATCGCCGCCTACCGCGAGCTGGGCTACGTGCCGATCGATGAGGAAGGCGAAGCGGCGAGCAAGACGCTGGAGTACGCCTACGACGACTGGACCATCGCGCAGATGGCGCAGGGAATGGGCAAGACCGATGTTGCTCGGGAATTCAACGGGCGTGCTGCCAACTGGAAGCATGCGTTCGATCCGGCCACCGGCTTCATGCGGGCGCGCAAGCGCGATGGCGTGTTCCGTGATCCGTTCGATCCGACCGCCAGCGGGTACGGTACCGACTACACCGAAGGCAATGCCTGGCAATACTCCTGGTATGTACCGCAGGATGTCGCCGGACTGGCGGCGGCGCACGGCGGCAGCGACGCGTTGCTGGCCAAACTGGATGCGGTGTTCGACGCCAAGGTCGATCCGGCCGTGTTCGAACACATGGAGGACATTACCGGCCTCATCGGCTGGTACGCGCATGGCAACGAACCGAGCCATCATGTCGCCTACCTGTACGCCTATGCCGGCCAGCCCTGGCGTACACAGGCGCGCCTGAAGCAGATCATGGACACGCAGTACGCGCCGCGGCCGGACGGCCTGGCCGGTAACGACGATCTTGGCCAGATGTCGGCCTGGTACGTGTTCACCGCACTCGGCTTCTATCCGGTCACGCCGGCCAGCAACCAGTACGTGCTGGGGCGTCCGTTCCTGCCCCGCGCCACGCTGCATCTTCCCAACGGCAAGCGCTTCACCGTCGTCGCCGAAGGCCTGGATGATGCCCACACCTACGTCGGCAGCGTGACGCTCAATGGCAAGCCGCTGGAGCGCACGTATCTGGAGCACGCGGATATCCTGGCGGGCGGCGAACTGCGCTTCACGATGCAGGCCGCACCGGACAAGATACCTGCGGGCGGGCGTCTGGCGCTGCCGTACTCGATGTCGCGGTGACGCGCGCTACCGCCCGTCCAGCGCCGCGCGCAACGCACGCACCCGCGCGGGATCGGTCTCGCTCCAGTCGGGCGATAAACCGTCCAGCGCCGGAGGTGTGAAACGCATTGCGGAAGCGCGTGGCGCTTTCGCGGACGCATGGAATTCATGTGCGCCGGTAAGGTCAGCGAGCCTGGCGATGTTGGTGGCGTCGATGCCGGCGCCCGGCATGACGTGCAGTCGTCCTGCGGCCTGGCGAACGTGCGACGCGATGTCTTCGCCGCCTTCCATCGCGGTGGCGCGGCCGCCCGAGGTCAGCAAACGGGTGAAACCCAGGGTGATCACCTGCTCCAGCGCCGCAGGTGGGTCGCGTGTCGCATCGAATGCTCGATGGAAGGTCGCTGGCAGTGTTCCGGCCGCCGCGACCAGTTGCCGACACAACGACTCATCAAGGGCACCTTCGGAATCCAGCGCCCCCACCACGACGCCGTCACAGCCGAGTCGCACGCAGACGTCGATATCGCGCAGCATCACGTCCGCGTCCTGCGTGCTGTAGAGAAAATCACCGGCACGCGGCCTGATCAGCACGAAGAGCGGGATGCGCAAGCGATCACGTGCGCAGGCAAGCGCGCCATAGGAAGGTGTGAGTCCGCCGGTTTCGAGCGCATCGCAGAGCTCGACCCGGTCCGCCCCTGCTCCCTGGGCGACGAGTGCGGATGCCAGCGATCCTGCAGCGATCTCCAGCACCGGACGGGCGGAACCGGTCATGCGCCCGAACCTGCGTAGATCGCGTCCGAGGCATGCAGCGCATCCTGTTTCGTGGCATCGCAGACCGCGTAGACGAATCCTTCGTGCAAGGCGAAGGCACCCACCTCGCCGTGCCTGTTGATGGCGAGGAAACAGACCTGCAATGACTTACTCGCCTCGGGCCGCTTGCGCACCACGCGTTCGATCGCTTCGTGACAGGCGTCCATCGGCGTGCGTCCCTGGCGCATCAGTTCCACCACCAGGAAGCTCGCTGCATTGCGGATCATTTCCTCGCCCACGCCCGATGCCGTCGCCGCGCCTACCTCGTTGTCCACGTAAAGCCCCGCGCCGATGATGGGACTGTCGCCCACGCGTCCATGCATCTTCCACGCCATGCCGCTGGTGGTGCAGGCGCCGGCAAGCCGGCCATGACGATCGATCGCAAGCATGCCCAACGTGTCGTGGTTGTCCTTGTCGCCGGGTCGCTGCCGGCGTTCGGCATTGATCTGCGGCTGGTACTCGGCGCGCTCACGCCATGCCTGCCACGCCTGTTCGGCTTCCGGGGTGAGGAGGCGCTGCTTGCGGAAACCCTTGGACACGGCAAACTGCTGCGCGCCCTCGCCCACCAGCATGACGTGTGGCGTATCTTCCATGACCCGTCGCGCCACGCTGATGGGGTGGTCGATGTCTTCAAGTGCAGCGACGGCACCGCATCGGCCATCGCCGTCCATGATGCTGGCATCCAGCGTCAGTACGCCGTCCCTGTCCGGGTTGCCGCAGCGGCCCACGGTCGGATTGCATAGATCGGTTTCAGCCCAGCGCGCCCCCTGTTCGACGGCGTCCAGCGCACTGCCTCCCGCGATCAGCCGCGCCCATGCCGCCTGATTGGCGCCCACGCCGAAATCCCAGGTGGACACCACGCGCCCACCTTCGGGCGCTCGGGGATCCGGGGACTTCGCATCCAGCCCGCTCGACACGGCGAGTGCGCCCGCAGACAGCGCCATCTGCCCGAGGAATTTCCTTCTGTCGTTCATGCATACGCCTCAAGATATTGATCCCGATGATCGCTCAGGTGAGTGCGCCAGTAAGCGGCAGCGCCGACGAGGCCCAGCTGTCCATGGTCGATTCGCCACACCGCGGGAGCCGTCCGCGCGCCTTCGAATCTGTCGAGGTAACGCTGCTGGAACGTTCCTGCATGCAGGAATCCGGCGATGTGGGTGGTGACGCCTCCGGCCAGATACACATCGCGCGCACCCAGCGTCAGCACGAGATCGGCCACCGTACTACCCAGCCAACCGCAGAAGACGTCCAACGTTTCGCGTGCAATGGCATCGTCAGCCCCTGCGGCCTCGACCACCTGTTCCACGCGTGGCCAGCGCGGGGCCTCGCCTCGCAACCGGGACAGGCTTCCATAGAGGTTCATCAGCCCGGTACCCGACAGGGCGCGCTCGATATCTACATGCCGCCATTGGTGGCTAAGGTCTTCCAGTACATCCAGCTCTTTCGTGTTGCCGGCCGTGAGCGCCGCATGTCCCGCCTCGGTCAACAGCACGTCGCTGCCCGCCGGGTCGAGGCACATCGCAGCACCCAGGCCAGTGCCTGGGCCGATCACCAGCGCGGGCGCCTGCATGCCGTGATCATGTTGTCCCGGCAACAGGGCAACCAGTGTGTCCCGTCGTATCCCCGGAAGCGCATGGGCGACGGCACCGAAATCGTTGATGAGCGCCAACGATCCGAGACCGGCAGCCTCCGACGTGCGACTGACCGACACGTCCCAGGGCAGGTTCGCGTTCACCAGGCGATCGCCATGGAGGAATCCCGCGATGGCCACGACGGCTTCGGAAGGCCGCCGTCCATCATGCTCTGCCGCGATCCGTTGGATATACGCGTCCAGGATATCGGCAAGAGCGCGGTAGTCTCCGCAGCGATACGTGGACACATCCAGCACCTCGCGTCCGTCACGCGTCCATCCGAGGCGCGCGTTCGTGCCACCGACGTCGGCAACAAGGCAAGTCCGGGCGCCGTCATCGTGATGCGCAAAGTCCATGAAACTGTCCCCGAACGGGGCCGCTGGATCGTCGCCGGGATCATCCCATTTAAATCGATCCAGCGTATGCCTCCCGCCGGTCACTGCGGGCGCCAGCATGCCGTCCTAGTCGGGTATGAGCGATCGCCTTGACGCGTTGCGATCCCGCGACCGGCCCGAAGCGGCTGCGAGCTAGGCGCCTCGATCGTTCGCCAACCTGGAAGCATGGCTGTAGATCACATGCCGGTCGCTGCGAAGAAAGCCGACCAGTGTCAGCCCGCAGCTGTCCGCCAGATCCACTGCCAGTGCGGTCGGCGCGGAGATGGCGGCAAGCAGCGGCATGCCGGCGGCGGCCGCCTTTGCGACCATTTCATAACTTGCGCGACTGGTCACCACGGCGAAACCCGAGGCCGCATCGATGCCCTCGTGCAGCATCCCGCCGATCAGTTTGTCCAGCGCGTTGTGGCGACCGACATCTTCGCGAACCAGCCGCAGCGATCCATCAGCCATCGCCCACGCCGCGGCATGAAGAGCGCCGGTGATGGCGTTGAGAGGCTGGTGAAGGTGCAGTGCGGTACGCGCCACATCAAGCGATGCAGAGGCGATGGCAATGCCCTGCCCTACACGGTCGGGGTGCCGGATGACGTCCTCCAGCGACCGGTTGCCGCAGATGCCGCAGCCGCTGCGACCGGGCATCCAGCGCTCCGGTCGTGCCGTAAGCGGTTCGAACGTGTGGATGTCCACCGCGATGCCTTCCAGCAGCGCCTGCACCTTCACCGACGACAGACCGTCTCCCGCGACGCCCAGCTCGGTCAGTGCGAAGCCACGGGCGAAGTCTTCCAGGTCGCAGGGCGTCACCATCATCACTGCCAGCGGTTCGCCGTTGCAGCGGACTTCGAGCGGTACTTCCTCGGCCAACCGGTCCGATCGCGTCGTTGCCACGTCGCGCGTGATGTCGACGACCTCCCGCCACGCGACGCCGTCGAGGCGATCAGGCTGCATCGTCTTCCGCAAGCTGCAGCTTCCGCACGGTGACCGGGATCGACTTGTAGGCCGGTGTTCCGGAGGTTGGATCATGGCTGTCCAGCGGGACCAGGCGATTGCCCTCCGGGTAATACATTGCCGCCGATCCCGGCGGCAGATCGTATTCGACTGCGATGAACCCCGAGACCGTTCGCGATCCTCCACGGTCGTCGTCGAAAGACGATGCCACGATGATCCGATCGCCCTGCGCCAGCCCGCGGATGCGCATGTCGTCCCGATTCATGAACACGACATCGCGTCGCCCGCTGACACCGCGGTAGCGATCATCGAAGCCATAGATCGTGGTGTTGTACTGGTCGTGCGAACGGATCGTGGTCAGCGTCAGCAGATCGCGTCGGTCGGTACCCGGGTCCTCGTCGAGGCTGGGTGCGACCAGGAAGCGGGCCTTCCTGCCCGGCCCCCAGTCGCGCTCGGACGCACCGATATACAGTCGGAAACCGCCGGGCTCGCGCACGCGCCGGTTGAAGTCCTTGAACATCGGGAACACCGCTTCGATGTCGTCGCGGATGCGGTCGTAATCGGCGACCAGGCCATCCCAGTCCACCTTGGTCTGCGGCAACGTCGCTTTCGCGATACCGGCGACGATGGCGGGTTCGGACAGCAGATGCTCGGAGGCCGGTGTCAGCCCCCCCTGCGAGGCATGCACCATCGACATGGAGTCCTCCACGGTCACCGACTGTAGCCCGCTCGCCTGCTCGTCGCGTTCGGTGCGTCCCAGGCAAGGCAGCAGGAATGCCTGCTTCGCGGGAATCAGGTGCGAGCGGTTCAACTTGGTGGCGATATGCACGGCGAGATCGAGCGTGCGCATCGCAGGAATCGTCGTGTCCGGATCCGGCATCGCCACGGCCAGGTTGCCGCCCATGCAGACGAGTGCACGCGAACGGCCATCGCGGATCGCACGCACCGCCTCGACCGCGTCATGGCCGTGCGTCAGCGGAAACTCGAATCCGTAGGTCCGCTTGATCGCATCGACCAGCGCCTGCGTCGGTTTCTCGGTGATGCCGACGGTCCGGTCACCCTGCACGTTGGAATGGCCACGGATCGGCGCAATGCCGGCGCCCTGCTTGCCGATGTTTCCGCGCAGCAGCATCAGGTTGGCCATCTGCTGCACGTTCTGCGTACCACGACGGTGTTGCGTCATGCCCATGCCGTAGCAGAGGATCACGCGTTCTGCCTTCGCGTAGAGGCTTGCTGCGGCCGCAATATCTTCATACGACAGACCGGAATGCGCGACGATCTCGTCCCATGACGTGCTCGCCAGATCTTCGCGAAGCGCGCCAACGCCCTCGGTATGCTCGGCGATGAAGGCGTGATCCAGCACCCCAGGCCCGCCCTTCGCAAGGTCTTCGGCATCGGCCTGCAACAGCCACTTCATCATGCCCTTGAGCAAGGCGAGGTCGCCGCCGATCTTCACCTGGTAGTATGTCTGCGCGATCGGCGTGGCGGTGTTGGTCAGCATCTCCGCGGGATGCTGCGGCGAGGTGAAGCGCTCCAGCCCACGTTCGCGCAACGGGTTGACCGCCACGATGGGCACACCGCGCTTCGAGACCTCGCGCAGCGTGGAGAGCATGCGGGGATGGTTGGTGCCGGGATTGTGGCCGAAGCTGAAGAGCGCATCGCAATACTCGAAGTCTTCCAGCGTCACCGTGCCCTTGCCGACACCGATGGATTCCGGCAGGCCGACGCTCGTCGCCTCGTGGCACATGTTGGAGCAGTCGGGGAAGTTGTTGGTGCCGTACTCACGCACCATCAGCTGATAGAGGAAAGCGGCTTCGTTCGATGTGCGGCCCGACGTGTAGAACTCGGCCATGTCGGGATCCGGGAGCGCGCGCAATGCATCGCCTATCCGCGTGAAGGCGTCATCCCAGCCGATCGCCACGTAGCGATCCGCATCTGCGTCGTACACCATCGGATGCGTCAGGCGACCTTCGTCCTCCAGCGCGTGATCGCTCCACTCCCACAACTCGGACAGCGTGTGTGCAGCGAAGAAGGCGGGCGTCGCGCGCTTGCCGGTGGCTTCCCACGACACCGCCTTGGCGCCGTTCTCGCAGAACTCGAAGGATGACGTGTGGCGCGGATCAGGCCATGCGCACCCCGGGCAGTCGAAACCGGCGGGCTGGTTGACACGGCGCAACGCCGATGTCTCGCGACCGACCGCCATCTGGCTCTTCACGGCCCGTGCGACGGCCGCGAGCGCACCCCACCCGCCTGCGGCGCCTTCGTAGTCGTCGATGCCGGGGACTTTGCGTTCGCTCATCGAAACACCTGTCTGTTGCATGCCAGCGCCGCTACGGCGGCAGGATACCCGATGGCATCGCGCAGCATGTGCGCGGTGCATGACGGCGCATGTGAACCGGTCGCTCAGGAACGGGTTGCTAGCATGTCGGGCGTCCTTTTCCAGGTAACGCCCGCACATCGTGTTGCGCATCCTGCTTCCCATCACCGCCCTGCTCGCGAGTGTCGCCCTCCTGTTGGGTGGCAACGGCTTGCTGGGCACGCTGCTGGCGATGCGCAGTCAGGTGGAGGGATGGGGTGAGCGAACGACGGGCCTGGTGATGTCGGGCTACTTCATCGGCTTTTTCCTCGGCACGTTCACCGCCCCGCCCCTCATCCGCCGCGTCGGCCACATCCGTGCGTTCGCGTTCCATGGTGCGTTGGCGGCTGCGGCAGTGCTGGTCTATCCGCTGTGGATGGAACCGGTGGGTTGGATGCTGTTGCGCGTGGTCACCGGCATCGCGCTGGTCGGGCTCTGCACCGTGATCGAAAGCTGGTTGAACGCGCAGGCCGCCCCCGAGCACCGCAGTCGCGTGTTCGGCGTGTACATGGTGGTGTCCCTGCTGGCGCTGGCAGCCGGCCAGTTGCTGCTGGACCTGCAGCCGCCCCGCAGCCCCGTGTTGTTCAGCGTGGTGGCGATCCTGTTCGCCCTGGCCATCCTGCCCGTCAGCGCGACGCGCCTGACGCCGCCCACGATGACCGTGGCGCCGAAGATCCATCTGCTGCAGATCTGCCGGGTCGCGCCCAGTGCCGCGGCGGGAGCGCTGCTCGCCGGTCTGGCACTGGGTGCGTTCTGGGGAATGGGGGCCGTATACGCGGCTTCGCTGGGGCTGGACCGCGCCGGTGTCGGCACCTTCATGGCAGTGACCATCGTGGGCGGTGCCGCGCTGCAGTTGCCGATCGGCCGCCTCTCCGACCGCGGTGATCGCCGCAGCACCCTGGCCCTGGTCGCGGCGCTCGGCGCGGTAACGGCAGTGCTCGCGCTGCGGTTCGAGGCGCAGTCGCATGCGCTGTTCTTCCTGTTCGGCGGGTTGGCATTCGCGCTGTACCCGCTGGCGGTCGCGCATCTGCTGGACCGCTTGCCGGCCGAGCAGTTGCTGGCGGGATGCAGTGCGCTGCTGCTGCTCAACGGCATCGGCGCGGCGATAGGCCCCGCGGTGGCGGGCGGACTGATGCAGCAGTTCGGTGCGGCGGCCCTGCCCCTGTTCTTCGCTGCCACGCTGGGCACATTGGCGCTGGTGGCTGGCGGGCGCCGCCTGTTCAAGGCACGTCGGCTGCTGTCGGCCGCCCGGTTCCACCCCATGCTGCGCACCACGCCCGCGGCACTGGAAATGCTCCCGGAGATTCCGGATGCCGAGGTCGGCGACCGCGCTTCACGGGTGAATTGATTCCGATCAATGCGGCCGGCTGACGCGCCCCGTAGCCTGTGCGCCATGGGTATCGTCTCCCCTTCCCCGCTGTTCGATGCTGACCTGCTGCGGCGCTACGACACGCCCGGTCCGCGCTACACGTCCTATCCGACGGCGCCGCAGTTCAGTGCCGGATTCGGCGCACAGGAACTCAGTGACCATGCGGCCGCCACCAACCGGCAGGAGCACGCCCGCGCACTGTCGCTGTACGTCCATGTGCCCTTCTGCACCAGCCCCTGCTTCTACTGTGGCTGCAACCGGGTGATCACCCGCGACAAGGCGCGTGGCGAGCTCTATCTCGACTATCTGTACCGCGAGATCGCCCGCATGGCGCCATTGTTCGCAAGCGGCCGGCCGGTGGAGCAGCTGCATTTCGGCGGCGGCACCCCCAACTTCCTGACACCCGCGCAGATCGCGGACTGCGTGGCCGAGCTGCGCAGCCAGTTCAGCTTCGGCGCGGCGGGCAGGATGGATTTCTCGATCGAGCTGGACCCGCGGTTCGTCACGCCGGCCGATATCGGTGACCTCGCGCGGATCGGATTCAACCGCGCCAGCCTGGGGGTACAGGACTTCGACCCCGTCGTGCAGAAGGCCGTCAATCGCGTTCAGGGGATCGAAGAGACGCTGGCCATCGTGGCGGCGTGCCGCGAGCACGGCATGCGGTCGGTCAACATCGACCTGATCTACGGCCTGCCGAAGCAGACACGCGCGGGGTTCGAGAGGACACTGGATATCGTGATCGACGCGCGTCCCGACCGTATCGCGGTGTACAGCTACGCGCACCTCCCCCAGTTGTTCAAGCCGCAACAGCGCATCGCACAGGAAGACCTACCGGATTCGGAAGCGAAGCTGGCATTGCTGCAATGCGCGATCGAACGACTCGTTGCCGCGGGTTATGTCTATATCGGCATGGACCACTTCGCCCTGCCGGACGATGAACTGGCGCGAGCGCAGGAGCGCGGCGACCTGCACCGGAATTTCATGGGCTACACCACGCATGCCGAGAGCGATCTGATCGGCTTTGGCGTGAGCGCCATCAGCCATATCGGCGACAGCTTCAGCCAGAATCCACGCGACATCGCCAGCTGGGAGCGTGCCATCGACGATGGCCGGTTGCCGGTCTGGCGCGGGATGCCGCTGGACCACGACGATGTGCTGCGCGCCGAGGTGATCCAGGAACTGATGTGCCATGGGCGACTCGACTACGCCCGCATCGGCAAGCGATTCGACATCGCGTTCACCGACTACTTCGCCGATGCCCTGCCGCGATTGCAGGCACTCGCCGACGACGGCCTGCTGACGTTCACGCGGGTGGGCTTCCAGGCCACGCCGAAAGGCCGTCTGTTGCTGCGGGTGATCGCAATGTGCTTCGATCGCTACCTGCCGGCGACGCCAGCGCCCGACGCGCCGAGGTTCTCGCGGACGATTTGAGCTGAGCTGCTCAGCGGCAGGCTTCGTTGACGCGATCGTCCAGCTTGCGGCTGGTTGCAAAGTCGCGCTTGAGACCAAGCCGTGCATACGCCTGGTCGCGCGCCTTCTTCGCCCGTTCGCAGGCGACGGCATCGCGATGCATCGAGATGACGGCGCCCTGCGCCGATGAAGCCCGTCTGCGCGGACCTGAGCGGCTGCGCTGTCGCGTGCCTTCGGATCGCGCGGCCGCGGCTGGCTCGGGTGTCGTGGAGGTCGCTGGTGGCGATGGGTCCTGCGGAAACTCGCGTACCCATTCCGTTGTCTGGACCGCATTGCATGACGTTGCCTGGTACTGCGAACGGCCGTCGCGATCACGGCACTTGTGGATGGGATCGCTGGCCCACGTGCTGGTGCCCGCAACAATCAGGCCGCACGCCAGCAACACGCGCCAGGCGCAGGCGGAGGCGGAGGATGAGGACATGGAAGACTCCCGTGACGAGGAGTCTCCAGCATCTGGAGGCGCTGACCTCGGGCGTATCGGCGGACGCCACGGCATGTCGTCGGGGTTTGCCGCATGTTCACTGCGCCGTCACCGCATGGCGTGCAAGAAGAAGGGAGACCTTTCCGGAGACGTCCCGTGGCGGCGGCCTATCTCTATCTCAATGCGGTGATCTACCTGCTGCTGGCATGCTGGTGTGTACTGGCACCAGCGCGCACCGCAGCAGCAGTCGGCTACGCCTCACTGACCCGCTCCGGGCAAGTGGAGTACCTGTCGATCTACGGCGGACTCCAGTTTGGCCTCGCGTTCCTGTTCGCCTGGTTCGCGTGGAGCCAGCAGATGCGGACCGGCCTGGTGCTGGCACTCGCGCTCTACGTGCCGATCGTGCTGTTCCGCGGCATCGGACTGCTGCGCTGGTGGCCGGTGGAACCCACCACGCTGGCGCTCGCTGCCGTCGAATGGCTGATGCTGGCCGCGGCCCTGTGGCTGTGGTGTCAGGGTCGTCCAGGCTGACCTGACGGATCAGAAATTGATCGGCAGGCGCGCGGTGAACGTCATGTCCGGGCTGTCGCGGGTAACGCCGACACCGAGCGCCACGTTGAGCGACATGCGGTCACTGAACCGGTAGGTGCCGCCGAGCAGCAGCGTGCCGAGGGTGGTCCGTACCGCGCCGGCGACCTCTTCGCCATTCTGTTCGGTCTTGTCGACGATGCTCTGGTCGTAGCCGATGCTGATGGCGGCTTTCTCGTTGAGCGCCAGGCCCATGCCGAGATTGAAGCCGAGGATGTCGCCAGCTTTGATGTCGCCCAGGAACTCGGTCTGTCCGCCCAGCACGCGGCGCGACACATCACTGCGTTTGAAGTTGTGCAGATAGCTCAGGCTGCCGAAGAACACGACGGGATCGGACGGATACAGCCAGGTGATGCCGGGCTGCACGGCGTTGAATCCGCTGCCGGTCGGCAGGTCCAGCGGCAGTCCCGTGCCAGTGGTGTTGGCGACGCAGCGCGTGACGCAGTCGGTCGTCACCTCGAACAGGTCACGTCCGGTGCGACTCTTGTAACGCAGCCAGGCGATGTAGAACGGCTTGTCCGCCCCACCCTGGTTCAGCTGGTAGCGACCGGTGACCTCGATGTCGCCCATGCCGTTGCCGCGCGCATTGAACACCCGGTCCTGCGCGGAACCGGTGAAGATCTCGCGGCTGACCGTATCGCTGTGGATGTAGACATACGGCAGCTTCGCTTCCACCTCCATGCGTCGGCTGAGGCCGTAACGGCCGGTGAGCGTGGCGACGGCCGTCGTTGTCTTCACCTGGCGCACGTCGATCAGGCCGATGAGGATCGCCGGAATGATGGTGTACCCGACCAGCGCGACACGGTCGTTCGCCGAGTAGCCGTACTGCACGGCCGGCTCCACCACCAGCTTGCCCTTGGGAGTCAGCACCCCGGGCTGGTCGAAGATCTGCGCCACTTCCGGTGGCCGCGAGTCGCTCTCCGGGGCCTGCCCCACCCGCTGCGGCGCCGATGCACCATCGCCCTGTCGGGGTGTTGTCTGCGTCTGCGCCTGCGCCACGGCAGCTGGTGCAGCAGACTGCGGCACGCCGGATTGCGCCGTCGTTGCCGGCGCGGGCGCCGGGCCAACCACGATGTAGCCGGGCGATGGCGCGGGCGCGTCGCGGAACGTCGGTGCCTGGTTCAGCGACGGCACGATGACCGGTGCAGGCGCGCCCCGTGCACGCGCGTTCGCGAGGATCTCTTCGTTCAGGGCGTTCTGCAGGCCGAAGATCTGTTGCTCCTGTGCCTGCATCAACGCGCGCATCTGCTCCAGGCGTTGCGTCTGCTCATTGAGCTGCCGCTGCAGCGCATCCAGTCGCGCATCGGCGGTGACTTCGTAAGGCTGCACCGGGATCGGTGGCGGCGATGCGGGGGGCGTCGAAACGTCCTGCGCCCGCACCTGCCCTGCCTGCATGCCCAGCCCGACGGCCAACGCCAGCGGTGCGACTTCGATCAGCGACGTCCCTTTCATGATGGTCCCCTTGTCGTGTGTGCGATGGTGCTGCCGATCGCCGCGTGTTTACGGGCTGCCGGGCGCGCGGATCAACGCGTCGGTCAGTGCGCCACTTGCATTGAGGTTCTGGTAAGCGCCCAGCGTGTCGACGCCCACGTCGATGCGGGTGACCGTCCGGATATCCTGGTCGTCGAGGGTGTTCTGGATGACCAGACCACCGGCCGCCTGCGTGGGATCAAAGTGGTTGCCGTCGCCGATCTGCACGACCAGTCCGCGATTGAAGTCGGCCAGCGCCTGCGCCTGTTCCGGCGTGATGCGCGCCACGTCGGGTATCTGCACCGCGATACGCGCGCTCAGTTCGCCATTGACGAACACGACACGCTCGATGCCGAACGACAGCATCATGCCCGACGGCATCTCGAATCCACCGCGCATCTGCGCAAGGCGAGCGGGATCGACGGGTTGCCAGTCAGCGCCCAGTTCACCGGTCTGCCCGCGTGCGCCCACGGGCATCAACAACAGCGCTAACAAGCCGGTGGCGCACAACAGGCTGCACTTGTTGCCGTCCATGTCAGATGTCTCCCGGACCGCGCCGTGGCACGGTGATGTTGCGCAGGCCGTCGCGCTGGATTCCCATGTCGAGCGGCGCCGGAGGTGCGGTCTGCCAGTCGCGGGCCTGGTTGAAGCGGGCGCGTTCGCGCCGGTTGTGCACGACGAACATCACCCGGTTGTCCCACAGCGCCTCGAATCGCGAACGCGGCATCGCGCGGGTGCCGCGCGCCGGATCGCCGAGCAGTACGCGTCCGTTGCGCAGCCCCTTCACCACGACGAAGTGGCGGTAACCACGGTCGTTGAGCAGCACGATGGCCGGCACGTTCTCTTCCTGCAGCTTGTCCAGCGGCAGTTCGAAGCCGTCGGCCTCATAGCCTTTCGTGCGCAGGTAACGCCGCATGTCGAGCAGCGAGAAGCCCTCCTTGCGGATCCGTGCCTGGTCGCCGTTGTTGTACATCTGCACGAACACGTCCACCTCGCTGACGGGATGGCCGTACTGGTGCGTCAGCAGCGTCGCCGTCGCGGCCGAGCCGCAGCTGAAGTCGTACTGCTGCGGCAGCGTGGTCTTGAACCTGGCCTCCTTCAGGCTGGTCAGACGCACGTTGTAGGCACCACCCGGCACGCGCAGGTCACTGGTGGCCGCCGATGCGCCGCCCAGCCCGGCAGACGCACACGCCAGTGCGACGTAGACAGGCCAGCGCCAGGCGCGCAGGCGGCGTTTCATTGCGGGCCGCCGGTGAAGTCGACGGTCACGATCATGGCGTTCTGGATCAGCACGTTGCTGCCGGTGTTCTGGATGACCGTGTTGATCCCGCTGGCGTTGTTGAACGCGCCGTCGGCGATGCTGTTGGAACCGCTGGTGATGTGGTGCGCCGTGTTGTCGTCCACCGAACCATCGATATCGATCAGGTTCTCGGTCTGGCTGGCGTCACCACCGCGCATGGTGGACAACCGGTCCGTCGCGATCGCGCGCCCCAGCTCGCTGATCGCCGCGATGGGCACGTCTGGCGTGCGTGTGTCGGCGAGGATCGCCGGCGGCACGTCGAGTATCGGGCCGACGTTCTGCGCTTCTGCGCCGAATGCGACGGCGTGAAGCCCGCAGGCTGCAAGCAGCAGCCCGGTCTGTTGGAGCGTAAGCATGGTCGGTCTCCTTGCCATGCGTCCGCCGCGCAGCCGTGCGGTGCCCCGCGTCCTGCGGGACACCGGCGCCCACGCGGGATATCCCGGCCACGAAGGCCGGGATATCGGCGGAGCGCTTACGGGCCTACGGTCAGGTTGGCCTGGACAGTGATGCCCTGCTGGATCAGCGAGGCCATGCCACTGTTCTGCGCGGCCACCATGATGCCGGCCGCGGACTGACCAACGCTGGTCATGTTGTTCGACATGTCGAACGTACCCGCATCGACGGCCAGCGAACCGCCGGCACCGCCGGCGCCACCGGTCGCGCCGTTGCCGACGCCGCCATTGCCATCGCCGCCCATGCCGTCGCCGCCGTTGCCGACGCCGCCATCGCCACCGGTCGCACCGACCGCGCCCGCGGCGCCATTGCCTGCCGTCGCGTCACCGTTGCTGGCGCTCGAGGAGGCGCTGCCATTGGTCGCGTCGCCATTGTTGGCATCGCCACCATTGCCGCCGGTGCCGCCGGTGGCGGTCACGCTGCCGCCCGCGCCGCCCCAGCCATTGCCAGCGCCACCGGTGGCGGTCGCGTCGCCGCCCGTGCCGGAGCCTGCACCACCGGTGCCCGTCCCTGCACCTCCGGTTCCCGTGGCGTCACCCGAGGTGCCGTTGCCTGCGGTTGCCGTGCTGGTGCTCCCGGTTGCGGTTGCATCACCCGACGTACCTGCGCCGCCCGTGGCCGTGCCGGAGCCGCTGGTGCCGTCACCCGCACCACGCTCGCGCACATCGCCGCTGCCTGCACCCGCATCGCCGCCACTGGCGCCGGCCATCGAGCCCGTATCGCCGCTCGCACTGCCGGCATCGCCGCCGGACGCGCCCGTGGCGCCACCGCCGTCACCACCCCAGCCGCCCGCGTCGCCGCCACGGCCGCGACCGTTGCCCGCTGTGGCATTGCCGTCCGCGCCCCAGCCGCTGCCGTTGCCGCCGTTGGCGCCGCCGGTGTCGTTGGCGTTGCCGCCTCGACCACCGTTGCCCGCCGTGGCATCGCCCACCGACGCGCCGCCATTGGAGGCATCACCGGCCGTCGCGCTTCCGTTGTTGGCGCTTCCTCCGCTGCCGCCATCACCACCTGCGCCACCGTCGCCACCAGCACCGCCATTGCCCGTACCGCCTGCGGCGGCGCCACCTTGGCCGTTGCCACCGTAACCAGCGCCGCCTTCGCCACCGTTGCCACCATTGGCATTGCCCCAGTTCCCGGCGACGTTGCCGATGTCATGCACGGTCACGCCCGAGACCGAACCGATCAGTTTGGTCTCGGCTACAGCCTTGCTGTGGTTGAACGAGTTGGAGAACGTCGAGGTGGCAGTGCTGCCGTTGTTGGCGGCGGTCGAGCCATAACCTTCGGCGTTGGCGCGGCCACGGTTGTCGCGGTTGTCGCCGTCGTGCGTGCTGTTGTCGCTGTGATCCGAGTTGTCGCTGTTGTTGGAGTTGTCGCTATGGTTCGAATTGTCGGTGTTGGTGCTGTTGTTGCTCAGGTCCGCGTCGAGATTGACCAGGATGTCGTCACCATCCCCGTTCTCGGTGTTGGTCTGTTGGGCGAACGCCTGTCCCGTCATGCCGAGCGCCAGCAGTACCGCCGAAGCGATCAGAGTCTTGCGTGTGCACATGTTGCTTCTCCTTGTGGCCGCTCCGGAGCCCAGGGGAAGCCCCTAAAAAGCGACGCGGGTCACACTTGCACACGATTCGTTAGCGCTTTCCGGCACGAAGGTTAAAACTTCGTTATCGATACGACCGTCTGTCCGCGAGTCAAGACAGGCTGTAACAAAGGGACACGGCATGTCCGTCACCGCCACGGGCCTGCGTTGCAGGCTGCCTCACCACGCAGGAGGTCGGATGGCGCCAGCGACGCGCGCGCCCAGCCACACCAGCAACAGTCCCAGCACCAGGGTGACCGCGAGATAGCCGAGGGCGGCGCCCTGCCGTTCGCTGCGCGCGAACAACAGGCACTCGAGCATCAGCGCCGAATAGGTGGTCAGCGCTCCCAGCACGCCGACGATGAGGAAGGCGCGCCAGTAGAGCGACGACGGCCCACGACCGTCCAGCCAGATCGCGAGGAAGCCTGCCGTGAACGAACCGACCATGTTCACCGCGAACGTGCCCCACGGGAATCCGTTGCCGAACTGGCGCAGTAGCAGGCCCCCCAGCCAGAACCTCGCCGCAGCGCCCAGCGCGCCACCAGCCATCACCAGCATCAGTTGCTGCCACCACACCCAGGCCTGTACCGGCATGCGTCAAGTCTCGTCGTCGGACTCAGTCACCGCGACCAGCGCGTTGGCGCGCCTGCCGGCGTGCCTCCCGCAGTCGATCGAGTTTTTCCTTCAGCTTGATCTCCAGCCCGCGCTCGACGGGCTGGTAATAAGTGCGTTCGCCCATCGCATCCGGGAACGCGGTCTGGTCCAGCGCAATGCCGCCTTCCGCATCGTGGTCGTACTGGTAACCGGTGCCGTAGCCGAGCGACTTCATCAGTTTGGTCGGCGCATTGCGCAGGTGCATCGGCACATCCTGCGTGCCGTGCTCGCGCACGTCGGCCTTGGCGGCGTTGAACGCCATGTAGCCGGCATTCGACTTCGCGGTACTGGCCAGGTAGATCACCAGTTGCGCCAGCGCCAGGTCGCCTTCCGGACTGCCCAGACGTTCGTAGGTGTCCCAGGCATCGATTGCCATCTGCAGGGCGCGCGGATCGGCCAGGCCGATGTCTTCCACCGCCATCCGCGTCATGCGCCGCGCCAGGTAGGCCGGATCACAGCCTCCATCCAGCATGCGCGCCAGCCAGTACACCGCACCGTCAGGGTTGGAACTGCGCACGGACTTGTGCAGCGCTGAAATCTGGTCGTAGAACTGCTCGCCGCCCTTGTCGAAGCGGCGTGTGCGGTCGGCCAGCACCTGTGCCAGCGTCTGCGGGGTGATGCGGCCGCCCTCGTCGGCGGCCAGCTCGGCGGCGATCTCAAGCAAGGTGAGGCCGCGCCGCACGTCGCCGTCGGCCGCGGTGGCGATCTCCAGCAGCGCCTCGTCGTCGACCTCGATCCCCAGGTCGGCCAGTCCGCGCTCGGAATCGGACAGCGCGAAACGCAGCGCATGCCGGATGTCGTCCGGCGACACCGCTTCCATCACATGCACCCGACAGCGCGACAGCAACGCGGAGTTGAGTTCGAAGGACGGATTCTCTGTTGTGGCGCCGACAAACAGGATGGTGCCGCGTTCGATATGGGGCAGGAACGCATCCTGCTGCGCCTTGTTGAAGCGGTGCACCTCGTCAACGAACAGTACCGTTCGACGACCGCCCGCGAAACGTTGCGCGGCCTCGGCCAGCACCTGGCGCACCTCCGGCAGGCCGGACAGCACCGCCGAGATCGCCTTGAACTCGGCATCCGCGTAACGCGCCAGCAGCAACGACAAGGTGGTCTTGCCGCAACCCGGCGGGCCCCACAGGATCATCGAGTGGACGTGACCGGACTCCACCGCGCGACGCAATGCGCTGCCCGGGGCCAGCAAACGCCGCTGGCCCACCATTTCATCCAGCGTACGCGGACGCATGCGCTCGGCCAGGGGCCTAAGCGCATCCGTGTCGGTGCTCAGCAGGTCGGCCTGCGGTTCAAGAGGGGTACGAGTCCTGGCCACGCGTGATTGTAGCGTCGCACGTGCGGTAACCCGTACCCTGGTCGGCTATCGTCAGGGACCGCCGACGACATCCACGCCCTTGGCCGGGGCGTACTTGAAGGTGCCTGCGGCGAAGGACGGATTGCGTTTCCAGCCCGAGAAACTGATCTCGGTGCGCTGGCCCACGGCGTCCTTGACTTCCATCTTCACCAGCGTGCCGCCGTTGAAGGCGAGCCGCGCGATCTGGAAGCTCGCATCACCTTCCTGCTTCGGCGTCAGGGTCAGCCATTGCACGCCACCCTGCCCCGCGGCCTCGGCGACGTTGAACTGCTGGTCCAGCTTGCCTGGATCGATCAGTGCGGCCAGCGGGCTGTTCTCTTCCTCGATGCCCTGCTCGCGCACCGCGGCCTGCTGCAGATCCGGATCGTAGACCCACACCTGCTTGCCGTCGGCGACGATCAACTGCTCGTATGGCTTGTTGTATTCCCAGCGGAACAGGCGCGGTGCCGACAGCGCGACGCGACCGTTGGACGTCTCTTTCAACTTGCCGCCGCCGTCATAGACCTTCTGGGTGAACTGACCGTCCAACCCCTTCAGGCCGGTGGTGAAGGTCTTCAACTCGTCGCGCGCACCGGCGAAGGCGCTGGTGGCGAGCAAGGCGGTGGCGAGGACAGCGTAGCGGGCGGTGTGGAGCATGGTGCGTTCCGGATGAAGGACGTTGGGCGGAGTGTGCCGGGGCGAAACTGAACAGGCCGCAGACCAGAGCCAGTGGCCGTAAAAGCGTTCAGTCAGCGCGGCGGCGGCGGTGCCAGTACCTGGCGGTCGCCATTGTGTTCGGGCGGGGTGACCACGCCTGCCGCTTCCATGGCCTCGATCAGGCGGGCGGCGCGGTTGTAGCCGATCTTCAGGCGGCGCTGCACGCCGGAGATCGAAGCACGGCGGCTCTCGGTGACGATCTTCACCGCCTCGTCGTATAGCGGATCGGACTCGTCGCCACCACCGCCGCCCGACTCAGGCAGGCCGGTCGGACCGACGACGATGCCGTCGCCCATGGTCTGGATCTCTTCCAGCACGCCTTCGATGTAGTCGGCGCTGCCGCTGGCCTTGAGGTGCTCGACCACGCGGTGGACTTCCTCGTCGCTGACGAAGGCGCCATGGATACGTTCCGGCATCGCGGTGCCCGGCGGCAGGTACAGCATGTCGCCGTGGCCGAGCAGCGTCTCCGCACCCGACTGGTCGAGGATGGTGCGCGAGTCGATCTTCGAACTGACCTGGAAGGCGATGCGCGTGGGGATGTTCGCCTTGATCAGGCCGGTGATGACGTCCACCGACGGGCGCTGGGTGGCCAGGATCAGGTGGATGCCGGCTGCGCGTGCCTTCTGCGCCAGGCGGGCGATCAGCTCTTCGACCTTCTTGCCGACGATCATCATCATGTCGGCGAATTCGTCGATGAAGATGACGATGAAGGGCATCGGCTCCAGCGGACGCGGGGCCTCGGCCAAGTCCGGATTCGGCTTGAACAGCGGGTCCATCAACGGCTGGCCGGCGTCCTGGGCATCCTTCACTTTCTTGTTGAAGCCGGCCAGGTTGCGCACGCCCACCGCGCTCATCAGCTTGTAGCGGCGCTCCATCTCCGCCACGCACCAGCGCAGGCCGTTGGCGGCCTCCTTCATGTCGGTGACCACCGGCGCCAGCAGGTGCGGGATGCCCTGGTAGACGCTGAGCTCCAGCATCTTCGGGTCGATCATCAGCATGCGCAGGTCTTTCGGCGACGCTTTGTACAGCAGGCTCAGCACCATCGCATTGACCGCCACCGACTTGCCCGAACCGGTAGTACCGGCGACCAGCAGGTGCGGCATGCGCGCCAGATCGGCCACGGTCGGTCGGCCGGCGATGTCCTTGCCCAGCGCCAGCGTCAGCACGCTACCGGACTTGTCGTATTCCTTGGAGCGCAACAGCTCGGAGAGGAAGATCATCTCGCGGCTGGTGTTGGGGATTTCCAAGCCGATCACCGACTTGCCGGGGATCACGTCGACCACACGCACCGACTTCACCGACAGGCCGCGGGCGATGTCCTTGTCCAGCGAGCTGATCTGGCTGACCTTCACGCCCGGCGCGGGCTCCATCTCGAAGCGCGTGATCACCGGCCCCGGATAGGCACCGACCACCTGCGCATCGATACGGAAGTCCTTGAGTTTGAACTCGATCTGCCGCGACAGCGTTTCGAGCGTTTCCTCCGAATAGCCCTTGGCCTGCGGCTTGGGGTCATCGAGCAAGGACAGCGGCGGCAGGCCGGACTCGTCGCCGCCGGTGCCGTGGAACAAGGGAATCTGTTGTTCGCGCTTGGCGCGCTCGCTCTTCTCGACCACCGCCGGCGCAGGCGGTTCGATCTTGACGGGCTCGCGCTTGGCACGGGCCACTGCGTCGATCTTGCGTACGATCTCGCGCTCTTCGCGCATCGCCCGCGTCTGCTGCCATTCGTTGGCCTGCTGGCTGCTGCGCCGGAACAGATCGGGCAGCATCAGCACGTACTTGCCGATGCGTTCCATCACCGCGAACCAGGACAGTCCGGTCGCCAGCGTCACCGAGGTCAGGAACAGGACCAGCAGGAACAGGTTACCGCCCAGCCCGCCGAACAGCTTCAGCAGCGACTTGCCGACCAGCGTGCCGAGGATGCCGCCGGCGCCAGCGGAAAAATGCTCGGCCGGCACGCCGCGCAAATGCAGTAGTCCGGTCGCCGAGATCAGGAAGCCGACCATGCCGATGAGGCGCAGCGCCGGCCCCAAATCGGCTTCACCATCGCCGTCGGTGTCCATGCCGAACAGCGCAATCCAGGCGACGGCACCGAGAATCAACGGCAGCAGGAACGCCACGTAGCCGAACAGCCACAGCAGCATGTCGGCCAGATACGCGCCCGCCAGTCCGCCCATGTTGTGGACCGGTGCGGTCAGGCTTCCCGACTGCGACCAACTGGGATCGTTCGGGGAAAACGTAAAGAGGCTGGCCAGCAGATACAGCAGCAACGGCGCGATCGCGATCAGCGCCAGATCGCGCCACAGGCGCTGCCTCCGGGGATTCGGCGGCGACGACTGTTTGCGGGCGGCCGCATTGCCGCCCTTGGATTTGCCATTGTCCGGGAGCTGTTTCGCCACCTTGGGACCAGACCTTAGGAAATTTCCGTTAGTGATTGATAGTAAACGAATCGTGGCCGCCGCAACAGCCAGTCATGCGCATCATCGAAGGCGGTGGACGAAAGCCGGATAACAAAAACGCCGCGCAGTCGCGCGGCGTCTTCGATCATTCCATCCGGGGTCCGGCCTGCATCACCGCTTTCCATCTGCGCGCCTTGATTCGCCGGATACGCAACGCCACTCTATGTGCCTGCGGACGATGCATCAACGCGTCGTTGCCTGCCCGATCACCACCTTTTCGCGAGTATACATGAGCACTTCGAAGCACTGCCGCCTGTTGATCCTGGGCTCCGGCCCCGCCGGCTGGACCGCCGCGGTCTACGCCGCCCGCGCCAACCTCAAGCCCGTCGTGGTCACCGGCCTGCAGCAGGGTGGGCAGCTGATGACCACCACCGAAGTGGACAACTGGCCGGGCGATGCACATGGCCTGATGGGCCCCGACCTGATGGCGCGCATGCAGGCGCACGCGGAACGGTTCGAGACCGAAGTGATCTTCGACCACGTCCATACCGCCGACCTGTCCCAGCGCCCCTTCAAGCTGATCGGTGACAGCGGCGAGTACACCGCCGATGCCCTGATCATCGCCACCGGCGCGACCGCGAAGTACCTGGGCCTGGAGTCCGAAGAGAAGTTCAAGGGCCGTGGCGTGTCCGCCTGCGCGACCTGCGATGGCTTCTTCTACCGCGACCAGGACGTGGCGGTCATCGGCGGCGGCAACACCGCGGTCGAGGAGGCGCTGTACCTGTCCAACATCGCGCGCAAGGTGTACCTGGTCCATCGCCGCGACACCCTGCGTGCCGAGAAGATCATGCAGGACAAGCTGTTCGCCAAGATCCAGGCCGGCAAGATCGAACCGGTGTGGCACCACACGGTCGACGAAGTGCTGGGCAACGACGCCGGCGTCACCGGCATCCGGGTGAAGTCGGTGCAGGATGGCAGTACGCGCGACATCGACGTACACGGCTTCTTCGTCGCCATCGGCCATACCCCGAATACCGGCCTGTTCGAAGGGCAGCTGGACATGAGCAACGGCTACCTGAAGATCCGTTCCGGCATCGAAGGCAACGCCACCGCCACCACCATTCCCGGCGTGTTCGCAGCCGGCGACGTCACCGACCAGCATTACCGTCAGGCGATCACGTCGGCCGGCTTCGGCTGCATGGCGGCGCTGGACGCCGAGCGCTTCCTGGACAAGGACGGCTGAGCCAACGCCGGGCGTTTTCCAGGGATGGACAAGTTGCTGATCAAGCAATGCTTGTTCTACGGGAGCTGGCTGGCCTGGCCGATGATCGTCTGGCTGGTGTGGCGGCTGCGGGAGCGCCGTGGCCGCTGGCTGATCGTGCTGTTGCTGGCGGGCTGCCTGCTGTTCGCCTGGGCGCGTTTCGTCGAGCCACAACGCATCCGCGTGCAGGAAACGGTGTTGTCCGGCACCGGTGCCGAGGCCAGGCTGGCGCTGATCAGCGACATCCACCTGGGCGTCTACAAGGACCGCGCCTACCTGCAGCGACTGGTGGACAGGATCAACTCGCTGCCCGTCGACGCCTTGGTGATCGCGGGCGACTTCACCTACGAACCCGGCAGGCGATCGCTCCGTGAGCTGTTCTCGCCGCTGGCGGAACTCCGGCGGCCGGTCTACGCCGTGCTCGGCAACCATGACCAGCAGGCGCCCGGGCCCGACATCGACAAGGAACTGAGGGCAGCGCTGGCGGCACTCGATGTCGATGTGATCGAAGGCGGCACCGTTACCGTCCGCGGATTCCGGCTGGCCGGTCTCGGTGACCGCTGGGCGGGCAAGGATGACCCGGCGTTCCTCGCCACGGAATCCTCGCCAACGCCCACCCTCGTGCTCACCCACAATCCCGACAGCGCGATCGACCTCGGCCCGGACACGGCGACCCTGGTGCTCGCCGGTCATACGCACGGCGGTCAGATCCGGATTCCGTGGCTCTACCGTCACGTGATTCCCAGCCGGTATGGTTTCGACCGTGGTGAACAGTTCCTGCAAACACCGCAAGGACGCGTTCGCGTCTACACCACGGTCGGCACCGGCGAGATCGGCCTGCCGATGCGGTTGTTCAATCCGCCCACCATCGACGTGCTGGACCTGCGCCCGTAGCATCGTCGCCAATGGCCGATGTCCGTTTCCTCCACTCGCTCGCCGACGTGCCAGCGTCCGCATGGGATGCATTGCACGACGGGAACAATCCGTTCGTATCGCACGCGTTCCTGCATGGCCTCGAAGCCCACGGCTGCCTGCGCGAGGACTGGGGCTGGACGCCTCATCACGCGACAGTGTGGGAAGAGGATCACCTGGTAGCCGCCGCGCCCGGGTACCTGAAGGACAACTCGCACGGCGAATTCGTATTCGACCACGCCTGGGCGCACGCGTACGCGCAGCACGGACTCGACTACTACCCGAAATGGCTCGGAGCCGTGCCCTACTCGCCCGTCACCGGTCCACGCCTGCTGGCCAACGAGAACGCCCACCGCGCCGCACTGCTGGAGGCGATCCGCACGGAAGCGCGTGACCGGAATCTGTCGTCAGCCCACGTGAACTTCCCCACGGCCCGCGAGGATGCCGCATTCCCCGACGCATGGCTGCCGCGCATCGATGTGCAGTACCACTGGCGGAACCCCGGACACTGGCAGGACTTCGACGGATTCCTGGCCGACTTCGATCACAAGCACCGCAAGAACATCCGGCAGGAGCGCGCCAAGGTGCAGCGCACCGGCGTGACCTTCCGCGTCGTGCACGGTGGCGACGCCACCGACGCCGATCTGCAGGCCATGTACGGCTTCTACCTGCAGACGTTCAATGACTACGGCAACTCACCCGCGTTGACACTAGCGTTCCTGCAACATCTGGCTGGCGCCATGCCGCGCAAGCTGGTGATGTTCCTGGCGGAACACGAGGGGCGTACCGTGGCGGGCGCGCTGTGCCTGCGCGGCGGCGACACGTTGTACGGACGCTACTGGGGCGCCCAGACCAGCCTTCCTGGGCTGCATTTCGAGACCTGCTACTACCAGGGCATCGACTACTGCCTGCGCGAACGGCTGACCGCGTTCGAGCCCGGCGCACAGGGAGAGCACAAGATCGCACGCGGTTTCCTGCCGACCTTCGTCCATTCGCGGCATTGGGTGGCGCATCCGGACTTCTCGGCGGCCCTGGCCCGTTGGTGCGACGAAGAAGCGCTGGCCGTGCGTCGCTACGCCCTCACCCTGCAGGCTCATACGCCCTTCAAGCATCGCGAATGAGGACAACGGGATGGCCGCTTACAATCGCGACATGCGCCAACGGCCGTTCGTCCTGTCCTCCGACCCCCACGCACCGTTCCCGCCCGCCGGCAGCGCCATGCGTGATCCGGACGGCCTGCTGGCGATCGGCGGCGACCTGTCATTGCCGCGCCTACTCAACGCCTACCGGCACGGGATCTTCCCGTGGTTCTCGCCCGGTCAGCCGCCACTGTGGTGGTCACCGGATCCGCGCATGGTCTTCCGCACCGACGCTGTGCGCCTGTCCTCGCGATTCCGCCGCGAGTTGAAGAAGAACGTCTGGCAGGTCCGCGCGGACACCTGCTTCGAGCAGGTGATCACCGCGTGCGCGCAGGCCTCACGACCCGGTCAGTCCGGCACCTGGATCACCTCCGGGATGCGACAGGCCTACATCGACCTGCACCGGAGCGGGCATGCCCACTCGGTAGAGGTTTTCGACGGCGACCGACTCGTGGGCGGTATCTATGGGGTGGCGATCGGCCGCATGTTCTTCGGGGAAAGCATGTTCAGCGGCTGTCCTGGCGGCTCGAAGATCGCGCTGGCAGCGTTAGCGGCACGACTGCATGACTGGGGGTGGCCGCTGATCGATGCCCAGGTGGAGAACCCCCATCTCCACTCCCTGGGCGGATGCCTGATGGCACGCGCCACCTTCCTGGAGCAGGTCGCTGGCCTGGTGGACGAGCCCTCGCTGGATGGCGCCTGGACGGCACGCTTCGGCCTGTTCCCGGCCGCGGCCCTGTCGCAAGCCCCGGTCCCATAACGGAATTTTTGCACCGCGGGCTTAGCTGGCGTACAATGCGCGGCTTCATGGCATCCGCCATCTCCTCGCGGCACATACAGGCTTACATGTCGAAAGACGATTCCATTGAATTCGAAGGCACCGTTGCCGAGACGCTGCCCAACACCATGTTCCGGGTCAAGCTGGAGAACGGGCACGAAATCATCGCCCACATCTCCGGCCGCATGCGCAAGAACTACATCCGCATCCTGACCGGCGACAAGGTAAAGGTCGAAATGACCCCTTATGACCTCACCAAGGGTCGTATTACCTACCGCATGAAGTAATCTTCATGACGCGGTGACTGAAAAGCGGCCTCCGGCCGCTTTTCTCGTTATTGGCCTCCATTGGTCTTCATGACGAAAGGCACCTGGCCGGTCGTCACGCGGACTTCAAGCAGATTCAGGCCGGCAGCGGCGATACGAGTATGGCGATGCGTCCAATCCCGACGCAGACCCAGAAGAGAGCCGCCATGAACTCCCGTCGCCATACCCCCGTTCTGCTTGCACTGACGCTGGCCATGCTCGCTCCAGCAACAGCCATGGCGGGAGAACCCATCACCGACTGCGTGGATTTGGGGAATGACCAAGAGATCTTGAGGGATAGTGGGCAGCAGTTTTCGCTCCGCAATGGCGGCGACCACTACAGAGTCCACTTCCAGCGTCGCTGCGACTCGATCCTGATCGCATCGCGCGTCGACATCCTCTCCCAGGACAAGACCAGTCGCCTGTGTGCGACCGATACGCGCGTGAAAACCGGCCGCGAGACCTGCCATGTCGCATCCGTAGAGACAATGACCGCGGAGGAGTTCGCCAGGCAGAAGAGGCGTGCCTCGCGATAATCAAAAAAGGCGGCCCTATGGCCGCTTTTTTTCTCACCTGACGGTGATCACGACACCGTTGCCGGCAGCAGTCTTTCCGGTTCGGCCTGCGTATCGACCACCAGTTCGCCGTCACGCGCATCGATGCTGACGCGGCCACCGTTGACCAGCTTGCCGAACAGCAGTTCGTCGGCCAGCGGGCGCTTGACCTTGTCCTGGATCAGGCGGGCCATCGGGCGGGCGCCCATCAACGGATCGAAGCCATGCTGCGCCAGCCAGTCGCGCGCGGCAGGCGTGGCCGACAGGCTGACATGCTTCTCCTGCAGCAGCATTTCCAGTTCGATGACGAACTTGTCCACCACCCGCAGGATGTGGTCGAAGCCCAGGCCCTGGAACTGCACGATCGCGTCCAGGCGGTTGCGGAACTCCGGCGTGAAACTGCGGCGGATCACTTCCATCGCATCCGTCGAGTGGTCCTGCTGCATGAAACCGATCGTACGGCGCGATGCCTGGGCGGCACCGGCGTTCGTGGTCATCACCAGGATGACGTTCTTGAAGTTGGCTTCGCGGCCGTTCGTGTCGGTCAGTACGCCACGGTCCATGACCTGCAACAGGATGTTGAAGATATCCGGGTGCGCCTTCTCCACTTCGTCGAGCAGCAGCACGCAGTGCGGCGTCTTGACGATCTTCTCGGTCAGCAGGCCGCCCTGATCAAAACCGACATAGCCCGGAGGCGCGCCGATCAGGCGGCTGACCGAATGCGGCTCCATGTACTCGGACATGTCGAAACGCACCAGCTCGATGCCCAACTGCAGCGCCAACTGCTTGGTCACTTCGGTCTTGCCGACGCCGGTAGGGCCAGCGAACAGGAAGTTGCCGATCGGCTTCTCGGGATTGGCCAGCCCGCTGCGCGCCAGCTTGATCGACGACGCGAGCGTCTCGATCGCGGGATCCTGCCCGAAGATGACCATCTTCAGGTTGCGCTCCAGGTGCTGCAGCACGTCCTTGTCGGACGAGGACACCTGCTTGGCCGGGATGCGCGCCATCTTGGCGACGATGGTCTCGATCTCTTCGACGTCGATCAGTTCCTTGCGCGTGCCTTCCGGCAACAGGCGCTGGCGGGCACCCGCCTCGTCGATGACGTCGATGGCCTTGTCCGGCAGCAGACGGTCGCCGATATGCTTGACCGACAGATCCACCGCTGCCTGCAGCGCGTCATCGGCGTAGGTCACGCCATGGTGCGACTCGTACTTCGGCTTCAGACCCTGCAGGATCTCGTAGGTCTCGCCCACCGTGGGCTCGACGATATCGATCTTCTGGAAGCGGCGCGCGAGCGCCCGATCCTTCTCGAAGATGCCGCGGTACTCTTGGAACGTGGTCGAACCGATGCAGCGCAGTTCGCCCGACGCCAGCGCCGGCTTGATCAGGTTGGACGCATCCATCGTGCCGCCGCTGGCCGAGCCCGCACCGATGATGGTGTGGATCTCGTCGACGAACAGGATGGCGCCGGGGATCTTCTTGATCGCCGCCAGCACGCCCTTCAGACGCTTCTCGAAGTCGCCGCGGTACTTCGTACCGGCCACCAGCGCGCCGAGGTCCAGCGAATAGATGACCGCGTCCAGCAGGACGTCGGGCACCTCGCCTTCCACGATGCGCTTGGCCAGGCCCTCGGCCAGCGCCGTCTTGCCGACGCCGGCTTCACCGACATAAAGCGGATTGTTCTTGCGGCGACGGCAGAGGACCTGGATGGTCCGTTCGATCTCGTCGCCCCGTCCCACCAGCGGATCGATCCGGCCCTGGCGGGCCATGTCGTTCAGGTTGCTGGCGAACTCGGTCAGGGCATCGCCCTTGCCCTCGCCTTCCGGCCCCTCGGCCTTGCCCTCGCCTTCCGGCTGCCCACCGGCCTCGTTCTCCTCGCCCTGCTTGGCGATGCCATGGGACAGGTAGTTGACGATGTCGAGGCGGGTGACGTCCTGCTGGTTGAGGAAATACACCGCATGCGAGTCCTTCTCGCCGAAGATCGCGACCAGCACGTTGGCGCCGGTCACTTCCTTCTTGCCCGAGGACTGCACGTGGTAGACGGCGCGCTGCAGCACGCGCTGGAAACCGAGCGTGGGCTGGGTATCGCGGCCGTCGTCTTCCGCCAGGCGCGACACCGACGCTTCGATCGCCTGCTCAAGGTCGGCGCGCAGACGACCCGCGTCCGCGCCGGTCGCTTTCAGGACGGCCTGCGCCGACGGGTTCTCGAGGAGTGCGAGCAGCAAGTGCTCGACGGTCATGAATTCGTGCCGAGCTTCACGGGCGCGCTTGTAGCACTGGCCGATGGTCTGCTCGAGGTCTTTGCTGAACATGGTTGCCTCCGGGGCCTATGCCGACAATATGCGGCTTGGCGGGCGGTTTTCCATCACCCTACCGGATTTCAGTGTTCAGGGATCGTTGCCTTGTCCCACAGCGGCGGTGCCCCCACACCGTATCCGGCCCTGCGTACCCGCGCCGGTCCCCCGTCAGGACTTCTCCATCGTGCACAACAGGGGATGCTGGTTCATACGGGAAAACTCGTTGACCTGGGCCACCTTGGACTCGGCTACCTCGCGGGTGTAGACGCCACAGACACCGCGGCCGCGGGTATGTACGTGCAGCATCACCTGGGTGGCCTTCTCCAGATCCATGACGAAGAACTGCTGCAGGACCGTGACCACGAAATCCATCGGGGTGTAGTCGTCGTTGAGCAGCAGGACCTGATACAGGGGCGGCGGCGCGACCTCGGGACGGCCGGTTTCCACCATCAGGCCATGGTCGCGTTCGTTTTCATTCTTGCGGGGCATGCGGCAATTATAGGCGCGAGCCACCACCTGCCGCATGGACGCCATGCGTGACCCCGGCCACAATGCGCCATCCCCATCCAACGAGCCGCCCATGAAGCCGACGCTGTCCCGCCTGCCTGCCGCCCTCCTGCTGTGCGCCGCCACGCTCGCCACGCCTGCCCTGGCCGAGGATGCGTCGGTGGACGCCCGCCTGAAGGCGCGCGGCATCCAGTTCGAGGTGGATGGGGACGGCGACTACAAGGTGACCTACTCCTACAAGCAGGAGAACCGCACGCAGCTGGTTTTCGTGTCCGGTCGTACGGAGCAGGTGAACGGCATCAGCGTGCGCGAGATTTTCTCGCCGGCCGGTCGGGTTGCGGCAGACGGCATCGACGGCGCCAAGGCGCTGGCCCTGCTTGCGGACAGCCGCAGCAAGAAGATCGGCGCCTGGGAGATCTCGGGGGATGTTCTGTACTTCGTCATCAAGCTGCCGGACAGCGTCGATGGCGCGGGACTGGAAGCGGCCATGGACATCGCCTCGGAAACGGCCGACAACCAGGAGATCGAACTCTCCGGCGACAAGGACGAACTGTAAGTGAGCTACCGCGAGGGCCGCTTCTGGCAGCCGGACGTCACCGTGGCCACGGTGGTGGTGCGCGACGGCAGGCTGCTGATGGTGGAAGAGCGCGCCCAGGGGCGGCTGGTGTTCAACCAGCCCGCCGGCCACCTGGAACCCGACGAAAGCCTGCTGGAAGCCGCCCGTCGCGAAACGCTGGAGGAAACCGGCTGGGAAGTCGCGCCGACCGCCTTCATCGGCGCCTACCAGTGGAAGGCCGAAACTGGCCGCCACTATCTGCGCTTCGCCTTCGCCGCCGATCCGGTGCGGCACCTGCCCGAGCGGCCGCTCGATGACGGCATCGTGCAGGCCGTGTGGCTGACGCCGGCCGAACTGCAGGCGCAATCCGACCGCCATCGCAGCCCGCTGGTCTGGCAGGTCGTGCAGGACTACCTGTCGGGCCGCCGTTCGCCGCTGTCCACGCTGCAGCAGATCACATGAGCGGGCCGCGGGTCATCGTCGGCGTCTCCGGCGGCGTGGATTCGTCCGTCGCCGCCCTGCAGCTGGTGCAGCAGGGCGAACCCGTCGCGGGCCTGTTCATGCAGAACTGGGCCGACGATGGCAGCGGTGATTGCCGGGCCGAGGACGATCGCCGCGACGCCGTGGCGGTCTGTGGTCGCCTGGGCATTCCCTTCCATTTCCGCGACTTCTCCGGCGAGTACTGGCAAGGCGTGTTCGAGCACTTCCTGGCCGAGTACGCCGCGGGGCGCACGCCCAATCCGGACGTGCTGTGCAACCGCGAAGTGAAGTTCAAGCATTTCCTCGATGCGGCCCGCGACCTGGGCGCCGAGAAGATCGCGACGGGCCACTACGCGCGCGTGGACCAGCACGAGGGCCGATGGCGTTTGCTGCGCGGCGTCGACCGTGGCAAGGACCAGAGCTACTTCCTGCATCAGCTGGGCCAGGCGCAGCTGTCGGCGACGCTGTTCCCGATCGGCGAACTGCAGAAGACCGACCTGCGCCGCATCGCGCGCGAGGCCGGCCTGCAGACGCACGACAAGAAGGATTCCACCGGCATCTGCTTCATCGGTGAGCGCGATTTCCGCGAGTTCCTCGGGCGCTACCTGCCCGCGCGGAAGGGCGAGATGCGTGACCCGTCCGGCCAGGTGATCGGCGAGCATCCCGGCGTGTTCTATTTCACCCTCGGCCAGCGCGAGGGCCTGCAGATCGGCGGCGTGCGTGGCCGTCCGCAGGCGCCGTGGTACGTGGTCGGCAAGGACGTCGGCAGCAACGTGCTCTACGTTGACCAGGACACGCAGAGCCCCTATTTGATGTCCACGCGTCTCTGGACGGAAGCGGCCCACTGGGTGGCCGGCCGTCCACCGGCGGGACGCTTCACCTGCACCGCACAGACACGCTATCGCCAGCCCGACGAGGACTGCGAGGTGGAGGTGCTTGATGACGGCAACGTGGCAGTGCGGTTCCTGCGCCCGCAGCGTGCCGTCACACCCGGACAGTCGCTGGTCCTCTACGCTGGCGATGAATGCCTGGGAGGCGCCGTGATCGCACGCACGGATGCCCCCCTCGAAACGAAACTCGCGGAGCAAGCAGCTTGAGCAATCGATATTCCGACCGTGTGCTGGCCCTTGCCGGGCTGGCACAGGCCCTCCACCAGGTCCGCCGCATCGCCGAAACCGGCCAGTCCGAAGGCGCTGCCGTGCAGTCCGCGCTGGACAGCGTGTTCCGCATCGATGCGGCGACGCCGCTGGCTGTGTACGGCCGCGTGGGCGACGTCACCCCGGGCCTGCGCGTGTTGCGCGGCTACCTGGCCAAGGAAGCGCAGGACGACGGGCTTTCCCGCCTTGCGATGGCCGTGCTGCAGCTCGAGCGCCGGTTCGTGCGCGAAGAAGACACGGTGCATGCCGTCACCCGCGGCCTGGGCGACATCGCGCAGCGCGCCGAACAACAGGGCAGCACGCATCCGGACGTGCTGTCCGCGCTGGGCGGCCTGTACGCCGACACCATCAGCCATCTGCGTCCGCGCGTGATGGTCCAGGGCAATCCGCACTATCTCGGCCAGCCCGGCGTGGTGGCGGAAATCCGCGCGATCCTGCTCGCCGCCGTGCGCTCGGCGGTGCTGTGGCGCCAGCTCGGCGGCACCATGTGGGACTTCGTCTTCAGCCGCCGGCAGATGCTGGACGCGGTGGACGACTGGTTGCCCTGACGGGCCCCGGGCTTCCAAAGAAAAAGGCCCGGCATTGCCGGGCCTTTTCGTTGCCGTTGTGCGATCAGGCCGCGACGGTCTTCGCCACGTCCTGGTACTCCTCGATCTGGTCGAAGTTCATGTAGCGGTAGATCTCGGTGCCCTTCTCGTTGATCACGCCGATGTCGGCCATGTACTCGGCCTTGGACGGGATCTTGCCCAGGCGCGAGCAGATGGCGGCCAGCTCGGCCGAGCCCAGGAACACGTTGGAGTTGCGGCCCAAACGGTTCGGGAAGTTGCGGGTCGAGGTCGAGAACACCGTCGCACCTTCACGTACCTGCGCCTGGTTGCCCATGCACAGCGAGCAGCCCGGCATTTCCATGCGCGCACCGGCGGTGCCGAACGTGCCGTAGTGGCCTTCCTTGGTCAGCTCGGACGCGTCCATCTTGGTCGGCGGCGCGACCCACAGGCGGGTCGGGATGTCGCGCTTGCCTTCCAGCAGCTTGGCAGCCGCGCGGAAGTGGCCGATGTTGGTCATGCACGAACCGATGAAGACTTCATCGATCTTGGTGCCGGCCACGTCCGACAGCGTCTTCACGTCGTCCGGGTCGTTCGGGCACGCGAGCAGCGGCTCGTGCACCTCGGCCAGGTCGATGTCGATGACGGCCGCGTACTCGACGTCCGCATCCGGCTCGAGCAGCTCCGGATTGGCCAGCCACTCTTCCATCTTCTTGATGCGACGGGCCAGCGAACGGGCGTCAGCGTAGCCTTCGGCGATCATCCACTTCAGCAGCGTGATGTTGCTGGTCAGGTACTCGATGATCGGCTCCTTGTTCAGGCGCACCGTGCAACCGGCAGCAGAACGCTCGGCCGACGCGTCGGACAACTCGAACGCCTGCTCCACCTTCAGGTCCGGCAGACCTTCGATCTCGAGGATGCGGCCGGAGAAGATGTTCTTCTTGCCCTGCTTGGCGACGGTCAGCAGACCGGCCTTGATGGCGTAGTACGGAATGGCATTGACCAGGTCACGCAGGGTGACGCCGGGCTGCATTTCGCCCTTGAAGCGCACCAGCACCGATTCCGGCATGTCCAGCGGCATCACGCCGGTGGCCGCGGCGAATGCGACCAGGCCCGAGCCGGCCGGGAACGAGATGCCCACCGGGAAACGCGTGTGCGAGTCGCCACCGGTACCGACGGTGTCGGGCATCAGCATGCGGTTGAGCCAGCTGTGGATAACGCCGTCACCGGGGCGCAGCGAAATGCCGCCGCGGGTGGAGATGAATTCCGGCAACGTGTGGTGCGTCTTGACGTCGACCGGCTTCGGGTACGCCGCGGTGTGGCAGAACGACTGCATCACCAGATCAGCGGAGAAGCCCAGGCACGCGAGATCCTTCAGCTCGTCGCGGGTCATCGGGCCGGTGGTGTCCTGCGAGCCCACCGAGGTCATCTTCGGTTCGCAGTACGCGCCCGGGCGCACGCCCTGGCCTTCCGGCAAACCGCAGGCGCGGCCAACCATCTTCTGCGCCAGCGAGAAGCCCTTGCCGCTGTCGACCGGCTGCTGCGGCTGGCGGAACAGGTCCGTCGCCGGCAGCTTCAGCGCTTCGCGCGCCTTCGCGGTCAGGCCGCGACCGATGATCAGCGGAATGCGGCCACCGGCGCGCACTTCGTCGAACAGCACGTCGGACTTCACCTGGAACTCGGCGATCACTTCGCCGTTCTTGAGCGCCTTGCCGTCGTACGGACGCAGTTCCACCACGTCGCCGTGGTTCATCTGCGACACGTCGAGTTCGATCGGCAGCGCGCCGGCGTCTTCCATGGTGTTGTAGAAGATCGGGGCGATCTTGCTGCCCAAGCAGACGCCGCCGAAGCGCTTGTTCGGGATGAACGGGATGTCCTCGCCGGTGAACCACAGCACGCTGTTGGTCGCCGACTTGCGCGAGGAACCGGTACCGACCACGTCACCGACGTAGGCGACCAGATGGCCCTTGTCCTTCAGCGACAGGATTTCCTGGATCGGGCCGCGCTTGCCGTCTTCCTCCGGCACGAACGGCGCGTCGGGACGCTTGTTCTTCAGCATCGCCAGCGCGTGCATCGGGATATCCGGGCGCGTGGTGGCGTCGGGTGCCGGCGACAGGTCGTCGGTGTTGGTCTCGCCCGGCACCTTGAACACGGTGACCGTCAGGCTCTGCGGCACTTCCGGCTTGCTGGTGAACCACTCGGCGTCGGCCCAGCTCTTCAGCACGGCCTGTGCGTGGGCGTTGCCGGCTTCCGCCTTCTCCTGCACGTCATGGAAGCTGTCGAACATCAGCAGCGTGTGCTTGAGTCCTTCGGCCGCGGTGGCGCCGAGCTCCGCGTTGTCCAGCAGCTCGATCAGCGGGTGGATGTTGTAGCCGCCCAGCATGGTGCCCAGCAGTTCGGTAGCGCGCTGCGCGGTGATCAGCGGCGTCTTCTCGGTGCCGAACGCGACGGCGGCCAGGTAGGACGCCTTGACCTTGGCGGCATCATCCACGCCGGCCGGCACGCGGTGCGTGATCAGATCGACCAGGAACGCTTCCTCACCCGCGGGCGGGTTCTTCAGCAGCTCGATGACCTCGGCCGTCTGCTGGGCGGTCAGCGGCAGCGGCGGGATGCCCAGCGCGGCGCGCTCGGCTACGTGGTGGCGGTAGGCTTCCAACATGGGTGACTCCGGTCGTTCGATGGTGCGGTGGAAAGGGAAAACGGAAACGGCTTATTCGGTTGCAGGCACGATCAACTTCAAACCCTTGAAGTAATCGCGATGGAAAGCGGTATCGAAGGTGATCAGGCCGTCGCATTGCAGCAGCGCATGCGCGCCGACCAGGAAATCGACGATCGGCCGCGCTTCACCCGAGCGCTGGCGGTGGCGGCGCTGCATCTCGCCGGCCCGTAGCGCGGACTTGGCTTCGACCGGGTTGAAGTGGACGCCCATCTCTTCGATCGCAGCCAACGCATCCGCGCCGTTGTGCAGCGAAGCACACAGCTGGGCCAGCGCGGCATCGCAGACCACCACGCGCCCACTGCCGAGGCTCTGGCGCAGACCGGCTTCGACCGCATCGGCGCGCGCGCCATCGGTCAGCAGTTCGATCAGGACGGGCGCATCGACGGCGATCATTCGCTGGCAGCGCCTTGGGCAGTATCCGCATCCAGCGCGAACTTACCGCGCACGCGCGAAATCGCGTCGTCGACGCTCTTCCGCAACACGATGCGGCTACCTTCCAGTTCGACCTTCAGCACGCTGCCCTTGGTCAGGCCCAGGGCGTCGCGCACTGCCTTCGGCAGAGTGATCTGGCCGCGTTCTGCAACAGTGGCTTCCATCAGCGGGCCCTCTTGAGTATGGAGAAATTATACATACTTTGTCTGACATACCCCAGCCCAGAGCCCCGCCATCTGTCATCTCCGCCTGCTGCCACGTTCATCCTTGGTCGGGTCTCCGCCGTCTCAGTCTTGGCGGATAATCCGGGCAAGCATCGACAAGACGCCCGGGATCCGCGGCTTAAGCTGCTCCCGTACCCCTTCCCCCAGCTACAGGAGCCTCCGCGATGAGTGATTCCTTCGCCACCCGCCGTTCCCTGGACGTCAACGGCACGTCCTATACCTATTACAGCCTGCCGGCCCTGGCCGAGCGGCTGGATCCGAAGGGCGGCTTCGCCCGCCTGCCCTACTCCATGAAGATCCTGCTGGAGAACCTGCTGCGCTGCGAAGACGGCGTCACCGTCCTTCCCGAGCACATCCAGGCCGTCGCCAGTTGGGAGGCCGCCAAGGAGCCGGACACCGAGATCGCCTTCATGCCGGCGCGCGTGGTCCTGCAGGACTTCACCGGCGTGCCCTGCGTGGTCGACCTGGCCGCCATGCGCGACGCCGTGGTCAAGCTGGGCGGCAGCCCCGACCAGATCAACCCGTTGATCCCCTCGGAACTGGTCATCGACCACTCGGTGCAGGTCGACGTGTTCGGCAGCCCGGATGCGCTGGACCTCAACGGCAAGATCGAGTTCGACCGCAACAAGGAGCGCTACGGCTTCCTGCGCTGGGGCCAGAAGGCATTCGACAACTTCAAGGTGGTACCGCCGAACACCGGCATCGTCCACCAGGTGAACCTGGAAAACCTCGCGCGCGTCGTGATGACCGGCGAGAAGGACGGCCAGGCCATCGCCTACCCCGACACCGTGTTTGGCACCGACAGCCACACCACGATGATCAACGGCATCGGCGTGCTGGGCTGGGGCGTCGGCGGTATCGAAGCCGAAGCCGCCATGCTGGGCCAGCCCTCGTCGATGCTGATCCCGCAGGTGGTCGGCTTCAAGCTGACCGGCAAGCTGCCTGAGGGCGCGACTGCCACCGACCTGGTGCTGACCGTCACCCAGATGCTGCGCAAGCTGGGCGTGGTGGGCAAGTTCGTCGAGTTCTACGGCGACGGCCTGCAGCACCTGCCGCTCGCCGACCGCGCCACCATCGGCAACATGGCGCCGGAATACGGCGCCACCTGCGGCATCTTCCCAATCGACCACGAATCGCTGAACTACCTGCGCCTGTCCGGCCGCAGCGAAGAGCAAATCGCGCTGGTCGAGGCATACGCCAAGGCACAGGGCCTGTGGCATTCGCCGGACAGCCCGCATGCCGAGTACAGCGCCACGCTGCATCTGGACATGGGCGACGTAAAGCCTTCGCTCGCCGGCCCCAAGCGCCCACAGGACCGCGTGCTGCTGGAGGACGTGAAGCAGAACTTCATCGACAACCTCAAGCCCTTCGCCGATGCCCGCCGCAAGCGCATCGACCTGGTGCAGGAAGACCGCCTCAAGAATGAGGGCGGCGGCGGTACGGCCGTCGGTGCGAAGGAGTCGGCTCATGAGTCAGCGCCCGACAGCGGCTCCGCGATGAAGCTGCGCGACGGCGATGTCGTGATCGCCGCGATCACCTCGTGCACTAACACCTCAAATCCCGCGGTCATGCTTGGCGCAGGCCTGCTCGCCCGCAACGCGGCCGCCAAGGGGCTGAAGGCCCAGCCGTGGGTCAAGACCTCGCTGGGCCCGGGCTCGCGTGTGGTCACCGATTATCTGCAGAAGGCCGGCGTGCTGGACGACCTGGAAAAGCTCGGCTTCTACGTGGTCGGCTACGGTTGCACCACCTGCATCGGCAACTCCGGCCCACTGCCCGACGATGTGTCGGCCGCCATCGCCGCCGACGACCTGGTCGCCGCTTCGGTACTGTCGGGCAACCGCAACTTCGAGGGTCGCGTGCATCCCGAGGTCAAGATGAACTACCTCGCCAGCCCGCCGCTGGTGGTGGCCTATGCCATCGCAGGCACGACCAACATCGACCTGACGACCGAGCCGCTGGGAACCGGCAGCGATGGCCAGCCTGTCTACTTGAAGGATATCTGGCCGAGCAACAAGGAGATCGGCGACTTCATCGCCAAGACCATCGGGCCGGAGATGTTCGCCAAGAACTACGCGGACGTGTTCAAGGGCGACACGCGCTGGAACACCATCGCCTCGCCCGACGGCGACCTGTACGCGTGGGATGGCGATTCCACCTACATCAAGAATCCGCCCTACTTCGACGGCATGTCGATGGCGGTCGGCAGCATCGATGACATCCACGGTGCACGCGTGCTCGGCCTGTTCGGTGATTCGATCACCACCGACCACATCTCGCCGGCCGGCAACATCAAGAAGGACTCGCCTGCGGGTCGCTTCCTGATCTCGCGCGGCGTGCAGCCCGTCGACTTCAACAGCTACGGCAGCCGCCGCGGCAACGACGACGTGATGGTGCGCGGCACGTTCGCCAACATCCGCATCAAGAACCTGATGTTCGGCGGCGAGGAAGGCGGCAACACGCTGTACTTCGGCAGCACGCCGCCGGAAAAGCTGTCCATCTACGACGCCTCGATGAAGTACCAGGCCGACGGCGTGCCGTTGGTGGTGATCGCGGGCAAGGAATACGGTACCGGCTCGTCGCGCGACTGGGCGGCCAAGGGCACCAACCTGCTGGGCGTAAAGGCGGTGATCGCCGAGAGCTTCGAGCGCATCCACCGTTCCAACCTGGTCGGCATGGGTGTTCTGCCCTTGCAGTTCAACGACGGCGAGAACGCCCAGTCGCTGGGCCTGGATGGTTCGGAGGTGTTCGACGTGACCGGCCTGCAAGACGGTGCCGCGAAGACCGCCAAGGTCACGGCCCGCAAGGAAGATGGCAAGACGGTCGAGTTCCGGGCCAAGGTGCTGCTGCTGACGCCGAAGGAAGTCGAATACTTCCGCCACGGCGGCCTGCTGCACTACGTGCTCCGCCAGTTGGCGGCACGCAAGGCGGCCTGATCCCCGCCTCCGGATGCCCGCAGGTACGGCGAGCATCCGGGGGTGGCGCCATGATTGCCGGTTCTCGCGACGATCCTCGTTGGCCCTTTCATGTCGCCCGCGGAGATGTCGAATGAAGGCCGCCTACCTGCTCCCGCTAGCCCTTCTCTTTGCCGCTCCCGCCTCGTGGGCTGCCGGTCCCGATGCCGAACAGGCCAAGCGCATCGGCGAGCAGTTCGTCGCCGGCAAGCAGGCCGGTCATATGGAAAGCTACGAAGCCACCGACGTGACCACCGCCGACCTCAACGGCGATGGCCAGGATGAAGTCATCGTCCTGTGGACGATGTACGGCCCCACCTATTGGAACCATGGCGTGGCCGTGCTTTCGAAACAGGGCGCGCGCTACGCTTTGGCAGGTGAGACAGAGGATGCGCTGGGCATGGTGGAAGGCATGACGGTGGCCGACCGCACCATCCAGCTCAAGACGAAGTGGCCCGGCCCCAACGATCCGCGCTGCTGCCCGAGCGTCGCCAAGACGCTGCGCTATCGCTGGACACCGGGAACGCTCACGCCGGTGAAGTGATCACTGCCCGGGTTCCCAGCGGGCGTGGTAGACGCGCCAATCCCCGTCCTCACGTCGCCATGCGGTCGTGACGCGATACGTACCGGCCTGACTCGGCAAGAAGCGTCCGCTGCTGGAGGTCAGCAGGATGTTGAATGCCACCTCCGCGTTCTCGCCGTCCACCTTGACGTCGAGCGGGCCCGTGGTGGCGCCGATGCGTGCATTCATCAGCGTCTGCGCACGAACCATGTTGTGCAACGCAGCACGATCGATCCCTTCTTCGCCGGTGAAATCCGCGCTGACGCCCTCGATGAAATCGCCGGGCTTGCCCGCCTCCACCGCCGCCTGCATCGCGTCGAACTGCTGCCGCAACTGCGCTTCAGGCGTATCGCCGGAGCAGCTGGCCAGCATCATCGCCACCGCCAGCCAGCAGGCATGCGCACTGAATCCGGTCTTCCTCATCGAAACCTTCGCCTTTTCCATCCGGAACGGTATGCTCCCAGCAGGCGCCATGTCCGGCGTTTGCCCATTGAACGCCGCGAGGCGACCCGAAGACCCTGGGGAGGGAGTGGAACGATGAGTCAGGAACGTCCGTGGTTCAAGAGTTACCCGCAAGGCGTGCCGCAGCAGGTGGACCTGGAGCAGTACCGCTCCATCGTGTCCGTCTTCGATGAGGCGATCAGCAAGTACCGTGACCGCCCCGCGTTCCGCAACTTCGGCAAAACCCTGACCTACGGCGAGATCGACAAGCTCAGCCGGCAGTTCGCCGCGTACCTGCTTGGCGAGCTCAAGCTCAAGAAGGGCGACCGCGTCGCCATCATGATGCCGAACTGCCTGCAGTACCCCATCGCGATCTTCGGCGTGCTGCGTGCCGGCCTGACGGTTGTCAACGTCAATCCGATGTACACGCCGCGCGAGCTGAAGCACCAGCTGACCGATTCCGGCGCCAGCGTGCTGCTGGTCGTCGACAACTTCGGCAAGACCGCGCAGGAGGCCCTCGCCGGCACGCAGGTCAAGCAGGTCGTCACCACCGCGCTGGGTGACCTGGTCGGCTTCCCGAAGGGCGCCATCGTCAACTTCGTGCTGAAGTACGTGAAGAAGATGGTGCCGGACTACGACATCCCCGGTGCGGTCCGCTTCAAGGACACGCTGACGCTCGGACAGCTGCACACACTGCCCGAGGTCGACATCGATTCCGGCGACATCGCCTTCCTGCAGTACACCGGCGGCACCACCGGCGTGGCCAAGGGCGCGATGCTGACGCACCGCAACCTGGTGGCGAACATGCAGCAGGCCGGCGTGTGGGTCGGCACCGGGCTGGACTACGGCAACGAGGTGATCATCACCGCGCTGCCGCTTTACCACATCTTCGCGTTGACGGCGAACTGCCTGGTCTTCATGAAGCTCGGCGGCCTCAATCACCTGATCACCAACCCGCGCGACATGCCGGGCTTCGTGAAAGAGTTGAAGGCGACGCGTTTCACCGCGATCACCGGCGTCAACACGCTGTTCAACGGTTTGCTCAACACGCCCGGTTTCGACGAAGTGGATTTCTCGAACCTCAAGATGACACTCGGCGGCGGCATGGCCGTGCAGCGTGCCGTCGCGGAGAAATGGAAAAAGGTCACCGGCGTGACGCTGGTCGAGGCTTACGGCCTGACCGAAACCTCGCCCGCCGCCTGCATCAACCCGATGAACCTGCAGGCATACAACGGCGCCATCGGCCTGCCCGTTCCGTCCACCGACGCCTGCCTGAAGGACGACGACGGCAATGTCGTGCCGCTGGGTGAAGTCGGCGAGCTGTGCATCAAGGGTCCGCAGGTCATGAAGGGCTACTGGCAGCGCCCCGAGGAAACCGCCAACGTGATGGACGCCGACGGCTGGCTGCACACCGGCGACATGGCGAAGATGGACGAGAACGGCTTCTTCTACATCGTCGATCGCAAGAAGGACATGATCCTGGTGTCCGGCTTCAACGTGTATCCGAATGAAGTCGAAGACGTGATCGCCGGCCTGGACGGCGTGCTGGAAGTGGCCGCGATCGGCGTGCCGGACGACAAGTCGGGCGAAGCAGTGAAGGTCTTCATCGTCAAAAAGGATCCGTCGCTGACCGCCGAGCAGGTGAAGGCGTTCTGCCGCGACAACCTGACCGGCTACAAGCAGCCGCGCCACATCGAGTTCCGTACGGAGTTGCCGAAGACCAACGTCGGCAAGATCCTGCGCAAGGAACTTCGCGAGCCCGCGAAAACCGCCTGAAATCCCTGTTCAGCTTTCTCCCGAAGGCCGGCCCTGCGCCGGCCTTTTTCTTTTGGTTCAGGACTTTAGGGGTCGATTCTAGACGCCTGTCACAAATATCGAGACTGATGGCGGCCCGGCGGCGGGAACTTCCCACAAGCGCGCTTGTGCACTGGATTTTAATTATTCGTTCAGGTGTAGGATCGGCGCGTGATGCCACCTGCGTCACATTAATCCGTCACCCGCTTCCCCTGCCGCGCGGGCAAGAAACCCCTCCAAGGAGCTCTCCATGAACAACGTCGAAAAACTGCAGCGCACCCGTTCCTTCCCGACCATCCGCGTCGAATCCGAGCCGAGCGGTGATGCGCACTGGATGTACATGCATTCGGATGTCGCGCCGGGCGTGCGCCCCTGCTTCCGCAGCCAGATGCTGGACGACGTGTTGAGCTTCATGAACTCGATCACCCTGCGCGAATCCCAGCGCCAGCCGGGAAAACTGCGCCATCTCGTCGTCGCGTCCGACGCGAACGCCTTCAATCTCGGCGGCGACCTCGAGCTGTTCTCGCAGCTGATCCGCGAGAACAACCGCGATCGCCTGCTGAGCTACGCACGCCGCTGCATCGACGGTGTCCACCACCTCAACACCGGCCTGGGTGGCGACGTTCGCACCATCGCGCTGATCCAGGGCGATGCGCTGGGTGGCGGCCTGGAGATCGCGCTGTCCTGCCACACCATCGTGGCCGAAGAAGGCGTGGACATGGGCCTGCCGGAAGTGCTGTTCGGCCTGTTCCCGGGCATGGGCGCCTATTCGTTCCTGTGCAAGCGCGTGTCGCCGCAGGTCGCCGAGAAGATCATCCTGGAAGGCAACATCTACACCAGCGACGAGCTGTACAAGCTGGGCGTGGTCGATGTGCTGGTGCCGAAGGGCCAGGGCGCCGCCGCCGTGCAGACCATCATCGACAAGCAGCGCCGCTCGCCGCACGCGCACCTGGCGCTGAACGCCTGCCGCAACCTGGCGCAGCCGGTCGGTTATGACGAACTGATGGGCATCACCGAAGTGTGGGTCGATACCGCCCTGACGCTCGGCGACAAGTCGCTGAAGATGATGGAACGCATTGTCCGCGCACAGGAAAAGCGCTCCATCCGCGCGGCCTGAAACACCTGAACTCCTGCTTTCATCGCAGGCAACGACAGGGGAAATCAGGGGGTTGAAGCGCATCCAGCGTCTTCAAGGGCGAGTCCGGGCAACCGTACTCGCCAAGGACCTGCCGCCGGCAATCCCGATGCGTCACCGTTCCGCTACTGCCTCCCACCGCCTCGCTGGCGGCGGGCAGCTGCATCAGGACGACGTGCCTTCGTTGCCCTTTTCCACCGCACCACGCACACGCTGACGTGCATCGAGCGCGGCGCGGCCGTGACTCAGATGCGAATTCAACGCCGCCAGCCGATGCCGCCACTCGCGCGTGATCTGCCAGTCGGCCAGGCTCATCATCTCGCCCGCCGCTGCGGCGAGCTTCACCAGACCAAGATTGCTCGCCACGCCCTTCAAGGCATGCGCGTGCTCGCGAAGATGTTCGCCATCGCCCCGCTCCATCGCATGCGCCATTGCGCCAATGCATCCGTCGGCATCGTTGAGGCACTGTTCGATGAATTCGCGCTCGAAGGCCTCACCCATGCCCAGCGCGGTGAGTTCATCCAGCACGCTGACATCGAGCACGCCGTCGGACACTTCGGCACGCACCGGCGCCGTCGACACAGCGGTCGCGGTGACACGACCCGAGGTGGCGATGTCCGCGAGGGCATCCAGCAGGCGCGTGGCGACCACCGGCTTGGCCAGGAACGCACGTGCGCCGGCCTGCTCGCAACGCTGGATGGATTCGGGCGTGACGTCCGCACTCAGGATGAGCACCGGGGTACGACTGCCGCTGCCGGCTTCCATCACGCGCAACTGCTTCAACAGGTCCAGGCCACTCAGGCCGGGCATGTGCAGATCGCAGATGACCGCGTCGTAGGAAGCGGACTCCAGCGCGTCGAGGACTTCCTCGCCGCCGTTGACACAGGTGATGCGGTGACCGGCCTTCTGCAGCAGGCGCTGCACGACCATGCGGTTCGCCTCGTGGTCGTCGGCCACCAGGATCTGCATGCTGCGCACGCGCGCGCGATGGCGCAGGAACGGATCGGAGAACGCGATGATGTTCTCGGCGCTCGTGGTCTCGGGTTCTTCCTGGAGCCACTCGGCATGGCCGTGTACGGCCGGCACGACGACGCGCTCCGGCACCACGTCGAACGGCAGTTCCACCCAGAAGCAGCTGCCACGCTGCTCGTGGCTCTCGAAACCGATGGTGCCGCCCATCGCCTCGGTCAGGCCCTTTGCGATGGTCGTGCCCAGGCCGGTGCCGCCGTAGCGGCGTGAGAGGCTGACGTCGGCCTGTTCGAAGGCCTCGAACAGGCGCTCGCGCAGCGCCAGCGGAACGCCGATGCCGGTATCGGTGACGGTGAAGCGCAGGCGTACGCGCCCTTCCTCGACGTGCGTCGGCGCGACCACCATGCGCACTTCGCCTTCGTCGGTGAACTTCACCGCATTGCCGGCGAGATTCAACAGCACCTGGCGCAGGTGGCCGGCGTCGCCACGCAGCTTGAGCGGAATGGCATCGTCCACCACGCCTTCGTAGCGGACCTGCTTGCCGCGCGCCTGCGGCATCAGGATCAGGCCGATGCTGTCGACCAGTTCGCGCGGCGAGAACTCCACCACGTTGAGCTTGACCTTGCCGGCTTCGATCGCGGAAATGTCCAGCACGTCCTCGACCAGACCCAGCAGCGTGCGCGTGGATGCCTGGATGGTGGACAGGCATTCGCGCTGTTCCGCGTCCAGGCGCGTGGTCGCCAGCAGTTCGGACATGCCCGCCAAGCCGTTGAGCGGCGTGCGGAACTCGTGGCTCATGTTGGCCAGGAAGCGGCTCTTGGCTTCGTTCGCACGGCGCGCTTCGTCGGTGGCGCGGGTCAGGTCGCGCAACAGGCCGGAAAGGTACATCGGCACCGCGATCAGGCCCAGCACCAGGCCCACGCCCAGCGTCAGGTTGGTGTTCCAGTAGTCGTTCATCGCGACCACTGCCGCGAACGCGGTGCTGGCCATCGCCACCGCGACCACCAGGTAGCGGTTGCCGTAGCGCAGGCCGTTGCCGACGGTGATCCACATCAGCACCACGTAGGCCCACGACAGCGGCTCGCCCATGCCGTTCATCGCGGCAGCGAGCAGGCCGTAGTCGGCGATCATGCCCAGGCCGCGGCGCACGTGCGACTTGCCCGGCTGCACCAGCAGCCACGCGAAGATGCCCAGGCCGTTGATCAGCCCCGAGCTGATGATGGTGAGGACGATGGTGTACTGGTCCGCCGGCAGCGCGGCGCGCGATGACGGCAGCAGCGCGTAGATCAGGATGATCGAGATGACGGCGATGCGGATCACGGCCTGGCCGTGCTCGCTGTCGCCGCGATGCGCCAGTCGGGACTTCATCCATTCAATGGGATTGGTCATGGCTCACTCCATCCCTGGACGGTTCTGCACCGTCGAGTAGCGCTCGCAGATGTCGTCCAAGCGCGCCCGCCCACGGATCAGCGCGTCGACACATGCGGGATCGAACAGGCGACCGCGCTGTGCGTACAGGTAGGCCAGCGCGGCATCCTTGTCCCAGGCCTTCTTGTACGGGCGCGGCGAGATCAGGGCATCGAACACGTCCGCAACCGCCACTATCCTCGCTTCCAACGGGATCTGTTCGCCCACGAGGCCATCGGGGTAGCCGCTGCCGTCGTAGCGTTCGTGGTGGCGCAACGCGATCAACGCGCCGGTCTGGATGAAACGGTTCTGGCTGCCGGACAGCAACTGGTGACCGATCTTCGGGTGGCGTCGCATGACGTCGGTTTCTTCCGACGTCAGCGGACCGGCCTTCATCAGCACGGAATCCGGAATGGCGATCTTGCCCATGTCGTGCAGCGGCGCCGCCATTTCGATGGTGCGCACTTCGTCCTCGGGCAGGCCGAGTTGCTCGGCAATGAGGCCGGCGATATGGGCCATGCGCTCCAGATAGGCGCTGGTGCCGCTGTCGCGGTACTCGATGGCGCGCGCCAGCCGGGACAGGGTTTCGCGTTCGCGCTCTTCCACCTCGTGCATGCTGGACAGCAGGCGCTGCTCCAGCGACAGGGCGCGTTGCTTGACGTTTTCGGACTGCTGCCGCAGTTGCAGCAGGTTGCGGCAGCGGGCACGCAGTTCGCGCGGGCGTACCGGCTTGACCAGGAAATCGATGACACCGGCTTCCAGCGCGGCCTGCCGGATGGGCTCATCGCCGACCACGGTGATCAGGATGATGGCGATGTCGCGGTGCATCGGCAGCCGGCGGAAACGGCGGGCGAACTCCAGTCCGTCCATGCCCGGCATGCGGTAGTCGAGGAGCAGCAGGTCGGTGCGGTTCTTCTCGCACCATTCCAGGGCAGCCAGCGGATCGCCGAAATCATGGACGGCCAGCTCGGACGCGATGTCCTCGATGACATGGCGCAGCATCGTGCGCGCAGACGTCTGATCGTCGACGATGACGATATTCAAAGCGTTACCCACCCCTTGGGGCCACATCACGTGGCTGTCGGGCAAGGATACTCCGGCGGTGGCGGGGCTCGCATCCAACATGTCGGCAGTCCTGTTCGGCGGCACGGTCCCGGAGGGGGGCCGCGCTCCACGAAGGGAACCGATACCAATCAAGGAGCCCCCTCCCCTGATCTCTATCGGCGCGGGCGGCGATAAATTGACCGTCCTGCGCGTGAAACCACGCAGGAAGCGTGCCAGCCGTCGCAATGGCCTGTCAGGACTGAGCAAGTAGACCTCCGTCACGGATTGACGGCCTTCCCGCGCCTTCCGTTGCGGGCGGCTTGCCAGGAAGAGGATGCCGCACAGCAGCCTCCCCGCGCCAGTGGACCCGTCGCGTCATCCAGACGGGTGCGTATGCTGCCCCGGAGCGTCACTCCGGGGTGCTTTTCGTCCTGCCCTCAGCCCTGGCTTTCGGGACGCATGTAGGGGAACAGCAGCACGTCGCGGATCGAGTCTGACCCGGTCAGCAGCATGACCAGCCGGTCGATGCCGATGCCGAGGCCACCGGTCGGCGGCAGGCCAACCTCCAGTGCACGGATGTAGTCGGCGTCGAAATGCATGGCCTCGTCGTCACCGCCTTCCTTCGCCTGGACCTGGGCCATGAACCGTGCCGCCTGGTCTTCGGGGTCATTCAGTTCGGAGAAGCCGTTGGCGATCTCCTTGCCGTTGATGAACAACTCGAAGCGGTCCGTGTAACCCGGCTGGTCATCATTGGCGCGCGCCAGCGGCGACACCTCGACCGGGTGGTCGGTGATGAAGGTCGGCTGCACCAGCGTGTGCTCGACCGTCTTCTCGAAGATCTCCAGCAACAGCTTGCCCCAGCCATACGACGGCTTGACGTGGATCTTCAGGCGCTCGCAATGGCGCACCAGCGCATCGCGGTCGGTGCAGTCGGCGAGCGTGATCTCCGGGTTGTGGTGGCGCACGGCTTCGTCCATGCGCCAGCGACGGAAGGCGGGCTCCAGGTCGATGTCCTGGCCATCCCACGCCACCTGCCCGGTGCCGAGGACCTCATGCGCGACGTCGCGGATCACACCTTCGGTCAGGTCCATGATCTCGGTGTACGTGGCGTAGGCCTCGTACAGCTCAAGCATGGTGAATTCCGGGTTGTGGCGCGTGCTGACGCCTTCGTTGCGGAAATTGCGGTTGATCTCGTAGACGCGCTCCAGGCCGCCGACCACCAAGCGCTTCAGATACAGCTCCGGTGCGACACGCAGGTAGAGGTCCAGGTCCAGCGCATTGTGGTGGGTGGTGAACGGCTTGGCTGCGGCGCCGCCGGGGATGTAATGCATCATCGGCGTCTCGACCTCGAGGAAGCGCCGCGTATCCAGCCATTCGCGGATCGCACGGATGATGCGCGAGCGCTTGATGAAGACGGCGCGCGCTTCCGGCGTGACGATCAGGTCGACGTAACGCTGCCGATAGCGCTGCTCCACGTCCGACAGGCCGTGCCACTTGTCCGGCAGCGGACGCAGCGACTTGGTGAGCAGGCGCAATGCATCCGCCTTCACCGACAGCTCGCCGGTGCGCGTACGGGTCAAGCCACCTTCCACACCGATGATGTCACCGATGTCCCAGCCCTTGAACGCGTCATAGGTGTCGCCCAGCGTGTTCGACTGCAAGAACAGCTGGATGCGGCCGGACTCGTCCTGGATCTGCACGAAACTGGCCTTGCCCATCACGCGCTTGGCCATCAGGCGGCCCGCCAGCTTCACCTGCCGGCCACTGCCCTCCAGCGCCTCGCCCGTCCACAGGTCGGCATCCTCGTACTGCGTCTGCAGGTCGCCGGCGTAATCGCTGCGACGGAAGTCGTTCGGGAACGCGATGCCCTGCCCGCGCAGTGCGGTCAGTTTGGCGCGGCGCTCGGCGATGAGGCTGTTCTCGTCCTGCGGAGCGGTTTGATCTGTCATGAGGTCTTATCGTGTTCTTGGGCGTGGGAGCGACGTGAGTCGCGAACGAGTGCCGGAAGAGCTCGCGACTCACGTCGCTCCCACAGGCGAATCGTGGGTAGGTCAGGCGTCGATGCGTTTGGAGCCCGCTTCCAGGCCGGACTTCAGGCTGGCCTCGACGAACTCGTCCAGGTCGCCGTCCAGCACCTTCTGCGTGTCCGAACGCTCCACGCCGGTGCGCAGGTCCTTGATGCGGCTCTGGTCCAGCACGTAGTTGCGGATCTGGCTGCCCCAGCCGATGTCGGACTTGGTGGCCTCCACCGCATCGCGCTCGGCGTTGCGCTTCTGGATCTCCAGTTCGTACAGCTTGGCGGCCAGCATCTTCATCGCGTTGTCGCGGTTCTGGTGCTGGCTGCGGCCGGTCTGGCAGGCGACCACAATGCCCGTCGGCACGTGGGTGATGCGCACCGCCGATTCGGTCTTGTTGACGTGCTGGCCGCCGGCACCGGAGGAGCGATACACGTCGGTCTTCAGGTCGGCGGGATTGATGTCGATGTCGATGTTGTCGTCGACTTCTGGCGAAACGAACACCGAGGTGAAGCTGGTGTGGCGGCGGTTGTCCGAGTCGAACGGCGACTTGCGCACCAGGCGGTGCACGCCGGTCTCGGTCTTCAGCCAACCGTAGGCGAAATCGCCTTCCACCCGCAGCGTGGCCGACTTGATGCCGGCGACGTCGCCGCCGCTGGCCTCCATGAGCTCGGTCTTCCAGCCGCGCGACTCGCACCAGCGCAAGTACATGCGCAGCAGGATCTCGGCCCAGTCCTGCGCTTCGGTACCGCCGGCACCGGCCTGGATGTCGACGAAGGCGTTGGAGCTGTCCATCTTGCCGGAGAACATGCGCTGGAACTCGAGCTTGTCGACATGTCCGGCGTAGCGCTCGACATCGGCCACCACGGCGTGCGCGGTGTCCTCGTCGTTCTCCATTTCCGCCAGTTCCAGCAGTTCGCTGCCACCGGCCAGGCCTTCCTCGATGTCGCGGATGCCGTTGACCGTCTTGTCCAGCAGCGAGCGCTCGCGACCGAGCTGCTGGGCGTATTCAGGGTTGTTCCAGATGTCCGGGCTTTCCAGCTCGCGGTTTACTTCTTCCAGGCGCTCGCGCTTGGCATCGTAGTCAAAGATACCCCCGGAGCGAGGCCAGCCTGTCCTGCAGGTCGGCGATGCGCTGGCGGATGGGATTGAGCTCGATCATGGGTCGTGTCGCGGGGGGATGGAATCGGTCGGCAAGGATACCAGAGGCGCGCCGCGGGCCGCGCCGGCGCGCCTTCTCTGGAACGGGACTTGCATCGCTGCATGTGCGTCCTTCCGAGAGCCGTTCGCCGATGCCGACTCCCGTTGCCCTGCCCGCCCCGCTGCTGCCCTGGCTCCTTGGCCTGGCGCTGTTGCTGGGCCTGCCTTCTTCGCGTGCACAGGGCACGCAACCGGCCATGCAGGATCGCGCCGGCGAGGTGAAGCGCTGCCTGCAGTTGCGCCGCGATGCGCCCCCGGTGGCGGTGGCCCTGGCGGAAATGCTGTTGCGCGAGCCCGACCTGACGGTCGAGGACGAAGTGAAGATCTTCAGCTGCCTCGGCATCGCGGCCGGACTGGCGGGCGACAGGGCCCGCGCCATGGAAGCCGGCGCGCAGATGGAGCGACTGGTGAATGAACATCCCCGCCTTCCCGCGGAGTTCCGCGCCCGTGCGTATTCGCAGGCCGGCTCCATCTTCCACGGCGCCGGCCAGATCCATCGGGCCGAGGCGGCCTACCTGCACGCGCAGGACATCGCCGCACGCCTGCCGGCCGAAGAAGCCGCCCTGTTCCAGGCCACCACGCTGACCAACATCGGCCTGATCCATGCCGACTATCTGGACTCGCCAGAAGTCGCCGACGGCTACTACCGCAAGGCGCTCGCCGCGGCCGGATCGGTCGGCCTGGAAGATCCGCTGATCCTGCACAACCACGCCCTGAATCTGGTCCGGCTCGGCAGGACCGACGAGGCGATGGCGGTGATCGACGAAGGCGAAGCCCTGGCGCGTCGCAAGCAGGCGCAATCCGTCGTTGATCGCCTGCGCGCGGAGCGTGCGGGTCTCTGGATTGCCCAAGGGCGACTGGCACAGGCCCGTCCGTTGCTGGACGGCGCCATCAAAGCCCAGGAGAACAGCGCCGACAAGCCGGGACTCGCCGGTTCACTGGCGAAACTCTCGGTCCTGCAACGCCTGTCCGGCGACTACGCCGGTGCGCTGGCAACCGCACGGCGTGCCTGGTCCAACGTGGACGGCACACCGCAGCCGCAGAAGCAGCGCGAAGTGCTGCGCGCGTGGATGGCCGCGCATGCCGCCCTGGGCCAGGCGGACGACGCCATGGGCGTTGGTGCGCGCCTGCACGCCCTGGAGATGCAGACCCTGAAGGACCAGCGACTGGAACTGCTGGCCGACCTGCAGGCGCGCAGCGAGGGCGCCGCCGCGCAGCGGGAACTGGAGACCATGCGCCACCAGGCGCAGATCCGAGTACTGAACGACGAAAAGTCGACGCTGCTGCGCCGGGCAGGCATCACCGTGCTGGTCGTGCTGGTGCTGGCCGGTGTCGGCTTCGGCCTGCTGCAGCGTCGCAAGAACCGGCAGCTGCGCAAGGTCAGCGCGACCGACTCGCTGACGGGGCTGCGCAACCGGCGCGCCGCCACCGAGGCCCTGAAGGCGATGTCGGTGCAACGCCCGGACGCCGGCACGCGCCACGTGCTGTTCCTGATCGACATCGACCACTTCAAGAAGGTCAACGACGGCTTCGGTCACCACGCCGGCGACCAGGTGCTCATCGCCCTGGCACGGCGCCTGCGCGACATCGGCCGTGTCGACGACGTCATTGCTCGCTGGGGCGGTGAAGAGTTCCTGATGGCCTGCGCCAACCTCACCGAGGCGCAGGCCTGCACCGTCGCCTCGCGCCTGCACGAAGCCCTGTGCGAGGTGCACGAACTGGCACCGCACCAGCGTTGGTCGCTGACGGTATCGCTGGGCTTCGCGCCCTTCCCGTTCTTCGGCAACGTGGCCAGTGGCTGGGACTATGCCCTGCGCATGGCCGACCGCGCGCTCTATGCGGCCAAGGACCGCCGCAATGCGTGGGCCGGGCTGTGGGGCCGCTCGTTGCCGCAAACCTCGTCGCTGCAGACGCTGCTGGACGCACCGGAAGAAGCGGTCCGCAGCGGCGTGATCGAACTGGTCGCCAGCTACGCGGTCGAGCGCCTGCCGCAGGTGCCGGCGACGCGGGCGGCGTAACTCAGGTGGCGTCAGCGCCGGTGCGTTGACGCAGGTCCTGCCGATAGCGCCGGCTGCATGGCAGGGCGCTGCCATCCTTCATGTGCACACGGGCGTCGCCGGTATCCAGCGGTTCGATCGACGCCACCTGGTCCAGGCTGACGATGTAGCTGCGGTGGATGCGGGCGAAGCGGCGGGCATCCAGTCGTGCCTCGATACCCGCGATCGTGCTGCGCAACGGATAGTCGTGGCCGCGCACGCGCAGGTTGACGTAGTTGCCGGCGGCCTGCATCCACTCGATGTCGTTGGCGGCCACCAGGAATTCGCGCCCGAGCTTGCGGATGAGGAAGCGTTCCGGCTGGTCCACCGGCTCCAGCGGCGGCCCCTCGTCGGGCTCCGCGAGTAGGCTCGCTTCCCCCTGCCAGCGCCGCAGCAGGAAGCGATAGCCCTCCACCGCCACCACGATGGTGGCGAAGCTGCGTGCGTCCTTCAGGTACTCGTAAGCGAGTTCGCGGGGCCAGGGACCGAACTCGTAGGTCATGCCCTGCGTCCGGTAGGCCAGCACGCGCAAGGCGACCATGCCGACCACGTGCACCAGGCAGACCAGCAGGCTGGCGATCGCGTACTCGCCCAGTCGCGCGCGCCAGTTCTCCCAGTGCAGGGGACGTACGCGGGTGTACCAGACGATGGCGGGAATCAGCACCAGCACCCAGACGAGCGCGCTGCTGGTTTCCCAGACCATCGGTTCCCACGCCTGCACGCCCGAGTCGCCGCGCCGGAGTTCCATCAGCGTGGTCAGGCTGTTGGCGATGCAGTTGGCAGCGGTCACGGCGATCCAGAATCCCGCCTCCACCCAGCGCTTCCATGGCAGGTAGCGTTCGTAGGTCAGCGTGTCCTGGTTCATGCGCGCATTTTAGCCGCGCCCCTCCACGGCACGCACCGCGATTCGTCCCCTGCGCCCCGCGGTTCGGCACTCGCAGCCTGCGGTTCGTCCCTTCGCCGTGGTGACAGGCCCGGCCCGCGTCGATTCTGGCAGCCTCACCGAAGATGGAGAACGCCATGCAACGTCGCCACGACCTGGACTGGGTCCGGGTCTGCGCCTTCGCGCTGCTGGTCCTGTACCACGTGGGCATGTACTACGTGAGCTGGGACTGGCACGTGAAAAGCCCGGATGCCAGCGACGCGCTGGAGCCTTTCATGCTGCTCAGTTCGCCGTGGCGGTTGTCGCTGCTGTTCCTCGTGTCGGGGGCGGCGACCGCCTTCCTGCTCGGCAAGTCGACGCGCACGGCCGACGCGGCCGGGGCGCGCGCACGGTTCCTCGGCAGCCGCTCCTGGCGGCTGCTGGTGCCGCTGGTGTTCGGCATGCTGGTGATCGTGCCGCCGCAGGCCTACTACGAGGTGGTGGAACAATTGCCGGGCGGCTATCACGAGGGCTACCTGGCGTTCTATGCGCGCTACCTGGGGGCCTACGACGGCTTCTGCGACGCGGACGGCTGCCTCAGGATCCCGACCTGGAACCATCTGTGGTTCGTCGCCTACCTGTGGGTCTACACCGTCGCGCTGTGGCTGCTCTGGCGGCTGGCGCCACGCATGCTGGACGCGGCCGGCAGCCTGCTCGCCTCCTGCATGAGCGGTCTGGGCGTGCTGGTGTGGCCGTTCCTGTTCCTGGGCGTCGCCCGCGTCCTGCTGGTAGGTCGCTTCGAGCAGACGCATGCGCTGGTCGACGACTGGTACAACCACGCGCAGTACTTCGGCGTGTTCCTCTTCGGTTTCCTGGTCGCCCGCACCGACGGGGTCTGGAAGGCGATGGATCGCCTGCGCTGGCCCGCCGTGCTGCTGTGGCTGACCAGTTGGGCGGGCCTGATCGCCTACTTCGTCCGCTTCTCGAACATCGATCCGCCGGAATGGCTGCGCATGATAATGCGGATGGGCTGGGCGCTGAACCAGTGGTGCGCCATCGTCGCCGTGCTCGGCTTCACGTATCACTGGCGTCCCGGCGACAGTCGCGTGCTGCGCTATCTGGTGCCTGCGGTGTTCCCGGTCTACATCCTGCACCAGACCGTGATCGTGGTCGTGGCGCATCATCTGAAGCCGATGGCGATCCCGCCGCTGATCGAAGGCCCGCTGCTGGTCGCGATCACGTTCGCCGCCTGTTTTGCCGGCTATGAGGTGATCCGGCGCGTGCGCTGGCTGCGGCCGCTGTTCGGACTGAAGCGCACGGACGCAACGCCTGGCAATCCAGCGCTGGCGACGGAGCCACGCTGACGCAGGATCAGCCTGCCGCCTGCCAGTGGCGCAGCAACAACTGGATGCCGCGACGGTCGCGCCAGTCGTCGGTGTCCAACTGGTAGGCCGCATGGATGCGCGCCGGAGGCGGTTGGTCATGCCAGCCGTTGAAGTGGATGGCGCTCAACGGGGTCGTCTGTCCCGCAGCCCGGAGCGAGAACTTCAGGTGTTTCTCGCCCACCACGCGCCAGTCGAGCACATCGAATACGCCATCGAACAAGGGCTCGGGGAATCCCTGCCCCCAGGGGCCGGCGCTGCGCAATGCATCGGCATGCGCGCGGTCCAGTTCGCCGGCATGCAGCTCACCGTCGCTCAGTACTTCTTCCTGCAGCAGGTCGTCATCCAGCAGCAGCGTCGCCTGCCGGTGGAACGCCTCGCGGAACGCAGGAAGCGCGCTTTCGTCCAGCGACAGGCCGGCCGCCATCGCATGGCCACCGAAACGCTGCATCAGACCCGGCTGCGCCGCGTCGATCGCCGCCAGCGCATCGCGGATGTGGAAGCCCGGGATCGAACGGGCCGAGCCACGGAGCGTGGTACTGCCAGGCTCGGCGGGCGCGAAGGCGATCACCGGCCGGTGCAGGCGCTCCTTGATCTTCGAGGCCACCAGCCCGACCACGCCCGGATGCCAGTCCGGATCGAACAGGCACGGCGCCAACGGAATGGCGCCGGCCTCGACCGCATCGAAGCGCGCCAGCGCAACCTGCGCTTCGTCGACCATCTGCTGCTGCACGCCGCGACGCTCGGCGTTGATGCCGTCCAGCACGCGCGCGATCTCGTCGGCCTGCGATGCATCGTCCGTCAGCAGGCAGGCGATCCCGAGCGCCATGTCTTCGAGCCGCCCGGCCGCATTCAACCGGGGCGCGAGCGCGAAGCCGATGTCGGCCGCCGTCAGCCGCGCCGGATCGCGGCCCGATACACGCATCAATGCCTGCAGCCCCGCACTGCCCTGCCCCGCGCGCAAGCGCCGCAGGCCGGCACCGACGAGGGCACGGTTGTTGGCATCCAGTGGCACCAGATCGGCAACCGTGCCGACGGCGACCAGGTCGAGCAGCGTCGCAAGATCCGGTTCGGGAGCGGAGAGCACACCGCGGTCGCGCAGCACGCGGCGCAACGCCAGCAGCACGTAGAACACCACGCCGACGCCGGCCAGCATCTTGCTGGGAAACGGATCGCCGCGCAGGTTCGGATTGACGATGACGTCGGCCGGCGGCAACTGGTCGCCAGGCAGGTGATGGTCGGTGACGAGCACCTGCCAGCCACGCGCTTTCGCCGCCGCGATGCCGGCGTGGCAAGCGATGCCGTGATCCACCGTCACCAGCAGATCGGGCTGCAATGCCGCCAGTTCGTCCACCAGCGTGGGCGACAGGCCATAGCCGTGGACCATGCGGTTGGGCACCGCCGGCGTCACATGGTGCGCACCCAGCAGGCACAGCCCGCGCACGCCCACTGCGCAGGCGGTCGCGCCGTCGCAGTCGAAGTCGCCGACGATGACGATGTGCTTGCCCTGCGCGATCGCGTCGGCCAGCAGCGCCGCCGCGGCTTCCAGTCCACCCAGCTGATCGGGGGGCAGCAACTGCGCCAGTCGCGGCTGCGCCTGGTCGACCGACAAGGCACCGCGGGCTTCGTAGATCCGGCGCAGCAGGGGCGGCACGCTGTCCGGCCAGTCTCCCCCCGCGGCGATGGTCCGGCGGCGGATCTTCGGCGACGGCGTCATGCCGGAACGTGGTCCGGACGCACCGTATCCAACCGTTGCAGGGGGCCGCGCCACAGGCGCCACCGCTGTTCGCGGCGCAACGAGAACAGCGCGCCATCTTCGAAGTCGAGGTTCAGGGCATCGAGTTCGCGCTTGCGCAGCGCTTCCAGCAACGGCCGCAACGCCTCGCGGCACAGCAGATCCAGGTTGCGCAGATGGCGCAGGTCGATCAGCGCGTCCACCCCACCCTCACCGTTGGCGTGCACGGCCTCGACGCCTGCGCGCTGCGCGAGCGCCTGCAACAGCACATCGTTGCCTTTCACCTGGCGGAACCCGGTGCGCACGGCATCCGGCAGCACGCCGCCGCCCCAGAACCACAGGGAGTTCACCGGCGGCTTGCCCTGGACGGCACGCTGCGCGTTCCAGGGGTGGTTGTGCAGCAGCACCTGCGCCTCGCTGAGCAAGGCACGCCAGCGCCGGCCAGCATCGCCTTCCGGCAGGTGCGCGAACAGATCGTCGCCCAGCACATCGCTGGCGGGCGCGAACACGGGCAGCTTCGCGTCGGCAGGCAGGCGCAGGTACCAGCGCGCCGGATGCGGGGCGTCGAGCAGCATGCCGGCATCGCCGAACAGGGGCTTCAGTGCAGGCAACAGCTGGGCGGTGTCCTCGGCAGTGAGCGCGAGCGCTTCGCCGTAGGCCAGCATGCGCGCGCCCGTCATGTCCGGCGACACGCGCGCAGGATCCGCACGCAGCCACCGCGCGCCCGCGGCATCGCGTGCATCGTACTCCCGCGTCAGCGCCGCGACCGGCCAGTGGTCGGGCACCAGTTGGAACTGCCGCCGCAGCTGGGCCGGCTCACCGGACTCGCCTTCGGCCCGGTCGGCGCGCCCCAGTGCTTTCGCCACGTCGGGCGGCAGCACCTGCCCGACCAGGCGGGTACGCGCGGGCAGCAGCAGGGTGGCCTGGGCCATCAGTCCGTCAGTCGGCGTAAGAGACGCTGACGATTTCGTACTCGCGCTGGCCGGCTGGCGCGTCGATGGTGACGCTGTCGCCCTCGTGCTTGCCGATCAGGGCGCGCGCCAGCGGCGAGGAAATCGCGATCAGGCCCAGCTTGATGTCGGCTTCGAGATCGCCCACGACCTGGTAACGCTTCTCTTCATCCGTATCCACGTCGGCCAGCACCACCTTGGCGCCGAACACGATGCGCGAGCCCGCGTTGAGCTTGCTGACGTCGATGATCTCGGAGTGCGACAACTCGCCTTCCAGCTGCTTGATGCGGCCTTCGATGAAACCCTGTTGTTCGCGGGCGGCGTGGTACTCGGCGTTTTCCTTCAGGTCGCCGTGCGCACGCGCTTCCGCGATGGCGGTGATCACTTCGGGACGCTTGACCGTCTTCAGAAGGTCCAGTTCCTGGCGCAGGCGCTGTGCGCCCTGCATGGTCAATGGGGCTCTCACCCTTGAAGCTCCTTGTGCAGTTCCTGCAACGCCAGCACCGGGCCCGTGCCACGGTATTCCAGCGAATGCACCAGCGCCTTGGCGCCGGCGACGGTGGTTGAATAGGTGACGCGATGCTGCAACGCCTCACGCCGGATCGAGAAGGAGTCGGCGATCGCCTGGCGCCCTTCCGTCGTGTTGACGATATACACGATTTCGCCGTTCTTGATCAGATCGACCACGTGCGGACGGCCCTCGAGCACCTTGTTGATCTGGGTGCATTCGATGCCGTGCTCGCGCAGCCAGCCCGCCGTACCCGCGGTGGCGACGATGCTGTAGCCGCGACCGACCAGTTCCTGGGCGACAGGCAGCACGCGCTTCTTGTCCGGATCGCGCACCGAGATGAACACCTTGCCCACCGGCGGCGCCTTGATCCCGCCGGCTTCCTGCGCGCGCGCCATGGCGGCGCCGAAGCTGCGGCCCACGCCCATCACCTCGCCGGTGGAGCGCATCTCCGGCCCGAGGATCGGGTCCACGCCCTGGAACTTGGCGAACGGGAAGATCGCTTCCTTCACCGAGTAGTAGTCCGGCACGATTTCCTTCGTCGCGCCCTGCCCGGCCAGCGTCTTGCCGGCCATGCAGCGTGCCGCGATCTTCGCCAGCGGCATGCCGGTGGCCTTGGACACGAACGGCACGGTGCGCGAAGCACGCGGGTTCACTTCAAGCAAGTAGACGGTGTCGTCGCTGCCATCTTCGTTGGACTGGATGGCGAACTGGGTGTTCATCAGGCCGACGACCTTGAGTGCCTTGGCCAGTTCGACCACCTGACGACGCAGTTCGTCCTGCGTCTTCGCCGACAGCGAATACGGCGGCAGCGAGCACGACGAGTCGCCCGAGTGCACGCCGGCTTCTTCGATATGCTCCATCACGCCGCCGATCAGCACGTTGCCCTCGGCGTCGGCGATGATGTCCACGTCCACCTCGACGGCGTTGTCGAGGAAGCGGTCCAGCAGCACCGGCGAATCGTTCGACACCTTCACCGCGTCACGCACGTAACGGGCCAGGTCGGATTCGCCGTAGACGATCTCCATCGCGCGGCCACCCAGCACGTACGACGGACGCACGACCAGCGGATAGCCGATTTCGCGGGCCAGCAGCAGGGCTTCCTGGTCGTTGCGGGCGATGCGGTTCGGCGGCTGCTTCAGGCCGAGCTGGTCGACCAGCTGCTGGAAGCGCTCGCGGTCTTCGGCCAGGTCGATGGAATCCGGGCTGGTGCCGATGACCGGCACGCCGTTGGCTTCCAGCGCACGCGCCAGCTTCAGCGGGGTCTGGCCGCCGTACTGCACGATCACGCCCTTCGGCTGCTCCAGTTCGACGATCTCCAGCACGTCTTCCAGCGTCAGCGGCTCGAAGTACAGGCGGTCGGAGGTGTCGTAGTCGGTCGACACGGTTTCCGGGTTGCAGTTGACCATGATGGTCTCGAACCCGTCCTCGCGCAGTGCCAGCGCCGCGTGCACGCAGCAGTAGTCGAACTCGATGCCCTGGCCGATGCGGTTGGGACCGCCACCGAGGATCATGATCTTCTCGCGGTTGGTCGGCTGCGCTTCGCACTCGTCCTCGTAGGTCGAGTACAGATAGGCGGTGCTGGTGGCGAACTCGGCCGCGCAGGAGTCCACGCGCTTGTAGACCGGCTTCACGCCCAGCGCCTTGCGCAGCACGCGCACGGCGGCTTCGTCGGTGCCGGCCAACTGGGCCAGACGCGCGTCGGAGAAACCCATGCGCTTCAGGTTGCGCATGCGTGCCTTGTCCAGCGAACCCAGGCCGTCGGCCGCGAGCTGCTGCTCGGTCGCGATGATCTCTTCCATCTGGTCGAGGAACCACGGATCGATGAACGACAGCGCGTGCACCTGCTCCACCGTCATGCCGGCGCGGAACGCATCGGCCACGTAGAACAGCCGTTCCGGACCCGGCGCCTTCAGTTCACGGCGCAGCTTGGCCAGATCATCTTCGTCGGATAGGTCGAGGCCGGTGGGGTCGAGGCCGACCTTGCCGGTTTCCAGGCCGCGCAGCGCTTTCTGCAGCGACTCCTGGAAGGTGCGGCCCATCGCCATCACCTCGCCCACCGATTTCATCTGGGTGGTCAGGCGCGCATCGGCCTGCGGGAACTTCTCGAACGCGAAGCGCGGGATCTTGGTGACCACGTAATCGATCGCCGGCTCGAACGACGCTGGGGTCAGGCCGCCGGTGATCTCGTTCTTCAGTTCATCCAGCGTGTAGCCGACGGCCAGCTTGGCCGCGACCTTGGCGATCGGGAAGCCGGTGGCCTTGGAGGCCAGCGCCGACGAACGCGACACGCGCGGATTCATCTCGATGACGACCACGCGGCCGGTCTGCGCGTTGATGCCGAACTGCACGTTCGAACCACCGGTGTCGACGCCGATCTTGCGCAGCACGGCGATGGAGGCATCGCGCAGGCGCTGGTATTCCTTGTCGGTCAGGGTCTGCGCCGGTGCGACGGTGATGCTGTCGCCGGTATGCACGCCCATCGGATCGAGGTTCTCGATCGAGCAGACGATGATGCAGTTGTCCGCGGTGTCGCGAACCACTTCCATCTCGAATTCCTTCCAGCCCAGCACCGACTCTTCGACCAGCACTTCGGTGGTCGGCGACAGTTCCAGGCCGCGGGTGACGATGTCGACCAGTTCCTCGCGGTTGTAGGCGATGCCGCCACCGCTGCCACCCAGGGTGAAGCTGGGACGGATGATGGTGGGATAGCCGACGCGGGTCTGGATCTCCAGCGCTTCCTCCAGCGTGTGGGCGACGGCGGCCTTCGGGCACTCCAGCCCGATCTCGCCCATCGCCACGCGGAACAGCTCGCGGTCTTCGGCCATGCGGATGGCTTCACGCTTGGCGCCGATCAGTTCGACGTTGTACTTCTCCAGCACGCCGTTGTCGGCCAGGTCCAGCGCACAGTTAAGCGCGGTCTGTCCGCCCATCGTCGGCAGCAGGGCATCGGGCTTCTCCTTGGCGATGATCTTCTCGACCGTCTGCCAGTTGATCGGCTCGATGTACACCGCGTCCGCCATCTCCGGGTCGGTCATGATGGTGGCGGGGTTGCTGTTGACCAGCACCACCCGGTAACCCTCCTCGCGCAGCGCCTTGCACGCCTGCGCGCCGGAGTAGTCGAACTCGCAGGCCTGGCCGATGACGATCGGGCCGGCGCCGATGATGAGGATGGTTTTTAGGTCGTTGCGCTTGGGCATGGGGTTCTACTTTCCAGAAGTGGGAGCCGCCGCGGCATGCGCCGCCTGCAGGCTTTCACCGGCGCGTGCCCTCCACGGGCAACGGTGCCGGCAACACGCGATGGCGTCGGGACTGCCTTACATCAGGGCGGCAGGCGAGACGTCGCACAGCTTGAAACCATGGAACATGACCTTGATCGCGAGCATCTCGCCGGAAGCGCGGTCATCGTCCTTGTTCTCGCCCAGCGACTCGCCCAGCCCGGTCAGTGCGCGCAGATCACGATGCTTCGGATCGCGCGCCAGGGTGACCATCGCCAGCATCTGATCGGGGGTGGCATCGCGCATCAGCGCGGCGGCGTCGGCGTCGGTGCCCTTCTCCTTCGCGTCGATACCCGCCTGTACCAGGCGGGAGAACAACGGCGCGACCTCTTTCACCATGCGCGTGTCGTCGGCCAACCGCTTGCCGTTCTCACTGGCGTAGCGCGCGACTTCCTCGCGCTTGAAGCGGCGGAAGCCATCCGCCGAAAGTTCGCGGCGCAGGCAGGCCAGCTGTTCTGCCGACACGGCATCCGCCTTGCCCTGCACCGGCCACGTGGGATCCTCTTCAGCCGCCTTCTGCATGACCTCGCCGAGCGGCAGCAGGCCGACGATGGCATCGGTAAGTTCGTCGATCTGGCGATCATTCGGCTCCGCCGCGTGCGCGCCACCGGCGCACAGCGCCATTGCGACCGCCAACAGGACCGGCATGCGATGCGGGCGCATCAGCGGGCTTCCATCGAGGCGACGAAGCGGTCGAACAAGGGGGCCACGTCATGCGGGCCGGGCGACGCTTCCGGGTGACCCTGGAACGAGAACGCCGGCGCGTCGGTCAGTTCGATGCCCTGGTTGGTGCCGTCGAACAGCGAGCGGTGGATCACGCGCACGTTCGCCGGCAGCGAAGCCTCGTCCACGGCGAAGCCATGGTTCTGCGAAGTGATCATCACGCGGCCGCTGTCGATATCCTGCACCGGGTGGTTCGCACCGTGGTGGCCGTGGCCCATCTTCATGGTCTGCGCACCGGCGGCGAGCGCCAGCAACTGGTGGCCCAGGCAGATACCGAAGGTCGGGATCTTCTTCGCGATGAACTCGCGGATGGCGGTGATGGCGTAGTCGCACGGCGCCGGATCGCCCGGACCGTTGGACAGGAACACCCCGTCCGGCTGCAGCGCCAGCACGTCGGCTGCGCTGGTCTGCGCGGGCACGACGGTCACGTCGCAGCCGCGCTCGGCGAGCATGCGCAGGATGTTGTGCTTCACGCCAAAGTCGTACGCCACGACCTTGAACTTCGCCGGGGCCTGCACGAACGCGTTGCGGTCCAGGTCCAGCTGGCCATCGCGCCATGGGTACGGCTTGTCGGTGGTGACCACCTTGGCCAGGTCCATGCCTTTCAGGCCGGGGAACTTGCGGGCGGCTTCCAGCGCCTTCTCGGCGTCAACACCATCACCCGCCATCAGCGCGCCATTCTGGGCGCCGCGCTCGCGCAGGATGCGGGTCAGCTTGCGGGTATCGATGCCGGCGATGGCCACGATACCGCGCGTGGACAGCCACTCCGGCAGGGCCTGCTGGTTGCGCCAGCTACTGGGACGGCGCGGCACGTCGCGCACGATCAGGCCGGCACACCAGACCTTGGCGGCTTCGTCGTCCTGGTCGGTGCAACCGGTGTTGCCGATATGGGGATAGGTCAGGGTGACCAGTTGGCGGGCATAGGACGGGTCGGTCAGGATTTCCTGATAGCCGGTCATCGCGGTGTTGAACACCACTTCGCCGACCGAGAGGCCGTCTGCGCCTACGGATTCGCCCTCGAATACGGTGCCGTCTTCGAGTACGAGAATTGCGGGTCGTGTCACGGGGTTCGCCTTGGGGTGAAGGAACCCTGCCCCACCGACTTGCGGCTGCAAGAAACCGCAGACGCGGCGTTCATCCGGTCCGTGGCGATGGGTAACAGGCGAGGGCGAATTGTACGGAAACGGCCTGTTCAGCGCCACCGTTATTTTCCCCGCCAGACCATTGGCAGACCGCCGATGGCGAGCGTGTTCAGGTTCCGGCGTGACGCCGTCGACGCGTTACATCCTCAATCCAGCAGATCGCGAACCCGGTAACTGCCTGCCGCCCGGTCGACGAGTTTCTGCGCCACGTGCAGGGCGCCGCGCGCGAATACATCGCGATGCGTCGCCCGGTGGACCAGCTCGACGCGCTCGCCCAGGCCGGTGAACTGCACCGTGTGCTCGCCGACGATGTCCCCCGCGCGCAGGCTGGCGTAGTGCACCTGCGCGCCCGCACTGCCTGCCGCCTGACCGAGGGTGAGCGCGGTGCCGGACGGCGCATCCTTCTTGTGCACGTGGTGCGACTCCACGACATCGACATCCCATCCGGGCAATGCGGATGCCGCCCGCTCCACCAGTTCCGCCAGCACGGCGACGCCCAGGCTGAAATTCGTCGCCCACACCAGCGGGATGGAAGTCGAGGCCTGGTTCAGCGCTGTTGCCTGTTGCCCGGAGATGCCCGTGGTCCCGGACACCAGCGGTGCGCCGCGCTCGACGCACAGCGCAAGGATCGGATCGAAGCCGTCAGGCAGGCTGAAATCGATTGCGACGTCGAAAGCCGGCACGCCCGCCAGTTCGCTGGCGGCGAAGTACGGCACGCCATCGACGACGCGGGGAGACGGCGTACGGCGTGTCACGGCCGCGACGACCTGGTAACGGTCGGATTGTTCGCCGGCGAGCCGGAGCAGCGCCTGGCCCATGCGGCCCGACGCACCATGGATGAGGAGACGGATGGCGTTCATCGCCGCATGGTAGCCGTCGGCCACCGGCGGCGCGACCATCGGCCTTCGAGGCCCTCAGGGAACCTGCGGATACCCCAGGTGGTAGCCCTGTGCGTACGGCACCCCGAGCTGCCGCAAGGTTTCCAGCTGCTCGGGGGTTTCCACGCCCTCGGCGACCAGTTCGGCCTGCGTACCGCGCGCGAAGGTCAGCAGCGCGCCGATCAGCGCCTGCATACGCGGCCGCTGGTCCACCTCGCGCACCAGCGTGAAATCGAGCTTGATGATGTCCGGCGCCAGGCGCAGCACATGGCGGAGGCTGGAGAAACCCGCACCCGTGTCATCCACGGCGATGCGCACCCCCAGTGCCTGCAGAGCCGAGAGACATGCGTTGAGCCGGCTGTAGTCTTCGACAGGCGTGTGCTCGGTGATTTCCAGCACCAGCCGGTGCGGATCGTGATCCTTCAGCATTGTCTTCAACTCGTCGCTGCAGACGGTTTCCGGCGACGCATTGATGGCCAGGTAGGCATCGGCGGGAATCCGCTTCATGTGCGCGAGCGCGACGCGCGCTGCCGCCAGCTCCAACTGGATGCTCATCCCGTGGCGGGCGGCTTCCTCGAACCAGCGCCCCGTCGACATGTCGTACTCCACCGGGAACCGTGCGAGCGCCTCGTAACCGACGACCTTGCCATCCTCCAGGCGCACGATCGGCTGCAGTGCGGCGGCCAGCTGGTCGTCCTCCAGCACCGCTTCCAGTCGCGCACGCCCTTCCTTCGACTGCTGGCGCTCGCGTTCGCTCTGCCCCTTCCTGAGATCGAGCGCGGCACGCATCTGTGCGTGTTCGATGGCCTTGTAGAGGCTCGCCGCTACCAGCGTGCTTAGCTGGTCGAGCGTGCGCTGGTCCGTATCGCCATACGCAGCGGGCTGGGTCGACACCACCTTCAACACGCCCACGGCCTGGCGCCGGAAGTACAGCGGCGCCACCAGCATGGAACGCAGACCGACGCTCCGGCATGCATCACGATTGACGCGGGAATCGGTCTCGCTGTCGTCGCAGCGCATGACACGTCCCTCTTCGAGACATCGCCCCGACAGGCTGCCCTTCACCGGCAGCACCATGCCGACCTGGTTGGCGGCGATGCCGCTCGCCGACCAGTAGCGCATTTGTTCGCCGTCGCGGATTTCCAGCACGGCACCGGCAGAGCGCGTCAGCTCCTGCGCGCGATACGTGATCGCATCGACCACATCCTGCGGATCAGGCCCCGCGGCCGCGATTTCGCTCTGCGCAGCGACGATCCGCGTCAGCAGCGCGACCGCGTCTTCCTCGACCATCACCGGGACGGACGGTCGTGCGGAGGAAAGCGAAACCAGTTTGTTGTTGCGAGCCATCTCCCGTCACTCCTTGCGGATGATGAAAGGGATGCGGAACACCCATGCATCCCGATGGCACCGATGCTAGGCCGGTCATCTCACGCTTGTCGAGTAAACAGGTTTACTTACGAGCAGGTTGTCCAGTATCGCTAAACACGCGACGTGTGAAGGACGCGACCGAGCGCTTGCCCGACGATGTCATCGATCGCGCCTCGCAATGCGGCAGGATCGGCATCGTCGAATCCGATGCGGAAATGCACTTCGCCCTCGGGCGTCCGCGAGGAATGGATCGAAGACAGGCTTACCGCATGCTGTTCGAAGACATGCAACAGGGTACGCAGCGCACCGGGACGGTCGTCCGGAAGATGCACGCTCACCGACTGTCCCGCAGCGAGATCGGCGAGCAGGTAACCGATCCGCTCGTAGCTGTAGTTGCCATCAGCCAACGCCGCCTCGCCGATCGCGGCGCGGTTGTCGTGCAGGAATTCGTCCCGGAACGCGGCGCGGGCTGCGTCGCTGCCCTCGCCCACCAGCGTCGCCATGCGATTGATCTGCTGTCCCAGCGCACGCAGGACGTCACCCGCGTGCGGATTGCCGAACTGGATGTCCTCGTAGATCGCCGGGTTCAGCGACAGGATGCGGGCGATGATGGCCGCGTCCATTTCGAAGGACGCCGAGCGGAACGGCATCACGGCGGCGAGATCTCCGACCTGCGCCGCCTGCCCCTTCAGGACCCCAGCCTGCGCCAGATGCGTCGCATGCACCATCGCCTGTACCAGCGCCATGACACGGTCGTGCTGTTCGGGCGAGGCGTGCACGCACTCGGCCTCGAGCGCGAACAGCAGGCGGTCCAGCCAGGCACGCCAACGGTCCAGGCGCGCATCGCACACCACCATCACCCTGCCCTTCAATGTCGGCGCCTTCGGCGGCGCGGTCATCGGATGCAGGCCGACCACTTCCGCCTGCGAACGCAGCATCGCGTCCACGGGGACGGACTTGATCGACGTGACGTCCAGCCACAACTTGCCGGCTTCGCTGCCGGCCGCCAACGACGTGTAACGCTCGATCAGCGCCCCGGTGTGGCGAATGGGTGCGGAGAACACCAGTACGTCGGCGCGGCGAACCAGCTCGGCTTCACCGACCGACGACGGATCGGCGGGATCGTGGCCGATGACGTCCAGCCCCATGCTCGCGCGGAAGAACCGCTGCAGCCAGCGGCCATAGGCGCCGGCGCTGCCGACGATGCCCACCAGCGGGCGCTGCGATGCGTCCTGCACCGCAGCGCCCGCGCGGGGAAAGGCAGCTTCAGTCGACACGGACATCCGCTGCCAGATAGACGATCTGCTCACGCAGGCCGGGAAGGATCTTCTGCATCGTCCGTGCGTAGGCGGTGTTGTACTCCGGCGAGCACACCGGTCCCGGTGTACGGTCATCCAGCCGACGGCTGATGCGGATGCGGTTGCCTTCGCGCTGATAGGTCGCGCGGAAAGCGACGTTGCCCTCCTCGACGTCCACGTTGCGCGGCAACGAGGCGATGCGCATGCCCGGAGCCAGGTCGATCGTGTACTCCTCTTCGGAGTAGATGCCGCCGCAGCCGCTCTCGCCTTCCGGCTGATCCACGCTCCCCAGGTTGCGCGCCACGATGCTTGCGATTGGCGCATAGCTGATGAACCAGGGCTGCGTCTGCAATCCGCCGGAGGTCGGCAGCATCTGCGCGACCTCGAAATCGGCGTCGATGCTGAAGTCGTCCAGCAACGGACCCGCGTCCGGATAACGCACCGTGCCGTCGGCACGCAGGGCCATGCGTTCGTAGTAACGGCGCACCATCTTCCCCGCTTCGGCCACGGGTAGCTCGCGGAACTGGTCACGCGCCATCACCGCCAGCCGACCGCTCAGTTCGACCTGCTGGCTACCCTTGACCGAGCCGTCGGCGGCGATGCTCAGCGTCGTGCGCAACTTCTGGCCATCGCGGCCGGCCTCGCGCAATGGCGTCGATGCGCCTTCGTGGTGACCTTCCACCAGCAGCACCGGTTTGCCTGCCGATCCGTTCGGCAAAGACCCGAACGGCACGGTGGCCGCCGTGGAATCGGCGTAAAGATCGAGGCTGGGGATGTAGGTAATGACGTGGTTCACCACCGAGGCCACCGGCACCTTGGGCAACGTATAGGTGCCGCCAGCGTTGATCAGTGCCTGCGTGCTGGGAATTCCCTTCGCCGAAAGCAGCGCCTGCAGCAAGGTGGCGTGGTCCTTGCAGTCGCCCATCCGGTTGTCGAGCACGACATCGAGGTCGCGCGGGACCACTGCCCCCAGCCCGATGCAGTTGCCTGCGTAGGTGATGTTGCGCGATACCCATTCGTACAAGCGCCTGGCGATCTCGCGTGGTTCGCGGGCGTCACCGGCAACCTCGTCAGCCAGTTTGCGGATACGCGGGGTCGGCACCGCCTTGGCGTTGGCCGGCCCACCGTAGGCCTGCGCAATCTGGGCATAGTCGCGAAAGGTGGAGTAGGCATAACCGGGATAGCGCTCGGGGTTGTACACGCTGTCGCGCAGGCTCTCGCGCGGTACGGGCGTGCGGTTGCGCCAGCGCCACTCGAGCAGGCGACGACCATCGCGCTCGCGCGTGCTTTCCTGCATCTGCCATGCCTGGTGGCCGGCCTGCAGTGTCGCTGGCGCATCCAGCGTAATCTTCACGTCGCCGTAGTACTGCGCAGGGTTGAAATTCTCGATCACCGAGAACTGGCCGGGGAACATCGGTTGCAGTGCGGTCAGCCGGTAGGCGAACACCGTGGTGTCGCCCACGGCCAGGTCCGGAAACACCACCGTCAGCGTTGTGTTGTCGGAGTACACGGGCGAGTCGCCCTCGTGCCCGGCCGCGGACTGCACCTGGTAGTTGCCGGGCGGCACCACGACTTTGCGACCATCCGCCTTGAGCGTGTAAGCCGTCACCACCTCGGCCTTCTGGATACTGGTGCTGTAGCCGACGGATGTGGTCTTGGCGGCTTCCAGCGCAGCCTCCTTCAACACCTTGGTCGCTGTTTCGCGTGTCTCCACGTAACGGCCATCGGCCTGGATGACGTAGTCGATGTGCTCATGCTCGACCTGCAAAGGTCGTTCTTCCGCCGCCTGCGCCGATGCGGCGCCAACCGGTGCCAATGCCGCTGCTGCGACCAGGCAAAGCCCGGCCACCTTCCCGAAGTGGTTGCGCATTCCCCACGTCCTCCCTGTCCGTATGCGTAGGCCGCCCGTTGGCGACGCGCCATCCTAGCAATGGTTCGGCGACTCCAGAACGCAGGACGCCCGGCAGGGACCGGGCGTCGGTGGGAACACAGGGGGCTGCCAGGACCTCAGGACGTCATGCGATCCCAGAATCCCTTGACGCCATCGAGGAACGTCGCCGACTTCGGCGAATGCTTGCGTGCTTCATCGCCGACGAAGGTGGCCTCGAACTTCTCCAGCAACTCGCGCTGCTCGTTGGTCAGGTTGACCGGGGTTTCCACCACCACGCGGCAGTACAGGTCGCCTTCGCTGCGGCTGCGCACCGACTTGACGCCCTTGCCGCGCAGGCGGAACAGCTTGCCGGTCTGGGTCTCGGCCGGGATACGGATCTCGGCTTCGCCCTTCAGCGTCGGCACGCGCACGGTGTCGCCCAAGGCCGCCTGCGAGATGCGGATCGGCACCTCGCAATGCAGATCGTCGCCGTCGCGCTGGAAGATGTCGTGCTCGCGCACCCGCACTTCCACGTACAGATCGCCCGGCGGCGTGCCCGGCGGACCGGCCTCGCCTTCGCCGGTCAGACGGATGCGATCGCCGTTGTCGACGCCGGCGGGAATCTTGACCGACAGGACCTTTTCTTCTTCCACACGGCCCGCGCCGTGGCACTCGGTGCAGGGATTCTTGATGGTCTGGCCACGACCGCCGCACGTCGGACAGGCCTGCTGCATGGCGAAGATGCCACGCTGCATGCGCACGTTGCCGCGCCCGCCGCAGGTCGTGCAGGTCTCGACCTTGCCATCCGCCGAACCCGACCCATTACAAGGTTCGCAGGCGATCAGCGACGGGATCTCGATGCGCTTCTCGACACCGGCCACGGCCTCTTCGAGATCCAGCTCCATCACATAACCGACATCGGCGCCGCGCCGTGCGGCACGTGCGCCACCCCCGCCGAAGATGTTGCCGAAGATGTCGCCGAAGATATCGCCCATGTCCGGGCCGCCCGGACCGCCACCGCCCATGCCGTGTTCGAACGCGGCATGGCCATGCGCGTCATAGGTTCGACGCTTGGCGCCGTCGGACAGCACCTCGTAGGCTTCCTTGCATTCCTTGAACGCAGCCTCGGCGGCGGCATCCCCGGGATTGCGGTCCGGGTGATGCTTCATCGCGCAGCGGCGATAGGCCTTCTTCAGGTCTTCGTCGCTGGCGTCGCGGGCCACGCCCAGGACTTCGTAGTAATCGCGCTTGCTCATGTGCTGTCAGGCTGGTCTCGCAGGGTCGCCGGATGGCAAAACGGGAGGCCGTGGCAGGCCACGTCTCCCGTCCGCCGCATCCCGTGGATCGGGATTACTTCTTGTCGTCCTTCACTTCGGTGAATTCCGCATCGACCACGTCGTCGGCCGGCGCGGACGCGCCACCCGCCGGGCCGCCGGCACCGGACTGGTCGGCCGACGCCGCCGCGTACAGCGACTGCCCCGCCTCTTCCAGCGCTTTGGCCTTGGCTTCGATCTGGGCCTTGTCGTCGCCCTTCATCGCGGTATCCAGGTCGGCGATCGCCGCTTCCACGCGACCGATCACGTCGCCGCCCACCTTGCTGCCGTGCTCGGCGATGGCGTTGCGGGTGGCGTGCAGCAGGCCATCGGCGTGGTTGCGCGCCTGCACCAGTTCCTGGAACTTCTTGTCGTCTTCACGGTGTGCCTCCGCGTCGGCGACCATGCGCGCGATCTCGTCCTCGGACAGGCCCGAACCGGCCTTGATCTCGACCTTCTGTTCCTTGTTGGTCTTCTTGTCCTTGGCCGACACATGCAGGATGCCGTTGGCGTCGATGTCGAACGACACTTCCACCTGCGGCATGCCGCGCGGCGCAGCATCGATGCCGGACAGATCGAACTTGGCCAGCGACTTGTTGAAGCGGGCCTGCTCGCGCTCGCCCTGCAGCACGTGCACCGTCACCGCGGACTGGTTGTCCTCGGCGGTGGAGAAGGTCTGCGAAGCCTTGGTCGGGATGGTGGTGTTCTTCTCAATGATCTTGGTGAACACGCCGCCCAGCGTCTCGATGCCCAGCGACAGCGGGGTCACGTCGAGCAGCAGCACGTCCTTGACGTCGCCGGCCAGCACGCCGCCCTGGATCGCGGCGCCCAGCGCCACGGCCTCATCGGGGTTGACGTCCTTGCGCGGTTCCTTGCCGAAGAACTCGGCCACCGCCTGCTGCACCTTCGGCATGCGGGTCTGGCCGCCGACCAGGATGACCTCGCCGATGTCGCTGGCGCGCAGGCCGGCATCGTTCAGGGCGATGCGGCACGGCTCGATGGTCTTCTTCACCAGGTCTTCGACCAGGGCTTCCAGCTTGGCGCGGGTCAGCTTGATGTTCAGGTGCTTCGGACCGGAGGCGTCGGCGGTCACGTACGGCAGGTTCACTTCGGTCTGCTGCGAGCTGGACAGCTCGATCTTGGCGCGCTCGGCCGCGTCCTTCAGGCGCTGCAGCGCCAGCGGATCCTTGCGCAGGTCGATGCCCTGGTCCTTCTGGAATTCCTCGACGAGGTAGTCGATGACGCGCTTGTCGAAGTCTTCGCCGCCCAGGAAGGTGTCGCCGTTCGTCGCCAGCACTTCGAACTGCTTCTCGCCGTCGACGTTGGCGATCTCGATGATCGAGACGTCGAACGTACCGCCGCCCAGGTCATAGACGACGATCTTGCGGTCGGCGCCACCCTCGCCCTTGTCCAGGCCGTAGGCCAGTGCGGCGGCGGTGGGCTCGTTGATGATGCGCTTTACGTCCAGGCCGGCGATCTTGCCGGCGTCCTTGGTGGCCTGGCGCTGGCTGTCGTTGAAGTAGGCCGGCACGGTGATGACCGCCTCGGTGACGGTCTCGCCGAGGAAGGCTTCGGCCGTCTTCTTCATCTTCTCCAGGATGCGCGCGGAGATTTCCTGTGCCGACAGCTTCTTGCCATCGTTGGTCTGCACCCAGGCGTCGCCGTTCTCGTGCGCGATGATGTCGTAGGGGACCAGGTCCAGGTCCTTCTTCACTTCCGCATCAGTGAACTTGCGGCCGATCAGGCGCTTCACCGCGTAGAAGGTGTTCTTCGGATTGGTCACGGCCTGGCGCTTGGCCGAGGCGCCGACCAGCACTTCGCCGTCCTTCGTGTAGGCCACGATGGAGGGCGTGGTGCGGTCGCCTTCCGAGTTCTCGATGACGCGGGCCTTGCCGCCGTCCATGATCGCCACGCACGAGTTCGTCGTGCCCAGGTCGATGCCGATGATCTTGCCCATGATGGATGTCGCTCCCTAGCGAATGCTGATGTTGGACCCGGTGATCGACCGGGTGGATGGTCCCGATATAGGGGTGCGATGACGCGGTTCAAGCGCCATCGCGAAGGCGTTCAGTCGTGTCTGGCCACGACTACCAGCGCGGGGCGCAGCAGGCGGCCGTTGAGCACGTAGCCCTTCTGGAATACCTGCACCACGCTGCCGGGCGCGGCACCGGGGGCGTCGGCCTGGCTGATGGCCTGGTGGTGTTCGGGATTGAAGGCTTCGCCGGTGGGATCGAGCAGGGTCAGGCCGTTGTCGCCGGCCACCTTCAGCAACTGCTTGAAGGTCAGGTCCAGGCCGTCCTTCAGCGGGCTGGGCTCGGTGCCTGCGGCGGCGAGGCCGGCATCGAGGCTGTCGAACACCGGCAGCAGGTCGCCCAGCAGGCGCTCGTTGGCGAACTTGCGGGCCTGCTCGATGTCGCGGGCCACGCGCTTGCGCTGGTTTTCCAGATCGGCGCGCTCCAGCAGCGTGGCGGCGCGCAGCTGGTCCAGCTCGTTGCGCAGTGTTTCCAGCTCGGCCAGCAGGGCGGCGTCGGTATCGGAGGGCTCGGGGGTCTGGCCCTGGGCGTCGTAGTCGTGCTGTTCGTTCATTTCGGTTCCCTGGCGGCCGGTCCAGCCGCCCAACCGGGAACCTATGGGGTCTGGGATTCCGGATTCAAGGCTGCGCCCAGGACATCGGCCGCCGCCTGCACCACCGGAATCACCCGGTCGTAGGCCATGCGGGTGGGCCCGATCACCCCCAGCACGCCCAGCACCTGCCCGCCCGCCATGTATGGCGCCGTCACCACCGACACCCCGTCATGCGGTGCCAGCCCGGTGTCTTCGCCGATGAAAATACGCACGCCCGGTGCGCGGATCGTGCGTTCCAGCAACTGCAGGATCTCGCGCTTGCGGGCGAAGGCTTCGAACAGGTCACGCAGCCGTTCCAGGTCCGACAACTCCTGCACGCCCATCAGCCGCGTCTGCCCGGCCAGCACCACATCGTCGCCCGGGGGCGTCAGGGCCTGCTCGGCCAGCTCGATGGATTCGGCCAGCAGCCCCTCCATTTCCGTCTGCGCCCGGCGCAGGTCGCGCAGCAGGTTGGCGCGGATCTCGGACAGCGGCCGGCCGGCGAACTGGGTGTTCAGGTAGTTCGCGATCCGCTCCAGCTCCGACCGCTCGTAGGAGCGCCGCGTCTCGATGACCCGGTTCTGCACGTCGTTGTCGGCGAACACCAGGATCGCCATCACCCGCTGACCGTCCAGCGGCACGAAATCGATGTAGCGGAACGCGAACTGCTCGCGCCGCGGCACGCTGACCACGCCAACGAAGTGGGTCATTGCCGACAGCAGCTCGGAGGCGTTGCCCAGCAGCGCCTGCGTTCCCGCCCCGGCAGACAATTCGGCCCGCAGCCGCGCCACCTCGCCGTCCCCGAGCGACTTCACCTGTACCAGGCTGTCGACGAACACCCGGTAGCCCTGGGCGGTCGGGATGCGGCCGGCGGAGGTATGCGGCGAGCTGAGCAGGCCGACCTCTTCCAGTTCGGACAGGATGTTGCGGATGGTGGCCGGACTGACTTCCAGCCCCGCGTGCCGGGCCAGCGTCTGCGACCCCACCGGTTCGCCATCGCGGATGTAGCGCGAGATCAGCGTGCGCAGCAGCTGTCGGGCGCGCGGATCCAGCGGGGGCGATGACGTGTTCATGGCAGCTAGATAACGTCGCGCCCTCACCTTTGCAAGCCGCCGCGCCCGGTGTCTCAGTCTATGAGCCGGGTCCGCTTACAATCCGCCGCATGCTCAGACATCTCGCGCTCAAGGATTTCGCCGTCGTCCGTGCCGCCGAACTGGAGTTCGGCGATGGCATGACCGTCATTTCCGGCGAAACCGGCGCCGGCAAGTCGCTGCTGGTCGACGCACTCGGCTTCCTGTCCGGCCTGCGCGCCGACAGTGGCGTGGTCCGTCACGGTGCGGAACGGGCCGAACTGTCCGCCGAGTTCGCCGCCGCTGTCGGTTCGCCCGCGCAAGCGTGGCTGGCCGACAACGAGCTGGACGACGACGGCCAGTGCCAGCTGCGCCGGGTGATCCGCGCCGATGGCGGCTCGCGCGCCTGGATCAATGGCCGCAGCGTGACCCTGTCGCAACTGACCGAACTGGCGGGGCGCCTCGTCGAGATCCATGGCCAGCACGAGCACCAGGCCCTGCTCGCCCGCAACAGCCAGCTGGACCTGCTGGATGCCTTCGCCCGCAGCGACGCCGAGCGCGCCGCCGTGCGCGAGGCGGCCCGGCACTGGACGGTGCTGCTGCGGGAACGCGAGCAGCTGTCAGGCCAAGGGGATGTCTCCGACCGGATCAACTACCTCGAACACCAGCTGGCGGAACTGCAGCGCGAGGACCTTGCTCCCGCCGCGCTGGAGGCGCTGGTGACCAGCCACCGCCGGCAGGCGCACGCCACCGGGTTGATCCAGGCCTGCGACGCTGCGCTGAGTCAGTTGGCCGGCGACGACACACCCTCGCTGGCGAGGCAGCTGCAGCAGGTGCGGGCCGATCTCGCCCGGCAGGCAGAGCACGAACCCCGCCTGCGCGACGTGGATGCACTGCTCGAAGGCGCCGGCATCCAGATCGAGGAAGCCCTCTCCCTGCTGGGCCAGGTGCGCGACGATCTCGATGGCGAACCCCTGCAGTTCGATGCCCTGGAACGCAAGCTGGCCCGCGTACATGACCTGGCGCGCAAGCACCGAGTGTCGCTGGACGGGCTGCAGGAACAACACGACCGCCTGGCCGCCGAACTGGACTCGCTGCGCGGCGCCGGCGAGCGCCTGATCCTGCTCAATGGCGAGATCGACGTGGCCAAGGGGACATGGCGCGATGCCGCCGCCGCACTGACGCACACACGCCAGCGTGCCGCGAAAGCCCTGGGGGCCACCACCACCACGCTGATTGCCGAATTGGGCATGGGCGGGGGCCGCTTCGAGATCGCGCTGGAACCACAGGACAGCGAGCGTCCGGACCCCACGGGTGCCGAACGCGTCGAATTCCTTGTCTCGGCCAATGCGGGACAGCCGCCACGCGCGCTGCGCAAGGTGGCATCGGGTGGCGAACTGGCGCGCATCTCACTCGCCATCGAAGTCGCCGCGCTGGGCCTGGACGCCGTCCCGACCATGATCTTCGACGAGGTGGACACCGGCATCGGCGGCGCCGTGGCCGAGATCGTCGGCCAGAAACTGCGCGCACTCGGCGCGGAGCGGCAGGTGCTGTGCGTGACCCACCTGCCGCAAGTCGCCGCGCAGGGCCACGCGCACTACCGCGTCAGCAAGGCGCCGGTGGACGGCATGACACAGAGTGCGGTCGAGAAGCTGGGCGCGAAGCAGCGCGAAGAGGAACTCGCCCGCATGCTGGGGGGCGTGGAAGTCAGCAAGGAGGCCCACGCCGCGGCCAAGCGACTGCTGGCCAACGCGGTCTGATCCGCGCTATCGCGGGGTCTTGTGGGAGCGACGTAAGTCGCGATGAGGCATCACCGACGCAGCCTCGCGACTTACGTCGCTCCCACAGCCCTACATCAGAGGGATTTCAGCGCTTCTTGCGCACGTAGAGCACCAGCGAATGCTCTTCCAGCTCGTAGCCGTGCTTGGCGGCGATCTCGCGCTGCAGCTTCTCGATCTCGGCGCTTTCGAACTCGATGATCTTGCCGGTGTCGACGTCGACCATGTGGTCGTGGTGGCCGCCGCGGTCGAGCTCGTAGACGGCTTGGCCGCCCTCGAAGTTGTGCTTCAGCACCAGGCCGGCGGCCTCGAACTGGGTCAGCACGCGATACACGGTGGCGAGGCCGATTTCGTCGCCGTGATCCAGCAGCTGCCGGTAGATGTCTTCCGCGCTCAGGTGATGCTGGGCGTTCTTCTGCTCCAGCAACTCCAGGATGCGCATGCGCGGGTGGGTGACCTTGAGGCCGACTTTGCGAAGGTCCTGCGATTCCATGGCGTCTCCGTTCACTCTCGGTTTAGCGCCAGCTGCCTGAAGCGCGGTTGCGGCGGTCCGTGGGAGTGTATCATCGGCCCGGTTTCCCACCGTACCCGTCCCAATGCGCAAATTCCTGCTGGTTGCCGTCCTCGCTTCCGCCACTGCCGGCTGCGGCATCCTCTACAAGCAGCCGATCTACCAGGGCAACCTGATCGAGAAGACGGCCGTCGAGCAGTTGCAGGTGGGACAGAGCAAGCAGCAGGTGCAGTCGTTGCTGGGCAGCCCCTCGATCGCCGACCCGTTCCATGCCGATCGCTGGGACTACACCGCCAGCAACCGCACCAACCGCCGCGGGACCACCGAGATCAAGAACCTGACCCTGGTCTTCAACGGTGGCACGCTGGCGAGTTGGGAAGGCGAGTACTTCCCCGAAGCCGACCTGCAGCTTTCGCAAGACGTGCGCAAGTTCGGTCCGAACCTCGCGAAAGAAAAGAAGAAGGGCGGCCGCCGCTGACGGTGGGCCCGCTCAACCGCGCGCCCGACGGCGGCGCGCGTCCTTGGGATCGATAAGCAGCGGCCGCAGCACTTCCACGCGGTCGTCCGCGCGTAGCGCCGTCTCAGCCGTAGCATTCACGCCATGGATCGCGATCGCCGCATGGGCCGCATCCGCAAAGCCGCTGGCCGCCAGCGCATCCGCCACGACGGCACCGTCGGGCAGGTCCAACACCACCGACTCGAACCGATGCGGCCAGGCACGGATCACTTCCACCCTCACGTCATTCCCCGCGGTCGGCGGCGCGCACGAAATCGTCCACCATGCGGTCAGCCAAGCCTTGGAAGCCCAGCGCCATCGCGGGCGCCAGCAACCGGCTGGACGGCTCGAACTCCAGCGTCAGCGTGACCTTGCAGGCGGATTCGTCCAGCGCATGGAAGTCCCAGCGCCCGTGCAGCTTGCGGAACGGGCCGTCGACCAGGTTCATGTCGATGCGGTGCGGACGGTCCAGCGCGTTCTCGGTGGTGAACCACGTACGCAGCGAGCCCAGCCCGAGGTCCAGCCGGGCGACCAGCCTCGCCTCGCCCTGCTCGATCAGCTCGGCCGCGCTGCACCAGTCGAACCGCCGCGGGTAGGCCGCCACGTCGTTGACCAGGTCGAACATCCGGGTGGCCGAGTGTTCGACCAGGGCGCTGCGGCGGATCGTATGCATGTGGCTCGCGTAGGGTTCCGCCTTCGGCGACAATAGGACGGATGGCAAAGAAACCGGACAAGAATAAAGCAACGGGCACGATTGCGCTGAACAAGCGCGCCCGTCACGAGTACCACTTCGAGGAGCGCTACGAAGCGGGCCTCGCCCTGCAGGGCTGGGAGCTGAAGGCGATCCGCGCCGGCCGCGCGAACATCACCGAGGCCTACGCGATCGTCCGCCACGGCGAGATCTTCCTGTTCGGTGCGCAGATCACGCCGCTGATCCAGGCCTCCAGCCATGTGGTGGCCGATGACCGTCGCACCCGCAAGCTGCTGCTGCACCGGAACGAGATCGACAGCCTGATTGGCAAGGTCGAACGCGACGGTTACACGCTGGTGCCGACCTCGCTGTACTGGAAGGGCAACAAGGTGAAGGCCGAGATTGCCCTGGCCAAGGGCAAGCAGACCCACGACAAGCGGGCCAGCGAGAAGGATCGCGACTGGGCACGCGAAAAATCCCGCGTGATGCGCCAGCATAATAAGGACGCATGAGGCATCGAGGTGCCGAATGTGGGAGCGACGTCAGTCGCGATCGCTCTTCCCGGTAACCCTCTCAGCGCGATTGCGCACTGCGCTACCGAACAGGAGCTCGCGACTGACGTCGCTCCCACATCGGATGTTCCTGTGTGAATATCCCCAAGTGAAGCCCGGTTGACCCTGATACGCCCCGAACCTTGTCACCTGCCTATCCCACCCCTACACTTCCCTTCGTCAGGACGTTTCTGACTCCCGGGGGTGCACTGGCTTCGACGGGGGTTGCGAAGTTGCCTGGTGCATGCCGAGGGGGCAGCTTTCCTCGTAAATCCAGCGGCAAAACTCTAGTTGCCAACGACGACAACTACGCTCTGGCCGCTTAAGGCCTAAGCCCTGAAACTGCTTGTGTCCGTGCTCGCAGCGTAAGGTCATCATCACGGAATCGCCGGGAGTGGCTGCCTGTCAGCATCCGGTTAACCTAAAACAGGCTGGTCCTGCGGTGCGCTTTGCCCACCGTGCTGTCGCAGGACGAGATCCAACGGCGGGATAAGCATGTAGTACCGGGGATGGAGTGCCTTCGGACGGCGGTTCAATTCCGCCCACCTCCACCATTCAGAAAGCCGGAACCTCACGGTTCCGGCTTTTTCTTTGCCCACCGGCTGCGCTCGCCTCAGATTGAACCTGAATCCGGCAGCCGGCTTGGTGCTTCCTGTAAAATCGCCGTCTTTTTTGAGCGTCAGCGTGGCTTTACCGCAGCACCGGACGGCCGTTTCGGCCCCCGCCTTCGTCCAGCGACTCTCCCGGTTGGGTGGCCTCGACGCCCCCGTCGCCGGCCCTGCCCTGTCCGAGCGACTGGGCCAGTGGATCGACTGGAATCGGGCTGTCGCGTTGTCGCGCGCCCTGGATGCCTCGCCGGCACCGGGTGTGGCAACGGCAGCCGGCGACGAAGAAGCGGCCTGCGCACGCGTGAAGGCGTCCCTGCGCACCGCCATCACGCGCACCGACAAGCTTGAGACATTCGCCAGCGATGCGTTCGCGCCCTTCCAGCGCCACATCCTGGATCTGCAACGCGCCATGCAGGCGGGCACCGGCCAACTGCGCGGGCGATTGCGCGATGCCCTGGCGGCGGGTTCACCCGATCAGGTTCGCTTGGCGGAGATCGACGGGGTCATGGAGATGACGTTGAGCCCGCGCGAACAAACGCTGCTGACCGCGACACCTACCCTGCTCGTCCAGCACTTCGAACGACTGAAGCAGGCGCATGCCGATACCAGCGACGACGCCTGGCTCGCCCGCTTCCGCCACGACCTCCAGGACATCCTGCTCGCCGAGCTGGACCTCCGCTTCCATCCCCTCGACGCGCTACTCGCCGCGCTTCGTACCTCGCACGACTCTGGAACACCATGACCCGACACGCCCTCCTGACCGCCCTGTTCCTGCTGGGCCTCGCCATCGTCACCTGGATCGGGGTCGGCTACGTCGGTACGCATGCGCTGGGCGTGGTGGTCACCCTGATCATCGGTCTCTGCTATGTGGCCGGCGCGGTGGAACTGCATCGCTATCGCCAAGCCACCGATTCGTTGCTGCAGGCGGTCAAGGACACGTCAGCCGCGAAACAAGGTCTGTCGACCTGGCTTTCATCGCTGCATGCGAGCCTGCGCCCGTCGGTCCGCCAGCGCATCGAAGGCGAGCGCGTCGCCCTGCCAGCCCCCGCCCTCACGCCGTACCTGGTCGGCCTGCTGGTCCTGCTCGGCATGCTGGGCACGCTGCTGGGCATGATGGCCACGCTGCGCGGCACCGGTCTGGCCCTGGAAAGCGCGACCGACATCGACGCCATCCGTGGCTCGCTGGCCGCACCGGTGAAGGGCCTGGGCTTTGCGTTCGGCACATCGATCGCCGGCGTGGCGACATCGGCGGTGCTTGGCCTGATGGCGGCGCTGTGCCGTCGCGAGCGACTGGAGGCGGTTCATCTGCTGGATGCAGAAATCACCACGTCGCTGCATGCGCATTCGCAAGCCTTCCAGCGCGAGGAATCCTTCCGCCTGTTGCAGCAGCAGGCCGCGTTGATGCCGGATCTGGTCGAACGCCTGCAAGCGATGGTGGCCTCGATCGAACAACAGAACGCCGCCTCAGGCGAACGCCTGGCGACCCATCAGCAGGCGTTCCACGAACGCACCGAGGCCGCGCAGGCCCAGTGGGCCGCCTCGTTCGAGCAGACGTTGAAGTCCGGCGTCGATGCGAGCGCGCGCGCCGTCGTCGCGGCCCTGCAGCCGTCGACCGAAGCGACGCTGGCGGGGCTGGCCCGTGAAAGTGCAGCGATGCAGGCCACCGTCACCGGGGCCGTGCAGCGCCAGCTCGATGGCCTGAGCGCCGGCTTCGGCGCCGCCACCACGGCGGCTACCGCGAGCTGGGCTTCGGTGCTGGAGCACCAGCAGCAGGCAAACACGGCGCTCACCGCCGAGATGCAGGTGCTGGCCACACGTCTGGCCGGCACGTTCGAGCAGCAGTCGTCCGCGCTGGTCGACAGCGTGTCCTCGCGCCTGGAAGCCAATGCCACGACCCTGGCGGACCGCTGGGACCAGGTCCTGGCACAGCAGGAGGCGGGCCATGCCGGCATGGCCGAGCGCAACGCGCAGGCGCTGACGGCAGCCACCGGCGGCATCGAGCGGCACGCCGACGCGCTGCTGCAGGCAATGGAACGCTCGCACGCCACGCTGCAGCAGACGCTTGCATCGCAGGACGACCAGCGCCTCGCCGCCTGGGCCGAGCGCCTGGCCGCGATGAGCGCCACGCTGCGCGACGAGTGGGAACGGGCCGGCGCGCAGACAGCGCAGCTCCAACAGGACATCTGCGACGCACTCGCACGCAGCGCACAGGACATCACCACCCAGGCGCAAGCGCATTCAACCCAGACCATCGCCGAGATCTCGCAGCTGGTGCAGGTCGCCTCCGAGGCGCCGCGCGCCGCCGCCGACGTCATCGCCGAGCTGCGCCAGAAGCTGTCCGACAGCATGGTGCGCGACACCGCCATGCTGGAAGAACGCAACCAGCTGATGGAAACGCTGCAGACCTTGCTCGATGCGGTGAACCACGCCTCCACCGAGCAGCGCAGTGCGATCGACGCACTGGTCGCCACCTCGGCCGACCTGCTCGACCGCGTCGGCACGCGCTTCACCGACCATGTCGAAGCCGAAACCGGCAAGCTCGGCGGCATCGCCGCGCAGGTCGCCGCGGGCGCCACGGAAGTCGCCAGCCTGGGCGACGCGCTGGGCACGGCAGTGCAGTCGTTCGGCAAGTCGAACGAAGAACTGCTCGTGCGCCTGCAGGCCATCGAAGGTGCGCTGGATCGTTCGCTGGCCCGTAGCGACGACCAATTGGCGTACTACGTGGCGCAGGCGCGCGAAGTGATCGACCTCAGCCTGTCCGCACAGCGGCAGATCACGCTCGACCTGCAGCAGCTGAGCGGCGCGCAGCCGGCGGAAGCCGCGTGAGCGTCGAGACCGGAGACGACGCCGATCTCGGCGCGCCCGTCTGGGCCAGCTTCGGCGACCTGATGTCGGTGCTGCTCGGCGCCTTCGTGCTGGTGCTGGTGGGTGTGATCGCCGTGCAGGCCCAACTCTCGCAGCGGCTGGATGAGGAAGTGAAGCGGCGCGAACAGGAAGCCCAGCAGCGCAAGGCGCTGGAAGAGGCGCTGGCCGAACCGCTCGCCGAAGGCCGCGTCACGCTGGTGGATGGCCGTATCGGCATCCGCGGCAACGTGCTGTTCGCGCTGAACTCCGACCAGTTGCAGCCGGAAGGCCGCGAACTGCTCAAAGGCCTGGCCGCTCCGCTGGCGGGCTACCTGCGCACGCGCGACGAGATCCTGATGGTCAGCGGCTTCACCGACGACCGCCAGGTCAGTGGCAACAACCGCCAGTTCGCCGACAACTGGGAACTGTCGGCGCAGCGCTCGTTGACGGTCATGCGTACGCTGATCGCCGATGGCGTGCCCTCGTCGTCGGTGTTCGCCGCCGCATTCGGCGCCGAACAGCCGGTCAGTGCGAACGACAGCGAAGCCGGCCGCGCGCGCAACCGTCGCGTCGAGATTGCGCCGATTCCGCGTCCCGCCAAGCGTGCTGCCGCCGATGGACGGTGACGCCCTGCCCGTCCCCGCACAGTTGCAGGCCTGGCGGGCGCGCGGCGCCGACCGGATGGATCCGTTGCGTTTCGCCTTCATCGATGCGCTGGCGGCGCGCGCGCATGCCCACGCCGGAGAAGCGCGCCGATTGCTCGATGCCCGCCTGTCCGGCCTGATCGCGCTCTACGCCGATGACCTAGCCCGCTGGACGCCGCGCACATCGACATCGACCGGCTCGCCTGCCGCCCTGCTGCGCACGCTGACGACCGAGATGCAGGCACGCGCCTCGACAGCGGCCACGCTCACGACGGCGCTCGCGGCATCTGCAGGGCACGCGCCCGCCGTGCTGGAGGAAGCACGGCGGGTGTGGACACAGGTGCGCACCGACAGCCAGTTGCGTGCCTCGCTCCATGACCTCCCCGCAGACGCCGGCCCGCTCAACTCGGGCATGCTGGTCCATCGCGCCCTCCACGTCATGCGCGACGTGGCACCGGGCTATCTGCAGCACTTCATCGCTTATGCCGACACGCTGTCTTCGCTGGAACGCCTGCAGCTGGACCTGGCCACCGCGACACCGGCCACCGCCGACAGCGCCAAATCTGCGCGCCGTAGCAGGGCCCGCAAGCGATCCGCATGAACCCGGGCCTCTGAGGACTTGGTGGACTGATTCCCGGGTATGGGACCGACGTACGCGCGTCATCGTTCCAGGTAGAGCAAATGCCGCTGCCGAAGCGTCCGGAACCGTTCGAGCGCGGGCGTCCAGCGTGCCTCGATGGCATCGACAGACTCACCCTTCGTGATCGCCACGCGCAACCACGGCACGCCGGCCAGCGCATCGAAGAACGGAGGATTGCCGGGCAGGAAGGCGAATTCCTTCGGATGCTGGTCATGCAGCGCCTTCAGCACCGCGATGCCCGTGCGGACCGGACGGAACGCGGCGCGGTCAGTGACATGCAGCTGCACACCCGCGCAGGCCACGCCCGCATGCTTGGAGAAGGTCGGAGTGAACCATACCGGGCGGAACCGCACGCCGGGCAAGGCCATCGCATCGAGGCGCGCGGCCAGCGCCGGTGCGTCCACCCAGGGCGCGCCGATCATTTCGAACGGCCGCGTCGTACCACGCCCTTCCGACACGTTGGTGCCTTCCAGCAAGCCCGTGCCGGGATAGACCAGCGCCGTATCGGGCGTGGGCATGTTGGGTGACGGCGGCACCCAAGGCAGTGCATCGCGCAGGGGCTCATCGCCCCGTGCCCAGCCCTGCACCGTCACCACGTGCAGGTCCGCGCCGATGCCGAACTCGATGTTGAACAGCGTGGCCAGTTCGCCGACGGTCATGCCGTGGCGGATCGGGATGGGAAACATGCCGACGAACGACGCCAGCGCCGGCTCCAGCACCGGCCCTTCGACGAGCACACCGCCCAGCGGATCGGGGCGATCAGCGACCACGACAGGAATCCCTGCCTTCTTCGCCGCCCGCATCACGCCAGCCAGCGTGTAGGGGTAGGTATAGAAGCGCGTGCCGACGTCCTGGATGTCGAACACCAGCACGTCGATGCCCTCCAGCATCGCGGGCGTCGGTTCGCGGTGCTCCCCATACAGGCTGTGCACCGGGAGACCGGTAGCGACATCGCGCGACGAGGCGACCTTGTCGCCGGCCTGCACATCACCGCGCACGCCGTGTTCCGGCCCGAACAGCGCCACCAACGCGAAGTCCTTCTGCGCCGCAAAGCGGTCGACGTCGCTGCGCAACTGGCTGTCCACGCCGGTGGCGTTGGTCACCAGCCCGACCCGCTTGTCGCGCAGCAGATCAAGGCGCTGGTCGAGCAGCACCTCGATGCCCAACCGCGACGTTGCGGCCTCGGACGCCAATGCGGCATACGGCCATGCGAGGGCCAGCAACAACAGCGCTGGCAGCATGGAGACGCGCAGTGCAGCGTGCAGCAGACGACCGAACCGGGGCATAGTGTCATCACCGTTTGCTATCGTGGTCACGACGATAGCAGCCTGCGTGTGGCGCCGTGCAAGGGGATGTTCCGCCGGTGTCGCCGCATTCTTCCGTTGTCAGGTGAGGGATCCGATGTCCCGTATGGCGAACCGCATCATGCGCAGCATGTCTTTCCTTTTCATGGCCTCCGCGGCGATACCCGCGGGCGCACAGCCCACCCCGGACCGCCTGGGGGTCACGCCGTCCGCGCAATCGCAGGACTTCGTGGCGAACAAGCAGCAGTTCCAGCTGCACAGCCTGCTGACCGAGCAGCGCCATCCGCGCAGCTTCGACCTAAGCACGCGCATCGCCACCGATACTGCCGATGGACTGGCGTCGCTGCTGGCGGTGGACGAGGACATCGCGAAGGCGCTGCAGGGCGTCGCCGACGATCCAGCGCGCCTGGCCACGCTGGAAGCCGCTTCACGAGACATCACCCGCGCATTGCGCGACGGGCATCGCCTGTACTTCTACGGTACCGGCTCGACCGGTCGCCTGGCCGAGACGCTGGAGAGCGGCCTGTGGCGTCCGTTCTGGCAGCGCACCGCGCAGTCGCCGCTGGCAAAGAAGATCGAAGCGCGCTATCCCGCGCTCGGCGAGCGTGTGCGGGGCGAGATCACCGGCGGCGACCGTGCGCTGATCGCCTCGCTCGAAGGCTTCGAGGACATCCCCGAAATCGGCCGCCTGCAGCTGCAGGACAACGGCATCCAACCCGATGATCTGGTGTTCGCCGTGACCGAAGGCGGCGAGACCTCCGCCGTGATCGGCACCGCGTTGGCCGCCGCCGACCAGGCCGGCGCGGACGCCCGACGCACGTGGTTCGTCTACAACAATCCGGACGAGGTGCTCCGCCCGTTCGAGCGCAGCCGCCGCGTGCTGGACGACGGGCGCATCACCAAGATCGCGCTGCCGACCGGGCCGCAGGCCATCACCGGCTCCACCCGCATGCAGGCCACCACCACCAGCCTGTATGTGCTGGGCGTGGTGCTGGAAGACGCCACGCGTGCCCTGCTGCGCGACGTCCTGTCGGCTGACGAACTGGCCTCGCTGGGCTTCGGCGACGCCAGCATCGCCGACCGCCTGCGCGGCTTCACGCAGCTGCAGCAGACGGCTGCGGCCACTGCGCCGAAACTCGCCGCATGGACCGATCGCGAAGCCGCGAGCTATGCGAACGGACGGTATGCGACCTATCTGGCGACGCGGGCACTGATGCCGGTGTTCGTCGACGTCACCGAACGCGCGCCCACGTTCCGGCTGGGCCCACTGGATGCGGTGAATGCGCCCGAGCGGCGCTCGTGGATCCAGGTGTGGACGCCCGCAGCTGGTGGCGCCCAGGCCTGGCAAGCGCTGCTGCACCGTCCGTTCCACGGACTGGACAAGGCGCTGTACCTGCCGCCGTTCGAGAACGGCATCTCCGACCCGTATCTGCGCGAAGCCGCGCTGCGCGGCCTGTCCAACGCCGGCGACGAACAGCAGGCGCTGTATGACCTGTCGTACACGCCCGCGAACATGCAACGCACCGCGCCGACCGCCGGCGATTCCGGTGCACTGATCCTGCTGGGCGACGAAGCGCACCAGGACGCGAACCGGCAATGGCTGGAGGCCGCCGCCTCGGCCGGTGCGGATCTGGTGCTGATGTCGGTCTCCGCGCGCCCCCTCGCATCGGACGTCCTGCGCGATGTGGCCGCCCTGCCCCGTACCGTGCCGGTGATCGCGGTGACCGTGCCGCAGCGCGATGCCTTCGAGCTCAGCCAGACCATCGTGCTGAAGATGCTGCTCAATGCGCACTCCACCGGCGTGATGGCCAAGCGCGGGCGCGTGGTCGGCAACACGATGACCAGCGTGCAGCCAGGCAACCTGAAGCTGATCGGCCGGGCGACCTGGCTGATCCTCTCGCACGTCAACGGCGTGCTGGAGACAGCGGCCTGGCGCGATGCGCATGGCACCACGCCCCCGCTGACCTACGCGGAAGCCAACGCGGTGCTGTTCGATGCCATCGAGCAGCGACGCACTGCGCCCGGTGCTGCCGGCCTGCCGGAAGTCGAACTGTCGGTCGTGGCCACGCTGGAAGCGCTCAAGTCGGGCAAGTCGATCGACTGGACAACCGCCGCGACGCAGTTGCGCGCCGGCGGATTGAGCCCGTATCTCGCGTCCTACGCGACGCGCTGACGCGTCTTCGTGGTGCCGATCGACCTCGGCATCGCGAAGCCGGACACTGTAGGAAAACCCTGATTTTTGGTGAACAGGGTGCGTTTCGCCGCTGTGCGTGTCCGTCGTTGAAATGGGCCGGCGTTGTTCTGGACGCAGGAGGGATCCTCAGCCACTACGCCAAGGACAGCACCATGCCCATTACCGACACACCGCTTACGATCGAGAACCTGCGCCACCTGGAGTTTCGCGAACGCTTCCGCGACGACTGGCGCTTGAATCCCGAAATCTACTGGCCCTTCCTGAGGCCCTGCACCGTCAAGGTGCTGCTGGTCGCCGACGATGGACTGGATTTCTCCGAAGGCGACTTCGGCCTGTCCACCTTCGTCCGCTCGCTGCTCGACATGCCGGGGCGGCATGCCCGCTTCGAGATCACGCTTGCGCATATCGACGACGTGGGCGGCAGCCGCCTGATGTCGGGTGAAAGCCGCGTCACCCGGCGCATCCCGGCATTCAAGTTCGACGATGCCACGCACTTCGGCACCGGCATGTACGACACGGTGTTCCTGTTCGGCATCGATCCCGCATACGGCAACACACGGGGCGCGGCCTATCCGTCGGACCGACTGTCCGACACCGAACTGCGTGCGCTGACCCAGTTCATGAATGCCGGCGGCGGCGTCTTCGCCACCGGCGACCATGGTGCGCTCGGACGGGCCTTGTGCCATGCGGTACCGCGCGTGCGCGGCATGCGCCTGTGGCAATCCACGCCGGGTGTCGGCGGCGAGGACGAAGTCAGCATGGGCGGTTCGCGCCGCAACGACACCAATCGTCCCCCCGGCGTCTCCTCGTTCTCCGACCAGTCGGACGACGTCCCGCAGACGATCCAGCCACGCATGTACTCGCGTCGCAACGGGCTGTTCCGCTACACCTATCCGCATCCGCTGTTGTGCGGTCCGCGCGGCGTGATCCGCGTGATGCCTGACCATCCGCATGAAGGCGAATGCGTCGAGCCGTCATCGACCGGGGCGAATCTCAATTTCGGCGGCGCCCTGGGCGCGGAGTATCCCGCTGCGACCGATGGCGGACCGCGTCCGCTGCCGGAGCTCATCTCGACCAACAGCGTACTGGGCGGCACGCGCTCCGGCGGCAAGGATCCGACGCAGTCGCAGGCGTTCGGCGGCATCTGCGCCTATGACGGCCACCGTGCCGGCATCGGCCGTGTCGTCACCGATGCGACCTGGCACCACTTCGTCAACGTCAACCTGATCGGCCTGTTCAACGACGGCGGCCTGCCGGCCGGGCATGTGTGGCGCAACGGCTTCCTGTCGTCGGCCAGCGGCCAGGCGCACTTCGAGGAGATCAAGGCGTACTACCGCAATCTGGCCGTGTGGCTGTCGCGCCCCGAACGCATCCGCTGCATGAACTCGCGTCTGTACTGGACGCTGCTGTGGGACGAGCGTGTGATGGAAGCTGTGCTGACGACCACGGACATTCCGCTGGCCAAGCTCGACCTGGGCGCGATCCGCCTGATCGGCCAGCATGCACGCGACGTGCTCGGGCGCTTCGCCGGTCGCTGCCAGGGCATCCGTCTGGCCCTGGACCTGCTCTACGAGCGCCTGCCGCCACTCATCCCCGAGATCGATCCGTGGTGGCCGGAGCCGGACCCGCTGCGCGAGAAGTTCGACGGCCTGGAATGGCTGGACGGCACGCAGCTGTTCGACATCGCCATCGGCAGTGCGCTGGTGGCACTGCGCGAGGCCTTCCCGTCACCTGACGAGAAGTCGGTGCGCAAGCTGGAAGGCGATCAGATCGAGAAGGTACTGCGGGAGGGCGCCAACGCCGGCCTGCAGCGCGCGATGGACTCGATGATCGCCTCCGCCGAGCTGTTGGCATCCGTACCGAAGGCAGTCTCGACGCAGAAGCCACGCAAGAAGCGCTGAGCGCCACCCATGCGGGGCATCGAGGTTCGATGCCCCGCTACCGGATCAAGGCTTGTCGCGGGCTCGCGCGAACGCGGCAGCCAGGGCGTTGTCGGCCGGTGGTGCGCTCGACTTGGCCGGCGCGGTGCCACGGCGCTGGTCGCGCGGGTGGCCCCGATCCGGTCCGCGCGGCGGTCGCGGGTCGTTCGCCCGTGCTTCACGCGGCGCCTGCGGTGCCGGGGCGTCATCAAGACGGCGCGTCAGCGCGATGCGCTTGCGTGCCACGTCGACCTCCAGCACCTTCACCTTGACGATGTCGCCTGCTTTCACCACCTCGCGCGGGTCCTTGACGTAACGGTCGGCCAGCGCCGAGATGTGGATCAGGCCATCCTGGTGCACGCCGATGTCGACGAACGCGCCGAACGCGGCCACGTTGCTGACCACGCCTTCCAGGATCATGCCTTCGCGCAGGTCCTTGATGTCTTCCACACCGTCGGCGAAGCGCGCGGCCTTGAACTCGGGACGCGGATCGCGACCGGGCTTTTCCAGTTCCTTCAGGATGTCGCGGATGGTCGGCACGCCGAACTTCCCGTCGGTGTACTGCTCGGCCTTCACGCCCCGCAGGAAGACCGTGTCGCCGACGATCTGCTTCACCTGCCGGCCGCTGCCGGCGAGGATGCGCTCGACCACCGGATAGGCTTCCGGATGCACGGACGATGCATCCAGCGGCTCGTCGCCGTCGGCGATACGCAGGAAGCCGGCGCACTGCTCGAACGTCTTTTCGCCCAGGCGCGGCACACCCAGCAGCGCCTTGCGGGTGCGGAAGGCACCGTGTTCGTCGCGGAAACGCACGATGTTCTCGGCCACGCTGGACGACAGGCCGGACACGCGCGTCAGCAGCGCAGCGGAAGCGGTGTTCACGTCCACGCCGACCGCATTCACGCAGTCCTCGACGCGAGCGTCGAGCGCACGCGCCAGCCGGAACTGGTCCACGTCGTGCTGGTACTGGCCCACGCCGATGGCCTTGGGTTCGATCTTCACCAACTCGGCCAGCGGATCCTGAAGACGGCGTGCGATCGATACCGCGCCGCGGATGCTGACGTCGAGATCGGGGAATTCCTTCGCCGCGAATTCCGACGCCGAGTACACCGACGCGCCGGCCTCGCTGACGACGATCTTCTCCAGCTTCAGCTCGGCGGCCTGCTTCATCAGATCACCGGCCAGCTTGTCGGTCTCGCGGCTGGCGGTGCCGTTGCCGATGGCGATCAGGTCGACCTGGTGCTTGGCGCACAACGCGCGCAGCACGTGCAGCGACGGGTCCCACTGGCGTTTCGGTTCGTGCGGATAGATCGTCGCGGTATCGACCAGCTTGCCGGTGCGGTCGACCACCGCGACCTTCACGCCCGTGCGCAGGCCCGGATCGAGGCCGAGCACCGCCTTCGGTCCCGCAGGCGCTGCCAGCAGCAGATCCTTGAGGTTGTCGCCGAACACCGCGATGGCCTCGGCTTCGGCTTTCTCGCGCGCCTGGTTGAACAGGTCGAGCAGCAGGTGCATGTGCAGCTTGGCGCGCCACGTCAGGCGGCAGGCATCGAGCAGCCATTTGTCGGCGGCACGGCCCTGCGCGGACACACCGGCATGCACGGCGACGCGACCCTCGGCCTGCTGGTGGCCGGCTTCGGCCTCCATGCCCGGATCGAGGTCGAGCAGCAGGATCTCTTCGCGACGGGCACGGAACAGCGCGAGCAGGCGGTGCGAGGGAATCTTCGCCAGCGATTCCGCGTGGTCGAAGTAGTCGCGATACTTCGCCCCTTCGTTCTCCTTGCCGTCGGCGACCTTGGCGCGGATCACGCCGACATCGGTCATCCAGCCGCGCAGTTCGCCGACCAGCGCGGCGTTCTCGCCCCAGCGCTCCATCAGGATGGCGCGTGCGCCGTCGAGCGCGGCCTTGGCGTCGGCGACGCCCTTCTCGGCGTCGATGTAGGTCGCGGCCGCGGTTTCGGGCACCTGCGTCGGATCGGCGAGCAGGCCATCGGCCAGCGGCTCCAGGCCGGCTTCGCGCGCAATCTGCGCGCGCGTCCGGCGCTTGGGCTTGTACGGCAGATAGAGATCTTCCAGCCGCGCCTTGCTGTCCGCACCTTCGATCTCGGCGCGCAGTTCATCGGTCAGCTTGCCCTGTTCGTCGATGCTGGCGAGCACGGCAGCGCGGCGGTCTTCCAGCTCACGCAGGTAGGTCAGGCGCACTTCGAGGTTGCGCAGCTGGGTGTCGTCCAACCCGCCGGTGACTTCCTTACGGTAGCGGGCGATGAAGGGCACGGTGGCGCCCTCGTCGAGCAGGGCGATGGCGGCCTTGGCCTGGGCGGTCTGCGCACCGATCTCGTCGGCGATGGTGGCGGCGATGTGCTGGGCGATCTTGGGATTGCGGTCTTGCATTGCGTCCGTACTGGAATACCCGATGGACCGGGTGGGACCCCGATTGTGGCAACGGATGGCGGTGCTGGAAACGGGTTGACAGCAGCGGACGATGCGGGCTGACGGACGCGGCATGGCTGGCTATGCTCAGGCACCCCGCACGGACCCCTGCCCCATGCGCCCCCTGTATCCCGAGACCACGCCCTACCGCACGCACACCGTGCCCGTCGATGCGCTCCACACGCTGTACGTGGAGGAATGCGGCAATCCCGACGGCATACCGGTGATCTTCCTGCACGGCGGACCCGGTGCCGGGCTGTCGCCGGTCCACCGTCGTTTCTTCGACCCGGCGCGCTACCGCATCGTGCTGTTCGACCAGCGCGGGACGGGCCGGTCGACCCCGTTCGGCGAACTGCACGACAACACCACCGCGCACCTGGTCGCCGATATCGAACAGATCCGCGAACGGGTGGGCATCGACCGATGGCTGGTGTTCGGCGGCTCGTGGGGCTCGACGCTGGCGCTGGCCTACGCGCAGGCGCATCCGCAGCGGGCGACCGGACTGATCGTGCGCGGCGTCTACCTGGGCCGTCAAGAAGAGAACCGCTGGTTCAACGAAGCCGATGGCGGCGCGCGCTGGATCTTCCCGGAGCGCTGGGCGCGTTACGAAGCGCTGATCCCGGAAGACGAGCGCCACGCGATTATCCAGGCCTACTGGCGCCGCATGGACAGTGCGGACGAGGCGACGCGCCTCGAGGCTGGACTGGCGTGGCTGGGGTGGGAGGATCATGCGGCGACGCTGGTCCACGACCCGGATGCCGAGACCACCGAAGACCCGCACAAGGTGTTGGCCAAGGCGCGCATCGAGGCGCATTACTTCCGCCACAACGCCTTCCTGGAGCACGGCCAGCTGCTCCGCGATGTCGACCGCATACGCCACCTGCCCGGCGTCATCGTGCAGGGACGCTACGACATCATCTGTCCGCCACGCAGCGCCTGGGATCTGGCGCAGGCCTGGCCGGAAGCGGTGCTGGAGATGGTGCTGGCCGGCCACAGTGCCACCGAGCCCGCCATCGTCGATGCACTGGTGCGCGCGACGGACACGTTCGCGGACCGTGCCTCCCGCTGAAACGCAGACGGGCCGCACTGGGCGGCCCGTCCGTGTTGACGTGAAGCGGGGGGCTTACGAACGCACCGGCAGCACGCGCACTTCGACGCGGCGGTTCGCGGCGCGACCCGAGTCGGTGTCGTTGCTGGCGATTGGATAGCGCTTGCCCATGCCGACGATCTCGAAGCGCTCGCGCTGCAGGCCCTGGCCGATCAAGTAGTTGCCGACCGACGACGCGCGCTGCTCCGAAAGACGCTGGTTGACCGCATCGCTGCCGATGCTGTCGGTGTGACCGCTGACTTCCACGATGGTCTGGTTGTACTCGCGCAGCGTGGAGGCCACGTTGTTGAGCGCCGGGTAGAACTGCGGCTTCAGGTCGGCCTTGCCGAAGTCGAAGGTCACGCCGTCCGGCAGGTTGAGCTTGATGACGTCGCCATCGCGGCTGACGTCGATGCCGGTACCTGCCGTCTGGCGGCGGAGTTCGGCTTCCTGGCGATCCTGGTAGGCGCCGATGGAACCGCCGGCCAGGCCGCCGATGCCCGCGCCTACCAGCGCACGCTGGCGGCGTTCGGTGGCGTCGCTGCCGCTCAGCAGGCCGGCGACCGCGCCGATGCCGGCACCGATCAGGGCGCCCGTACGGGTGCGGTTGGGGTCGTTCGGATCATTGGTCTGGCCGGTGTAACTGGCGCAGCCGCCCAGCAGGGTCACGGTGAGCGCCGCCAGGGCGCCGGTCTTCAGCATCGCGTTCATTACATCCTCCTAGTGGCGTGCGGGAACTGCCAAGAACGGCCGCAAGCCTAACCAGCGGAATGTTTACGGGACGCGATTTGTGCCCTGTTCATTCAGGTGGCGTCAGGGATCACCCGAGCAACGCGGCGGCGGCCGGCGCGTCCAATGTGCGGTCCCAATCGCCCATCAAAGACAGGTACAGGAGCTTCTCGAACTCGGGCCCAAAGCGACGGATCACCGCGTCGGGATCGGGGATCAGCTTGGCGTCGGCGATCAGTCCGAAGTGCACACGTCCGTTGTAGCTGAGGATCGAAATGCCCAGGCCGATGGAGCCTGTCTGCGGCACCCAGAACATCATCTCCCGCACCCGGCTGCCGCCCATGTACAGCGGCTGCTGTGGGCCCGGCACGTTGGTCGCCACGGCAGTCGCCTTGCGCGAGAACAGCTCCAGCGCCACGCCCTGGAGTGCTGACGGCGCCATGCCAAGCGCGGCAAGAAGTCCAAATGCAACAATGGCTTGGCGTGAGTTCTTCAGGTCACGCATGCAATCTGCAACCCGCTCCAGCCGACGGATCGGATTGTCCTCGCCGACCGGCAAATCCAGGAACACCAAGCCGAAATGGTTGCCGAGCTTGCGCGCATGCTCGAGCGGACGCAGGTTGACCGGCACGGTGGCCCGCAGGGTCACGCCTTCGAGCTGCTCACCGCGCTCCAGCATGTAGCTGCGCAGCGCGCCGGCCGCGGCGGCCATCAGCACGTCGTTGACGGTGCAGTCGCAGGCGCGACCAACCGCCTTCACGTCCTCCAGGTCCAACGGCTCGGCCCAGGCGACACGCTTGCTGACGCCCAGCTTGCCGCGCAGCAAGGTTGGCGGATCGTCGGACAGCGACAGCGCATGCAGCAGCTCGCGACCGATTTCCCCCCCCTCCTTCGCCAGCATCGTCGCCAGCGTGGGGTCCTGCATCATCTCCATGCCCTTGCCGAGCACCTTGCCGCCGAGTTGCACGTACCGGTCGATCGCGCCGACACGGCGCACGACTTCCACACCGTCCTTCTTCAGCCACGCCGAGCGCAGGTCCTTGCCGGCGTCCGGTGTGCGGCTGGTATCGGTCAGCGACAGCAGCACCTGCACCAGCGCGATGCCGTCGGCGTAGCTGTGATGGATGCGCGCGACCAGCGCCGAGCCGGTGCCGTACTTCTCGATCAAATGGAACTGCCACAGCGGCTTGGTCTTGTCCAAGGGCGAAGACGCCATCTGGCTGGTGAAACGCTCCAGCGCCTTCTTCTCGGATTTGGGATCGTGACGACCGGGCAGCGCGGACAGGCGCACATGCCAGTCGAGGTCGAAATCGGGATCGGTCACCCACGAAGCGCCTGCGGGCGTGTCCACCGCCTTCTGCAGGAAGCGCGGGTATGCGAGGAAGCGCTTCCTGATGACCTGCTTCAGCTTGTCGAGCGTCATCGGCTCGTCGAACATCAGCACGCCGGTGATCATCATCGGGTTGGTCGGACGACACATCCGCAACCAGGCGGTATCCACCCGCGACATCGGCTCGCGACGCGGCTTTGCCGGCGCTTTCTTCGTGGCCATGCTTGCCTCCTCTCCCGCACCGAGTGAAGCACGCGGCGCCGAAAGGCGTCAACGCGGCTCAGTCACCGGTCTTGCGGTAGGCATCCAGCGCGCCTTCGCGCCCCGCCGCCAGATCGACGACGGGATGGCGCGGATAGCCAGGCGCCAACGCAGCCAGCACATCCGGCTTCTGCCAAGGGGCAAAGCGCAGGGGCACCGGCACCGGCGCCAGTTCCGGCACCCAGCGCGCGATGTAGCTGCCCTTCGGATCGAACTTCTCCGCCTGCGTGACGGGATTGAACACACGGAAGTACGGCGCGGCGTCGGCGCCGGTACCCGCGACCCATTGCCAGCCCAGCGTGTTATTGGCCAGGTCGGCGTCGACCAGCGTGTCCCAGAACCAGCGGGCGCCATGCGACCAGTGATAGCGCAGGTGCTTGGTCAGGTAGCTGGCCACGATCATGCGGACACGGTTGTGCATGTAGCCCGTGGCCCACAGCTCGCGCAGGCCGGCATCGATGATCGGCACGCCGGTACGTCCCCGCTGCCAGGCCTCCAGCGCGCTGGCGTCCACCTTCGCCCAGTCGAAGTGCTCGAAGCGCGGATTGAGGTTCTGCGTGGTCGTCTGCGGGAAATGGTGCAGCAGGTGGTAGGCGAACTCACGCCAGCCCAGTTCGCGGATGTAACCGTCCATGTCGGCACTGTTGGCGGCGGTGCGTGCGCGCTCCAGTCCGGCGACGATGCGCCACGGTGCGATCTCGCCGAAGTGCAGGTATGGCGATATGCGCGAGGTCCCGACCCGGTCCGGGCGATCGCGATCATTGCGGTACCCGTTGAGCGCGCCGTCGATGAAGACCTCCAGGGCTTCGCGCGCCCCTGCTTCGCCCGGCGTCCATTCCTCCCAGAACCCGACATCCCAGCCCAGGGCAGGCGCCAGCTTCAAGTCAGTGAGCGGTTCGCTATACAGCGCAGGGGTGATCGGCGGCAGTAGATCCGGCGCGTCCCACGGCGACGGTGCGCGCCACTGACTCAACGCAGAACGCCAGAACGGCGTGAACACCTTGTACGGCGTGCCCTGCTGGGTGGCTAGGTCCCACGGTTCGAACAATAGGCTGGCGTTGAAGCTTTCGACCTGCAGCCCGCGTTCGCGCAGGGCTTTCTTCAGTGCCGCATCGCGTGGCTGGGTAGCGGGTTCGTACTTTCGGTTCCAGAACACGGCTTCCGCACCGGTCTGCTCCAGCAATATCTCCAGCACGGCCGCACTCTTCCCCTGGCGCAGCAGCAGGCGGGAGCCACGAGCCTGCAGGTCGGCGTCGAGCGACGCCAGCGAACGGTGCAGCCAGGCATTGGATGCCGCGCCCGGCACCCACTCGCCCTCCTCGGCCGGCGCGTGGATGTACACGGGAACGGGGGTGAAGCCTGCGTCGAGCGCAGCACGCAGCGCGGGGTTGTCGTCCAGGCGAAGATCGTGGCGGAACCAGACGAGCGCGTTCGGCATGCAGGAAAACTCGGAGCGGTAGTCGCAACGCTTACGCAGCCGGAGCGCCGATGGATGCACCCCTGACATATTCCCGAGGGATGCGCGCATTGAGTCCCGTCAGGATCTCGTAGGGAATCGTCCCCGCCGTTAAGGCCACCGCTTCGCACGAGATCGCATCGTCGCCTTGCCGACCGATCAGCACGACCTCGTCTTCGTTGTAGGCCGAGCCGCCCGGACCAAGATCGACCATGAACTGGTCCATGCACACGCGACCGACGATGGGATGGCGCTCGCCACGCACCAGTACCTCGCCGCGCGACGACAGCGAGCGCGGATAACCGTCGCCGTAGCCAATCGGCACGGTGACCACGCGGGTGTCCACGGGCGCGGTCCAGGTGGCACCGTAGCTGACGGTGCGACCGGCCTTCACCACTTTGAAGTAGACCACCTTGGAGACCAGCGACAGCGCCGGCTTCAGCGCCACGGTGTGCCGCGAAGCAGGGTCCGGCATCACGCCATACAGCGCGATGCCGGGACGCACCATGTCCAGGCAGGTCTCGGGGAAATGCAGTACGCCGCCCGAGTTGGCCAGATGGCGGACCGGCATGGGCGCGCCAATACGATCGAAGTGCGCGCACGCATGCAGGAAGCGTTGCAGTTGTTCGTGCGTCATCGGCGAGGCCGGATCGTCCGAGCATGCCAGATGCGAGTAAATGCCCTTCACCGTGCACCAGGGAGACGCCAGTGCGGCTTCGATCAAGGGCGCGGCGTTCTCGCTGTGCACGCCGATGCGTTCCATGCCGGTGTCGATCTTGAGATGGATCACGGCCTTGCGGCCCAGCGCCTCCGCCGCTTGTGCCACCTGCCCCAGCTTGGCGATCGATGACACCGTCACTTCGAGATCGCAGGCCAGGAACTGGCTGACCTGGGGCGCATGGATGCCGCCCATGACGAGGATGGGCACGCTGACGCCCGCCCGCCGCAGCGCCAACCCCTCTTCCACCAACGCAACGCCGAGCTGTCCGATGCCCTGCGCCTGCAGGTGCAGGGCCACCGGCACCAGCCCATGGCCGTAGGCGTTCGCCTTGACGATGCCCATCACCGGTACGCCGGCATGCGCCTGCAACGCATGTAAGTTGTGACCGATCGCCTCCAGGTCCACACGGATGCGCGTGGGACGATCGTTGGCCTCGGGACGGAATGCGGTGTCGTGGGCGATGTCAGGCGAAGAAGCGCTCATGTCGGGATTGTAGCGGCGCGCAAGCGACTGTCGCCCACGCAGACCATCGGGCCGTCGCGCAACGCGGACCCGTCACTGCATCCGTTGCGTCGCCGCACGTGCACGGGTCGTCCACTTCGCGGGGTATCACCATGTGATACCGTCCGGCCCATCGGATGCTCCAGCCGCCAACGCGGCTTGCCAGCGCACTGCCACTGGTCAAGGCTCGGCTTTGCATCGCCTAGAACATCGAGCCCCCATGGATCAGGAAAGGCCCCGCTCCACCCCGTTGCGCATCGTGGCGACAGGCGAATACGTACCGGTGCGCCGCGTCGGCTCGGATGCGTTCGACCGGCGCTGGCGCAAACCCGATGGCTGGACCGAACGCCACGTTGGCATCAGGCACCGGCAGCACGCCGGCGGCGACGAGTCGTCCTCGATGATGGCCGCCATGGCAGCGCAGGCTGCCCTTGAACGCGCAGGCCTGCGCACGGACCAGATGGACGCCATCATCAGCGTGGGCGGCGTGATGGAACAGGCGATCCCCTGCACGGCCGTGCTGGTGCAACGACGACTGGGCCTGTCGAGTACCGGCACGCCGGCCTTCGACGTCAATGCCACCTGCCTGGGCTTTCCGGTCGCGCTGGATCTGGTCGCGCCGGCGTTGGCCAGCGGGCGCTACCGGCGCGTCCTGATCGTCGCTGGGGAGGTCGCGTCGGCAGGTCTGGACTGGGATGACACCGATACGGCCGGACTCTTCGGCGACGGCGGTGCGGCGGTGATCCTCGAAGCCGGTGCCGGCGACGACGCGTCCTGCCTGCTCGCCACGCACATGGAAACGCACAGCGAAGGGGCCGAGTACTGCCAGGTCCGCGCCTGCGGCACGCGCATGCGCCTGGCCGACGACGTGGACGCCTATGCCCGCGCATCCCGCTTCGAGATGGCGGGCCGCGCCACCTATCGATTGGCCGCGCAGAAGCTGCCCGGATTCATGCGCACCCTGTTTGCCCGCGCCGGCGTGGAAGCCCGCGACCTGGCCTGCCTGATTCCACACCAGGCCAGCGTCAAGGCCCTGGACCATCTGCAGCGGGCGCTGGGCCTCCCGCCGCAGGTGCTGGTCCGGATACTGGAGACACACGGCAACCAGATGGCGGCGTCCATCCCGTTGGCGCTGCATCACGCGATCGAACGTGGCGCGCTGCGCCGCGGCGATCTGTTCGCGATGGTCGGCTCGGGCGCGGGACTGTCGTTCGCCGGCGCGGTGCTGCGCTACTGACATGGCGCGCATCCTGGTCACGGGTGCCACCGGCTTCATCGGCAGCCATGCCGTGCGCCGCCTTGCCGACGCGGGCCATGCCATCGTCGCGACGGGCCGGGATCGCGCGCGCCTGGCCAGCATCGACACGCGTGCGCATGCCGTCGTCGCCGATCTCACCCGGGATCCACTCGAACCCCTGCTGCACGCCTGCGACACCGTCGTGCATTGCGCCGCACTGTCGTCGCCGTGGGGGCGCTCCGAGGACTTCGAGTCCGCCAACGTGCACGCCACCGAGCGCCTGCTCGATGCCGCGCGCCGGGAGGGTGTATCCCGCTTCATCCATCTCGGCTCACCAAGCATCTACTTCCGCTTCCGCGACCAGTTCGACGTGAGCGAAGACTTCGAGCCGCCGCGACGCTGGATCACCGACTACGCGCGCAGCAAATGGGAGTCGGAATGCCGGGTACGCGCCGCGTCCGGACACAAGCTGCAGACATTGATCCTGCGGCCGCGCGCGGTGTTCGGCGAGGGCGACCGGGCGATCCTGCCCCGCCTGCTTGCAGTGGCGGCGCGGGGACGCTTTCCCCTGGTCGGCGGCGGACAGGCACTGATCGACGTCACCCACATCGACAATCTGGTCGAACTGATCGCGACCTGCGTTCACACCGACCTGCCCGGCAATGCGCGCGCGTACAACGTCAGCAATGGCGAACCGGTCCGCGTCCGCCACTTGCTGGAGACGCTGTTCTCCTCGCTCGGGCAGGAGGTGCGTCTGCTGCCGGTGCCACGCGCCGCACTGCTGGCACTGGCCGCGCTGTCCGAACGCATCGCGCGGCTGCGGCCCGGACAGCCCGAGCCGCGCCTGACCCGCTACGGCGTCGGCGTGATCGGCTATTCGCAGACGCTGGACATCTCCCGGGCACAACGCGAGTTGCATTACCAGCCGCAGATGGGCGTTGCCGATGGCATCGCCCGCTACGCACGATGGTGGAAGGCCCATGGCCATCCTTGAGTGGCGGCTTTATGAAGCCGGCTTCTGCACCCATCCCGAACGCGCGACCCGCCGCGATGCGGGCCTGCAGGCCTGCGAGTTCCCTGCGCTGGTGCCCGTGCTGCGGCACGCCGAACACGGTTGGATGCTGTTCGATACCGGCTATTCCGAGCACTTCCTGAAAGCCACGTCAGCGCTGCCCGAACGTCTCTACCGCGTGGTGACCCCCGTGCACCTGCCTCCGCAGGACACGCTCGCATCGCAACTGCGCCGCGACGGCATCGCGCCCGCGGACGTCGCGTGGGTCGTGCTTTCGCACATGCACGGCGACCATGTCGGCGGACTCGCGGACTTCCCGCAGGCACGCCTGGCCTGCGCACGCGCCGCGTGGGACGACCTGCATGCGCACGGCCGTATCGGCGCATTGCGCCGCGGCCTGCTTCCGTCGCTGCTGCACGGCAGGCAGGAAGCGACGATCCGCTGGTTCGAAGCACTGCCGCGACGTTCCCTTCCTGCGGCCCTGCACCTGTTCGACGAGGGTTACGACCTGTTCGGCGACGGCAGCCTGCTGCTGGTGCCGCTCCCCGGTCACGCGCCGGGTCATTACGGTGCCGTGTTCGACGACGGGAAAGGTCCGGTCTTCCTGGTGGCCGATGCCAGCTGGTCGTCCCAGGCCATCCGCGACAATGTGCCGCCGCCGGCGGCAGTAACGGGTTGGCTGGGCGACACCACCGCCTATCGCGAGACGCTCGCGCGCCTGCACGCCCTGCACCGCGCGTCGCCCGAGGTGCGCATCGTGCCCTCGCACTGCCGCGACTGGCGCCCATCGCGCGAGCCACGTGCATGACGGGCCGCATCCTGATCCTCGGTGGACGCGCGCCTGTCGCGCTGGATCACGCGCGGCGCTTCCATCACCACGGATGGCAGGTACATGTCGCCGATTCGATTCCCTGCCGGCTGACCGGCTGGTCCTCGTCGGTCACGCAGACCCACGCGATCGCGCCACCGCGTTACGACCCGCGAGGCTTCGTCGAGGACTTGCGGCGCATCGTCGCCGGACAGCGCATCGACCTGCTGCTGCCGACCTGCGAGGAAGCGGTCTACCTCTCGCGACACCGGCCGGCTCTGCCGCGCGAACTGCAGGTAGCGGTGGACGACTTCGCCACCGTAGCCTCCCTGCACAGCAAATGGCAGTTCGCCGGTATCGCCGCGGCCTGCGGCATGCCGGCACCGGCGACGACGCGGCTACGCACACTGGACGAAGCCCGTGAATGGGCATCCGGACGCGGCGTGGTCCTGAAGCCCGAATACTCGCGGTTCGGCGTGCACGTGCGGCTGTATCCGGAGGGCATTCCCGCCGCGGCTCCCGAACTGCCCGCGCTGGGGGACTGGGTGGTGCAGGAATTCCTGCCTGGGCAGGAACTGTGCTCGTATGCGATCGCGCACCGCGGACGCCTGCTCGCGCACGCGGTCTATCGCCCGTCTTACCGATTGAGGCGCAGTTCGAGCTACTACTTCGAGCCGGTGGACCGTCCCGCGATCCGTGAGGCGGTGGACGCACTGGTCCGCCACACACGCTACAGCGGCCAGCTGTCGTTCGACTGGATCGAGGGCACTGACGGCATCGCGCGGGTGCTGGAGTGCAATCCGCGCGCCACCAGCGGCCTGCACCTGTTTCCCTCCGACGCGGACCTGCCGGCGGCCCTCGTTGGCGAAGGCCCCTTGCACGAGCCGATCAATGCGCGCCCCAGGATGATCGCGGCGCTGATGTCCAGCGCCGGCCTGGCGAGCGCGGCGGCGAAGGGAAGCCTGCGCCAGTGGCAACGCGACTGGCAGCGCGCCGACGACGTGGTCTCCGTGCCCGGCGACCGCTCGCCGTTGGTCGGTGCGCTCACCGATCTCGGTGCGTACGCCGTGCTCGCCCTGCGACAGCAGTGCAACCTGCGCGAAGCCGCCACCCGCGACATCGAGTGGGACGGCGAACCGATGCCGGTGGTAGACGCTTGAACGCGCGGGCCGCCCATGCGGACTTCGCAACGCAGGCGAGCACGTTCGCCGCCCTTCATGCGGGCCGCCCCACTGCTGCGATGGTGTCCAACCTGCATGTCCGGGTCGAAACCCTGCACACGGGCGCCGGCACTCTACCCGTCAGCGTGCACGATGGCCGCCAGGGCGACGCCTGGGTCTGCTCGCCGCGTACCACCTACGCCGACTGCGCCGGCGAGGAGAGCGCCCGCTACCTGCCTGCATCGCTGCGCGACGGCGCGCACTGGCTGCTGTCGACGCTGGGAGGCGGCCTCGCCTTGAGCGGTCTGGACAACGCCGTGGCGATCAACAACTGGTTGCTGTCGACCAACCTCTACCCGCCACTGGACGCAGTCGATCCTGCTTCCATGATCGAAGAAGCCGTGGCGCGGTGGCCCCGGCATACGCTGTGGTTCCGTTCGTTGAACGAACACCACAACGGCGACTGGCTCGACGCATTGCGCGCAGCCGGTTGCCTGCCCGTGGCGAGCCGGCAGGTCTATCTGTACGACGACATCGCTTCGCTGGCGAGCCGCCGCCGCGATCTCAAGCGCGACCTGTCCCTGCTGCTCCGCACACCGTTGCGCCACTGCAGGGATGACGAGGTCACGGAGCACGACTACACACGCATCGCCGAACTGTATGCATTGCTCTACATCGGCAAATACTCGCGCCACAATCCGCTTTACGGCAAAGACTTCCTGCGCGCATGGCATCACGCCGGCCTGCTTTCCTTCGAAGGATTCCGCGATGACGACGGGCGACTGGTCTGCGTGATCGGTTTGTTCCGCCAGGGATGCACCGTGACCGCCCCGATCGTCGGCTATGACACCGCGATGCCGCAGCGGATGGGCCTGTACCGGCTGGCGATGGCCTGCGCGTACCGGGCCTGCATCGAGAACGGCTGGCGCCTGAACTTCAGTGCGGGCGCGGCGGACTTCAAGCGCCTGCGTGGCGGTACGCCTTCGATCGAGTACAGCGCCGTCTATGCGCGACATCTGCCCCGCGGCACGCGCCTCACCGTGGCGGCACTGTCGGCGATCACCTGCCATATCGGCGCACCGCTGCTGCGCAGGTATCGTCTGTGAACCCTTGGCATCCCGCTCTGCATGGTCATTGGTACGCGGTGGCGCGCGCGAACCGGATCGGCCGTGCACCGGTCGCGATCTCGCTGCTCGATCGCCACATCGCGCTCGCGCGTACCGACGCAGGCGACTGGATCGCGCTGGAAGATCGCTGTCCGCATCGGCATGCGCCGCTCTCCGCCGGATGCGTGCAGGGTGACCACATCGCCTGCCCCTATCACGGCTGGTCCTTCGGCGCCGACGGTGGCCTGAAGCGCATCCCTGGCCTGCCGCCGGACGCATCACTCCCCAACGTGCGCGTGCGTCGTTTCGCCGTGCACGAACTGGATGGTTTCGTCTGGGTACGCCCGGGCGACAGCGGCGCGTCCGCACCCAGCGCGCTGATACGGGAAACCGATGGCGCCACACGTCGCTTCCAGTGGCAGACCCGCTGGTCCGCCCATGTGGTGGACGCGATGGAGAACTTCCTCGATCCCCTGCACACCCACTTCGTCCACGCCGGCCTGGTGCGGCGCGACGGCGCACGGATGCCGATGGAAGCGCGCTTTCGTGGCACCACGGAAGGCTTCATCGTCGACTACAGTGGCAGGCCGTCGCAGTCCGGCCTGCTCTACCGACTGTTCGAATCCGAACGGACGATGGAGCGCGCGCACTTCGCAGCTCCGGGCACCGCCCGCCTGGAGTACGGGTACGCCAACGGCAGCCGCGTACTGATCGACCTGCACTTCACGCCCGTGGCAACCGATGCCACCGATGTGTTCGTGGCCCTGCACGTCGAAGGGCGCTGGGCGCCGGCATGGGCCGTGCGCCTGCTGGCCTGGCCCTTCCTGAAGCGGGTCAATGCGCAGGACGCCGCGATGCTGGCCCTGCAGACGGACAACCGCCGGCGCTTTCCCGGCCGGCAAGGCGCGTCCACCGAACTGGATGTGGTGCGCGGTGCGCTGGAAGCCTTCTGGCTGCGCGGCGAATCTCCTGCACCCTCCGCCGAACGCCTTGTACGGATGATGCTCTAGCGCTACTCGAACGCGCCGATGTTGTCGTGGCTCAGGTTGTCGAAGCGGGTGTATTCGCCGAAGAACCGCAGCTTGCACGAGCCGGTGGGACCGGAACGCTGCTTGCCGATGATGATCTCCGCCAGGCCTTTGTCCGGCGAGGTTTCCTTGTTGTAGTAATCGTCGCGGTAGATGAAGACGATCATGTCGGCGTCCTGCTCGATGGCGCCCGATTCGCGCAGGTCGGCCATCACCGGGCGCTTGTCGGTACGCGTTTCCAGCGAGCGGTTGAGCTGCGACAGCGCGATCACGGGGACGTTGAGTTCTTTCGCAAGGCCTTTCAGCGAGCGCGAGATCTCGGAGATCTCGGTGGCGCGGTTCTCGCTGTTGCCGGGCACCGACATCAGCTGCAGGTAGTCGATGACGATCAGGCCCAGGTCGTGCTCGCGCTTCAACCGGCGCGCCTTGGAGCGCAGCACGTCGGGCGAGAGGCCCGGCGTGTCGTCGATGAAGACCTTGGCCTGGTCCTTGAGGATGCGGATGGCGCTGGTGACGCGACTCCAGTCCTCGTCTTCAAGCGCGCCGGTACGCAGGCGGGTGGCGTTGATGCGGCCGACCGACGAGATCAGACGCATGGCCAGCTGGCCGGCCGACATTTCCATGGAGAACACCGCGACGGCCTTCTTCGACTTGATCGCGGCGTACTCGGCGATGTTCAGCGCGAACGTGGTCTTGCCCATCGCCGGGCGCGCCGCCAGGATCACCAGGTCGGTCGGCTGCAGGCCCGCGGTCATCTGGTCGAACTCGGTATAGCCGGTCGGCAGGCCGGTCACCGTGCCGCCGCTTTCCGAGCGAACGCGCAGGACTTCGAACGCGTCCTTCAACGCGTCGTTCATCGCCACGAAGTCGGTGCGGCCGCGCGCACCCTGCTCGGCGATGGCGAACACCTTCTGCTCGGCCACGGCCAGCATTTCATCGCTTTCCTTGCCATCGGGCTGGAAGGCGTCATTGACGATCTCGGTGCCCACCTCGATCAGCTGGCGCATCACCGCCTTGTCGCGGACGATTTCCGCATAGGCGGTGATGTTGGCGGCGGATGGCGTGGTGCTGGCCAGTTCGACCAGGTAGGCGCCGCCGGCGATCAGCTCCAACTGGCCCTGCGACTCGAACCATTCGCCCAGCGTCACCGCATCGAACGGCCGGTTCCGCTCGGCCAACTCACCGATGGCGCGGTAGATCAGCTGGTGGTCGCGCCGGTAGAAGTCGTTCGGCGTCAGCTTGTCGTTGATGCGGTCATAGGCTTCCGGCGCCAGCATCAGGCCACCCAGCACCGCCTGCTCCGCTTCGATGGAGTTCGGCGGAACGCGCAGTTGTTCGATGCGCGCATCGTGGGGATCGGAGCGGAAACCGGGGCGTGCGGACATGGGCAGAGACAACCAGATCGTGGAAGGCCGGACCGGACATGCTAGGAGCCCGGCCTGTGGGTTCGCGACGGAACAACCTGTGGATAAGTGACAGCACGCTGGGCGCATGTCGTCTCACCCGCTGCGACGATGCCGGTCGTCGGTCGGCGAACGATGAAGCTCAAAACAGAACGGGCGCCTTTCGGCGCCCGTCTGTCGGCATCACGGATGATGCGCGGGGTGGGATCAGGCTTCCGCCTGCACCACGACCTTGACGGTCGTCTGCACGTCGGCGTGCAGCTTCACCACGATGTCGTACTCGCCGATGTTGCGCAGCGCGCCTTCGCCCATGATGACCTCGCTCTTCTCGAGCGGCAGGCCAGCGGCGGTGAAGGCGTCGGCGATGTCGCGCGGGCCGACCGAGCCGAACAGCTTGCCTTCGGTTGCGGCATTGGCGGTGATCGTGACGCTGGCACCTTCCAGCTTCGCGGCGCGGCCTTCGGCCTCGTCGTGCACGGCCTTGGCCTTGGCTTCGTAGTCGGCGCGCTTGGCTTCGAACTCGGCGACGTTGGCGGCGGTGGCCGGCACGGCCTTGCCCTGCGGCACCAGGAAGTTGCGGCCGTAGCCCGGCTTCACGTTGACCTTGTCACCCAGGACGCCCAGGTTGGTCACTTTCTGCAGAAGAATCAGTTCCATCGTATTGCTCCGTATTCGTTAGCAGGCAGGGCCTGCAGCGATTGGCTGTCCGAATGACAGTGGGAAAGAAGAACCTCCCCGTGCGGGGAGGTCCTGGATTACACGTCGTGGTTGTCCGTGTACGGGATCAGCGCCAGGAAACGGGCGCGCTTGACCGCGGCGGACAGCTGACGCTGGTAGCGGGATTTGGTACCGGTGACGCGGCTCGGCACGATCTTGCCGTTCTCGGTCAGGTACTGGCGCAGGGTGTTGAGATCCTTGTAGTCGATCTCTTTCACGCCTTCGGCGGTGAACTTGCAGAACTTGCGGCGACGGAAGAACTTGGACATGGGGGTGCTCCTCAGGCGGCTTCGGCGTTGTCGGAATCGGTCGAGGAGGCTTCGTTGCCAACCTCGTCGTCGTCACGGCGGCGACGCTCGCCACGTTCGGGCTTGTCGCCCTTCTCGTCCTTGTTCTTCATGATCAGGGACTGCTCGGTGTCCGGGCCATCGCGCTTGATGACCAGGTTGCGCAGCACCGCATCGTTGAAGCGGAAGCTCTCGACCAGCTCGTTCAGCACGGCCTGGTCGGCCTCGATGTTGAGCAGGACGTAGTGGGCCTTCACCAGGTTCTGGATCGGGTAGGCCAGCTGACGGCGGCCCCAGTCTTCCAGACGGTGGATCTTGCCGTTGCCGCCTTCGATCAGCGCCTTGTAGCGCTCGATCATGGCCGGCACCTGCTCGCTCTGGTCCGGATGGACCAGGAACACGACTTCGTAGTGACGCATCGTTATTTACCTTTCGGATGTAAGCCCGGCCAGGAAAACGGCCGGACGGGACAGCCCCCCGATGCCCGGAATCGGACACGGTGGGGCGAGGAACCGGGGCCCGCAGGCCTCCGGGAGCCGGAAATTATGGCAGGTCAATCACTTAGGGGCAAGTCGTGCCCCCGAACGCGATCAGGCAGCGTCCGCGGCCGTGGTGAAGCTCTCGCCGCAGCCGCATTCGGCAGCCGCATTGGGGTTCCTGAAGACAAAGGTCTCGGACAACCCCTGCTTGGCGAAGTCGATCTCGGTGCCGTCGACCAGCGGCAGGCTGGTGGCGTCCACGTAGATCTTCACACCGGCGAAGTCGAATACGGTATCGCCCTCGCGTTCGTCGCGGGCCAGGTCGGCCACATGTCCCCAGCCTGAGCAGCCGGTGCGGGTCACGCCGAAGCGCAGGCCCAGCGCAGCCGGGGTCTGCTCGACAAAGCGCTGTACGCGCTCGAGTGCGACCGGGGTCAGGGTGATGGCCATGCGTGTCTCCTGTGCGACGCGGACGATTATAGCCGTCGGTCTGCCGAGGGCTGCGCGGCTCTTGTAAACTCCGCGTTCCATTAATAAGTCTGTTATCGAAGGATTCAAGCCATGACGGTGGTGAGCGTCGAACATGCGCTGGCGGGCAAGCTCCCGGCCGGCGGCGAAGTCACGGTGCGCGGCTGGGTGCGCACGCGGCGCGATTCCAAGGCGGGCCTGTCCTTCGTCAACGTCAGCGATGGTTCCTGCTTCGCGCCCATCCAGGTGGTCGCGCCCGACGTGCTGGCCAACTACGAATCCGAGATCAAGCACCTGACCACCGGCTGTGCGGTCGTCGCCACCGGCACCCTGGTGGCCTCGCAGGGCCAGGGCCAGAGCTTCGAGATTCAGGCCTCGTCCATCGAGGTGGTCGGCTGGGTGGAAGACCCCCTCACCTACCCCATGCAGCCCAAGCAGCACTCGCTGGAGTACCTGCGTGAGTTCGCCCACCTGCGCCCGCGTACGAACCTGTTCGGCGCGGTCACCCGCATCCGCAACTCGCTGGCCCAGGCCGTGCACCGTTTCTTCCACGAGAACGGCTACTTCTGGATCAGCACGCCGATCATCACCACCTCCGACGCCGAGGGCGCCGGCCAGATGTTCCGCGTGTCCACGCTGGACCTGGTCAACCTGCCGCGCGACAAGGAAGGCGCGGTGGATTTCTCGCGCGACTTCTTCGGCAAGGAAACCTTCCTGACCGTGTCCGGCCAGCTCAACGCCGAGGCCTACGCGCTGGCGATGAGCAAGGTCTACACCTTCGGCCCGACCTTCCGTGCCGAGAACAGCAACACCACGCGCCACCTGGCCGAGTTCTGGATGATCGAACCGGAAGTCGCCTTCAACGACCTGGCCGCCAATGCGCAGCTGGCCGAGGACTTCCTGAAGTACCTGTTCCGCGCCGTGCTCAGCGAGCGCGCCGACGACCTGGCCTTCATCGCCGAGCGCGTCGAACCGACCGCGCTGACCCGTCTGGAAGCCTTCGTCAACTCGCCGTTCGAGCGCATTGATTACACCGACGCGATTTCGCTGCTGCAGAAGTCCGGGCAGAAGTTCGAGTTCCCGGTCGAATGGGGCCTGGACCTGCAGACCGAACACGAGCGCTGGCTGACCGAGCAGCATGTGGGACGGCCGGTGGTAGTCACCAACTACCCCGAGCATTTCAAGGCGTTCTACATGCGCCTGAACGACGACGGCAAGACCGTCGCCGCGATGGACGTGCTGGCGCCCGGCATCGGCGAGATCATCGGCGGCAGCCAGCGTGAAGAGCGCCTGGACGTGCTGGACGCGCGCATGGCGCAGTTCGGCCTGGATCCGGCGCATTACGGCTGGTACCGCGACTTCCGCCGCTACGGCTCGGTGCCGCACGCCGGCTTCGGCCTCGGCTTCGAGCGCCTGGTGGTGTACGTGTGCGGCCTGAGCAACATCCGCGACGCCATCGCCTACCCGCGCGCGCCGGGCAACGCGGAGTTCTGATGATCCTGTTCTTCGCCCTTTGCTTCGTCGGTGTGGCCATCGCCGGGTTCTGCGCGTTCGTGATCTTCTGGCCGCTCACGCTGGTGCACGTGCGTGACCGCCACGGCGCGCTCGGCGCGCAGTGGGGCGAAGGCGCGTTCCTGAAACCTGTCGCACTGCGTTGGCTGCTGTCGGGCGACTACCGCCGGATTGCGGATACCTCGCTGTCGGGTCTGGCGACACCGGCCCGCATTTCGCTGTGCGTCATCATGTTCGGCCTGCTGATGGCCGGCCTACTCGCGCTGTGGGCGGAGGCCTTCGCATGAATCCCTTTATCCGCGAAGACTGGTACATCGCCTCGTTGGGTCGCACGCTGATCTGGGCCCGCCTGCGCCTGCTGGAAGCCGGCACCGCCGAGGTGCTGGACAGCGACGGCAACACCCTGCCCTACGACAGCGAAGACAGCGCCCGCGCTGCGCTGTTCGATGCGGAGTTCGTCGCATTCGACGGCCTGGACGAAGAAGACGCACTGGGACGCGGCTTCTCGTTGACCGGCGTGCAGCCGCCGCAAGGCGACGACGATGCCGCCCTGGTGCCGCAGATGGTGCAGTCGCTCGGCGCCCGCGCCTGAGCCCTTCATGTACACGCCGCGCGCATTCGTCGAAACCGACCTTGCCGAACTCGACCGGCTGATCGCGCGCGATGCCTTCGTCACCCTGGTAACCGTGGCCGACGGACTGCCGGTCGTCAGCCATCTTCCGGTGCTGTACGCGCGCGACGGGGACCGCATCGTCATCGAAGGCCACTGGGCCCGACCGAATCCGCAGGCACGACATGCCGGCCCGGCACTGATGATCGTGCATGGACCGCATGCCTATGTGTCGCCGGGCTGGTACGCGGACAAGGAAGAAGCCGCCCGCGTGCCGACCTGGAACTACGCGGTCGCACACCTGCATGGTGTGCTGCATACCACCGATGACACGGCCGAACTGGCCTCAATCGTCGACCGGCTCAGCCAGATCAATGAAGCGCACGTCGGCAACGACTGGCGCTTCGAACACGACCGCGACGACCATGTCCGCCAGCTGCGCGGCATCGTCGGCTTCCGTTTCGTGGTGGAGCGCGTTGAATTGAAGTTCAAGCTCAGCCAGAACCATCCGGTCGCCAATGTCGAAGGCGCCGCTGCAGCACTTCAGAAACTGGGCGGCGAAGACAATGTGGCGGTATCCGATCTCATGCGCGAGCGCCTCGCCCACCGGACAGACGGTGTGGGAGCGACGTAAGTCGCGAAGCGGGATTCATGCCCCGAGCCTGGGGAGGGAGAGCATCGCGACTTACGTCGCTCCCACACCACACATCCCGCATCGCGTACTCGGCAGAGCTACACTCGACGCCCTGTCATTCCGGGAACGACGCATGGACCTCAATCTCGCCGGCAGGCACGCCCTGGTCTGCGGCGCTTCCGAAGGCATCGGTCGTGCCGCCGCCCATGAGCTCGCCCTGCTGGGCGCCGACGTCACCGTACTGGCCCGCCGTGCAGAGGTACTGACGGAGGTAGCGGCCGCCCTGCCCCGCGTCGCGGACGGACAGCGGCATGACAGCATCGCCACCGACGTATCGGACGCTGAGACTTTGCAGGACAAGGTTGGCCGTCTGGTAGCGGAACGGCCGGTACACATCCTCATCAATAACACCGGCGGCCCGCCGGGTGGACGCGCCATCGATGCCGGCGCGAGCGACTATCTGGCGGCATTCCAGCGTCATCTGCTCGCCAACCAGGCACTGTCGCAACTGACGGTGCCCGGCATGCGCAGCGCCGGCTGGGGTCGCATCGTCAACGTCGTCTCCACCTCGGTGAAGGAGCCCATCGCCAACCTCGGCGTGTCCAACACGATCCGCGGCGCGGTGGCCAGCTGGGCCAAAACGCTGTCGAAGGAGCTCGGCGCCGACGGCATCACCGTCAACAACTTGCTGCCCGGCTACACGCGCACGCAGCGGCTGGAGCAGATCCTGCGCGATCGCGTGCAGGCCACCGGCAAGGACGAGTCCGCGATCAGCGCCGCCATGCTGGCCTCCGTACCCGCCGGCCGGTTCGCCGAGGCCCACGAAATCGCTGCCGCCATCGCCTTCCTGGCTTCACCGGCGGCCGGGTACATCACCGGCGTCAGCCTCGCCGTGGACGGCGGTCGCATGCAGTCGATCTGAGGCGGCGGGACGGGGGGCTTGCCAGCCGGGTTAAGCTAGTGGGCATGGACCGCTTCGGCCACTTCATCGAAGGCGAACCGCGCACCGGCAGCGCCTGGCGTCCCGTGTTCGAGCCGGCATCCGGCGAGGTTTACGCCGAGGTCGCCGAGGGCAGCGAAAGCGACGTGCTGCTGGCCGTGCAGGCAGCCGAGAACGCCTTCCCCCTGTGGTCGGGACTCACGACAAGCGAGCGGTCACGATGGCTGGAGAAACTGGCCGATGCGCTGGAGCAGCGGCGCGACGCCTTCGCTGCGGCCGAGTCGCGCGACACCGGCAAACCTCTGGCACTGGCCCGCGACATCGAAATTCCGCGCGCCGTCGCCAACCTGCGCTTCTTCGCGCACGCGGCCACCCAGTTCGCCAGCGAGTCGCACCATGGCGAAGCCGGGCTGAACTACACACTGCGCCAACCGCTGGGCGTGGTGGCTGCGATCTCACCCTGGAACCTGCCGCTCTACCTGTTCACCTGGAAGATCGCGCCCGCGCTGGCCGCCGGCAACACGGTGGTCGCCAAGCCCTCCGAAATCACGCCTGCGACCGCGACGATGCTGGGCGAACTGGCCGCCGAAGTCGGCCTGCCGCGCAGCGTACTGAATATTGTGCATGGCACCGGACCGGCCGTTGGCGAGCCACTGGTGTTGCACCCGGCGATCAAGGCAGTGTCGTTCACCGGCAGTACGGCGGTCGGGCGGCGCATCGCGGGCCTCGCCGGCCCGCAACTCAAGAAGGTGTCGCTGGAACTGGGCGGCAAGAACGCGACGCTGGTGTTCGCCAACAGCGACTGGCGTGCGCATCTGGATACCCTGCTCCGCTCCGCGTTCCAGAACGCCGGCCAGATCTGCCTGTGCGGCTCGCGCCTGCTGGTTCAGCAGGCCATCTACGATGAGTTTCGCGACGCCCTGCTCGAGCGCGTCCGCGACCTGAAAGCCGGCCCGCTCGACGATCCCGCCACACGCCTTGGCGCGATGGTGTCGCAGGCGCAGTTCGACAAGGTGCTGGCCTGCATTCAGCGCGCCCGTCTGGAAGGCGGCCGCGTCCTGGCCGGTGGCCAGCCACTGGAGCGGCCGGGCTGGTACATCGCGCCGACCGTGATCGACGGCCTGGGCCCCGAGGCCACCACCAACCGCGAAGAGATCTTCGGGCCGGTGGTTACGCTGCAGTCCTTCGAGGACGAAGCGCATGCACTCGCGCTGGCCAATGCCAGCGACTACGGGCTGGCAGCGACCGTGTGGACGCGCGATCTGGACCGCGCCCATCGCCTGGCCGCGCGTCTGCGCGCCGGCATTGTCTGGATCAATACCTGGATGACGCGCGACCTGCGCACGCCTTTCGGCGGCACGGGATCGTCAGGCCTGGGTCGCGAAGGCGGCCTGGAAGCCATGCGTTTCTTCACCGAACCCAAGAACGTCTGCGTGGCGTTGCGCTGAGGACGAATACACACGATGTCTGATCAATCCGAACTCGAGAAACTGCTGCAGAACAACCGCGACTGGGCCGCCCGCATCAAGCAGGAGGACCCCGGTTTCTTCAAGCGGCTGTCGCAACAGCAATCGCCGCGCTACCTGTGGATCGGCTGTTCCGATTCGCGCGTGCCTGCTAACCAGATCCTGGGCCTGGACCCGGGTGAGGTCTTCGTCCATCGCAACATCGCCAACGTGATGTCGCATGGCGACCTCAATGCGCTGTCGGTGATCCAGTTCGCCGTCGATATCCTCAAGGTCGAACACATCCTGCTGGTCGGTCACTACGGCTGCGGCGGCGTGCACGCCGCGATGACCGGCCTGCGCGTGGGCCTGGCCGACAACTGGCTGCGCCACGTGGCCGACGTCGCGTTGAAGCACAACGCGTTGCTCGAACAGGTCGACACGGAGTCGCTGCGCCACGCCCGCCTGTGCGAACTGAATGTCATCGAGCAGGTCTTCAACGTCTGCCAGACCACCGTCGTGCAGGACGCCTGGGCACGCGGACAGCCGCTGGCGATCCACGGCTGGGTCTATAGCCTGTTCGATGGCCGCGTGCGCGAACTCGGCATGGACATCGCGGCCCAGGACGAACTGCAGCCCGCCTACCAGCGCGCGTTGTCGGGCGTACCGGTCAAGGGCAAGCGCGATGAGTGATGCCGTACATGCCGGCGGCGCACCGAAGCCTGTAGGTCACTACCCGCATGCGCGACGCGTCGGCGACCTGCTGTTCCTCTCCGGCATCGGCCCGCGCGAGCCGGCGACCAACGCGATTCCCGCGGGCATCGAGGCGCAGACGCACGCCGTTTTCGCCAACGTACGCGCGGTGCTCGACGCCAGCGATGCGCGCTGGGAAGACCTGGCGGACGTGACCGTCTACCTCACCGATATGGCCGGCGACTTCGCCGGCTACAACCGGGTGTGGGCGGAATACTTCCCGGATGCGGCCACGGCTCCCTGCCGCACCACGCTTGGTATCACCGCCCTACCCACGCCGATCTCCATAGAACTGAAATGCATCGCCCACGTGCCCAGGGAAAGGACCCCATGAAGCATCGGTTGCTCGCCACGCTGTTCTTCCTGTTGCTGAGCGTCAACGCATCGGCGCGCGAGACACTCGCGGACAACGGCGAGTTGGCGTCCCTTCGTCAACAGGACCAGGCGGACCGGCAGGGGGCCATCGACTGGACAAAGGTGGCGCCTCGCGACGCCGCGCGGCTGGCTCGCGTGAAGGCGCTGATACGCGAAGGCGCCCTGCGTACCGGCAGCGATTACGAGAACGCAGCGTGGGTGTTCCAGCATGGAGACACGGCGGACGACATCCGGATGGCCCATGCGCTGGCGACACTGGCGATGAACTTGGCGCCGGAAGAGAAACGGCGACGCTGGCTGGTCGCGGCGTCGTGGGATCGCCTGCTGATGAGGCAACAGCAGCCGCAGTGGTACGCAACACAATTCCTGAGCGATGCGACCGGGATGTACCTGTATCCCGTGGCGGAAGACGCGGTCACCGACGAGCAGCGCAAGAGCATGACGGGCCTCACGCTGGCGGAATCACGGGCACGGACTGCGGAGATGGCGCGCAATGCCGGCGTTCCACTCCGTGATCCTGCCCCGCGCATCGAAGATCTGAAGAACGACGCTGCGAAAGCGCCCAAAGGGGGCTGACATGCTGCCGAATCCACTCAACTTCCAGGCCTGGATCGACGAGCACCGCCACCTGCTGAAGCCGCCGGTGGGTAACAAGGTCATCTACGACGGCGACTTCATCGTGATGGTGGTCGGTGGCCCGAACGCGCGCACCGACTACCACTGGGACGAGGGTCCGGAGTGGTTCTACCAGTTGGAGGGCGAGATGGTGCTGCGCATCCAGGAGGATGGCGCCGTACGCGACATCCCGATCCGGGCCGGCGAGATCTTCCTGCTGCCGCCGCGGGTGCCGCATTCGCCGCAACGCATGCCAGGCTCCGTCGGCCTGGTGATCGAGCGCAAGCGCCTGCCGCACGAGGACGATGGCCTGCTGTGGTTCTGCGAGCGCTGCAACCACAAGGTCTACGAAGAATACTTCCACCTCAACGATATCGAGCAGGACTTCTTCCGCGTGTTCGAGGCTTTCTACCGCAACGACGACCTGCGCACCTGCAAGGCCTGCGGCCACCTGAATCCCCGGCCCAGCCGCTACGAGATGCAGGCCGATTCGCAGGCCGACATCACCTGAGCTTGCACTTGCCCAATCTGGGCATTATCGTGCCCGATATGGGCATGAACGACACCCCCCGATCCGGGAAGGTCAGCGAGGCGGCGGCACGCTATGCCACCGCCAGCCTGTCGGGCGCCCTCTTCACTACCACCCAGCAGCGCGTGCTGGCCTGCCTGTTCGGCGAATCCGGGCGCAGCTACGCGGTCAATGAACTGATCCAGGCCACGGGCGCCGGCAGTGGCGCCGTCCAGCGCGAGCTGGCCCGGCTGGCCGGCAGTGGGCTGCTCACCGTCGAACATGTCGGCAACCAGAAGCGCTACCGCGCCAATCCCGACGCGCCGATCCATGACGAACTGGCATCGATCGTCCGCAAGACGTTCGGACTGGCCGAACCGTTGCGCGAAGCGCTCGCGCCGCTGGCCAGCGGCATCCACGCGGCCTTCCTCTACGGCTCGATTGCCAAAGGCAGCGACACCACCCGCAGCGATATCGACCTGATGGTGATCGCCGACGACCTGGCCTACGCCGACATCATGCTGGCCCTGCACCCGGTGGCGGAACGGCTGGGTCGTCAGATCAATCCCACTGTGTACGCACGTGATGAACTGCGCAGCCGCCTCGATGCCGGCAACAGCTTCGTTACCCGCGTACTGCAGCAACCGCGTCAGTGGCTGATCGGGGGCGAAGATGACCTCGCCGCTTGAGAAGCTGGCCACCCACAGCGGCCCGCTCAGTGCCGAGCCTCCCGACAAGAAGGAAACCGCCGGCCTGTTGCGCTCGGGGTTGGCCCGCCTGGCCGATGCGCACAACGACGCCCTGTCGCTGGAAAGCCGCTTCGACCTGGCTTACAACGCGGCCCACGCCCTGAGCTTGGCGGCGTTGCGCCGCGCCGGCTTCCGCGCACGCCACCGCTACATCGTCTTCCAGGTGCTGCCCCATACGCTGGGCCTCGGACCCGAGGTATGGCGCGTACTGGCCAAGGCGCATGACCTGCGCAACCTGGCCGAATACGAGGGTCACGTGGACGTCGACCAACGCCTGGTCAACGACCTGATCGCCGCTTGCGAGCGCGTGTCGGACGCGCTGGAAAAATGACAGCGCACGCCTCTCGCACTGCGTGCAGCTTTCGGCAGTGCAGCGCGAATCCCGCGCACGCTGCCCCTACAATCCGACGATGCTGAAGATCGACACCCATGCGCACTTCCTGCCCCGCGACTGGCCCGACCTCGCGGCCAAGTACGGCGACCTGCGCTTCCCGGTGATCCACCACGGCGACGACGGGCGGCACCGCATCTACAAGGACGGCAAGTTCTTCCGCGAAATCTGGCCCAAGACCTGGGATCCCGAGGAACGTATCGCCGACTACGCCCAGTTCGGCGTGCAGGTGCAGGTGATCAGCACGGTGCCGGTGATGTTCAGCTACTGGGCCAAACCGCATCACGCGCTGGAACTTCACCAGGCGCTCAACGACCACACCGCCGCCGCCTGCCGCGACTATCCCCGCCATTACGCCGGCATCGGCACCGTGCCGATGCAGTCGCCCCGCTTGGCCGTGCAGGAGCTCGAGCGCTGCATGGACCAGTTGGGCCTGCAGGGCGTGCAGATCGGCAGCCACGTCAACGACTGGAACCTGGACGCGCCCGAGCTGTTCGAGTTCTTCCAGGCCGCCAGCGAGCTCGGTGCCGCCATCCTGGTGCATCCGTGGGACATGATGGGCGCCGCGTCGATGCAGAAGTACTGGCTGCCCTGGCTGGTCGGCATGCCCGCCGAACAGTCGCGCGCCGCCTGCAGCCTGATCTTCGGTGGCGTGCTGGAGCGCCTGCCGCAGCTCAAGGTCTGCTTCGCCCACGGTGGCGGCAGCTTCCCTTACACCATCGGCCGTATCGAGCACGGCTTCAACATGCGGCCGGACCTGGTGGCCACCGACAACCCGCGCAATCCGCGCGACTACCTGGGCCGCGTGTACTTCGACTCCTGGGTCGCCGATCCGCGCGCGCTGCGCTACCTGCTGGATACCGTCGGCCACGAGCGCGTCATGCTGGGCACCGACTACCCCTTCCCGCTGGGCGAACAGGAGCCGGGCGCCGGCATCGCCGCGCTGGGGCTGGACGAGCCACAGCAGGCACGCCTGTATCACGGCACTGCGCTGGAATGGCTGGGCCTGTCCGCGGCGAGGTTCCTGTGACGCCGCACCTGTGGGAACGACGTAAGTCGCGATCAATGAATCCCTGTAAAGCCTCATCGCGACTCACGTCGCTCCCACAACATTTCATTTAGTCCACCGACGCATCCATGACCGACCCGCTGTCCCGCACCCACATCATCGCCCTCGACGCCGCCGACCCGCTGCGTGCGCTCCGCAACGAGTTCCTGATTCCACGCCACAAGCACAACGACCAGATCTACTTCTGCGGCAACTCGCTGGGCCTGCAGCCGAAAGGTGCGCGCACCTACCTCAACGAGGTGCTGGACAAGTGGTCCACCGAGGCCGTCGAAGGCCATTTCACCGGCAACGCGCAGTGGATGACGTACCACGAACTGGTGCGCGAACCGCTGGCGCGCGTGGTCGGCGCCGAGCCGGCCGAGGTGGTGGCGATGAACACGCTGACCACCAACCTGCACCTGATGATGGTCAGCTTCTACCGCCCTACGGCGGAGCGCCCGGCGATCCTGATGGAAGCGGGTGCGTTCCCGTCGGACCGTCACGCGATGGAATCGCAGGTGCGTTTCCATGGCTTCGATCCCGCGACCGACCTGATCGAAGTGGAACCCGACCAGCCCGACGGCACGCTGTCGATGGCGGCGATCGAACGCGCCATCGCCGAACACGGTCCGCGCCTGGCGCTGGTGCTGTGGCCCGGCATCCAGTACCGCACCGGCCAGGCCTTCGACCTGGCCGAGATCGCGCGCCTCGGTCATGCGCAGGGCGCCATCGTCGGTGTCGATCTGGCGCACGCCGTCGGCAACCTGCCGCTGCGTCTGCACGACAGCGGCGTCGATTTCGCCGTGTGGTGCCACTACAAGTACCTGAACTCCGGTCCCGGTGCGGTGGCGGGCTGCTTCGTGCATGCACGCCATGCGAACACCGACCGGCCGCGGTTCGCAGGTTGGTGGGGCCACGAGAAGGAAACCCGTTTCCGCATGGGGCCGGCGTTCGTGCCGACGCCCGGTGCCGAAGGTTGGCAGCTCAGCAATCCACCGATCCTCGGCCTCGCACCGTTGCGCGCGTCGCTGGAACTGTTCGAGAAGGCCGGCGGCATGGAGGCGATCCGCACCAAGTCGCTGAAGATCACCGGTCTGCTGGAAGCCTTGATCCAGGCGCGACTGTCGGACGTGCTGCAGATCATCACGCCCGCCGACACCGCCCAGCGCGGCGCGCAGTTGTCGTTGCGCGTGATCGGCGGGCGCGAGCGCGGGCGCGAACTGTTCGAGTACCTGCTGTCCGTCGGCACGGTCGGCGACTGGCGCGAACCGGACGTGATCCGCATCTCCCCCGCTCCGCTCTACAACCGCTACATGGATGTCCACCGCTTCGTCGAGGAAGTCGAGACGTGGCGGGGATTCTGACAAGCCCGACGCATAGGGAACCCGTCATTCCCGCGCAGGCAGGAACCCAGCGACTTCGCTACACAACGGACGCTTATGGACAAGCAACCGGCCACCTATATGTTGTCCAGCCAGCGCAACGGAACGCTCTACATTGGCGTCACCAGCGATCTCGTGGGACGTATCTGGCAACATCGCCATCATGCAGTCCCAGGCTTCTCTCATCGATATGGTGTCACGCAGCTGGTGTGGTACGAGCTTCACGAGACGATGGATGCTGCCATCACTAGGGAGAAGCGACTGAAGAAGTGGGAAAGGGCATGGAAAATCCGGCTTATCGAGCAATCCAATCCTTACTGGAACGATCTCTGGCACGACATCATCGGTCAGGGCCAAGTCACTGGGTCCCCGCCTTCGCGGGGATGACGGATCAAAGCTTTGGACACTACTGAAGACACTCGCTCGATCACCATCATCGGCGCCGGCCTGGCCGGCGCGCTGCTGGCCACGTTGATGGCGCGTGCCGGCTGGCGCGTGGACGTGTTCGAGAAGCGCGGCGACCCGCGTGTGCAGGGCTATGCCGGGGGACGTTCGATCAACCTGGCGCTGACCGAACGCGGCCGTCACGCCCTGCGCATGGCGGATGCCGACGATGCGGTGATGCGTCAGGCCGTGATGATGCGCGGGCGGATGGTGCATGCGCTGGACGGGCGGCTGCAGCTCCAGCGCTACGGTCGCGACGACAACGAGGTGATCTGGTCGATCCATCGCGGCGACCTGAACATCACGCTGCTGGACCTCGCCGAGAAGGCAGGCGCGACGCTCCACTTCAACCATCGGCTGGACAAGGTGGACTTCGACGGGCGCATCGCGCATTTCGCCGACGACCGGGACGGCAGCAAGCATCCGACCCCCTTCATGGCGCTGGTCGGCGCGGACGGCGCAGGCTCCTCGCTGCGCGGCGCGATGCTCTCGCAGGAGGATCTCGGCGAACGCACCGAGTTCCTCGACCACTCGTACAAGGAACTGGAAATCCCGCCGTCGGCCGATGGAAGCTTCATGATGGAGCCGAATGCGTTGCACATCTGGCCGCGCGGCCACTACATGTGTATTGCGCTGCCGAATGACGAGCGCACGTTCACCGTGACGCTGTTCCTGCCCAACCAGGGCGATCCCAGCTTCGCCAGCGTGCGCACGGGCAAGGACGCGAAGGCGCTGTTCCTGCGCGACTTCCCTGACGCCATTCCCTTGATACCGGACCTGGAGCAGGACTGGGAGACGAACCCCACCGGCCTGCTGGCCACGCTGTATCTCGACCGCTGGCATCTCGGCGGCCAGGCCGTGTTGCTCGGCGACGCGGCTCACGCCATGGTGCCGTTCCACGGCCAGGGCATGAACTGCGCCTTCGAGGATTGCGTGTCACTTGCACGCCATTTGCAGGCAACTCACAGCCTGGCCGACGCGTTCGCCGCGTTCGAGGCCGAGCGCAAGCCGAACGCGCTGGCCATCCAGGAGATGGCGCTGGAAAACTACGTAGAGATGCGTGACAAGGTCGACGACAGCGGCTTCCTGCTCCAGCGCGAACTGGAACTGGCGCTGCAGGAGCGCCACCCGCAGCGTTTCGTCCCGCACTACACGATGGTCAGTTTCATGCGCATCCCGTACGCGGTGGCGCAACACCGCAGCCATGTGCAGCGCGACCTGCTGGTACGGCATACCGTCGGCCGCGCGTCGCTCGACGGTGTCGACTGGGCCGCCGTTGACGCCGACGTCCATGGCCTTCTGCCGGTGCTGGAGGAGGCGGTGGCGTGAGCGCCAGCTTCCTCTTCTACGACCTGGAAACCTTCGGCGCCGACCCTCGGCGCAGCCGGATCGCGCAGTTCGCCGCCGTGCGCACCACGCCGGCGCTCGAAGTCATCGACGAACCGATCAGCTTCTTCGTGCAGCCGGCCGATGACCTGCTCCCCTCGCCCGTCGCCACGCTGATCACCGGCATCACGCCGCAGCAGGCCCTGCGCGAAGGCGTCAACGAAGCCGAAGCCTTCGCCCGCATCGCCGACGAGATGGGCCGCCCGGAAACCTGCACGCTGGGCTACAACAGCCTGCGCTTCGACGACGAGTTCGTACGCCACGGGCTGTTCCGCAACTTCCACGAGCCCTACGAACGCGAATGGCGCGGCGGCAACTCGCGTTGGGACCTGCTGGACGTGATGCGGCTGATGCACGCGCTGCGTCCGGACGGGATCGTCTGGCCGAAGCGCGACGACGGCGCCACCTCGTTCAAGCTGGAACAGCTCGCCCTCGCCAACCGCGTGCGCGAGGGCGACGCGCACGAGGCGCTGTCGGACGTATACGCCACCATCGGGCTGGCGCGCCTGATGCGGCAGTCGCAGCCGCGCTTGTGGGAATACGCACTGCAGCTGCGCGACAAGCGCTTCGCGGCGCGCCTGCTGGATACGACGGCCATGCTGCCGGTCCTGCATGTGTCGCAACGCTATCCGGCGAACCGGCTGTGCGCTGCCCCGGTATTGCCGCTGGCGCGGCATCCGCGCATCGACAACCGGGTTGTGGTGTTCGATCTGGACAGCGACCCCACGCCGCTGCTGTCGATGTCGCCGGAGGATATCGCCGACCGGCTCTACACGCCGGCGGCTGACTTGCCGGAAGGCGAACAGCGGATCCCGCTGAAGGAAGTCCATCTGAATCGCGCACCGGCGCTGGTGGCCTGGTCGCACCTACGACCCGCCGACATGGACCGGCTCGGCATCGATCCCGCCCGTTGCGAGCGCCATGCCGCGATCCTGCGCGAAGCGGGTCCCGACCTGGCCGAAACCGTGCGCCGTGTCTTCTCCACCGAGCGAAGCTTCGAGCCCGGCGATGTCGACGGTTCGCTCTACAGTGGCTTCCTGGCAGATACGGACAAGCGCCGCTTCACCGACGTGCGCACCACCCCGCCTCCCCTGCTCGGCCAGCGCGACTTCGGCTTCCGCGATGCGCGACTGCCGGAGCTGCTGTTCCGGTTCCGCGCACGTAACTGGCCCGATACCCTGTCTGCCGCGGAGCGCCAGCGCTGGGACGATTACCGGCGCCAGCGGCTGGCGACGGACACTGGTCTGTCCGAGTACACCTTCGAAAGCTTCGACGCGGAAGTCGCCCAGTTGCGACAGACCGAAGCCGGGAATGCGGACCGCCTCGCGCTGCTGGACAGGATCCAGCAGTGGCGCGACGACGTGCAGGCCAGCCTGTAAGCGGACATCGAGGGCAGTCTTGTCGGTTCCATGACACCGGCCTGACTAGAATGGCGCCATGGCCACCTACTTTTCCGATGCCAGTTTCAAGTTCCTGCGCGGGCTGGCGCGCCACAACGACAAGACCTGGTTCAACGACCACAAGGCGCAGTACGAAGACCACGTCCGTCAGCCGTTCCTGCGGCTGCTGACCGATATGCAGCCGGATCTGGCGGCGGTCAGCCTGCATTTCCGTGCCGACCCGAAGACGGTCGGCGGTTCGCTGTTCCGCATCTACCGCGATGCCCGCTTCTCCAACGACAAGTCGCCGTACAAGTCCTGGCAAGGCGCACGCCTGTACCACGAGCGCCACAAGCAGGTGCCCGCACCGTCTTTCTATCTGCATCTGCAGCCCGGCGAGTGTTTCGTCGGCGCGGGACTGTGGCATCCCGAACCCGACACCCAGCGTCGCGTTCGCCAGTTCATCCTCGACAATCCGGGCAGCTGGAAGAAGGCCGCACACGATCCCGGCTTCCGCCGGCGTTTCGAATTCGAGGAAAGCGAGAAACTGGTGCGCCCGCCGCGTGGTTTTCCGGCGGACTTCGAGTTCATCGAGGATCTGAAGCACCGCAACTTCGTCTTCTGGCGCTCGCTGGACGATGCGACGATGACCGGGCCGCGCCTGCGCCAGACGCTGGCAGGCGACCTGAAGACGCTGGGCCCGTTCGTCGACTACCTGTGTGCCGCGCTGGACCTGGAATTCTGACCCGGAGGACGCACCGATGCAGGGCTCGCCAATGAAGAAGTGGCTCGTGGGTGGCGTACTGCTGGCCATCGTCCTGGGACTGGTTGCCTACGTGGTGGCTGGACCGTACCTGGCCATCCATGGCATCCGCACCGCACTGGCGGAGCAGGACACGGCGAAGCTGCAGAAGCATGTCGACTTCCCCTCCCTGCGGGTCAACCTGCGCGCGCAGGTGGAAGACTACTTGGCGCGCAAGGCGGGACCGGAGGTGTCATCCAACCTGTTCGGCGCAGCCGCCCTGTCGATCGCCAACCAGGTGCTCGGCCGCGGCGTGGACACGCTGGTCACCCCGATGGGTATCGCGGCCGTGCTGGAGGGGCGCGCCACCTGGAAGCGTGCCATCGGCGAGACCGTGGGCGGTGACACCTACGCCCCGGCCGTGCCGGCGGAACCGCTCAAGGACGCCGAGCATCACTACGAGTCGCTGTCGCGCTTCACCGCCACCGTGCATGACGAAAACGGCCAGCCGGTGGTGTTCGTCCTCAGCCGGCAAGGCCTGCGCTGGCGGCTGACCGATATCCGCCTGCCGCTGTAAGCGGCCCGTCGACATCAGGGATTCGCCACGCCATGCGGCACGTGGCCGGCCGCGACGTGCTGGCGCGCGCTGTCGATGTTGTGCTGCGAGTCGTCGAAGAAGATGTCGGCACCGAAGGCTTCGAGGAACGGGCCCTTGTGGCGTCCGCCCAGGAACAGTGCTTCGTCCAGGCGCACGCCCCACTCCCGTAGCGTACGGATCACGCGCTCGTGCGCGGGCGCGGAGCGCGCAGTGACAAGTGCGGTGCGGATCGGCGAGCGCTCGTCCGCCGGAAACACCTGCTGCAACTGGTGCAGGGCCGACAGGAAATTGCGGAACGGACCGCCTGACAACGGCTCGCGTGCGCGCGCCTGTTCGTGCTTGCCGAATGCTTCGACGCCCTGTTCGCGCGAAATCCGTTCGCTCTCATCCCCGAAAATGACGGCGTCACCGTCGAAGGCGATGCGCAACTGGTGTTCGTGGCGCAGCTGCGGTGCACCGGCGGGCAGGATGGTTGCCGCGGCGATGCCGTGCTCCAGCGACCGCCGCACGGAATCCGGATTGGCGGACAGGAACAGGTCGGTGCCGAACGGCTTCACGTAGGGCCAGGTCGGTTCGCCGGCAGTGAACGTCGCGCGCACGATGCCCAGCCCGTAGTGCTGGATGGAATTGAAGATGCGCAGGCCAGTGTCGGCCGAGTTGCGCGATAGCAGGATCACTTCGACGCGCGGCGTATCCGCGGGTGCCCCGGCATTCAGAGCCAGCAGCTTGCGTACGACCGGGAAAGCGATGCCTGGGGCGAGCACGTCGTCCTCGTGCGTGCGCTGGTAGTCGGCATAGGCCTGCACACCCTCGCGCTCGTACAGCGTGTGGCTCTCTTCCAGATCGAACAGGGCGCGCGAGGTGACGGCAACGGTCAGCAGGCGGGGGGTGTTATCGGCCATGCGCACAGTATCGGCGATCCATGGCGCAGGAGGCGAGACGGCAGCTAGCCTCCGGGCGCCGCGGCGATGCGCAACTGCGCGGGTGGACCGCGGCGGTTGTCCGCAGTCACCGCCCGGACTTCGACGACCAGATCGATACGCGCCTGCTGGGCCGGTGGCCCGTCCCGCCACAGGAACACGAACTCGCTGCGCTTGCCTTCGACGGGCGCCACGACGGGCGCGGGCGGAAAGATTGCCAGCGCATCATCGCCCACCACGCGGAACTCGAAACCCAGGTCGCGGATCTTGTAGTCCGTGCCGCGCGGCCACTCCACGCGCAGCGTCAGCAGTCCACTGGCGTCGCAGGAGGCGCGTCCGTCCACGCCGCGGGTCAGGCTGACCAGTTCCAGCACCGGCGGTTTCAGGCCGGCATCCTCGACGGCCTGCACGCCCGCTCCCTTTGCGAAAGGCGTGACGCCAGTGGACAGGTTGCAGGCAGCCGTATCGGCCACGACCAGCAGGGCGCACAGCGCCAACGCGCACTTCAATGGCATCTGGACTCCTCCCCGGGTGGATGCGAACCGAACCGCTACGGGGGCTGGATAGCACGCGTGCAGCGCACCGGCAAGCCGCAACGCGGCGAAAGCGTGACGTCCGTAAGGACATCGCGCCTCGCTCAGGTCATGAACTGCTCGCTGAGGATGCGCTCTTCGAGGTTGTGCTCGCGATCGAACAGCAGCGTCACCGTGCGGTCGCGCGATTCGCGGATGGTCACTTCCACCACGTCGCGCACTTCGTGCGAATCGGCCGTGGCGCTGACGGGACGCTTGTAGGGGTCCAGCACACGGAAGCGCACTTCCGTATCGGCCTTCAGGATGGCACCGCGCCAGCGGCGCGGGCGGAACGGCGCGATCGGGGTCAGCGCGATGGTGTGCGAGCCCAGCGGCAGGATGGGGCCATGCGCCGAGAAGTTGTATGCGGTGCTGCCGGCTGGTGTCGCGGTCAGCACGCCATCGCAGATCAGCTCGTCCAGCCGCGTCTCTCCATTGAGGTCGATGCAGAGATGGGCGGCCTGCCGCGTCTGTCGCAGCAGCGACACCTCGTTGTACGCCAGCGATGCAGTGGTGGTGCCGGACTCGGTCAACGCCAGCATCTCCAGCGGACGCAGTTTGGCCGGTTCGGCGGCGGCGATGCGCTCGACCAGATCATCGGCGCGATAGTGGTTCATCAGAAAGCCCACCGTACCCAGCTTCATGCCGAACACCGGTTTGCCGAGTGCGCCGTGCCGGTGCAGCGTCTGCAGCATGAACCCGTCGCCTCCCAGTGCGCACAGCACGTCCGCCTGGTCGGGGGCGTGCGCGCCATGTTCGCGCTGCAGCGTCGCCAACGCCTCCTGTGCTTCAGGCGTGGGACTGGCGAGAAAGGCGATTGTCGGATTCGCGGACATCCGTGGCTCCATCGTCGGGCGTGTACAGCGTACATAAAAAAGGCGGCCCGAAGGCCGCCCTTTTCATCGCCAGGGATACCGGCTCAGCCCTGCGATGCCAGCTGCCCCAACCGCTGCACCGCCACCGATGCCGTCGGGTAGTCCAGCGTCTTCTGCGCGGCCAGCTCGTTGAGCATGTTGAGCGTAAAGCGCAAGCCGGCATCGTCGCGACCCAGCCAGGCTTTGACCTTGGCGTCGGCGTTACCGCCCGGCAGGGACAGCACCTGGTTGGTCAAGGTGCGCTGATGCGCGGCGAGTTCGTCGCGCAACACGCCACGTGCCACCGCATGCCAACGGCCATCGACCTTCAGGGCTTCGATCTGGTCCTGCAACCACGGCAGGTGCAGGGCTTCGCCCAGCCGGTAATGGACCTTCGACACCTCGACCGGCTTGAGCTTGCGCGCACGTCCGAGTTCGATGATGTCGCACGAAGGCTCCAGGTACGGCAGCGCGGCGATCTGGCCCGCCAGTGCCGCCGGCAGACCCTTGTCCTTCCACTCCTGCAGGCTGGCGTTGTACGCCGGGCGCAGCGAATCCGGCAGCACGCCCTCGGCCGCGCGGATCTCGTTGAAGCCGTCGTGGTAGCGCTCCACCGCCGTGGCGATCGCGGGGATCGGGCCCTGGCGGGTCAGCAGCCAGCGGGTGAAGTTGCGCTGCACCTGCCAGATGACCTGCAGGGCGTCGATCTGCACCGACTCCGGTACCTTGCCATCCAGCGCGTCGATCTGGTTCCACAGCGCCCTCGCATCGAGCGTCTCGCGCGTGATGGTGAAGGCCTTGGCAACTTCCGCCGGCGAGCGGCCGGTGTCTTCCTGCATGCGCAGCAGGAAAGTCGCGCCCATGCGGTTGATGGTGGTGTTGGTGACCGCCGTGGCGATGATCTCGCGCTTCAGGCGGTGCTTCTCCATCTCCGAGGCATACTTCTTCTGCAGCGGCTGCGGGAAGTAGCGCTGCAGTTCCTTGGACAGGTACGGATCCTCGGGGATGTCGGATTCCAGCAATTGCTGGAACGCCACCAGCTTCGAGTACGACAGCAGCACCGACAGTTCCGGGCGGGTCAGGCCCTGGCCGCGTGCCTTGCGTTCGGCCAGTTCCGCATCGGACGGCAGGAATTCGATCTGGCGGTCCAGCAGGCCCTGCGATTCCAGCGTCTGGATGAAGTGCTGCTTGGAACCCAGGCGCGACACGCTCATGCGCTCCATCAGGCTGATGGCCTGGTTCTGGCGGTAGTTGTCCCACAGCACCAGGTCGGCTACTTCGTCCGTCATGTCCGCGAGCAGCTTGTTGCGCGCGTCCATCGACAGCTTCTTCGCCTGCACCACGCCGTTGAGCAGGATCTTGATGTTCACCTCGTGGTCCGAGGTATCCACGCCGGCGGAGTTGTCGATGAAGTCGGTGTTGAGCAGCACGCCGTGCTGCGCGGCCTCGATGCGGCCCAGCTGGGTCAGGCCGAGGTTGCCGCCCTCGCCCACCACCTTGCAGCGCAGGTCGCGGCCGTCGACCCGCAGACCATTGTTGGCGCGGTCGCCGACGTCGGCATGCGTCTCGCTGGCGGCCTTGACGTAGGTACCGATGCCGCCGTTCCACAGCAGGTCGACCGGCGACTTCAGGATGGCGCTCATCAGCTCGTTCGGCGTCATCGACTTCACGCCGTCGGCGATGCCGAGCGCGACACGCACTTCCGGCGTGATCTCGATCGACTTGGCGCTGCGCGGATGGATGCCGCCGCCCTTGGAGATCAGCTTGGCGTCGTAATCGGCCCAGCTGGAACGCGGCACCTTGAACATGCGGTCGCGTTCCTTGAACGACTTCGCCGCATCCGGATTGGGGTCCAGGAAGATGTGGCGGTGGTCGAACGCGGCCAGCAGGCGGATGTGTTCGGACAGCAGCATGCCGTTGCCGAATACGTCGCCCGACATGTCGCCGATACCGACGCAGGTGAAGTCCTCGGTCTGGCTGTCGCGGTTCATCGCGCGGAAGTGGCGCTTGACCGACTCCCACGCACCGCGGGCGGTGATGCCCATGCCCTTGTGGTCGTAGCCCACCGAACCGCCGGAAGCGAACGCGTCGCCCATCCAGAAGCCGTGCGCGATGGCCAGGCCGTTGGCGATGTCGGAGAACGTGGCCGTGCCCTTGTCGGCAGCGACGACCAGGTACGGATCGTCCTGGTCGTGGCGCACCACGTCGACCGGCGGCACGATCTTGTTGCCGACGATGTTGTCGGTGATGTCCAGCAGGCCCTGGATGAACAGCTTGTAGCAGGCGATGCCTTCGGCCAGCACGGCATCGCGGTCGCCGCCCACCAGCGGACGCTTGACGAAGAAGCCACCCTTCGCGCCGACCGGCACGATGACGGTGTTCTTCACCATCTGCGCCTTCACCAGTCCCAGCACTTCGGTACGGAAATCCTCGCGGCGGTCGGACCAGCGCAGGCCGCCACGCGCGACCGGACCAAAGCGCAGGTGGACGCCTTCGACGCGCGGCCCGTACACGAAGATCTCGCGATACGGACGCGGCTTGGGCAGGTCCGGCACCTTGGCCGAATCGAATTTGAAGCTGATCGTGTGCGCCGGCTGCCCGTCCTTGCCACGCTGGTAGAAGCTGGTGCGCAAGGTCGCCTCGATGGCGCCCATGAAGCCGCGCAGGATGCGGTCCTCGTCCAGGCTGGACACGCGGTCCATCAGTTTCAGCAGCGCCTGGTGCGCGGCCTCGACCTGCTGCTCGCGCTTGCCGCCACGCGCGTCGACCAGCGCGGCCAGCGTCTTTTGCGCCGCCTCGTCGCTGCCTGCCAGCGGCTTCAGCTGTGCCGCGAAGCGCTCCTGGCCTTCCTTGATCTGTGCCTTGCTCTCGCTGCCGGTCGCCGGATCGAAGCGGGCTTCGAACAGCTCCACCAGCAGGCGGGCGAGCAGCGGATAACGGTTGAGCGTCTCTTCGACGTAGCTCTGCGAGAACGGCACGCCCGTCTGCAGCAGGTACTTGCAGTAACCGCGCAGCAGCGCGACCTGGCGCCAGGCCAGTCCGGCGCCCAGCACCAGCTTGTTGAAACCGTCGTTCTCGGCGTCTCCGTGCCACACGCGGGCGAAGGCATCCTCGAACGAGGGCGCCAGACGTTCGACATCGAAGTCGCCGCCCACCGGCTCGACTTCGAACTCCTGGATGTAACGCGCACCTTGCGCGGTCTCCAGGCGGAACGGATGTTCCGAGATCACGCGCAGGCCCATGTTCTCCATCAGGGGCAGCGCGTCGGACAGCGGGATGTCGGATTCCTGCTTGTACAGGTTCAGGCGCAGGCGGCCCTGGCCGGGACGCTTGCGGCGCGACTCATGCAGGCTCAGGCGCAGATCGTCCTTGCCGTTGAGCGCGGCCAGGTGCTCGACATCGCGCGCAGCGCCTTCCGGCGACACGACTTCGATGTAGCCCGCGGGCAGCGCACGGCCGTAGCCGCCCGCCAGCAACAGGCCCTGCGATTCGCCGTGACGGCTGATCAGGGTCTCGCGCAGGTCGTCCTGCCAGTTGCGCAGCAGGTGGGCGATATCGGCCTCAAGCGACGCGGTGTCCACGTCGACCTGCTCGCCCGCCTTCGGACGGATGGTCAGGTGCAGCTGGGCCAGCGGCGACTCGCCGAGCAGCACACTGCTGTCGACGTACTCGCCCCGCATGGCGTCCTTCAGCAGCGATTCGATGCGCAGGCGCACGTCGGTGTTGAAACGTTCGCGCGGGATGTAGACCAGCGCCGAATAGAAGCGGCCGTAGCGGTCGCGACGCAGGAACAGCTTGCTGCGGACGCGCTCCTGCAGGCCGAGGATGCCCATCGAGGTACGGAACAGTTCCTCGTCGCTGGACTGGAACAGCTCTTCGCGCGGCAGCGTCTCCAGGATGTGGCGCAGCGCCTTGCCGCTGTGGCCGCTCGGCGACAGGCCGGACTTCTGCATCACGTACTCGTGGCGCTCGCGCACCAGCGGGATTTCCCACGGACGGCGGTTGTAGGCGCTGGACGTGTACAGGCCGATGAAGCGCTGTTCTGCAATCGGATTGCCCTGCGCGTCGAACTCCAGCACACCGATGTAGTCCATGTTGCCCGGGCGGTGCACGGTGGAGCGACGGTTGGTCTTGGTGAGGATCAGCGCATCCACCGAACCGCCCTGCGGCAGGTAGTGCGCGGCCAGCGTCTTGATGTTGCGTGGCGGCGTGGTGTCGCCCTCGCGCAGCAGGCCCAGGCCACTGTCTTCGACGGCGGCGAGGATGCCGGTGCTCTTTTCGACGCGGTACTCGCGGTAGCCGAAGAAGGTGAAGTGGTCGGCAGCGGCCCAGCGCATGAACTCCTGCGCTTCGCGACGACCATCATCGTCCACCGGCATCCGGCGGGTCGCCATGTCGTCGGCCAGTGCCAGCATCTTCTCGCGCATGCTGGACCAGTCGCGCACGATGGCGCGGACTTCATCCAGCACGCTGCGGATGCGCTTCTCGACCTGCGCCATTTCCTCCGGCGGCAGGCGGTCGATTTCCAGCAGCATCAGCGACTCGTGCTTGCCCTCGCCCACTGCCGACACCTTGCCGGCCTTGTCGCGGGTGAAACGGACCAACGGATGGCCCAGCACATGGACACCCACGCCCATCTCTGCCAGCGCCATGCTGACGGAGTCGACGAGGAACGGCATGTCGTCGTTGACAATCTGCAACACGGTGTGGGGCGATTCCCAGCCGTGCGTCTTCTGCGACGCGTTGAAGATGCGGACGTTGGCGGTGCCCGGCTTGCGGCTGCGCGCGAACGCCAACGTGTCGGCAGCGATCGCCGCCCAGCCATCCGCGCTGTGGTGCGGGTACTCGTCTTCTTCCATGCGCTTGTAGAACGCTTCGGCGAACGTGCGCGCCTCCGCCTGCGCGGTCGCGCCGGACACACGCTTGCGGATCGCATCGAGGATCGGCGACAGCGAGAACGCTTCGCCTGCCTTCACCACCGCCTTGCCCTTCTCCCCCGCGGCCTTCGCCGCCTTCTCCGGTCGGGCCGCCACCTTCTTGGTGGGCGTCGCCTTCGGGCTCACCGACTTGGTGGCCTTCACGGCTTCCGGTTTGGACGACGGTTTCGAGGCTTTTTTCGGGCTGCGTGCAGCGTTCATGCAGGAAGTGACTCAACGATTGGTAGTCGAATGGTCATTGTATCCCTCGACGCCATGACAAAACTTGCTGCGAGGCGTCATAAGCATCGCTTGCAATCGTTCGCGGGATTGTCTAGCGCGGCACGCGGCCCTGCGGTCGAAACGTGCTGTGCGCAGCACTGAACCACCGGCGGATACACCATGCGGCTGCGCACGGATCGGCGGATGTCATCACGCGGTTTTCACAAGTCCGCGCGCCCGCTTTGTGCACGGAAATGCCGCATTTTCAAGGCTGTCAAAATTCTAAACTGGACGGTATAGTCTAGCCCCGATGCGCCCCTCCCCCGCCACTGCCGCGCCCGACCAGCGTCGCGCCCGCGTCCATCAGGCCGTGCGCGAGCTCATGTCCGAGCAGGGCTTCCGCATGAGCATGGACACGGTCGCGGCGCGCGCGGGCTGCTCGAAGCAGACGCTCTATGCGCATTTCGGCAGCAAGCAGGAACTGCTGCGCAGCGTGATCGCCGAGCACCAGGACCTGGCCACGGTACCGCTGTCGCCCGTGGTGGAAGATCCGCATGCCGCCCTGCTGGCGTTCGCGATGGAGCACCTGAGGCACCTCAACGATCCCATCATCGCGTCGACCAGCCGCCTGCTGGCCGCCGAAGCGCACCAATTTCCCGAAGAAGCCCGCGATCTCTTCCAGCAGGCCTGCGATACTCTGGTCCGGCGCCTCGCCACCTGGCTGCAGCACGCGATGGACCAGGGACGCCTGAGGCATGACGATCCGCACTACGCCGCGGAGCTGCTGCTCAGCATGATCGTGGGAATGGATTTCGAACGGCAGCGTTTCGGCGTGGCCCACCGCGCAGGCGACCGTGCGCGCCGCCGCTGGGCCGAGTTCGCCGTCGACACCTTCCTGCGGGCCTTCGCGCCCACCTCCGACGACGACGCATCGCCGCCCGCGCCCGCGGGTCGCCGCATCCGATCACCGCTTTCCTCTCCCACGTCTCCAAGAAAAAGAAACGGAGCTTCCCCATGACGTCCCCCATCCGTTCCCTCGCCCTGGCCAGCGCGCTGCTGGCGGTCCTCGCGGCCTGCAGCAAGCCCGAGCAGCAGCAGATGCCGCCGCCCGAAGTGGTGGTGCTCAACGCCACGCCGCAGGACGTGCCGCTGCAGCGTGACCTGGTGGGCCGCCTGTCGCCCTACCGCAGTTCGGACGTGCGCGCGCGCGTCGCCGGCGTCGTTCAGAAGCGCGTCTACCAGGAAGGCAGCGACGTCAAGGAAGGCCAGACCCTGTTCCTGATCGATCCCGCGCCACTGCAGGCCTCGCTCAGCGCGGCGCAGGCCAACCTGGCCTCCGCACAGGCCACTTACGCGAATGCCAAGGTGTCCGCGGACCGTGCGCGCCAGCTGGCCCCGCAGAAGTTCGTCTCCAAGTCGGACCTGGACAACGCGGAGGCCGCCGAACGCAGCGCCGCTGCCGCCGTCCAGCAGGCCCGCGCGAATGTCGAGACCGCGCGCATCAACCTGGGCTACGCCTCGGTCACCGCGCCGATTTCCGGCCGCGCCGGCAAGCAGCAGGTCACCGAAGGTGCACTGGTCGGCCAGGGTGACGCCACGCTGCTGACGACCATCGACCAGATCGACTCGCTGTACGCCAACTTCTCGATGAGCTCCAGCGAGCTGCAGACACTGCAGCAGGCGCAGGGCGACGGCAAGGTGCAGCTGGCCGGCGAAGGCCAGCGCACGGTGCAGGTGATCCTGCCGAACGGTCGGGCGATCGACCAGACCGGCACGCTCGACTTCTCCGATACCGTCGTCGACCCGGCCACGGGCAGCGTCTCGCTGCGCGCCACCGTGCCGAACGCCGACCGCACGCTGCTGCCGGGCACGTTCGTGACGCTGCGTGCCACCCTGGGCGAGCAGAAGGGTGCGTTCCTGATCCCGCAGGGCGCCGTCCAGCGCGACACCGTCAGCGCCTTCGCCATGGTGATCGGCAAGGACGGCAACGTCGTGCGCAAGAACATCACCACGCAGCAGGCGATCGGCGCCAACTGGCTGGTCACCGACGGCCTGGCCGCCGGCGACCAGGTCATCGTCGAAGGCCTGCAGAAGGTCAAGGAAGGCGCGCCAGCCAAGGGCGTGACCGCCGAGCAGGCCGCCGCCGCGAAGGCCGAACAGGCCAAGGCCGCGCCGGCGCAAGGCAAGGCCGAGTAAGTAAGGACCCGCCCCCATGCCCAAGTTCTTCATCAACCACCCGATCTTCGCCTGGGTCGTGTCGATCCTGATCTCGCTGGCCGGCGTGATCGCGATCCTCAACCTCGGCGTGGAGTCCTATCCCTCCATCGCGCCGCCGCAGGTGACGGTCAGTGCGACCTACCCCGGCGCTTCTGCCGAAACCACCGAGCGCTCGGTCACCCAGGTCATCGAGCAGCAGCTCACCGGTATCGACAACCTGCTGTACTTCAGCTCCAGCTCCAGTTCGTCCGGCCGCGCGTCGATCACGCTGACGTTCGAAACCGGCACCGATGCGGACATCGCCCAGGTGCAGGTGCAGAACAAGGTATCGCTGGCGACGCCACGCCTGCCCAGTGAAGTCACCGCGCAGGGCGTGGTGGTGGCCAAGGCCAACGCCGGCTTCCTGATGGTGGTGGGCCTGCAGTCCGACAACCCGAGCATCGACCGCAACCGCCTCAACGACATCGTCGCCTCGCGCGTGCTGGACCAGATCTCGCGCGTGCCGGGCGTCGGCAGCACCCAGCACTTCGGTTCCGAGTACGCCATGAACCTGTGGCTGGACCCGGGCAAACTGCAGGGCTACAACCTGTCGGCCACCGAAGTCCTGACCGCGGTGCGCGGCCAGAACGTGCAGTTCGCCGCCGGCTCGGTCGGCTCCGACCCTGCGCCTGAAGGACAGGCGTTCACCGCCACCGTATCGGCGGAGGGTCGCTTCACCTCGCCCGAGCAGTTCGAGCAGATCATCCTGCGCGCCAACAGCGACGGTTCGACCGTGCGCCTGAAGGACGTCGCGCGCGTCGAGTTCGGCGCGCAGAACTTCGGCTTCGACACCCAGTTCAACGGCAAGCCCGTCGGCGCCTTCGCCATCCAGCTGTTGCCGGGCGCCAACGCGTTGAACGTGGCCGAGGCCGTGCGCGCCAAGATGGACGAACTGCAGCCCAGCTTCCCGCCGGGCGTCAGCTGGTTCTCGCCGTACGACACCACCACCTTCGTCAAGATCTCGATCGAGGAAGTCGTCAAGACGCTGATCGAGGCGGTGATCCTGGTGTTCCTGGTGATGCTGGTGTTCCTGCAGAACTTCCGCGCCACCATCATCCCGACGCTGGTCATTCCCGTGGCCCTGCTGGGCACGTTCTGGGGCCTGAGCCTGATCGGCTTCACCATCAACCAGCTGACGATGTTCGCGCTGGTGCTGGCCATCGGCATCGTGGTCGACGACGCCATCGTGGTGATCGAGAACGTCGAGCGCATCATGGCGGAAGAGAAACTGCCGCCGCGCGAGGCGACCATCAAGGCGATGGGCCAGATCACCGGCGCCGTCATCGCGATCACCGTGGTGCTGGCGGCGGTGTTCATCCCGTCCGCGTTGCAGGGCGGCGCCTCGGGCGAAATCTACAAGCAGTTCGCACTGACCATCGCCATCTCGATGGCGTTCTCGGCGTTCCTGGCACTGGGCTTCACCCCGGCACTCTGCGCGACGTTCCTGAAGCAGCACGAGCACGACAGCCACGAGAAGAAGAACATCGTCTTCCGTACGTTCGAAAAGTACTACGGCAAGATCGAGAAGACCTACGTCGGCCACATCGGTGCGGCCATCAAGCACGCACCGCGCTGGATGATCGTGTTCGCGCTGCTGACGGTGCTGGCCGGCTTCATGTTCACCAAGCTGCCCAGCAGCTTCGTGCCCGAAGAAGACCAGGGGTATGCGCTGGCCATCGTGCAGCTGCCGCCGGGCAACTCGTTGCAGAAGACCAAGCAGGTGTTCACCCAGATCCGCGGCACGCTGCAGCAGATGGACGGCTTCGACAGCGTCATGGAAATCTCCGGCTTCAGCTTCCTCGGCCAGGGCGAAAACGTCGGCATGGCCTTCATCCGCCTGAAGCACTGGGACGAGCGCGATGTCACCGTGCCGGAGTTCATCCAGCAGGCCAACCAGCGCCTGTACGGCATCAAGGGTGCGCAGATCTTCGTGGTGAACCTGCCGACCATCCAGGGCCTTGGTCAGTTCGGCGGTTTCGACATGTGGCTGCAGGATCGTGCCGGCCTGGGCGAAGAGGCCCTGATGGCGGCGCGCAACCAGTTGCTCGGCGCGGCGGCGCAGGACAAGAGCCTGATGGCCGTGCGTCCCAACACGCTGGAAAACGCACCGCAGCTGCAGCTGCACGTGGACCGCGTGCAATCGCAGGCCATGGGCATGTCGCTCAGCGACATCTACAACGGCATCCAGCTGATGCTGGCACCGGTGTACGTCAACGACTTCTTCTATGAAGGCCGCATCAAGCGCGTGAACATGCGTGCCGACGCGCCCTACCGCACGGGCGCCGACTCGCTGGCACGCATCTACTCGCCCAGCAGCCAGCAGACCGACGCCAGCGGCGGCCGCGCGATGATTCCGCTGTCCAACGTCGTGCAGTCGTCGTGGGCCTCGGTGCCGCCGTCGCTGTCGCGCTACAACGGCTACTCGGCGGTCAACATCAACGGCTCCGCCGCGCCGGGCAGTTCGTCCGGCCAGGCCATGACGACCATGGAGAACATCGTCACCGACCAGCTGCCGCAGGGCTTCGGTTACGACTGGAGTGGCATGTCGTACCAGGAAATCCTGGCCGGCAACAGCGCCACGCTGCTGATGGTGCTGTCGATCGTGGTGGTGTTCCTCTGCCTGGCCGCGTTGTACGAGAGCTGGTCGATCCCGGTGGCGGTGCTGCTGGTGGTGCCCCTGGGCGCCCTGGGCGCACTGGCCTTCACCATGATGCGCGGCCTGTCGAACGACCTATTCTTCAAGATCGGCCTGATCACCATCATCGGCCTGGCCGCGAAGAACGCGATCCTGATCGTCGAGTTCGCCGTGATGGAGCGCAAGCAGGGCAAGACCCTGCGCGACGCGGTCATCACGGCCTCGCACCTGCGCTTCCGCCCGATCCTGATGACCTCGTTCGCCTTCATCATGGGCGTGCTGCCGATGGCGATCTCGAGCGGTGCGGGTGCCAACGCCCGCCATGCGATCGGCACCGGCGTGATCGGCGGCATGGTGTTCGCCACCTTCCTGGGCCTGCTGCTGATCCCGGTGTTCTTCGTGGCGGTCCGCCGCCTGCTGGGCGACAAGATGGACGAGCCGTCCAAGGAATACCTGCTGGAACAGGAGAATCCCGCGTCGCGCTGATCGCATTGAAGCGGATGTTCCCCGACAGCCCCGGCCAACGCCGGGGCTGTTTTCGTTTGAGGCGGTGCGCAGCGGGCTGCGCCAGAAGCGTAACAATCGTTTCGCAAGGTCCAAGGGCGCGCGGCCACGCTGAGGCCGGCATGTGCTCACCGATTCCGCCGGCATGCAAGGGCCGGTTCGCACTTCTAGCCTGTGTCTCAAACCGTGATAATCCTTTGCGACATGGTGTCGAGCCTGCCCCCGCCCGCTCGTCGCTCTCCCGACTCCCCCGCATCGAAGACACCCCGACCATGACACGGAAAGACCCTCACGCACGGAAAACGCCCTCCACCACCAAGCGCATGATCCTCATGCTGATCGCGGTCGCCGTGATCTTCGGTGGTGTGTTCGCCGTCAAGGCGATCATGAGCAAGGGCATGAACGATTTCTTCGACACCATGCCGCAGCCCGCTGCCGCGGTGACGGACTGGACCGCCAAGCAGGAGGAGTGGATCGACGCACAGCAGGCCGTCGGTACGTTCACCGCCATCAATGGCACCGACGTCACCACCGAAGCCGGCGGCGTCGTGCGCAGCCTGTCGATCGACGTCGGCAAGCCGGTCAAGGCCGGCACCGTGCTCGCCCAGCTCAACACCGCCAATGAGCTGGCCGTGTTGAAGGCGCTGGATGCGTCGGCCAAGCTGGCCGCGGTGCAACGCGACCGCTGGCAGGCGCTGGCGCGCGACAAGCTGGTGTCGCAGGCGGAAGCCGAAGAGCGCACGACGCAGGCCGCCACGACGCTCGCACAGGCGGAAGCGCAGCGCGCCCTGATCGCCCAGAAGACGATCCGCGCGCCGTTCGACGGCGTGCTGGGCATCCGCAAGGTCAACCTGGGCCAGTACCTCAACCCGGGCGATGCCATCGTCAGCCTGCAGGCGCTGGACCCGATCTACCTCGACTTCACGCTGCCCGAGCAGCGCGTGGGACAGGTCCTGCCCGGCGCGAAGATCCGCGCCACCGTCGACGCCCTGCCCGGTCAGGTGTTCGAAGGCGAGGTCACCGCGGTGGAGCCGCAGGTCGATCCGGCCACCCGCAATTTCAAGGTGCAGGCCACGCTGGACAACGGCGAGTACAACCTGCGCCCCGGCGCTTTTGCCCATGTCGGATTCGACACCGGCGACGCGCGCAAGGTCGTGGTCGTGCCGCAGACGGCGATCAGTTTCAACCCGTACGGCAACGCGGTGTATGTGATCCAGGAAGTGCAGCGCGCCGAAGGCGAGAAGGATATGCAGGGCAACGCGCTGACCGGCAAGAAGCTGATCGTGCGCCAGCGCTTCGTCAAGACCGGCGCCACCCGTGGCGACCTGATCGCGGTCACCGAAGGCCTCAAGCCCGGCGAGCGCGTGGCCACCAGCGGCCTGCTGAAGCTGCGCAACGATGCCGAAGTGACGGTCAACAACAAGGTGCAGCCGGTGACCGAGGCCCAGCCCAAGCCCGAAAACCGTTGACGGAGCGCCGGCATGAAATTCACCGACATCTTCATCAACAAACCGGTGCTGGCGATCGTCGTCAGCCTCTTCATCCTGCTGTTCGGCCTGCGCTCGTTCACCGAATTGAACGTGCGCCAGTACCCGGAACTGCGCAATGCCGTCATCAATATCAGCACCACGTACTACGGTGCGGACGCCGATCTGATCCAGGGCTTCATCACCACGCCACTGGAGCGTGAAGTCGCCAGCGCGGAAGGCATCGAGTATCTCAGCTCGACCAGCTCCGCCGGCGTCAGCGTCATCCAGGCCTACATCCGGCTTGACCAGGACCCGAACGAAGCGCTCACCCAGATCGCGGCCAAGGTCAACAAGATGCGCGGCCAGCTGCCGCCGGAATCGGAAGATCCGGTGATCGACCTGCAGCAGGGGCAGCAGATCGCGGCGATGTATGTGTCGTTCGCCAGCGAGACGCTCGACAACAACCAGATCACCGACTACCTGACCCGCGTGGTACAGCCCAAGCTGGTGACCGTGTCCGGCGTGCAGCGTGCCGACATCCTCGGTGCCGGCACGTTCGCGATGCGCGTGTGGTTGAAGCCGGACCGCATGACCGCCCTGCAGGTCACGGCCAGCGACGTGTCGACGGCGCTGTCGTCGAACAACGTGCTGGCGGCGGTGGGCTCGACCAAGGGCCAGATGGTCGCCATCGACATGACGGCACGCACGGACCTGCGCAATGCCGACGAGTTCCGGCAGCTGATCATCCGCGAGCAGAACGGCGCCATCGTCCGGCTCGGCGACGTCGCGGACGTACAACTGGGTTCGGAAAGCTACGGCACTTCGGTCCGCATCAACGGCGAGGCCGCCACGTTCATGGGCATCTTCGTATCCCCGGATGCGAACTCGCTGGACGTGATCAAGAACGTGCGTGCACTGTGGGACGGCGAGATCGTTCCGCAGCTGCCGGAAGGCATCAAGGCGACCATTCCCTACGACAGCACCGAGCAGATCCAAGACGCGATCGACGAGGTGGTCAGCACCATCGTGGAAGCCGTGATCATCGTGATCGTGGTGATCTTCCTGTTCCTGGGCTCGCTGCGCAGCGTGCTGATTCCGGCGGTGACAGTGCCGTTGTCGCTGGTCGGCGCGCTGTTCCTGATGCTGCTGATGGGCTTCACCATCAACCTGCTGACCCTGCTGGCGATGGTGCTGGCGATCGGCATCGTGGTCGACGACGCCATCATCGTGCTGGAGAACATCCACCGCCACATCGAAGAGGGCATGTCGCCGTACGACGCGGCGATCAAGGGCGCGCGCGAACTGGCCTGGCCGGTCGTGGCGATGACGACCACGCTGGTGGCCGTCTATCTGCCCATCGGCTTCCAGGGCGGCATGACCGGCGTGCTGTTCACCGAGTTCGCCTTCACGCTGGCCGGTTCGGTGCTGCTGTCGGGCGTGATCGCGCTGACGCTGACGCCGATGATGTGCGCCAAGATCCTCAGGCCGCACCACGAAGGCGGCAAGGGCAAGATGGAGAAGTGGCTGGACGAGCGTTTCGAAAAGCTCAATGCCGGCTATCAGCGCCGGCTGCACGGCACGATGGAGACCAAGTCGGTCGTCGGCGTGTTCGGCATCCTGGTGCTGGTCTCGTGCGCCTTCCTGTACATGACGGCCCCCAAGGAACCGGCGCCGCTGGAAGACGAAGGCTTCATCTTCTCTGTCGCCAGTGCGGACCCCTACTCCACGCTCGACTACGTGGAGCGCTACACGGAAGAAGTCACCTCGATCGCCAAGGGCGTGCCGGAAGTGCAGGACTACTTCCTGTTCAACGGTGGCTTCGGTGGCAGCGGCGGTGGCGCCAGCCCCAGCGCGATGGCGGGTTTCGTGCTGAAGCCGTGGAGCGAGCGTGATCGCTCGACCAACGCCGTGTTGCAGCAGGAGCTGCAACCGAAGATGAGCCAGGTGAGCGGCCTGAACATCTTCGCGCTGGTACCTCCCTCGCTGCCCAGCGCGGGCGGCGACGGTGGCGGTGGCGAGTTCGTCATCGGCGGCGTCGGCGAGCTGAGCCAGCTCGCCGAGCTGGCCGACCAGATCCTGATGAAGGCGATGGAGAGCAAGCGCTTCATCTTCCTGGACAAGGACCTGAAGATCGACAAACCGCGCATCGAGGTCAACATCGACCGCGAGAAGGCCGCAACGCTGGGTATCGACATGCGCACCCTGGCGGCCGACATGGCGGCGATGCTGTCCGGCGGCTACACCAACCGCTTCGCCATGCAGAACCGTTCGTACCTGGTGATCCCACAGGTGCAGCGCAGCGACCGCCTCAACGCCAGCGACCTGGAGAACTACTACACGCGTACCCGCGATGGCGAGCTGATCCCGTTGTCGACGCTGGTGACACTGAAGGAAAGTGCGCAGCCACAGTCGCTCAAGCGCTTCCAGCAGTTGAACGCCGTGTCGATCACGTTCGCACCGCGTCCCGGCGTCACCAAGGGCGAGGCACTGGCGATCCTCGACCAGGCGGCCAAGGACGTCCTGCCGCAGGGATACTCGGTGGACTATGCCGGTGAGTCACGCCAGTTCAAGCAGGAAGGCGCAGCGATGCTGGTGACGCTGGCGCTGGCCCTGATCGTCATCTTCCTGGTGTTGGCTGCGCAGTTCGAGAGCTTCCGCGATGCGACGATCATGCTGTTGACCGTGCCAATGGCGATCAGCGGTGCGTTGCTGACGGTCAACGTGCTGGCGATTCTCAGCGGCGTCCTGGGCATGATGCAGATCGAAGCCTTCCCCGGCATGAGCATCAACATCTACACCCAGGTCGGCCTGGTGACACTGGTCGGCGTGATCTCCAAGCACGGCATTCTGATCGTGGAGTTCGCCAACAAGCTGCAGATCGAGCGTGGCCTGTCCAAGCGCGAAGCGATCGAGGAAGCGGCGGCGATCCGCCTGCGTCCGGTACTGATGACCACGGCTGCGCTGGTGTTCGCGATGGTCCCGCTGCTGATCGCCAGCGGTCCGGGTGCGGCTTCGCGCTTCTCGATGGGCGTGGTGATCGCCTCGGGCATGACCATCGGTACGCTGTTCACGCTGTTCGTGCTGCCGGCGTTCTATCTGTACCTGGCTCGCGACCATGCGCATGATCGCGACCGAGAGAACGCGCCTCAGCACGACGGCAGTGATGGACTGCCGCCGGAGCCGGTCACCGGCCACTGACGCGCAGCTTGAACCGAAGAAACCCCGGCGCTGCCGGGGTTTCTTTTTTGTCTCGACGTAAGCCTTTCCACCCCTGCCCCTGTTCCAACGCCATGAGATCCGCCCGAAGCCGACTGCGTCCTTCAGGAGGGGCTTCGGTCACGAAGCTTCACGGCCGAACGGCGTCAAGGCTGAAGCTTTCTTACACGCAGCAAACCGCTCAAAGCGGCGCGTTGGCCGCCGGTGCGATGTAGGCCTGGCGTGCGGCGCGCACTTCGTCATGGTGATCGGACGCCCATTGCGCGAGCATTTCGATGCGCTCGAAGAAGGACGCCCCCAGAGCCGTCAGCGCGTAATCCACGCGTGGTGGCACCGTCGGGAACACCTCGCGTCGCACCAGCCCGTCCTGCTCCAGCCTGCGTAGCGTCTGTGCCAGCATCCGCGGCGAGATATCCGTGATGCGCTTGCGCACTTCGGTAAAACGCAGCGTGCCCCCGGCCAACTCGTGCAGCACCAGCACGGTCCAGCGGTCGCCGAGCCGGTCCAGGACGTCGCGGATGGGGCAGTTCTCGGTCAGGATCAGGGATTGACGGTGCAGCGTCATGGTCGACATCCGGGGCATGGTTACCCTGCGGTAACCGGGTTACTTCGCGCTCCCTGCTTGTTCCTGCGGAAGCCATTACTACCATAGGGTAACCAATGTCCTTTCCGTTACCAAACCAGGAGTTTCCATGAGCACCCCCTCCTCTCCCACCCTGCTGGTCACGGGTGCCTCCGGGCAGCTCGGTGGCGCGGTCGTCCGCCACCTGCTCGACACGCTGAAGGTCCCGGCCGAACGCCTCATCGTCACCACCCGCTCGCCCGACGGGCTTGCCGACCTGGCAGCGCGTGGCGTGACCGTGCGCGCCGCGGACTTCGACCAGCCCGACTCGCTGGTTGCCGCGTTCGCCGGCGCCGATCGTCTGCTGCTGGTCAGCACCGATGCGCTGATGGAGCCCGGCAAGCGACTGACGCAACATCGCGCCGCGGTGCAGGCCGCGGTGGACGCTGGCGTGAAGCACGTCGTTTACACCTCATTGCCGTCCGCCGACACATCGCATGTGTCGTTCGCGCCGGATCATTGGGGCACCGAGCAGGCGCTGTCGGCGTCGACCCTCGGCTGGACCATCCTGCGCAACGCCTGGTACTTCGAGAACCTCGCCTATTCCGTGCCGGGGGCGCTGACGTCCGGCGAATGGGCGACCGCCGCAGGAGAAGGTCGCATCGCCTATATCGCGCGTGATGATCTCGCCCGCGCTGCGGCCGCGGCGCTGGCATCCGATAGCAATGAAAACCAGGTCCTCACGCTGACTGGCGAACAGGCCTGGTCCGCGCGCGACGTCGCCAGCCGCGTGTCCGCTCTCACCGGCAAACCGCTTGCCGTCCTCGACATCACCCAGGAACAACTGATCGGTGGCCTGACGGCTCACGGTTTTCCGCCGGTGCTGGCCGACGTGTTCGCTTCGTTCGATGCGGCGACGGCAGCCGGCGACCTGGGCGCTGTTACCGACGACTACGCACGCCTGACCGGGCAGTCGCCGACGACGCTCGACGCCTGGCTGCAGGCGAACGTCGATTTGCTGACCAAGGCGCACTGACGCCGGAAACAAGAACCCCGGCACAAGGCCGGGGTTCTTGGCATCGCCAGCGGCCGAGAATCAGGCCTTGGCTTTTTCCTTTGCGATCCACTGGTCCACGCGACGCTCCAGCAGGTTCAGCGGCAGTGCGCCACCGCCGAGCACGGTGTCATGGAAGCCCTTGATGTCGAACTTGGCACCCAGCTCGGTTTCGGCCTTCTTGCGCAGCTCCTGGATCTTGATCATGCCGATCTTGTAGGCCGTGGCCTGGCCCGGCATGATCAGGTAGCGCTTGATCTCGGACTCGATCGCCGCACGCGGCACGGCGCTGTTGTCATCGAAGTACTCGACGGCCTGCTGCTCGGTCCAGCCCTTGGCATGCAGGCCCGTGTCGACCACCAGGCGGATGGCGCGCCACATTTCCGAGCTCAGTCGACCGTATTCCGAATACGGATCCTGGTAGGTGCCCGGCATTTCCTTGGCCAGCCACTCGGAATACAGACCCCAGCCTTCCGCATAGGCGGTGACGCCGTACTGCGTGCGGAACTTCGGCACGCCGGTCAGCTCCTGCGCGATGGAGATCTGCATGTGGTGGCCCGGCAGGCCCTCGTGGTACGCGATCACCTCAAGCTCGGTCTTCGGCATGGCGTTCATGTCGGACAGATGCGCGTAGTACACGCCCGGACGCGAACCGTCCGGCGTACCCGGGTAGTAATGCTGGGCGGCGCCGTCCTGCTCGCGGAACGGCTCCACGCGCTTGACCACCAGGTCGGCCTTCGGCAGCAAGCCGAAGTACTCCGGCAGCACCTTCTTGATGTTGTCGATGGCGCGGGTGGCGTCGTCGATATAGGCCTGGCGGCCGGCGTCGGTGTTGGGGTACTTGAACTGCTTGTCGGTGTCGATGAAAGCGAAGAACGCATCCAGGTCGCCCTTGAAGCCGACCTTGTCCTTCAGCGCGGTCATCTCGCCCCGGAGGCGCTCGACTTCCTTCAGGCCGAGCGCATGAATCTCATCGGCGGTCATGCCGGTGGTGGTCATCTGGCGCAGCTGATACTCGTAGTACGCCTTGCCGTTCGGATGCGTGGTGCCAACGCCGGTGGCGTTGACGGCCGCCTTCGGCAGCTCTTCCTCGCTCCACGCGATCACGCCGTCGTAGGCCGGCTTGAACTGCTCCAGCAGCGCCTTGCGCGCTTCATCCTTCAGCGCGGTGGCGCGGGCGGCGTCGATCTTGCCGGCCTTGACCAGCCCGTCGGCCTTGGCCTGCGCGTCGGCCCAGATCGCCGAATCGGCGCCGGCGGAGAAGGGTGCGCCGGCCACGACCTTCTTCGCCTGGTCGATCACGCCCTCATAGGCGAACTTCGGCGGACGGATCCCCTGCGCCGCGGAAGCGCGGGCGCGCACCAGCAGCTGGTCGAACGCACGCTGCGTGGCCTTCAGACGGGCGATGTAGGCGGTGTAGTCGGCTTCTTCGTCGACCTTGTGGAAGCTGATCAGGAAGGTCGGCCAGAAGCCCTGGGCACCGTTCATCTGGTCGAACGCGTAGCCGTCCTGCATGAACGGCAGGCCGTCGCGTGCGTTCTCGTACTGCAGTTTCCACAGGTCGTAGGAGAACTTGGTTTCGTCATCGAGCTTGGCGTAGTCGAAGGACTTCTCCATTTCCTCGACGCTGGCCTTCTGCCACGCGACCTGGTCGCGCGAGGCCTGCTCGGACATGTCGTCGACCTGGTCGTACAGGTCCTTGCGGCCCTGGAAGGTCAGCTGGATCGGGCTGAACTTCAGTTGCTCCTCGTACTTCTTCTCGAACCACTCGTTCAGCCGCTTGCTCTCGGCGGCGATGTCGGTGGCGGACGCCGCCGGGGTGGCCGTATCGGCAGCGGTGCCGGCGGCCGGGGCATTGCCTTTGTCGCAGGCGGCCAGGGCCAGCGTGAGGGCACAGACGATCAGGGTTTTGCGCATCGGGGTCTCCAGGAGGAAAACGGGGGACGGACCCCCGCATCAGGCCACTCTAACGGAGCGGTCCCGCGCCCGTCCCATGACCAAAGATGGGGGCGGAACCCGGACGCCGGACAAGGAAAAGGCGCCGTCCCGAAGGACGGCGCCTCATGTCCGCACCACGCCTCAGCGCAGGCCGGTTTCGTTGCGGGCGATGACCAGGCGCTGGATCTCGCTGGTGCCCTCGTAGATCTCGGTGATCTTGGCGTCGCGGAAGTAACGCTCGATCGGCATTTCCTTCGAGTAGCCCATGCCGCCATGGATCTGCAGTGCCTGGTGGGTGATCCACATGGCGGCCTCGGAGGCGGTGAGCTTGGCGATGGCGGCCTCATTGCTGAAGCGCTGGTCCTGGCCCTTCACCCATGCGGCACGCAGCGTCAACAGCGTGGCTGCGTCCAGCTTGCACTTCATGTCGGCGATCTTGGCCTGGGTCATCTGGAACGTGCCGATGGGCGCACCGAAGGCCTTGCGCTCCTTCACGTAAGCGATCGTGGCCTCGTAGGCGGCACGGGCGATGCCGATCGCCTGCGAAGCGATGCCGATGCGACCGGCGTCCAGCACGCTCATCGCGATCTTGAAGCCTTCGCCTTCGCTGCCCAGCACGTCCCCGGCGGGCGCCACGTAATCGGTGAACTCGATCTCGCACGTTGCCGACGCGCGGATGCCCAACTTCGGCTCGGTCTTGCCGCGGTGGAAGCCGGCCTTCTCGGTGTCGATCATGAAGGCGGTGATGCCGCGCGCGCCCTTGTCGGGTTCGCTCATCGCGAACAGCACGATGTACTTCGCCACCGGACCGGAGGTAATCCAGCTCTTCTTGCCGTTGATGACGAAGCTGCCGTCGGCCTGCTTCACGGCGCGGCAACGCATCGCGGTGGCGTCGGAGCCGGACTGCGGCTCGGTCAGCGCGAACGCACCGATCTCGCGGCCTTCGGCGATGGCACGCACGTAGAGCTGCTTCTGGTCCTCGGTGCCGAACTTCAGGATGCCGTTGCAGAACAGCGAGTTGTTCACCGACACGATGGTGGAATGCGCGGCGTCCGCAGCGGCGATCTCGATCATCGCCAGCACGTAGGCGATCGGGTCCATGCCCGCGCCGCCGTATTCGGCCGGCACCTCGATGCCCATCAGGCCGTTCTCGCCGAGCAGGCGGATGTTGTCCAGCGGGAATTCGCCGGTCCGGTCGTGGTGTTCGGCGCTGGGGCCGATCTTTTCCTGGGCGATCCGGCGCGCGACGTCCTGGATCATCAACTGCTCTTCGGTGAATGCGAAATCCACGGGTACCCTCGACTGACGTGTTAGATACCAATTGTAACCCGCGACCATCCGCGGGCGTATGCCGTGGGTTGACCGTGGCGGGGTCGAGTCTTCAAAATATCTCTATATCGCGATAGGAAGATATTCATGGATCTGGAGGCCTGGTCGACCCGGCTGAAAGTGTTCGCCGACGCCACCCGCGTGCGCCTGCTGGCGCTGCTGGCGCGCGAGGAACTGACGGTCGCCGAGCTGTCGGCGATCACCCAGCTGGCCCAGCCGCGGGTGTCGACCCACCTGGCCAAGCTGAAGGAAGCCGGCCTGGTGCGCGATCGCCGCGCCGGGGTGTCGGCCTACTACCGCTTCGACGAAGACAACCTGGACACGGTGCAGCGCGAGTTGTGGCGCAGCCTGCGCGATGGCAGCGACGACCCGCTGTTGCGCCAGGACGCCGAACGCATCAATGGTGTACTGGCCAATCGCGCGGCGGACCAGAACTGGGCAGACAGCGTGGCCGGCGACATGGAGCGGCATTACTCGCCCGGACGCACGTGGGAAGCACTGGCCCGCACCGCCCTGCCCCTGCTGGAGACTGGCGACGTCCTGGACATCGCCTCCGGTGACGGCGTGCTCGCGGAGCTGTTGTCGCCGCATTCGAAGCGCTACGTCTGCATCGATACCAGCACGCGCGTCGTGGCCGCCGCCGGCGAACGCCTGCGCCGCTTCCCGAACGTGGAAGTACGTGAGGGCGATATGCATGCCCTGCCGTTCAAGGACGGCAGCTTCGACCTGGTCGTGCTGATGCACGCCCTTACCTACTCGGCCAAGCCCGGCCAGGCGGTCGCGGAAGCCGCGCGGGTGCTGCGCCGGGGTGGCCGCCTGCTGCTCAGCAGCCTCGGCAAGCACGAACACAAGGCCGTCGTCGAAGCCTACAGCCACGTCAACCTGGGTTTCTCGGAAAAGGAACTGCGCAAGTTCGCCGAGAAGGCCGGGCTGGAGATCGCCAACGCCGAAACCGTTACCCGCGAGCGGCGCCCGCCCCATTTCGAAGTGCTTTCGCTCACGGCCATCAAGCGATGAAGACTCTACCTTGGCTGAACCCCGCGCGCTCCACCCTGCTGCTCGACGCGTTGAAGCAGCGGATCCTGATCATCGACGGCGCCATGGGCACGATGATCCAGAAGCACGGGCTGCAGGAAGCCGACTATCGCGGCACGCGGTTCGCCGATGGCTGCGATGCCGAGCATGCGCACACGCATGGCCCCGGTTGCGACCACGACCTGAAGGGCAACAACGACCTGTTGCTGCTGACGAAGCCCGAGGTCATCGCCGGCGTGCATACGGCCTATCTCGACGCGGGCGCCGACCTGATCGAGACCAACACCTTCAACGCCACCTCGGTCAGTCAGGCCGACTATCACCTGGAGCATCTCGTCTACGAGCTCAACAAGGCCGGCGCCCGCGTCGCGCGTGACTGCTGCGACCTCGCCGAAGCGCGTACGCCGGACAAGCCGCGCTTCGTCATCGGCGTGCTGGGACCGACCAGCCGCACCGCGTCGATTAGTCCCGACGTCAACGATCCGGGCTACCGCAATACCAGCTTCGACGAACTGCGCACCACGTACCGGGAGGCCATCGAAGGCCTGATCGACGGCGGCGCGGACACGCTGATGGTGGAGACCATCTTCGACACGCTCAATGCGAAAGCCGCGCTGTACGCGATCGAGGAAGTGTTCGACGCGCGCGGTGCGCGCCTGCCCATCATGATCTCGGGCACCATCACCGATGCCTCCGGCCGCACGCTGTCGGGCCAGACAGCCGAGGCGTTCTACACCTCCGTCGCGCACAGCCGGCCCTTGTCGGTTGGCTTGAACTGCGCACTCGGCGCGAAGGACCTGCGTGAACATGTCGACACGCTGGCCACCGTCGCCGATGCCTATGTCAGTGCGCATCCCAACGCGGGCCTGCCCAACGCGTTCGGCGAGTACGACGAGACGCCCGAGGAAATGGCGGCCACGCTGAAGGAATTCGCCCAGTCCGGGCTGCTGAACCTGGTCGGCGGTTGCTGCGGCACCACGCCGGCGCACATCAAGGCTATTGCCGAAGCCGTGGCCAACCTGCCGCCGCGCCGCCTGCCCGTGCAGCTGGAGCAGGCCGCGTGACCATCGCTTCCCGCCATACGCGCCTGTCCGGCCTGGAGCCGCTGGTCCTCACGCCCGACCTGCTGTTCGTCAACGTCGGCGAGCGCACCAACGTCACCGGCAGCGCGCAGTTCCGCAAGCTGATCAAGGAAGAGCGCTACGAGGAAGCTGTCGAGGTCGCCCGCCAGCAGGTCGCCAACGGCGCGCAGATCCTCGACGTCAACATGGACGAGGGCCTGATCGATTCCGAGAAGGCGATGCACCGCTTCCTCAACCTGATCGCGTCCGAGCCCGACATCGCCCGCATCCCGGTGATGGTCGACTCCTCGAAGTGGAGCGTGATCGAGGCCGGTCTGAAATGCCTGCAGGGCAAAGGCGTGGTCAACTCGATTTCGCTGAAGGAAGGCGAGGAAGCCTTCATCGACCATGCCCGCAAGGTGCTGCGCTATGGCGCGGCAGCGGTGGTCATGGCGTTCGACGAGACGGGCCAGGCGGATACCTGCGCGCGCAAGGTCGAGATCTGCACGCGCGCGTACCGCATCCTGACCGAAGAGGTCGGCTTCCCGCCGGAAGACATCATCTTCGACCCCAACATCTTCGCGGTGGCGACCGGCATCGAGGAGCACGACAACTATGCCGTCGACTTCATCGAGGCGACCCGCATCATCAAGCAGACGCTGCCGCACTGCCATGTCTCCGGCGGCGTCTCGAACGTGTCGTTCTCGTTCCGCGGCAACGAGCCCGTGCGCGCCGCGATCCACTCCGTCTTCCTGTACCACGCCATCCAGGCCGGCATGGACATGGGCATCGTCAACGCGGGCGGCCTGCCGGTCTATGACGACCTGGATGCCGACCTGCGCGAGCGCGTGGAGGACGTCGTCCTCAACCGTCGCAAGGATGCCACCGAACGACTGCTGGAGATCGCCGACCGCTACAAGGGCAAGAAAGGCGAAGCCCCGGTCGAGAACCTCGCCTGGCGCGAGAAGCCGGTAAGCGAGCGTCTGGCACACGCACTGGTGCATGGCATCGATGCCTTCGTCGACCAGGACACCGAGGAAGCCCGCCAGCAGGCCACGCGTCCGCTGGACGTGATCGAGGGTCCGCTGATGGACGGCATGAACGTGGTCGGCGACCTGTTCGGTGCCGGCAAGATGTTCCTGCCGCAGGTGGTCAAGTCCGCGCGGGTGATGAAGAAGGCCGTGGCCTATCTGCTGCCCTTCATCGAAGCGGAGAAGCTCCGGACCGGCGACGTGGGCAAGTCGAACGGCAAGATCGTCATGGCGACCGTCAAGGGCGACGTGCACGACATCGGCAAGAACATCGTCGGCGTGGTGCTGGCCTGCAACAACTTTGACGTCGTCGACCTGGGCGTCATGGTGCCCACGCAGAAGATCCTCGATACCGCCCGTGCCGAGAACGCCGACCTGATCGGCCTGTCGGGCCTGATCACGCCGTCGCTGGAGGAAATGACCCACGTCGCCCGCGAGATGCAGCGCCAAGGCTTCGAGATGCCGCTGCTGATCGGCGGCGCCACCACGTCGCGCGCGCACACGGCGCTGAAGATCGACCCCCACTACACCGCACCGACCGTCTGGGTGAAGGACGCGTCGCGCGCCGTGGGTGTCGCCCAGTCGCTGATCTCGCGCGACATGCGCGATGCGTTCGTCGCGGCAAACGATGCCGACTACGCGGAGATCCGCGAACGCCACAAGAATCGCGGCGACGCCAAGCGTCTGGTTTCGCTGGAGAAAGCGCGCGGACAAAAGTTCGAGGGAGGCTGGGATACCTACGTGCCGCCTGCACCGAACCAGCCCGGACTGCACGTGTTCGACGACTACCCGCTGGCGGAACTGGTCGACTGCATCGACTGGACGCCGTTCTTCAACGCGTGGGAGCTGTTCGGCAAGTACCCTGCGATCCTGACCGACGACGTGGTCGGCCCGCAGGCCAGTGAGCTGTATCGCGACGCACGCGCCATGCTGGCAAAGATCGTCGACCAGAAATGGCTCACCGCGAAGGCGGTGTTCGGCCTGTGGCCCGCCAACAGCATCGGCGACGATGTTGAACTTCAGGTCGACGGTCGCAGCGAACGCCTGCACTTCCTGCGCCAGCAGGTCGACAAGCCGGTCGAGCGCCCCGACTTCTGCCTGGCCGACTTCATCGCGCCGAAGGCGTCCGGCAAGCAGGACTGGATCGGCATGTTCGCGGTCACGGCGGGCATCGGCATCGACGCGCACGTCGCGCGCTTCGAGGCCGACCACGACGACTACAACGCGATCCTGCTGAAGGCCCTGGCAGACCGCCTCGCCGAGGCGCTGGCCGAGCGCCTGCACCAGCGCGTACGCAAGGAGTTCTGGGGCTATGTGGCGGACGAGTCGCTGGACAACGAAGACCTGATCGCCGAGCAGTATGTCGGTGTCCGTCCTGCGCCCGGCTATCCCGCCTGCCCGGAGCACAGCGAGAAAGGCACGCTGTTCCGCCTGCTGGATGCCGGCCGCAATGCCGACATGTCGCTGACGGAGAGCTTCGCGATGCTGCCGACCGCCGCGGTGTCGGGCTATTACTTCAGCCATCCGCAGAGCCAGTACTTCGTCGTTGGCCGTGTGTCGAAGGAGCAGGCGGCGGACTACGCCAAGCGCAAGGGCGTGGAACTGGCGCAGGTGGAACGCTGGCTCGCGTCGAACCTGGATTACGACCCCGAGTAACCGACGTTTGCAGGATGGCAGCGTCATGGCACGGGGGCTAAGCTGACCGTCCCCCACCCCTGGAGTCGCCATGCGCTGCCGAACGATCCTGCCGGGTCTTGCCATCGCCCTCTCTTCCTTCTCCGCACTGGCCGTCGATACGGTGGTCCTGCAGAACGCCAGGGTCTTCGATGGCCGTGAAGACCTCGGCGTCGTCGACATCGTCGTGGAAGGCGGACGCATCGCCCACGTCGGCGACGCGGGCGATCCGAAGTGGCGTGATGCGCGCCGCATCGATTACACGGGCAAGCACGTGCTGCCCGGCCTTGTCAGCAACCACTCGCACGTCGGCAATACCGAGGGGCTCGAGCACGGCGATCGTTTCTACACGCGCGACAACGTCGTGCGGGATCTTCGCCAGTTCCAGCGCTACGGCGTGACGACGGTGACGTCGCTGGGCATGAATGGCGAGGCATTCACGGCTATCCGCGACGAAATCTCTAACGATGCCACGCTGGGTGCGCAGCTTTATGGCGCCGGCGCGGGTATCGGCGCGGTGGCCGGTGCGCCGCCGGCACAGATCATGGGGCTGGCCAATGATCCAGTCGCCCGTCCCGCCACCCCCGATCAAGCACGTGCGGCGGTGCGCTCTCAGAAGGACTCAGGGGTGGACCTGATCAAACTCTGGGTCGATGACCTGGACGGTCGTTTCCCGATGATGGCACCGGCGATCTACCGCGCCGCCATCGACGAAGCGCACCGCGTCGACCTGCGGGTGGCGGCGCACATCCACGACCATGCCCAGGCGGCCGACCTGGTGGACGCCGGCGTGGACATCATCGCCCACGGCATCCGCGACGAGGCCGTCTCGCCGGCGTTGGCCAAGGCGATGAAAGACGAGGGCGTCTGGTATATCCCGACCGTGAGCATCGACGAAGCCAATTACCTGTACGCGGAGAATCCCGCATGGCTTGCGACACCGTTCCTGCGCAACGCGTTGCCGGCAGCGGTCGCGGCGCGGTGGAGCGATCCGGATTGGCAGTCGCAGCAACTGGCCGGCGCCAACATCCCCGGCGCACGCAAGGCGGTGGAGACGAACCTGCGCAACCTGCGCACACTGCACGAGGCTGGCGTCAGCATCGGCTTCGGTACCGACGCCGGCGCGATGCCGCAACGCGTGATCGGTTTCGCCGAACATCGCGAACTCGAACTGATGACGATGGCCGGCTTCACGCCGGCACAGGCGCTGGCGGTCGCCACCTCGGACGCCGCTCGCCTGCAGGGTCTCGACGATCGTGGCCTCGTTGCGACGGGCAAGCGGGCCGACCTGCTGGTGCTGGATGCCGATCCGCTGCAGGACATCCTCAACACGCGTCGCATCCACGCGGTCTGGCAGGCCGGTCGGCAGGTGTCGGATGGTCCTTCGGACGATGCGCACGCGCCATGATCGATACGCCGGAACGTGAGCCGCCCCGCGGTCGATGACATGAATCCCGCCTCTCCCGCAGCGGCTCCGTATCCGGCAGCACGCCTGTCCAGCTTCTACTTCTTCTACTACGCGGTGCTCGGCGCGTTCACGCCGTACTGGAGCCTGTATCTCGAGTCGCGCGGCCTCGGCGTGGCCGCCATCAGCGTGCTGATGAGCCTGTGGTATGCCACGCGCATCGTGTCGCCCAGCCTCTGGACGACCCTGGCCGCGCGCTCCGCGCGCCCCATCCGCTGGCTGCATGCGGGGTGTGCGCTGGCCATGGGGTGTTTCGCGTTCTTCCTGCTGCCGCTGGAACACGCGGGACTGTTCGCGGTGATGCTGGGTTTCTGCTTCACCTACAACGCGGTGATGCCGCAGTTCGAATCAATCACGATGTCGCACCTCGGTGCACGCAGTGACCGTTACGGCCTGATCCGCGTGTGGGGCTCGATCGGCTTCATTGTCGTCGTCGCTTCCTTCGGCTGGCTGATCGACGAGCGGCGCTTCGGCGTTGGCGCCCTGCCCTGGCTGATGCTGCCCGTTCTGGTGGGCGTGCTGGGTTCGGCGCTGGCCAATCGCTACGCCCACGACCCGAGCGTACCGGCGCAGGAAGCCGACGGAGGCTTCCGCGCGCGGCTGCGGCAACCGCAGGTGATCGCCTTCTTCGTCGCTGCGTTCCTCACCCAGATCTCGTTCGGTCCGTTCTACACGTTCTTTTCGATCTACCTGTCCGAGCACGGCTATCCGACCGCGACGCAGGGCGTGCTGTGGACGGTCGGCGTGCTGGCGGAGATCGGCGTGTTCTTCCTGTCCAGTCGTATCTTCCGTCGTTGGGACGCCAGCCGGGTACTGATGGTGGCGTTGCTCAGCGCGTCGCTGCGCTGGCTGGTCACCGCGCTGTTCCCCGACAACACCCCGGTCATGGTGATCGCGCAGCTGACGCACGCGCTGAACTTCGGCGCTTTCTTCGCGGCGGCCATGCAGTTGCTGGTGCGCTTCTTCCCGGGACGGATGAACGGCCACGGGCAAGGCGTCTTCTACGGCCTGTCTTCGGGTGTCGGCGGCGTCTGTGGCGCGCTGCTCGCAGGCCAGCTGTGGCGCGTCGGCGGTGAAGCCGCCTTCCTCTGTTCCTCCGTGATCGCGCTGGCAGCCGCCTTCATCGTATGGCGGTGGCTGGTGAGGAGTCCGACACCCGCCTAAGGACGTGCGTCTCCATGCAAGCGGTCCAGCAAACGACGGATCTCGGTCGCGGCAGGGATGGGCGCCATCTGGAAAAGGAAATGCGGCGCATCGACCACCGCGTGGTGCGCGGTGCGTGCCCATCGCAGGACTTCACGACCCGCTCGCGGCCAGACAAGCCTGTCCCGCCTGGCCTGCAGATACAGCAGCGGCATCTGCAGCGAGGCCAGTTCGCGGGTGACGTCCACACGCAGCGCGGCCAGCGCGCGCTGGCGCATCACCTGGAACGGCAGGGTGGCCACGATCGCTTCGAACTCGGCGCGCAAGGGCGGCGGCAGTCCGCTGCCAGCAAGCAGGTGTTCTAGTGCGAACAAGGGGGGAGCGACGGCGGGCAGCCGCTGCAGCAGCGCGGCCGCAGCTCCGCTCAGCGGCAAGGGAGGACGGACGAAGCTCGCCGCCATCACCAGCGCACGAATGCGTTCGGGATAACGATGGGCGAGCAAGACACCCAGCGGCCCCGCGAAGGATTCCGTTACCAGCACCACATCGCGATGCCGTTCAAGCGCAGGCGCGAGCGCATCGGCAAGCGCCGGGTAGTCGTGGAACCGCGTGCTGTCGTAAGCCAGTACCTCGATGTCGGCATCGGCCGACAACGCATCTTCCAATGGGGCGTAGAGACGCCCGGTGCCGTCCAGGCCCGGCAACAGGCAGAGCCGTGGCCGGGCGGACGTCGTCACCACACCAGGTCGTCAGGCACCTGGTACTGGGGGTCGGCGTAGGGATCGTCTGCGGCCGGTGCGTCCGGATCGACTTTCAGCGCGACAGCCTGGGGGAAGATGGACTCCGCTTCGGCGAGTACGGCCGACGTCACCAGCAGGTAGCGGCCGTTCTGCTGCACCACGCCCAGCTCGCCCGCATTCAGGGCTTTCAGCTGTTCCGCATTGACGTAGATGCGCTTGATCTTGCCGCCGTAGGGGAAGTGCCGCGCGACATCCGCATCGGCATCGTTGAGCGCCTTGTCTTTGAGGAAGGCATCGAGCTTTGCCTTGGCCTCGCGACGCACGCGCGCCTCTTCCTGCTTCACGCGCTCGGCCTCGATGCGCTCGTCCTTCTCGCGCTGGGCGCGGATCGCATAGGCCTTGGCCAGGTCGATGTCTTCCTGGCTGCGCTTGGGCTTCGGCTTTGCGTTGCCCTGCGGCGGGCGCGGCTTCCCGCCCTGCCCCGGCTTCGGGTGTGCGCCGCCCTTGCCCGCCGGCTTGTGGGCATCGCGGCGCGGATCGGGACGACGTTCGGGTTTGCGCTCGGGCTTGGGTGCAGGCTTGAAGCCCAGGCCCAGGAGCTGGTCTCGGAGTGAATCGGTCATCGGTCTTTCAAGGGGGACTGCTGTCCCCCAAGCGTATCAATAATGCGGCGGGGGCGGTTCGCTGGCGGGATCGTCGAACAGCGAAGTGCGCACCTTGCTCAACTCCTCGACCATATGGCGCAGCAGCAACGCGGTGCGCTGGTTTTCCTCGCGCGCATCGGCCAGGGCCTCGCTCAACTCGTTGAGCGAATGCTCCTGGAACGCCAGTCGGGTCTCCAGTTCGACCAGGCGGCGTTCCAGCGCATCACCGGGCAAGGGCAGATCAGCCTGCACGCACGGACCTCCCGCGCCCGATGCCGTAATAGGCCAGCCCGGCAGCTTCGACGTCGCCGGGCTCATACAGATTGCGGCCGTCAAAGATCACGGCGTCACCCAGCGTTTCCTGCAGACGGCTGAAATCCGGGCTGCGGAACTGCTTCCACTCGGTAACCACCACCAGCGCATCGGCACCCTCGATCGCGCTGCGTGCGTCATCGCACAGCACCAGATCGTCGCGCTCGCCGAAGATGCGCGCAGCCTCCTCGCGGGCTTCGGGGTCGTAGGCCTGCACGCGGGCACCCGCTTCCCACAGTTCGGCCAGCAGCCGGCGGCTGCTCGCCTCGCGCATGTCATCGGTGTTGGGCTTGAAGGACAGGCCCCACACGGCGAACGTCTTGCCGCGCACACCTTCATCCTCGCCACGGTCGTAGTGGCGCTGGATAAGTTCGAACAGATGGCCCTTCTGCCGCTCGTTGACGGATTCCACCGCCTGCAGCAACTCCGGCGTATAGCCGTACTGCTGCGCGGTGCGCGCCAGCGCCTGCACGTCCTTCGGGAAGCAGGACCCGCCGTAGCCGGCGCCGGGATAGATGAAATGCCAGCCGATGCGCGGATCCGAGCCGATGCCCTGGCGCACATGCTCCACGTCCGCGCCTACGCGCTCGGCGATGTTCGCGATCTCGTTCATGAAGCTGATCTTCGCGGCCAGCATCGCGTTGGCCGCGTACTTGGTCAGCTCCGCCGAACGCACGTCCATCACCACGATACGCTCGTGGTTGCGGTTGAACGGTGCGTACAACCGACGGAGTTTCTCCACCGCCTGCGGGCTCGAGGCGCCGACCACGATGCGGTCCGGGCGCATGCAGTCGTTGACCGCATCGCCCTCCTTCAGGAATTCGGGATTGGACACCACGTCGAAGGCGACATCCGCGCCGCGCGTGGCCAGTTCCGCCTCGATGGCGGCGCGCACCTTGTCTGCGGTACCGACCGGCACGGTGGATTTGTTGACCACCGTGCAGGGACGCTGGAGATTGCGTCCGATCGTGCGCGCCACCGCCAGTACGTACTGGAGGTCGGCGCTGCCGTCCTCATCGGGCGGCGTGCCTACCGCGATGAAGATGATCTCGCCGTGGGCGATCGCCTGCGCGGCATCGGTCGTGAAACGCAGGCGGCCAGCCGCATGGTTGGCCTTCACCATCGGAGACAGGCCAGGCTCGTAGATGGGCACGATGCCGTTGTTCAGACCATCGACCTTGGCCGGGTCGATGTCGATGCACATCACGTCATGGCCAACTTCGGCCAGACAGGTACCAGTAACGAGACCGACGTAGCCGGTACCGAAAATCGCTACACGCATTCGGGAGTTTCCTCGTGGGATTGCCGATTGGAGCAGCGGTTTATTGCAGAACGCCCATCAATTCCACGTCAAACGTAAGCGTCGCATCCGGTCCGATCTTGCCGCCCGGCGCACCATTGGGGCCGTAACCGAGGTTGGACGGGATCCAGAAACGGTACTTCGCACCTACCGGCATCAGCGCCACGCCTTCGGTCCAGCCGGCGATGACCTGGTTCAGGCCGAACTCGGCCGGTTCGCCACGGGCGTAGGAACTGTCGAACACATCACCGTTGAGCAGCTTGCCTTCGTAGTTGACGCGCACGCGGCTGGTGGACATCGGACGCTGGCCGTTGCCGGGACGCAACACCATGTACTGCAGGCCGGAAGCGGTGGTAATCACGCCGGGCTTGGCCTTGTTCTCGGCCAGGAATTTCGCACCCTCATCACGGTTGCGCTGGCCGGCAGTGGCCTGGCGCTTGGAGAGATAGGCCTGCATTTCAGCCTGCGCCTGTTCGAGCGTGAGCAGCGGCGTGCCGGTCTTGCCGGCGATCGTGCGCACGGCCTGCACCAGCGTGGCGGGGTCGATCTCGTTCTTGAAAGGCAGCAGCGAGGGACCGACCACATACGTGCCCAGGAACAGGCCCACCTTGGTCTTGTCGACCGGCGGCGGCGTGCTGCCTGGCGGCATGCCCGGGATCGGCTGGCCATCGGCCACGGCCAGGTTCACGCGCAGCAGCTGGTCGGTCGCCTGCGCTTCCTGCTCGCTGATCAGCGGCGGCTTGCCTTCGAACGTGTTCACCAGTGCGCGCTGGAATGCGGCGGTATCGAGGAACGGACCCACCGGCTGCAGCGAATTGCCCACGTCCACGCCGATGGCATAGCTGACCTTGTCGCGCTCAGACACCAGCGCGGTTTTTTCCTGTGCAGACACGCTGCCTCCCAGCATCGAAAACGAGATTGCCAACAACACGGCTGCGCCGCGAACCGACCGCTTCATCCTTCCTGCTCCTGAAACCTGCGCCACGATGGCGGCGCCAAACCGATATTGTGGCACGGAGGCCACCTGCGAAGGCACTGCATCAACGCGCGGCGCGCGGCTTCTTCAGTTCGCGCTCGATCGCGTCGACCACCACCGGATCATCCGGCGCGACCTTGCTGGGGAAGTTCGCGACCACGCGGCCATCCCGACCAATCAGATATTTGTGGAAGTTCCAGCCCGGCGCTGTGCCGGTCGCCTGGGCAAGCGTTTTGTACAGCGGCGTGGCGTTGTCACCCGTCACCACGACCTTTTCGAACATCGGGAACTTCACCCCGTAGGTCAGCGTGCAGAACTCCTGGATCTGCTGCTCGCTACCCGGCTCCTGCCCCTTGAAGTCGTTGGAGGGGAACCCGAGCACCGCGAATCCCTGCGCCGCGTAACGCTGGTTCAGGGCTTCCAGGCCCTCGTACTGCGGGGTGTAGCCGCACTTGCTGGCCGTGTTGACGATCAGAAGGACCTGCCCCGCATATCGTTCCTTCAGGTTGACGGGGTCCTTCCCGGCCAGGGGGCGGTAGCTGACATCCAGCGTTTCGCCGGCCAGGGCCATCGCCGGGGCTACGAGAAACGCTATAAAAGCAAACGATTTCAATGACTTGAGATGCACGCGAAGGCTCCACTAGTGCGAACATGACAAGTATGCCTTCAGTTGGGTGACAAAACCTTGCGGGGTAGTTGACGGCCTGTGTTTTGGTGTTATAGTTGAATACAACACCACTCACCCAACTCAGGGGGGTACGCAATGAACCCGAAACTGACCCACATCCTGCCCAGCCTGGCCGTCGGTGGCCTGTTGCTGGCGGCGGGCACCCTGGCGGGCATGACCAGCGCCCGCACGGCCGAGGCGGAATCCGCGGCGCTGGTGGGCGCGCTGGAGTCCGACGTCCGCGAGATCACCGGCGACGAAGGCACTCCGGAGCCGACCCAGCACAAGCGCCGCGCCCGCGCCTCGCTGGCGATGCCGTACTTCTCCTTCGGCCAATCCCTGCGTCCTAGGAGCTGAGCCATGGCGCCCATCCAATGGAGCGACGGTGCTCCCATCTACCGTCAGCTGAAGGATCGTGTGATCGCCATGATGCTGGACGGCATCCTGAAGCCGGGCGACGCCCTGCCGTCCGTCCGCCAGGTGGCGGCGGAGTACCAGCTGAATCCGATTACCGTCTCACGCGCTTACCAGGAGCTGGCAGATGAAGCCCTGGTCGAAAAGCGCCGCGGCCTGGGCATGTTCGTCACCGACGAAGCGTCCAAGAAGCTGCGCGGCAGCGAGCGCGAACGGTTCCTGACCGAAGAGTGGCCGGCCGTTGCCGAGCGCATCGAGCGCCTGGGCCTGTCCATCGAAGAGTTGCTGCAATCCAAGGGGACCAAGTGATGAATGCTGCAATCGCCAACACCGTGGTGTCGGCCCACGGCCTGCGCAAGGCTTACAGGAACAAGCTTGCGCTGGACAACACCAGCTTCGAGATCGAGGCAGGCAAGATCATCGGCCTGATCGGCCCCAACGGGGCCGGCAAGACCACTGCGCTGAAGGCCATCCTGGGCCTGACGCCCTTCGAGGGCCAACTGAAAGTGCTGGGACTGGATCCGCGCAAGGACCGGGACGAGCTGATGAAGGATGTCTGCTTCATCGCCGACGTGGCGGTGCTGCCGCGCTGGATGAAGGTCAAGGAGGCGATCGACTTCGTCGAGGGCGTCCACCCGCGTTTCGATCGCGCCAAATGCGAGCGCTTTATCGCCAACACCCAGCTCAAGCCCAACCTGCGCGTGCGCGAGATGTCCAAGGGCATGATCGTGCAGCTGCACCTGGCGCTGGTGATGGCCATCGACGCCAAGCTGCTGGTACTCGACGAACCGACGCTCGGCCTGGACATCCTGTACCGCAAGCAGTTCTACCAGCGCCTGCTGGAGGACTACTTCGACGAACAGAAAACCATCATCGTCACCACCCACCAGGTGGAAGAGATCGAACACATCCTGACCGACGTGATGTTCATCCGTGACGGCAAGATCGTGCTGACCTCGCAGATGGAAGACGTCGCGGAGCGTTACACCGAAGTGCTGGTCAGCGGCGATGCCGTCGAACAGGCCCGCGCACTGAAACCCATCGATGAGCGCGCCCTGCCCTTCGGCAAGACCGTGCTGCTGTTCGACGGCGCCCCGAAAGGTCACCTCGCCGCGCTTGGCGAGACCCGCACGCCTGGCCTGGCCGACCTGTTCGTCGCCATCATGAAAGGAACCTACGCATGAACGCCGTGACTTCGACATTGGGCAAATCCTCCAAGCCGGGTGCGTTCACGTGGCTGCTGAAGCGCGAGTTCTGGGAGAACCGGGGCGGCTTCTTCTGGGCGCCCGTCATCACCGGCGGCATCTTCGTGGTGCTCAACCTGATCCTGGCCATCGTCGGCAGCATCGCGGCACGCGGTTCCCTGAGCGACGGCGGCTTCAGCGTCGAGGAAGCCCCCAACAAGGCGCAGGCGATCGTCGGCGGCATCGGTGACGGCATGCTGCTGGGTGGCGTGACGCTGGCCTGCGTGGTACTCGCCTTCGTGGTGTTCTTCTACGCGCTGGGCACTCTGTACGACGATCGCCGCGACCGCAGCGTGCTGTTCTGGAAGTCGTTGCCGGTGTCCGACACGCACATGGTGCTGTCCAAGCTGGCGTGGGCGCTGGTGCTGGCGCCGCTGCTGGCCGTGAGCGTGGGCATCCTGATCGGCCTGGCGTTGTGGCTGATCTCCGCCCTGACCATCACCGTCAACGGCCTGCCCGGGAGCTCGGCGCTCTTCACCCACTCGCATCCGCTGCGCATCATCGGCGGCGTGCTGGCTTCGCTGCCCGTCTACGTGTTCTGGGCGCTGCCGGCGGTGGGCTGGCTGATGTTCTGCTCGGCCTGGTCGCGCAGCAAACCGTTCCTGTGGGCGGTGCTGGTGCCGGTGCTGGCTTGCGTGATCATCAGCATGACCGACATCCTGCCGGGCCTGCAGATCCGTCACGACATCATCTGGTACACGGTGGTCTATCGCGGCCTGGCGAGCGTGATCCCCGGTGCATGGTTCCCCACCCTGCCCGGTGGCGTCACCAACCCTAATGCCGACTTCAACTCGCCGGACGAACTGGCCAACGCCATCGACCTGACGCGCAGCTGGCAGGCCTTCGCAACGGCCGACCTGTGGATCGGTGCCGCCATCGGTGTCGTCCTGATCGTCGGCGCGATCTACCTGCGCCGCTGGCGCGAAAGCGAATAAGCACGCTGCCCCTCTATCGGCGGGCCTTGCCCGGCCCGCCCCTACCAAGGACACGGACATGCAGACCTCACGCTCCCTGATGCCACCGCTGCTCGTGATCGGCGTGCTCGCGCTTGCCGCTTGCCAGCCGGCCGACAACAGCAACTCACCTACCGGTGTCGCCGCCAAGGCCATGGACGAAGTGGCCAACGGCCTGGGCGAAGCCAGCAAAGAGATGGACAAGGCGCGCCAGGAAATCGCCACCGCGCGCGACAAGCTGGCCTTCGAGAACCTGTCGTTGAACCGCGACAAGACGCAAAACCTGCCGAAGGCAGAGATCACCCCTGCCGGCGAACTGCTGATCGATGGCAAGTCCATCGCGACCACACCGGAACAGAAGGCGCTTGTGCTGGCCTACCGCGGCGAACTGCTCGGCGTGGTCGGTGACGGCATGGCGATCGGCATGGAAGGCGCGCGTGTCGGCATCGACGCGGCGGCGTCCGCACTGAAAGGCATGCTGTCAGGCCAGAGCGGCGATGAGATCGGCAAGCAGGCTGGCGAACAGGCCGAGGCCAAGATCAAGCCGCTGGTGGCGCAGTTATGCACGCGCATGCCCGGCCTGCTGTCGGCGCAGCAAGCGCTGTCGGCCGCCGTACCCGAGTTTTCTCCGTACGCCACGATGGACCAGTCCGACGTGGATGACTGCGGCGACGCCAACGGCGACGGCAACTGGACGTTCTGATCCGACACCCTCGCCCGGAACGCCACGTTTCAGGCTCGCCCAGATCCACGCAAAGGAGACCCGACATGCGCCACCCCTACCTCCGTCGTGCCCTGATGTCGCTGCTCCTGGCCGGTGCACTGCCGCTGGCCGCGCAGGCCGCGGCCCCGAAGGATCGCAGCATCGACAATGAGATCAGCGCGGACCTGGCCGAGGCGCGCGACGAAGTCCGTGTCGAACTGGCCAAGGCCCGCCGCGAACTGGAGACCGGCAATCTGGAGGTGGGCGACAGTCTCCACTTCAGCAAGTCGGGGCGTCGCGCACGCGACAAGGACCCCTCGCTACCCAAGGCGGAGATCACCCCGGCCGGCGACTTCCTGATCGACGGCAAGCCGGTGGCCATCAACGGCCGTCAGCGGCAGGAACTGCTGGTCTATCGCGGCCAGGTGATCGAGATCGCCAAGGCCGGCCTGGACATCGGCGAGCGCAGTGCGCAGGTGGCGCTGGACGCGGTGGACGGCGGGTTGTTCAGCCTACTGGTCGGCGCCATGACCGGCAGCCTGGAGCGTCGTATCGAGAAGACGGTCATGCAGACGGTCGAACCCGGCGTACGCCAGATCTGCCGCAGCCTGCCCGCCCTGCACGAGAGCCAGCAGCGCCTGTCCGCGAGCCTTCCCCAGTTCCGCCCGTATGCCACGCTGGAAGCAGACGATGCAGAGAACTGCGAGAAGGACGTCCGCCGCGAGTTCGCGACGCGTTAGCCATTAATCCTGACATGCGAGGCGGCGTGGCCGACTCCCGCGTGTGACCCGATGCCGGAGACCCGATGATGCGCACTGCCCTGATCGCTTCCCCCCTGCTCGCCCTGCTGGCTTGGTCCACGCCCGCGCTGGCGTCGGACAGATACTGCAAGCATGAAGAGCCCCGCCAGGTCACGCTGGATATCGGGAATGCCAAGACCGTGGTGTTCGAGGTCGGTCCGCATGATCTGAAGGTGGAGTCGCGCAGCGGTGCCGCTGCCGCCATGAGCGGACGGGCCTGCAGCAGCCATGCCGACCGCCTTGCCAGCCTGAAGATCGAACAGCGGCATGCCGGCGACAAGCTGATCGTGCGGCTGTACCACGACGGCAAGTTCAGCGGCATCTTCCTCGGCAGCAACTACGCATACATGAACCTGTCGGCGACCCTGCCCGAGCATCTGCCCGTCCAGGTGAAGGTCGGCTCCGGCAAGGCCGAGGTCATCGGCGCACCGGTGTTCAGCGCCGACGTCGGCTCCGGCCACGCGGTGGGCCGCAGCATCCGCGGACTAGCGGCGGCGTCGGTGGGTTCGGGTGATGTCGACATCCATGGCGCAGGCAGCCTGAAAGTCGTGTCGATCGGCTCCGGCGATGTGGAAGCCGACAACATCCGCGGCGCCACTCACGTAGGCAGCATCGGTTCGGGTGGGTTCGACCTGTCGCGCGGCGGCAGCGTCGAGATCGGCTCGATCGGCTCCGGCGGCGCCGAGGTGCACGACATCAGCGGCGACGTCGTGGTCGGCTCGATAGGCTCCGGGGGCGTGGAGGTGCGCAACGTCAGCGGCAGCCTGACCGTCCGCTCGGTGGGCAGCGGCGACGTCGACCACGAAGGCGTCACCGGTCCGATCGACATTCCCAAGCGCCGCTGATTTCCAGGAGACCACCGTGATCCGACCGCTCGCACTTGCCCTGTCCGCCGCCCTGCTGCTGGTCGCCTGCTCGAAAAGCAGCGAGGCCGACGGCGACACGAAGACCTCCAGCGCCCTGTGGGGCCAGAACCTGAAGCTCAACGCGAGCGGTCATCCGCGCGCCGAAGTGTCGGCGAAGGGCGACTTTATCGTCGACGGCAAACCGGTGCCGTTGACGGATGAGCAGCGTGCGCTGCTGGTCGCTTACCACCGTCAGCTCGGCGGTATCGCCGAAGCTGGCATCGCCACCGGCAAGGAAGGCGCGAAGCTCGCCGGCAAGGCGGTCGGTGCCGCCGTCCGCGGCATCTTCAGCGGCGATCCCGACCGGATCGATCGGGAGATGGATGCCGAAGCCAAGAAGGTAGAAGCCGAGGCGATGAAGATCTGCGATCACCTGCCCGGGCTATACAAGGCGCAGCAGGATCTGGTCGCCGCGCTGCCCGCGTTCCAGCCGTATGCGGGCATGAAGCCGGCCGACGTCGAGGAGTGCCGCAGTTCGCACGACGAGAGTTATGAAGCCGGCAAGAACGTGGGGCGCGTCGTTGGCCAGGCCGTAAAGGCCACCCAGGGCAACGCCGCGCAGGAAGCCGATGCCGCGGCTGCGGAACCGGCCCCTGCCCCTGCCCCCACGCCTTGAGTGTCTACCGGCGCCTTTCCCGGCGGGCGCCCTCCCTGGTTCAGCCGCCGCCACCGCCCGGCTTGCCGTGGATACCGCCCTTCGCCAGCACCGCCGGATCGAGCAGCGGCTTCAGCGTCTTCTCCGGTAGCCCGGTGACCTCGCGCGCGACGTCCAGCACCGGCCGGTTCTGCTTGTAGGCCTGCTTGGCGATGGCCGCGCCCTTCTCGTAGCCGATCACCGGGTTCAACGCCGTCACCAGGATCGGATTGCGATCCAGGGCTTCCTGCACGCGGTCCGACCGCACCTTCAACCCGGCGATGCAGTCGTCAGCCAGCAGGCGCGACACGTTCGACAGCAGTTGGATGCCATCCAGCAGGTTGTAGGCGATCAGCGGCAGCGTGACGTTGAGCTGGAAGTTGCCGGTCTGCCCGGCGACGGTCACCGCGGTGTGGTAACCCATCACCTGCGCGCACACCATCACCGTGGCTTCCGGGATCACCGGATTGACCTTGCCGGGCATGATCGAGCTGCCGGGCTGCAGCGCCGGCAGTTCCACTTCCCCCAGACCGGCCAGCGGACCGGAGTTCATCCAGCGCAGGTCGTTGGCGATCTTGGTCAGTGCGACGGCGAGCGCGCTGAGCTGGCCGGACAGTTCGACCGCATCGTCCTGCGCCGCCAGACCTTCGAACTTGTTGGCCGCGCTCTCGAAGCGCGTGCCGGTGCCCGCCGACAGTACCTTGGCCACCCGTTCGCCGAAGCGCGGATCGGCGTTGATGCCCGTGCCGATGGCCGTGCCGCCCAGCGGCAACCGGCGCACGCGCTTCAACGTATCTTCGAGTCGTTCCTGCGCCGACGACAGTTGCGCCGACCAGGCCGAGAACTCCTGGCCGAAGGTCAGCGGCATGGCGTCCATCAGGTGCGTGCGGCCCGTCTTGACGACCTTGCCCAGCGCCTTGCCACGCGCGTCGATCACCTTGCGCAGGTGCTTGATGGCGGGCAGCAGGTCTTCCACCACGGCCAGCTGCGCCGCCACGCGGATCGCCGTCGGGATGACATCGTTGGAACTCTGGCCGAGGTTGACGTGATCGTTCGGGTGCACGCTGGCCTTGCCGCTACGCGTCGCCAGCGTGGCGATCACCTCGTTGGCATTCATGTTGGAGGACGTGCCGGAGCCCGTCTGGTACACGTCGATGGGGAAGTGCGCGTCGTACTCACCCGACGCCACGGCCTGTGCCGCGCCCTGCACCGCCTTCGCGATGCCCTTGGGCAGCAGGCCCAGCCCGGCATTGACCTCGGCGGCAGCGCCCTTCACCAGACCCAGCGCGCGGATGAAGCCGCGCGGCATCGGCCGGCCGGAAATGGGGAAGTTCTGCACCGCCCGCTGGGTCTGCGCGCCCCACAACGCCTCGGCGGGCACCTGCAACTCGCCCATGCTGTCGTGTTCGATACGGGTACGTGCACTGCGGGACTTGCCCGCGGTCTTCTTGCTGGTCATCAACCGTCTCCTGGAGGGATTCACGGCTTGCGCGCCGGCACGGGGCCGGTGGCTGGCGGGGACCACAGGATACGCGAGGCCGGATCGCGACCTTCCCGGGGTAAAATGGAACGCTCCCTTTCAGCCGCCCTCCTCCCCCATGTCGGATTCGTCCCTGCTCGCCCTCTCCCCGCTCGATGGCCGCTACGCCGGCAAGGTCGACGCGCTGCGCCCGATCTTCTCCGAGTACGGCCTGATCCGCGCCCGCGTGAAGGTCGAGGTGGAATGGCTGCTGGCCCTGGGCGCCGAGGCCGGCATCACCGAGCTGCCGGCGTTCTCCGCCGCCGCGACGGCGAAGCTGCGCGCGCTGGCCGACGGTTTCAGCGTCGCCAATGCGGCGCGCGTCAAAGAGATCGAACGCACCACCAACCACGACGTCAAGGCGGTGGAGTACTTCATCAAGGAGCAGCTGAAGGACGATGCGGAACTCGCCCCGGCGCTGGAGTTCGTCCATTTCGCCTGCACCAGCGAAGACATCAACAACCTGTCCTACGGGCTGATGCTGGAACAGGCGCGCCGCGAAGTGCTGCTGCCGTCGCTCGACGGCGTTACCGCCACGCTGCGCACGCTGGCCCACGCGCAGGCCGCGCAGCCGATGCTGTCGCGCACGCACGGCCAGACCGCCTCGCCCACCACGCTGGGCAAGGAAATCGCCAACGTGGTGGCGCGCATCGAGCGCCAGCGCGCGCAGATCGCCGCAGTGGAGCTGACCGGCAAGATCAACGGCGCCGTCGGCAACTACAACGCCCACGTCGCCAGCTATCCCGATGTCGACTGGCCGGCGTTCGCGCAGCGCTTCGTCGAAGGCCTGGGCCTGGTGTTCAACCCGTACACCACGCAGATCGAGCCCCACGACAACGTCGCCGAGATCGGCGATGCCGCGCGCCGCGCCAACACCATCCTGATCGACCTCGCCCGCGACATCTGGGGCTACATTTCGCTGGGCTACTTCAAGCAGCGCCTGAAGGAAGGCGAAGTCGGCTCGTCGACGATGCCGCACAAGGTCAACCCGATCGACTTCGAGAACGCGGAAGGCAACTTCGGCATCGCCAATGCGCTGTTCGAGCACTTCAGCGCCAAGCTGCCGATCAGCCGCTGGCAGCGCGACCTGACCGACTCCACCGTGCTGCGCGCGCTGGGTACGGCCTTCGGCCATACGCAGGTGGCGCTGGATTCGCTCGCCAAGGGCCTGGGCAAGCTGGAAGTGAACCCGCAGCGCCTGGATGCCGACCTCGACGCCGCCTGGGAAGTGCTGGCCGAAGCCGTGCAGACGGTGATGCGCCGCCATGGCCTGCCGAATCCCTACGAACAGTTGAAGGCGCTGACGCGCGGTCAGGGCATCACCGCCGAGTCGATGCGCGCCTTCGTCGAATCGCTCGACCTGCCGGCCGACGACAAGCAGCGCCTGCGCGAGATGACGCCGGGCAGCTATACCGGCCTCGCCGAGCGGCTCGCACGCAGCATCTGACCTCCGGGCCTGAGGGAACGGCGATGCACCTGCTGATCAACATCGACGTTCCCGACCTGCCTGCCGCGGAGGCGCTGTATACCCGCGCCTTCGGACTGACTACCGGGCGCCGCTTCGGCGATGGCGGTGTGGAACTGCTCGGTGCGCAGGCACCGATCTACGTATTGCAGAACCCCGCCGGCTCGATCGCCGCTGCCGATGCGCGCCGCGACTACGCCCGCCACTGGACACCCGTGCACCTGGACGTGGTGGTGGACCACCTTGAACCTGCCCTCGACCGCGCCGTGCAGGCCGGCCTGGTGCAGGAGACCGACATTCGCGAAGCGAACTGGGGCCGCATCGTGCGCCTGGCCGATCCGTGGGGCCATGGCTGGTGCCTGCTGCAGTTCGTCAACCGCGGCTACGACGAGATCGCCACATGATGATGCGCTCCACCCTGCTCGGCGGCCTGCTTGCCTTCGCTGTTCCTGTTGCGGCCCTCGCGTCCGACGTTCCTGCGGCCAAGGCCTGCGCCGACGACGCGGGCTGGAATGATCCGGCCACGCCGCTGCATGTTTACGGCAATACCTGGTACGTGGGCACCTGTGGCATCAGCGCGCTGCTGGTGACTTCGGACGAAGGCCACATCCTCATCGACGCCGCCACGCCGCAGGCGGGTCCGCAGATCCTGGCGAACATCCGTGCGCTCGGCTTCAAGCCGGAAGACGTGCGCGCGATCGTGTTCTCGCACGAACACCATGACCATGCGGGCAGCCTGGCCGAGCTGCAGCGTGCGACGGGTGCCCCCGTGTACGCGCGTGCGCCTGCCGTGGGCGTGCTTGAACGCGGCAAGCCCGACAGGGGCGATCCGCAGTTCGAGGTGTCCGAACCCATCGCGCGCGTCGAGCGGGTCGTAACGCTCGCTGATGATGGCGTCGTGCGCGTAGGTCCGCTGGCCCTGCAGGCGGTCGCGTCACCCGGCCACACACCGGGTGGCACCAGTTGGACCTGGCGTTCCTGCGAGAAACAGGCGTGCCATCAGTTCGTTTACGCCGACAGCCTGACCGCAATCTCCGACGACGTGTACCGCTACAGCGATGAGGCCGCGCACCCGGGCTATGTGGCCGCGTTCCGCGACACGCTGGCGCGGATCTCGGCACTGGACTGCGATGTCCTGATCACGCCACATCCGTCCGCGAGCCAGCTGTGGCAACGGATTGGTCCCGGAGCCAAGGCAGCCCTGGTGGATACGAGGGCCTGCCGTGCCTACGCCCAGCGAGCCACGCAACGACTGGACAAGCGACTCGCCGACGAAGCGGCCCCCCCCGCACCCTCGTCACCTTGATCGGCATCAATGCTCCGCGCGCCGCCGTTGGCGACGCTGGCGTCCCTCTTCCCTGCCCCGCGCGCCGTCGCGCGAACCGGACCCGATGAACAAGAAAACCTCCCCCCGCGCACGTTCGCTTCCGTTCGAGATCGACGCCACCCGCCAGCACCCGCTGGGCATGCCGGTCGAACGTTTTCTGCGCGACTACTGGCACAAGCGCCCGCTGCTGATCCGCAACGCCTTTCCGGACTTCGAAACGCCGGTGCAGCCTGAAGACCTTGCCGGCCTCGCCTGCGAAGAAGGCGTGCTGGCTCGCCTGATCAGCCTGGACAAGGCGACGGGTGTCTGGGACGTGCGCACGGGTCCGTTCCAGGAAGAAGATTTCCCGGGCCTGCCCGACCACGACTGGACCCTGCTGGTGCAGGACGTGGACAAGTGGGATGCGGACATCCGCCAGTTGCTGGAACAGTTCCGCTTTCTGCCGCGCTGGCGCGTGGACGACATCATGATCAGCTTCGCCGCCACCGGCGGTTCGGTCGGCGCGCACGTGGACCATTACGACGTGTTCCTGCTGCAGGCCCAGGGCGAGCGGCGCTGGACGATCGACGCCAGCGTGGCGATGGGGAAGCCAGCGCCCGACCTTTCCTTCCAGGACGACGTGGCGATCAAGCTGCTGCGCCAGTTCGATCCCACCCACGAGTGGGTGCTGTCGCCGGGCGACATGCTGTACCTGCCGCCGCTGGTGCCGCACCACGGCGTGGCGGAGAACCCGTGCCTGACGTTCTCGGTGGGCATGCGTGCGCCGTCCTCGGCCGAGCTGATCGGCGACTACCTGGACACGCTGATCGCCGACGCCGACGACGCCGTGCGCTACCACGATGAAGACCTGACCGCGCCGCAGGATCCCAACGAGATCGACGCCCGTGCGATGGAGCGCGTGGTCGAGGCGTTGAATGCGCTGCGCATGAATGATCCGGACCGGGTGGGCGACTGGTTCGGCCGCTTCATCACCACGTACCGTGCCTCGGGCGACGTGATGCCGGCACCGGATGCGCCGTCGCGCATTGAGATGGAGTGGGACCTGCAACAGGGCGCGCGCCTGCTGCGCCACCCGTTCTCCCGCTTCGCCTGGCGCCGGTGCCGCAAGGGCGCCACCCTGTTCTGCAACGGCATGGACTACGCGCTGCCGGTCAGGGAGGCGCAACAGCTCGCCGCCCTGGAAAGCCTGGATGGCCCCACTTACGCCGCGCTTGGCGAGGCAGGCCGCGACGCGGTGATGGCGCTGGCCGCACAGGGGCACTACCAGCTGGCCCTGGACGATGATGACCCGGGTCTTGGGGACGAGGACGCATGAACGCACCGCGGGAGTACCACGTCGAAGCCGTCGACTACGCCACCGGCGCCGCACCCGTCCACCAGGTCCGGGACGTGGTCTTCGTGCAGGAGCAGCAGGTCCCCCGCGAGTTGGAGCGCGATGCGCTGGACCCGCTGAGCCATCACGTGCTGGCCCGCGATGCCGCCGGTAACCCCATCGGCACGGCACGGCTGACGCCGGAGCACCGGATCGGCCGCATGGCGGTGCTCTCGGCCTGGCGTAGCCGGGGCGTCGGCGACGCCCTGCTGGCCGCCCTGCTGGACGAAGCCCGCCAGCGACGGTGGCCCGACGTGTCCCTGCATGCCCAGGTGACTGCCGAAGCCTTCTACGCGCGCCACGGCTTCGTACCGGAGGGCGAGCGCTTCATCGAGGCGGGCATCGAGCACCAGGCCATGCGGCGCGTGCTGACCGGACCGACGGGCATCGCCCATCGCGCCGAAGCGGTCGCCATCACCACCGCCGTGATCGCCCAGGCACGCCGGTCCCTGGTGGTCTACAGCCGTACGCTGGACCCGGGCCTGTGGGATGCCCCGGCCGTCGTCGAGGCACTGCGTCGCTTCGCCACGCGCCAGACCGGGGCGCAGGTCCAGCTGCTGCTGCAGGACGCCGGCACCCCGCAGCGGGCGCTGGCCCCGCTGATCAGCCTGGGCCAGCGGCTGCCCAGCGTGTTCGCGTTCCGCGAGGTACAGGATCCCGTGGACCTGCCCTACACCGCCGCCTTCGTCGCCAACGACGACCATGGCTACTACTTCCGGCCACTGGGCAACCGCTTCGATGGCGAAGCCGGACTGGCGCACGCGGGCCGTGCCCGCCAGCTGCGCGAAGAGTTCTCGCAGATGTGGGAACGCGCACGGCCCGTCAGCGAGTACCGTGCGCTGGGCATCTGATCCCGTGCAACGCCTGCGGAATTCATTGCCTTCACAGGCCTGCACCCTGCGTCTTTAGTCCAATCCGGTTACGCCCCCCTCCCGGCATGGGGGTATAATTTCCGGGTTTTCGTCCCTGTCCTTGCGGCATCGCGCGACATGGACCGACAGCGCCCCCTCGACTACCGCAAGCACGCCATCACCATCGTGGACAATCTCCTGAAGCAGTTCGCGCAATCCTCGCAACTCAACGGGGGCAACGCCTCCTACGTCGAAGACCTGTACGAGCAGTACCTCGTCGCCCCGGACAGCGTGGGGCCCAAATGGAAAGCCTACTTCGACGGTTTCAAGGGCCACGAGGCCGGTGACGTGCCGCATTCGGTGGTCATCCAGCAGATCACCGAGGCCGCCCGCCAGGCCGGCAAGGGTGCCATCTCGACCGGTGGCGGCGATGAGCGCGAGCGCAACGTGGGCCGCCTGATCACGGCCTACCGTTCGCGCGGCCACCTCGGCGCCCAGATCGATCCGCTGGGCCTGACCCCGCCGCTCAATACGCCGGACCTGGACCTGGCCTTCCACGACCTGTCCGACCGCGACCTCGACAGCGAATTCAGCACCGGCAACGTCGGCGGCCATGCCCGCATGAAGCTGCGCGACCTGCTGGCCCGCCTGAAGGCGACCTACACCGGTCCCATCGGCGTCGAGTTCATGCATATCTCCGAAGTCGAGCAGCGCCAGTGGCTGTACCAGCGCCTCGAGACCGCCGGCGGCCAGTTCGGCCTGTCCGACGATGCCAAGCGCCGCACGCTGGAGCGCCTGACCGCCGCCGAGGGCCTGGAGCGCTACCTGCACACCAAGTACGTTGGCCAGAAGCGCTTCTCGCTGGAAGGCGGCGACGCGCTGATCCCGCTGATGGACACCATGATCCGCAATGCCGGCGAAGGCGGGGTCAAGGACATCGTGGTCGGCATGGCCCACCGCGGCCGCCTCAACGTGCTGGTCAACACGCTGGGCAAGAGCCCGCGCAAGCTGTTCGACGAGTTCGAAGGCAAGTTCGAGCACGACAACAACCTGGCGCACGCCGGCGACGTGAAGTACCACATGGGCTTCTCCGCCGACATCGCCACCCCGGGCGGCCCGGTCCACCTGGCGCTGGCCTTCAATCCGTCGCACCTGGAAATCGTCGACCCGGTCGTGGCCGGCAGCGTCCGTTCGCGCCAGGAGCGCCGCAACGACGCCGCACGCCAGAGCGTGCTGCCGATCATCATGCACGGCGACGCCGCGTTCGCGGGCCAGGGCGTGGTGATGGAGCTGTTCCAGATGTCGCAGGCGCGCGGTTTCGCCGTCGGCGGCACGCTGCACATCGTCATCAACAACCAGATCGGCTTCACCACCAGCAACAAGGAAGACTCGCGTTCCACGCTGTACTGCACCGACGTGGCCAAGATGGTCGGCGCCCCGGTGTTCCATGTGAACGGCGACGATCCGGAAGCGGTGGTGTTCGTGGCGAAGCTGGCCTACGACTTCCGCCAGCAGTTCAAGAAGGACGTGGTGATCGACCTGGTCTGCTACCGCCGCCACGGCCACAACGAGGCCGATGAGCCGGCCGCCACGCAGCCGGTGATGTACCAGACCATCCGCAAGCACGCGACCACCCGCGAGATGTACGCCGCCAAGCTGGAAGGCGCCGGCGTCATCCCCGCCGAAGGCGGCAAGGCGATGGCCGATGCGTACCGCAACAAGCTGGACTCGGGCGAGTACACCACCGAGCTGGCCAAGCAGAAGGGCGACGAGCTGGCGATCGACTGGTCGAAGTACCTGTCGGGCAAGCTGAGCGATCCGGTCGACACCAAGGTCAAGCGCAAGTCGCTGGACTCGCTGGCCAAGATCATCACCACGATCCCGGCCGGCGTCGCGCTACACCCGCGCGTGGCCAAGATCTACGAAGACCGCGTGAAGATGGCGGCCGGCGAACAGCTGGCCGACTGGGGCTTCGCGGAGAACCTCGCCTACGCCACCCTGCTGGCGGAAGGCAACGGCCTGCGTCTGGTCGGCCAGGATGCCGGTCGCGGCACGTTCTTCCACCGCCACGCGATCCTGCACGACCAGAAGACCGACAGCTATTACCTGCCGCTGCGCCAACTGGTGGAGCAGCCGGAGCAAGCGACCATCATCGACTCGTTGCTCAGCGAGGAAGCGGTGATGGCGTTCGAGTACGGCTTCTCGACCACCGATCCCAACACGCTGTGCATCTGGGAAGCGCAGTTCGGCGACTTCGCCAACGGTGCGCAGGTGGTGATCGACCAGTTCATCGCTGCCGGCGAAGCCAAGTGGGGCCGTATCAGCGGCCTGACCCTGCTGCTGCCGCACGGCTACGAAGGCCAGGGTCCGGAGCACAGCTCCGCCCGCCTGGAGCGTTTCCTGCAGCTGTGCGCGCTGGAGAACATGCTGGTCTGCGTGCCCACCACGCCCGCCCAGGCGTACCACATGCTGCGCCGCCAGATGCGCATGACCACCCGCAAGCCGCTGGTGGTGATGACGCCCAAGTCGCTGCTGCGCCACAAGCTGGCCGTGTCCACGCTGGACGAACTGGCAAACGGCGAATTCCAGCACCTGATCCCGGATGCCACCGCCGACGCCAAGAAGGTCAAGCGCGTCGTCGCCTGTTCCGGCAAGGTCTACTACGACCTGCTGGAAGACGCGCAGAAACGCGGCCAGGACGACGTGGCCATCCTGCGTGTCGAACAGCTGTATCCGTTCCCGCGCGAACAGCTGGCTGCCGAACTCAAGCGCTATGGCAAGGCCACCGAGGTGGTCTGGTGCCAGGAAGAGCCGCAGAACCAGGGTGCGTGGTACCAGATCAAGCACCACCTGCAGGCCTGCCTGTCCGACAAGCAATCGCTGCACTACGCGGGCCGCCCGCGTTCGCCCTCGCCCGCTGCCGGCCATTTCGCCGAGCACGTCGAGGAGCAGCTGAAGCTCGTCGCTGACGCACTCGTCAACAAGCTCGGCAACGACAACGTCGCCGAATAAGCCCCCCCCCATTCCTCTTTACGTACAACACCACCAGGACGCCCCATCACCATGGCCACTGAAGTCAAAGTTCCGGTTCTTCCCGAGTCCGTTTCCGACGCCACCATCGCCGCCTGGCACAAGAAGGTGGGTGACGCGGTCAAGCGCGACGAGAACCTGATGGACCTGGAAACCGACAAGGTCGTGCTGGAAGTGCCCTCGCCCGTCGACGGCGTGCTGAAGGAAATCAAGTTCAAGGAAGGCGACACCGTGACCAGCCAGCAGCTGCTGGCGATCATCGAGGAAGGCGCCGCAGCCGCTGCGCCGGCGCCCGCCGCCGAAGAGAAGAAGCCGGCCGCCGGCGCGCAGGAAGTGCAGCCGAAGGCCGAGGCCGCCAAGGCTGACGCGGCCGCGCCGTCCAGCACGAAGCCCGCCCCTGCCGGCGCCGATGCGCTGCCGCCGGGCGCGCGCTTCACCGCGATCACCCAGGGCATCGACCCGGCCAGCGTCGAAGGCACCGGCCGCCGCGGCGCGGTGACCAAGGAAGACCTGGTCAACTACGCCAGCGGCAAGACCGCCGGCGTCTCCGGTGGCGCGCGTCCGGAAGAGCGCGTGCCGATGACCCGTATCCGTACGCGCATCGCCGAGCGCCTGATGCAGTCGAAGAACTCCATCGCCATGCTGACCTCGTTCAACGAAGTCAACCTGGCCAAGGTCATGGAGATGCGCAAGGAGCTGCAGGACGACTTCGTGAAAGCCAACGGCATCAAGCTCGGCTTCATGAGCTTCTTCGCCAAGGCCGCCGCCAACGCGCTGCAGCGCCATCCGGTGGTCAACGCCTCGGTCGACGGCAACGACATCATCTATCACGGTTACGCCGACATCTCGATCGCCGTGTCGACCGAGAAGGGCCTGGTCACCCCAGTGCTGCGCAATGTCGAGCGCATGGGCTTCGGCGATATCGAGAAGGGCATCGCCGAGTACGCCAAGAAGGCGCGCGACGGCAAGCTGGGCTTGGATGACCTGCAGGGTGGCACCTTCACCATCACCAACGGCGGCACCTTCGGTTCGCTGATGTCCACGCCGATCGTCAACCCGCCGCAGAGCGCAATCCTCGGCATGCACGCCATCAAGGAGCGCGCCATCGTCGAGAACGGCCAGGTGATCGCCGCGCCGATGATGTACCTGGCGCTGAGCTACGACCACCGCATCATCGACGGCAAGGACGCGGTGTTGTTCCTGGTCGACATCAAGAACCAGCTGGAAAATCCGCACCGCATGCTGCTGGGCATGTGATGCACCGAGCCCCTCTCCCATCGGGAGAGGGGTTGGGGGCGCCCCACCGGCAACCAGGCGCCCGTGAAGATGAACGAGCCGCAGCGAGTTGTAGAGGCGACCTACCGGCTGTTCATCTCCTTTACTCGCTGTGGCTCGCTCGCCAATACGGCTATCGGATAAGCGACTGTGGCACCCCCTCATCCGCCCTTCGGGCACCTTCTCCCGATGGGAGAAGGGAAAAGGCAAAGGACACTGAAATGGCTGAACAATTCGACGTCGTCGTCATCGGTGCCGGTCCGGCCGGCTACCACGCCGCCATCCGCGCCGCGCAGTTGGGCATGAAGGTCGCCTGCATCGACGCCGCGCTGGGCAAGGACGGCAAGCCCGCGCTGGGCGGCACCTGCCTGCGCGTGGGCTGCATCCCGTCCAAGGCGCTGCTGGATTCCTCGCACCAGTACCACAACCTGACCCACCAGTTCGAACAGCACGGCATCAGCGTCAAGGACGCCAAGATCGACGTCGGCACCATGGTCGGCCGCAAGGACGCCATCGTGAAGCAGTTCACCGGCGGCATCGCGCAGCTGTTCAAGGCCAACAAGGTGACGGCTTACTACGGCTTCGGCCAGCTGCAGCCGGGCAACCTCGTCAAGGTGAAGCAGCACGACGGCAGCGAAGTCGAGCTGAAGGGCACCAACATCATCATCGCGGCCGGTTCGGACTCCATCGAACTGCCCTTCGCCAAGTTCGACAACGAGTACATTGTCGACAACGTCGGCGCGCTGGACTTCACCGAGGTCCCCAAGCGCCTCGCGGTGATCGGCGCGGGCGTGATCGGGCTGGAGCTGGGCAGCGTGTGGAAGCGCCTCGGCGCCGAGGTCACCATCCTCGAGGCCCTGCCCGATTTCCTCGCCGTCGCCGACAGCGAAGTCTCCAAGGTCGCCGCACGCGAGTTCAAGAAGCAGGGCCTCGATATCCGCCTGGGCGCCAAGGTGTCGAAGACCGAAGTGACCGGCAAGGGCAAGAAGAAGGAAGTCGTGGTCACCTACAGCGACGCCGAAGGCGAGAAGACGCTCACCGTCGACAAGCTGCTGGTCGCCGTGGGCCGCCGCGCCGCGAGCAAGGGCCTGCTGGCTGACGGCACTGGCGTGAAGCTCAACGAACGCGGCCAGGTGGAAGTCGATGCGCACTGCCACACCGGCGTCGACGGCGTCTGGGCGATCGGCGATTGCGTGCGTGGGCCGATGCTGGCGCACAAGGGCTTCGAGGAAGGCATCGCGGTCGCCGAGCTGATCGCTGGCCTGCCGGGCCACGTCAACTTCGACACCATCCCGTGGGTCATCTACACCTCGCCCGAGATCGCATGGGTCGGCAAGACCGAGCAGCAGCTGAAGGCCGAAGGCGTGGCCTACAAGGCCGGCTCCTTCCCGTTCGCCGCGGTGGGCCGTGCCGTGGCGATGGCGGAGCCGACCGGCTTCGTGAAAGTCATCGCGGACGCCGAAACCGATCGCGTGCTGGGCATGCACCTGGTCGGCGCCAACGTGTCGGAACTGGTGCACGAAGGCGTGCTCACCATGGAGTTCAAGGGCTCCGCGGACGACCTGGCCCGCATCTGCCACGCGCACCCGTCGCTGTCCGAAGCGGTGCACGATGCCGCGATGGCCGTGCACAAGCGCGCGATCCACAAGGCCAATTGAGGCTCGCACGGCGACGACACCGTCGCCGTGATCCGCATGCGCCAGGCGATGCCTGGCGTTTTGCGTTTCAGACAACAGGCAACACAGGACACACGACCATGAAGAGCATCTGCGTCTACTGCGGTTCCAACGCCGGCAACAAGCCTGCCTACCGCGAGCGCGCCATCGCGCTGGGCGACCGCATCGCAAAGGAAGGCCTGCAGCTGGTGTACGGCGGCGGCAACGTCGGCCTGATGGGCATCGTCGCCGACGCGGTGCTCGCCGCCGGTGGCGAGGTGATCGGCGTGATCCCCGAACAGTTGGTCAACTGGGAGGTCGCGCACAAGGGCGTGACCAAGTTGGAAGTCGTCGCCAACATGCACGAGCGCAAGAAGCGCATGTTCGACCTGTCCGACGCGTTCGTCGCCCTGCCCGGCGGCTTCGGCACGCTCGACGAGATGTTCGAGATGCTGACCTGGCGCCAGCTCGGCATCGGCGACAAGCCCTGCGCGTTCCTCGACGTCGAAGGGTTCTATGCGCCGCTGATGGGCATGATCGACCGCATGGTCGAAGAGCGCTTCCTGCACCCGGAACAGCGCGCCGACCTGTGGCACGGCGACGACATCGATGCGATGGTCGCCTGGATGCGCGCGTACAGCCCGGCGCAGGCGGACAAGTGGATGGATGAGAAGCGGCGGAAGTCGTTGCGGTGAGGCCCCGTCGTCCCAGCGAAAGCTGGGACCCATCTGCTTTTGCTCGAGCCGCCGCGGCGCTCACGAGCAATGGATTCCAGCGTTCGCTGGAATGACGAGCGATGTGTCCATGCCAAGCGAGAACTAACTTACGCCGTCGTCCCAGCGAAAGCTGGGACCCATCTGCTCTTGCTTGAAGACCCCGAACCCGGATGGACAATGGATTCCAGCGTTCGCTGGAATGACGAAGTCGGGGCTTATAGTGGCTTGGCTCGCGCGAGCCAGAAGGTGCACCGTCATGCCAAGGGAACGGATTCCCTGCGTCTACATGCTGGCAAGCCAGCCCAGAGGCACACTTTACATCGGAGTGACATCCGACTTGCCTGCACGCATCTGGCAACACAAACACGACCAGACCGAAGGCTTCACCCAGCGCCATGGCGGCCATACTTTGGTCTGGTACGAGGTCCATACGCAAATGGAATCTGCGATCCTCCGCGAGAAGGCGTTGAAGGCGTGGAAACGCCTCTGGAAAATCCAGCTGGTCGAAGCCGAAAATCCCACGTGGCGGGATCTGTATCCCGACATTCTCTGAACGAGAGATTCGCACACCATGACCCTCCCCACGACCTTCAACGCCTTCCGCATCCACAACGACGACGCCGGCTATCGCAGCGGCACCGAAACCATCGCGCTCGACGCATTGAATCCCGGCGAAGTCGTCATCAAGACCGCCTACTCATCGGTCAACTACAAGGATGCGCTGGCCGGTACCGGTGAAGGCAAGATCCTGCGGCGCTTTCCGTTGGTCGGTGGCATCGACGTGGCCGGCCATGTGGTGGCGTCGACCGACCCGGCCTTCAAGGAAGGCGATGCGGTGTTGGTGACCGGCTCCGGCCTCAGCGAAACCCGCGACGGCGGTTACGCCGAGTACGCGCGGCTCGACGCGAAGTGGGTCATTCCCCTGCCCTCCGGACTCAGCCTGCGCGAGAGCATGATCCTGGGCACTGCCGGCTTCACCGCCGCGCTGGCGCTGTACCGCATGCGCGACAACCGGCAGACGCCGGACCTCGGCCCGCTCGCCGTCACCGGCGCCACCGGCGGCGTCGGCTCGCTGGCCGTCGACATCTTCAGCAAAGCGGGCTTCGAAGTGCATGCCGTCAGCGGTAAACCCGAGAACACCGCGTACCTGACGTCGATCGGCGCCACCGAGGTGCTGGGCCGCGACGCGCTGGCCACCGCGCGCCCGATGGAGTCTGCACGCTTCGGCGGTGGCCTCGACAACGTCGGCGGCCCGATGCTGGCCAGCCTGCTCGCGCAGACGACACCCTATGGCAACGTCGCCAGTGCCGGCCTCGCCGCCACGGCCGACCTACCCATAACTGTGATGCCCTTCATAATTCGGGGCGTGTCGTTGCTGGGCGTCGCCTCGGCGGGTACCGCACGCGACATCCGCGAGCAGGTCTGGCAGCACCTCGCCAGCGACTGGAAGCCGCGGCACCTGGACACGATCTGCACCCGCGAAACCACGCTGGATGGGCTTCCCGAGGTGTTCCGCACCATGCTGGACGGGCGCTCGTTCGGACGCACGCTGGTGCGAATGGGATGAACGGCACCGGCGGTGCGACGGACGTTGTCCGTTGGCCGCCAACCCCATTGTGTTGTCACCGACAAGGTCTAAAATCGGTGGCGGGGAACACTGGGGACATCCATGGCAAAGATTCTGATCGTCGACGATTCACCGTCGCAACTGCTGGGCATCCAGCGCATCGTCGAGAAACTGGGGCACGAATCCATCACCGCCGAAGACGGCGCCGCGGGCGTGGAAGTCGCCAAGCGCGAGCTGCCTGACATGGTGCTGATGGACGTGGTGATGCCGAACCTCAACGGGTTCCAGGCCACGCGCACGTTGAGCCGCGAGGCCACCACCAAGCACATCCCGGTGATCCTGGTGACCACCAAGGATCAGGATACCGACCGCATGTGGGGCCTGCGCCAAGGCGCAAAGGCCTACCTGACCAAGCCGTTTTCCGAGGACGAACTGGCCGAGGTGATCGAGCGCATCTTCAATGCGCGCGAACTGCCGTCCGCGCCGTCGGCCTGATACCGGCAGCAACTTGGCGATGAAGAGCAGGCTTCGGCCTGCTCTTTTCGTTTCAGCGCACCGTCAACGTGGCGCGACGTAGCCGCCGGTCATGCCGCGCGGCGACAGCACGAGTTGCCACAGCTGCGACCGGCGGCTGCGGAACGTGGCCATCGAGGCCGACAGGTAGAACCGCCACATCCGCCGGAAACGCTCGTCGTAACGCGGATCAAGCACATCCCACGCCGACTCGACGTTGCTGCGCCACGCCTGCAGGGTCAGGTCGTAGTCGGCGCCGAAGTTGTGCCAGTCCTCCAGCACGAACCGCCCCTCGATCGCCTGTGCGATCTGCGCTGTCGATGGCAGCATCGAGTTGGGGAAGATGTAGCGCGCGATCCACGGATCGGTCCGCTGCACGGAGCGGCCACCGCCGATGGTGTGCAGCAGGAACAGGCCCTCCGGGGGAAGGCAGCGGCGCACGACGTCGAAATAGGCGGCGTAGTTCTTCACGCCCACATGCTCGAACATGCCCAGCGAGAACGCGGCATCGAAGGGTTCGTCGAGCTCGCGGTAGTCCTGCAGCCGGACCTCGACCGGCAGGCCGTCGCACAGACGACGCGCATAGCCGGCCTGCTCCTTCGAAATCGTGATGCCAACGCCGCTGACGCCGTAATGTTCGACCGCGAACTTCAGCGCTTCGCCCCATCCGCAGCCGATGTCGAGCACGCGCATGCCGGGTCGCAGCTGCAGCTTCCGGCAGACCAGATCGAGCTTGGCTTCCTGCGCAGCGTCGAGATCGGCGGCATCGCGCCAGTACGCGCAGCTGTAGACCAGGCGCCGACCCAGCATCGCGGCGTAGAGATCGTTGCCGAGGTCGTAGTGGCGGCGCCCGACTTCGCCGCTGCGTCGCGGCGACTGCAGGTTGGTCAGGCGGGCACGCAGTGCATCGAAGAGCTCGCCGGCACCGTGCACGCGCTCGTCCACCCGGGCAGCGAGAAGACGGAACAGCAGGCCGTCGAGCGAGACGGCATCCCACCAGCCGTCCATGTAGCTTTCACCCAGACCGAGCGACCCCTGCCCCAGCACACGCGCGTGGAAACGCGGGTCATGGACCTGGATATCCCACGGCCGGTCGCCACCGATCCGCACATCCGCTTCGGCCAACAGGTCTGAGATCCTGCGCTCGAAGCGGACGTGCGGCATGGCGGTCAGCGGGCGAACAGCTCCGCGTACACCGGCGCCACGTGCGGCAGCAACAGCGTGGCAGGCACGTCGACCGTCTGCGTGCCGTCGGCATACGGGCCCACCTGGTACGGCGGGAAGACGAAACGCAGCGCGGTGATATGGCCCGACGCATCGAGCACCGGCACGAATTCGCTGAAGTTGCCGGCCTCCGGCTCGGTGCCCTCGTCGATCATCCGGAACGTGCTCTTGATCAGCGCCGCGCGATCGGTCGGTGCCAGTTCGTCTTCATCGGCCCGGTTCACGACGGCGGTGTGCAGTTGCTCGCGCACGTAGTCACTGACGGCCTGCCAGCCCTTGGCGTCGGGAATCAGCGCGCCGGCCGTCAGGCGGGCGTCCTGCTGCGGCAGCCAGACGAAGCGCGCGATCAGCGGCTGTCCGTGCGCACCGCCGGTGTAGCGGCTGCCATCGGCGGCGACCGCGACGATGCGCGGCGTGTCCACGACCTGCTCGAAGGCCAGCGAGAGTTCGTACGGTGCGGAAGGTTTGTCGTTGCCGAAAGCCTCGACCGCCTCCATCAGCTCGGCGCGCTCGGCCTCGGTATAGGCCGACAGCGCCTTGGCCAGGCCGGGATAGCGGTTGATCGTGGCGGGATAGCTGATGCCCACGACATAACGGTCGTTGGTCTCGATGACGTCCTTCAACTCGACCGGGGCGTCCGGCGCCTCGACAGGCGCGGTCACCTGCGCTGGCGACTCACCGGTCGCAGCGGGTACCGGGGCGGACTCGCGCTTGCAGGCTGCCAGCCCCACGACCGTCATCAGCGCAAGACCGACCAGCCGGGGCGCGTGGGGGGAATGGGGGACAAATGACACGTTCGGGCTCCTTCCGCGTGTGATGGCCGTCATTCTAGGCCGCACCTGCGCCGTCCTCCATCGCGATCATGCATCCACCAGATCAGCGTACTCAGGATGCCGCTGAACGTAAGCAGCGGAGTACGAGCAGGCGGGCACCACGCGCCAACCCTGGGCACGCGCGTGATCCAGCGCGGCTTTCACCAGCGCCGCCGCCACACCGCGGCCACCGATTACCTCGGGCACGCCGGTGTGGTCGATGACCATGCGCTCCGCCCGCAGCGAATACACCAGTTCGGCCTCATGTCCTTCCAGCCGGGTGGAGAAGCGGCGGGCGGCGGGGTCGTGATGGACGTCGAGGGAAGGCAGGTCACCGGTCATGGCGGCTCCGTGGTAGGGGACTCACCTACATTGTGACGCAATGCCCGGCTGGGCCTGTGGCAGAACTGGACGCAGCGCGTCACATTCATGCTTGTGAAAAGAAAGTTGGCGCGCGCTAGCGTGACGCACATCGCAGATCCAGAGTTGGCACGATTGCTGCGTGATACGGGCCATAGACCTGCATCTCGGAGTTCCGCCATGAGCCTGATCGACGCACTGCCCGACGTCTCCAACGCCAGCGACTTCACCCTGCTGGAAGGCCTGTACCAGCTCACCGTCACCGGCCATACCGACGCGTGGGAGTTCGAGAAACTCAACAACGCCGTGTACGAGCGCCTGATGTCCACCTACTCCGGCAGCGAGACCGCAGGCGTGCACGCCGTGCACTCCCTGATGGACTGATCCATCCCGCAAGACCCTCACCGGGCGCTCCGGCGCGGCGCAGGGGTCCGCCTTCGGGTGTGACTGCCGCGCCGGAGACCCGTCCCACCTGCACCATGGGTGCAGGCAGAACGAAATCCCTTCCTCTTCGACGCTGACGTGGCGCGCTACTCGCCGCGGTGATCGCGTTTGCCCTGGTTGCGCCGGTCCTGCGTGCCCGCGCTGCCCTGGATCGCTTTCATGCGGCTCTCTGCCGCATGCAGTTCCATCGCCTTGCCTGCCGCTTCGTTCGACACGAAGCCCGCACCCGGCGCACCACCCTGCCCCTCATGATCCAGGTGCTGCCAGGGTGCTGGCTGACGGTCGTGCTCCTGTTTCTGTTCGAGCAATGAGCGGGCGTTCGCCAACGCCTGGGCGGGTGTGATTTTCCTGGGAGCACGCTTGCGCGCGGCGGTTTTCTTCGCAGGCGTCTTGCGCGCCACCGTACGTTTGGCTGCCACCTTCTTAGCTGCGGGCCGAGGTGCTGCGGCTTTCTTCACGGCTTTACGGACGACCTTCTTCGTCGCCTTGCGGGCGGCGCTCTTCTTGGCCACCTTGCGCGCTGTTGTTTTCTTCGCGGCCTTCTTGGCGGCCTTGCGCGGTGCGGCCGTCTTGCGTGTGGCTTTCTTGATTGCCTTCTTCGCGGTGGTCTTGACGACTTTCCTGGCCGCCTTCTTGGTAGCGGCTTTCTTCGTCGTGGTTTTCTTCGCGGCTTTCTTCACTGCCTTGCGGGCGGTGGTTTTCTTGGCCGCCGTCTTCTTCGCGGCTTTCTTGACTGCCTTCTTGGCTGTTGCCTTGCGGGTCGCCATGCGCTCCTCCACGGGTGGGACACGCCACCGGGATAGCACGGCCCACCTTCAATGCAGGTGAGCAAAGCCGCAATGGCGGCTTAACCGAAGCCGAAACGCGGCTGCGACATCTGCTCGAGGAAATGCTGCAGCACGCGCGGCTCCATCGCGACCATGAAAAGCACACCGTAGGCCGCGCCGGCCAGATGGGCACCGTGGTTGGTGCGTCCCTGTCCACGCCGGTCCATCCAGATGCTGTAGCCGACGTAGAGCACCGCGTACACGATGGCAGGCATGGGAATGACGAAGACGATGATCATCGCCCAGGGGTCGATCAGGATGAAGGAGAACAGCACGGCCGACACCGCGCCCGAGGCGCCGAGCGCGTAGTAGTTGGGATCCTTCTGGTGCTTGAGGTAGGTCGGCAGGATCGCCACCACCAGCGCGGAGAGGTAGAAGCCCGCATACACCAGGCTGTTGCCGCTGAGCCGTCCGATGAGGGGCTCCATCAGGCGCCCGACGAAGAACAGCGTGACCATGTTGAACAGCAGGTGCCAGTAGTCCGCATGGAGAAATCCATGGGTGATCAGGCGGTCGTACTGGCGTTGGCGATCGATCGCCGGCGGCCACAGGATCAATCGCATCATCATCGACGGCGTGCGCAGTGCCAGTAGGCTGACCACGCAGGTGATCGCGATCAGCAGCAGCGTGATGGGGGCGTTCATCGTCTGTCCTCAGGCTGCGGTGCGGTAGTTGTCCTGCATCGGATAGGTCCTGGCGTACAACGCGAATGCCAAGGCCGCCACGAACGCGAAGCCGGCGAAGAAGAACATCAGGAACGCGTTCTCCGTCCAGCCCTGCGACTGGATCCAGCCGATCACCGCCGGGTCGCGGACGCTGGCATTGGTCAGCAGCACCCACAGGCCACCGAACGTGCTGGTCAGGTACCAGAACGCCATGATCACGCCCTTCATCGCCATCGGAGCCTGGCTGTAGGCGAATTCGAGTGCGGTCGCCGACACCAGCACTTCGCCGAAGGTCAGCAGCAGGTACGGCAGCGTCTGCCATGCCAGCGACACCTGCTCGCCGTCGTCCATCTGCAGCTGCAGCATGCCAGCGACGATCCACGACAGCGCGGAAATCGCGATGCCCCAACCCATCCGGCGCAAGGCGGTGACGTTGAAGCCCATCTTCCGTAGCGCCGGGTACAGCACCAGGTTGTTGAAGGGGATCAGCAGCATGACCATCAGCGGATTCAGCGCCTGCATCTGCGTGGCGTCCTTCACCAGCCAGCTCGGCCACCACCACAGGTCGTGCGGGATCACCATCGCCTTGCCCTGGATGACCCATGTCGATGCCTTCTGGTCGAACAGCGACCAGAACGGGGTCACCAGTGCGAACACGATCAGGATGCGCAATACCGAACGCACGCCTTCGATGGCGGCATCCGGATGCAGTCCGCGCGCACGCTCCAGCTGCAACGAAGCGCCAAAGCCGACACCGGCGATGATGGCGCCCAACGCGAGGCACGCCGTGATCACGAAGCCCCACGCGTCCGGCCAGATCCCGACACCCGCGAACTTCAGCGCCCACAGCGCCAGCATCAGGACGGCACCGACCATGCCCACGGCCGCGACCAGCGTGCCGGCGCCGAAACCCCTGACCAGCAACGCACTGCGCACGATGTTGAGGAAGGAATCCGGATCGTTGCCGCGCGACGGCGGCACGTTGACGTACTTGTCGCGACCCAGCCAGAAGATGAAGGTCGCGATGAACATCAGGATGCCCGGGATGCCGAACGCCCACGCCGGTCCCCAGCTCCGCAGCACCAGCGGCATCAGCAGCGAGGCGAAGAACGAACCGAAGTTGATGATCCAGTAGAACGCGTCGAAGACCAGCTTCGCCTTGCTCTTGTTGCTCTGGTCGAACTGGTCGCCGCAGAACGTCACCACCAGCGGCTTGATGCCGCCCGACCCCAGCGCGATCAGGAACAGGCCGGTGTAGAACCCGGTGGCGTTGCTCTCGAACAGCGCCAGGCACGCGTGGCCGGCGCAGTAGATCAGCGAGAACCACAGGACGGTGTTGTACTTGCCGAAATAACGGTCTGACAGCCAGCCGCCGAGCAGCGGGAAGAAGTACACGCCGATGACGAAGCTGTGGAACAGGTCCTTGGCCGCACCTTCGCGCGCAGCCTGGTCCGGCAGATAGGCCAGCAACACCGAGCTGATCAGGAACGGCACCAGGATATTGCGCATCCCGTAGAAGCTGAACCGCTCGCACGCCTCGTTGCCGATGATGTAGGGAATCTGGCGGGGCATGCGGCCCTGGCTGGCTTCTGCAGTCGTGCTCATCCGATCTTCCGGTGAAAAAGTCTCGGAAGGTTACCGTATCCGCCTGCGCAGGGTCGAACAGCCATGTCGTCGCGACAGGACAAAAAGGGGACTGGGACTGACCGCGATTGCGGGGCATCATGCGCCCCTGCCCTGTTCAGGAATTCCCCATGCTGCGACCGCTCTGCGCTTCCCTGCTGCTGGCCCTGGTGCCGCTGGCGAACGCCCAGTCCGCATTGACCACGGTGTCCGAACGCTCGGGCTTCATCGAGACCGGTCGCTACGACGAGGTGACCGCGCTGTGCGATGCCTTTGCGCGCCAGTATCCGAAAGCCGTTCGCTGCACCACCTTCGGCACCACGCCGGAAGGGCGGCCGATGAAGGCGCTGGTCGCATCCACCAGCGGCGCACTGACGCCGGAACAGGCGCAGCGCCGTGGCCTGCCGGTCGTGCTGATCCAGGGCGGTATCCACGCCGGTGAGATCGACGGCAAGGACGCGGGCTTCCTTGCGTTGCGCGACGTGCTGGAAGGCAAGGCTGCGGCCGGCGCGCTGGACAAGCTGGTGTGGGTGTTCGTGCCGGTGTTCAACGTCGACGGCCATGAGCGCTTCGGTGCCTGGAACCGTCCCAACCAGCGCGGCCCGAAGGAAATGGGCTGGCGCACCACCGCGCAGAACTACAACCTCAACCGCGACTACCTGAAGGCCGACACGCCCGAGATGCAGGCGATGCTGCAGCTCGTGCAGCGCTGGGATCCACTGGTGACCGTGGACCTGCATGCCACCAACGGCGCGCAGTTCGAGCACGACATCTCCATCCAGGTCGAGCCCGTGCATGCCGGCGATGCCGGGCTGCGCGCCGCCGGCCTCGCGCTGCGCACCGGCGTCATCGACGACCTGGCGAAGCAGGGTTCGTTGCCGCTGCCCTACTACCCGTCTTTCGTGGTGCAGGATGATCCGACCTCCGGCTTCGAGGACGGCGTGCCGCCACCGCGCTTCTCCCACGGGTACTACCTGCTGCGCAACCGCATCGCGATGCTCGTCGAGACGCATTCGTGGAAGGACTATCCGGTCCGCGTGCGCATCACCCGCAACACGGTGGTCTCCGTGCTCGAGCACGTGGCTCGTGAGGGCACCGCATGGCAGGCCGCGGCGAAGCAGGCGGATACCGCCGCCGCCGCGCTGGGCGGGCAGTCCGAGCCGCTGACCTATGTCGCCGCGCCCACGGCACGCACCGTCGATTTCCGCGGCTACGCCTATACGCGCGCGAAGTCCGATGTCTCCGGCACGCTGATGACGCGCTACGACGAGACCACGCCGCAGATCTGGAAGGTGCCGCTGAAGGACACCATCGTGCCGGGCGTCTCGGTGGCCGCGCCGAAGGCCGGTTACCTGGTGCCTGCCGCGGATGCGGCCTGGGTCGCCGCTGTACTGAAGACGCATGGCGTGGAATACCGTCTGTTGGGCAAGTCGTGGCAGGGCGACGCGGAAGCTTTCCGTGCGACCAAGGCCAGCTTCGGTACCGGCTCGGTGGAAACCCACCAGCGCCTGACCGTGGAAGGCAATTGGCGGCGCGAAGCGCAGGGTGTGCCGGTGGGCTCGCTGTTCGTGCCGATCGCGCAGGCGAAGTCGCGCTTGGTGATGGCACTGCTGGAACCGCTGGCGCCGGATTCACTGCTCGCCTGGGGGCGTTTCAACAACGCCTTCGAGCGCAAGGAGTACATGGAAGACTACGTGGCCGAAAGCGTTGCGCGCGAGATGCTGCGCGACCCGGCGGTGAAAGTGGAGTTCGAGCGCAAGCTGCGTGAGGACAAGACGTTCGCTGGCGATCCCAACGCGCGATTGGAGTTCTTCTATCGCCGTCATCCGTCGTGGGACGAGCGCTACCAGTTGTATCCGGTGCTACGCGTGGACGCGGCTCCCTGACGTCGCTCCTACAGGGATGACGAGACGACCACTCACCCCAGCCGCATCAATCCGTAACGCGGTGACGCATCACCGCACGTCGTCTCGGTGAGCGGCGCGCCCATCGCCGCCAGCAGCGCCCGCTGCTCCGGCAGTGGTGTGCGCAGCATGCCGTCTTCGTAGGCTGCGAGCGTGCTGAAGGCCGGTAGCGCCCAGGCGCGCGCAAGGAAAGCCGCCACGCGCGGCCAGCGCGCGGCGTCCACCTGGTAACGCACGAATAAGGCATTGCGGAAGAACGAAGCGATGCTGATGTCGGCGATCGACAGGTCGCCGAACAGCCAGTCCTCCTCCGGCAGATTCGCCTCCAGATAGTCCAGTCCGACCGGCAGTTCTTCCTCGCGCGCCTTGCGGACCACGTCCTCGTCCGTGCCTTCATTGAACAGGAAGCGACGCACGCCCTTCTGGAAGAACATGCGCCAGACGATGACGTCACCGAGATAGGAGTCCGCGTACTCCTCCAGCCAACGCGCCCTCGCCCGCTGCACCGGATCGGCCGGATACAGCGACACGTCCGGGAAACGGTCCTGCAGGTACTCGCAGATCACCGTGGAGTCGTTGAGCACCAGGTCGCCATCGATCAGTACCGGGATGCGCCGCAGCGGACTGAGGCGGCTGAAGTCCTCGTTGCCCACGAACGGCGCGATCGGATCGATGCGGTACGGAATGCCCTTCAGTTCAAGGCAGACCAGCGTCTTGCGCACATAGGGCGACAGGTAGTTGCCGATGATGGTCAGCGGTTCGCTCATGCCTCAGCTCCGTCGGGGACGACGGCAGCCTGCGCATCCCGGCCCGCGCGGTCAACCCAGTGCGGTATCCAGCGTCATCATCAGGCAGAAGCCGATCGCCAGGCCCAGCGACGCGGTGGCGCCGTAGCCGTGGCGGGTGGACTCGGGGATCACGCTGTGGCCGACGGCAATCAGCATGGCACCCGCAGCGAACGCCAGGCCCCACGGCAACAGCAATGCGGAAACACCGACCGCCCATGCGCTGAGCACGGCGGCGACGGGTTCGGCGACGCCCGAGAGCGCGCCGATGAAAACCGCCTTGCTGCGCGCCATGCCGGCGCCGGCCAGGATCAGCGCCACCACCAGCCCTTCCGGAATGTCCTGCAGCGAGATTCCCATCGCCAGGCCTTCGGCACCACTGAGTCCGCCCCCGGCCGCCACGCCAACCGCCATGCCTTCGGGCACGTTGTGCAGCACGATGGCGATCACGAACAGCATCACGCGCGACGGGACGAGGTGCTGTTGCGCATCGCGCGGATCGTCGACAGCGCCGCGGTCCAGGGCCAACAGCGCCAGCGCGCCCAGCAGCACGCCGGCACTGATCAGCGCGGCCGCACCCCACGCGGTGTAACCCGCCTGTTCGGCGGCGGCCAATCCGGGCAGCACCAGGGAGAAGGCGGTCGCGGCCAGCATCACGCCGGCGCCGAACCCCAGCAGACCATCGGCAAGCTGCTGCGGCAAGCGTTTCACCACCCACACCGGCATCGCACCGAGGGCCGTCGCCAGCGCGCACAGCGCGCCCCCCCGCAGCGCACGACGGATGCCGCTGCCGTCGTCGACCGGGATTGTCGCCACCAGCCACAGCGCCGCCAGCACGATCGCGAGCACCGCCGCCACGTAAGGCCATGCGACCTGTGTGCGGGTGTACGCGAACGGCTGCAGGACGCGGTTCATGCCGGCTGACTCCATGCGCGATGCGAAGGCATCGCGCCCGATACTAGCGCCGCGCCGCGATCGAGACCCATCGCAAAACTGAATCGCTCCGATGGGCGGCGTCGATGCCTAACGCGGCGTCGCGTACTTCCAGTTGCGCATCTTGCCTTCCGCCATCCACGCCACCGCCTGCTCGAGCCGCCGTACGCGGGTGTCTTCGCGCTTGGCCTCGGTGATCCATTCGATATAGTCCCGTCGCGCGCTTGGACTGAAGCCGTCGAACGTGGCCTTGGCCGCCGCATTGCCGGCCAATGCGTCGCCAAGGTCCTTGGGAACCTTCAATGCGGGACGTGCCGTCTTGCTTGCGCGCGCAGGTTTGGTGGCACCACCTGCGTCGATGAGCGCCATCGCGCGACGGATCAGCGCCGTCAGCTCGCGTTTCGACGGCACGTCTTTGAGGGTCTCGAGTCGGCCCAGGCTACCCATGCCGTCGCGCGCTTTCCCTCCCATTACCTCGGCGTGCTGCCAGAAACCGAACGACGCGTGCTGCTTGAACGCCGCCATCTGGCAGAGGATGCGGCCCCCGTACTGGAACGAGGGCATGCTCCACTTGATGCCTTCCTCCACCTGCGGGCAGGCCGCGTGCACCACGGTGCGCAACTGTTCGAGGATCGGACGCGCGAAGTCGGCGGACTTCGCGATATAGGCATCCACGCGCGGATCGTGCGAGGGCATGTCGGCGGCCTCCGTAGGTGCGCGCTACTGTAGCGCGGCGACGCGCCACGCGGCCGTTCACCACGGCTTGCTGCGTTGACGAACCGTTACAGGGGTGATGGCTATGCTGGCCCCCCGCCTGCCGAGGGAGAAGGCACGATGTTCCGACCACTGCTGATGGCTGCCTGCCTGCTGGGGCTGGCCGCGTGCCAGTCGCCCACGGCGTCCCCCTCGCCACCTGATGCACCGACAACGCCTGCGACTGCGCCTGCGCCCGCCAGCGTCGTGCACGGCCGTGCGGTCTATCTGGAGCGCATCGCGCCGCCGCCGGGCGCCGTGCTGAGCGTGCAACTGGTCGACAACCTGCTGGCGGACACGCCGGCCGCCGTCATCGCCAGTGCCGACTTCGCCGACCTCCAGGGACCGCCGTTCGCGTTCACCCTGCCGTATGACGCGACCAAGCTGCGTCCGAACGGCCAGTACGGCCTCCACGCCGGACTGCGCGATGGTGCGGGCAAGCTCTGGTTCGTCACCGGCACGCGCGTTCCGGTCATCCCCGGGTCGTCCGTGCCGGTGGAATTCCGCATGGTGCGCGCCGGCGGCGATCCCGCCCCGCCCGCCGGTTCTCCCTGGGACCAGGCCAAGGCGCGCGGCAGCGCCTTCCGTGGCATCGGCACGGAGCCGGGCTGGTCCGTGGAAGTCGGGGGCGGTGCGACACCCCGACTCCAGGCCGATCTGGATTATGGCGAGCGCAAGGTGGAGGTCGCCCAGGCGCGAAAGACTGCGGACGGGTATGCCGGCTCAACCGGTGATGGCCTGCCCGTGTCGCTGACCACGAAGAAGGAAACCTGCAGCGACGGCATGAGCGACACCGAATACCCGGCCTCGGCGACCCTGATCGTGGCAGACAAGACCTACCGCGGCTGTGGCCGCTTCCTGACGGAATGATGCACGCATGAGTCGACGTTCCCGCGCACGCCGCCAGAGCCGCCAACGCCTGCCCTTGTTCGCTTTCCTCGCGCTGCTGGTCCTGGGCGCAGGTGCCTGGTGGTGGTCGCAGCGCGATGAAGCACCTGCGGCACCCGCCGTCACCAGCCAGGAGGCGCCCGACCCGAAGCACACCAGTGCCGTGCTCGCGCTCCCGCCCGTGGAGCAAACCCGCCCTGGCGAACTCGCCGGCGAAGTGCCCGACGTCGCACCGCCCGCAGCACCCGCGCCTTCGCAGAGCGCCGACACGCTGCCTGCATTCCTGCCGGCGGAAGCGCGTCAGACGCTGGATCTGATCCAGCGTGGCGGGCCGTTTCCGCATCGGCAGGACGGCAGCGTTTTCCAGAACCGCGAGGGCCGGTTGCCCCGTCAGGTGCGTGGCTATTACCGCGAGTACACCGTCGACACGCCCGGACTGGATCACCGCGGCGCTCGTCGCATCGTCACGGGTGGCAAGCCGCCCCGCGAGTACTACTACACCGACGACCACTACGAGAGCTTCCGCCGGTTCGAGATCGGCAGTGGAGCCACGCCATGAGCGACTCCGGCTTCGACCCTGGCCTGGCTGATCCGGCGCGCGCGGGCGTGTTCTTCGTCACCGAAGACGATCTGGACCCGTTGTCCGCCGTCGGGCGCGACGCCGGCCTGCTGGCGCGCCGCATCGACCTGTCGGGCTGCGACAGCAAATCGGCCTTGCTGCTCCGCATCGCCACGGTACTGGACTTTCCGCAGACCTCCGGGCGCAACTGGGACGCGCTGTCCGACAGCCTGCGCGACCTGTCCTGGCTGGAGGCGCCGGGCTATGTGCTGCTGTTCGAACAGGCACACGAACTGCGCGACCGCGCCGAGACCGACTTCGACACTCTGCTCGACATCCTCGACGAGGCCTCGCAGGCGTGGGCGACGGACGAGGTACCTTTCTGGGCCTTCATTGCGCTGCCGGAAGAGGATTTCCCCGACCTGCAATAGCGCCACCGGGCAGCGGCGGCGCTGATCTGCGAAAATGCCGCATGCTCGATTTCACCTCTCTCCCGCTGGCGCCCGGCCTGCAGCAGGGCGTCCAGGCGCTCGGTTACACCCAGCCCACACCCATCCAGGCCCGTAGCCTGCCCGCCATCCTCGACGGCCGCGATGTCATCGCGCAGGCACCGACCGGTAGTGGCAAGACGGCTGCCTTTGGCCTTGGCCTGCTGCACAAGCTGGACGTCGCCACGGTCCGCACACAGGCGCTGGTGCTGTGCCCGACGCGCGAACTGGCCGACCAGGTGGCGCAGCAGTTGCGCAAGCTCGCCGTCGGCATTCCCAACCTGAAGGTGTTGACGCTGTGCGGCGGCATGCCGCTGGAGCCTCAGCTGCGCTCGCTGGAAGCGCACGACCCGCATGTGGTGGTCGGCACGCCCGGCCGCATCCAGGAGCTGCTGCGCAAGAAGGCGCTGCATCTCGGAGGCGTGCGCACGCTGGTGCTGGACGAAGCCGACCGCATGCTCGACATGGGCTTCGAGGAGCCGATCCGCGAGATCATCGGCAAGACGCCGAAGGACCGGCAGAGCTTGCTGTTCTCGGCCACGTTCACCGACGCCATCCGCGAGATCGCCCGCAACACGCTGCGCGACCCGCTGGAAGTCACCGTCGATGCGCCGCAGGAACAGGCGGTGATCGAGCAGCGTTTCCTGCAGGTCGATCCCGCGCGCAAACAGACGGCACTGGCCGGCCTGCTCGCGCAGCATCGCGTGGAATCCGGCGTGGTGTTCTGCAACATGCGCAAGGACGTGGACGAAGTCGCCGGCTCGCTGCAGCACTTCGGCTTCTCCGCCCTCGCCCTGCATGGCGACATGGAACAGCGCGACCGCGACGAAGTGCTGGTGCGCTTCGCCAACCGCAGCTGCAACGTGCTCGTTGCCAGTGACGTGGCCGCGCGCGGACTGGATATCGAAGACCTGGCGCTGGTGGTCAACTACGACATGCCGAGCGACGCGGACACTTACGTGCACCGCATCGGCCGCACGGGCCGTGCCGGTCGCGACGGCCTGGCGATCAGCCTATGCACGCCGCGCGAGCTGCCGCGCGCGGATGTCATCCAGGAACGCCTGGGTGCGCCGTTGCTGTGGGACCGCCACGTGCCCGCCGCGCCGAAAGCGCATGCGGCTCCGCCCGCCGCGATGACCACGCTGCGGATCGATGCCGGCAAGACCGACAAACTGCGACCGGGCGACGTGCTGGGCGCGCTGACCGGCGACGCCGGCCTGTCGGCGTCCGCGATCGGCAAGATCAACGTCTTTCCCACGCGCACCTACGTCGCCGTCGCGCGCGACAAGGCCGCCGCGGCACTGGCGCGCCTCAATGCCGGCAAGATCAAGGGCCGCAGCTTCCGCGTGCGCAAGCTCTGAGCCCTCCCCGCGAGAGTGTGATGTGGGAGCGACGTCAGTCGCGATTGCGTACCCACAGACAATGTCGACGCGTCATCGCGACTGACGTCGCTCCCACAACAAGAAGAAAAACCCGCACAAACAAAAACGCCGGCGCTTGCGCACCGGCGTTTTCTTGAACCGTTGGGTTCAGCGCTGGATTACAGCGGCTGCACCTGGTCGGCCTGCATGCCCTTCTGGCCCTGCACGGCGACGAAGGAGACCGCCTGGCCTTCCTTCAGCGACTTGAAGCCATTGCCCTGGATCGAGCGGAAGTGCACGAACAGGTCGGGGCCGCTCTGCGGGGTGATGAAGCCGAAGCCCTTGGCGTCGTTGAACCACTTGACGGTGCCGGTCTGACGATCAGACATCTTTACTAACTCCTGAAACATGGATGAAAGGACCACAACCCCGGCATGTGACCGGGACGGGACTGGGTTTGCAGGCGTTGGTAAAGCGGGAAGATGTAGCAGATGTATCTACCGCATCAGGCTCACGATTCACGGTGACCCTGGCAAGCACAGTGCCGCGCACTCTACCGGGCTTTTCACGTAAAAGCGAATCCCTGTTTCCGGAAAGCTGAACAGGGGGTTCCCGGCGCGTCCGTGTAAGCGGTTGCAGCCTGCCCGCCAGGCCTTCCGGCGCCGGCGGCGTATGATGGCGCCCCTTTTGCCGAACCCCCGCCATGGCGCTCAAGTCCACCGTCGTCAAAGCCGAACTGCAGATCAGCGACATGGACCGGCATTACTACGGTACCCACGCCCTGACCCTGGCCCAGCACCCCTCCGAGACGGACGAGCGGCTGATGGTCCGGCTGCTGGCGTTCGCCCTGCACGCCGACAACCGGCTGGAGTTCGGCAAGGGCCTCAGCAATGAAGAGGAACCCGACCTGTGGCGCAAGGACTACACCGGGCTGATCGAACAGTGGATCGACCTGGGCCAGCCGGATGAATCCCGCATCCGCAAGGCCTGCGGAAGGGCGAACGAGGTGGTCGTCGTCAACTACGGCGGCCGCGCCGCCGACCTGTGGTGGGACAAGAACGCGGCGTTGCTGGCGCGCCACCGCAACCTGACCGTGCTCGACATCGCCACCGAATCCGTAGACGCGCTGACCGCCCTGATGGTCCGCAGCATGCGCTTCAACGTGATGATCCAGGACGGCGAGATGCAGTGGATGACCGACGACAAGGTGGTCGCCATCGTCCCGTCCATCCGCCAGGCAGGCCTTTCCCGCGCCGCCTGACCACATGATGCCCACCCACGACGTGCTGGTCATCGGTGGCGGCGCCGCCGGCCTGATGACCGCCCTCACCGCCGGCCAGCGCGGCCTGCGCGTGCTGGTGATCGAACACGCCAACAAGGTCGGCAAGAAGATTCTGATGTCGGGTGGCGGGCGCTGCAATTTCACCAATACCGGCACTACGCCCGCCAACTTCCTGTCGGCCAATCCGCACTTCTGCAAATCGGCCCTGGCACGCTACACGCCCACGGACTTCATCGAACTGGTCGAGCGGCACCGCGTCGCCTACCACGAGAAGGAACTGGGCCAGCTGTTCTGCGACGTCTCGTCCAAGCTGATCGTGAAGTTGCTGGTGGACGAGTGCCTGGCGGCGGGCGTGCGGATCGAAACGGGTTGCAGCGTGAACAAGGTGGAACAGACCGATGGCGTGTTCCGGCTCGACACCACGCTGGGTCGCTTCGCCGCGCCTTCACTGGTGGTCGCGACCGGCGGATTGTCGATTCCGAGCATGGGCGCCACGGGCTTCGGCTACGAACTGGCGCGCAAGTTCGGCCACGAGGTGCTGCCGACGCGCGCCGGTCTGGTGCCGCTCACGCTGAGCGGCAAGCACCAGGAGCGCCTGGCCGACCTCAGCGGCGTCGCCCTTCCGGTCGAGGCGCGCTGCGGCAAGGCGCGCTTCCGCAACTTCATGCTGCTGACCCACCGCGGTGTCAGCGGGCCGTCGATCCTGCAGATCTCCTCGTACTGGCAGCCCGGCGACGATCTGCGCCTGGACCTGCTGCCCGACCGCGACGCACTCGACTGGTTGCAGGACCAGCAGAAGCAGCGTCCCGACGCCGAGCTGAAAACCGTGCTGTCCGAGGTACTGCCGCGGCGCTTCGCCCAGCGCCTGTGCGAAGTCTGGCTGCCGAACCGGCCGATGAAGCAGTTCAACGCCCCGCAGTTGAAGGATGCGGCGACGTTGCTGGCCGACTGGCCCCTGGTCGCCAGCGGCACCGAAGGCTATCGGACCGCCGAGGTCACGCTGGGCGGCGTGGACACCGACGGCGTGTCCAGCAGCACCATGATGTCCAAGCGGGTACCGGGCCTGTTCTTCGTCGGCGAGGTCCTGGACGTGACCGGCTGGCTGGGCGGCTACAACTTCCAATGGGCCTGGGCGTCGGGACACGCGGCCGGCATGGCCGCCTGACGCACTGCGGCGTTCCTGTTCCCGCCCCCTTTGCTAGCCTCATGGAAACCGGTGTCATGCCAAGGTTGCCATGTCCCAGCCGTCCGCCGAAACGTCCCGACGCCACTTCCTGACCCAACTGGCCGGCGCGTCCGGCCTGATCGCACTGTCTTCTGCCCTGCCCGCCTGGGCGACAGGCTCTCCGCGCCCGTTGGCGACCACCCGCAGTGGCCGCATCGCCGGACAGCTGGATCACGGCATCCATGTGTTCCGCGGCGTGCCCTACGGCGCCGACACGGCGCCACGCCGCTTCCAGCGTGCCCTGCGCGAAGCCGGTTGGAACGGCGTTCGCGATGCCCGCAGCTTCGGAGCCTCGGCACCGCAACGCGGCGACGCCGACGGCCGGCCGATGAGCGAGGACTGCCTGTTCCTCAACGTGTACACCCCTGCCCTGCGCGATGGTCGCAAGCGCCCGATCCTTTTCTATATCCACGGTGGCGGCTACACGACCGGCTCCGGTTCGCACCCGCTCTATGACGGCGTGAACCTGTGCCGTCGCGGCGACGTCGTGGTGGTGACGGTCAACCACCGGCTCAATGCATTCGGCTACCTCTACCTCGCCGAGAGCGGCGACGAGCGCCTGCAGGACGCCGGCAACGTCGGCCAGCTGGACCTGGTCGATGCGCTGCACTGGGTGCGCGAGCACGCACATGAATTCGGCGGCGATGCCAGCAACGTCACCGTGTTCGGCCAATCCGGCGGCGGCGCCAAGATCGCCACGCTGATGGCAATGCCGGAAGCCGACGGCCTGTTCCACAAGGCGATGACAATGAGTGGCCAACAGGTCACCGCAGCCGGTCCGCGTGCAGCCGCACAGCGCACAGAGCTGTTCCTCGCCGAACTCGGCCTCGGCCCGCGCGATGTCGACCGCCTGCTGGCGTTACCCATGGCGCGCCTGGTCGACGCACTGCGCACGCGCGACCCGTCGCGCGTAGAGGACACCGCGCTCTACTTCGGCCCGGTGCTGGACTCGCGCAGCCTGCCCCGGCATCCGTTCTATCCGAATGCACCCGCGCAGTCAGCGCGCATCCCGATGGTGATCGGCAACACGCGCGACGAGACACGCGCCTTCCTCGGCAACGATCCAGCAAATTTCACCCTGACGTGGGAGCAGTTGCCGCAGAGGTTGCGCGAGCAGCAGTTCGTGGACCTGTCGCCGGACGTGGTGATCGCCGAGTACCGGCGGCTTTATCCGGACTACACGCCGTCCGAGATCTTCTTCGCTGCGACCACCGCCGGACGCTCGTGGCGCGGCGCCGTCATCGAGGCCGAAGAGCGGGCGAAACAGGGCGCGCCGGCCTGGGTCTACCAGTTGGACTGGCGATCACTGGCGGAAGACGGACGGCTGCGGGCTTTCCATACGCTCGATATCCCGTTGATCTTCGACACCATCGGCGCGGAAGGATCGAAAACGGGACACGATGCGCGCGCCCGCGCGATGGCCGCGCACATGAGCGAGGCCTTGATCGCCCTCGCCCGCCATGGCGACCCGAACCATGCAGGCATCCCGGCATGGTCGCCGTACACGCTGCCGCGCCGGCAGACGATGGTGTTCGACGAGGTGAGCCGTCTTCAGGACGATCCGCGCGGCGGCGAACGGCGGTTGTACGAACGGGTGCCGTTCGTGCAGCGCGGCACCTTCTGACCGTCAACCGCCGGACATCACCTCGGCCGCGATCTCGAACGAGCGCAGGCGCTTGGCGTGGTCGAAGATGTTGGCGGTCAGCATCAACTCGTCCGGCCGATGGCGCTGGATGAAGTCGGCAATGCCCTTGCGCACGGTGTCGCGGCTGCCGATGACGGCGCAGGCCAGCGCCTGCGCGACGCCGGCTTTCTCGTGCGGCTCCCAGAACGTTTCGATGTCGTCGATCGGCGGCGGCACCAGGCCAGCGCGACCCCGACGAAGGTTGACGAAGGCCTGCTGCTGCGTGGTGAACAGGTAACGCGCCTCCTCGTCGGTTTCGGCGGCCACCACGTTCAACGCCAGCATCGCGTGCGGTTTGGCCAAGTGCTTGGACGGGCGGAAGTCGCGGTGGTACAGCAACAGTGCCTGATCCATCGCATCCGGCGCGAAGTGCGATGCGAACGCATACGGTAGCCCGAGCGCCGCCGACAGCTGTGCGCCGAACAGGCTGGAACCCAGCAGCCACACCGGCACGTCGAGTCCGGCGCCGGGCACCGCCCGGACCGCCTGCCCTTCCTGCACGGGCTCGAAGTAGCGCAGCAGTTCCTGCACGTCCTGCGGGAACTGTTCGGCGCTGTCGAAGTAGCGGCGCAGGGCGCGCGCGGTCGGCTGGTCGGTGCCAGGCGCGCGGCCCAGGCCAAGGTCGATGCGGCCGGGATAGAGCGAGGCCAGCGTGCCGAACTGTTCGGCCACCTGCAGCGGCGAATGGTTCGGCAGCATGATGCCGCCGGAGCCGACGCGGATCGTCGACGTCGCACCGGCGACATGGCCGATCAGCACGGCAGTCGCCGCGCTGGCGATGCCGGGCATGTTGTGGTGTTCCGCCAGCCAGTAGCGCGTATAGCCCCAGCGCTCGGCGTGCTGCGCGAGATCGCGCATGTGGACGAAGGCCTGCGTGGTGTCGCTGCCTTCGCAGACGGGGGCCAGATCGAGAAGCGAGTACGGGATCATGGGTCTGCCGGTAATGACGATGTCATCGTCATGGGGCCGCACGGCGGCGGATTCCACCTTACATCGCGGGATGCTGTATCCCGCTCAGCCGAGCAGATCGAACGGACCGCCCTGTTCCAGCGCACGCTGGTAGGCAGGTCGCGCATGGATGCGGGCAAGGAAACCCGCGAGATTCGGATACTTGTCCAGTCCGGCACGCACCGCAGCCGCTTCCACCGGGAAGCTCATCTGGATGTCCGCAGCGCTGAACTGCTCACCGGCGAACCAGGCGGCCTTGCCGAGCTCGGCCTCCATGTAGTCCAGGTGCAGCTTCACCTGCGGGCCAACGAAGGTCCTCATCGCCTTGTCGGCGATGCCACGCGCAATCGGCCTGGCGAAGAACGGCATCGGCGCCTTCTTCAGCCGCGAGAACACCAGGCTCAGCAGCATCGGCGGCATGGCCGAGCCTTCGGCGTAATGCAGCCAGTAGCGGTAGCGCAGGTGCTCGGCGGTTCCCGGCGACGGTGCGAACCGGCGCGCGGCGTCGTAGCGCTCCACCAGGTACTCGAGCACGGCGCCGGACTCGGCCAGCACGTGTTCGCCATCGACCACGACCGGCGACTTGCCCAGCGGATGCACCTTCTTCAGCTCCGGCGGCGCCAGCATCGTTTTCGGATCGCGCTGGTAGCGCACGACCGTGTAGTCCAGGCCCAGTTCCTCCAGCAGCCAGAGCACCCGTTGCGAGCGGGAGTTGTTGAGGTGGTGGACGGTGATCATGCGTCGGCGCTCCGCGTGGGGTTCGTCATCCTACCGCGCGCGATACACCGCTGTGGGAGCGACGTAAGTCGCGACGATGGGCTGGGGAAAGCGATCGCGACTTACGTCGCTCCCACACCTGCGATAGCGCTTTACGAACTGCACGACAGCATCGAGCATCCGGCGCGCTGGCGGGCCCAATCGGGGCGACGCTGTGCGAACTGCTCGCGACCCGGCTGGTCGTCGTACGGCCGGCGCATGACCTCCAGCAAGTCATGCACCCCCGACAGGTCGCCGGCCTCCGCCGCATCGATCGCCTGCTGGGCGAGGTAGTTGCGCAGCACGTAGCGCGGGTTGGCCAGGCGCATCCGCTCGCGACGCATCGCAGGATCCATCGCATCCTCGGCGATGCGTCGGGCGTAACCGTCGAACCAGTCCCGCAATCCCGGCATCGCGTCCTCCCGCTTTGCCGGATCGTAGAAGGCCTCATCGAATGCAGTCAGCGAGACATCGGTCGGGTCCGCGTCCATCAATGCGCGGAAGAACAGCGTCATGTCCATCTCGCCCTGCTGCAGCAGCCCCTGCAACGCCTCCATCCGGGCGACGTCGTCGTCACGACATTCCGCAAACCCCAGCTTGCGCGCGATGGTGTCCCGATCAGCGCGCGCATAGGCATCGGCGAACCGCTGCAGACCGTCCTGCAAGGGCGCGACGTCGGCGAACAACGGCGACAGTGCCTGCGCGAAACGGCTCAGGTTCCACCACGCGACGCGCGGCTGCCAGCCGAAGCGGTAACGGCGTCCCTGTGCGTCGGTGGTGTTTGGCGTCCAGTCCGGATCGTAGTTGTCGATCCAGCCGTAGGGGCCGTAGTCGATGGTCAGGCCCAGCACCGACATGTTGTCGGTATTCATCACGCCGTGGACGAAGCCGACCCGCATCCAGTGCGCCACCATCACCGCGGTGCGTTCGCAAATCTCGGCGAACCACGCGGCGTAGAACGCTTCGCCTTCGCCCGACAGGTGCGGGAAATCGCGTCGGATCGTGAAATCCACCAGCGTGCGCAGCAGTTCCGTCTCGCCGCGCGAGGCCGGCAACTGGTAATGGCCGAACCGCAGGAACGAAGGCGCCACGCGACAGACGATCGCACCCGGCTCGGGCTTCGGGTGGCCGTCGTAGAACATGTCGCGTACCACCGCCTCGCCCGTGCCGACCAGGCTCAGCGCGCGCGTCGTCGGTACGCCGAGATGGTGCATGGCCTCGCTGCACAGGAACTCGCGGATCGAGGAGCGCAGCACCGCGCGCCCGTCGGCCGTACGCGAATACGGCGTCGGCCCCGCTCCCTTCAGTTGCAGCTCCCAGCGCTCGCCGGCCGGGTTGACCGTTTCGCCGAGGGTGATCGCACGCCCGTCGCCGAGTTGTCCTGCCCAGTTGCCGAACTGGTGGCCGCCGTAGTTGCTCGCATACGGCCGCATGCCGGACAGCAATGCATTGCCGCCGAAGATCGCAGCGAACGCAGGCGATGCGACGTCGGCATCATCGAGGCCGAGCAGCGCCACGACTTCGCTTGAATGCGCCAGCAGGGTCGGTGCTGCCACCGGCGTGGGTTCCACCGTGGACCACAACGCGCCACGGACCTCACGCCGACGGAACCCCTGCTCGGGATCGCCGGGCAGTTCGTCGACGAAGCGGTTGTCGAATCGCAGGGCGTCCAGGCCGCTCATGCGGCGTCCGCGGCCTCGTCCACCAGCGGACTCAGGTCGGGGCGCAGCGCCACGCGTTCGTCGAACACGAAACAGGCGCCGTCATAGCCGAAGCCGCCCACCTGCTCGAAGTACCCCAGGATGCCGTCGTCCAGTTGCAGCACGTTGTCCATGCCGTCGGCCTGCATCCAGATCGCCGCCTTCTCGCAGCGGATGCCACCGGTGCAGAAGCTGACCACGGTGGCGTCCTTCAACGCGTCGCGATGCGGTTCGAGCGCGGCGGGCAGATCGGTGAACTTGTCGATCGGCAGCGTCAGCGCGCCGGCGAAGGTGCCGTACTCGACTTCCTGCGCGTTGCGGGTATCCAGCATCACCACGCGGCGACCGCCATCGTCGTGGCCCTGTTCCAGCCAGCGCGCCAGCGTGCGGGGTTCCACCGTGGGGGCACGGGATTCCTCCGGTGTGGTGCCCGGGCGGCGGAAGCTGATGATTTCCGGCTTCACTTTGACCTTCAGACGCGCGAACGGCACCTGGCGGCTGGTGCTGTACTTCACGCGCAGGCCGGCGAAGCGCGCGTCTTCGCGCAGCGGTGCAAGGAAGGATTCGATGGCAGCGGCATCGCCGGCCAGGAACAGGTTCAGCCCCTCGCCCGCCACCAGCACGGAGCCCCGCAGCGACAGCGCCTCGGCACGGGCGTGCAGCGATGCGGCAAATGCGTCAGGCGCCTCGATGGGCGTGAAGTGGTAGGCGGCGATATTGGTGACCATGGGGCGATTTTACCGTCCGTCGGCACCAGACTCTTTCATTCAACCAGATGGTTGACAGTCAACAACCCGCCCAGAATACTCAACCACATGGTTGAACATGATTCCCCTCATCTGGATGCCGTCTTCCACGCGCTCGCTGATGGCACGCGCCGTCGCATGCTGCGCAGTCTCGGCGGCCAGCCCCGCAGCGTCGGCGAACTGGCGGCCCCGTTCCGCATTTCGCTCGCCGCCGCCTCCAAGCACATCAAGGTGCTGGAACGCGCCGGCCTGGTCACGCGCCAGATCCAGGGGCGCACGCACCTGTGCCATCTGCAGCCGCAGGCGCTGGCGGAGGGAGACGCCTGGTTGCGCCAGTACGAGCAGTTCTGGACGGCGCGGCTCGATGCGCTGGAAGCCGTATTGCAGGCCGACGATGCAACCCTTGCCCCCTCTTCCCGGAAAGCCCGATGACCCTGCCCCCTTCCGCCGATACGGTCCACGTCTCCGTCCAGCGCGTCTTCTCTGCGCCGGCCGAGCGCGTCTTCAATGCCTGGCTGACGCCGCGACTGCTGGGTCAATGGATGTTCGGCCCGCACGTGCGCGACGAGAAAGTGCTGCGGCTCGACGTGGATCCGCGTGTCGGCGGCCGTTTCTCGATGCTGGTCGATCGTGGCGGCGACCGCATCGATCACATCGGCGAGTACCTCGTCATCGACCGTCCGCACCGGCTGGCTTTCACCTGGGGCATCGCCGGTGAATCCGACCAGGACGGCAGCCGCGTGGATATCGAGATCACTCCGACACCGGGCGGCTGCGAGCTGCGACTGACGCATACCTTGCCGAAGGCATGGGCGGACTACGCCGGTCGCACGCAGCAGGGTTGGGCCACGATGCTCGACGCCTTGCAGACCCTCTTCTGACCGCACTGCGAGAACACCATGTCATCCGCCAGCGCACCCGTTGCCCGTACCCAGATGCTGATCCGGGCGCCAGCCGCCACCGTCTTCGAGGCCTTCGTCGATCCTGCGGTCACGTCGCGATTCTGGTTCACGCGTGCCAGCGCTCCACTGCAGGCGGGTGCGGACGTCGTCTGGTACTGGGACATGTACGGTGCCGAGGGCCAGGTCCACGTGGAGGCGCTGGAGCGTCCGCATCGTTTGCGCATCACCTGGCCCAATCCGGTGGAATGGCGTTTCGACGACCGGGGCGACGGGACGACACTCGTCACCATCGAAGCCTCCGGATTCACGGGTGATCCCGACGCACGGGTACGCGACGCGCTCGACCAGCAGGAGGGTTTCGCGCTGGTGCTGGCGGGTTGCAAGGCCTTCCTCGAGCACGGCATCGCGCTCGGCCTGGTTGCCGACCATGCGCCGGACGCGCATGTCGGCACGCCTTCCCCGAAGAGCCCGTCATGAACGACGTGAACGTCCGCTTCGGCGCCCTGGTGGCACCGGGCACCGTGCGTCCGCAGCGCTCCTTGCCAGGCCCCATCGAACGGGTATGGCATTACCTGACCGATAGCGATGCGCGTGGGCAATGGTTGGCGCGAGGCCCAATGGAATTGCGTGTGGGCGGTGACGTGGCACTGGAGTTCCGCCATAACACGCTGTCGGACCATCACGTGCCGACACCCGAACGCTATCGCACCGCCGACGGCACCCATCGCCAGTCAGGCCGTGTCACCGCCTGCGAACCGCCGCGCCTGCTCGCCCACACCTGGGGCGAAGCCGACGGCACGGTGTCGGAAGTGCGCTTTGAGCTGGAGCCGCAGGGTGACCGCGTGTTGCTCACGATCACCCATCGATGGCTTGTGGGTCGCGACGCGATCATCAGCGTGGCCTCGGGCTGGCATGCCCATGTCGGCATCCTGATCGACCGGCTGGAAGGTCGTGCGCCAGCGAATTTCTGGGTCACGCACGAAGCGCTGGAAACCGAGTACGCGCGACGCCTGCCACGCGACGACGCCTAAACGTCAGAGCAGCAGCCAGGGCAAAGCGAGCGTCAACGCGATGATGGTGATCATCGCCGCGAGCACACCCACGACGTAAAGCGGCCGGGACTGCAACAGTCCGGCGAAGGTTTCCGCACGTCCTTCCCGCTCGTCCGCCGCCTGCTGCGCACGGGCGTGGTCGCGGCGCGTGGCCTGGTAGTCGGCCATGAGGACCTTGGCGCGCGCCAGCTGGTCGGCGTCCTCGATCCACAAGCCGCCTGCCGAGATGCCCCAGGGACTGGGCTGGGTCTCGTAGAAATCGATCGCGTTGCTGCGAAGCAGGTCACGCACCTCGTCGGCTTCGTCGCCGGGCACGTTGCGCAGATTGAGGAACAGTTTCGCCATGGCGGCAGTGTAACCGCTGCGATCCGGCGCCTCCTGCCAGGGATGCGCTACCCTGCGCGCCTTTCGCCCCACAGGATGAAGTCCACGATGCGTTCCCTGCTGCTTGCCGTCACGCTGACCCTGCTCGCCGCCTGCACACCCCCGGGCCCGCCGCCGGGCGGCAGCGTCGCCGAGCTTGAACGCATCGATACCCAGGCGGGCACCGGCGCCGTGGCCACCAGCGGCAGCGATGTCAGCGTGCACTACACCGGCTGGCTGTACGACGAGAACGCCCCGCAGCAGCGCGGGATGAAGTTCGACAGCTCCGTAGACCGCGGCACGCCGTTCACCTTCCTGCTCGGTGCCGGCCAGGTGATCCGCGGCTGGGACGAGGGCGTGGCCGGCATGAAAGTTGGCGGCAAGCGCACGTTGAAGATTCCGGCCGACCTCGGCTACGGCAGCAACGGCGCCGGCGGCGTCATTCCGCCGGGCGCCTCGCTGGTGTTCGATGTCGAACTGATCGACGTCAAGCCGCACGATTGATTCCGCGGAGCCTGATGTGGGAGCGACGTCAGTCGCGAGCTTTGATCGAGTCGAAGATGCGGCTCCGGAAGCGAAGCCGCATCGGACGCACCTCGACCCGGAATGCATTGATCGCGACTGACGTCGCTCCCACAACGCGCATACCGGTACCCCTACTCCACCGGCGCCAGCCGCAGATCATGGAAGTCGAAGCTGAAATCCGTCAGCGGCGAGATCGCCTCCATGCGCGCCTCGCGGATGCCGCCGTCCGGCTTCAGCGAGAACGTCAGGAAGGCGTCGGCGTTGAGCCAGCGCTCACGCCAGCGCACCACGAAGGTGTCGTGCTGCCACGGCTGCAGATCGCCGACCAGTTCCGGTGTGCGGCTGAAGCGCAGCACCAGGCCGTCACCTTCCTGCGCCACGACGACATCGCCATACCACGGGTCGCGCAGGGTGCCGGCGTACTTCGCTAGCGGCAACGAAGGCTTCGCGGCGGCATCGCGCGCGGCCAGCAGCTTCTGCCAGCGCGCATCGGCGTCGCCCTTGGACTGCGCCACCTGCGCCTGGTAAGCCGCCAACCAATCGGTACTGGTGTTGGCGAGGTAGGCGTCCAGCACCTTCAGCGTGATCGCATTGAACGCCGCGCCGACTTCCTGGTTGGTCAACACCACGATGCCCAGCTTCTGCTCGGGTACCAGCGTCACGCGCGACACCATGCCGGGCCAGCCTCCGGTATGCCACACCAGTTTCCGCCCCTGGAAGTCCGACACCATCCAGCCTTCGCCGTAGCCGAGGAAGTTCGGTTTCGCCGCCTTCAGCGCCTCGATCTTCGGTTCCGCGATCGGGATCGGCGTGACCAGCGACCACATCGCCTTCTGCCGCGCTGGCGTGAACAACGCCTGCTCGCGCCCCTGCGCGTCGCGGTACGTGCCGCCTGCAAGCTGGGCGTTCATCCACTTCGCCATATCGGTGACGCTGGCATAGATCCCGCCCGCGCCCGCGACGTTGCGCCAGGTCATCCGCGGTGCGGGCTGCAGCGTGGTGAAGTCTGCCTTGGCATGGCCGGTGGCGACGTTGTCGCCGGCCTTGAGCGTGTCGCTGTTGTAGCGCGTCTCGCGCATGCCCAGCGGCTGGAAGAAGCGCGTGCGCAGGAACTGTTCGTAAGACTGGCCGCTGGCCTGTTCGATGACCAGCTGCGCGACGCCGTAGAGGATGTTGTCGTAGGCGTAGCGTTCGCGGAAGCCGCCGCTCAGCGGCACGTCGCGCAGGCGCTCGGCAACTTCGCGGTTGCTGTAGGTGGTGGTGGGCCAGTACAGCAGGTCGCCCGCGCCCAGCCCCAGGCCACTGCGGTGGACCAGCAGGTCACGGATGCGCATCTCGCGGGTGACGTAGGGATCGGCCATGCGGAACCACGGCAGGTGATCGATGACGCGGTCCTCCAGCGTCAGCTTGCCCTCGTCGGCCAGCATCGACAGCGACGCGGCGGTGAAGGCCTTCGTGTTGGAGGCAATGGCGAACATCGTGTGCGCATCGACCTGCGCCGCCTTGCCCATTTCCCGCTCGCCCCAGCCCTTCGCCAACACCACTTCGCCGTCCTTGACCACCGCCACCGCGATACCGGGGACGTCGAAGGCTTCGCGGACGGATTCGACGTAGGCGTCGATGCCCTGCAACGCCGGCGGCGGTGCGGCCTCCTTCGCCACTGCAGCGGACGCGAGCAGGCAGAGCAGCCAGAGGGCGCGGCCCGTGGCCGCCGGCAGGTTCGAACGCATCGTATGTCCCGTGTCTGGAATCCCGCGGCACGATAGCGCATGCGGCACAGGAGGTGCGCGGCGATCCGGGGCGCGATGCCGGCACGGCATACTATGCGGATGCCAGATCCGCGTTCCGACACACCCTCCTCCACGCCGACGGTCGCCGTCATCGGCGGCGGTCCCGCCGGCCTGATGGCTGCGGAAACACTGCGCGCCGCGGGCCTGCAAGTGGACCTGTACGACGCCAAGGGATCGGTCGGGCGCAAGTTCCTGATCGCCGGCAAGGGCGGCATGAACCTGACCCATTCCGATCCGTTCGATGTCTTCGTCACGCGTTACGGCGAACGCACGCGCGACGTTGCCAACTGGCTGCGCGAGTTCGATGCCGATGCCCTGCGCACCTGGGCGCGCGGGCTGGGCGTGGAGACGTTCGTCGGCACCTCGGGGCGCGTGTTCCCGTCGGATCTGAAAGCGGCACCGTTGCTGCGCGGCTGGGTAAGGCGCCTGCGCGAACAGGGCGTGCGCTTCCACGTACAGCACCGCTGGCTCGGCTGGAACGACGACGGTGCGCTGCGCTTCGCGACCCCCGACGACGAGGTTGTCGCGCACGCAGACGCCACGGTGCTCGCGATGGGCGGCGGCAGCTGGCCGGAACTGGGCTCCGATGGTGCGTGGGTCGCCGCGCTGGAAGCCAAGGACATCGACATCGCGCCGTTGCAGCCTTCGAATTGCGGCTTCGATATCAGCTGGAGCGAACACCTGGCCACGCGCTTCGCCGGCGAACCGCTCAAGCCGGTCGTCGCGCACTGGCAGGACAGCGACGGCACCGCGCATCAACGGCAGGGCGAATGCGTGCTCACGGCGACCGGCATCGAAGGCAGCCTGGTCTACGCGCTGTCGCCGATGCTGCGCGACGCGATCGCGCGCGACGGCCACACCACGCTGGTGCTGGATCTGCTGCCTGGACGCGATGAAGCGGACCTGGTACGACGCCTCGCCAAGCCGCGCGGATCGCGCAGCCTGAGCGAGCACCTGCGCCGCGAAGCCGGTGTCGCCGGTGTACGCGCCGCGCTGCTGTACGAAGTCCTGGACAAGACAGCGCTGACGGACCCGGCACGCATCGCACGGACGCTGAAGCGTTTCCCGTTCCGCCTGCTGCGTCCACGTCCGATCGCCGAGGCGATCAGCAGTGCGGGGGGCGTACCGATCGAGGCGCTCGATGACCGCCTGATGTTGAGTGCCCTGCCCGGCGTGTTCGCCGCCGGCGAGATGCTCGACTGGGAAGCCCCCACCGGGGGTTACCTGCTGACAGCGTGCTTCGCCAGCGGCCGACACGCCGCACTGGGCGTGATCGACTGGCTGGCGAAGCGCAACGCCTGAATGGTCGTCCGCAGGGGCTGCGGCGCGCACCCCGGGAAGTGCGTGCCGCAGCGGCTGCGGAACGTGGGCGGCACGATACGCGAGCGGTTGTTGGGTTCCGGTTAGCGTTTCAAAGCAGTTTTATTACAGACATTTACGGCCGGATGTGCATGCTTGTCCTCACGCTGCATGCACCTTCATTCTGCTTCGTCATCCCCCCCGCACTTCCGGCTCCGTTGCACGCCTGGCCTTGGCGGCCACGTACATGTTGTCGACCAGGTTCGGGTAGCGCCTTCCGGCCGCGGCGGCCCGTGCACGCGCCTCGTCCACCTGCGCCGGCGTCAGCTTCAAGCCACCCCCGCGACGCTTTGGCGCGGGCCGTTGCCAGGGGCTGGGCTTGCGCGTCGCCATCGATCAGACCGCAGCCGTCACCACGATTTCGATCAGCCACGCCGGCCGTGCGAGGTTGGCCTGCACGGTGGCGCGCGGCGGTGCGTTGCCTTCCGGCACCCAGGCATCCCACACGCGGTTCATCGCCTCGAAATCCTGCAAGTCCTTGATGAAGATTTCCGCCCGCAGGATCTTCGACTTGTCGGTGCCCGCGCGCGCCAGCAACGCGTCGATTTCGGCCAGCACCTGCTGGGTCTGTCCGGCGATGCCCTGGGTGGCGTCTTCGGCGATTTGCCCGGCCAGATACACCACGCCGTTGTGGATGGCCATCTCGGACAGGCGGGGGCCGACATCGAACCGCTGGATCATGGGGTTTCCTCCGTTGTGGGAAACGCAGCTTAGCGCTGCGGCGATGCCATCGCATCGCCTGCGGCACGCCACAACCACGTGCCGGCCAGCAACATGGCCGTGACGATCAGCAGGATCAGCAGCTTCTGCACCCATCCCTGCCCCGCGGGCGGCCACAGCGCGTGTATCCACAGCAGCAGGTAGCAGACGACCGACCATGCCGCGGCCAACGGAAAATGGCGGCACCATGCCGCATCCAGCCGGAACCGCCAGGCCTGCAGCACCATGCCGGTGGTGACGCAGAGGAACGCCGTGATCGCGCAGGTGTGATGGAACCAGTGATGGAAATCCGGCGCGATCTGCGGCAGCCAGGAGTCGCCGATCGCCACGCCGGCCAGCGCGACAGCTCCGATGCAGAACAGCAGTACAGGCGCCGCGCTGCGTGCCTTCGCCGACAACTGGGCGCGCAGGCCAACGGAAAGCAGGACGATGGTGGCGGCGAGCAGGCAGTACGCCGTTCGCAGCAGCAGACCCCAGGGACCGAGCAGGTACTGGCTCAGCGTGGCCTGGCGCCAGTCCAGGTCGCCGCGCACGACCTGCAACGCCCCGGCGACAAGCAGGAACAGGACGGCCCCGCCGATGGCCGAAATGGCAGCAAGACGGGTCGACGCGGAAGGTGGAGCGGAGGCGTCGGTGTATTTGGGACGGGACATGGACAACGGATCGCGGGGGACGCGGAATTATTGTCCAGGCGCTCAAGAATCCATGCGCGCGGCCGCTGTCATGGGCAAAGCTCCGCAGCGTGCCCGCCATCACGCTTTGACCTACACTCCGCCATCCCCCGGCAACCCGGGGATGGCCGCCACGAGCAAGGGGACTCCAGCGCCAATGCCGTTCACTGCACCGCCGCCCGCTACCGATCCGGCGCGCCACACCCAACGCCTGCCGCGCCGGATCTACCGCTTGCGCATGCTCGGCATGGGTCTGGGGGCGCTGCCGATCGGCATGGTGCTGCTAGAGAACGGGGCCAGCGGCAGCCAGTGGGCGTTCCTGTTCTTCACCACGGTGCTGTGGCCACAACTCGCGCTGTGGCTGGCGCTGCGTCATCCGGTGCCGTTCCGGGGCGAGATCCGCAACCTGTTGGTCGACTCGATCCTGGCCGGCATGTGGGTACCACTGATGGCCTTCAACCTGCTGCCCAGCGTGCTGCTGGTGACGCTGGCCACGGTGGACAAGATCAGCACCGGCATCGACCGGCTCTGGTACTGGTCACTGCCATTGATGGCGGCCGGCGCGCTGGCAGCCGGCATGGCCACGGGCTTCGAGGTACAGGCCGTCACCAGCATGCCGGTGATGGTCGCGTGCCTGCCGATGCTGCTGATCCACACCATCGCCGTCAGCCAGGCCAGCTACCATCTGGTCCGCAAGGTGAAGCGGCAGAACAGGCAGCTCGATGAACTGAGCCGGCGCGACACCCTCACGGCACTGGACAGTCGCCGCCACTGGCAGGAACAGGCAGCGCTGCTGCTCGAACAGTGCGCGGCGACCGGTGAACCGGCCACGCTGTTGATGATCGACATCGACCACTTCAAGGCGATCAACGACCGTCACGGCCATGCGGCCGGCGACGACGTACTGCGCGCGACGGCGGAGGTGATCCGCCACAGCATCCGTGGACACGATGCGGCGGGCCGTCTGGGCGGCGACGAGTTCGCGGTGCTACTGCGCGGTACCGATGTAGAGGCGGCCGGCATTGTGGCGCAGCGCATCCGCGAAGGGGTGCAGGCGTTGCAGACGGAGAGTGCGCCGGGACTGCGTCCCACCGTCAGCCTGGGACTGGCGAAGACGACGGGCGCGGCCGGATTGCGGGCGTGGATGGAAGCGGCCGATCGTGCGCTCTACCAGGCCAAGAGCCGGGGTCGCAACCAGTTGGCGGTCGACGAGGACCTGACGCCGCTCGTCGATACGCCCTGACGTAGCACCTCAGGCGCCGAGATGCTCCACGCGATCGCGATGGGGCAGTTCCAGCACGTTGCTGGCCGCACGCACGGCGTCCTGCTCGTGGTCATTCACGCAGACGCGATTACGACCGTTGTGCTTCGCGCGGTAGAGCTGCTTGTCCGCATGCGACAGCAGCTTGGCCAGGCTGTAACCGGACTCCTGACTGGAGGTCACGCCGAAGCTGCCGGTGATGGCGAACACGTGCCCCGTCTCGCGGGTCTCGATCTGCGCCAGGCGCACGCGGCAGTCTTCAGCCACGCGCGCGGCCGCACGCAGGTCGCAGCCGTACATCAGGATGGCGAACTCCTCGCCGCCCAGGCGACCGAGCACATCGATGCGCCGGCAGAAGCCCTTGCTCGCCTCCGCCACTTCCTTCAGCGCCCAGTCGCCGGTGCCGTGACCGAAGCGGTCGTTGATGTTCTTGAAGTGATCCAGATCGAACATGATCAGCGCGGCCTGCTCGCCGTTGCGGGCGCACTCGGCCAGCGCGCGCTCGGCGCGGATGGTGAAGTGGTGGCGGTTGCAGATGCCGGTCAGGGCATCGGTCTCGGCCATCTTCTTCAACGACAGCTGCACGCGCTTGATCTTGAAGGCCCAGTAGCCGATCGAAGCGACCAGCAGCACCAGCAGGATGACGATCAGCCGGGTGTTCTGCGCCGCCGTCTGGTCGACCTTGCGCTGCAGCTGCAGCACCTGGTTCTTCTGATCGAGCGCGCTGATCTGCTGGGTTTTCTGCAGCGTCTCCTGGCGAACGATCTGGTACGCCAGTTCCCGCGCGTTGACATCGTTCAGATAGGCCTTGTCGGCTTCGGCGAACTTCCGGAACTGGGTGAGCGCGAGCGCCTTGTCTCCCTTCCGTTCCGCGATTTCGTACAGCGTCCGATACGCCGCCACGAGCGGAACGGAATACGGGATGTTCGCGCTCAGCGCTGCTGCACGGTTCGCGTGTTCCTCGGCAGCTTCGATGTCCTGCTCCTCCAGCAGGAACTGCGCGAGCAGGGAGTGCACCTCGCCTACCAGGCGCGGGTAACGGGTCCCCTCGATTTCTGCCAGGTTCTCGCTCAGCATCGAGATCGCTTTCTTGCGCTCCCCCTGCGCCGCCCACTTCTGCGCCAGCACCTGGCGCGTGAAGTTGGCTATCACCACTTCCTTGTTCGCCAAGCACTCATCGATGATGCTGACAAGTGCTTTGTCTTCGTTGGGAATTTCGCCCAGCTTGAGTTGCGCTTCGGACTTCAGGAATCCCGCGAAGCAGCGATCCCGAGGGCTCTTGCTGGCCGCAAGTACCTGCTCGGAGAACTGCAGCGCCAGTTCGTGCTGGCCAATCTGGTTGTAGAGCACAGCCGCCGACACGGCCGCATGGATCTTCAGATAGGGATCCTTCACCACCGGCAACAGCGCCAGGGTCTGCTCCAGTTGCCGCAATCCCTCGGTGAACTGCCGCGTACCCGCGTAGCTGTTGACGATGAGCGAGCCGGCTCTGACCTGCATGTCCACCGACGAGGTGGAACGCATCAACTTGTTTGCCGCCTCGATTGCGGCGTCGAAGCGACCGGCGAATGCAAGCGCATAGGCATTCAGATACGCAACCTGTGCCTGCTGGTCGCCCGTGGCCTCGCCCTTCCTCGCGTTGACCTCACGCAGCACCTGCCTGAACTCCACAGGATTCGCGCTACGGACCTGCTCGGCTTTCTCCAACAGCGCGTCGAAACCCAGCTTCTGCGGCGCAGACATCGCGGATGTCGAGCACAGCAAAAGGACCAGGGCGCAAAGCACCCCGGTCCATGAAAGACCGAACGTCACGCGCGGATTACTGCGCCTTCTCTTCCTGTTCGTCCTCGCGACCATCCCGATCACCGTCTTCATCGCCATTCTCCTTAAACGGCTCGTTCTCAGGCGCATAAATCGCGCAGACCATCATCGCGCGCGCGCCTACAACACCGTTGAGCGTATCCACATCACCCGTCAGGATCGCCTTCTTCTCCTGGTCCGTGACATCCGCATCACGGAAATAGGCTTCCAAGCTCTGCAGGCCCACTACCGGGGCCGCCCCCATACGTTCCAGCACCTGGATTGCATTCGTCACGCGAGTATCCCCAAATTGCCCTTCTATGTACTGCGACCGCCACGGTTTTCCGATGTGCGGTCCCCCTGGAGGCCTCTTCGTCTGCGCCGGCAGGACCGTACGCGTGCCCCTTGTCGCGGACAATACCCGCTTTCGTGACATGGAACCACTACTGTGCCCCGGGCGGCGGCTACGCGCCGCTGGCCTGCAATGACGCCAGCCGATCCAGCATGGCGTGGTTGCGCTCCAAGGGTCGGAACGGCGGGATTACCAAGGTGGTGCTCAGTTGAAGCCGGACCCTGGGCAGGTCTGACAGCGGCATCCGTTCCATTCGGGGTTTCGCGATCGGCAGGGTCGCGGCCTCGTACGCGATCACCTCATGTTCTGCCGGGCACCCCTGCTCCGCCAGCAGCTCGATGAGCAGATGCCTGAACTGCGCTCCCGTCTCGAAACGGGCGAGCGTGCGATCGCCCGCCACCCCGATCTGCCAGAGGATCAAGTACGCCGAGGGATCGATCCGACGCTTGTAGAACATGAACTGGCTGGCTTCGTAGTGCTGGCAGCCGTAAGTGCCGGGATCGATCCCCAGATCGGCGTAGAGGCAGTCTTCGGCGGACACAGCCGCCTCCATGACCGCGTCATGCCCCTCCTCACGGGCCTGGGCCACCGCCCTGTGTGGCACCACGGCGAACACCCCCGGGTGCCCGTAAAACGCGCCACATACCCGTCGACCTGCGCGCACTTCCACCATCATGGCCGCGACCATCTCCCGATAGGTGTCGGTTCGCGGCTTACCCTCGGCGTAATAAGGCTGCAGGCTGCGCACGTCGCGATTCATGCCCTGCACCCACAACTCCACCAATGGATCGGAGACAGCGACGAATACGACATCCGCCTGCTCGATATGGCTGCGTGCCCGCGGGCCGATATGCGCACCCAGCATCATCCCGGTGCCCACGCAGGCCAGACTTCCCTTCTTCATGTTTTCCCCTGTTTCATTGCATTGCCCGACGCATGCTGCCAGCGCGCCCGCGTCCGTTCCCACCTTACGCCACCATCCCGGTGTCCCTCCGCGGGAGTGCGCTCGAAGTCCAGCTTTCTCATCAACCCCTCGGCGCCGCCATTCTCCGCCTGGTGGCGCGTAAAGACGATCTGGCAGCCGTCTTCGCTGAACGCGAAATCCATCAAGCGGCGGATGATCTCCGTCGCGACCCCACCGTTATGCCACTCGGGCCAGATGAGGGCGCCGATCTCGTGCATCCCCTCCCGCGCCACGAGCGCCAACAAGCCGATCTCCCGGTCCGACGCTTTCTCGACGACCACCCAGGTCCGATAGTCGCGACTTCCATTCCTGCTGAAGGATTCCACCTTGCTGAAGGCTTGTCGGGCCACCGCTGCGTCCAGTGGTTCAACCACATGCCGCATCACCGCAGGATCGGTATACAGCGCGACATACAACGCCGCGTCCCTCGCGGCGAGAGGACGCAGATGGAAACGCGCCGTATCCAGCGAAAGCAGGCTCATGCGTATACGCGATGCAGAAGCGACCTCAACCGTGCGCGCCCCTCGCCCACCGCACGATCGCCTCCGCCTGCATCGCACCGCTCTGCCGCGCGATCTCGCGGCCGCCCTGCAGCAGCACCATCGTCGGGATGCTGCGGATGCCGAAGCGGTTGCCCAGACCCGGGCTGGCGTCGGTATCCACCTTCGCCAGCCGCATCGCCGGCTCCAGCACCGCCGCGGCGCGTTCGAAATGCGGCGCCATCTGCAGGCAGGGCCCGCACCACGGCGCCCAGAAGTCGACCAGCAGCGGCAAGGTGCTGCGCAATGCGTGTCGATCGAAATCCGCCTCGCCCAGCGCCAGCGGCAGACCCGTGAACAGCGCCAGGTGGCAGCGCCCGCATTGCGGCGTCTCGGCCACCCGCTCCGCCGGCACGCGGTTCATCGCCGCGCAATGCGGGCAAGCGATCAGGTGGGCGGCGACTTCCATGCGCACATCCTAACGCCGACCCGTAGCGCGATGCTGCGTCGCGACAGTCACTAGACTGCCGGTACCACCTGCCTGAAGGAGGGTCGCCCCATGATCGCCCCCTTGCTGGCGGCCGCGCTGGCCATCGCCGACCTGGCGCCCGCCCCTGCCTCCGCACCCGAGCCCCCGGCCCGACCACCGACCCCGGCCGAGGTCATGGCGCTGCCGGAGCCGCTGCGCCAGCAGTTCCACGCCAGGGTGTTGTCCACGCCGCGCGCACCCGAGCAGCGCCTGCGTCGGCTGGTCGAGTTCCTGTTCTCGCCCGACGACCTGGGCATAAGCTACGACATCGACGCCAACCACACGGTGGCCGAAGCGTACGCCACGCGGCGGGCGAACTGCCTCAGCTTCACGCTGCTCGCGATAGCGCTCGCGCGCGAAGCGGGCTTGCAGGCCTACGGTCAGCAGATCGATGAGACCCTGGCGTGGCGGCAGGAACAGGACACGCTCTACCGTACCCATCACGTCAACGCCGGCGTCCGCATCCACGAGCGCCAGCTGAGCGTCGACGTGGCCTGGGACCAGGTGATCGCCCGCAAGCCACCACGTGCGATCCGCGACGAACGCCTGCTGGTGCACTACTACAACAACCGCGCCGCCGACCTCCTGGAAGCCAATCGTCTGGAGGATGCATTGCGCTATGCGCAGGTGGCCAAGATGCTGGATCCCGACTACTCCGTCACCTGGAGCAATACCGGTGTCCTGCATCTGCGCCATGGCGACCCTGCGCAAGCCGAACAGCACTACCTGCACGCGTTGCAGCTGAATCGGATGGATCCCGGCGCCCTCTCCAACCTGGCAGCGCACTACCAGCGCACGGGCAACATCACGGCGGCGGCCCGTCTGCAGAAGCGCCTGCAACGGGTGCAGGCCAGGGATCCGTTCCACCACTTCCTGCAAGGCGTCCTGCACGAGCGCGAAGGCAAGCTCCAGCTCGCCGCGCAGGACTACCGCCAGGCGATCAAGCTGTTCCCGGACGAGCACCGCTTCCACTTCGGTCTGGCGCGCGTGTATTTCCTGCTGGGCGAAGGTGAAAACCAGCAGCGCTACCACGCCAAACTGGAAGCCCTGCGGCGGCTCACGCGCTGAGGCACGCCCTCGATCTCACCCCAACGGCCACTCGCCCAGCACGTCGTAGTCGGCCTCGCCCTCGATGCTCTGCAGCAGGTGGACGGCCTGCGGGTGCAGCACCATCGGGGTCACGTCGACCGGCGCGGTACGTGGCGGTACGTAGGCCAGTGTCAGGTGGGGGACGAAACTGCGGCCGACGTGCTGCTTGAACCCCGCACGCAGCAGACGCTGCTGCAGGCCACGCCAGAAGGCTACGACCGCCGGCGAAGGCTGCAGCGCCGCCAGTGTCAACGCGGGATTCTTCGGATTGCCGAGGCATAGCAGATGGTCGAGGGTGATGCCCACCGGTTCGGGCTGCCATTCCTGCATGGCCTCGCATGCGGTGCGGATCATGTCTTCGCGCGGGCCGTCGCTCTCGCCGAGGAAGTGCAGCGTCAAGTGGTAGCGCTCGGGACGCACCCAGCGCGCCTGCGGGAACGCGGCCATCAAATCATCGGCGCGGTGCCGCAAGCCCTCGCGCTCGCCCGCTGAAGGGACGAGAGCGAAAAACAGGCGATGCAAACGGCCCGGTTGCGGGCCGCCGAACAGGTCGCCTTGCGGGGTGGAAACGGGGCGGGAGGACATGGCGCGGGGGCGTGGAACAACCCCCGCATCATCGGCGCGACGCCATCACCATGCAACCCTGCGGCCCGGATCGCGCACGGCAGGCGTGCATGCACGCCTGCCGTGCGGACGTCAGCGGATCACCAGATCCGCACGCGGTCCTGCGGTGCGATGTACAGCGGATCGCCCTGCTTCACGCCGAACGCGGCGTACCACGCGTCGATGTTGCGCAACGGCGCGAAGGCGCGGATGTGGCCCGGCGAATGCGTGCCGTTGACCAGCTGCTGGCGCAGTGCGTCGTCGCGCCACAGCGTGCGCCAGATCTGGCCCCAGCCCATGAAGAAGCGCTGGTCGCCGGTGAAGCCGTCGATCACCGGCGCCGGCTTGCCGCCCAGCGAACGGTGGTAGGCCTCCAGCGCGATGGTCAGGCCACCCAGGTCGCCGATGTTCTCGCCCATCGCCACGCGGCCGTTGATATGCATGCCCGGCAGCGGCGCGAAGGTGTACGCCTCGTACTGCGCGCCCAGCTTGGCGGCCTGCACTTCGAACTTGGCCGCATCGTCGGCCGTCCACCAGTCGCGCAGCACGCCCTTGCCGTCGGACTTGCGGCCCTGGTCGTCGAAGCCGTGGATGATCTCGTGACCGATCACGCCGCCGATGCCGCCGTAGTTCACCGCCGGATCGGCATCGGGATCGAAGAACGGCGGCTGCAGGATGGCGGCCGGAAACACGATCTCGTTCTTCACCGAGTTGTAGTAGGCGTTGACGGTCTGCGGGGTCATGCCCCACTCGCCCTTGTCGACCGGCTGGCCGATGCGGGCGCGGCGGAATTCCCACTCAAACTGGCCCGCACGCTGCGCATTGCCGAACAGGTCGCCGTTCTTCACCACCAGCGCGCTGTAGTCGCGATAGGTGTCCGGGTGGCCGATCTTCAGGCCGAAGCCCTCCAGCTTGGCGTGCGCCTCGGCCTTGGTGGCCGGGCTCATCCACGCCAGCGTATCCAGGCGTGCGCCCATCGCTGCCTTCACGTTGGCGACCAGTGCGTCCATCTTGGCCTTGGACTCCGGCGGGAAGTACAGCGCCACGTAGTCGCGGCCGATCGCCTCGCCCATCGCCGACTCGGCGAACGACACGCCGCGCTTCCAGCGTTCGCGCTGCTGCGGCTGGCCGGACAGGAACTTGTCGCGGAACTCGTACTGCGCCACCGAGAAGTCCTTCGACAGCAGCGGCGCCGCGTTGTCGATGGCATGGAACGCCTGCCAGGCCTGCAGCGTGGACACGTCCGCCTCGCCGAAGATCGCGGCGATCTTCGGGATCGCGCTGTCCTGCCGGATCACGGCGCGGCCCGCGCCCTCGACGCCAGCAGCGGTGAAGAAGCTCGCCCACGGGAAACCCGGCGCCGTGGTGGCGAACTCGGCCATCGCGCGCGGGTTGTAGGTCTTGTCGCGGTTGCGGCTTTCGGCGCGCGTCCAGTGCGCGTCGGCGATGCGGGTTTCCAGCGCGAGGATCGCCTTCGCGTTCTCCTGCGGCTTGGCCCAGCCGGCCAGCTGCAGCATCTGTGCGATGTAGGCCTCGTAGCGCTCGCGCTGCGGCTTGAAGTTGTCGCGCAGGTACATCTCGCGGTCGCCCAGGCCCAGGCCGCCCTGGCTCAGGTACAGCGTGTAGCGGTCCGGATCCTTCTGGTCATCGCTGACGCTGAGGTTGAAGAACGTATCGAAGAAGCCGCCGCGCTGCCCCATCAGGCGTGCCAGTGCGTCCTTGTCCTTCGCCGCGCGGATATCCGCCAGCACCGGCTGCAGCGGCTTGGCGCCGAGCGCGTCGATGGACGCCTCGTCCATGAAGCCCCGGTACAGCGCTGCGATCTTGGCCGGATCGCCGCCGGTGGCGGGATCACCCAGGGCATAGCCCTCGACCAGCACGCGCAGGCGCGCCTCGGACAGGTCGCGCAGGATGGCGAAGCCACCGTAGCTGGAGCGGTCGGCCGGGATCTGGGTGGTATCGGCCCACGTGCCGCTGACGTAGCGGAAGAAGTCCGCGCCGGGCTTGGCCTGGCGGTCCATGCCGGCGGTGTCGAGACCCCACGTGCCGAAACGCTTGGCCGCGATCGTCGAGCCCGTCGCGGCGCTGCCGGCCTCGGGTTCGGCGAACAGCGACTGCAGCGTGCAGCCGTCATCCAGGCAACCGTGGTCTTCGTGGGCCGCGAGCGGTGCGGCGGCGGCGAGGGCCAGCAGAGTGGCGGCGGACAGCAGGGTCTTCTTCAACAGGGTTCTCCGGCAGCGGGAGCACGCGTGGCGCGCACATACGAACCCAGCAGGATATCGGCGGCACCCTGCCCGGGACTGTGCCAAAGGTGGTGAGACGAAGGTCGATAACCACCGTCTGCCGTGATGGCGCGCACGAAAAAACGAAGCCCGGCATCCGCCGGGCTTCGTGGCACACATCAGACCATCGGACGCCCGATCAGCGGGGCGCGGCCTGCGACGGGTTCGCACACCGCCTGCCACGGCAGCGTGCCTGATCGTCGGACAGACCGCTGTCGGCAGAGGGCGCGCCGCCACCGGACGGTTGGCCGTACGACAGGCGCAGGCCGATGCTGCTGCCCTGCGTGCTGTTGCTCGCCTGCTCGTGACCGAACAGCAGCGACAGCAGCCAACCCTGGCGCAGCTTCACGTCCAGGCCCGCGGCGAGCGACAGTGCATTGTCGTTGTAGCTGTTCATACCCAGACGGTAGTCGGTCGGGTGCGGCCAGATGACGTAGTTCATCCGCGCCTCGCCCTTGTCTTCCAGCGCCTGCCGGTACTCCAGCGTCCAGAACGGACGGTAGCGACCATTGGCGCCACCGGGTTGGTAGCTGCCCTCGATGCCGAGCGCGAACGTGCTGTTCTCCACCACCTGCCGGCGGTAGGCCAGGTCGTAGATGTCCAGCCCGTACTCGCGGTACGCGTCCAGCGTGGTGCGGCTGGCATCGAAGCGGCCGTAACCGGTCAGCGCCATCTTCTCGTTGTGGTGCGCATAGCCGAAGCCCAGCGAGCCGAACCACTGCTCGCCGTCGCGCGCAGCGGTACCTGTCGCGCCGGCATCTTCGCTCCAGCGACGGATGTCGAAGTCAAGGCGACCGGTCGCGACCATGCCGTCCACGAACACGTGCTCGCCCGCGCGCCACAGGCCGTACAGCGCCAGCGAGCGCTGGTCTGCCTTGAGGCGCGAGGTGGTGCCATTGAGGTCGCTGTCGTTGCGACCCAGGCTGCCCGCCACACCGAACAGCAGGTTCTCGCCAATCGCACGGTCGGCACCCAGCGTCAGGCCATCGGTGCGGAAGTCGTATCCACCGATGCGGCCACCGCTGCCGAACGTCGCCGTACCGGCCGCCCACGCGCCCCACCCCTTCGGCAATGCCGGCAGCGCGCCCTCGGTCGCCGAGCCGACGGGCACGGACAGGCCCTGGCGGTCTTCGCCACCGGCGTAGCTCAGCGTCATCGTGTTGCTGGATGCATTCGCACCCTGGCGCACCTGCCGCAGGCGGTCACGGATGTTCGACTGCTGCGCGTTGGCGAAGCGCACGCTGGCGTCCACCTGGGCCTGCAGCACGCCGACCACGTCCGGATCGCGCGTCGGATCGGGGCGCACTTCCACCTGCAGGCGCATCTGTACGCTGGCCCCGGCGTAACTGCCGGCGGCCGCCTGCGTCGCGGTGATGACGGTCTCGCCTTCCGCGTGCAGCGTCACCGTGCGGTCGCTGATGCTGGCCACGTCGGGATTGCTGCTGGTGAAGGTGAAGGCACCGCTGCTCGGGCTCTGCGGATTGGTCAGTTCGAACGCGGGTTCGCCATAGACCTTGCGCAGCGTCTCCGGCCACACCAGCGTCGGCACGGCCGCAGCGATGTCCACATCCAGCCGCACCTGCGCCGCCGCCTGATGGTCAGCGTCGCCTGCCTGGTCCGCGGTCAGCGAGCACAGGCCGGCCGCCAGCATGGTGACCGTCGTGCCGCTCACCTGGCAGACCTGCGCCGTGGTGCTGGCGAAGACGACCGGATTGCCGGACGCACCGCCCGTCGCCACCAGTTCGAACGTGCCGTTCGGCGCGAACACCGGGGCGCTCGGATTGGCACTGAAACCGGTGATGGCCTGCGCCGCCTGCGCGACAACCAGCTCATAGGCCTGCGCGCCGGTGAAGCCGTTCGCATCGCGCACTTCGATGGTGAAGGCGAACGTGCCGGCCTGCGTGGGCGTACCCGACAGCACACCGGCCGCGCTCAGCGACACGCCTTGCGGCAGGGTGCCCGCCGTCACCGCGTAGGTGTAAGGCGCGGTGCCGCCACTGACCGTCAGCGTCTGATTGAACGCGCCCGCATGCGTCGCCGGCGGCAGCGCCGGCAGGGCGAACACGATCTGCGGGGCCGCCACCTGCAGCGTGTACTGACGCTGCGTGGTGAACGGTCCAAGTCCGGTGCTGGCATCGGTGACCTGCACGGTCAGCGTGAAGCTGCCCGCCTCGGTCGGCGTGCCGGTGATGCGGCCGTCCGTGCCCAGCGCCAGCCCGTCGGGCAAGGTGCCGCCGGTCAGCTGGAACGTGTACGGCGCGGCGCCACCGCTGGCAGCGAAGGCATGCACGTACGTGCTGCCGCCGGTGCCGTTGGCCGGGTTCGCCGCATCCAGCACGACGGTCGGCGCAGTGACGGTGATCGTCACCGTGGCGGGCGCCGTGGTCTGGTACGCATCGCTGGCGGTGTAGGTGAAGCTGTCCGGGCCGGCATAGCCGGGCGCCGGCTGGTAGGTGATCGTGGTGCCGCTGACCGTCGCGGTACCGTGCGAGGGCGCGGTGCCGACCGCCACCGAGGTGGCGGTGCCGGTGATCGACAGCGTCAGCGCCGTGGCCGGTGCGCCATACGGCAGCGAGGCATTGACGGCGGAGACTTCCAGCGTCGGGATCGGCGTGACCGCATTCGACGACGCCGACGGGGCGCTGCTACCTGCACTGCCCTGCGCCGTCACCGTGAACGTGTACGCGGTGCCGCTGGCCAGGCCGGTGATCGTGATCGGACTGCCGGTTCCCGTCGCCGTGGCGCCGCCCGGATTGGCCGTCACGGTGTAGCCGGTGACCGGCACGCCGCCGGTGAAGACCGGTGCGGTGAACGCGACCGTCACCGACGTCGGCGACGCCATCACGGCCGAACCGATCACCGGAGCCGCCGGGGCCACCGCGTCCACGGAGAACGTCTGGCTGACCTGCGCTGCAGGCAGATGGCTGGTGTCGCCGCCCTGGTCGGCTGTGATGGTGCAGTTGCCCACCGCGACGAGCGTCAAAGCACCGGTCGGCGTGACCGTGCACACCGACGGCGTGCTCGAGGCAAAACTGACCGGCAGGCCGGAGTCCGATGTCGCCGACAGCGTCGGCGTGCTACCGAAATCCTGCGCGCCTGGATTGGCGAAGGCGATGCTCTGGTTCGCCATCGGCGTGACGGCGTTCGACGCCGCCGACGGCGCGCTCACACCGCCCGCGCTCTGCGCGGTAACCGTGAACGTGTACGTCGTGCCGCTCGCCAGTCCGGTGATCGTGATCGGGCTACCGCTGCCGGTCGCCGTCGCACCGCCGGGGCTCGCCGTCACCGTGTAGCCCGTGACCGGCTCGCCACCACTGAAGCCGGGCGCAGCGAACGACACCTGGGCCGAGGTTGGCGATGCGATCGTGGCGGCACTGATCGTCGGTGCTCCCGGTGCGATCGCATTCACCGTGAACGTCTGGCTGACCTGCGGAGCCGGCAGATGGCTGGCATCGCCGATCTGGTCGGCCGTGATGGTGCATGCGCCAACGCCGGTGAACGTCAGCGCGCCGGCCGGCGTGATGGTGCACACCGACGCGGTGGTCGACGCGAAGCTCACCGTCAGGCCGGAGTCCGCCGTCGCCGACAGTGTCGGCGTGGTACCGAAATCCTGTGCACCAGGATTGGTGAAGGTGATGACCTGCGCCACCGCGGTGACGACAACGCTGGAAGCAGCCGACGGGTCGCCCAGGCCCACGCTGTTCTCTGCGCGGACGGTGAAGGTGTAGCTGGTGCCGGGGTCGAGACCACCGATACGGATCGGGCTGCCGCTGCCCGTCGCGGTGACGCCACCGGGACTCGCCGTGACCGTGTAACCCGTGATGGCCGCGCCACCGTTGCTGGCAGGCGCGGTGAACGCGACGTCCACCTCGCTCGCGCTGGCAAGGACGGCTGCACCGATGGTCGGCGCGCCCGGCAGCACGGCATTGACGGTGAACGAACGGGTCACCTGCGTCGCGGCCAGATAGCTGCCGTTGCCCGCCTGGTCGGCGTTGATCGTGCAGGTGCCGGTGGCGACGAAGGTCACCACGCCCACCGAGGTGATCGTGCAGACACCGGTGGTGGACGAGGTGAACGTCGGCGACAGGCCGGAGTCGGAGGTCGCCGTGAACGTCGGCGTCGTGCCGAAGTCCCGCGTGCCGGGATTGTTGAAGGTGATCGTCTGCGTCGCCTTCGGCGTGACGCTGTTGGACGCCGACGAGGCCGGACCTGTGCCCGCCGAGTTGTCGGCGGTCACGGTGAAGGTGTACGCCTGCCCATTGGTCAGGCCGGTCACCACGATGGGCGACGCCGCGCCGTTGACCGGTGCCACGTCCGCCGGAAAGACCGTCACGGTGTAGCCGGTGATGGTGGTGCCGCCGTTGCTGGACGGCGCCACGAACGCCACGGCCGCCTGCGTATCGCCCGCGACCGCCGTGCCGATGGTCGGCGCGTCCGGGACGACCGGGCTGACGGTGAAGCTGCGGCTCACCTGGGTCGCAGGGAGGTACTGGGCATTGCCCGCCTGGTTGGCGTTGATCGTGCAGGTGCCGGCGGTGACGAACGTCAGGATGCCGCCGGACGTGATGGTGCAGACGCCGGTCGTCGACGAGGTGAACGTGATCGTCAGTCCCGAGGTGGAACTGGCGCCGCCACCCAGGACCGACAGGTCCGGCGCGGTGCCGAAGCTCTGCGCGCCGGGGTTGGCGAACGTGATCACCTGCGGCGAGGCCGGGGTGACCGAATTGGAGGGCGCCGACGCGCCACCCGTGCCGGCCACATTGGTCGCGGTGACGGTGAACGTGTAGGACACGCCGTTAGTCAGGCCGGCCACCGTGATCGGCGAACCTGCGCCGGTGCCGGTGGAACCGCCCGGATTGGCGGTGACGGTGTAACCCGTGATGGTGGCGCCGCCGTTCGAGCTGGGCACGGCAAACGAAACGTCCGCCTGCGTGTCGCCGGCCGTGGCCGTGCCGATGGTCGGCGCACCCGGGACGACCGCGTTCACCGTGAACGTACGGCTGACGGTCGGAGCGGCATTGGTCGAGGCGTTGCCACCCTGGTCCGCATCGATGGTGCAGGTGCCGGCGGTGACGAGGGTCAGCGCGCCGCCGGAGGTGATGGTGCACACGCCGGTGGTGCTGGAACTGAACGTTACCGCCAGGCTCGACGTCGACGTCGCAGACAGCGTCGGCGTGGCACCGAAATTCTGCGCCCCCGGATTGGCGAACGTGATGGTCTGGTCGGCCATGGGCGTTGCGCTACCGGACGCGCCGGAGGCCGTGCTGGTGCCGATGGAGTTCGTCGCGGTGACAGTAAACGTGTACGCCTGCCCGTTGGTCAGACCGGACACCGTGATCGGCGAGGTCGTAAAGCCATTGCCGCCCCCAGTGATGCCGCCCGGGTTGGAGGTGACCGTATAGCCGGTGATCGCCGAGCCGCCGTTGCTCGCGGGTGCGGTGAAGGCGACCGACACCTGGCCGTCGCCGGCCGTCGCCGCCCCGATGGTGGGCGCATCCGGCGCGGTGAAGATGCTGACGGTGTGGGTGGTGCCACCGCTGTAGGCCGCGATGCTGTTGCCGGCATCATCGACGATGTTGGTGGACCCGTTGAGATTCACCTTCAACGTGCCGGTGCCGGTGATAGCGCCGACGGTCACCGTGATCGGGTCGCCGCTGCTGGCGGACACGCTGGCGATGGTACCGGTGGCGCTGCCCGTGCCCACCAGCGTGAAATCATCGGTGGAGACGTTGCTGACGGACTCGCTGAAGTCGACCGTGAAGTCGACCGTCGTGTCGCTCGACACCGCCCCACCCGCCGGGGTGATGCTGCTGACCGACGGTGCGATGTTGTCGACCGTCGCATTCGTCGTATCCGACGTGGATGTCGCATTGCCGGCGTTGTCGGTTGCCGTCACCGTCACGTTGCGATTGGTCAGGTCGATGGCGCCAGCGACGATCGCATAGGTCGCCGTCCACGTGCCCGAGCTGTTGCTGGCCGACACCGCCGCACCGCCACCGAACTGGGTGAAATTCACCGTGACGCTGCTGATGGTGTCGCTGTTGTTGTCGCCGCCGGCGGTGTTGTTCCAGGTCGCGGTGACCGTATCGCCGATCTTGTAGGCGCCGCTCGTGCCGGTCCCGCCACTGATGCTGATGCGGCCGTCTGTCACCGTCGGCAAGATGTTGTCGACCGTGGCGTTGGTGGTGTCCGCCGTGGTCGTGCTGCCGCTGGCGTTGGTCGCGGTAACGCTGACGTTGCGGCTGGTCGCATCGATGGCGCCGGAGACGATCGTGTAGGTCGCCGTCCAGGTGTTCGCGGTGTTGCTGGCCGTGACCGCTGCACCGCCACCGAACTGCGAGAAGTCCATCGTCACACCCGTGATGCCGGCGCTGTTGTCACCGCCCACGGTGTTGTTCCAGGTCGCGGTGACCGTGTCGCCGATCTTGTAGGCGCCTGCGGTGCCGCTGGCGCCGGAGATGCTGATCCGGCCGTCGGTGACGACGGGCAAGGGATCGACCGTCTCGATGACGAGGCTCTTCACCATGAGCCCGAGCTGGGCATCGCCCGGACAATTATCGACGCGAACCCTCAGCTTCGTGAGTTCGACCCCGGCCAGTGCGCCCGCGGTGAATGTGCTGGTGCCCGCACCCCAGGCGATGGGCGTGCTCACTTCCATGCCGTCAGACTTTCGCGTGCCGACCAGCGTAGCGTTCGAGCATGCGTAGGTGCCACTCGACTTGCCGACACTGGTCAGAACGAACGATGCGAGCGATCCAGTGGCCTGGAAATCCAGATGACCGCTGTTGCCGTATCCATAAGCGGGCATCAGCGAAGCGTCCCCGGAAGGGGACACGTTCATCGCGTGCTCCGAAGTCGCGTAGACATAAGGTGTCGAGGCGGAAACCCTCAGCTGTCCATCAGTGGACACAAACGAGCCACCACCGCAGAAGTTCTGGCTGACGTTCCCTGAGCCGGGACAGAAATCGGTACTGTCGTACGACTGCGTCGCCAGCACTGCACTGAAGTCGCGAAGGCTGTGCGGCGAGAACGCGAGGTCAGCGGTGATGTCACCCCGCTTGACCTCCAGGTCCCAGTCTCCGCCCAGCGCGGTCGCACCCGTCTTGTTGGCGGAAGCGGCCACGTCCGCGCCGGAGCCCTCGCGGAGGATGTCCAGCAGTTCTTCACCATGCCCGGTGCTGGCGAGGTCGCAGCCGTACAACAGCAGGTCGGCACCATCGGCCAGCGCACCGCGCAGGGCGGCGAACGTGTCGACTTCCCGCTTGAGCCGCTGCGCGTCCACCCGGCTGTTTCCCAACTGCAGCGCGCCATCCTCGGCATGGGACACGATGTGCAGCGCGACCAGATCGCGGTACGGCGCCAGCGCCTGCTCCAGTTGCACCAGACCATCTTTGGACGCGTCGATTTCGACAATGGCCACGCCCGGACGCACGCCACGGTAGAACACCGCCTTGTCAGGCACCGCCGAGTCGATCACCACCAGTTCGGTGACGGCAGCCGTCTGCCGGACCGTCAACGAACCGGCGGCAGCACCGTGCGACGCGGGCAAGCGCGGCTTTGAGGCACGCGCACCATCGCGCGAAAGCGCCGACACGTCGGAACCCGCCTGCTGGTCCATCTTCATGTAGCTGCGCGGCTGGTAACCACCGCGCATCAGATAGCCGCCTGCCGAAGTGGCAGCCGCCTGCGCGGAGAACGGGAGCAGCAGCGTCGAGAGGCCGCTGAGCAGAGCACGCTTCATGGTGTGTCCTTGGTGATGTCCGTGGTCTGGCTGCCGTCGCGGCGCGGGGCGATGATCCCCGCGGCCGTGCCGGCCTGGTCCTGCCAGAAATCCATGTCCTGGTACTTCGCGAACAGGTCCGGCGGCAGGATGCTGCGCCGGGTCTTGAATTCCACTTTCCGCCTGACCGTATGCAGGCCCTTGACGCCGAGCCCCTGATCGAACGCTTCTTCCGCGTAGTCGACGTTGTCGAAATCATGGGCAAACCGCGGCTGGCCGATGAAGTCGTACACCAGCTCCATCGTGCGCGCCGGATGGCGCGTCAACAGCTCGTAGTCGACCAGCAGCAGGCGGTCGGAGAACTCGCCGTAATAGGCTTCCTTCAACGCCGTCCAGGCGCCGCCGACGGCGCCACCGCTGTTGATCAGCTGCTCGCAGCGGCTGTAGACGGTCTGTCGTGTCGACGCGTTGAACATGCGGCTGTAGTCGAAGGGATTCTTGCGGTAGATGGACTCGAAGCTGTCCATGATCCACGCGGGATTGCGCACGCAGCAGATCACCTTGAAGTCGTCCACCAGCTCGACCAGCTGGTGCATGCGCGCGGTCCAGGTGCGGTTGGTGTCGAACACCACCTCGGCCTGGGTGTCCGCGTAATACGCATCGAGCAGGGCGCGACAGATCGTGCGGCGCTTGGCCTCATCGAAGAACGCCCAGGATTCGCCACCGGCACCCATCTGCTCCAGCGCGCCATTGATCAGGCCGGCGACCGGGCTGCTCATGCCGGCATGGAAACGCGGGTTCTGCCGCAGGATGCCGGCCAGCAAGGTAGAGCCCGAGCGCGGCAGACCGGAAATGAAATGGAACGGCCGGCTCACGCGATCCGCCTCCCCTGCGACGCCCGCAGGCGGAGCAGACGGTCGTGCATCACGGCGTCGCGCGTGCTTGCGGCGCGCACGACGGCCCATGCGGACGGCATGTCGGTCAACGTTTCCAAGCGATTCCCCTGTTGCATTGAAGCCCCACCGAAAAGCGCGGCGGGCCTGGCATCCGTGCGCATGAACGCTGGATTGCGGCAGCCACCCCATGGCCCCGCAGCGTCGACGCGACGGGGGCATGGTAACGGCGAAATCGCAGTTACTCCACCCCTCGCGACGACGACACGCGCGGCCGTCGAGACGATGCAAGTCCTGGACCAGACGGGGTCGATGCAGGCCGGATACCCCTAAAGAAACATCGGTTACGGTCGCTAAAGAGCTGCGAGAGCCCTCCCCTCGGGCCACGAACCGCCCCATGACCGGCACCTATAACGAGATCCTCGTCCTCTTCTCCCTGCTGGTCGCCATCCTCGCCTCCTACACCGCGCTGGACATGGCGGGCCGCGTCGCGACCACGCAGGGTGTCGCGGCGCGCTGGTGGCTGGCCGGTGGCGCATTCGCCATGGGACTGGGCGTGTGGTCGATGCACTTCGTGGGCATGCTCGCCTTCGACCTGCCGATCCCGCTGGGCTACGACATCACCCTGACCTTCTGCTCGATGCTGGCCGCCATCAGTTCGTCGGCGTTCGCGCTGTGGCTGGTATCGCAGGCGCAGCTGCCCTTCCAGCGCCTGGCGCTGGGTGCGGTACTGATGGGCATCGGCATCGCGCTGATGCACTACATCGGCATGGCCGCGCTGCAGATGCAGCCCGGCATCGACTACCACCCCGGCTGGTTCACGCTGTCGATCGTGATCGCGGTCGTCGCGTCCGGCGCCGCGCTGTGGATCGCGTTCCACCTGCGCCGTGGTGGGCGCCGCAAGCACCTGCTGCGCGTGCTGGCGGCGGTGGTCATGGGCTTCGCGATCGTCGGCATGCACTACACCGGCATGGCCGCAGCCGAATTCCCCGCCGACAGCTGGTGCGGCGCGGCGCGCGACGGTGGCGTGCCCGCCCAGTGGCTGGCGATCCTGGTGGTCGTGGCGACCGTTGCCATCATGGGCATCGCGCTGATCGTCTCCGTGCTGGACCGGCAGATGCACGCGCGCACGCACCATCTGGCGCACTCGCTGGCGCGCGCGAACGAGGAACTGGTGCAGGCCGCCCTGCACGACCCGCTCACCCGGCTGCCCAACCGCATCCTGCTGCAGGACCGCATCGAGCAGGCCATCGAGAAGGCCAAGCGCAAGCACGAACAGTTCGCCGTCATGTTCCTCGACCTGGACGGCTTCAAGGGCATCAATGACGCTTACGGACACCAGGCGGGCGACGCCCTGCTGGTGGATGTCGCCGCGCGCGTGCGCGGCCTGTTACGCAGCCAGGACACGCTTTCGCGCCTGGGTGGCGACGAGTTCGTGCTGATCATCGCGACCACCGATCCGGAAGGCGCCGCGATGGTCGCGCAGCGCATCATCGACACCGTCGCCGCCACGATCCTGTGGGCGCAGGGCGTCGACCTGCATGTCACCGCCAGCATCGGCATCGCCCTGTATCCGTCGGACGGCGACAGCGAGCGCGAACTGATGGCGCACGCCGATGCCGCCATGTACCACACCAAGGACAACGGCCGGAACGGGTACACCTTCTTCGCGCCGTCGATGAACATCAGTGCGCACCAGCAGGTGAAGCTGCTGAACGAGCTGCGCCGCGCGGTCGAGCGCAACGAGCTGGTGCTGCATTACCAGCCGAAGTTCGCCGCCCCCGATTACCGCATGGTCGGCGCGGAAGCCCTGCTGCGCTGGCAGCACCCGGAGCACGGCCTGCTCGCGCCCGGCGCCTTCATTCCCGCCGCCGAGCGCAGCGGCCTGATCCTCGCCATCGGCGACTGGGTGCTGGACGAAGCCTGCCGCCAGCTGCGTGCGTGGCGCGATGATGGCCACGAGATTGCGAACGTCGCGATCAACCTGTCGCCGCTGCAGTTTTCGTCACCCAACCTGGTCGAAACAGTGGCCGGCGCACTGGAGCGGCACGCGGTGCCTGCCTCCAGCCTGACGCTGGAGATCACCGAAACCACCGCCATGCGCGATGCGGACGCCAGCCTGGGCATCCTCGACGAGCTGACCGCGATGGGCGTGAAAATCTCCATCGACGATTTCGGCACCGGTTACTCCAGCCTGCTGTACCTCAAGCGCCTGCCGGCCGACGAACTGAAGATCGACCGCGCGTTCGTGCGCGAACTGGAAACCAACTCCGACGACGTCGCGATCGTGTCGTCCATCATCGCGCTGGGCAAGACGCTCAACCTGCGCGTCGTGGCCGAAGGCGTGGAAACGCCGGGGCAGCGGCATCACCTGCGCCGGCTCGGCTGCGACCTGTACCAGGGCTACCTGATGGGCGAGCCGGTGGCGGCGGACATGCTGTTCGCCACGCAGGACGGACGCCAGTTGGCCTGACGTCCGCCGCCGGCGGACGTGGGACCCATATCAGGCCGACTCGAGCCGCGCGGAGGCGCGTTCCTGCGGCCCCAGCGGATGCGCGGTCCGATGCGGCTGTCCGCCCGCGTCGAAGAACAACGACGGCACCTGCCCTCGCAGCTTCGCCATCAGGATACCGGCCGCGATGCGAAGGCCACCAGTGGCCATGGCCAACGGCGTGGACCGTACATCGTCCAGCGCAGACCCTGCATTCAACACGATCCGACCCGGCGGACCGCACGCGGCGTCGACGGCCACCTTGTCCGGCAGGCAGGTGGACACGATGCCGACATACGCGACCTTGCCATCGCGCGGCGTGTTGCCCAGCGGCGTACGGCAACAGCCCGCATACCAGCGCAACGGGCCGCCTTCCTGCAGGCACAGGCCGCTGATGTGTTCTTCGCCTGCGGTGAAGGTCACGGCATCCGGATTCATCGCCACGATGTCGGTGCCCCCGTGCGCATCCATCACGCCGGACGTGCCGAGATGGCGTGCGTACGCCTGGCAGTCGCCGCAGTAGCAGGTGGCACGTGCATACGCGCGACGCACATCCACCGTGCCCCGCACCTTTCCGCATCGGCAACGCAGTTCGAGTGTCATTGGCATGCCTCGTCGTTGTTGTGCCACGTCGAGGGATAGCGCATGCAAGATAAGGATCGCGTCAAACGCGCGTGGATTTCCTGACTGGCGGCGGAACACAGGCGCGGTTCAGGCCGCGACATCCACCGCCGGCTGCTCCATCGCATCGCTGGCCTCGGGCGCTGCGAACGCGAGCGCGCGGGCGAGCGGACCCATCGCTGCCACATCGTCGGCCAGTTGCTCGTGCAGTGCCTGCATCACGCGCTCCGACAGGCCCCACTCGCGCGCGACCGCACGGCCGAGCCGCGGCGACCAGCGTTGCAGCAGGCGTGCCATCGCCTCGGCATCGGGCAGCCCTGCGCCGTGCTGCGCGGTGACATCCCGCAATACCTGTACGACGACGATGGCGCCCAGCCCTTGCAACAGCGCCAGCAACTGGGCGGCGAACACGTCTTCCCGGCCCCCGGCTGCGGCAGTTTCCGACGCGATCAGCGCGGTGCGCTGGGTGTGGTCCCATATCAGATCGGGAAGACGACCGAACACACCGCCCTCCATTCGCATCACCGGCTGCATCAGTGCGACGGCGACCAGATGGCGCAGGCCATCCACGCCGACCATCGCCACGGCACGGTCCAGGCTCTCCACGGCATCGCCACGGGTGCGGTACAGGGCGCTGTTGGCGAGCTTCAGCAGGTTGGCGGCCAGCGCGGGATCGCGGGCGATGATCCCGGCGATGTCGCGACCCGAGGCAGCATCATCGTTGATCGTGCTGAGCAGTTGCGGCAGCAGTTGCGGGCGCCGTGGCAGGCGCTGCGGATCTTCGGCGAAACGCACCAGGGCGCGCCGGGCGTCCGCGATCAGCGGAAGGCTGTCCTCTGGCGAACGGCAGCTCCCCGCATCCATGCCGGCAAGTCGCAACAGGCTGAGCGCCCAGTCCCGCGAGGGGGCGTTCGGCGGGGCGGACGCAGCCACGGCTTCCGCAGCCGCTGGCACGGCACGCGCCAACGGCGCTGCCACCGGCTCGCGCCGGCCCCTGGACCACCACCCCGTGACTCGTGCAAGCAGCGGCACGCGTACCCGCCTTCTTCCGCATGTTCGACCTCATGCCATCGGCCGCACGGCGAAAATCTTTAGCGCGCGTTGCGGCACTTTCGCACCGTCGCGATGTTCATGAATCTCCGCACTGCATGGTTACATGCTGTTGATGCCGGCTGCGCGACGGTGGCAGCACATCCCAATGGGAGCTCCCCATGAACACGCAGAAGAAGATCCAGCACAGCCTCAACGACCTGATCGAGATCGCGCGCGACGGCCACGGCTTCTACACCGAAGCGGCCGGCAAGGTGAAGGACGCCGAGCTTGCCTCGTTGTTCACGCGTATCGCCGGCGTCAAGCAGGATATCGTCGCGCGCCTCAGTGCGGTCGTCGCCTCGACCGGCGGAACGCCGGCCGAGCACGGCACTCTGGTCGGCAGCATGCAGCAGTTCTATGGCAAGGTCCGTGCCACGCTGGGCGACACGACCTACGGCTATGTCGCCGAACTGGAAGAATCGGAAGACCGCCTGCTGAACGCCTTCAACGAGACTATCAGCGACGAATCCACGCCGCCCACCGCGCGTGCAGAAGCACAGGCCCTGCTGCCCAGCGTGCGCGAGTGCCACAACGTCATGCGCGACCGCAAGCTGGTCCTGAAGCGCGCCAGCTGAGTGCGGACCTGACCCGAAGCGACGAAGCCCCGCACTGCGGGGCTTCTTCTTTCTGGCAGGGAGCGGATGCGCCGCGGCAATGGAAACAGGCGTGGAAGCGTCACGGCCTAGACGCTTGCGGCAAGGATCAGCGCAGCTGGCTGTCCTTGCTGCCGCGACGGTTGTACAGACCGGCGCCCTGCTCTTCCTGGTCGGCGGCCTCCTGGCAGGCCACGCACAGGCGCACGCCCGGCACGGCCTTCTGGCGCGCCACGGGAATCGGCTTCTCGCACTCCTCGCAGTGCGTCAGGCTGGGGCCCTGGGGCAAGGCGCGCCGCGCCCGCTCGATGCCGTCCTTCACGGTCGCATCGATCTGGTCCTGTACGGCGCCGTCGCCGGCCCATCCGGTTGCCATGGTCGTCTCCTCGTGGATCGCGGGTGCACGGCCAGCTTACGCCTGCACCCGCATCAGGTATTCACGAACAGAAATGGGGTCTGCGCCGCGACGCTTCAACCGTGCGTCAAGGCGTAGTCGATCGCCGCCACCACCGCCGCCACCTGCGCATCGTTGCACTGCTGCGGCGTGGCCTTGGGACTGTCCGGATAGACCTCGGTGATGGTGGTGTAGCGCGCCTCGGTGATGCCCGTGCACAGGCCGAGCGATTTCACCGGATACTCGATCACGCCTTCGGCGACGACCGGGGAACCGATGATCTCGCCCTGCGCGTCGGCCGGCGCGATATGCGTCACTGCGGCGACCGCGGCGATGACCGCACGCTGGAAGTCCGGCTGCCGACGCTCGCTGTCGTCCACCAGGTAGAACCCGTCCGGAATCTCGCCCGGCTCGTACGGCTTGCCATCGCGCGCCGCGAGGGAGGGCCGGAATTCGGTCTCGTCGCTGTCCGTGGTCTCGTGCAGGTCGATATGCATCAGCACGCGATCCTTCAGCGGCGCCACCAGGTCGATCAGCGCGGCCGATTCCTGCGCAGGGCTGTCGGCGCGGAACGACCGGTTCGGATCCAGCGCGTCGGCGTTCCAGCGATGGATGCGCTCGTAGCCCCACGGGCTGACACAGGGCACGACCAGCAGATTGGCCTTGCCCGCGTAGTCGCCGGCACGTTGTTCCAGGAACTGCAGCGCGCCGTGTACGCCGCTGGTCTCGTAGCCGTGCACACCGCCGGTCACCAGCATCGTGGGCAATGCCTCGTCCCAGCCGCGGCTGCGCACGGCAAACAGCGGATAGGTTTCGCCGGGGCCGTAGTCGAGTGTGCCGTACGGCTGCACGTCGAAACGCTCGCGCAGCGCATCGATCGCCACGCCCACATCATCCACGTATCGCCTGCGCACGCGCTGCTGCGCGCGCCACTGCGCCTTCTCCGCTGCGCCCCAGGGCTGGCCGGGGGTACCGATGGGATGGAAACGCTCGAACGTGGTCATGGCGATGGCGGTGCTGGAACCAAGGGGTCCGCACTATACCAGCGCGGTCCTTTCGCCCCGCCGCACTGTTCCCCACGGGCCATCGCGGCGAAAATGCGCTTCGACGTCCCGTGCGAATTCCCGATGCCCCGCTATACCGGCCCCCTGCTGACCCGCGGTACCGCCACCGCCCTGCTTGCCGCCCGCGACCGTGCCGAGGCCCGGTGGACAGGCTCGCTCGACCTCGACCGTTCGCAGGGTGAAGCGCTGCTGGACGCCGACGGCTGGCATTGGCACGGCGTGGCGTATCCATACCCCGGCAAGCTCAAGGACCGCACGCTGTACTGGTGGGATGGCGAGGACTTCGAACCGGTGTCGCGCTACAGCGGGTCGCTGATCAAGCTGGTGCCTACCGAGTGGGGCGTGCCCACGTTCGAGATCGACGGCATCAAGATGCTGCCGACCTCGAAGGAATCCCCGCTCGACGACGCGCGCCGCAAGGTGGCGCTGGTCGAGCCGCGCGGCAGGACCGTGCTGGATACCTGTGGCGGACTGGGCTACTTCGCGGCCTGCTGCCTGGACGCCGGCGCCGCGCGCATCCTGTCATTCGAGAAGAACGCCGACGTGCTGTGGCTGCGCACGCTGAACCCGTGGTCGCCGGATCCGGACGATGCCGCAGCCGGCGGTCGCCTGCAGCTCACGCATGCCGACGTGTCGCAGGCGATCACGCAGGTACCGGAAGGTTCCGTCGATGCCCTGCTGCACGATCCGCCGCGTTTCGGCATTGCGGGCGAGCTGTATTCGCAGGCGTTCTACGACCAGCTCGCCCGCGTACTGCGCCGGGGCGGCTCGCTGTTCCACTACACCGGCAGCCCCAACAAGCTGACCACCGGTCGCGACGTGCCCGGCGAAGTGGCGAAGCGCCTGGAGAAGGCCGGCTTCAAGGCGCAGCGGGCGCTGGACGGAGTAACCGGCCTGCGCCGCTGAGCCGCTGCGTCAGTACTCCATGACCACCGCGTACAGGCGCAGGCGCCCTTCGAAGGTGCCCTGGCGCACGACGTCGAAGTACCACCACTGCTCGTCCGGTGGGGAACCGCTGTTCTTGGTCAGGATCAGCGAGGCTTCCTGCATGATCGTCGGCGACTCCGGCACCGCTGCCAGCGGCGTGCCGTAGCTCGAGTAGGTCTCGAAGCCACTGCCGTGCCTCAGCGTCACCGGCGTGACCACGAACTGCAGGTCGCCGCCTTCATCCCCGACCATCTCGTAGAAGAACCGCAGGCGGATGCGGGTGCCGGTGAAATCCGCGGGACGCTTCAGGGTGAAGGACATCACGCCGGTGCCGCCGTTCCAGTTCACGCCACGCGTGTGCACGTCGAACGCGCCCGGCGTCGCCGACCTCGACAGCGCATGCGCCGGCACGGTGATGTTGCGGGTGAAGCGCGGGCAGCGGACGGGTTGCTGCACGCACAGCACCGACACCAGATCGACAACGGGCGTGCTCTTGCGGAGCAGCTCATCGGGCGGAGGAGCCGCCAGTGCCTGCCCGCAGGCGACGACGAGCAGTGCAGATAGCATCGTGCGGATTGCCATGTTCCATTCTCCGTGGATCCGCCACCGCGTGGTGCGGTGGCTTGCAATCAGGGCCAACGCGGCATCGCAGCGGCAGCGGACAGCGCCGTACGTCGGACCGTCGCCGGATCAACGCGCAACGGCGCGGTTTTTCACGGAGGTTGAACGTTTCGTCGTGCATTCCGGCTGCTCCCGTCCGCTGCAGGAGGCACCCATGCGTCACACCTCGATGAAGCTGTCCGTTGCCGTTTCCGCACTGCTTGCCACGATTGCGGTCTTCGCACAGGAGAAGGCGCCCTCGATGACACCCGAGATGCAGGCGCAGATGGAGGCGTACCAAAAGGCCGGCACGCCCGGCATCGAACACGGCAGGTTGGCCGGGATGGCCGGCAACTACGACCTCACGGTGAAGAGCTGGCATGCGCCCGGCGCACCGCCCAGCACCGATCCCGGCACCGCGACGCGCCGCATGATCCTCGGCAACCGCGTGATGCTGGAGGAAGTGACGTCGCAGGTGATGGGCCAGCCGTTCACCGGCCAGGGCCTGCACGGTTTCGACAATGTCACCGGCAAGTACTGGGGTACCTGGAACGACAGCATGAGCACCGGCGTGATGCTCAGCGAAGGGACCTGCGATGCGCAGCTCACCTGCACCTACACCGGCACCCACCACGATCCGGTGACGAAGAAGCCGCAGACCAGCCGCATGACCACGCGCTGGAGCGACAAGGACACCGAAGTGTTCGAGATGTACGGTCCCGGTCCGGACGGCAAGGAAACCAAGATGATGGAGATCACCTACAAGCGGCGCCCCTGAGCGCCGCGGCCGGGATCACGCGTTCACAGCCTGTCCGGCTTCGGCCAGGCTGCGCCGCCACGATGCCGGCGGCTGGCCGTATTCGCGACGGAACGCGCGGCTGAACGACGTGTCGTTCTGGTAACCGACTTCCTCGGCCACGCGCGATAGCGGCGCATTGCTTCGTCGCAACAGGTTGGCCGCCATCACCATGCGCCACTGCGTCAGGTACTGCATGGGCGATGTGCCCACCAGGTGCTGGAAGCGCTCGGCAAGCACCGAGCGCGAGGTGCCTGCCGCGCGTGCGAGTTCGGCCAGCGTCCAGTCGTGCGCCGGGCGCTGGTGCATCGCGTTCAGCGCGCCACCGACGACGCGATCGCCCAGTCCCGCCAGCCAGCCGGCGTGCCCCTCGCTCTGTTGCACGTGCTGACGCAGCATCTCGATGAACAGCAGCTCGGCAAGCTTGGCGAGCAGGCCATTGCCGCCCGGCCGCGGCGATTTCGCTTCGGCCAGCGCATAGCGCACCGACGATTCCAGCCATGGACCGGCATGCGTGTCGCGCAGGCTGACGCGCACGACCGGCGGCAGGCCATCTAGCAGCAGGCGCGCCAGCCGTGTATCGCAGGCCAGGTAACCGCAGACGATGCGTGTCGGTGCGCCGCCTCCGCCGTAGGCAAGACGGCGCGGCCGGCTGGAAAACAGTTTCTTCAGGTCGGCCGCGCCGCTCGGCGGCGGCAGTCCCGGTGTCGACGCCATGCGGTGTGCACAGCCATTGGGAAACATCACCACGTCGCCGGCCCGCGCATGCACGGGCGCTGCGCCTTCCCGTTCCACCACGCACTCGCCCTCGGTGATCAGGTGGAAGATCACCACCTGCTCGGCCGACGGATCCAGCCACGGCGCCGCCAGCGCGGCTTTCGGCGACTGGTAGCACCAGGGTGCACTGAAGCGGGCGTTGACGAAGAACGCCCCCGACATCTGCACGACGCGCAGGATTTCCGACAGCGCATCCACTCAGGTCGTACCCGTGATGGCGACCGTCATGACCGGCTGTCCTGCGATCGCACCCTGCATCGGCGATCGCCGCAATGCCTCCTCGACGAGCGCACGCAGCCGGTCAGGTGCAACGCCGGCCGCCGCGACATCGACCGCCACCTGCATCGCCACGGGACCTGCGTCGACGGCCACGCCGTCGCTGTCGCGCATGCCCAGCAGGCCGCGCGTGTCGGTGCGACTGCCGACCTCCACGTCGAGACGGTCGAGGACGATGCCCTGCTCTGCAGCCACCATCGCGATAGCGGTGGTCGCACAGGCGGCGATGCCGGCGCGGAAGTACCAGCCGGGCGATGGAAGCTCGCCACCGCCACCGAGTTCGGCCGGCATGTCGGTACCGATCCGCACACCGGACGCATGCGTGGCGGTGACGCGCATCCCGCCGTCCCACTGCGCGCGGGCGCTGACATCGTCGTGCAGGCCCTTGTCGGGCCGGCGGGTGAACACGGCGACGGCGCGTTGCAATGCCGCGTTGATGTCGTGGTGCATGTCCATGGCGGAAGGTCGCTTGGGGTCCAGCGGGTCAGGACCGGATTCTGCTCCCGATAACGCGGCCTTCCGCACGCCGAGGCCAGCCGCCGGACGCACGGCAAGGAAATCAGGAACCCGGGACGACCGGCCACGCGCCACGGACGCACGGCCAGTTCCGGCAGACGCCGCGTCAGGACGCCGCCCACGTCGCACCGCCAGTCTGCGCTTCCCCAACCGGAGTGCCCCTGATGAACGCCGTCCCCGCTTCCCTCCCCGCTTCCCCCGACCTGGCCGCGATCAAGCAACGCCAGCAGGCCGCCTGGTCCAGCGGCAACTACGCCGTGGTCGGCACCACCTTGCAGATCGTCGGCGAACAGCTGGCCGAAGCCGTCGACCTGCGTTGGGACGACCACGTCCTGGACGTCGCCGCCGGCAACGGCAACGCCACGCTGGCCGCCGCGCGCCGTGGCGGCCGCGTGGTCTCCACCGACTACGTGCCCGCCCTGCTCGACCTGGGCCGTGCCCGCGCCGAGGCGGAACAGCTGGAGGTCGAGTTCCAGACCGCCGACGCGGAAGCGCTACCGTTCGCCGACGGGCAATTCGACGTGGTCCTGTCGACGTTCGGCGTGATGTTCACCCCCGACCACGCGCAGGCCGCGAGCGAACTGCTGCGTGTCTGCCGCGCCGGCGGCCGCATCGGCCTGGCCAACTGGACGCCGGACGGCTTCATCGGCCAGATGTTCAAGGTGCTCGGCCGCCATCTGCCGCCGCCAGCCGGGGTGCAACCGCCGTCGCTGTGGGGCACGCATGCGCACCTGCACACGCTGTTCGGCGACCGCGTCAGCGCGATCTCGGCCACGCCGCGCCTGTTCAACTTCCGCTACCGCTCGGCCGCGCACATGGTCGACGTGTTCCGCACCTGGTACGGGCCGGTGCAGAAGGCCTTCCAGGCACTGCCTGCAGCGCGCGCCGCGGAACTGGAAGACGATCTGGACGCGCTGATGGAACGCATGCGCACCGGCAACGGCAACGGTCTGGTCGTGCCCAGCGAATACCTGGAAATCGTGGTCACGCGCCGGTGAACATGCAGGCGAAACTGCAGCGGCGCATCCAGCGCTACGGCTGGGACCTGGCCGCGAGCCACTACGAAACGCTGTGGGAAGCGGCCCTCGCCGACGCACACCGTCGCCTGCTCGATCTCGCCGCGCCTGCGCACGGCGAGTCGGTACTCGACGTGGCCTGCGGCACCGGCGTGATCGCCCTGGCCGCCGCCCGCCAGGTCGGACCCACCGGCCGCGTCCTCGGCGTGGACATCGCCGAACGCATGGTGGAACGCGCCACGCAGCGCGCCATGGATCTTGGCGTGGCCAACGTCACTTACGCGCGCATGGACGGCGAGCAACTGGACGCGCCGGCCGGCAGCTTCGACGTCGCGTACTGCGCGCTCGGCCTGATGTACATGCCGGATCCGGAGCAGGCCATGCGCGAGATCCACCGGCTGCTGAAACCCGGCGGCCGCGTGGCGATCGCGGTCTGGGGTCAGCGCGCCCGCTGCGGCTGGTCGCCGATCTTTCCGATCGTCGACGAGGAAGTGTCCAGCGAAGTGTGCCCGCTGTTCTTCCAACTCGGCCATGCGGGCATGCTGGACGACCTGTGCACGCGTACCGGCTTCACCGGTGTGCAGGAACAGCGTGTCGACGCCGTGCTCGACTACGCCAGTGGTGAAGACGCCTGCGATGCCGCGTTCGTCGGCGGTCCGGTGGCGATGGCGTGGTCGCGCTTCGACGTGCCCACACGACGCCGCGTGCAGGCACGCTATCTGCGCGCCATCGCACCGTGGCGCATCGGTTCGGGCTACCGCATGCCGGGCGAATTTGTGGTGGCGGCGGCACGCAAGCCGGCCTGAGTGTGGCACCCGGGCCGGACCTGCGTCGCACTCGTGCAATGGTGCGATGCAGCTTTCCCTTTTGGCCAATGCCCCGCCGGAAAGTGCTGTGGCCCACTGCCGCCACTTCACACCGGAGGTGCCGTCGATGTCGATCGCTGCCCTGCTGTCGTGTCTTTCCCTGCGTCACCGTCCCTATCGCCTGGGCGTACTGCTCGCCCTCTCCTGCCTGTTCGCCAGCGGCTCCGCGCTGGCGCTGACCGAGGTCACCGGCTTCGGCAGCAATCCCGGCAATCTGCGCATGCACAAATATGTGCCGGCCGGACTGCCGACGAATGCGCCGCTGGTGGTCGCCCTTCACGGCTGCGCGCAGTCGGCTTCCAGCTACGACGCAGAAACCGGCTGGGAACTGCTGGCCAACCGCTTCAGCTTCGCACTGCTGCTGCCGGAGCAGCAGACCGGCAACAACAGCAGCCGCTGCTTCAACTGGTTCGAGACCGCCGACACCGCGCGCGGCCAGGGCGAGCCGCTGTCGATCAAACAGATGGTCGACCGCATGGTCGCCGACCACGGCATCGATCCGGCCCGCGTCTATGTCACGGGCCTGTCGGCCGGCGGCGCGATGACCTCGGTGATGCTGGCGACGTATCCGGATGTCTTCGCCGGCGGCGCCATCGTCGCAGGCCTTCCCTACCGCTGCGCCACCACGCAGACCGCCGCCTTCAGCTGCATGAATCCCGGCAGCGACCTGATGCCCGCGCAATGGGGCGCGAAAGTCCGCGCCGCCAGCGGCTGGACCGGGCCGTGGCCGATCGTCTCAATCTGGCACGGCGATGCCGACTACACCGTGCGTCCGGCCAATCTCACCGAAAGCCTTGAGCAGTGGGCCGACGTGCACGGCATCGATACGGTGGCCGACGTCAGCGAGACCGTCAGCGGCTATCCGCACAAGGTCTACAAGAACGCCAGCGGCGTAGCCAAAGTGGAGACCTACGTCATCACCGGCATGGGTCACGGCACGCCGGTCGATCCGGGCACGGGCGAAACCCAATGCGGTACCGCGGGCGCGTACATCCTGGACGTGAACATCTGCTCCAGCTACTACATCGCCCGCTTTTTCGGCCTGGACAACTTGGATGGCGTGCCACCCACCGCAACGCTGACCGCGCCCGCCAACGGCGCCACCGTCAGCGGCACCGTCACGCTGTCGGCGAACGCCAGCGATGACATCGCCGTGGCGCGCGTGGATTTCCTGCTGGACGGTGCGCTGCTCGGCAGCGACAGCAATGCGCCCTACTCGTTGGCATGGAACAGCGGCGGCGCCAGCAACGGCGCGCATGTGCTGCTGGCACGCGCGGTGGACCTGGCCGGCAACACCGGCACGTCCGCGCCGGTCAACGTCACTGTTACGGGCGGCACCAGCGGCGGCTCGCCGGTCACGGTCGTCTTCAACAACGAAGATGCGAACGATGGCTACGTGAAGGCCACCAGCACGGGCGGCAGTGCCGCCGTCGGCACGCTGGAGGCGTACTACGGACTGGCCATCGGCCGCGGCACCGACGGCAACTACAACCGTGCGGTGCTGTCGTTCGACACTGCGTCGCTACCGGACAACGCGGTGGTGACCTCGGCCACGCTGACCGTCGCCTATCGCAGCGCCAGCGGTGATCCGTGGAGCAGTCCAGCCGGCAACACGATGGTCGTGGACGTGCGCAACGGCTGCCTTGGCGCCTGCACCATCGAGGCCGCGGACTGGGCCGCAAGCACGACGACCACCGCCAGCGCGCAGGTACCGACCTTCACCGGCGGCAACCAGACGAGCACGGTATTCGACGCCGCAGGCCGTGCGGCAATCAACCGCAGCGGCCGCACCCAGCTGCGATTGCGCTTCAACGCCAACCAGACGGCGACGAACTACCTGTGGATCGACAAGGGCGCCACCGCGAAGCTGTCGGTGACCTACACGCTGCCGTAGCCGACGCGATCCTGCCGCCGCGTCACGGCGGCGGCAGGATCTTCCAGAACATGCCGGCGCCCAGCTTCACCGATTGCAGCGGCTTGCGCTGCGCGGCGGGCAGGTTGGCGCGGAACATCTCGCGGATGTCACCCATCACCTTGTCCGATTCCATGAAGTAGGAGTGCGCCAGCATGCTCTGGTCCACGCCGGACACGTCGATGGTGTCGACGCCGGTGACCAGCACCACGCCCTCGCTGGTGTCGCCGGCACGCGGACCGCGATTGACCTGCTTGGATGCCTTCAGCGCCATGTCCTCCGATGACGCATAGAGGGTGACCCGCCCACTCGCCGCGCTCATCGCCGGTGCCAGTTCGGTACGGAACACCTTTGCGTCGATGTCCGGCGCCGCGAGGATGATGCCGCGGAAGCGCCCGCGCAGGTCCGGACGCTTCACCACCAGGTTGCGGATGGCCTGGGTGAGCCCGCGCGTACCCATGCTGTGGCCGATGATGTACAGGTTCTGCGCACCGGAGCGGTCGGCCATGTCGGCAAGGAAGCCCTCGATCAGCGGCACCGAGCGCGCGATGGTCTGTTCGTCGGTGAAATACCCCGCCAGCGCGGCCTGCGACGGCCAGCTGTAGAACACCGGTGCGCCATCGAAGCGCAGGTCGTAGGCCAGCTGCGCGGTGCGTCGCGCGGCATCCCGGAAGCTGACGTTGTAGCCGTGCACGAACACGAAGGCGTTGCTGCCGCGTGATTCCTCCACGCGCCCGTGCAGCCTGGCGAAGAACGGCGCCTGCGCCAGCCGCGCGACGTCCTGCAGGATGACGTGCTGCCTGGGGTCTTCCTTGAACTCCAGCAGATACCAGCGTGGCGATTCCAGTTCACCCGCGACGTGGGATTTCGGAATGCTGATGCGCGCAGTGCCATAGCTCAGCGCGCGCGCCAGACCGGCGGTGAAACGCTCGCCCGGCGCCAAGGTGGCGAACGCCTCGGCCGGCATGCGATTGGTGGCGTAGAACACGTCCACGTTGACGAAATCGGCCTTCGGCACCGTCGGCGTCGCGGATGGCGCCGTCCCTGTCGGAGGGGGCGGCGGAGGCGGAGGCGGAGGCGGCGGAGGGGGTGGTGCCGGAACATCGTCCGGTGGAGGCGGTGGCAGTTCGTGGACCACGCGCTTCGAACAGCCGGCCAGCACCACGGCCACCAGGACCAGGCAGAGAATTCGCCGCATCGATCACCCCGTGAAAGGACGTCCAGGCCCCCCATCCCCGGGGATACCCGACGCAGCGATGGTATAGCAGCCTCCACGACCGGCGCGAGCGCGCCACCCCGCTCGCGCCGCGCCGGAACCCGACCGCTCCACGCAATGTGGCGGGTCGGTAGGCACGGGCGGCGCCGATAACTCCTTGAAACACGCGGTTCCGCAGGCGCCACTGCCCGCGGATGGCGGATGCGGGCTATCGTGTAGACCTGCGGATGGCCTTCGCGCCACGCTTACCCCCTTCCTGTCGAGCACCTCCCTCCATGCCAAAACCCAACTACTCGTTCGAGAAGCGCCAGCGCGAACTGGCCAAGAAGAAGAAAAAGGACGAAAAGGACGCCAAGAAGCGCGCCGAGCGCGATGCCGCCCGTCCCGATGCCGATCCTGACGCGGCGGAAGCCGATACCGCCGGGGCCGATACGGCGGAATGAGCGGGGACACCGTCCCCGCGCCCCAGGTCTGGGTGGATGCCGATGCCTGCCCGGCACCGGTGAAGGACATCCTGTTCCGCGCCGCCGAGCGCGCGCAGGTGGCGGTCACGCTGGTCGCCAACCAGTGGCTGCGCACACCGCCTTCGCGCTTCATCCGCTCACTGCAGGTACAGGGCGGCTACGACGTGGCCGACGACGCCATCGTCGAACGCGCCCGGACGGGCGATCTGGTGGTCACCCAGGACATTCCGCTGGCGGCCCGTGTGCTGGCCAACGGCGCACAGGCGATCAATCCGCGCGGCGACCGCTTCACGCCCGACAACATTGCCGAGCGCCTGTCGATGCGGAATTTCATGGACGAACTGCGGGGTGCCGGCGTGCAGACCGGCGGCCCGGCAGCCTTCAATGCGCGCGACCGCCAGGCCTTCGCCAACCAGCTCGATCGCTGGCTGGCCACGCGTCGCTGAGCCCGTCGTGCCCGATTTCGAACTCCGCGCCCCGCTCCACCTGCTGCTGCACGTCATCGTGCCGCTGGGGGTCGCGCGGCTGTTCTGGCCGAAGGACTGGAAGCGCGCCGCACTGTGGATGCTGGCCGCCTGGGTGATCGACCTGGACCACCTGCTCGCCGATCCGATCTACGCGCCGGGACGCTGCAGCATCGGCTTCCATCCACTCCACACGTGGCCGGCGATCGCGGTGTACGCCGGACTGACGCTGCCGAAGAAGACCCGCTGGTTCGGCATCGGCCTGCTGATCCACATCGTGCTGGATGGCATCGACTGCCTGCTGATGTAGCGCAGGCGCGAAAACTGACCCGGACGTTCAGTTCCGGCTGCTGGCTTCAGGTGCCCGCCGGGCCCAAGGCGTACCATGACGCCGCTGCACCTCTTGCGTCCCGTCCGACTTCCCACGTCGCCCGCTGCGCTTTCCTCCATGCGTCACGCCCTTGTCGGGCTGCACGCCGCACCGGGAGCGCCCATGCCAGGCCATCCGTTCCACCTCGCCCTCCGTATCGACACCGATTGCATCGCGCGTGGCGGTCCCGGTTCACACGCATGAATGCCGTCGTTGCACCCAAGGCGCCGCTCTGCGAGCGCTGCGATGCGGTCTGCTGCCGGCTGACGGTGGTGCTGCAGCGCGAAGACCGCGTGCCCTCGCACCTCACCACGCACACCGATGCCGGCCTGCACGTGATGGCGCGTGACGAGGAAGGCTGGTGCGTGGCCATCGACAGCGCCCGCATGTGCTGCTCGATCTACGAAACACGGCCGGAGATCTGCCGTCGCTTCGTCATGTCCGGCGCCTATTGCCGCGACGTGCGCGCCGATTACCTCGACCGCACGGCCCGCGGCATTCCGCTGACGCTTTACTGAGGCGGAGCGGTCAGGGCTCCCGCCTCAGTCGCCGCATCAAGCCTGATCCGCTAAGTCCCGGAACCCGTCGTTGCATCAACCGCCCTGGAACACCGGCTCCAGCATCCGGAACGTTCCCGCATCCGCGTCCATCTCCACCTTGCCGCCCACCGGCACGATGAACTGCTGGCGGATGTGGCCGATCATCGCGCCGCGATAGGCCGGGATCTTCAGCGGCTTGAAGTAGTCGTCGAAGATCTCCGGCAGCGTCAGCGAACCGTAGCCACCGCCGGGATCGCACTCAGTGCACTCGCCGAAGATCACGCCCTTCACCTTGTCCAGCGCGCCCATCAGCCGCAGCGTGCTGAGCATGCGGTCGATGCGGTAGGGCGCTTCGGACACGTCTTCAAGGAAGAGGATCTTGCCGCTGAAGTCCGGCAGGTAGGGCGAGCCGGCCAGCGCGGTGAGCACGGTCAGGTTGCCGCCCACCAGGTCGCCCTGCGCCTTGCCACCGGTGATGGTGACGGTGCGGTTCTTGCGCTGCACCATCTCATCGCCCTTGTCGGTGCTGTTCGCGTACTGCATCTGTTCGCGCTGGAAGAACACGCGACGGAACTGGTCGGCATTGAACGTGTTCCAGCTGCCGATGCCGATGGGGCCATGGAAGCTGACCAATCCCGCCTGCGACAGCAATGCATTGTGCAGCGCCGTGATGTCGGAATAGCCCAGCAGGATCTTCGGATTGCGGCGGATCGCGGCGTAGTCGAGCAACGGCAACAGGCGCGCGGCGCCGGACCCGCCCCGCGCGCAGATGATCGCCCTGACCTCGCGGTCGGCGAACATCGCATTGAGGTCCCCTGCCCGCTCGGCGTCGGTGCCGGCCAGATGGCCGCGACGCGACGCGAGATGCGGCGCCACCTTCACCTTAAGGCCCAGTGCTTCCATCGCTTCCTGCGCGAGTTGCAGGTCGAGCGGCTCATCGGTGGCCGCGGAGGGACTGACCAACGCAACCGTATCGCCGGGCTTCAGCGCGGGGGGCAGCAGGCGCCTGGGGGACGTGGCCGCCGATGCGGTGGAACCGACCGCGAACGGCACGGTGGACGCCGCAGCCATCAGGGCCGCACTGCCGAGAAAATGTCGCCTGTTCATGCCACCTCGATCTGACATCGCATGGATGGGAGCTTCATCCTAACCGCTGCGGGCATGGCGGACACCTGTGGCCGTGCGCGATGGCCGTGTCCTTCCGTCACCGTCTTTGTCGTAGACCTGTGATATTCAACCGGCGACCCGCAGGGAGCGACACGATGGCAAGGATCCAGCGACCGTTCTATCCCATCATCTACGTCCGCGGTTATGCGATGACCAAGGACGAAGTCATCCAGACCACCTCCACGCCCTACATGGGCTTCGAGGCCGGCTCCACCAAGATCCGCCAGGCCCAGGACGGACGCATCACGAAGTTCGTGTTCGAGTCGCCGCTGGTGCGGCTGATGAAGGACTACGACTACCGCGACACCTACGCGGCCGGCGCCGAGAACGCCGGCAAGCTGTCGCCGCGCAGCATCGTCATCCATCGCTACTACGACGCCGCCGATCCTGCGTTCGGCGACGGCAAGGCGCTGTCGATCCCCGATGCCGCCCGGGCGCTGGCCGAGCGCATCGTGGAACTGCGCGAGCGCATCTGCGGCAACAACGAAGCCGATCGCAAGGCGTTCCGCGTCCACCTGGTCGCGCATTCGATGGGCGGCCTGATCTGCCGTTGCCTGCTGCAGAACCCCGAGATCGCCACCGCCGAGGTACGTGCACTGGTGGACAAGGTGTTCACCTACGCCACGCCCCACAACGGCATCGAGATGGGCGGCATCAACGTGCCCAGCCTGCTGTCGATCAACGACATGAACAACTTCAACCGCGGCGTGATGGCCAAGTACCTGAAGGTACCCAAGGACAAGGCCAACACGCTGGGCGACTCGGGCTTTCCGCCAGAGCGCTTCTTCAGCCTGGTCGGCACCAACAGCCGCGACTACGCGGTGGCACACGGCCTGTCGTCGCTGGCGGTCGGGCAGATGAGCGACGGTCTGGTACGGATCGAGAACGCCTACGTGGCCGGCAGTCCGCGCGCCTTCGTCAACCGCAGCCACAGCGGCTTCTTCGGCATCGTCAATTCCGAAGAGGGCTACCAGAACCTGGTGCGCTTCCTGTTCGGCGACCTCAGCGCCACCGGCCGGCTGGACATCACGGCGTTGCCGTTCCCGCCGGAGATCGAACAGGCGCGCAAGCGCGGCAAGAAGATCGCTTCCTCGTACTACATCGAGACCACGGTGGCGCCGCGCGGCGCCTATACCTACCAGCTGACCTCGCGTACGCAGGCGCACGAAAGCGCGGTGCGGCGCGAATATGCGGAACTGTTCGGCCCGGATGGCACCCTGATCCGCAACGCGCGCTCGCCCACGCTGTTTTCGGTCTATCTGGACAGTTCGAAGATCACCGCCGGCAGCGAGGTGTCGTTCTCGATCGACCTGGCGGTCTCCACCGCCGGCTACGAAGTGGACGGCGCGTTGTTCCTGAAGCAGCACATCCCCGGCGAATACCTGTTCCGCGACACCCTGGTGCTGTTCGCCAAGCGCAACGACGACGGCACCTGGGCGCTGCGCTACGTCTGGGCGGATGAGCACTGGGCCACCGGGCCGAAGGATGCCGCCGAGCTGACCCGTATCGGCAAGAAGGCCGTCGGCACGAAGCAGCCGTCTCCATCGGTGTACACGGTACCGGTCGCGTCCAGCAAGGGATTCCAGGCCGAACTGAACATCGCGCTCGCCCCCTGGGTGTGAGTCCTGTGGTCGCGTACCGCGTGCGGGGGACGCACCAGAGACCCCTGACATGAAGCGAGGTCGATCAGCGCGCTATGCTCTGCCCATCCCTCCATCACCTCAATGCCCGACATGGATGTCCGATCACTCTTCCTGCTCGCGCTTCTTCTTCCTACTGCCTGCGACGCCAAGCAGACCGGTTCAGAACAGCCCTCCCTTGCAGAGATCGCAGCAACGATCGACTCCGGCCAGGGTGACAGTGTCGAAGCCCTGCTGCTGAGGCTGAACCGGGAAGATCCGCGCAATGCCGAAGTCATGGCGCAGCTCGCAAGGATCGACTACCTGCGCGCCGTCGAAGGCTTGGCTCAGGTCAACGGTATGCCACCCATGGGCTGGGATCCAGACTTGATGGCGAGCGCCGAACGTTGGGCGCAACAATCCACCGAAGCGGATCCTCGACATGCGATTGCTTGGGTCGTCTACGCCCAGATCAGGCACGCGCAGTTCCGGACGGAGGAGGCCTTAGCGATGCTCGATCGGGCCGAGCTGCTGGACCCGTCCAACAGGAAACTTCGCCTGCGCAAGGGTGCCGTCTTCCGGGTACTCGCGAACGAGCGCGGCGATCCCGCGTTGCTTCGCAGTGCGCTGACCGAGTACCGGAAAGTGATCGTTGGTGACATCGATACCGGAGAGGAGCGGTTGGCGGCCTCCGAGCTTGCCGAGATCCATGGTGCGCTGGGCGAGCACGAAGTGGGCATCGACTATCTGTCGCGAGCGTTGCTCAGCTCGCAGGGCTCAGAGCGCGCCTTCCTGCTGGACCGTCGTGCCAAGCTTCATCTTGAGAAGGGACAGGTGGATGCCGCTGTCGAAGACAGTCGTACCGCACTTGAGCAAACGAACTTCGGTGTCGGGCGCGCCACATTGACCCAGGGGCTGCTCGTAAAGGCTGGCCTCGCAATGCGCGATGGTGGGCCGGAGCAGGCAGCCCCCTTTGTAGCCGACATGTTGCGGACAGGGGAGTCCCCTGGAGCGCAGCTGAGATTGCTCGCTTCGATGCCCGCCACGTTCCCCGCACTTTACGGCGTTCTCGTGCCGGACCTGATCGATCAGGGTGGCCGCGATGCGGTCGCAAAGGTGGTGGGCGAGGCTGCAGCGTTCATCGCTCCAGACGATCTGCGACGTCTTCAGTCATCGGGCGTCAATCTCAACTACCTCGATCCCCGCAACGGCACGCTCCTGCAGCGTGCCATTGCGGCAGACAACGTGGCAGCGGTACGTGCGCTCTTGGAGATGGGTGTGGACACACGCGTCGCGCATCCCAGCGGCCGCAGCCTGCTGGAAACCACGCTGGTGGGGACCGGATCTGCGCGCAAGGAGATCCGGACCCTGGTCCTCGCCAAGGTCGGCAAGCCGCACGACTGGAACGAGCCGGCCGTGGACCTGCCGAAGAAAGGCCAGTGGTACCGGACCACCCGCGCCATCGGCCAGGACGATGGCATCCGGCGCGTACTGTCGGCCAACCAGACCGTTCTCGGAGGCGACGCATGCTTCTTCGAAGACCGGCCCGACCTGTGCCTTACCTTCTACAGCGCACCGGGCAAGTACCTCGCCACGGTGGCCATTCCGATGTCGCAGTTGGATGACCTGAATGCGCTCGAGGAAGTCGCAGCTCCTGCGGTTCCGGAGCCGGGGCGCTCGACCGAATAGCGCAGTCCCGAAGCCAACGTGGGCAACTCCTCCCTCTGAGCAGGTGGTGTCGATTCCGCAGGCACCCGTTCGTCGCAGTGGAAAGGCGGCCGTTCCGGACTGCCGGGAAACCCGACATGAGCAGACTTATCGTGGCCGTCATGGTCAGCCTCGACGGCGTCATCCAGGCGCCGGGCGGACCTGAAGAAGACACCAGTGGAGGCTTCGCTCACGGCGGCTGGGTCTGGCCCTTCGCAGGCGAGGACGAGGCGATGGACGGCCTGTTCGCACAGCCGTTCTCGCTGCTGCTGGGTCGGCGCACCTACGACATCTTCGCCGGCTACTGGCCGCAGGTGTCGAGCGACGCGCCGCACGGCGGCATTGCCGATGCCTTCAACGGGACAACCAAGTACGTTGCCACCCATCATCCCGACACGCTGGCCTGGCAGCACAGCCATGCGCTCGGCGCCGACATCGTCTCCGCCGTGCGCGCGCTCAAGCGCCGCGAGGGACCCGACCTGGTCACGCAGGGCAGCAGCGACCTGCTGCACCAGTTGCTGGCCAGCGACGTGGTGGATGAACTCCGCCTGCTGACGTATCCGGTCCTGCTGGGACGCGGCAAGCGTCTGTTCGACGACACCACACAGGCCGCGTCGTTCCGGCTGGCCTCGTCACGCACCACGTCGACCGGCGTGGTGGTCAACCGCTACCTGCGCGACGGCGACGTGCGCACCGGCTCGTTCGCCGACGACTGAGCTGCGGCCGGCTTCACCCGGCTTTCCCCGCGGGGCGGGAAGATCGCCCCACCTCCCGTCCACGCAATCCCCTGTGGAGAACACCATGACCCCGAAGAACACCCTCTGCCTCTGGTACAACAACGATGCCGAAGAGGCCGCGAACTTCTACGCCAAGACCTTTCCCGACAGCGAAGTGAAAGCCGTGCACCGCGCGCCCGGCGACTACCCGTCAGGCAAGGAAGGCGACGTGCTGACGGTGGAGTTCACCGTCTACGGCATCCCGTGCATCGGCCTCAATGGCGGTGACGCGTTCAAGCACAGCGAGGCGTTCTCGTTCCAGATCGCCACCGACGACCAGGAAGAAACCGACCGGCTGTGGAATGCCATCGTCGGCAACGGCGGTCGCGAGAGCGAGTGCGGCTGGTGCAAGGACAAGTGGGGCCTGAACTGGCAGATCACCCCGCGCGTGCTGACCGATGCCTTCACGAATCCCGACCGCGCCGTCGCCCAGCGCGCCTTCGCGGCGATGATGACGATGCAGAAGATCGACATCGCGAAGATCGAGGCCGCGGTGCGCGGCTGATCTCCGCGACCGTCAGTGCGGTGCCGATTGCAAGGCGATATCCGCGTCATCGGCATCGGCCTCGACCGCCTGCGTGCGGCACGCCGCACGGTATGCCGTCGGCGTGCAGTCCATCGCCGCCTTGAACGCGCGGTTGAACGGACCCAACGAGGCGAAGCCGGCATCGCCGCTGATGTCGAGGATGCTGGCCTCGCCATCCGGGTTCGCCAGCCGGCGGCAGGCGTAGGCGATGCGGTGGCGATTGATCAGCTGGTTGAAGTTCTTCTCGCCCAGCGCCTGCGTGACCAGCCGGCTCAGCCGGTGCTCCGGCACCCGCAGCCGTTCGGCCAGATCCAGCACCTTCAGTTCCGGCTCGCGGTAGACCTGCAGCACCTCCAGCTGATGCTGCAGCGCGGCTGCCAGGCGCGTGTCTTCAAGGGTCAGCGCAGGGCGCGTCCGCGGCGTCGGCGATTCCGCATCAGGCGTGCAGGCTTCCTCCGGCACAGCGACCGGCGCGGGCGGTGCCAGCGGCATGCGACGACGGTGACGCAGCGCCACATGGGTGAACAGCACGATGGCGATGACGCAGGCGGCGATCACGCCGGCACGTGCCCCGGCAATGGCCGGCAGTGCCCCGACCAGCGTCGCCGACAGCACGCAGCTGGCGAACGTGGCCATGAAGCCCGCGCGCAGACGGCGCTCGGATCGTGGCAGCGACGACGACCAGCCGCGCACCGCCTCCAGGAAACTCAGTACCAACAGCGTGGAACTGGCCAGCGTCAGCAGGCTGTCCAGCGCCGACGCCCAGGGCGAGGCATCGCCCCGGGCACCCAGGCTGGCGATGCGATATGCCGCGATCAGCAAGGCGACCCCGGCCGCGATCCCCACGTGGAGCCGGCTTACGCCGCCGTCGCCACGGAACAGCGCCCGCGACACCAGCCAGAACCCGTTGCAGGTCGCGCTGCCGCCGATGGCGACGGCCCAGAGCATCCAGGTGGGGGCGCCATGCATCCACGGCGACATCAACGACAGCGCCATCGAGCCGCTGACCACGGCGAACAGCACCTCGGCATCGCGCTTGGGTCGCTGCCACAGCAGCACCAGCAAGGAAATCGTCGCCACCGCCACCGCGGTTCCCGTCGCCATGGCCTGCCACCCGTGCATCGCGTCGCCCTCCCGTGTCTGCGAACAGCGTCGGCGACGGCACGGCCACGGGGCAAGCGCCATCGGTCATGTCCGGCCCGCGCATGAACGCCGATTTCCCATCGCCGATATGGCTGGCCGAATCGCAAATCGGCAGGACAGCCATTCCAGCGCTCGCCATCGTGCCGGGCAACCACCCCTGGAGATGCCCCATGAAGACACTGCTTCGCCTGCCCTCCCCGCCCCGCGTGCTGTCCGCCGGCGCCACCCTCTGGTTTGTGACCGCCACCCTCGGGCAATGGGCGTTCGTCGCCTTCATTGCGCTGTTCTTCGGCGGTGCCGTCGCCACCGGCGACTTCGCCGGACTCAACGCCAAGCCGCATGTCACCGGCTACGTGCCCGACGACCTGGTCGGCAACACGCAGTTCCTCGGCCATGCCCTGCTTGGCGGACTGGTGACCCTCGCCGGCACGTGGCAACTGATACCCGCGCTGCGTCGCCGCTGGCCCGCCGTCCACCGCTGGAACGGCCGCCTGTTCCTCGCCGTCGCGCTGATGGTGACGTTCACCGGCTTCTGGCTGGTGTGGGCACGGGGTTCACGACTCGGCATCGGCAGCGACGTCTCGATCACCCTCAATGGCCTGCTGATCGTCGCCTGCGCCGTGCTGGCCTGGCGCAGCGCCGGACGCCGGGACTTCGCCGCCCACCGTCGCCATGCCCTGCGTGCCTGGCTGCTGGTCAACGGCGTGTGGTTCCTGCGCATCGGCATCATGCTGGCCGGCCTGGTGCTGACCCCGCTGGGCATCACGATCGACTACCAGGGCGCGACCTTCATCCTGGTCAGCTTCGCCAGCTGGCTGCTGCCGCTGGTCGTGCTGGAGCTGTACTTCCGCGCCGAACGCGCGCGCCCTGTCTGGGCGAAGATCGCCATGGGCAGCGTGCTGGGCCTGCTCGCGCTGCTGACGCTGGCCGGCAGCCTGGCGGCCGCGGCCTTCATGTGGTGGCCGGTGCTATGAAACGGCGTGGCCGCCCGGCGGCGACAGCCGCAGGGTGAAACGGTTCTGCGGCGCGGTGTTGCGCTGGTCCAGCACGGGGGAATAGTCCTGCACGTGGACCGTGGTGCGGTCGGGCTGGAACTCCAGCAGGCGCAGCCAGCCGTCGCCGCCATTCGCACGCATCTGGAAGTTCACCAGCATCTGGTGCACGTCGCGGCCACCGGGCGTCTGCGAGGTCAGGCGCGCCAGGCCATCGCCGAGCACGTGGCCATTGAAGGTCAGGATGACGTTCTCGTGGCGGCTCACCAGGTCGCGCCACAGGACCTCGCCGTCGGCCACGTCGCCGCCGGTGGCCTTGGCCATCGGGTAGCTGCGCGGGTTCCAGGGCTGCGCGTCGCCCTTCGTCGCCCAGTCGTAGCGGGTGCCGTCGTCATACAGGTAGGCATGGGTGACCAGGATGACCTCCCAGTCCGGATGCCGCCGCAGCACGTCGTTGGCCCAGCGCACCACGTCGGCGCGCGGCCCGAACTCCAGTGCCAGCACCAGCAGCTTGCGCCCCTTCACCGACAACAGGTGGAAGCTGTTCTCGATGCGGTCCGGTTCGCGGTCATAGGTGCCGCCCAGCGTCGCCTGCCGCGCGAAGTGCGCGACCGGGAAGTAGTCGTTGATCAAGGTGCTGCGGTCGGTGCAGCGTCCGCGTTCGCTGTAGTCGTGGTTGCCGGGCACCACCACGTACGGCACCTGGCCGTGCAGCACCGCCATCGCGTCGGCGGCGTGCTGCCAGTGTTCGGGCGTGTTGTGGTCGGTCAGGTCGCCCAGCTGCAGCACACCGACGATGTTGCGCGCCGCCCGCTGCGCCGCGATCCACCGCGTCTGCGCCAGGAAGTGCTGGGGAAACGAGCGCGTGTAGTACTGGGTGTCCGGCAACACCACCAGGGTGAACGCACCCTCCGCGGGAACGGGCGGCTCGCCGTCCTCGAGCACCGCGTCGGTGTACGGAAGCACGGGATCGTCCGCCCGGGCCGGCGAGGCCAGCATGGCGGACGGCAGCAGCACGGAGGCCGTGCCGGCTTTCAACAGGTCACGTCGGGACATCGTCATTCGGGCGCCTTCGCGTCGACGGGCACGGGAGGCGGAACCACGGCCCTCAATCGGCCGCCCTTCCCGCCGTTATCAAGGTTACTGATAGCATGCCCCGACACCGGTTGGGGGGACCGATGCCCGTGAGCCCGCATGATCCTTGACGCACGCCGCGCCTGCGCGACGCTGGCCGTCGTGCTGTGCGCGCTCCTCCTGTTCCCCGCGCAGGCACTGGAACCGCAGCGGGCCATCGGTCAGTTCCCCCACGTCTGGTACGAGAACGAACTGCCGCAAGGCACCGTGCTGTCCATCGCCCAGCAGGCCGACGGTGCGATCTGGCTGGCGACCTACGGCGGCCTGGCACGGCACAGCGGCGACGGCTTCGAGACCATCGATCCGCGCGTCGCCCCGGCGCTGAAGAGCTCGGCCATCACCGCCGTCGCCGCCGACCGCAACGGCGGGCTATGGGTCGGCACCCTCAATGGCGGTCTGTACCGGCGGCAGGGCCGCACGCTCGAACCGGTCGCCCTGCCGGACGGCATCGAAAGCGTGTTCGGCATCGTCAACGACACGTCCGGCAGCCTGTGGCTGACCACCAACGCCGGCGTGGTGCGGATGACGGACAGACAGCCCCGCCTGCTGGGCGATGCCGACGGCTTCCCGCCGCGCGGTTTCTACCGGGCCATCGTCGCCGACCGCGCCGGCGGCGTCTGGATCGCCGCCGACGGCGTGGGCGTCGTCCACTGGCAGGACGGCAAAGCGCAGCTCTACGACGAGCACGACGGCCTGCCCAGCAACGCGGTGTACAGCCTCGCCGTCGATGCCACGGACACGGCCTGGGTCGGCACCCAGTCCGGCCCGGCGTTCTTCCGCGATGGCCGCTTCCAGCGCGAACCGCGCGCGGCGGCGATCGACGGACGCCGCATCTACAGCCTGTACGGCGACCGCGACGGCAGTGTCTGGTTCGCGCCGCTGGACATGGGCCTGTGCCGCCTGACCTCCGGCCACTTCAGCTGCGACAACACGCTGGCCGGCCTGCAGGGCGAGACCGTGCGGTCGATGTTCGAAGACCGCGAAGGCAACCTGTGGATCGGCACCACCTCCAGCGGTCTGCACCGGCTCAGCCAGTCCAAGCTGGTCACGGTGACCGGACAGATGGTCTCCAATGCCGTGCGCGCGGTGCACCAGGTGCCCGGCGGCGCGCTGTGGGTGGGGACCGATGGCGCCGGCCTGTCGCGCTACGACGGCACCGTGCTGCAACCGGCCGTGGACTACAACCGCCAGCTGCCCAGCCAGCTGGTGCGCGCCATCCTCTCCGACAAGCAGGGCCAGCTGTGGGTTGCCGGCACTGAAGGCGTCACCCGCTTCGACGCCAGCGGCAAGGCCCGCAACTTCGGCCTGGCCGAAGGCCTGCCGGGCACGATCGTGTTCGCGTTCGCACCGGCCCGCCAGGGCGGCATGTGGACCGGCACGCTGCAGGGCGTGGCCCGCATCGACGGCACGAAGGTCGAGGTGCTGGAAGGCACCCGCGGCGACGATACCCGCGCGCTCTACGAGGACGCCGATGGCCGCCTGTGGATCGGCCTGCGTAGCGGCCTGCGCTGCCTGACCCGCGGCAAGGTGGATACCTGCGGCACCGACGGCCTGCCCGGCACCAGCGTGTTCGCCTTCCATCCCGCCGCCGACGGCAGCCTGTGGCTGGGCACCAGCGTCGGCATCGTGCGCGTCCGCGGTGGCCAGGTCACCCGCTACTTCGAACGCGCCGGTTTCCACGGCGATGCCGTGTTCGCGCTGCTGGACGACGGCCGCGGCCATCTCTGGTTCAGTTCGAACCGCGGCATCGGCCGCCTCGCGAAAACCGACTTCGCCGCACTTGACCGTGGTGAGGTGCAGCAACTCGCACCGCACTGGTACGGCACCAGCGACGGCATGCTCAACGCACAGGGCAACGGCGCCTCGCAGACGCCGGCGGATCGCAGCGACGATGGCCGTCTGTGGTTCGGCACCGCCAAGGGCGTGGTCATCGTCGATCCGGATCGCATGCAGGGCAATCCGCAACCGCCGCCGGTCTCGATCGAGCGCCTGCTGGTGGATGGCGTGGACGTCGATCCGCAAACTGCAGGCAAGCTCGGTCCGGGCGTAGAGCGGCTGGAACTGCACTTCGCCGCGATGAGCTACGTGGCGCCATCGGCGGTGCGCTACCGCTACCGCCTGGAAGGCTTCGACCGCGGCTGGAGCGAGGCCGGCACCGGGCGCGCCGCCTACTACACCAACCTGCCGCCCGGCGATTACGTGTTCCGGGTGATGGCCAGCAACAACGACGGCGTGTGGAACGAACAGGGCGCGCAGTTGCGCTTCACCCTGCTGCCGCGCTGGCACCAGACCTGGTGGCTGCGCACGCTGGTGGCGCTGGCGGCACTGGGCCTGCTGGTCGCGGTCGTGCGCTACCGCCTGCGCTCGGCACGCGAACGCGAACGCGCACTGACCTACGAAGTTGCCCAGCGCACCGACGCCCTGCGCGAAGCCAATGCGCGGCTGGAGCACCTGGCGGCCAGCGACGCACTCACCGGCATCGCCAACCGCCGCGAGTTCACCCGCCGCCTGCAACTGGCGTGGGACGACCACGCCGGCCGCGACGCACCGCTCGCCGTGCTGCTGATCGACGTGGACGAATTCAAGGCCTACAACGACAGCTACGGCCATATGGGCGGCGACACCGCGCTGGCGACGCTCGCCACACGCCTGGCCGACAGCCTGCGCAGCGGCGAGGATCTGGTGGCGCGCTACGGCGGCGAAGAATTCGCTGTGCTGCTGCCGGACTGCGACGCCGACACCGCGCTTGCGCTCGCACAGCAACTGGTCGCCGACGTACATCAACTCGCCCTGCCACATCGTGCATCGAGCGTGGCGGACGTCGTTACCATCAGCATCGGCGCCGCCAGCCAACGTCCCGCGCACGGCGGCAATCCGGATGCACTGCTGCACGCCGCCGATGCCGCGCTCTACTGCGCCAAGGCGGACGGCCGGAACCGCGCGCTACCGGCGAAGTGAGCGACGCGCGAGCACCGCCGTAGGGCGGGCTCAAGCCCGCCATCGCGGACGGCCCGACATCGTGGTACTACGCCGGGGAACCCCACGACGGATGCAGCAACATGGCGGGCTTGAGCCCGCCCTACGCCAAGACCGCGACGCACAGGTCTGGCGACACTGCGGATCCGCCGTCACTCGCCCGTCCACTCCCACGAATAGACACCGCGGGCCGCCCATCGCCGGAAGGATGAGTACGGCCAGTCGCAGGCGCGCGACACATGTCCGTGCTTTACCGGATTCAGATGAACGTAGTCGACATGGCGGCGCAGGTCCTCTTCGTCGCGGATCACATGCTCCCAATAACGACGTTGCCACAGGCCGCGCTCGCGCCGGGAAATACGTTTCCGCGAGCAGGGTTCCTGCTTCGGCAAGCGACGGCTGACGTGTGACTTGATCTGAGCCCAGCGGTTCGCATTGTCGGCATCGCCTTCCGGCAGTCGCCAGACACAATGTAGGTGGTCGGGCAGAACGACGATCGCCAGCAGATCGAACGGCCGGGCGCGCCGAGTCTCCCGGAACGCCTCACGCAGTAGCCCGATCTGCTCGACCAGCAGTCGGCGGCGCCGATCCAGCAGGTTGACAGTGAAGAAGTAGGTGCCACCCGGCACCCGTGTGCGACGATAGTTGGGCATGCGCGCAACGTGGTGCGATACCGGATGCATGACCATCATCCGATGCCACCGCGCCTGGTCGGGGAATCCCGCGACACACGCTCTACGTAGGGCGGGCTCAAGCCCGCCATCGCGGACGGTCCGACATCGTGGTACTCCGCCGGGGAACCCTACGACGGATGCATCAACATGGCGGGCTTGAGCCCGCCCTACGTCACAGCCCCAGCTGCGCGATCAACGCGCGACGCACCACCGCTGTCCGCAACGCGTGTCGCGTCACGTTGATGTCCTCCGCTGGATAACGTTTTTGCAACGCCTCCAGGCCTCCGCCACCCATGACCTCTGCGCCATGGCGGTAACGAAGCGCTATGTATACTCGGTCACACTCGGCGGGTGCCCCTACCCGCCTACGAATCACGGAGTGATGTCATGGGTCTTGTACAGGCGGTGGTGGGTGCGGTCGGTGGCGTGCTGGGCGACCAGTGGAAGGATTTCTACACGGTGCCGGCAGGCCTGCCGTCGACGGCGGCGCTGTTCGCCGCGGTGCCCCAGGGCACCAATGCCGGTCGCGGTTCCAACACCAGCGGCTCGACCAACATCATCACCAACGGCTCGAAGATCGTCGTGCCCGAAGGCTACGGCCTGTTGCTGATGCAGGACGGCGCGATCACCGCGTTCGTCGCCGAGCCGGGCGGTTACGAATGGCGCTCGGACGACATCAACTCCAAGTCGATCTTCGCCGGCGACGGCATCGTCTCGACCTTCATCACCCAGAGCTGGGAACGCTTCAAGTTCGGCGGCCAGCCGGGCTCGCAGCAAGCGGCGTTCTTCGTCTCGCTGAAGGAACTGCCCGACAACCGCTTCGGCACGCAGTCCGAGATCTACTGGGACGACGGCTTCCTCAACACCCAGGTCGGCGCGGTCACGCGCGGCTCGTACACGCTGAAGATCGTCGACCCCATCCTGTTCGTGAAGAACTTCGTGCCCGCGGCGTACCTGCAGCCGGGCAAGGTGTTCGACTTCACCGACATGGACAACGCCGCCGCCACCCAGCTGTTCAACGAAGTGGTGGGCTCGCTGGCGCCCGCCTTCAGCCTGTACACGAACGATCCGTCCAAGGGCAACCGCATCACCAAGCTGCAGCAGGATTCGCTGGGCTTCGCGCAGAGCCTGTCGGCGGCCGTCGAGCAGGGTTACCAGTGGAGCTCCGACCGCGGCCTGGCCATCGTCAAGACCGCCATCGTCTCCATCGAGTACGACGCCAACACGCGTGAACTGCTGAAGACCGTGCAGCGCGCCGATGCGCTGTCCGGCGCACGCGGCAATTCCAACCTGCAGGCCAGCGTGGCGCAGGGCATTCAGTCCGCCGGCGAGAACGGCGGCGCGGCCGGCCTGATGGGCGTGGGCATGGCCACCGGCATGATGGGCGTGGGCAACCTGCAGCAGCCGGCCGCCCCTGCGGCTCCGGCGGCAGAAGATCCGGTCGCCAAGCTGAAGAAGGCCAAGGAGATGCTCGACCTGGGCCTCATCACGCAGTCCGACTACGACGCGCTGAAGGCCAAGGCACTGGGCCTGTAAGCGGAAGCACGCATGTCCACCCCGAACCGTCCGGCGCCACCGCCGTTGCCGCCGGTTCCTCCTGTGTCGGGCCCCGGCTCGCCGCAGGAGGTGCCGCCGTTGCCCGGGAGTTTCCCGGTCGACCCGTCCACGCTGCCCGAGTCGATCCGCGCCGAGATCGAAGCGCCCGATCCGGTCGCCATCGACACCGCGTCCGCTGAACTGAAGGACGGCCAGAACCGCTGCCCGAAGTGCGGCGCCACCGACATCCGCCACAAGCTGGGCAGCGACGTGCTGGTCTGCCTGTACTGCCGCAACGAATGGGTGGGCGCGCGGGTCGAGGAGGAATTCGGCCTCGGCGAAGGGCTCGACCAGCTCCGCGGCACCATCATCGCCAGCGGCGCGCGCGACATCGAGGCCGACGTCGCCGCCCTGCGCACGTTCAAGTGCACCGGCTGCGGCGCCGAGGTCACGGTGAACACCGAGAACGCCATGACGGCGCGCTGCCACTGGTGCCGCCACGTATTCGGCGTCAACGAGCAGATCCCCAATGGCGCGGTGCCCGACGCGGTGCTGCCGTTCCACATCAAGAAGGACGATGCGGTCGCGCGCATCCGCCAGTTCGTCGACAAGCGGCGGATGTTCGCGCTGAAGGAGTTCAAGGAGCAGTTCACGCCCGAGAACGTCGTCGGCGTCTACCTGCCCTACATGATCGTCGACGGCAACGCGAGCGCCAGCGTGGCCGGCAAGGGCGAGATCCTGACGCGCACCTACACGCGCGGCACCGACAAGAACAAGAAGACCTACTACGACGCCGACATCTACCGGGTCGAGCGCGCGGTGGACTTCACCGTCGACGACCTGCCGCTGGAATCCTCGCGCGAACGCGGCAACCTCGACACGAACGCCAACACGCAGAACATCATCAACACCATCCTGCCGTTCGACACCAAGAATGCGGTGAAGTGGAACGCCTCCTACCTGTCCGGCTTCACCTCGGAAAAGCGCGACACCGACGTCGAACAGCTGCGCCCGCGACTGGAGGACCAGCTGCTGTCCATCGCACGCGCGCAGGTGGAAGGCTCCGTCCGCCGCTACGACCGCGGCGTGCGCTGGGAACAGGAAAGCCTGGACGTGCATGGCACGCGCTGGGTGTCGATGTACCTGCCGGTGTGGCTGTACTCGTACCACCAGCCCGGCAAGAACGGCGGCATGCTGCATTACATCGCGGTCAACGGCCGTACCGGCGAAACCATGGGCAGCGTGCCCGTGCAGCACTGGAAACTGCTGCTCGCCGCGCTGACCGTCGGCACCATCCTCGAGGGCGTCGCCCTCGCCATCATCTGGGCAGGCGCATGAGCGACGACAACGGCCTATGGTTGCTGGCCCTCGGGCCCGCGGGTGCCAGCGCGCTGTACTGGGCGCTGTACCGCTACTACCGCAACACCGACAAGTCGCACGCGTTCGAGCGCGAAACCGACGTGGTCGCCAAGCCGATCACCGGCGACGACCGCAAGGTCGACACCGTCACCGGCACCCAGCGTACCCGCATCGACGGCGACAACGTCCGCGCGTACCGCCAGCGCGTACAGCGGGTCAAGCGCGACCCCTCGTAGGGCGCCCATATCCCTTCTCCCCGTACAACGGGGAGAAGGTGCCGAAGGCGGATGAGGGGCGCTTTGCCGTCCACGCCCGGGATCCGCGGCCCCGCCCCACGCTACCGCCCACGCAACGTAATGCATGTACCGGACGCCGGTACCTGCACGCGGCGCCGGCTTCGGGCACACTGCGCGCCCGTCGCGTGCTCCGGCCGCGCACCCGTTCACGCAAGGAATCCGTGAAGACCCCTGCCAGCCTGCTGATGCTGATCGACGAAGGCGTGATCGACGAAGTGCTCCGCCCACTCAAGAGCGGCAAGGAAGCCTCCGTCTACGTCGTGCGTTCGGGCGATGACGTCCGCTGCGCGAAGGTCTACAAGGACATGGCGCAGCGCAGCTTCCAGAAGCGCGCGCAGTACCAGGAAGGCCGCAAGTCGCGCGGCAGCCGCGAGGCGCGCGCCGTTGCCAGTGGCAGCCGCTACGGCCGCAAGCAGCAGGAAGCCGAGTGGAAGAACGCCGAGGTCGACGCGCTGTACCAGCTGCGTGCGGCCGGCGTACGCGTACCCGAACCCTACGGCTTCTTCCACGGCGTGCTGGTGATGGAACTGGTCACCGATGCCGAGGGTTTCTCCGCACCACGCCTGGGCGAAGTGGAACTGACGCCGGAGCAGGCCCGCGGCTATCACGCCGTGCTGGTGCGCCAGGTCGTGCGGATGCTGTGCTGCGGCCTGATCCACGGCGACCTGTCGGCGTACAACGTGCTGGTCGGTCCCGACGGCCCTGTGGTGATCGACTTCCCGCAGGTGGTCAGCGCCGGCGGCAACAACGCCGCGCGCACCATGCTGCTGCGCGACGTCAACAACCTCACCGCCACGCTGGGCCGCTGGGCGCCGGAACTGCTCGACACCTGGTACGGCGAAGAGATGTGGGCGCTGTTCGAAGCCGGCACGCTGCTGCCCGATACCGTGCTGACCGGGCAGTTCACCGTCGACGAACGCAGCGTCGATCTCGATGGCGTGCGTGATGCGATCAACGATGCCCGCGAACTGGCGCTGATTCGCCAGCAGGGGCGCGAGGCGCAGGACGAAGACTGAGGCGTCAAGCCTGGCCGGCGCCCACCGCATCCGCCAGCCGCGGATACACCGGCTGGAAACCGAGGTCTTCGCGGATGCGCCGACCATCCATCACGGCGGAGAATGCCTTCGCGCGCTCGGCATCGCTGCCATCGGGCGGCGCTTCGCCGACCGAGGCGAACAGCGTCGCCAGGTCCGGGGCTTCGTCGTCCACCACGTTGTAGATGCGATGCGCGGGCGACGCCGCTTCGAGCAGACGGATCACCGCCTGCGCCACGTCGGCATGATGGCCGAGCGACATGCGCTGCGTCGGCGGAAACGTACGCATGAACGGCACCACGTCCGCGATATGCGGATCGCCATCGCCATAGACGAACGGCAGGCGCAGGATGCGCACGTCCAGGCCATCGATGGCCAGCAGCATCTTTTCTGCCGCCACCTTGCTTTGTGGATAGGCGTCGATCGGCGCGCAGTCATCGTCTTCGTGCGACAAGGCACCGCCGTTCGGCCCATACACCAGCCCGGTGCTGGTGAACACGAAGCGCCCCACGCCCGCGTCGCGCGCGGCCTGCGCCAAATGCTGCGTGCCCAGGTTGTTCACCGCGTGCGCTTCTTCCGGCGTGGCGCCACGGAAGAACGCCGCGCAATGCACCACCGCATCCACGCCCTGCACCGCCGCGGGCAGTGAGGCCGGCTGCATCAGGTCGCCGGTCACCAGGGTGATGCCGTGATCCGACAGGTCATTGGCACGGGCGGCATCGCGCACCAGGGCACGCACGGCGTGTCCCTGCTGCACCAGCCGCTTCGCGAGTCTGCTTCCCACTTTTCCGGTCGCGCCGGTGATCAGTATGTTCATGCGGGCCACGATAGTCGGCGCGCCCTTCGCTGGATTGGAAAAACCGGCCATCGCGCATCGGGTTGCAGCGGGCAGGACGCGGCGACCACAATGACCCCATGCCTTCCGCCCTCGCCTGCTCGTCCGTGACCGCTGCCGGCGCCGCCCTGCGCCCGGTCGTGGCGATGACGGTGAGCGACTACCCGCGCGACAAACAGCGCGTGGCGATCCCGCAGGTGGAAGCGCAGGTCGTCGTGCGTTTCGGCCCGACCCTGTCGGGCGGCGTCGACGTGCATGCGATGGGGCCACGCCGGCAGGTCCACCGCAAGTTCATCCGTGGCGGACAACGTGCGGTGCTCGCACGCCTGCGCCCGGGCAGCTACGAAGCCGCCCTCGGCATTTCCGCCAACGAACTGCAGGGCGCGCCCGTTCCGCTGGAAGCCCTGTGGGGCAATGCCGATGTCCACCGCCTGCGCGAACAGCTTGCCGGCACCGACAGTACGCAGGCCGCCGCCGCGCTGCTGGAGGCCGCGATGTCGGCGCGTGCCGCACGACGGACCCGCATCGGCGTCGCACCCGCCTTCCTGCATGCCGCGCTGGAACGGCTGCAGGTCGAGAGTGTCGGCCAGGTCGCGCGCGCACTGGGTGTCAGCGAACGGCACCTGCGCCGCGTGCTGCACGATGCGCTCGGCCTCAGCCCGAAGACGTACACGCGCCTGAAGCGCTTCGCGTCTGCGATCCACGCCGCGCAAGCCGATGAAGACGCCAACTGGTCCGCCATCGCGACCGACACCGGCTACTACGACCAGGCCCATCTGATCGCCGACTTCCATGCCATCGCCGGCCGAACGCCGCGCTCGTTGCTGGCGGAGTTGCGCGAAAGCGATATCGCGGGATAACCCGCGCCGGCTCTCCGCGACAGGTGCATGGCCCGGCCATTCGCCAACCGCCCGTAGACGCGATAGTGTGCCGGTGCAACGCGTTTCGCGCCGTCGCATCGCGGCGGCACCCCTGCTCACACCACGACAGGCCTCGCTCATGGACGCACGCACGCTTCGCCGCTCCTTGCCCTTGCGGGTGGCCTTCGGGCTTGTCGCGTGCTTGTCGATGCAGGCACACGCGCAGACCCCGCCCGATCCCGCGGCGCGCGAGAAATTCGGCGATCCGGCGCAGTACGAAGCGCGCAACCTGCCCGTCACCGTCGACGACCTGAAGACGCTGGAGCGCGCGGCCACGCTGCTGCAGGACGAGGCATCGTGGAACCGCAACGACGACCGCCAGTGCGCCGACGACGAAGCGGCGAACAAGCGCAGCCTGTTCTGCGCCCTGCAACGCGCGTCGGCCGACGTGTACGGCTCGCATGATCCCCGCCGGGTCGCCGATCACCGCCGTGTGGCGTTGCAGGAAGTGCGCTTCGCGGTGGAGGAAGCCACGCGTGGCCGCGAACTGGCGCACCGGCTGATGGACTTCAACAACCTGCCCGACACCACGCTGGCCGATGTCCAGCGCGTGATCGCGCAGGCCACGGCACGCGTGCGGGCGCGCCTGGCGACGGAGTGACGCAGGAAAGCCGCAGGTTCCGTACGGCGGGCTTGAGCCCGCCCTACTCCGCCGAATAGATCGTGGCCTGCCGCAGCGCCAGCTTCCATTCGCCGCTTTCGTCGGTCCAGATCTCGGTGGTGCGGCGCTTGACCTGCTTGCCGGCGAACTTCGCCTTGCCGACCGGCGTCAGGTGTTCCTCGCCCATCAGCACCACGTCGTGCGCGCCACGGGTGGCAGCGTACTCGATCACGCGGTCCAGCGTGGTGTAGTCGATCAAGCCAGTGGCGAAGTTCGCCACGGCATCCGGCTTGCGCGCGATGCGGTTGAACGGATTGTTGACCACCGCGTCGTCGGTGAAGGTGTCGGCGAACACCGTGGCGTCGTGCGTCAGGATCGCCTGGTCGAAGCGCATGGCGGCGTCGATCGCCGCCGCGATGCGTGGTTGCTTCGTGGCGTCCTCGACGGCGGGCGTGGCGGCTTTCCAGCCGGCGTGGGCGGGTGCGGCGGTCAGCACGCACAGCAGGATCGGCAACGCGAACGCGAGGCGCATGGCGGCACTCCGGGGAACGGTGCAGGGACACCTTTCCCGATCCAACGCACGCGCGAAGACCGACAGGTCAGGCCGACGAGCGGCGGTTGACATAGTTAGACGACTAGCTAACTATCACATCATGAGCCAGGTCTTCCGCGCCCTTTCCGATCCCACCCGCCGCCAGGTGCTGCAGCTGCTGCGCAAGGGCCCGCTGAGCGCGGGCGAGCTGAGCGACCAGTTCGATGTGTCCAAGCCCACCATGTCGGCGCATTTCGCGGTGCTGAAAGAGGCCGACCTGGTGCACGCGGAAAAGGTCGGCAAGTCCGTGATCTATCACCTGAAGCTGTCGGTGCTGGAAGACGCACTGCTCGGCTTCGTCCACTCGTTCGGTGCGGCCAGTCCCGCACCGAAACCCAAGAAGGAGTCTTCGCGATGAACAGAGAAGTGCTTACCAGTCTGGCGTGGGGCATCGGCATCGTGGTGCTGGCGTTGTGCGCCACCTTCGCCCGCTCGCGCGGCTATATCGATGGCGAGATGGTCGACCGCATCGTGATGGGCGCCATCGGCCTGATGGTGGCGTGGTTCGGCAACCAGATGCCCAAGCGCTTCGTGCCCAGCGCCCGTGCCCGGCAGGCGCAGCGCGTGGCCGGCTGGTCGATGGCGCTCAGCGGGCTGGTCTATGCGGGCTTCTGGATCGCCGCGCCGAAGGACGTGGCGGTGATCGGCGGCTCGGCCGCCGTGCTGGCGGGCATCGCGATCACTGCGGCCTACTGTCTTTCTCTGCGCAACAAGGCCCCCGCCTCGCGCGCCTGACTGCACACGCGGCTTTCGTAGGGCGGGCTCAAGCCCGCCATCGCGACCTTTCCGACACCCTGACATCTCGTCGCGGAACGCCACGGTGATGTTTCGCCGGGCAACCCGGCGGCGGAGGCATCCACACGGCGGGCTTGAGCCCGCCCTACGTTGCGTCACCCGGGAACGCGGTTCACACCTGTCGACCACCCTGCTGTTGCGCCGCCCGCTCTTCCGCCTGCTGCACCGGCGTCTGCGGCTCGTGCCGTTCCAGGAAGGCGACGCCCTCGGGCGAGCGCGTGTAATCCCGCAGGGCGCGATCCGCTGCGGCTTCATCGCCTGAACTGACCGCCGCCAGCAGGCGGTTGAGGTACGGACTCTCGAAGCTGGGGGTCGGCACGTGTTCCGCGTGGCGCACCGGCGCGTCTCCGCCGGGAACGGTCGGGTCGTGCAGCGTGCCCGCGTCGGCACGCAGCGCCGGTGTCCTGGGATCCACGCGCAACAGGTTCTCCTGTCGCCCGTTCTCGTCGATCGTCAGCGTCGTCGTGCCGTCGGCGTTGCGCACGCGGGTGACATTGTCCGGATCGATGCTGCGCCATTGCCCGCCGATATAGGCCTGGCCCTCGCCGTTGCGGTTCCAGTGCACGAAATCATCGCCCGACACATAGAAGCCCGCTTCGCGGCGGCCATTGGCATTCGGTTGCGGATTGCCCTCGGCGAGCGAGCCGCCGTTGTCGAGCGCGGTGATGAAACGCTGCGAAGCTTCCGGCGAGAGGAACAGCGAGCGCACGGTGTCGTACTCGTGACCGAGATTGGGATTCTCGGCATTGGGCTGGTGCGCGGCGACTGGCCCGATCAGCGGATTCGCCGACACGTTGGTCCACGCGCGCGCCAACGGACTCTCCGGGTCGGCACCGCGCAGGGCATTGAGCACCTCGATGCCGCGCAACGTGTTGTCCGCCCCGCTCTCCAGATAATCCGGATTGCCATTGCGCTGGTTGGGCAGGAAGCCGTCGATGGCGGTCTTCACCTCGTCCGGCGAGGTCAGCGTGCCCGCTTCCACCTGGTCCAGCAGCCCCGGCCAACGGTTACGGCCCGCCTGGTTCTGCAGCTTCATCATCATGCCGGCCAGTTCGGCCTGCTCGTCACCGGTGCTGTTGCGGTACAGATCCGTGCGCTGCAGTCGTTCGAGTGCCGAATCGCGGTTGCCGATGACCTCGTCCGTCGCGGTGACGCCATTGACGTGCTCGGTATCCAGACCGTGCACGAACGTGCGCCCGGCATCGGAGGCCAGGAACTGGTTGATGCGCGCGCGATCGATGTCCACCGCGTTGTCCGCGCGCATCTCGCGCCCGGTGCGCTGCAGCGACTGCAGCGTGGCGTCGTAATCGTTCTGTCCCAGTTCCAGCGTGGCCCTATCCGGATGCGCACGCGCCCAGGTCTGGTAGCTGTCCAGCAGGTCGCGCGCCACGTCGGGATGCTGTCCCAGATCGATCTGCAACGTGCCGAACGAGTAACCGCTGTTGGCCACCGGTTCCATGCGCCCGCCCGCGCCGACGTTGCCGGCGAAGCTCAGGCGGTACGCGACATCACGGCCCGCGATGCTGCCTTCCGAGGTGACGCCCACCGCGAAGTACGCCGCGGCCTGCAGTTCGTTGTCGGTCAGGGGATTCGGATTGGTCATGATCCCGCTCCTTTGGGGGCCACGTCAGGGTCGCGCGCCAGGCATGCCTGCATCCACGGTTCCGCCTGCAAGGCGACGCGTGCTTCGTCGGCCAGCGGCACGGACTGGTAGTCGGCGAAGCAGCTGCCATCGGCGCGCGTCATGTCGCCGAGCTTGCCATCGCAAATCCGCAACGGCTTATCGACGGTCTGCCAGCCGTTTTCGCATTCGGTATCGGTCTCGGAGCCGGGACGACCGCACACGTGCGTGCGCTTCGCCTCTGTGGGCGACGTGGCACGCGCGATGATCCTGCCTGAGTAACTTTTTCCGGTTGCGAAATAGGACCAGGTGCCGCAGATGCGGTCACCCTGTTGCAGCAGCACGTAGCGGCCGCATTCCTCGGGCGCGTTCGTGCCTTCGCACGCTTCCCATTGCCCTGCGAACGCACCGCCCGCTTGCGGTGTTTCAGGTACCGCGTCGGGTACGGCGGCGACTTCCTGCGCCACGGGTTCCGCGGATGTTTCCGCTTCACTCCCCGCCTGTCCGTTGCCGGCGCCCGTACAGGCCACAAGACCCAGCAACATCACCATCATCGAACTACGCATCCAGAATCCCTCCCGACCGGCGTTGACCGATGCTACGACGCGACTACATCACCGACAACCACGTACATTCATGGACGTGATGAGCTGCTTCAGATTGATGATGACGACGACGCGTCGCGACGCGCGTTGCTGCATGCGTTTACCACGTTGGATGTTTGTCCCTCACGAACACGAGGCACGTAAGGCGGGCCTTGGCCCGCCATCGCGGACCATCCCGCATCGTGAAAGCTCATCGGCGAACGCGCGCGATGTTCCGCCGACCAACATCGAAACGGACACATCCACATGGCGGGCTTGAGCCCGCTCTACGCCCGCTGACCCGCAGGTTGCGACGGATGCGATGGCGTCGCGCATGATCAGGCACTGCGTTCGCCCCTCATCCGCCCTCCGGGCACCTTCTCCCCGCATGCGGGGAGAAGGAACCAGCAAGACGCATCGGTCGTTCCCTTCTCCCCGTGCAACGGGGAGAAGGTGCCGAAGGCGGATGAGGGGCGCTCTACCGTCCGCGTACGCGATCCACCAGGTTTCGTAGGGCGGGCCTTGGCCCGCCGTCGCGGACACCCCGCCATCAAGATGCCTTGTCGAGAAACGCTGCGGCGATGTTTCGCCCGGCAACACCGCAACGGAGGCATCAACACGGCGGGCCAAGGCCCGCCCTACACAGCTGTGTTTACGTCACGGCTCGCCCGACAGGCATGCCTGCATCCACGGCTCCGCCAGCAAGGCATCGTGCGCATCGTCGGCCAGAGGAACGGATTGGTAATAGGCGAAGCAGCTTCCATCGGCGCGCGTGCTGTCGCTGAGTTTTCCATCGCAGATCCGCAGCGGTTTGTCGATGCGCTGCCAGCCGTCGTCGCATTCGGTATTGGTCTCGACGCTCTTACGACCGCACACGTGCGTGCGTCGCGCCTGCGTGGACGCGTCCACGTGCGCGACGATCCTGCCGCTGTACTCTTTTCCGGTGGCGAAATGGAACCAGGTACCGCAGATGCGGTTGCCCCGTTGCAGCAGCACGTAGCGGCTGCACTGATCCGGCGGGGTCTCGCCGTGGCAGGCCGCCCATTCACCGGCGAATGCACCGTTCGACGCGGATGACGCCGCATCGCTACCCGCTTTCGTGCCCAGTCCCGTGCAGGCCACCAGACCCAGCACCATCACCATCGTCCACGTGCGCATACAGACTCCCTTCCGATCAGCGTTGCCCCATGGTACGTCGCATCGCCTCGTAGGGCGGCCCTTGGCCCGCCATCGTGGTCGATCCGACAACGTGATGCCCCGTCGGGACGTACCGCGGCGGAGGCATCAGGACGGTGGGCCAAGGCCCACCCTACGTCATCGCCCGAACAGCTTCATCGCATTGCCGCTGCGGATCTTCGCCTTCTCTTCGTCGCTCAGGTCCAGGCGATCCAGCGCCTTGGCGGTGACGTCCAGGCCGATCTGCGGATAGTCGGAGCCCAGCAGCACGTGGTCGAGGCCGACGTTGCGCAGGGTCCACAGGAATTCTTCTTCCACCGGCGAATCGGCCACCACCAGCACGGTGGCGGAGATGTCGAAGTAGAGGTTCTCGAAGCCGAAGCCGTCGGCGGTGCGTGCGAGGGCGAGGATGTTCCAGAAGCGGAAGTTGAGGCCGCCGATGTGGGCGAGGATGAACTTCGTCTTCGGTACGCGCACGACCAGGTTAAACAGTTTTTCGCTGTCGCCGGGCAGGATGTTGGCGTTGTCCATCAGCACGGTGACGCCGAGTTCGCCGGCGCGGCGCGCGAGGGTTTCCACGCGCGGATCGGACACGTCGAAGCCCTGGGTGTGGGCGTGGATCTTCAGCACCTTCACGCCGGCCGCGGCCACGCGCGCCAGTTCGGCCAGGGCGTTGTCGCCGTCGTAGGGGTGCACGGTGGCGATGGGCAGCACGTCGGGATGGGCGGCGGCCAGGGCGATGACGCGGTCGTTGCCGGCGCTGATCTTGGCCAGGTCGCCCTGCCGGGCCTGGTGGGGGCCGCCGAACCACATCACGCCGATGCCGGACAGTTCCAGCCCGGCCGCGCGGACGTCGTTGCGGTACTGCTGCAGGGAGGTTTCGCCGTCGCGCAGGTGGACGTGCACGTCGAAGACGGGGTTCGCGGCCAGGGTGTTGGCGGTGAACAGGCAGAGGGTCAGGGCCAGCAGTCGCCGCATGCGTCGTCTCACAGGTCTCGGGGTGGGCACAGGGTGCCATGGGGAGCTGTGAGGGGGTCGTTCGGTGGGCGGTCCGCGGGGGAACGGCAGGTGGGGCAAGGCGCTGCGCGCGGGTGCGGTGCGTGCTGGCGGGCAATGTGAGGTTTACCGGTCTCGCACGGGGCTTTTTTTAATGACGCGAGGCTTTTTGGGCCAGCGTCGGGGCTTTGAGAGCGGCGCGAGAGGCTTTTCGTGCCAGCGTCGGAGCCCGGTAGAGGCGCGCGCGGCTCTTTTTGCTCCAACGTCGGGGCTCGGTAGAGCCAAGCGAGGCTCTTTTTGCCCGGGCGTTGGGTCTTAGTGAGAGACGGCTGGCTCTTTTTGCTCCGGCATCGGGGCTTAGTGAGAGACGGCTGGCTCTTTTTGCTACAACGCCGGGGCTCAGTAGAGCCACGGGAGGCTCTTTTTGCTCCGTCGTTGGGATTTAGTGTGAGACAGCTGGGTCTTTTTGCTCCGGCGATGGGGCTTAGTGAGAGACGGTCGGCTCTTTTTGCTCCGGCGGTGGGGCTTTGTGTGAGAGGAGGTCCCTTTGGGCGGACTCAAGCCCCCCTCATATCGGTGTGCCAGGGCCCGCCCTACGCCCCCTCCATCACTACCTCTGCATCCCGGTGAACTTTCAAGCATAAAGCGGGCTAAAGCCTGCCTTAAGGGCAGGAAAAAACTCCAGTAGTCTCAGAACACTACTGCTCAGCATTCCCCGCATCAGTGCCAGGGAAATTCCGCTCCATTTCCAGAAAAGCCGCCACGTTACTGTCGAGCGAACGCAGCATCGTTGCCAACTCAATCAGCTGAGACTGCATAAGCGAAAGATCGCCTTCAGTGGGCAAACCTTTCTCGACTCCTGTTGCTATAGCGCTCAGAAGCGAAACTTCTTGCCTAAGATTTGAACCTACGCCAGCAACCCGGCTACGGGCGCTCAAAAGCCTCAGAACCTCCTGAATCCTCGCTGGACTCGCGCTCCTAAACGCAGAAATCCATTCTTCGACCTCATCTACAAACAAAGGCGCCAATAACCATTCACTCTTCAAATCGACAACGCTATCCGAGTCGCCATCAAGCCACCTTCGAACAGCCTGCCTTTGCTTACTCAAGCTATCCTCCATTGATTCGGCTATCTTTTTTCTAACAGCCTCCTCAACATCAACATCCGAGTCGTCCATCTGCTTCTGAAACCAGAATACATCCGTGTCAGCACTCGGATCCAAGAGCTCACCAGCAGGTATTCCATCAATTGCTGAAATACAAAGCTTGGCAACATCATCAGGGCTCATCGAAATTATCCTTCGTTGAGCCCAATACCTCATCGAGACATAAATTCTAACAACCGCACTAACTGACCTAAACTCACTCCCACTGAGCCTTCCTTTAATATAATCAAACTGGGCATCGAACTCAGCCTGAGAGAAATCAAAGGCGCTGAAACTAAGTACAGACATGCCATCAACTTCTCCCGCAGATTTTACATCCTCACGCGCAGAGCTAATTTCCATGAAGCCATCAATCAACAACTTGGCATCGAAAATTCCATTTGCGTAAAAATTGTAAAAAACCAATCCTCCATTAAAATTTATTATCTCAGTTCCCGCATATCGATCGAAAATTATCTCTACAAAATCTTTCTCATTTTTATTCCCACTAGAATCCAATCCCTTACTAGTTACAGCCTCGTACGCAACCCTTAGATCCGAATGAGAGAACAGATCAGCGATTCGCAACGTACACGAGGCATTCCTCTTTATTTCAAGCAGCCCAACTAGAATGCCCTCAACAAGAACTTCCTTCTTGTAGTTCATTCCATCATAAGAATCACCAATTAATTCAATAACCTTGCCAATCTCACGAATAGAATGCTTAACCGCACGAAAACTCTTTAAATCAGATTTTGAAACTACGCCTACTAAAGAGTTCCGCAGAGCCTTGAGTCGGTCAGCAGCGAACTTACTAGCGATCTCGGTTAAAGCAGCATCAACCATGTCCTCGGGAGACGGATTCAATCGGACAGTGCGACCAACGACTTTCTCCTTCCACTCACCAAGATAACTAGATGAGCTCAAAAGCTTCTTCTCCGATGAGACGACCACAACATGGATTCCGTTGTTATCCACAAGATCAATTACAAAACCAAGGATAATTCGTTGATCGCCAGCAAACCTCTCAATATCATCAACAAAAACAACAACTTTCTCTGAACTAATATCCGCTTTGAGCTTCAGTTCACTCGGCTCGATATTCACCCAGCGCATGGCAGCCCTTGTAAAAACACCCAGCGCCTCTGCATACCCATTGTCAAGTATAGGAGCTGACGCAAAGAACAGGGCGCGCTCCAGATCACTTCTACTTTCAAGGCCAGCAACGGAAAAAGAAATACAGCGCTTATTTGCTCGTGCCGCGATCCGAGATCCCCGAGTTCGAAGATAATGCGTCTTCCCTGCCCCCCAGTCCCCCTCGATCATCATTGAGACAAATGGGGCCTTCTCATTCAGATACTCAAGAAGTGCCAGATCTATTGGACTCAGATCGCCCAAGCCATCCACATCCTTCTTCATACATCCTCCATTTCTGTACGATTGTCTTCGGGCTTCTTTACTGCTGCCGCCAGAAGTACCTGATTTTGCCGGCACTTGCCCGCCTCCTGTATTGTTACGCCTAACCTGATAATTTCCGCTCATATGAAGCGCTCGCCCCCCGACGCCCCAGCATGACCGATGCGCCGAGCCGCGCGCGCGCGGCGTTGCTACACCCGCTGGACAGGGAAGATCGCCACATCAAGCGGAACGAGCGCAGCATCGCCTCCCTGGTGAGCCTGCTGGTGCACCTGCTGTTCGTGGCCGCCCTGCTGTACTCCTCCAAGATGGAACTGGCCCAGCCCGAGAGCGCCAGCGCCGGCGGCGCGCGCGTCAAGGTCGACTTCCTGGGCGACCCCACCGACGCCACCCCCAACCCGCCCGTTCCCCCGACCGGCACCCGCAACCCCAGCGAACGCCCCAAGCCCCTCAAGCCGCTGGTGACCACCCCCGTCAAATCGCCCGTCGACACCACCCGCGTGACCGAGGCCGAGAACCCCGTCGCCCCCGACGAATCCCGACCCCAGCCCCCCGCCAGCCAACAGGCCGTCGCCCCGCCCCAGGACCGCGCCCCCGCCAGCCCACCCGCCTGGCGCCGCTCCGCCCGCTGGGGCCAGCCCCCCGGCATGCTCGCCCAGGACACCGCCCCCGATAACTACGGCCCCACCGTCGGCGCCGGCCAACGTCAGGGCAACAACCAGGGCAACGCCGCCAACCCCAGCATGGAAGTGGACGGCCATCAGATCTATTACGACCTGCGCAACGAACGGAAGATCGCCGAATGGCAGCTGCAGGGCATGAAGGAAATCTTCTTTCCCCTGCCCGGCCGCAGTGACCTGATGGTCTGCGCCCTGGAGATCGTGGCCACCCGCGGCTCCGGCGGCTGCCGCCTGGTGCAACCCGGCGACCCGCAACTGGAAACCATCGGCGACGCCCGCGACGTGGTGGACGTGATGCGCATCTACCGCCGCGGCGAACTGATCTGGCGCGGCCCGGGCATGTACCGCTAGACACGGCACCGCCTTTCCCTTCTCCCCGTGCAACGGGGAGAAGGTGCCCGGAGGGCGGATGAGGGGCAGAGCGCGGTTCGTCATCGGGCGCCCAACCATCCCCACCCCGTTCGCCCCTCACCCGCCCCCGTATCAAGTACGGGGCAGGCTCCGGCCACCCTCTCCCCGCTGCGCGGGGCGAGGGGAACGCCGCCGCATCGCATGCCCTCAGAACATCAGCTGCACATCCAGCAAGAGCTTCTCGCTCAGCCTGTCGCGATGGAACTCCGATGGCAGAGGCTGGCAGGGCGGCAGCGAACGTAGCGCCCGCACGAACACCTCATCCCGCTTGGCCTGCTCGCGCGACGTTCCGTCGGCACGATTGATCGCGTCCGTCGAGGCACCGTAGAGGCGGCCATCGAATCCCAGGTGCACCCACACGCTCAGCACCGCCGTGTCGGGACGCGCCACATGCGCCGGCAACGGTGTCACGGCCCAATGCCGCAGGCAGCCACGAACGAACGCCTGGCGCCCGGCTAACACGGCCGGCGACGGCGGCGGCGGTTGCGCCCGCGGCACGTTGTCGGACGCACGGAACACCAGCTTCAGCTCAGGCACGAACACGACCTCATAGCCGAGATACGGCAAGCTGCCCACCTTGACGAGCGCATCTTCGACCGACTGCCGGGCAGCCGCATCGTACGGACAGTCAGGCAGGATCTTGAACCGCTCGATCCGCCCACTCCGCTGCTGCCGCACGAACACCGGACAGGCGACGCCCGACATGGCACTGGGCGGCCGTGTCCAGTGACGCCCGATCGCCGCATGGATCGCCTGCACATACTCGGCGCGACGCTCCGTCAGCGCGTCCTCGGGCACGGTCTGTGCCGACGCCTGCCACGCGATCGCGCATAGCCATGCCATGCCCAGCCACTGCTTCATGCCTGCCCCCTTTCATGCGCGACCCCGTTGCACGCGCCGCCCCATGCACAAGAAAAACCCCGCTTGCGCGGGGTTTTCTGTTCGCCGGCCTTGCATGTCGCGGCGGTACTCCCCGCCCGCATCGTACAACGCGTGGCTGATCTGCCCCAGGCTGTGCACCGCTTCGACCAGCGCGGCGAACATGCGGGCGCCGGATGACGATCAGCGCGATGCCTGCGCGCGCAGCATGTCGACGAACGTCGCGTCCGCGCCGATCGCGTCCAGCACCGGCAGCACGGCGCGATACCCGTCCGGGCTGTTGGTCAGGATCACCGTGCCGCTGCGGGTCGACGGCGTCCAGTAAGCGAGGGCGAACGTGTCTTCGTCCATCCCGGTATGCAGGTAGTACAGGGTGCCGCCGAAGTCGAACAACTCCCAGCCCAGCGTGAAGCCGGCGTGGTCGGGACAGACATTCACCGGAATGCCGGCGCAGATCTCGTCGCGGCGATCGGCCTGCACACGGCGGCGCTCTGCCTGCAGTGACGGACTGACGCCCTCGCCCTGCATCACCGACACCACGAACGCGGCGTAGTCGGCGGCGGTGGTCAGCAGGTCATCGGCAGCCGACGGGCGTGCGCGGAAAACCGGCGTATGCCATTGGCCCTCCCGCCTGCTGCTGGCGATATCGGCGGCGTCCGTACCGGTGGCGGTGAACGCGATGGCGCGCAGGCCCAGCGGCCCGAACACCAGCCGTTGCGCCTGCTGATCGAGACGGTCGCCGGTCAGCGCCTGAGCGTAGTGCGCGACGTACTCGTAGCCTTCGCCCGAATAGCCCGGCGCACCGCCGGGATCGGCGATGAAGGCCAGCCCGGACGGACCGCGCCAGTTCGGGAATCCGGTCTGGTGGGCCAGCGCGAAACGCGGCGTCAGCAGCGCATGCCGGGGATCGCGGGCGATGTCCGGATCGACCCAGGCATCGGCCATGCGGTCGTCGAGCGAGAACCGTCCTTCGGAGGCGAGCCGCAGCACCACCTCGGCGGCGACGGGCTTGGTCAGCGATGCGACGTTGTAGCGGGTGGCACGGGTCGCCGCCTGACCGGCCGCGCGTTCGCCCGCCACGCCCACCGCGACGATCCTGCCGCCCTCGATGCGGGCCACCGACACGCTGGGCACGCCCGTGTCCTTCACGATCGCGGACAGCGTGGCGTCGAGATCGGCATCACGGGAGGTGGTTACCGGGGATGCACTTGCGCAAGCCGCACTGGTGGCAGCAGCCAGCACGATGGCGCAACGCAGGAAGGAGAACGACATGGAAAGCCTCGGACAATTAGCAGACGGGATCGGGACGCGCTGGAGACGCGTGCTGCGGCGTAACGTACAGACGCACACCCGACGCGGACAGGCCGGCGCGCCGAACGGCCATCACCGCCGACAGAACCCCGGAATGGCGGCGCGAACCCTAAGCCCGTCCGCGCGTCGCGGCCCGCTGCCGCGCCATAAAAAAACCCCGCCGAGGCGGGGTTTTCGTCGATGCGGATTACATGTTCCGTCGGTACTCGCCACCCACGTCGTACAACGCGTGGCTGATCTGCCCCAGGCTGTGCGTCTTCACCGCTTCGACCAGCGCGGCGAACACGTTGCGGCGCTCGCGCGCCGTGCGCTGAAGGTAGGCCAGGCCGTGGCCATCATGCACTTCCGGCTCGGCGTGTTCTTCCAGCGCCGAGGCGTGGCTGTGGTCGGTCTCGCCTTCCGGTGCCAGCGCGTTGCGCGAGGCCTGCCATGCGCGGACGTTGGCGATCTGCTGGCCTTTCTCTTCCTCGGTCGAACGGATCAGTTCGATCTCGGTGGCGATCTCGCCGCCGTGCTCGCGCGGCAGGAAGGTGTTCACGCCCACCAGCGGCAGGCTGCCGTCGTGCTTCTTGTGCTCGTAGTACAGCGACTCTTCCTGGATCTTGCCGCGCTGGTACATGGTGTCCATCGCGCCGAGCACGCCACCGCGCTCGCTGATGGCCTCGAACTCCTTGTAGACCGCCTCTTCCACGATGTCGGTCAGCTGATCGACCACGAAGCTGCCCTGCCACGGGTTCTCGTTGAAGTTCAGCCCCAGCTCCTTGTTGATGATCATCTGGATGGCGACCGCGCGGCGCACGCTCTCTTCCGTGGGCGTGGTGATCGCCTCGTCATAGGCATTCGTGTGCAGGCTGTTGCAGTTGTCGAACAGCGCATACAACGCCTGCAGCGTGGTGCGGATGTCGTTGAACTGGATCTCCTGCGCGTGCAGCGAACGGCCGGAGGTCTGGATGTGGTACTTCATCATCTGGCTGCGCTCGTTGGCGCCGTAGCGCTCGCGCATGGCGCGCGCCCAGATGCGGCGGGCGACGCGGCCGATGACGGTGTACTCCGGGTCCATGCCGTTGCTGAAGAAGAACGACAGGTTGGGCGCGAAGTCGTCGATCTTCATGCCACGCGCCAGGTAGTACTCGACGATGGTGAAGCCGTTGGACAGCGTGAAAGCCAGCTGGCTGATCGGATTCGCCCCGGCCTCGGCGATGTGGTACCCGCTGATGCTCACCGAGTAGAAATTGCGCACCGCGTGGTCGACGAAGTACTGCTGGATGTCGCCCATCATGCGCAGGGCGAACTCGGTGCTGAAGATGCAGGTGTTCTGCGCCTGGTCTTCCTTCAGGATGTCGGCCTGCACGGTGCCGCGCACGGTGGCCAGCGTCTCGGCCTTGATGCGGGCGTAGGTTTCCTCATCCAGCAACTGCTCGCCGGTGATGCCCAGCAAGCCGAGGCCAAGCCCGTTGTTGGTGGGCGGCAGCTCGCCGTGGTACTGCGGCCGCGCACGGCCTTCGAAGAACGCATCGATCTTCGCCTGCGCTTCGGTCCAGCGCGCGTCGTCGGCCTTCAGGTACTTCTCCACCTGCTGGTCGACGGCGGTGTTCATGAACATCGCGAGGATGATCGGCGCGGGACCATTGATGGTCATCGACACCGAGGTGGTGGGCGCGCACAGGTCGAAGCCGGAGTACAGCTTCTTCATGTCGTCCAGCGTGGGGATGTTGACGCCGGAGTTGCCGATCTTGCCGTAGATGTCCGGGCGCGGCGCCGGGTCCTCGCCGTACAGCGTGACGCTGTCGAACGCGGTGGACAGGCGCGCGGCCGGCTGGCCGACCGACAGATAGTGGAAGCGGCGGTTGGTGCGTTCCGGTGTGCCCTCGCCCGCGAACATGCGGATGGGATCCTCGCCGGTGCGGCGGTACGGATACACGCCGCCAGTGTACGGATAGCTGCCCGGCAGGTTTTCCTTCTGCAGGAAGGTCAGCAGTTCGCCCCAGCCCTGGTACGGCGGCGGCGCGATCTTCGGGATCTGCTGGTGGCTGAGCGATTCGCGGTAGTTCTCGATGCGGATGATCTTGCCGCGCACCTGGTACTCGTTGACCGGATCGGTCACGGCTTTGTGGCGTGCGGGCCATTCGCGCAGCAGCTTCAAGGCTTCGGACGACAGCGACTGGATGGCGTCGTTGTAGCGCTGGCGCAGGGTCAGCAGGGAGCGGTCGACGTGCCCTGCCCCTTCCCCCGCCTGCGGGGGAAGGCTGGGATGGGGGCCTGCGTCATCGCGCGCACCCCCATCCGCCCTTCGGGCACCTTCCCCCGCAAGCAGGGGAAGGAGGCTGTCGGCCGAGTACAGCTCCAACGCCTTCGGCAACGCCGCATCCTCAAGATCCTTCAGCGCATTCCAGTAATGCTGGGCGCGGCTGGCGGTCTCGGCTTCGGTCTCGATGCGGCGGTTGATGCCGCGGCCCTGTTCGGCGATCTCGGCCAGGTAGCGCACGCGGCTGCCGGGGATCAGCACGGTGGCGCGCGGTTCTTTCAGCTCGGTGTCGAGCGCGGGCGTCCACTTCTCCGCGGGGAGCTGCAGCTTCTCGCGCAGCAGGCGGCACAGGTTGGCGAACATCCAGCTGACGCCGGGGTCGTTGAACTGGCTGGCGATGGTGGGATAGACCGGCACCTCGGCGTCCGGCGTCTGGAACGCCACGCGGTTGCGCTTCCACTGCTTGCGCACGTCGCGCAGGGCGTCTTCGGCGCCGCGCTTGTCGTACTTGTTCAGCACGATCAGTTCGGCGAAGTCGATCATGTCGATCTTCTCCAGCTGGCTGGCCGCGCCGTAGTCGCTGGTCATCACGTACATGGGGAAGTCGACCAGGTCGACGATTTCCGAATCGCTCTGGCCGATGCCGGCGGTCTCGACGATCACCAGGTCGAAGCCGAGCGACTTGAGGAAGGCGATGCAGTCCTTCAGCACGGCATTGGTCGCCACGTGCTGGCGGCGCGTGGCCATCGAGCGCATGTAGATGCGGTCGCTGCGCAGCGCATTCATGCGGATGCGGTCGCCGAGCAGCGCGCCACCGGTGCGGCGACGGGTGGGATCGACCGAGATCACCGCGATGTGCATCTGCGGGAAGCAGGACAGGAAGCGGTTCATCAGTTCGTCGGTAACCGACGACTTGCCGGCGCCGCCGGTGCCGGTGATGCCGACGACGGGCGTGGGCCGCGCGGGGAACGGCGCGTGCGGACCCTTGGCCCACTGCGCGCGCAGCTTCTCCAGTTCGGCCTCGGTGTAGCGGCCGTCTTCGATGGCGCTGAGCACGCGGCCGATGCCGGATTCGTCGGTGAGCTTGGGTGCGGCCGGTGCGGCGTCGCGATCGGCGGCGCTCTGCACGCGGCCTTCCTCGGCGCGCTTGACGACATCCTGGATCATTTCCACCAGGCCCATCTTCATGCCGTCGTTGGGGTGGTAGATGCGCTCCACGCCGTAGGCCTGCAGCTCGGCGATCTCTTCCGGCGTGATGGTGCCGCCCCCGCCGCCGAACACGCGCACATGGCCGGCGCCGCGTTCCTTCAGCATGTCGACCATGTACTTGAAGTACTCGACGTGGCCGCCCTGGTAGCTGGACAGCGCGATGCCGTCGGCGTCTTCCTGCAGCGCGGCGCGGACGACGTCCTCGACGCTGCGGTTGTGGCCCAGGTGGATGACTTCGGCGCCCTCGCCCTGGATCAGGCGGCGCATGATGTTGATGGCCGCGTCATGCCCGTCGAACAGGCTGGCGGCGGTGACGAAGCGCAACGGCGTGGCGTCGGCCTGTGCTGCGGGAAACTGGCTGGCGGGTGTGCTCACGCGTGCCCTCACTCACGTGCTGATAGACCCGGGATTGTAGCGGTTCGCGCGTCAGCACCTCACCAAAGGCATACCAGTGGACACGACCCGCACACCCTACGGGGGCGTGCGGTCGCGGGCGTCAGCAGAGACCGAACGGCAGGTCGCGCGTGGAAACGACGCGCTGGCCGACGGTTTCGCCGCGCAGGAAACGCAGCGCGGCATCGAGGGTTTCCGGTGCGATGGTCACGCGGTGGTGGCCCAGCCCGGTGGTGCTGACCAGCGTGGCCTGCGGCCAGTAGCGTGCATAGCGCTCGCCTTCGCACCACGGCACGTCGGTGTCTTCCAGGTCGTGCACGATCAGTCCCGGCCGCGCGATCTGCGGCGCGGTCGCCTGCGCGTGCAGGTCGCCGACGTCGTAGGCGGTCAGTTCCTGGTACTCATCGAACAAACGGCGGCTGAGGAACTGCGCCAGCCCCACCATGCCGCCGAAACGGCGCGCGGCATCGAAGGGATCGGCAGCGGGCGCGAGCAGGATGGCGCGTTCGGCCTGCAGGCCGCGCGCCATGGCGATGGCGGTGGCGGCACCGCCCAGCGAATGGCCGACGATGGCCGCGAGCGGGCCGATGCTGTCGGCGACGCGCTGTGCGGCTTCGGCAAACATCGGCAGCGTGGCGCGGCGTCCGCTGCTGCGGCCATGCGCGGGCTGGTCGAACGTCACTACCGCATAGCCGGCACGACGCAGCGGTTCCACCCACGGCAGGAAGCGCAGGCCGAAGCTGGACCAGCCGTGTACGAGCAGCACGATCGGCTGCCGCTGCGGATCGCCCCACGTATAGGTGGCCAGGCGCTCGCGGCCGAAGGCGAGTTCGCCGATGCGGGCGCCGCCGGTCTCGGCCTGGCGTGCGCGGGTACGGGCGCCGGGCATCGGGGTGCAGAACAAGTGGAAGGCGCGTGCCAGCGTGCTGCGCGGCGCGACCCAGCTGCCGACGGCGAAGCGGGCGCTGAGCAGGGACAGCATCCATGATTTACGAACGGTCGTGCTATTTCTCGGGACAGAGACAGCGGCCATGGCGGAGACCTCGGGAGAATCAGGCGGGGGTAGAAACAGCGGGGGCGCCGTAGGACGCCAGCAGGCGGTCCAGCGAACGGCGGGCAAGCAACGGCGCCTGGGCGGCGTCGTAGAGGCGGGCGTCGTGCAGGCCCTGGGCGATGGCGAACAGTTCGAACGCCAGCAGCATGGGATCGGTATCCGACGCGAGTTCGCCGGCATCGATGCACATGCCGATCGCCTTGATCAGCTGCTGGCGCAGCTGCAGCAGCCAGTCGACGATGCGGTCATGCAGCAGCCCAGGGCGGGCGTCATATTCGTGGGCGGCGGCCAGGATCACGCAACCGTCGGGGTTGTCGCAGACCCAGCGGAACCAGTTTTCCATGATGGCCCGCAGGCGCGGCAAGCCGCGCGGCAGGCCGACGACCGGGACGATGACGGTTCGGGCATAGCGCTCGGCGGTCCACTCCAGCACGGTCAGCTGCAGGTCCTCGCGCGAGCCGAAGTGGGCGAACACGCCGCTCTTCGACATGCCGGCCGCAGTGGCCAGCTCACCGATCGACAGCCCTTCCAGCCCATGCTTGGCGGCAATGTCGTAGGCCCGCGCGACGATCATCTCGCGGGTGGCATTGCCTTTGTGGGTGGCGGCTTGCGGGGTCATGTAAATAGGAATAGCACGGTCGTTCTATTCCAGCAATAGGCCGGAGGTCATCCCCCGCCGGCGGGCCCTCGTCATCTCGCCGCAGACCGATTGGATTAGACTGGCGCCCTGCGACGACCACGGCACGATCCGGAAACGTCGCTTTTTTCTTTTCTGACAACCCGTTAGCCGCCCAGAAGGCAAGCCCGCGCCGGTCCCCACCCGCGCACCGGAGCCCACCCATGATCTTCGAAACCCTCGACACCTCTGGCCACGAACAGGTCGTCTTCTGCCACAACCCGGACGCCGGGCTGAAGGCCATCATCGCCATCCACAGCACCGTGCTGGGCCCGGCGCTGGGCGGCGTGCGCATGCGCCCCTACGCCGACAGCGCGCTGGCGCTGACCGACGCGCTGCGCCTGAGCCGCACGATGACCTACAAGAACGCGCTGGCCGGCCTGAACGTCGGCGGCGGCAAGGCGGTGATCATCGGCGACAGCAGCGCGGACAAGACCGAGGTGCTGTTCCGCAGCTTCGGCCGTTACGTGGACTCGCTGGGCGGCCGCTACATCACCGCCGAGGACGTCGGCACCGACGTCAACGACATGGAGAACGTGTACCGCGAGACCGAGTATGTGGTCGGCGTGCACCAGGTGCATGGCGGTTCCGGCGACCCGGCCCCGTTCACCGCCTACGGCGCGCTGCAGGGCCTGATGGCCACGCTGAACCGCAAGTTCGGCAACGAGGAGATCGGCAAGTACAGCTTCGCCGTGCAGGGCCTGGGCCACATCGGCATGGAGTACGTGAAGCTGCTGAAGGAACGTGGCGCCAAGCTGTTCGTCACCGACCTCAACCCGGCGCTGGTCGAGCACGCGGTGGAGGAATACGGCGCCGAGGCGGTCAAGCCGGACGAGATCTACGACCTGCCGGTCGATGTCTTCAGTCCGTGCGCGCTGGAGTACGCCATCAATGAGCAGACCCTGCCCCGCCTGAAGGCCAAGGTGATCTGCGGCACCGCCAACAACCAGATGTCGCACGTCACCGGCGTGGAAGCGGCCAAGCGCGGCATCCTGTACGCGCCGGACTACGCGGTGAACGCGGGCGGCGTGATGAACGTGTCGCTCGAGATCGACGGCTACAATCGCGAACGCGCCATGCGCATGATGCGGACCATCTACCACACGGTCGGAAAGATCTTCGACCTGGCGGAGAAGGAAAACATCGCGCCGCAGTACGCGGCCGACCGCATCGCCGAAGCCCGCATGACCGCCATCGGCAAGCTCAAGCTACCGCTGGGCCGCACCGCCCCGCGCTTCATGGGGCATCTGCGCGGCGAGCACTGACGCAGGACGTTCCACACACACAACCTGGAAGTTGGGCCGCAATAGGAGGGAGGACCGAATGCGACCGGATACCGTCAGCGGGTTTCCGCTGGGCGAAGAGTTGGATGCGCTGCGCGAGGCCGTGCAGCGGTTCGCGCAGACCGAGATCGCGCCGCGGGCGGCGCAGATCGACCACGACAATGCGTTCCCGCAGGACCTGTGGCCCAAGCTGGGCGAACTGGGCCTGCTGGGCATCACCGTGGACCCCGAGTTCGGCGGCAGCGGCATGGGCTACCTGGCCCACCTGGTCGCGATGGAGGAAATCTCGCGGGCGTCGGGTTCGGTCGGCCTGAGCTATGGCGCGCACTCCAACCTGTGCGTGTCCAACCTGTACCTCAACGGCAACGCCGCGCAGCGCGCGAAGTACCTGCCGAAGCTGAGCAGTGGCGAGTGGAAAGGTGCGCTGGCGATGAGCGAGCCGGGCGCCGGCTCCGACGTGGTCGGCTCGATGAGCTGCCGCGCCGAGCTCAAGGACGGCGTATGGGTCGCCAACGGCAACAAGATGTGGATCACCAACGGCCCGGAAGCGGACGTGCTGCTGGTCTACATGCGTACCGCCGGCAAGGACGCGGGCAGCAAGTGCATGACCGCCTTCATCGTCGAGCGCGGCATGAAGGGCTTCTCCACCGCGCAGAAACTGGACAAGCTGGGCATGCGCGGCAGCAACACCTGCGAACTGGTGTTCGAGAACTGCGAGATCCCTGCCGAGAACGTGCTGGGCGAAGTGAACCAGGGCGTACGCGTGCTGATGAGCGGCCTGAACACCGAGCGCCTGGTGCTGAGCGGTGGCCCGATCGGCCTGATGCAGGCGGCCCTCGATATCACCCTGCCCTATGTGCGCGAGCGCAAGCAGTTCGACGCGGCCATCGGCACGTTCGGCCTGATGCAGGGCAAGCTGGCCGACATGTACACCGCACTGCAGTCCAGTCGCGCCTTCGCCTACCAGGTGGCGCGCGGCTTCGACGAAGGCCAGGGCTCGCGCGCCGCCGCCGCCGGCTGCCTGCTGCACGCGTCGGAAGCCGCCGTGCAAGTCACGCTGGAAGCGATCCAGTCGCTGGGCGGCAACGGCTACATCAACGAGTACCCGGCCGGCCGACTGCTGCGCGATGCCAAGCTGTATGCCATTGGCGCCGGCACCAACGAGATCCGCCGCATGCTGATCGGACGGGAACTGTTCGACGGAAGGGGCTGAGCGGCAGACGCCGCGTGACGAACGCCCCTGTACCAACGGCCGATTTGCCCGCCGTCGGGCCGGGGCGGGATAATCGGGATCTCACTCCACGGGAAGTCCCCCATGTCCGACATCGTCATCGCCGCCGCCAAGCGCACCGCCATCGGCTCGTTCCTTGGCCAGTTCAACGGCGTCCCCACTCCGACGCTGGGCGCCGCCGCCATCGCCGCGGCGTTGGAACAATCCGGCATTCCGGCCGCCGACGTGTCCGAAGTCATCATGGGCTGCGTGCTGCCGGCCAACCTGGGCCAGGCGCCTGCGCGCCAGGCGTCGCGCGCGGCCGGTATCCCGGATGCCGCTGGCGCCACCACCATCAACAAGGTGTGCGGTTCGGGCATGAAGGCCATCATGCTGGGCCACGACCTGATCAAGGCCGGCTCGGCCAGCATCATCGTCGCGGGCGGCATGGAATCGATGAGCAACGCCCCGCACATGATCCCCAACTCGCGCACCGGCAACCGCTATGGCAACTTCCAGGCGGTCGACCACATGGCATGGGACGGCCTGACGAGCCCCTACGATGGTCAGCCGATGGGTGTGTTCGCCGAAGCGACCGTGGACAAGTTCGGCTTCAGCCGCGAGGAGCAGGACGCGTTCGCCATTGAATCCGTCACCCGCGCGCAGGCCGCACAGGCGTCGGGCGCCTTCAACGACGAGATCGTTCCGGTCAAGGTCGCCACCCGCAAGGGCGAGGTCGAGGTCACCACCGACGAGCAGCCGGGCAAGTCCGACATCGCCAAGATCCCGACGCTGAAGCCTGCCTTCAAGAAGGACGGCAGCGTCACCGCCGCCAGTTCCTCCAGCATTTCCGACGGCGCCGCCGCGACGGTGCTGCTGAGCGCGGACGAAGCAGCCAAGCGCGGCATCCAGCCGCTGGCGAAGATCGTCGGCCATGCCACCTACTCGCAGGCGCCGGAATGGTTCACCACCGCCCCGGTCGCCGCCATCGACAAGCTGCTCAAGCAGGTCGGCTGGACCGTGGACCAGGTGGACCTGTTCGAGGTCAACGAAGCCTTCGCCGTCGTCGCCATGGCGCCGATCAAGGAACTGGGCATCCCGCACGCCAAGGTCAACGTCAACGGTGGCGCCTGTGCGCTGGGCCACCCGATCGGTGCCTCGGGCGCCCGCCTGGTCGTGACCCTGGTCAATGCACTGCGTGTTCGCGGCGCCAAGCGCGGTGTCGCCACGCTGTGCATCGGCGGTGGCGAGGCGACGGCGATCGCGGTCGAAATCGTCTGATCGTTTTGCGCAGTTTCGGGGGCGGCGCGGTCGGTTTTCGTTCCGCCCATAGAATTTAACAACGGATTGACAAAGATAACCGGCCAACCGCTTGACACGGGTAACGGGCTTGTCATCATGTTGCAGGCGCGCAATTGCGCGTTGCCTAACTAACGACGAGGAAATGCAACGATGACCATGAACAAGGCTCTGATCGCGCTGGCTCTGGGTTTCGCCCTGGCTGCGTGCTCGAACCAGGAACAGGCTGCCGACGCCGCTGCTGACGCCGCTGCGACCGCGACCGAAGCCCAGGCTGCCGCTGACGCCGCCGCTGCCGCTGGCGAGACGACCGCCGACGCCGCCCAGCAGTCGGCCGACGCCGCTGCCACCGCCGCCGACGCCGCTGCCACCGCCGCGACCGACGCTGCTGCCGCCACCACGACGGAAGCCGCTGACGCTGCTGCCGACGCCGCTGGCCAGGCTGCTGACACGGCCGAAGCCGCGACCGACGCTGCCAAGGAAGCCACCAAGCAGTAATCTGCTGGTAGCCGCCTTTTTTGGCGTTACACTGAAGAAGCCGCCAGTTCGCTGGCGGCTTTTTCTGTATCCGGGTCTGGCTCCCCGGTTCGCCGCCTCACCCGAGGACGAACGGACGTCGCCTCCCGGCGCCATCTTCTTCCACACTTACCGATTTGGGGATCCACATGAAGATCAAGACCACCGTCCTGCTGGCCGCCGCCGTCCTGGCCCTGAGCGCCTGCACCAAGAGCGAGACCGCCGACCAGGCCGCCGCCGACGCCGCTGCTGCCGCCGACCAGGCCGCCGCTGCCGCGGGTGACGCCGCCTCCGCCGCTGGCGATGCCGCCGCTGCCGCTGGCGACGCCGCTGCCGCCGCGACCACCGACGCCGCTGCTGCCGCCACCGCCGCCGCTTCGGACGCTGCTGCCGCCACCGAAACCGCTGCCTCCGACGCTGCCGCTGCCGCCGCTTCGGCCACCGCCGATGCCGCCCAGGCGACCGCCGACAAGGCTGCCGAAGTCGCTGACAAGGCCGAAGCCAAGGCTGAAGAAGCCAAGAAGTAATCGACTCGCTTCATCGCGAATCGGACAAGGCCCGCGCAAGCGGGCCTTGTTGTTTTCCGGATCACCCAACGCGTCGGCGACCTGCTGATCATCGCTACGCAAGCTCGAAACGGCGGCGGCTTTTTTGCAGTGCGGTTTGGCGCATGCGGGGCTTTGTGGTCTTATGCCGCCTTTCCCGTATCGACATGCCGCATGCCCGCCATCGCCTCGCAACTCGATCCGCGCTCGCCCGATTTCACCGCCAACGCGGCCTATCACCGCGTGCTGGTGCAGGAACTGGATCGTCGGCTGGCGCATGCGGCAGATGGTGGCGGTGAGAAGGCCCGCACCAAGCACACCGAGCGCGGCAAGTTGCTGGCGCGCGACCGCATCACTGCCCTGCTCGACCCCGGCTCTCCTTTCCTCGAGATCGCACCGCTCGCGGCCGAGGACATGTACGAGGGCGCGGCACCTGCCGCCGGCATGGTCTGCGGTATCGGCCGGGTGATGGGGATCGAGATCGTCGTCGTCGCGAACGACGCGACGGTCAAGGGCGGCACCTACTTCCCGATGACGATCAAGAAGCACCTGCGTGCGCAGGAAGTCGCACGCGAGAACCGGCTTCCCTGCGTCTATCTCGTCGACTCCGGCGGCGCGTTCCTCCCGCTGCAGGACGAGGTCTTTCCCGACAAGGAGCATTTCGGCCGCATCTTCTACAACCAGGCCCGGCTGTCCGCCGAGAACATCCCCCAGGTCGCGGTGGTGATGGGCAGCTGTACGGCCGGCGGCGCGTATGTTCCCGCGATGTGCGACGAAAGCGTGATTGTCAAGGAACAGGGCACGATCTTCCTGGGTGGTCCTCCATTGGTGAAAGCGGCGACCGGTGAGGTCGTCGATGCCGAAGCCCTCGGCGGCGCGGACGTGCATACCAGCAATTCCGGCGTGGCCGACCATTTCGCCGAGGACGACCGCCATGCGCTGGAGATCGCGCGCGGCATCGTCGGCCACCTCAACCGCCGCAAGACGCTGCCGGTGACGGTGCGCGATGTCCGCGAGCCGCTGTACGCGGCCGAAGAGCTCTACGGCATCGTGCCCAAGGACACCCGTCGTCCGTTCGACATCCGCGAGGTCATCGCGCGCATCACCGACGGCAGCGAACTGGACGAGTTCAAGGCCCGCTACGGCAAGACCCTGGTCACCGGCTTCGCCCACTTGCATGGGTATCCGGTCGGCATCGTCGCCAACAACGGCATCCTGTTCGGCGAGAGTGCGCTGAAGGGCGCGCACTTCATCGAGCTGTGCAACCAGCGCGGCATACCGCTGGTCTTCCTGCAGAACATCACCGGCTTCATGGTCGGCCGCAAGTACGAGAACGCCGGCATCGCGAAGGACGGCGCAAAGATGGTGACGGCCGTGGCCTGCTCCAGCGTACCGAAGTTCACCGTGGTGATTGGCGGCAGCTTCGGCGCCGGCAACTACGCCATGTGCGGCCGCGCGTATGGCGCGCGTTTCCTGTGGATGTGGCCGAACGCGCGCATCAGCGTGATGGGCGGCGAACAGGCCGCCAGCGTGCTGGCGACGGTGAAGCGCGACGGCATCGAAGCCGCCGGCAAGACCTGGAGCCCGGAGGAAGAGGATGCCTTCAAGGCCCCCATTCGCGACCAGTACGAATCGCAGGGCAGTCCGTGGTACGCCACCGCGCGCCTGTGGGATGACGGCATCATCGACCCGGCGGATACGCGCCGCGTACTGGGCCTGGGTATTTCGGCCTCGCTCAACGCGCCGATCGAACCGGCGAAGTTCGGCGTCTTCCGGATGTAGCCGGAACGTCGGAGGCCGTCCCCACAGTGGGTGTAACCGGTGGGGGGAGCGCCCCCCACTTCAGGCATGTGAGCGACGCGTAGACAACTCCCTCTGGAAGGTAAACCGGTGCGCGGACGTCCGTCCGTCGTGGCCGTTTGGCAGGCGTGATCACAGCGTGACGTCCCATCGATTGGCGATAGTCGGGGACCCTGCCACCCCGGAGCATCCCCTGCATGTCCATCTGGAAAGACCAAGCCCCCGCGAAGAAAGACGGCGCTCCGCCCCCGCCTGAGCCCGCCGTGGTGCGCGATGCGCCCGCTGCAGCCGACTTCTCACCGGCCGTCACCGCACCGCCCGGCACGCGCCCAGTCGAACGTCCGGCGCCCCAGGAGGCACTCAAGGAATCGCTGATTGCGGCGGACCTCACCATCGAGGGCAAGATCGAAGGTACTGGCCACATCCGCATCGCCGGCAAGTTCAAGGGCGACGTCAACGTGCAGGGCGACCTGACCATCGAGACCGGAGCGAAGCTCAACGGCGGCGTGCGCGCGAAGAAGGTGACCATCGCGGGCGAGCTGGAAGGCAACATCGAATCCGCATCACGCGTCGAACTGCTGTCGTCCGGCGTGCTGGTCGGCGACGTGAAAGCCGGCGCGCTGACCGTCGCGGCGGGTTCGCGCATGCGTGGCAACGCCGAGTTCGGCTGGGATGAAGCCCCGGCCAAGGGCGGCAAGGGCAATGGCACGGAGCCTGGCACCGCCGCATGAGCCACCCCCGCCCGGGCAGTGCCGGCGCCACCCGCACCTGCCCGCACTGCAAGGCGACCATTCTGGAGAGCGCGGCGGTCTGTCCGGGCTGCCGCCACCATCTGCGCTTCGAGCCCGGCGCGGGCGTCAACGCGGCGCCCGCCCTGACTCCCCTGCGGATCGAAGGCACCCTGCAGCCGCCGGCCGAGGGCGCTGCCTGGGAGTACAGCGTGGTGCTGTCGATCCGCAACGACCGTGGCGAGGAAGTCACCCGCCAGGTCGTCGGCGTCGGCGCCATGCAGCCGCACGAACAGCGCAGCTTCGTGCTCTCCGTCGAACTCAATCCCGCCACCGGCAAGGCAGCAGGACGACGCACGCGTCATTGACGCCCTCCCCGCCGGCAGCATGCCCCGTTACACTCGACGCCGACACGGATGCCAGCAGGGGGCTGGATGATCGTCGGCATCGATCTGGGGACCACGCACTCGCTGGTCGGCTACTACGGACCTGACGGTCCGGTCCTGGTCCCGAACGCGCTGGGTGAACTGCTGACGCCATCGGTCGTCAGCGTGGACGCGGACGAGGCGCTGATTGTCGGCCGCCCCGCGGTCGACCGACTGATCACCCACCCGCAGCGCAGCGTCGCCAGCTTCAAGCGCTGGATGGGCACCAACCGGGTCACCCGCCTCGGCAAGCACTCCCTGCGTCCGGAAGAACTGTCCGCGATCGTGCTGCGCTCGCTGCTGGCAGACGCAGCCAGCCATCTGGGGAGTCCGGTAACGGAAGCCGTGATCAGCGTCCCTGCGTATTTCGGCGATGCCCAGCGCAAGGCGACGCGGATCGCCGGCGAACTCGCCGGCATCAAGGTCGAGCGCCTGATCAACGAACCGACTGCCGCCGCGATGGCTTACGGCCTTCAGCAGCGCGACGGCGGCCGCTTCCTGGTCTTCGACCTGGGCGGCGGCACGTTCGATGTCTCGATCCTGGAGATGTTCGACGGCGTGATGGAAGTGCATGCCAGCGCGGGTGACAACTTCCTGGGCGGCGACGATTTCCTCTCCGCGCTGCGCGATGCCTGCCTGCGCGACATCAAGTTCGATCCGCAGCACCTGACGGCCAGCGAGGATGCACAACTGCGGCGCCGCCTGGAACTGGCCAAGCGCGAGCTCTCCGTCACCGCGGGTAACCCGCTGACGGTGGAATTCACCCTCGGAGGCGAACCGCGCCAGTGGCAGATCGACGAAACAGGCTTCGCACGCATCTGCGAACCGCTGGTGCAGCGCATGCGTGCCCCCCTGGAGCGCGCGATGCGCGATGCGCGGCTGGCCCCCGGGCAACTGGACGACATCGTCCTGGTCGGTGGGGCCTCGCGCATGCCGCTGACCGCGCGCCTGGTTTCGCGCATGTTCGGCCGGCTGCCGTTGCGGCACATCAATCCCGACGAAGCGATCGCGCTGGGCGCTGCCGTGGCGGCCGGCATGAAAGCGCGCGACGAGAAGCTGGAAGAGATCATCCTCACCGATGTCTGCCCGCACTCGCTGGGCGTCGATACTGGGCGCGATGACGGGCATGGCCAGGTCACCACCGGCCTGTTCTCGCCAATCATCCACCGCAACGCCACCGTGCCGGTCAGCCGCGTGGAGCGCTACCAGCCCATGCGCGACCTGCAGACGCAAGTGGAGTTCAACATCTACCAGGGCGAAAGCCCGCGTGTGGAGAACAACGTCAAGCTAGGCACCATCACGGTGAAAGTGCCGGCGCGCCCAGCCCACGAAAACCCTGTCGACATCCGCTTCACCTATGACGTCAACGGCTTGCTGCAGGTCGAGGCCACGGTGCTGGCGACCGGCGAATCGCACGAGGTCATCCTGCAGCAGAATCCCGGCGTGCTGTCGGCCGACGAAATCCGCCAGCGCCTCGCCGCACTGTCTGAGTTGAAGGTCCACCCGCGCGACCAGCAGGAGAACCTCGCGCTGATCGCGCGTGCGGAACGGCTGTACGAGGAACTGCTGTGGGCACGCCACGACCTGCAGGACGCGCTTGTGAGGTTCCGCTCGGTCCTCGACGGACAGGACCCGATGCAGATTCGTGAGCATCGCGCGGATTTCGCCCGGATGCTGGAACACATCGAGGCGCAGGCGTGAGCCAATGGCCGTACGACCTGCTTGAGATCGGCGACGACGCGGACGAACGCACCATCAAGCGTGCCTACGCACGGCTGCTGAAGGTCACGCGGCCGGACGAGGATCCCTCTGGATTCCAACGGCTCAATGAAGCATACGAAGCTGCGCTCCAGCACCTCGCCGGCCACGCCGTCATGGGGCCAGCCGACACGCACGCGTACGCTGGCGATAGGCCCGCCTTCCTGATCCTGCCTGCCACGGAGGACATCATCTCCGTGCCGATCAAACGGGATGTCGACACGGCAGGTCGCTCTGCATTCGATGCCCATGCTGTCAGTGGTGCACTGATCGCGTGCGCCAGGACCGCGACAACGCCCGACCTGCATCGATGGCTGGCCGAGCACCCCGACCTCATGTCGCTCGATGCTAAGGATGCAATGGTGGTGGTGGTGATCAGCGAACTGGAACGCGAGGAGCCTCTTCCCACGCCTCAGATCGAAGTGATCCTGGCGTTCTTCGGTATCCATGAAGTGCTTCACGCCTATCCCACGCTTGCCCGCCGGATCGATGCGCTGCGCACCCGTTCGCGAACCGCTCACCCTACGTGGGCGGACCTGCGCTTCCGCGAGTCGCCTGCGATGCGACGGCAGAATCCTTTCGTGGAGTCCAGTGCACTCCTGCTTGTCAGCCTGGGGGCACTCATCGGCCTGCTCCGCATGTGCCAAGGTGCGGGTTGATCATGTGGCCCTACGATCTGCTCGGCGTGCCGACGGATGCGGATGAGCGCGCGATCAAGCGCGCTTATGCAAGCCTCCTCAAGACCACACGGCCAGATCAGGACCCTGTTGGCTTCCAGCGCCTCAACGAGGCCTATCAGGCGGCATTGTCGTACCAGCGTCATCACGAGCACGATCCATCGGAGGACGATGCGCGGGTCGACATGGTCTCGCGCATATCGACGTACGAGCCCTCTCCTGCATCGCCCGCCATCGCGCCCAGCGTCGATCCCGTCGCACCGCCCCTCGACGAAGCCAGACTACGCGACGAGTTGCTGGCACGCGCGGCGCACGAACTTCCCTCAGTGCTGCGACAGCACCTCGCCCACCATCCGGACCTCTATGCGCTGGACGTCAAGCGGCGGGTCGGTGCGGAGGTGTTCGATCAGATCGCCTACGAGGACGCGAGCGTCTCTCCCGGCAACCTGATCGTACTGGGCGAGTTCTTCGACTTCACCCCGCCGGCGTGGATCGAGCGGCGGACCCGGGTGTTGCGCGCGGTGGAGAGCGAGAACACCGACGCGTTCGATGAGGATCGTCCGCTGACGATCCGGCAGTTGAAGCGGCCGTTCCGGTGGCCGCTCGCACTGCTGCTGGCCTGCGTGCCCGGTTTCTCGATCCGCGCGGCCCGCCTGTCGCAACGACTGGCGGCAGACTATGGCGACGATGTCCCCGGACTGGATGCTCGCCAGCAGACCTTCTTCAGCCGGCTGGCGGATCCTTTCTACATCGGCATCTGGCGCTGGGCCTCGGTGGTGCTCTCTGCGACGACCGCCACGCTGGTGATCGGCGCCCTGTGCCGCCTGACCGACGTTGCACCCGACCGTGCAGCACGGGTGACCGGATTTACCTTCGCTGCGGTGGCCGGGCTGCTGTGCATCTGGTACGTGATGCTTGCGCTCGCCGCGCTGCGTGAACGACCGGCCACGTCACGCAACCTATGGCTGGCGTTGATGCCGGTCTGGCTCGCCTTGGCAGGCCTGCTGGTGGCCTTTGCGCTTCCCCAGGTGCCCGCGCTGGCCTTCGCACTGGTGCTGCCGGCGGCCCTGCTGCATTTCCGCCAGTTCTTCGATGCGTTGCGCTTCGGCGTCGGTACGAGCTGGCTGGTGCAGGCGCTGCCGACACCTCAGGCGCTTTCGCCCTGGCTGGCCGCGCTGGCAGGCGCTGCGATCGGGGTGACGCTCTGCGACTGGATCTACGCCCGCCGCCATCAGGTCGGGCTTGCGGCCGCCGTCGGCAATCGCTGGACGACGATCACCTCGTTCGTCGTGTTCGTCTCGACGGGCTTGTTCGGGGTGAGCCAGTGGCTACTGCGATCCTAGTCAGCCGCAGCCGTCGCATCCGCCGCAGGCTTTACCGCCCGTCGTGAGACCGGGCGGCGCGATCCAGCGCCCAAGCCCTCGGATCCACGCCGCGCGATCTTCGCGCAACAGCGGCAATGCCAGCGCGACCCGTGCCTTGCGCAGCGGGCCGGGGAACTGCTTCTTCAGCACCACCCACGCACTGACCATCACCGCGATCACGATGATGGCGTACTGCAGGGTGAGCGACGCATCCATGACGAGGCTCAGCCTGCGCCCAGTGCCTTGGCGACCTGATAGGTCACCAGCGAGGCGAGATAGGCCAGCGCGAACAGGTAGAACGTGGAGAACGCCATCTGCTTCCACGAGCCCGTCTCGCGCTTGATGGTGGCGAGCGTCGAGATGCACATCGGCGCGTAGATGAACCACACCAGCAGCGACAGCGCAGTGGCCAACGACCAGCCATCACTGATGACGGGGGTCAGCGCCTGAATGGCAGCGTCGTCATCGGCAGCCGACAGCGCATAGATCGTCGCCAGCGAGGAGACCGCCACTTCACGCGCGGCCAGACCCGGAATCAACGCAATGCAGATCTGCCAGTTGAAGCCCAGGGGCGCGAAGAACACGGCCATCGCATGGCCGATGCGGCCGGCGAAGCTGTAGTCGATCGCGGGGCCCACCGCGCCTTCCGGCGGCGCCGGGAAGTTGAGCAGGAACCACAGCAGGATCGTCAGCGCCAGGATGATGCCGCCGACGCGCTTGAGGAAGATCATCGCGCGCTCGTACAGGCCGATCAGCAGATCGCGCGGGTGCGGGATGCGGTAGGACGGGAGCTCCAGCAGCAGCGCGTGCTCGCTCTTGTCGCGGCGCCATTTCTTCATCACCCACGACACCAGCAGCGCGCTGGCGATGCCGGCGGCATACAGCCCGAACAGCACCAGACCCTGCTGGTTGAAGATGCCGACCTTCTCGTCCGGCACGAACGCACCGATCAGCAGCGCATACACGGGCAGGCGCGCCGAGCACGTCATCAGCGGTGCGACGAGGATCGTCGCCAGGCGGTCGCGCGGGTCCTGGATGCTGCGCGTGGCCATGATGCCGGGGATGGCGCAAGCGAAGCTCGACAGCAGCGGGATGAAGGAGCGGCCCGACAGGCCGGCCGACGCCATCATGCGGTCGAGCAGGAACGCAGCGCGCGGCAGGTAGCCGCTCTCTTCCAGCGCCAGGATGAAGGCGAACAGGATCAGGATCTGCGGCAGGAACACCACCACGCCGCCGAGGCCCTCGATGATGCCCTCGACCAACAGGCTCTTGAGTGGACCTTCGGGCAGCAGGCTGCCGGCCTGTTCGCCCAGCCAGCCCGTGCCGGCTTCGATCATGTCCATCATCGGCGTCGCCCAGGCATAGACCGCCTGGAAGATGAGGAACATCACCACGATCAGCGCCACCAGGCCGAACACCGGATGCAGCAGCCAGCGGTCCAGCGCATCGTCGATCTTCGCGGTGCGGGTCGGCATGGTCACCGCGAGCGACAGCAGGCGGCGCGTTTCAGCGTGCAGGTCGGCACCTTCTGCCAGATGCACGCGAGGCTCGTGGGGCTGCGCCGCGACGGCATCGATGCGCTCGACCAGCGCACGTGCGCCGCCCTGCTTCACCGCGATCGTCTCGACGACCGGCACGCCGAGTTCCTTCTCCAGCGCGGCCAGGTCGATGGCGATGCCACGGCGCTTTGCGGCATCCATCATGTTGACCGCCAGGATCATCGGCTTGCCCAGCTCGCGCACTTCCAGCGCGAAGCGCAGGTGCAGGCGCAGGTTGGTGGCATCCACCACGCAGACCAGTACATCGGGGGCGGCCTCACCGGGATAGAAGCCCCGGCAGACATCGCGGGTGACGGCTTCGTCCAAGCTGGCGGCATGCAGGCTATAGGCACCCGGCAGATCCAGCACGGCGTAGCTGCGTCCCGACGCCGACGAATGCAGACGGCCTTCCTTGCGCTCGACGGTGACGCCGGCGTAGTTGGCGACCTTCTGGCGGCTGCCGGTCAGCTGGTTGAACAGCGCGGTCTTGCCACAGTTCGGGTTGCCGACCAGCGCCAGCCGCAACGTGGATGCATCGGTCGCGCTCATGCCGACGCTCCGTTGCGCAATCGCACGCGGGCCGCTTCGGAACGGCGCAGCGCGAAGCGGGTGAAACCGACCTGCACCAGCAGCGGCTCGGCGCCCAGCGGTCCACTCGCCACGATCTCGACCTCTTCGCCATTGACGAAGCCCAGTTCGCGCAGGCGACGGGCAATGTTGTCCTGCGGACCGTGGTCCTCGACGGAGTCGACGATGGCGGGAGTGCGCCGGGGAAGGTCGGTCAGGATCACGCAAAGCCCTTAAATGCGAACTGTTCTCATTGTAGCATCGCCGCACTGCACGACGGCCGCAACGGACTGTGCCGCTATCATTCGGCGACTTTGCAGGGAAAGGCAGGCATGGCGGCATCACCGCAGGAACACCCCCTCGTATTGACCCGCACGGACGCCGTCGCGCGCCTCCGGCTGGATCGCCCCGCCCTCCACAACGCCTTCGACGCCGGCCTGATCGCCGCCCTGACGGCGACCCTGGAACAGCTGGCCGTCGACGACGGCATCCGCGCGGTGGTGCTGGAAGGCAGTGGCGCTTCGTTCTCCGCCGGCGCCGACCTCAACTGGATGCGCGGCATGGCCGCGGCCAGCGAGGCGGTCAACCGTGAGGACGCCCTCGCCCTCGCCCGCCTGATGCGCACGCTGGACGAGCTGCCGAAGCCCACGATCGCGCGCGTCCACGGCGCCGCGTTCGGCGGAGGCGTGGGCCTGGTCGCGTGCTGCGACATCGCCATCGGCGTACCGGAAGCGAAGTTCGGCCTGACCGAAAGCAAGCTGGGCCTGCTGCCGGCAGTGATTTCGCCCTACGTCATCGCCGCCATCGGGCCACGCGAGGCCAGGCGCTGGTTCGCCACCGCCGAGATCTTCGACGCCGCTACCGCGCTCCGGATCGGGCTGCTGCATGACGTGGTGCCAGCCGATGCGCTGGATGCCGCCGTCGAACGCCAGTTGGCGCTGCTGTTGAAGGCGGGCCCGAAAGCCACGGCAGGCGCCAAGCAACTCGTCGCACGTGTCGCCGGTGGAGTCGATCGCGACCGCCTGGACGCGGACAACGCAGACCTCATTGCCGGTCTACGTGTGTCGCCCGAAGGCCAGGAGGGCTTGTCGGCCTTCCTCGACAAGCGCCCGCCCGCGTGGACCGGCAAGGACTGAACGGATGATCGACCACCTGGGCATCGAGGTCGCCGATTACGCGCGCAGCCGTGCCTTCTACGAGCGCGTGCTTGCCACGCTCGGATACGGCGTCGTCATGGAAGTGACGCGCGAGATGAGCGGCGGCTACGAAGGCTGCGGCTTCGGCCCTCCCGGTAGGCCGCACTTCTGGGTCGGCAAGGGCAGCGGCGAACCCGGCCGCGGCGCCCACATCGCGTTCACCGCGCAGCGTCGTGCACAGGTGGACGCCTTCCATGCCGCCGCGCTCGCTGCCGGCGCGCGCGACAACGGCGCCCCGGGGCTCCGTCCGCATTACCACGCCCACTACTACGGCGCCTTCGCCATCGATCCCGACGGCCACAACATCGAAGCCGTCTGCCACCTGCCTGCGGAAGCACAGCCCTGATGTTCTCCAAGATCCTGATCGCCAACCGCGGCGAAATCGCTTGCCGCGTCATCCGCACCTGTCGCCGGCTGGGCATCCGCACGGTCGCCGTCTACTCGGAAGCCGATGCCGATGCCCAGCACGTGCGCCAGGCCGACGAAGCCTGCCTGATCGGTGGCCCCCGCCCCGCCGACAGCTATCTGCGCGGCGACGCCATCCTCGAAGCAGCGAAGAAGACCGGTGCACAGGCTATCCATCCGGGCTATGGCTTCCTGTCGGAGAACGCCGACTTCGCCGACGCGGTCGCCGCTGCCGGCATGGTGTTCATCGGCCCGTCCGGCACCTCGATGCGCAAGATGGGCAGCAAGGCCGGCGCCAAGGAACTGATGGCGGCGGCCCGTGTTCCGGTCGTCCCCGGCTATACCGGCGAGGATCAATCGCCCAACACCTTGTCGCGTGAAGCGGCGCGCATCGGCTTCCCGCTGATGATCAAGGCCGCGCACGGCGGCGGTGGCAAGGGCATGCGCGTGGTGCATCGCCTGGAGGACTTCATCGCGCAGTTGGAAAGCTGCCAGCGCGAAGCCGCCAATGCCTTCGGCCGCGATCGCGTGCTGCTGGAGCGCTACGTGCAGTCGCCGCGCCATATCGAGATCCAGGTGTTCGCCGACACCCACGGCCACACGCTGCACCTCAACGAGCGCGAATGCTCGGCGCAGCGCCGCTACCAGAAGGTGCTGGAGGAGTCGCCCTCGCCGTTCCTCACCCCTGCCCTGCGCACCGCCATGGGCGATGCGGCGGTAAAGGCGGCACAGGCCATCGACTACGCCAACGCCGGCACGGTGGAATTCATCGTCGACCCCGACGGCCAGTTCTATTTCATGGAGATCAACACCCGACTGCAGGTCGAGCATCCGGTCACCGAATTGGTCACCGGCCTCGACCTGGTGGAGTGGCAGCTGCGCGTGGCCGCAGGCGAACCGTTGCCGCTGGCGCAGGACGCCATCGCGCAGCGCGGCCATGCCATCGAGGTACGCCTGTACGCGGAGGACCCGGAAGCCGGTTTCCTGCCGGGTTCCGGGCGTCTGGAATCGCTGGTCCTGCCGGCATCGTCCGCGCAGGTGCGCCTGGACGGCGGCGTGGTGGAGGGCGACCTGGTCACCATCTTCTACGACCCGATGATCGCCAAGCTGATCGTCTGGGGCGAAGACCGGCCCACCGCGCTCGCGCGACTGCGCGACGCCCTGGCGGACTGCGACATCGTCGGGCCGAAATCGAACATCGGCTTCCTGGAACAGCTGGCGCGCCACCCGGCCGTGGTCGAGGGACGCATCGATACCGGCTACCTGGACCGTCATCTGGACGAGTTCATGCCGGCGCCGACACTGACGCCCGACCTGCAGGTGGCGGCCGCGGTGGCGGTCCTGCTGGACCAGGAGGCCTCCGCCCGCCGTTCCGCCGAGGCGTCGGCCGATCCGGGCTCGCCCTGGGCGATCGCCGACGGCTGGCGGCTGGGACACGCCGGGCGCCGGCCGCTCGCCTTCCAGCACCGCGACCAGCGCTGGGAAGCGCTGGCGCACGGCCACGGCGGCCGCTACGGGGTCGAGGTGGACGGCACGACCCATCGGGTCGAGGGCGCAAGGCTGACCGCTGGACTGCTCGAGTTGCGTATTCATGATCAGGCACGGCGCTTCCGCGTCCACCGCCACGGCAGCCGCCTCACCCTGCATGACGGGGAACAGCGCGCCACGCTGGAGACGCTACCGGCCTACCAGCGCACGGCAGGTGGGGACAGCGGCGGGGACAGCCGCATCATCGCGCCGATGCCGGGACGCGTAGTGGTGGTGAAGACACGAGTGGGGGACAGCGTGGACGCAGGTCAGGAACTGCTGGTGATGGAAGCGATGAAGATGGAGCTGGCCGTCAAGGCGCCGCGCGCCGGCGTGGTCGCGGAACTGCGTGCCGCCGCTGGCGACTTCGTCGAGGCGGACACGGTCCTGGTGACGTTGGAGTGAGGACCGTCGCGCAGACTTTGCCGCGTGTCGCTGCCGTGCTGGCCGCGGCCTGCCTGCTGTCGGGTTGCGTGATGTTCGAACAGTCGCCGGCCGCGCTGACATGTGACCCCGCCCTGGTCGGCCGCTGGATCCCGTTGCCTGGAGACCTTTACAAGGTGCCGCTGGAAAACGATTACGTCGAAGTGGACGCCACCTGTCGCGCTCGTCTAGCTGATGCAGATGCACCCACTGACGGCGCGCCGGCTTTCAATGCCCGAGGGTTCGAGTTGGACGGCGCGCGCTACCTGGTTCTGGGCTTTGACGACATGGAAGGCCTGTTCGGCACCGATAGGGCCGCTACGCCACCGATCCCGAAAGGGATGCCGGCCGGCGCCGTCACGCTGCTGAAATACCGCATCCGCAACGATACGCTGCAGATCGCAATGCTCGACACGGTGGACATCATGCAACGCGTGCAGCAAGGCTCGCTGAAGGCGCGCGAGGCCGACGCCAGCACCTACGTCTTCGAGGGGAGCCCCGACCAATTGCGGAAACTGCTGGCCTCCGAGCCCGCCCTGTTCGACGCCTTCGACGGCCGCGACAAGACACTGCGCATGCGCCGCGCCAAGACGGAAAAATCTTCATGACTGCCCTGCCCGCCTCTTCCACCGATTTCGTCCGCATCGTCGAGGTCGGCCCACGCGATGGTCTGCAGAACGAGAAGGCGCTCGTCGCCACCGCGGACAAGGTGGAGCTGATCGACCGGCTGTCGCGCACCGGCCTGCTCAGCATCGAAGCGACCAGTTTCGTCAGTCCGAAGTGGGTGCCGCAGCTGGCCGACGCCGCCGAGGTCTTCACTGCCATCCAGCGACGCCCCGGCACGGCTTACCCCGTGCTGGTGCCGAACGAGACCGGCTACGACCGCGCGCGTGCGGTCGGCGTCGAGGAGGTTGCGGTCTTCACAGCGGCCTCCGAAGCCTTCACCCGCAAGAACATCAACGCGTCCATCGACGAATCCATCGAGCGCTTCCGTCCGGTGCTGGAACGCGCCGCCGCCGATGGCGTGAAAGTGCGCGGCTACGTCTCCACCGTACTGGGATGTCCTTACCAGGGCGAGGTGCCGGTGACGGACGTGGTGCGCGTGGCGCGCCAGTTGCACGCGATGGGCTGCTACGAGATTTCGCTGGGCGACACCATCGGCGTGGGTACCCCGCACAAGGCCGCCGAGATGCTGAAGGCCGTGGCCGCGGACGTGCCGATGCCGGCGCTGGCCGTGCATTTCCACGACACCTACGGCCAGGCACTCGCGAACATCCTGTCCTGCCTGGAAGTAGGCGTGCGGGTAGTCGACTCCGCGGCGTCCGGTGCCGGCGGCTGTCCCTACGCCAAGGGCGCCAGCGGCAACGTGGCCAGCGAGGACGTGGTGTATCTGCTGCATGGACTGGGCCTGCGCACCGGCGTGGACCTGGACCTGCTGGCGGACACCGGCCGCTGGCTCGCCTCGCGGCTGGGGCGCGAAACCGGCAGCCGCGTCGGCAAGGCCCTGGCGGCCGCATGAGCCAGCGCCCGGCCAGCGACGTCGATGTGATGGCGCTGGCCGCCGCACTCGAACGTGCGGCCGCGGCGGACGCCACCCATGCCGACCTGCTGCGTGAGGCACGCGACGCGCTGCTGGCCAAGCAGCGCGAAGCCGACACCGAGCGCTCGCGCTACCGCAACCTGTTCGACGCCGTGCCGGATCCGGTCAGCGTCATCGCCGAGGACGGCACCATCCTCGACCTCAACAAGGCAGGGATGCAGGCGTACAAACGCCCGCGCGAGGAAATCGTCGGACGCAACATCAACGTCCTCAACCCCGACCTGCCGCGCGACCACCTGGTGCCGGTCTGGGAAACGCTGAACCGCGGCGAGACCTACGTCATCGAGGTCACCAACATGCGCGGCGACGGCACCCGCTTCCCCGTCGAAGTGCACTCGGCCAACATCAGCTTCGACGGACGCAAGAGCATCGTCGCCGTCGCCCGCGACATCAGCAGCCGCCGGCTGGCGGAGCTGCGCTACCGCGAGCTGATGGAAACCATCGACAAGGGCATCGTGGTGCACAACCGCGACCTGGAGGTGCAGTACTGCAATGGCGCGGCGATGCGCATCTTCGGCATCCGCGAAGACCAGCGCGCCGACCAGGAACTGGCGCTGGGCCGCTGGCATATCGTCGACGAGCATGGCCGCGAAATGGCGCGCCACGAACTGCCCGCGCAGCGTGCGCTGGATACCGGCCAGATGGTCGAAAGCGTGCTGCTGGGCCTTTACCACCGCGAGAAGAAACAGCTGCTGTGGCTCACCGCCACGTCCGTACCGCAGTTTGCCCCGGGCGCCAGCGTACCGGCCCAGGTCAGCACGCTGTTCAGCGACGTCACCGAACTCAAGCGCGACAGCGCGCTGTTCGATCGTGCGCAGTCGCTCGCCCACATCGGCGGCTGGGAATGGGACCTCGGCCGCGACCGCATGTACCTGACCGACGAGGCCCAGCGCATCCTCGGCGCGGCACGACCGCTGGTCACGCTCAACGACATGCTGTCGTGCCTGCGCGACGCTGATCGCCGACGGCTGCGCAGTGCGCTGGACCTGATCACCGCCGGTGGCCAGGGCTTCGATCTGGAGTTGCAGGGAACGCAGGCCGACGGTCATCCGTTCTGGATCCGTGTGATCGGCGATGCCGAACCGGGCGATCCCGGCGCCTCGCGCATCACCGGCACCATGCAGGACATCTCGCAGGACAAGCAGGCCGAGGAGATGCTGCGCATCCAGGCGCGCACGGATCCACTGACCGGACTGATGAACCGCGACGCCGTGCTGACCGAACTCGGTGCACGGCTCGCCGACCCCGAGCGCGCACGCGTCGCAGTGCTCTACATCGACCTCGACCGCTTCAAGATGGTCAACGACGTGCTGGGGCACAACGCGGGCGACGAACTGCTGGTGCAGGCGTCGGACCGCATCCGCGGGGCCGTCGGTACGGACGGCATGATCGCGCGCTTCGGCGGCGACGAATTCCTGGTGATCTGCGACGCAGGCGAAGATCCCCACCTGCCGGAAGCGATGGCGCATGCCGTGCTTGGCGCGTTCGCCGATGCGTTCCGCTTCGGCAAGGACGAATTCGCCATCACTGCCAGCATCGGCCTGGCGATCGCGCCCGGTGACGGCCTGCGCCCGCAGCAGCTGATCCAGAACGCCGACATCGCGATGTACGACAGCAAGCATCGCGCGCGCAACGGCTGGCAGAGCTTCACCCAGGAACTGGCGCAACGGCAGCAGGACCGCCTGCAGATCGAAACGCAGCTGCGCCGCGCAGTGGACAACGAGGAATTCCGACTCGTCTACCAGCCGCAGGTCGATCTGCGCAACGGCCGCATCATCGCCGGCGAGGCCCTGATCCGCTGGCAGAACCACCAGCTGGGCGAACTGCGCCCGGACGTCTTCATCAGCCACGCGGAAACCACCGGCGACATCGTGCGCATCGGCAGTTGGGTGCTGCGCGAAGCCTGCCGGCAGGTGGCCGCGTGGCGCGACATGGGTCTGGGCATCGTGCGCGTAGCGGTCAACGTCTCATACCGGCAGTTCGCCGGCGACGATCTCGCCGACCGCGTGCGCGCCATCCTGGCCGAATTCGACCTGCCTGGCAGCGCGCTGGAGCTGGAGTTCACCGAACGGGTCCTGATCGAAGACGCGCCTGCAACCCTGCGCACCTTCGCCGACCTGCGCCAGTTGGGCGTGCTGCTGACCATCGACGATTTCGGCGAAGGCTACAGCGCACTGAACTACCTGCGCCGCCTGCCGATCCACGGCCTGAAACTGAGCCCGCTGTTCACCGAAGGCGTGCCGAACAACCGCTCCGACGTCGCGGTCTGCCAGGCAGTGTCGGCCATCGCACGCAGCCTGGGGCTGGGGCTGGTCGCCGAAGGCGTGGAATCCGAAGCCCAGCGCCAGTTCCTGCTCAACCTGGGCGTGCCGGTCGGCCAGGGCTTCCTGTTCGCGCCGGGCCTGTCGCCGGACGAGTTCGCACGCCGGCTGGCCGACGCCCCGCTGGAACGGGCGCTGCACGCCTGAAGCCACTATGGGAGGGTGGGTGTGGGAGCGACGTCAGTCGCGATGGGCCTTCCCTTTAACGCTTCATCGCGACTGACGTCGCTCCCACAGGGATTGACCGGGTCGCCGGCGCCTCCCCCCGCCATCGCGTAAAATGCGGCCCTTTCCGCAGCAGGTTCACCGCATGCAGCTTTCCGATACCCGCGCCGTCATCACCGGCGGCGTCTCCGGCCTGGGCCTGGCCGTCGCCCGCCACCTGGTTGCCCACGGCGGCAAGGCCGCGCTGTTCGACGTCAACGACGACAAGGGCGCTGCTGCCGTCGCCGAACTTGGCGAAGCGAACGTCCGCTACTTCCGCACTGACGTGACCGATGAGGCTGGCGTGGCGGCGAATGTCGCCACAGCGAAGGACGTCCTCGGCGGCCTGAATGCGGCGATCAACTGCGCCGGCATCCTGGGCGCCGGCCGTGTGCTGGGCAAGGAGGCGCCGATGCCGCTGTCCACCTTCCAGGCCACCGTGATGGTCAACCTGGTCGGCAGCTTCAACGTGGCCAAGGCCGCCGCGGACCTGATGCAGCACAACGCACCGAACGCCGATGGCGAGCGCGGCGTGATCGTCAACACCGCCAGTGTGGCGGCGTACGAAGGCCAGATCGGCCAGGCCGCGTATTCGGCCTCGAAGGGCGGCGTGGTCGGCATGACCCTGCCGATGGCGCGCGAACTGTCGCGCTTCGGTATCCGTGTGCTGACCGTGGCGCCGGGCATCTTCTGGACGCCGATGGTCGATGGCATGCCGGAAGCCGTGCAGCAGTCGCTGAGTGCCTCGATCCCCTTCCCGTCGCGCCTGGGCAAGCCGGAGGAGTTCGCCGACCTGGTCGCCTACATCCTCGGCAATACCTACCTCAACGGCGAAACCATCCGCCTGGACGGTGCCGTGCGCCTGGCGCCGAAGTAAGTCCGCGCCATCCCTCTTCCAATTCCACAGACACGGTTGATCCATGAAGGCTTTCGACATCAAGAAGGGCAACGTCGTTGAACACAACGGCGGCGTGTACCAGATCCGCGACATCGAGCGCAGCTCGCCGCAGGGCCGCGGCGGCAACGTGCGCTTCCGCTTCATCATGTACAGCGTGCCGGGCGGCAACAAGCTGGATGCCAGCTTCGATGCCGACGACAACCTGAGCGAAGTGGAGCTGCTGCGCCGTCAGGCGACGTACTCGTACAAGGACGGCGATGCGTTCGTGTTCCTCGACGACGAGGACTACACGCCCTACACGCTGGACGCCAATGTCATCGGCGATGACGCCGGCTACATCACCGATGGCCTCAGCGGCTGCTACGTGCAGGTCATCGACGAGCTGCCGGTCGCGCTGCAGCTGCCGCAGCATGTGACGCTAGAAGTGGTGGAAACGCCGCCGGAACTGAAGGGCGGCACCGCCACCAAGCGTCCGAAGCCGGCCAAGCTGAGCACCGGCATCGAGATCATGGTGCCGGAGTACATCACCAACGGCGAACGCATCCTGGTCAACACGACCACCGGCGAGTTCGGCGGTCGCGCCGACTGAGTTCCGGTTACGACGCGCCTGCCGCATCCAATACGCGCAGGCGCGCACCGATCGTTTCGAGATTCGCCTCGATACCCCGCAGGACCTCGCGCTGGTCGGCGGGCAACCAACGCTCCAGTTGGTTTCGCAACGCTCCATCCTGCTCACGCAGGCGCGTCACGCGGGCCCGCGCTTCCTCCGCGATGCGCATGCGCTCATCGGTCTGCGGCAGTCCGTAGCCATCCGGCACCAGTTCCGATGGCCGACTGACAAAGCCGGTATCTCCCAGCCAGGCACGCAGGGCCTGTAGGGCCTGTGCGATGTCGTCGGGTGCGTTGCGGCCCAGGTAGCGCCGCTTCAGCTCGTCGCGCAGCAGCAGTTGCTGCCGGCGCTGCGCCGCGTTCTCCAGTACCAGCAGGGCTGCACTGGTGCGCAGGTCGGCCTGCGGCAACCAGGTGGCGCGTTCGGTCGGCGACAACGACAGCCAGGTCTGCGCATCTGTCTGCGGCAGCGACAGCGCCTCGCGTGCGACGTCGAACAATGCGTCGTAGCGCGCGCTCATCGGCTCGAAGTAGTGACCGAGCCGGCGCGCTTCGTCCCCATCGTCCAGCACGCGGCGATCTGCGATGCCGCGGCGCGCCAGCTTCTCGAGCAGTCCGGTGGGCGTGATGCTGGCCAACCGCTCGGCACCCAGTCGCGGTACGCCATCGTGCAGCAGCTTCCACGTCTCCACTGCGCAGTTGTTGCTGATGAAGTAGTAGCGCCCGTCGTAGCTCCAGTGCAGCTGCGCGGCGCGCTCCAGCAGCCCAGCGATCTCTGCATGTTCCAACCGCAGCGGAATCGACTGCAGGCCTCGCAGTTCGACGCGGGTGTACTCCTCGATCACCTGGTCCAGCGGCAGCAGGAACAGCCGTGAAGGATACGAACCGGTCAGGCCGCGCCAGCCCGAGATCTGCACATCGCCGACGAACGCACGGAACGACAGCACGCGGTGATGCGTCAGGTCGAAGCGGCAATCGGGCCCCGGCGTGCGGCCGGGAGCACAGATGACCAGTCGCAGCATGCTGTGGCCCCAGCGGCTCATCGCCTGCGTGTTGCCTTCAGCCAGCAGGTAGTCGATCGCATAGACGCGTGACGGGTCGAGCGCCAGCAACGATGCATCACCCGCTTCTGCGTCCGCATCCAGGAACGGCAGACCGGGGGCGCACGCCGTCATCGTGGCCGGAACGTTGAAGTGGGCAGCGAAATGCCGGTGCAATGCCGGACGCCTGCACCCGTAAGTGGGATCGAGGACGAAATGCTCCAGGTTCACCGCTACGAATTCGGACGGACGCTCCAGTTCGTACGGATCGGGCGTGCGCGCAACGAAGTCGTTACGCGAACGGCGTCCAGCGAGTGGCAACACGCTGCGCTGCCATCCCGCCAGATCGCGCAGGCGTGCGTCGCCTGACAAGGCATTGCCGTGTGCTCGGTCATAGCTGTGCGCCAGCTCATGCACCAGCGCCTGGCGCACGGCGAGCAAGGAGGCATCATCGGCCACCACGGCATCGCGCGCCTGCCACGCCTGCAGAAGCCGGCGCGGCAGCAGGATTCGACCACCGGTACGCCGCCCAGCGACATGCGGCGGCAGATCATCACGCCATTGCAGGATCAGCCCGGATGGCAGGCCTTTTCGCCACATCTCGGGGAGGCGCGGCAGTACGTCATCGACAAGTGCGTGCGTGGCCGCGATGTCAGCGGGCGCCAGGCCCGCCGCATCGACTTCGAGCGCCGACGCCGTAGCGACCGGCCCCAGCCACGCTCCCAACAGGAGCACGGCGATGCGCCGGCCCCAGGGCCGACGCAGCGACATCAGCGGGCCAGGATGGCCTGCGCCAGCTGCATGTCGCTGGCCGTGCGCGCCGCTTCATCCGTCTCGCGCAGGTGGCGCAGCGCGGCTTCCAACTGTGCACCGCGGATGCGGCCGTTGCTGGCGACGAAGCTGGCGGCGTCTTCGCGCGCCTGCACGACGATCTTGTCGTCGCCGGACGAGCTGTCGGACGAGGCCGACGAACCAGCGGACGAAGCACCAGCGGAGGAGCCGGCGAAACTGCCGGCGAGCGCCGGCACGGAGAACGCCAGCAACACGCCGGCCAGGATCAATCGGGACATGGAGATTTCCACACGGGGGAACGCCGTGAGCGGCGCGGTGCGCAAAGACTACCTGCAATCGATGCGGCGAGGCTGAATCCGCGACTATTTTCAGCTGTCGAACAGCTTGCCCGGATTCATCAGTCCGTTCGGATCCAGCACCTGCTTGATGCCTCGCATCACCGCGATTTCTTCGGCGCTGCGCGTGCTTTCCAGGTAGCCCTTCTTGACCAGGCCGATGCCATGCTCGGCGGAAATGCTGCCGTTGTGTCGCTTCAGCGACGCTGCCAGCAACTTGGTGACCTGCTCGCACTGGGTGACGAAGTCCGCGTTCTCCATGCCATCCGGCTTCAGCACGTTGATATGCAGGTTGCCGTCGCCGATGTGGCCGAACCACACCACCTCGAACTGCGGATAGGCGTCGCCCAGCAGCGCCTGCGTCTCGGCCAGGAACGCCGGCATCGCCGAGATGCGGACCGACACGTCGTTCTTGTACGGCACGTAGCGTGCCAGCGATTCGGTGATGCCTTCGCGCAGGCGCCACAGTTGCGCGGCCTGGGCATCGGACTGGCTGATCACGCCGTCGCTGACCCAGCCCTGCTCCATGCACGCCTCGAAGGCCGCCATCGCCGCCGTTTCCTTCGCCTCGTCGCCGATCGCGAATTCGGTGACCACGTAGTACGGGTGCACCTCGTCGAACGGCTTCTGCGCACCATGCGCCAGCACGTGGTGCAGCGCGCGGTCGGTGAAGAATTCGAATGCTTCCAGTTGCAGCCGCTCACGGAACGCGGAAAACACCTGCATCAACACTTCGAACGACGGAAGTGCCAGCAGCATGACGTTGGTCGGCGGCGGCGGATCGGTCAGGCGTACTGTGGCTTCGACCACGATACCGAGCGTGCCCTCCGATCCGATCCACAGATGGCGCAGGTCGTAGCCGCTGGAGTTCTTGATCAGCGCCTTGTTGAGTTCCAGCACGTCGCCGGCACCGGTGACCACCTTGAGACCCGCGATCCACTCGCGCGTGTTGCCGTAGCGGATCACGCGGATGCCGCCGGCGTTGGTGGCAATGTTGCCGCCGATGGCGCAGGACCCGCGTGCGGCGAAATCCACCGGATACACCAGCCCATGGTCGCGCGCCGCGTTATGCACGGCTTCCAGCGGCATGCCGGCCTGCACGGTCAGCGTGCGGTCCACGGCATTGAAGTCCAGCGCCTGGTTCATGCGCTCCAGGCTCAGCACCAGTTCGCCGTTTGCCGCCACAGCGCCACCCGACAGACCCGTGCGACCGCCCGACGGCACGATGGCAACGCGATGTTCGTTGGCCCAGCGCACCACGGCCTGCACCTCTTCGACCGTGGCCGGCAGCGCGATCGCCAGCGGGCTCGGTGTCCAGCGGCGGGTCCAGTCGCGACCGTAGTGTTCCAGGTCGGCAGGATCGGTCTTCAGGCGCAGCGCCGGGACGGCGTGCTGCAGGGCTTCCAGGCGCGGATCGCTCATTGCGGAGGGCAGGACTTTCGGGGGCGCCCAGCGTGCCAGCGATGCCGTGTGGCGTCCAGCCGATGCCACGCTTGGTTTCAGGGGCAACCAAGCGGGAAAACAACAACCGAGCTTTCCATGGCGCGCCGCACCATCGGCGTCTTCCATCTGGCATAGTGACGGCCCTTTCCCCTCCGCTGCGACCTTTCCGGCAATGTCGATCAAGAAGACCTCGTACCCGAAGCAGGACATCCGCGTGCTGTTGCTGGAAGGGGTCAGTCAGACGGCGATGGAGACGTTCCGCGCGGCGGGTTACACGCAGATCGAGTTCCATGAGAAGTCGCTGCCGGAAGACGAACTGAAGCGCCGCATCGCCGAGGCGCACATCGTTGGCATCCGCTCGCGCACCCACCTGACCGAAGACGTGCTGGCGCAGGCGCGCCGCCTGATCGCGGTGGGCTGCTTCTGCATCGGCACCAACCAGGTGGACCTGGACGCGGCGGAACTGGCCGGCATTCCGGTCTTCAACGCGCCCTACTCCAACACCCGCAGCGTGGCGGAACTGGTCATCGCGCAGGCCATCCTGCTGATGCGCGGCGTCCCGCAGAAGAACGCCGAGTGCCACCGCGGCGGCTGGAGCAAGTCGGCGGCCGGCAGCCATGAGGTGCGTGGCAAGACGCTGGGCATCATCGGCTATGGCCACATCGGCACCCAGGTCGGCGTACTCGCCGAAGCCCTGGGCATGCAGGTGCTCTTCCACGACATCGAGACCAAGCTGTCGCTGGGCAATGCGCGTCCCGCCATCAGCCTGGACGACCTGCTGGAACTGAGCGACGTGGTGACGCTGCACGTCCCGGAAACCGCGGCGACCAAGGACATGTTCGGCGCGGCGCAGATCGCGAAGATGAAGCCCGGCGCGCACCTGATCAACGCGTCGCGCGGCACTGTCGTCGATATCGATGCGCTGGCCGACGCCCTGAAGTCCGGCAAGGTGGGCGGCGCCGCGGTGGACGTATTCCCCGTCGAACCCAAGGGCAATGCGGAATCGTTCGAATCGCCGCTGCGCGGACTGGACAACGTCATCCTGACGCCGCATGTCGGCGGTTCGACGCTGGAGGCGCAGGACAACATCGGCATCGAGGTCGCGGCCAAGCTGGTGCGCTACAGCGACAACGGCAGCACGCTGTCGGCGGTGAACTTCCCCGAAGTCACCCTGCCCGGCCACGACGGCAGCCGCCGCATCCTGCACATCCATCGCAACGTGCCGGGTGTGCTGTCGCAGATCAACGACATCTTCCGCGACCGCGGCATCAACATCGATGGCCAGTTCCTGCGTACCGACCCCAAGGTCGGCTACGTCGTCATCGATGTCACCGCCGACGAGGAGCAGACCGCCAGCCTGCGCGATGCGATGGCGGCGATCCCGGGCACGCTGCGCGTGCGCGTGCTGTACTGAGGCGGACTTGAGGGTGGGCCAAGGCCCACCCTACGGACGCGCGCTCCGCGCCAGCCACTTGCGCGCCATGCGACTGAGCGATTCGTCGGCATCTTCGGCCATCGGCGCGATCTCGCGCCACGCCAGGGCCAGCGACTCTTCACTGACCACGTAGTCTTCGTTGCCACTGGCGCGCACGATGTAGCGCACGTCGTAGTGCCAGTGCCCCGGCACATCCTTGCGCTCGGGAATCCAGTGCCGGTCCAGGTCGAAGATGCTGCCCTCCACCGACAGGTCCGGCAGACCGGATTCCTCCTCTGCCTCCTTCAACGCCACCCGCGCCATGTCGGTGTCGCCATCGGCGTGCCCGCCGAGCTGCAGCCAGCGGTCCAGCTTGCGATGGTGGGTGAGCAGCGTGCGCCGACCGTCGGCGCTGACCAGCCATGCGCCGCCGGTGAGGTGGCCTTCCAGACGCTCTCGAACGAAGGGATCGGCCGGATCGTCGAGCAGCGCCAGGAAGTCCGCCGCGACCCCATGCTCGTCGGGCCAGCGACGGCCGTAGTCGGCGAGTTGTTCGCGCAGGAAAGCGTAAGCGGCTGACACGGCGTGGTTTTTCCTTTTGAGGTACGGCAATCGCGGGGCGATTATCGCCGTTCATGCTGCAACCGCGCTTGTGATCCCCGGTCCGCTTTGGCAAGGTACGGCCTTCCGTGGGGACCGTCCCCATGACAGTCGCCACCGCCCGACGGACGCTCTCCGCCGGCACTCAGTCATCTCAGGGGACGCTGCGAATGCTCAAAGCTCTGTTCAGGGTCAAGCCGGTTGCGCCGGCAGGCCACGTCGATGCCGGTGAACCCTTCGAAGGCAGCCTGGACGGCGAAGCCACCCTGAAACGGACGCTGACGGCCAAGCATCTGGTGATGCTGGGTGTGGGTGCGGTGATCGGCGCGGGCATCTTCGTGCTGACCGGCCAGGCCGCGGCCAACCACGCCGGCCCGGCGATCATGCTGAGCTTCGTCATGGCCGGCTTCGCCTGCGCACTGGCCGGCCTGTGCTACGCGGAGTTCTCCGCGCTGATGCCGGTCTCCGGCAGTGCGTATTCGTATTCCTATGCGACGCTCGGCGAATTCGTTGCCTGGTTCATCGGCTGGTGCCTGGTGCTGGAGTACCTCTTCGCCTCGGCCACCGTGGCGGTGGGCTGGTCCGGCTACCTGATCAGCTTCCTGACCACGACGCTGCACCTGCCCTTCCCAGCAGAACTCGCGCAGGCGCCGATCAACTGGGATGGCAGCAACTTCGTTGCCACCGGCTCGATCCTCAACCTGCCGGCCATCGCCATCGTCGCCGCCATCAGCGGCCTGTGCTACGTAGGCATCACGCAGTCGGCTTTCGTCAATGCCATCGTGGTGGCGATCAAGGTCACCGTGATCGTGCTGTTCATCGGCATCGGCGCGACCTACATCGATCCGTCCAACTGGACGCCCTTCATTCCTGCGAACGAAGGGCCCGGCAAGTTCGGCATGGAAGGCGTGACGCGCGCGGCCGCCATCGTGTTCTTCGCCTACATCGGCTTCGATGCCGTATCGACTGCCGCCGGCGAAGCCAAGAACCCGCAACGCGACATGCCGATCGGCATCCTCGGTTCGCTGGCGATCTGCACGGTCATCTACATCGTGGTGTGCGCGGTGCTGACCGGCATGACCAACTACACGCTGCTCGGCACCGCCAAGCCGGTCGCCACGGCGCTGGAACCCTACCCGGGACTGGCCTGGCTGAAGACCGCCGTGGAAATCGGCGCGATCGCCGGCCTGTCGTCGGTCATCCTGGTGATGCTGATGGCGCAGCCGCGCATTTTCTACAGCATGGCGAAGGACGGCCTGATGCCGAAGTTCTTCGGCAAGGTGCACCCGAAGTTCCGCACGCCTTACGTCGGCACGATCATCGTCGGCGTGCTGGCCGCCGCGCTTGCGGGCCTGATGCCGTTGAACGTGCTGGGCGAACTGGTGTCGATGGGCACCCTGCTGGCGTTCGCCACGGTCTGCGCCGGCGTGCTCGTGCTGCGCTATACGCGCCCCGAGATGCCTCGCCCGTTCAAGGTGCCGGCCGCCATCGTTATCTGCCCGCTGGGCGTGCTGGCCTGCCTCTACCTGTTCTGGCAGCCCTTCGTCGAGCACTGGAAGATCTTCGTGGGCTGGACGATCCTGGGCTTGGTGGTCTACTTCACTTACGGCTTCTGGAACAGCAAGCTCAGGCAGCAGGCCTGATCCTCTTCAAGGCCGGCGGACGCACCGCCGGCCTTTTTGGTTGTACCCATCGATAACGTCCCGAGATCAGCACGATGCTCCGACAGCTCCTGGCCACCAAGCACCCCCACGCCGCCCACGATGAAGCCGAAGGCCTCAGCCTGCGCCGCACGCTCGGCCCATGGGGCCTGACCGCCCTCGGCATTGGCGCGGTGATCGGCGGCGGCATCTTCGTCATCACCGGCCAGGCCGCCGCCAACCACGCGGGCCCCGCGATCATGCTGTCGTTCGTGCTGGCTGCCCTGTGCTGCACGTTCTGCGCCTTGGCCTACGCGGAATTCGCCGCGATGGTGCCGGTGTCCGGCAGCGCCTACACCTATACCTACGCCACGCTGGGCGAACTGGCGGCGTGGTTCATCGGCTGGATGCTGGTGCTTGAATACGGGGTGTCCGCCTCAGCGGTGGCGGTCAGCTGGACAGGCTACCTGCTGAGCCTCCTCGAACACGCCAACATCTATTTGCCAGAGGCCTTCGTCAGTGCACCACTGGACGCCCAGTTGCGACCCACCGGCGCGATCGCCAACGTGCCTGCCGCCATCCTGGTGCTGCTGCTGACCTGGCTCTGCTACGTGGGCATCCGCAAGTCGTCGGCGATGAACATGGCGATGGTCGTACTGAAGACCGGCCTGATCGTGCTGGTGATCGTCGCCGGCTGGCAGTACGTCGACCCGGGCAACTGGGAGCCGTTCATCCCCGCCAATGAGGGCCCGGGCAAGTTCGGTTGGGACGGCGTGCTGCGTGGCGCCGCGATGGTGTTCTTCGCGTACATCGGCTTCGAGGCCGTCTCGGTGGCGGCGCAGGAGTCGCATCGTCCGCAGAAGGACCTGCCGATCGGCATGCTGGCCTCGCTGGTGATCTGCACCATCCTCTACATCGGCATGGCCGCGGTGATGACGGGCCTGGTGCCCTACACCGCGTTAGGCACTCCCGAGCCGGTCGTCACCGCGGTGGCGGCGCACCCCCAGCTTGGCTGGCTGCGCATCACCGTGGAAATCGGTGCGCTGATCGGCCTGTCGTCGGTAGTGCTGGTGATGATCATCGGCCAACCGCGCATCTTCATGATCATGGGCCGCGACGGCCTGCTGCCGCCGGTGTTCACCAAGATCCATCCCGAGTACCGCACGCCGCACATCAACACCGTCATCACCGGTATCGGCATCGCGCTGCTGGCGGCGCTGTTTCCGCTCGACGTGCTGGGCGAATTGACCTCGATGGGCACGCTGATCGCCTTCGCCTCGGTCTGCGTAGGCGTACTGGTCCTGCGCCGGACCCAGCCCGACCTGCCGCGGCCGTTCCGCATCCCGATGGCCTGGCTGGTCTGCACGCTGGGCGTGCTGAGCTGCCTGGCGCTGCTGTCGGCGATGACCGCCCACAACTGGATGCTCATGGCCGTATGGACGGCGGTCGGCTTCCTGATCTACTTCGTCTACGGCTTCCGCCACAGCCGCCTGCGCAACAAGCGCTGAATCCCGTCATCGGGCAGGCGGTAGAATGGCGCCATGAACGCCACGCCCCTGCCCTACGACGCTGACCAGCTGCGCGATCGCGCGCAGTCCATCATTTCCAATGTGCGCGAGCTGGCGCAGCTGGGCTGGACGCCGGCCACCAGCAGCAACTTCTCGCAGCGGCTGGACGAACGACACGCAGCCATCACCGTCTCCGGCCGTGACAAGGGCAGGCTGGTAGAGGCCGACATCATGGTGGTGGACTTCGACGGCAAGGCCGTCGGCAGCGACCACCGCCCATCGGCCGAAACGCTGCTGCATACGCAGCTCTACCGCCGTTATCCCGAGATCGGTTGCGTGCTGCACACGCATTCCCTGGTGCAGACGGTCGCCTCGCGGTTGTTCGCCGGTGCCGGTCATGTCCGCCTCGAAGGTTTCGAACTGCTGAAGGCCTTCCACGGCAACAGCACGCACGAGATGGCGATCGACGTGCCGGTGTTCGCCAACACCCAGGACATGCCCACGCTGGCCGCGCAGGTGGATGCCCTGCTCGACAACCAACCGCTGTGGGGCTACCTGATCGACGGCCACGGCCTATACGCCTGGGGCCGCACGATGGCCGAGGCCCGCCGCCACCTGGAAGCCTTCGAGTTCCTGTTCGCCGCCGAACTGGAGCTGCGCAAGCTCGGCTGCCGTCGCTGATAACCACCGGTTATCGCTGCGTTCCGATTCTGCAACAGGGTGTGGGGACCGGGTTTGCTACCCTAGCGTCCCCCTCGCCGCCTCACGCCACCGCCATGAGCCGCCTGCGCATCTTCAAGGAATCCGACCCGGCCACACCGGAGTTCGCCAGCTACGACCCCGACTTCATCGCCACCGAGCTGAAGAAGCTCGGCGTGACGTTCGAACGCTGGAAGGCGACCAAGGCGATCGAGCCTGGCGCGCCGCCGGAAGACGTGATCGATGCCTACCGCACCGACATAGACCGGCTGGTCGCGGAGCGCGGCTTCAAGACGGTCGACGTGGTCAGCATCGCGCCGGACAACCCACAGCGCGAGGCCATGCGCGCCAAGTTCCTCGATGAGCATTACCACAAGGAAGACGAAGTGCGTTTTTTCGTCGCCGGCTCGGGACTGTTCACGCTGCACGTCGGCGACAAGGTCTATGAAATCGAGTGCGTCCAGGACGACCTGATCGGCGTGCCGGACAGCACCCTGCACTGGTTCGACATGGGGCCGGAACCCAGCTTCGTCGCGATCCGCTTCTTCACCGAGCCGGACGGCTGGGTCGGACATTTCACCGGCACCACGCTCGCCCAGCAGTTCCCCCGCTACGACGGGCTGACCGACGGGCATTGAGTCCGCGCGCCCTCCTTTTCGAAGATCCCGTTCCATGCCCGTTTCCGCGATCCTCACCGACATCGAAGGCACCACCAGCAGCATCTCGTTCGTGAAGGACGTGCTGTTCCCGTATGCGCGCCGCGCCCTGCCCGACTTCGTACGTGAGCATGGCCAGGAACCGGAGGTCCGCCGCTGGCTGGATGTTGTGGCCACCGAGCACGGCAGCATCTGCAGCGATGACGTCATCGTCGAGACGCTGCAGGGCTGGATCGACCAGGACCGCAAGCACACCGCGCTGAAGGCACTGCAGGGACTGATCTGGGAAGCCGGCTACCGCGATGCCGATTTCACCGCCCACATCTATCCCGATGCCGCACCCGCCCTGCGCGAGTGGCATGCGCAGGGTTATCCGCTGTACGTGTACTCGTCGGGTTCGGTACCCGCGCAGAAGCTGTTCTTCGGCCACAGCGATGCGGGTGACCTGACGCCACTGTTCTCGGGCTGGTTCGACACCGAGATCGGCGGCAAGCGCGACGCGGACAGCTACCGCACGATCGCCGAACGCATCGACGTGGCGCCGGACAAGATCCTGTTCCTGTCCGACGTGGTCGAGGAACTCGAAGCCGCGCGCGACGCGGGACTGCAGACGCGGCTGGTCGACAGGCTGGACGACTATCCGCAGCCGCGCACTGGCGACGATGCCCGCGGTCACGCACGCGTCGACTCCTTCGCCGACATCGCGCTGCCTGCCGCGTGAGCGACACCGCCGCGCTGCGCCGGGCCACACTGGTCGGCCTGGTCGCGATCCTGCTGTGGGCATCGCTTGCCCTGCTGACAACCGCCACCGGCAGCCTGCCCCCGTTCCAGGTGTTGGCGATCGGCTTCGGCATCGCGGCCCTGCTGGGCCTGTCCCGAGCCGCGCTGCGCGGTAGCGAGGGCTGGCGCGAACTCCGTCAGCCACTGCCTGCGCTCGCGCTGTCGACGCTGGCGCTGTTCGGCTACCACGCGCTCTACTTCATCGCGCTGAAGCGCGCGCCGGCGGTGGAAGCCAACCTGCTGAACTACATGTGGCCGTTACTGATCGTGGTGTTCGCCGGGCTGATCGGCGGCGTCTCGGTCCGTCCCGGCCAATGGCTGGGCACGGCGCTGGGCCTGGTGGCGGCCGTGCTGCTGGTGACGCGTGGACGCAGCCTGCAGGTCGAGCCTACGCATGTTCCCGGATATCTGGCGGCATTGGGCGCGGCGCTGATCTGGTCGTTGTACTCGGTGCTGAACCGACGCTATGCCAACGTGCCCACCGCCGCCATCACTGTCGCCTGCGCCGGTGTAGCCGCGTTGGGGGCTGTTGCGCATCTGCTCAGCGAACAGACCGCGGTGCCGACGACCAGCCAATGGATCGTGCTGGTGCTGATGGGCGTCGGTCCGGTGGGCGCCGCCTTCTGGCTGTGGGACCACGGCACCAAGCGCGGCGACATCGCGCTGCTGGGCAGCCTGTCCTATCTGGCGCCACTGCTGTCCACCCTGCTGCTGGTAGCCTCGGGACGCGCGCAGGCGCACTGGATACAAGCTGTCGCGATCACGCTGCTGCTTACGGGGGCATGGCTCAGCGTGCGCGCCAGCCGCGCGTCGCGATGAGAGCGATTCGCGTTTCTACATCGCCACGGACAATTGCCTAGACTGCGCGCCACGTCGCCAGCCAGCCATCCGCAAGCCAGCCACGTGAACCTCGCCCGCCAGCCTTCGCGCGCCCGCCAGGTCCCAGAACGCCTCCCGCCGGGAGGCGTTTCCGTTTCTGCGGTTCAGTCGTGGATCTTCTCGCCGCGCCCGAGCATCGCGACCAGCTTCTCGACGCGGGCACGCTTCGTCTCCGGCTTCACGGCTGTCTGCACGCGCCAGCACACGGCGTAGCGATTGGTCCTGTCCAGCGTATCGAAGAAGGCCTTCGCCTTGCGATGCTTGGCGAGCGCCAGCGCCTTCGCCAGCTCCGGCGGCACCTCCATCGACTTCGCGCCGTCGTAGGCCGCGTCCCAGCGCCCGTCCGCCTTTGCCACCTCGACTTCGCGCAATCCCGCCGGCCGCATGCGTCCGGCCGCGATGAGGGCATCGATCTTGGCCACGTTGATTTTCGACCACGTGCTGCGCGCACGCCGCGGGGTGAAGCGCTGCAGGAAGAACTGCGCGTCGAGACCCTTCTTCTGCCCGTCGATCCAGCCATGGCACAGCGCCACGTCGAGTGCTTCGGCATAGGTCACCGATGGAATGCCGGCCTCCTTCTTGGCGATCTTCAGCCATAGCCCTGCCGAATCGGGGTGCTGTTCCAGCCAGCGCTCCCACGCAACCGCGTCGGCGAAATGTTCGATCGGAAGGTCGGGCGTGGCCATGCTCAGGGCTCCGCGGTCTGCAAGCGATAGGTGGTCCTTGCCGTCTTCTCGCCACGCCAGCGATCGAACGCGCGAACCTCCACGTGGTGCTCGCCTTCGGCGAGGTCGGTCGGCAACGCCGCGCGCCACAGGTGATGCGAGGGTTCGGCTTCCGGCGAGCGGTCAAAGCCGCGCAGCGCGTCCGCGAGGTCATCGCGCATGTTCTCGGCCAGCAGCGCGGGATCCGGCTGCTCGACACGCTTCATCGGCTTCCATTCGCCGGCATCGACGCGGAACTCCACGCGCGTATCCGCCTGTCCCATGTAGACGTTGGCGTAGAGGCCCCACGCCGGATACGCGCCCTTGCGCAACACCTTGGGCGCGTGGAGGCCGATGCCGCTTTCGTCCTGGCTGCGTGCCGGATGCCACGACAACGCGTAGTCGCCGCCGGCCATCACCCGCAGCCGCGCATAGCCGTTCGGGGTGCCATCGGCCATGACCGTGTCGGGAATGCCTTCGGCATCCTTCACGCCCGACCAGTAGGCGCCACACGCGGCACCCACGTTGTACTCGTGCAACGGCTGCAGACCGTGCCAGCCGGTGGCGGCATCGTGATACCAGTGCCGCTGCGTATGGGTATGCCCGCTCAGCAGCAACAGGTGCGGGAAATCCTTCAGCAGCGCGAACAGCCGGTCGCGGTCCGCGGCACGGAAGCCACGCGGTCCCTCTTCGAAGAACGGGATGTGCACGCCGATCACGAGCAGCCGGTCCTTGCGGACGGTCGGCAGGTACGCCTGCAGGAAGGCGAACTGGTCCTCGCGCAGGCCTCCGAGATAGGAAGGCGATTTCCCCGGCTGGTAGATGATGTCGTCCAGCCCGATGAAGGTCACCGCCTCTTCTTCCCACGCGAACGTGTCGGGTCCCAGGTGGTGGCGGAACGTGCGCAATGAATCACCGTCATCCGCCGCATCGAAATCGATATCGTGGTTGCCGGGGATGAACAGCCACGGCACCTGCAGGCTCATCGTCGTCCGCAGCAACTCGGGGTACAACGCCAGGTCGTCGTTGGTTACGTCGCCCAGCGTCAGGCCCAGCGACGCCCCGTGCTTGCCGACCAGCGGCTGCACGATGTCGCGCCAGTAGTAGTCCACGTCCTTCACGGATGCCGTCTGGCTGTCAGCGAGCAGCAAGGCTTCGAATGCACCATCGCCCGGCGTCGTTTCGCGCGGACGCAGGCCGAAATGCTTGCAGCCCGGCTGACGCTGGGGGATGCCGCCATATTTCAAAGCCGGCCCCTTGTGGTACTGCCGGTTGTGCCAGAAATCCGGCATCCCATCCCGCCGCACCGACAGGTCATAGCCGGCCGGCTTGATGACGAACAGCGTGCGCCCGTCTTCGTAAGGGACATCGTACTCGCCCTGCGCGTTGGTGATGGCGACTTGCGCACCGTCGGAGACCTTGACGCCCGGGATGCCGGGTTCGCCCGCGTCACGCACGCCGTTGCCGTTGCGATCCTCGAAGACCACGCCACTGCTGCAGGGCGGTGGCAGCGCATGGGCGGGAACGGCCAGGCAGGCCAGCAACAGGGCGGTCAGCGATGCGCGCACGGGAACTCCGGCTGGGGCGACCGACGGATTATGGCGCAGCCGCGATGACAGCAACGGCTTCCCTGTAGGAGCGACGTAAGTCGCGACCGCACGGCCGAAGAAGTGCGAGTCAGCGCAACGGGCGATGGAACTCCACGTTTTCCCCTGATCCACGATCGCGACTTACTTCGCTCCTACATGAAGCGAACCCGGCTCATGAGGACGCATGGCGAGCGCGCAAGACCTCAATGGTGTCGGCCAGCGAGAGCCCACGGGACCGGAGCAGCACGGCCAAGTGGTAAAGCAGGTCGGCACTCTCGCCCAGCAGCGCGGTTTCGTCCTGCGCCACGGCGGCGAGCGCGGTCTCCACGCCCTCCTCGCCCACCTTCTGCGCGATACGGCGGACGCCGCCCTCGAACAGGCGTGTGGTGTAGCTGTCTGCCGGCCGTTCGCGTTCGCGCTGCTCGACCAGTGCATCCAGCTCGGACAGGAACGCCGACGGCGCCGACGGGAAGCAGCTGGGCCGTTGCAGATGGCAGGTCGGGCCTTGCGGTTGCGCGAGCACGAGCAGCGTGTCGTTGTCGCAATCCACGTCGACCGACACGAGCTCCAGCACATGACCCGAGCTTTCACCCTTGGTCCACAAGCGCTGTTTGCTGCGGCTGAAAAAAGTCACGCGCCGGCTAGCCAGTGTCGCGTCCAGCGCTTCAAGGTTCATGTAGCCCAGCATCAGCACGCGCAGGTTCGATGCGTCCTGCACGATGACGGGCAGCAGGCCATCGCCCTTGTTCCAGTCGAGCGAAGCGGAATCGATGCCCGACCGCTGATTCTCAGTTGTCACGCCGCACCTCGATGCCTTGCTCGGCCAATACGCTCTTCAACGCGGGAATCGCGATATGGCCACTATGGAAAACGCTGGCGGCCAGTGCGCCGTCGACATCCGCCTGCAGGAACACGTCGGCGAAATGCTCCATCTCGCCCGCACCGCCGGAGGCGATCAGGGGCACGTCGCATACGGAACGTACCGCCTTCAGTTGCACCAGATCGTAGCCGCGCCGCACGCCGTCCTGATCCATGCAATTCAACACGATCTCGCCCGCACCCAGTTCCTGCGCCTGCGACACCCAGTCCAGCGTCCGCAGGCCGGCGCCCTGCATCTTCGACGGGTCGCCGGTGTAGCGGCGCACGCGCCATTCGCCATCCGCTTCCAGGATCGAGTCCACGCCGACAACCACGCACTGCACCCCGAACGCTTCGGCCAGCTCGCCGATCAGATCAGGCCGTTCCAACGCCGGCGTGTTGACCGACACCTTGTCGGCGCCGCTGTAGAGCACGCGCCGGGCCGTGTCGACATCACGGATGCCGCCGGCCACGCAGAACGGAATGTCGAGCAGGCGCGACACCCGTTCGATCCACGCGTAGTCGACGGAGCGCCCTTCCGGACTCGCACTGATGTCGTAGAACACCAGTTCGTCGGCACCCTGGTCGCGATAGCGCAACGCGAGATCGGCGATATCGCCCATGTCCACGTGGTCACGGAACTTCACGCCCTTCACCACGCGGCCCTCGCGTACGTCCAGGCACGGAATGATGCGCCGGCTCAGCACGCCAATGCCTCCGGCAGCGTGAAGCGACCTTCCAGCAGCGCGCGCCCCAGCACGATGCCCGCGCAGCCGGCATCGCGGGCTCCGTTGATATCGACCACCGCACTGACGCCTCCCGAGGCCTGCACGGCAAGCGCCGGCACGGTCGCACGCAGATGCGCGTACAGGTCCAGGTTGGGGCCGGTCAGCATGCCGTCGCGGGCGATGTCGGTGCACAGCAGATGGCGCAGGCCCGCCTCGGCGTAGCGCGTCGCCAGTTCGCCCAGCGTCTCCGACGCCGTCTCGGTCCAGCCATGCACCGGCAAGCGCCAGATGCCGTCCCCGTCACGACGCGTGTCAAGCGCCACCGTGATTCGGTCACTGCCGAACTCGGCCAGCCACGCCAGCACCGTGTCGGGCTCGCGCACCGACAGCGAGCCGATAACCACGCGATCGGCGCCGGCATCGAGGATGCGGGCGACGTCGTCGCGCTGGCGGACGCCGCCGCCCGTCTGCACCTTCAATGGCGTGTGCCGTGCGATCTCGACCAGCAGCGGCGCCAGCGTGTAGCCGCCGGCGCGCGCGGCATCCAGATCGACGAGATGCAGCCATTCGGCACCCTGCACGGCATAGCGCAAGGCGACATCCAGTGGCGCGCCTTCGTAGCGCGTTTCACGGGCGTAGTCGCCCTGCGCCAGGCGTACGACGCGACCTTCGCGCACGTCGATGGCGGGATAAACGGTGAAACCGGTCATTGCAATCCGTACTCGATGAAATTCTTCAGCAGACGCGCGCCGACGGCGCCCGAACGCTCGGGATGGAATTGCGCACCCGCGACATTGCCCCGCTGCACGACGGCGGCGAAGCGCTGGCCATGCTCGCTACTGCACAGGCAGTCGTCATCGACGGGTGCGGCATAGCTGTGGACGAAGTAGGCATGGTCACCGTCCGCGATACCTTCAAGTAGCGACGCGTCACGGTTGCGCTGCAGCGTGTTCCAGCCCATGTGCGGCACGCGGATCCCCGGCGCCGTGGGGAGCTTGCGTACGCGTTCCGGCAGCAGGCCAAGGCATTCCGTGTCGTCCTCCTCGGAATGCGCAAACAGCAACTGCACTCCGACGCAGACGCCCAGCAGCGGCTTGTCCAACGCCCGCAGAACGTCGACCAGATCCAGTTCCCTCAACCTTGCCATGCAGACCGCCGCTGCACCCACACCAGGAAGGATCACGCGGTCGGCGCTACGGATGACATCGGCGTCGCCGGTCAGCTCCGCCTCGACGCCGAGCCGCTGCAGCGCATAGCGCACCGACCCGATGTTGGAGCCACCGGCATCCACCAGAACCACGTTCATCACAACGCACCCTTGGTCGATGGCAGTTCCGCGCCTTCGCGCTTGATGGCCTGGCGGAGCGCACGCGCCAGCGCCTTGAAGCTGGCTTCGACCTTGTGGTGGTCGTTGTCGCCTTCCACCTTGAGGTTGAGGTTCAGTCCGGATGCATCGCAAAGAGACCGGAAGAAATGCGGCACCAGCTCGGTCGGCAGGTCGCCGACGCGCTCGCGCTTGAACTCGCCGCTGAAGACGAAGTACGGCCGCCCGCTGAAGTCGAGTGCGGCGCTGGCCAAGGTTTCGTCCATCGGCAGCGTGAAACCGTAGCGGCCGATGCCACGCTTATCGCCCAGCGCTTCCTTCAGCGCCTGGCCCAGCGCAAGGCCGGTGTCCTCGACGGTGTGATGCTCGTCGATGTGCAGGTCGCCGTCGGCGCGCACGTCCAGCGCGAAACCGCCGTGCTTACCGATCTGCTCCAGCATGTGGTCGAAGAACGGCAGGCCGGTCTTCGCGACCGGTTCGGCGACGCGATCCAGGTCGACTTCGACTCGGATCTTCGTCTCCTTGGTGTTGCGCTGGACGACGGCGCGGCGCGGCGCATCCGCCAGTTCATGCGCGATGCCGGCCCAGTCCCACTCACCGCCGAATTGCGCGGTCTTCAACTGAAAGCCGCGGATCTTCAGATTGTCGGCGAACTGGATGTCGGTCGGCCGGTCGCCGACCATGCCCGAACGCGCCCAATCGATGCTGCGGTCCTGCAGGTACGGGACCATCAGGCCGATGCCGGGCTTGCGCGTGGGTTTGTTCTCGTGCGGCCAGCTTTCGTCGATCAGCACCTCGCGGAAGCGGATGCCCTGGCTTTCGAACACCTGCATCATCAGCGCCTGCGGGCCGTCGAAACTGTCACGCGGATACTGCTCGCTGCCAAGGCCGTCCTGGTTGCTGACGATGACGAACTGGTAACCCGCATCGCGCAACTTCAGCAGCGCCGGGATCACGCCGGCCACGAAGCGCACCTTTTCGTACGCATCGATCTGGAAGTCCTCGGGCTCCTCGATCAGGGTGCCGTCGCGGTCGATGAAAAGGATGGGCGTCACGCGGCCTGCTCCTGCGCGTTGAGGGCCGCAATCACGCGGTCGTTCTGGGTCGGCGACCCGATGGTGATGCGCAAGGCGTCGCCCAGTTGCGGCGCGGCGCGCTGGTCGCGGACCACGACGCCGGTAGCGAGCAGCGCGCGGAAAGCACCTTCCGCGTCGTCGAAGCGGGCCAGCAGGTAATTGCCTTGCGACGCGTAGACGCGCCGGACGCCGGCCGTGGTCTCGAGTGCGGTGCGCAGGCGCTCGCGCTCGCTGCGCACCAGCGCAACACGCTCGCGGGTCTGCGCGAGCGCGGCGTCCGACAGGCCTTCCAGTGCAAGGTCGGCGCATGGCGTCGGCACCGGATACGGCGCCTGGCAGCGCTGCAGCACGGCAATCAGGTCCGCATCGCCGATCACGACACCGATCCGTGCCGCTGCCAGCGCATGGGCCTTGGACAGTGTGCGGAGCACGGCGATGTTGGAATGCGCTGTCAGCAGCGTGGTTGCGGATGCGCTGTCGGCGAACTCGCCATAGGCCTCGTCGACCACGACCAGCGCCTTGCCTTCCAACGCGCGGGCCAGCGACGCGATGGCGTCGAGCGGAATGGCCGAACCGGCCGGATTCGACGGCGAGCACAGGAAGACCAGCTTGGCGCCCTGCCCCATCGCTGCTTCACGGATCGCGTCGAGATCGGCGACCAGGCCGTCGTCGCTGTCCAGCAGCGGCACTTCGAGGATCGGGGCGCCTTGCAGCCTCGCGCACACCGCATACATGCCGAACACCGGCGGCGTCACCACGATCGCGTCCTGACCCGGCACGCACAGCGCGCGCACCAGCAGGTCGATCGCCTCGTCGCTGCCGCGGCCGACCAGCAGCTGTTCCGGAGAAACCCCATAAAGTTGCGCCAACCGCGCACGCAACGCTGGCGGCTGCGGATCGGGATAGCGCCGGCTGCGACCCTGTCCGTCGGCAGGATTCGCCCACGCGGACTCGTTGGCGTTCAACCAGACATCGCCCCGCAGCGCCTCGCTGCGCGCGGACTTGTAACCGGCGAAATCGCGCAGGTCCGGACGGACGAGAGACAGGACGCCGCTCATGCGGCCGCCTTGCGCAGGCGCAGCGCAACGGCATTGGCGTGCGCATCCAGTCCTTCGGCGCGCGCCAGCGTCAGCGCGCACTCACCGATGGCGGCGATGCCCGCGCGATTGGCGGACTGCACGCTGACGAAGTTCTGGAAGCTGGCCACGCTGACGCCGCTGTAGGCACGCGCCGCACCGCTGGTGGGCAGCACGTGGTTGGTGCCGCTGCAGTAGTCGCCCAGCGCCTCCGGCGTGTAGTCGCCGAGGAACACCGAACCCGCCGCCTCCACGCGATCCAGCCACGCACGCGGCTCGCGCAACGCGACGATCAGGTGTTCCGGCGCATAGCGGTTGCTGATCGCGAAGGCGTCATCCAGCGAAGCGACCTTGACCAGGCGCGACGCCGACAGCGCCTGCCGCGCGATATCGGCACGGTCGAGCGCGGCAAGCTGCGTCGCCAGTTCGGCCTGCACCCGTGCGATCAAACCTTCGTCATCGGACAGCAGCAGCACCTGCGAATCCGGCCCGTGCTCGGCCTGCGACAGCAGGTCGGCCGCGACAAAGCCCGCATCCGCGCCGGCATCAGCGATCACCAGCACTTCGGATGGACCCGCCGGCATATCGATGGCGGCGGCGCCTGTTTGCGTCACCTGCCGCTTGGCTTCGGTCACGTAACTGTTGCCTGGACCAAACAGTTTGTCGCAGGCCGGCACGCTGTCGGTGCCGAACGCCATTGCCGCGATTGCCTGCGCACCGCCCAGCTTGAACACGCGGCGCACGCCGGTCAGTTGCGCGGCGACCAGCACCGCCGGATCCGCCGTGCCATCGCGGCGCGGCGGTGTGCACAGCACTACTTCGCGGCAACCCGCCAGACGCGCGGGGACGCCCAGCATCAGCGCCGTCGACGGCAGCGGCGCGCTGCCGGCCGGCACGTACAGGCCCACGCGCGGAATCGGGCGGATCACGCGCTCGCAGACCACGCCAGGAGCGGTTTCCACCGCATACGGCTGTGCCATGCCAGCGCGGTGGAACGCCTCGATGCGCTCGGCCGCCTCCTGCATCGCATGCCGCAGATCCGCGGGAACGGCGGCGTGCGCAGCGGCGAATTCCTCGGCGCTGACTTCGAACGTGGCGAGCTCCACGCCGTCGAAACGCGCGGTGACCTCTCGCAGTGCCTCATCGCCGCGCGTCTGCACGTCGTCCAGCAGCGCGGCGACGGACTCGCGCGTGCGCTGCGCCACGGTCTGCACCGGACGCGCCAGCAATGCGCTGCGCGCCGCCGCATCCAGTGCGTTCCAGTCGTACACGGGTGCAGGCGAAGCGCTCATGCCAGCGACCTCTCGACCGACAGCACCATCAAACCCTGCGCGCCGGCACGCTGCAGTTCTTCGAGTCGTTGCCAAGTGACCGTGCCGTGGCACATCGCTTGCAGCGACAGCGGACCTTCCTCGCCGCCCGGCAGGGTGATCAGCCCGTCGCTGTCGCCCAGCAGCCGCGACAGGGCCGGCACGGTGTCACGCTCGGCGCGGAACATCAGTAGCTTGCTGTCCTTCAGCTTCAGCACGCCGTCCAGACGGCGCAGCAGCATGTCGGCCAGACCGGCGCGGGCGTCGTCGAACTCGCGTGCCGGTCCTGCCAGCACCGCCTCGCTGTCGAGCAGGGTTTCAACCGGCTTCAGCTGGTTGGCGGCGAGCGTCGCGCCGCTCGATACCAGATCGCAGATCAGGTCGGCCGTGCCGAGCTTCGGCGCGATCTCCACCGAACCGGACAGTTCGACCACCGCAGCGTCGATGCCGCGCGCCTGCAGCCACTGGCGCAGAACCGACGGATAGCTGGTGGCGATGCGCAGGCCCTGCAGCTGCTGCGGACCTTCCCACTCCCAGCTCTCCGGGATGGCCAGCATCAGACGGCAACTGCCGAAACCCAGCGGGCGCAGTTCGCGATAGGCGGGCGGCAAGCCGTTGAGGGCACGCTCGCCGGCCTGCTCGTCCAGTTCGTTGCGGCCGACAATGCCGAAATCGCAGACGCCATCGGCGATCAGCCCGGGGATGTCGTCGTCGCGGACCAGCAGCAGGTCGACCGGCAGGGATTCGCCGTAGCAGAACAGCTTGTCGCGGCTCTCGCGCCAGCTCAGGCCACAGGCAGCCAACAAGGTGCGCGCAGGCTCGGCCAGCCGACCGCTCTTCTGGATGGCGATGCGCAGACGCTCGCGCGTCGCGGGGGTCAGGGAGGGACTCATGGGAGAACTCAGTGGGAAGCGGAAGCCGTCGCGGCCTGCTGGCGCTGGACGGCGGTGGCGTAACCGCCGGCGCCGCGTTCCAGCGTGCGGGCGACGCGGCCGATGGTGGTCACGCTGACCTGGGTCAGGTCATGGATCTCGCGGTAAGGGACCCCCTTCAACAGCAGGGGCACCACCCGCCAGCGGTCGGACATGGCTTCCAGCTCCGCCGGCGTGCAGAGGTCTTCCAGAAACGCCCGCACCTCATCCGCCTGGCCCAGCGCGGCCAGGGCGTCGGACAGCGCGAGCAGCGGGCCGGCGGCGGTATCCGAGTCTTCGTTGGGGGAACGGCGCTTCACGGGAAGGGTCATCCAATGTATTAATGCGCTAGTACATTAATGCGATTGCTGCGGAGCGTCAAGCCGCCGTCATCCGGGCCGCGCCCCTTGCTGGATCGCGTTGCCTGAACCGCACTGTCTGGATACGGGCGCGGATTGCGTTGTCTTGGGCAGGACAGCACGGGGGACCGCGATGGACTGGAGCGGACACGGACGATGAGTACACTGCCAAGGACGCCTGAACGCCGGACCGGAGACTCCGACGGCCCTGAGGGCCACCCGGGGGGGACGGGCATGCAGTCACCGCGAAACGCACTCCGCATGGGCCGCCGGCTCGCTGCCCGCGTGTGCTTCCTGTTGCTGGCGTTCCTTCCCCTGCTGGCCGCCGCCGACACGCCCGCCCGGATCGCCACCGACGCCAGCTACCTGCCGCTGGCGCCGCAGACCACCTACCTGCACGACGCCGGCGGCAGCGCGACGCTTGCCGACGCGAAGCGCCTGCTCGACGCCGGGCGTTTCGGTCCGCTCCCCAATGGCGATGCGTCATTCGGCTTCCAGACCGGCGCGTTCTGGTTCCACGTGGCCGTGACGAACGAAAACGCACGCGAGCAGCGCTGGCTGCTGGTACAGCAGTACGCCCTGAGCGACCGCATCGACGTGTATGCGCGCTACCCCGACGGCCGCACGGTACACCACGTCGGCGGCGACACCTTTCCGTTCGAACAGCGCAGCGTCCGCTATCGCCATCCCAACTTCTGGCTCGACCTGCCGACGGGCCAACAGGTCGACCTGATCGTGCGCGTGCAGAGCCAGAGCTCGATGCAGGTGCCGCTGTTCCTGTACACGCCCGCCGCCTTCGCCGAACTGTCGCGCGATGGCCAGTTGGGCATCGGCATCTACTACGGCATCCTGCTGGCGCTGTTCTTCTACAACCTGGTGCTGTGGCTGGTGCTGCGCGACGGCAGCTACTTCTGGTACCTGTTCCACATCAGCGCGTTCGGGCTGGTGCTGTTCACCCTCAACGGCCTGGGCTTCGAGTACCTGTGGCCGCATTCCACCTGGCTGGCGGACAAATCGGTACCGCTGTCGGTCTGCCTGGCGCAGATCGGCATGCAGCAGTTCTCGCGTACGTTCCTGGACCTGGGCACGCGATGGCGGCTGGGCGACCGCATCAGCAAGGCGATCATCGGCTTCTTCGTGCTGCTCGGCATTGCGGCGACCCAGCTGCCGTACCACGTGGCCACGCCGATCGCTTCGGCGGCGGTGTTCCCCAGCATCGTCTGGATCGCGGTGATCACGCTGATGGTGGTGCGCACCGGCTACCGGCCGGCGAAGGTGTTCCTGCTGGCCTGGGCGATGTTCCTGTTGGGCACCGGCATCTTCGTGGCATTGGCGTTCGGCCTGCTGCCCAAGACCTTCCTGACCGAGTACGGCGTGCAGATCGGTTCGGCGCTGGAAATGCTGCTGCTGTCGGTGGCGCTGGGTTACCGCTACGCCGCCCTGCGCAACGAGAACGAACGCATCGTGCGCGATGCCAAGAATTCGCTCGAAGCGCAGGTGATCGAGCGGACCGGCGAACTGCGCCAGGCGATGTCGGAACTGGAGAGCGCTCACCACCGGCTGCGCGAATCCAGCCGCCTCGACGGCCTGACTGATCTCTACAACCGCACGCATTTCCGCGAAGCCTTCGAGCACCTGCTGTCGCAGTCGCGCAACTCGCAACGGCCGATCTCGCTGCTGATGATCGACCTGGACCACTTCAAACGCATCAACGACACCTACGGCCACCTGGTCGGCGACGACTGCCTGCGCTGCACGTCGAACACACTGGCCGAGACGCTGCGCCCGCACGGCGCGCTGCTGGCGCGATTCGGCGGTGAGGAGTTCATCGCCGCCCTGCCCGGCATGGGCCTGGGCGAAGCCAGCGTGGTCGCCGAAGAACTGCGCCAGGCACTGCGTGCGCAGCCATGCCGCAGCGGTGAACTGGAGATCGCGGTCTCGGCCAGCATCGGCGTGCACTGCGTCGACCTGGAAGCCCGCGACAGCCTGGAGTCTGCGTTGCAGGTGGCCGACCAGGCGCTGTATGCCGCCAAGGCCGAAGGGCGGGATTGCGTAAGGACGCTGTAGGACTGGGGATCTCAGGTGTGGGAGCGACGTAAGTCGCGATAGCTTTAAAAAGCTCGCGACTTACGTCGCTCCCACACCTACTTTTCCCGACGGCTCAGCGATTGCGGACCGCGGCGAGGATCTCGCCTGATTCCACCAGACGCACCGCGGTAGCCACTTCGCCATCCAGCGCACGGTCGCGATCGAGGAACGGGATCTTCGCGCGGATCGCGGCGTGTGCGGCCGCGACAGCGTGGCCGGGATGGAAGGCTTCGCTGGATGCCAGCGCGGAGCGCAGGGCTTCGACTTCGGCCAGGAATCCGTCGCGCCCTTCAGCACCCGCCTGCGGACCACCCGCGACCTTCACGGCCAGGCCTTCGGCGTCGGTGCGATCCGACAGGGCGCGGGCGGCATTGATCATGTCGCGACGCAGGTCCAGTGCCTGTGCGGCGGTGTACAGCTCCAGCGCCAGCACCTTGCCCAGGTCCTGCACCATCGCCAGCACGTGGCGTGCTTCGTTGGCGCCCATCGACACATGGTCTTCCGCATTCGCGCTGGTCGGCACCGAGAACACGCTGGCCGGGTGCGCGCGGCTGGCCAGGTCGTTGACGATGGCCGCCGCCGAGTACTGCACGATCATGTGGCCCGACTCGGTACCGTCCTCGTTGCCGATCAGGAATGCCGGCAGGCCGTCGTTGGTCGACGGATCGACCAGCTTGTTGAGGCGGCGCTCGGAGATGGAGGCCAGCGTCGGGATGGCCGCCTTCACGTAGCTCATCGCCAGCGCCAGCGGCATGCCGTGGAAGTGGCCGGCGGAGATCACCTGCTCTTCGACGTGCTCGGACTGTTTGTCCGGGAACACCAGCGGATTGTCGGTGACCGCGTTGAGTTCGATCTCCAGCACGCGACGCGCCTGCTCGACCGCATCACGCACGGCGCCATGCACCTGCGGGATGCAGCGCAGCGAGTAGCTGTCCTGCGGCTGGTGCTTCTTGCCGCCGCGGAACGGCATGAAACGCAGGTAGAACTTCTCGCGACCGTGGCGCTGGTCGGTCGGCACCCAGTCCCAGCCGATGTCGAAACGCAGCGCCTGCGCCTCGGCGGTGTCCCAGCTGCGCGGCAGCCACGGGCGGAACTTCGGCACCAGGTGATAAGGAATGTCGGCCAGCGTCGAACCGTCGAGCAGATCGCGCAACCGCCCCGCGACGTGCACCTGGCCCGGATGCGGGCGCAGCGCGTGCACTTCCTCGGCGAACGCGCCCAGGCGGCCGGCGAACGCGTCGATCGTCATCGCGGCAGCGAGGTCGGCGGTATCCAGCAGCTGGTCCAGGCGGTACGTGGCCAGCACGCCCATCGCCAGCATCTGTGCGGTGCCGTTGTTGAGCGCCAGGCCTTCCTTGTACGACAGGCTGACCGGCGACAGGCCCGCGCGCTTCAGCGCATCAGCACCGGCAATGCGCTCGCCTTCATAGAACGCTTCGCCGCCGCCCAGCAGCACGATGGCCAGGTGCGACAGCGGCGCCAGGTCGCCCGAGGCGCCGACCGAACCCAGCGACGGCACCACCGGCACGATGCCGGCGTTGAGCATCGCTGCCAGCGCCTGCAGGGTCTCCACGCGGATGCCGGAATGCCCCTTCAGCAGCGTGTTGATGCGGATGCCGAGCATGGCGCGGACGATCTCCGGCGCCATCGGCTCGCCCACGCACACGGCATGGGTGACGATCAGGTTGTACTGCAGTTCCTCGTGCAGCGAACGACCGGACTTCACCGCCCCCGGCAGTTCGTCGCGCAGCGGATGTGCACCGAGCAGCTTGTCGGCGTTGCTGCCGAAGCCGGTGGAGACGCCGTAGATCGGCTCTTCGCGGCGGACCTGTTCGGCCAGGAAGTCGGCGGCGCGCGCGACGGCCTTCAGCGCGCCCTTGTCCAGTTCGACGCTGGCGCCGAACGCGATCTCGACCAGCTTGTCGCGGGTCAGCGACTTGCCATCCAGCAGGATCGGCTTCATGTCAGCGCCCCGCCAGTACGCGGGCCTGTTCCAGCTCGACCTTCAGGCTGCTGGCCAGCTCCTCGCGCTTCACTTCGAACTGCTGCTCGCGCACCAGGTCCTTGACCGTCACCGCGCCGCGCGCGAGTTCCTCCTCGCCCGCCAGCACCACGAAACGGATGCCCGCACGCGAGGCGTACTGGAACTGCTTGGCCAGCTTGCGGCTTTCCATCTGCACTTCGGTGTTGATGCCGGCCGCGCGCAGGCGGCGCGCGATATCCAGCGATTCGGCCAACTGGCCGTCGTCCATCAGGGCGACCATCGCCTGCACGCTGCTTTCGTCGCTACCCGCGATCAGGCCGGCTTCGCGCAGCTGCCAGAACAGGCGGGTCAGGCCGATCGAGATGCCAACACCCGGCAGCTTCGACTTGGTGTAGTGGCTGGCAAGGTCTTCGTAGCGGCCGCCCGAGCAGATCGAGCCGATCTGCGGGTAACCGTCCAGCTGCGTCTCGTAGACGGTGCCGGTGTAGTAGTCCAGGCCGCGCGCGATGGAGAAGTTCAGGCAGTACGCGCTCTCGGGCACGCCCAGCGCCTTGACCAGCTCCAGCACCTCGCGCAGTTCGGCGATGCCCTGGTTGAAGGTCTCGCTGCCCTGCCCCAGCGCATCGAGCTTGGCCAGCGCGTCGGCGTGGCCGGTGCTGCGCATGGCGACGAACTCGAGGATACGGTCGACGCCCTCGACCGACATGCCGAAGCCTTCGCCAGTCAGCGTTTCGCGCACGTAGTCGGCGCCGCGCTTGTCCAGCTTGTCGACTTCGCGCAGCACCAGCGCCTGCTGCTCGCCGTCGGTGACGCCCTGCGCTTCGAAGAAGCCGCGCATCAGCTTGCGGTTGTTCAACTGGATGGTGAACTCGCCGATGCCCAGTTCGCTGAAGACGGCGTGGATGACGGCCAGGATCTCGGCGTCGAAGCGAACGCTCAGTGCGTCCTTGCCGATGACGTCGATGTCGCACTGGTAGAACTCGCGGAAGCGGCCGCGCTGCTGGCGCTCGCCGCGATAGACGCGCTGGATCTGGTAGCGGCGGAACGGGAAGGTCAGTTCGTGTTCGTGTTCGGCCACGTAGCGGGCCAGCGGCACGGTCAGGTCGAAGCGCAGGGCCAGTTCGGGCAGGCCTTCGCCTTCCTTGGCCAGGGCGCCGGTGGACTGGACGAAGTAGACCTGCCGTTCGGTCTCGCCGCCGGACTTGGTCAGCAGGGTCTCGGACAGTTCGAAGACCGGGGTTTCCACGGGCAGGAAGCCGAAGCGCTCGTAGTTCCGGCGGATGGTGTCCAGCATGCGCTGGAACGCGATCTGCTCGCGCGGGAGCAGCTCCATGACGCCAGGCGGGGTACGGGGCTTGATCAAGGGAGACTCCGGCTTTCGTGAACGGGCCATTTTACTTTCGTTGGCGTATCCGCCGCAGCCTTTCCCAGCCTGTTGGCCTAACTTTCGCTAGAGGATGCTGTCGGGGGCTTGCCCGGGCCGGGTCGCCCACCTATAATTTCGCGCTCAGTCGGGGTGTAGCTCAGTCTGGTAGAGCGCTACGTTCGGGACGTAGAGGTCGCAGGTTCGAATCCTGTCTCCCCGACCAATAGATTCAAGGCTTTAAGAAAAAGCCGCCCCAGTGGCGGCTTTTTTTTGTGCGTGCAGGGCAATGTGCCCACCATTATTGCTTTAGGGGAATCACCAAGTACTGCTTGGGAAGCAAATCCTCAGGGAACCGAGGAAATTCTCCACCCCCTTCTACCCAGCGTGGTAGGAATTTCCGAATCGCTTTGATCACCCAAACATCTGGGTCAAACTCGGCATGCAGTATGTGCTCGGCCGCAGCGTAGCCCAATTCTTCAATCCGTCCGTAGTCGTGCTTGACCGCGAAGTCACCCATACAAGCCTCGACCGCGCATGCGAGTGTTAGCGACGCCACCACGCAATCCGTGAAGTCAGATGGATAGAGGCTGAAATGGTCAAGGGTTGAGTGCGCGACACCCTTGTTTGCCATCCGCCTTACGAGCTCCATTTTCTCGAACAGCCGGTGAGCTGGCACCGAAGCTATCCCGGCCGGAGGCGCCATGATGCGACAGTACTTCTCCAAGTAGACAAGATAGCTAAGACGCTGCGCAGCATCTGGCATCGCCGTGGAGTGAACTTCCAAATATGCGTTGAACGCCAAACGAGTATCAGGATCAGCCAATCGCCGACCAATCTGACAACTCCCAAGGGAGCTTTTGTCGCGATCGTGCAGCGCACGCAACTCAAGCACCAACCCATTCAGTAGCGTTCGGCGAAGAACAAACTTAGCGTCCTCAGGCATCGGCTTGGCCGACATCTCGTGAGCTTCCTTACTCTCAAGAGCACTGAATAAGCACCATGTATAGAGAACATGGGATGCTCGGACCGCATACCACCGGATTGATTGAATAAGAAGGCCCAGCGCGTCAGCGCCATTCTCTGCGCGGAACGTCCTGTAGTCGTCTCTAGGCTCGCCAAACTGGAACATGACTCCACCCTACCAGTCGCAATAAGCCTGGGAAAATCTCGCTAAAACTCAACAGTGCTTTACACGCCGCATGAGGCTCCGTCAGAAGCATAGCTTGGGAACTCCAACATCAGGACTCGCCCAAGAGCCTTAGGCCAGCAAATCCGGATGTCGTACCTGCCCCTCTCCGCGCACCACAAACCGCTCCACCGTCAGTGCTTCCAGACCCATAGGGCCATACGAATGCAGGCGCGTGGTCGAAATCCCGATCTCCGCACCCAACCCCAGTTCGCCGCCGTCCGAGAAGCGCGACGAGGCATTGACCATCACCACGGCTGACCGCAGTGCGTTGAGAAACTTCTCCGCATGGACGGGATTGCGAGTGACGATGACCTCGGTATGGTCCGACGTATAGCGACGGATATGCGAGATGGCAGCATCCAGGTCGTCGACTACTCCAACCGCGATCACCAGATCGAGGAACTCGGCGGCAAAATCGTCGTCCGTCGCACTGGTCGCATCCGGCATCAGCGCCATGGCTGCCGCATCCGCCCGGACCTCGACGCCGCGCGCGCGTAGCGCCTCGGCCGCACGCGGCAGGAAGGTCGGTGCGATATCGCGGTGGACCAGCAGCGTCTCCAGCGAATTGCAGGCGGACGGACGCGACACCTTGCCGTCCAGCAGCAGCGCCAGCGCCAGATCCTCGTCCGCACCCGCGTCCACATACTGGTGGCAGACGCCCTTGTAGTGCTTGATCACCGGCACGCGCGCGTGTTCCGCGACAAAGCGGATCAACCCCTCGCCACCGCGCGGGATCACCAGATCGACGATATCGCTGAGCTGGATCAACTCCAGGATCGTCTCGCGGCGCAGATCCTCGACCAGCGTCAGCACCGCGTCCGGCAAGCCGGCTTCGCGCAACGCGCGCTTCAAGGCCGCCGCGATGGCGGTGTTGGAATGGATCGCCTCCGAGCCGCCACGCAGGATCACCGCGTTGCCGGCCTTCAGGCACAGCGCCGCCGCATCCGCCGTGACGTTCGGGCGCGCCTCGTAGATCATCGCGATGACGCCCAGCGGCACCCGCACGCGTTCGACATGGATGCCGTTAGGACGATCGTAGGCGCGGGTCACCTGCCCGACCGGATCCGGCAGTTCCGCCACTTCACGCACCGCGCTGGCAATGCCCTGCAGCCGCGCACTGTCCAAGCGCAGGCGATCCAGCATGGCGCTACCGATGCCTTTGGCTGCAGCCGCCTCGACGTCCTGCGCATTGGCCGCCAGGATCAGCGCCTCGTCGGCCAGCAATGCGTCGGCCATCGCCTGCAGCAGCGCATTCTTCGCCTCGGTCGGCAATGCCGCGATGGCGTGGGCCGCATCGCGGCATTGCAGGGCTTGCTGGGTGATCTGGCCGGTCATGGGGTTTCCGTCTGCGTGCTCACACCAGGACCAGGTCGTCGCGATGGACGACGTTCTCGCCGTAGGTGTAACCGAGGATGCCTTCGATGTCGCGCGAGTGGCGGCGCGCGATGCGGCGGATATCGACCGCCGAGTACTGGCTGACACCGCGCGCGATACGGCGGTCGCCGGCCTCGTCGCGCAGCACCAGCTCGACCATGTCGCCACGGCGGAAATCGCCTTCCGCCGTCGCCACGCCACCGGGCAGCAGCGACGCGCCCTTCTGGCTCATCGCAGTCGCCGCACCGGCATCGACCACGATGGCCCCCGATTCGACGGGCACGTTGCGCAGCCAGTACTTGCGTGCGGCCAGACGGTTCTGCGCCGGGCGAAAGCGCGTGCCAAGCAGCGCGCCGCGCGCCAGCGTGGAGACGGTCGCGGCCTGTGTGCCGTTGAACAGGAAGGTCTCGATGCCGGCTGCCGCTGCCTTGGCCGCGGCTTCCAGCTTGGTATGCATGCCACCGGTACCGACGCCGCTGCCAGCGCCGCCGGCCATGGCGAAGAACTCCGGCGTCAGCGCCTCGACATCCAGGATCGGGCGCGCATCGGCGTGCGTGCGCGGATTGGCGGTGTAGAAACCATCGATGTCCGTGGCGATGAACAGCGCATCGGCGTCGATCAGCGCTGCGACGACCGCAGCGAGATTGTCGTTGTCGCCGAGCTTCAGTTCATCGACGGAGACGGTGTCGTTCTCGTTGACGACGGGCAACGCACCCAGCGCCAACAGTTCCTGCAGCGTGGCGCGCGCATTGAGGTAACGGCGGCGGTTGCGCAGGTCGTCATGGGTCAGCAGCACCTGCGCCACGGGACGGTCGAAGAACCGTTGCCACAGCGCGATCAGCTGCGCCTGCCCCAGCGCGGCCAGCGCCTGCCGTTCTGCCATCGCCACGCCGGCCTGCGGCTTGCGGTGCAGCAGCCCGCGCCCCGCGGCCACGGCGCCGGACGACACGATCACCACTTCGCGCCCGGCGGCGATGCTGGACGACACGAACTGCGCCAGATTCAGCGCATGGCGCGGGCTCAGCCCCTCGCCCTCGGCTGCCAGCAGGCTGCTGCCCACCTTCAGCACGGCGCGACGCCAGGCCGGCAACGGTTGTTCGGAGAACGGAAGCGGCGTGGCGTGCGTCATGGGTCAGCTCAGCGTGTGTTCCATTCGTAGACGGTGAGATCGGACGTGCCGGTCAGCGCCAGGGGATCGCGTTCCGCGATCGCCCGCGCCTCTTCCAGCGACGCGACATTGACCAGCACGTAGGCCCCGCCGCTCTTGTCGCTGAAGCCGCCGGTCATTTCCAACTGGCCAGCAGCGCGCAGTTCATCCAGGAACGAAAGATGCGGCGCGATGACGGCGTCATCGAACGACGGACGACGCATCGCCATGACGAGGTAGCGGATCACAGGGCGTCCCAGCGGGCGAGCAGTTCGTCCAGGCGCAGATCGGCGGCCGCGCCAGGCGAGACGCGCGCGGCTAGGCTGCCTTCCGGCGTACGTCCCTGCCCTGCGCTGTCGGCCGATGCGGCGGCGGCCTTGTAGGCTTCGCGGAACGGCACGCCCGCGACCGCGGCTTCGACCGCAACGTCGGTGGCGTACATGCCGGAATCGATCGCGGCGCGCAGTTTGTCTTCACGCCAGCCCAGGTTGGCCAGCAGCGCCGGCAGCAGTTCCAGCGCCGGCAGGCCGCGGCCGAAGCCGTGGAAGATCGCGCCCTTGCTGGCCTGCAGGTCGCGGTGGTACCCCGACGGCAGCGACAGCAGTTGTTCGATCTCCATGCGTGCGGCGGCGACGCTGGCGTGCGTGGCGCGCATCAGCTCGATGACGTCGGGATTGCGCTTGTTCGGCATGATCGAGCTGCCGGTGGTGTACTGCGCCGGCAGCGCAACGAAGCCGAATTCGGCGCTGGTGAACAGCGACAGGTCCCAGGCGATGCGGCGCAGATCCAGCGTGGCGGCGCCGAGCGCTTCCAGCGCGGCCAGCTCGAACTTGCCGCGCGAGAGCTGCGCGTAGATCGGACTGACCTGCATGCGCGCGAAGCCGAGCGCCGTCGTGGTGTGCTCGCGGTCCAGCTTGAGGTTGACGCCGTAACCGGCGGCGGTGCCGAGCGGATTGGCATCGACCAGCTTCAGCGTGTCGCGCGCGCGGATCGTGTTGTCGATAAAAGCCTCGGCCCAGCCCGCCCACCACATGCCGGCCGACGAAACGACGGCGCGCTGGATGTGGGTATAGCCGGGAATCGGCAGGTCGCGTTCGGCTTGCGCGCGGTCCAGCGCGACTTTGGCGATCTCGCGCGACAGCACGGCCACGCGCGCCAGCTTCTCCTTCAGCCACAGGCGCGTGGCGACCAGGATCTGGTCGTTGCGGCTGCGGCCGGTATGGATCTTGCGGCCGGCATCGCCCAAGCGTTCGGTCAGGCGCGCTTCGATGGCGGAGTGGCCGTCCTCGAAACGCTCGTCGAGCACGAAGTCGCCGCGACGGAAGTCATCGGCGAGGACCGCCAGTTCGCGCTTCAGCCCGGCCAGTTCGTCGCCCGACAGGATGCCGGTGCGCTGCAGGCCTTCGGCATGCGCCGCGCTGGCCTGGATATCGTGCAGGAAGAACTCGCGGTCCAGCACCACATCGTCGCCAGCCAGGAAACGCTGGATCTCCGCGTCCACCGCCACGCCGGGCTTCTGCCACAACAGGTCGCTCATGCCGTCGTCTCCTGCGGAATGCTCTCCAGCTCGTCGAAGCCGAAAGCAAGATTGAGGTTCTGCATCGCCTGCGTCGCCGCGCCTTTGAGCAGATTGTCCAGCGTGGCGACCACGACCAGCCGCTTGCCGCCCGGCGCCAGGGTGAAACCGCCGATCTCGACGCCGTGCCTGCCGGCGATCCGGCTGACCCACGGCGCTTCGTCGAGGATGCGGATCAGCGGCTCGGACGCGTAGCGCTCGCGGTACAGCGTGCGGACGTCGTCGATCTTGATCGCCTGCTGAAGCCAGATATTGACCGTCATGGTGATGCCGCGGAAATGCGGTGCCACGTGCGGCATGAATTCCACCGGCACACCGAGCTGCCGGCTGACCTCGCGCTCGTGCATGTGGTCGGTCAGTGCGTACGGCATCAGGTTGTCGCGCAGCAGCTCGGTGTTGTTCTTGTCCGACGGCGAGGTGCCCGCCCCGGAGTAGCCCGACACGCCGAAGCACTGCGGTGGCCCCGCCAGTCGATCGAGCAACGGCGCAATGGCCAACTGCATAGCCGTGGCGTAGCAGCCGGGATTGCTGATGCGCTTCTGTCCTGCGTACTTCCCGCGGGTCAGTTCGGGCAGGCCGTAGTACCAGTGTTCGTCGAAGCGGAAGTCGGCCGACAGGTCGACGACGACCGTGTCCGGCGCCTGCGCATCGATGGCCGCGACCAGTTCGGCAGCCTTGCCGTTCGGCAGCGCCAGAATGACGGCATCGGCGCCCTTGCCACCGACCTGCTCGTGGCTCAAGGTCTCGTAGCGCAGCTCGCCCTCGAATCCGGGGATGTGGTCACTGACCTTCTGCCCGACGAGCTCGCGCGAGGACACGAAGGCCAGTTCCAGCTGCGGGTGGCGGGCGATCAGGCGGATCAGTTCCGCGCCGGTGTGGCCGCGGGCACCGACGATGCCGACGGTCTTCTTGCTGCTCATGGGGATTCCTGTGCGTGCTGCGCCAGCCGGGCCTGCAGGTTGCGTTTCACCGCGGGCCACTCACTGTCGATGATGGAAAAGACGACGGTATCGCGCGGCGACCCGTCGGCGTGGCGCTTGTGGTTGCGCAGCACGCCGTCCTGCTTGGCGCCCAGACGGGCGATGGCCGCGCGCGAGCGATGGTTGAACCAGCTGGTCTCGAACACCACGCTGATGCAGCCCAGGGTTTCGAAAGCATGCGTCAGCAGCAAGAGCTTCGTCTCGGTGTTGACGCCGGTGCGCTGGACGTCCGGCGCATACCAGGTGTAGCCGATGCTGAGCTTGGGCACGTCCGCTTCCAGCCCGTAAAAGCGCGTACTGCCGACCACGCGACCGGCCGCATCCCGCACCACGAACGGCAGCACGCGGCCGTCGGCCTGTGCGGCCAGCACGGCATCCACGTAGCCCTCCGTGTCTTCCGCCTTCGGCACCTGGGTGAACCACAGCGCGGCTAGCGTATCGCCCGCCAACGCGTCGCGCAGGCTGTCGACATGGTCGCGCGACATAGGCTCCAAGCGCGCATGCCGGCCTGCCAGGACCGGGACCTGCTGCCACGCGACGGGAAGTGAGGCCGAAGTCATGTCAGTCCTTCAGCGTCGGCAAGCGCGTGCGGCAATGCGCGACGCAGCGTTCGATGTCGCCAAAGTCCTCGATGCCGTACCAGAACACCTTCCACTTCTCCTGCTTGTAGCAGCCGTCCGATTCGGCGTAGTAGAAGATATTGACCTGGTTGTTGTGGCGCGAACGCCAGAACAGCTGCGGATTCTCCTCGCGCATCACGTGCCAGACCGCGCGACCCAGGCCTTCGCCCTGGGCATCGTCCAGCACCGCGAACTTGTCGAGGTAAGCGAAGCCCTCTTCCTGCGTCAGGATCAACGCGGTGCGGTAGTTCTCGCTGATATAGACGCGGTAAGGCGTCGTCCGCTCGAAGTAGTCCGGCAGCAGCGTGCGGCCGAAGCTGGATTCGATCAGCGTTTTCAGGCGTGGCAGGTCCACGCCGTCCCAGCCGTTCTGGAAGCGCAGCACGCGTTCGCCGCGGCGTACGAGCGTGCCGGAACCGCGATGGGTGAACAGTTCCTTCGCAAGTTCTGCCGGCTTGGTGATAGACACCGACGAGGTCAGCGGCAGGCGATCCAGCAGGTCCTTGATCTGTTCGATCTTCACCCGCATGCCGCCGTTGATCCACGGCTGCGCCATCAGCTCGTCGTACTCGGTGGACAGGTTGATCGAATCGATCACCCTGCCCTCGGCGTCCAGCAGGCCGCCGGTGCCGGTGAGGAAGATGATCTTGTACGGCTGCAGCACCTGCACCAGTTCGTTGGCGGCGAAGTCGGCATTGATGTTGAGGATCTGCCCGCCGACGGTCTCGCCCATGCTGGCGATTACCGGGATCGAACCCGCCTTCAGGCTGGCCTCGATCGGCGCCTGATTGATGCGGGTGACGTCGCCGACCAGACCGTAAGTCGCCTGGTCCTTGTACTCGGCTTCGAACACGCCCGACACGATGGACGTCGCGCGTGCGCCGACCTGCTGCAGCGCTTCCACCAGCGCCAGGTTCTGCTGCAGGAACACCTTGCGCACGATGGCCAGGACTTCCGGCGTGGTCACGCGCAGGCCGTTGACGGTCTGCTTGGTGATGCCGGCGGCCGTCATCTCTTCGTCCAGCTGCGGGCCGGCGCCGTGCACGACGATCGGCGTCAGGCCGACTTCCTGCAGGAACGTCAGCGACGACGTCAGCGCTTCCAGATCGTCGCGCAGGACTGCGCCGCCGACCTTCACCACCGCGAAGCGCTTTGCATCCAGCTGCGAGAAGCGCTTGACGTACTGCGAGATCTCCTTCGCGCTGGCCATGCTGGACAGCAAGCGGATGATGGTCTGGCGGGTTTGCTTGTTCGATTCCATGTCTTCTTGCTTTCGTAAGGCGGGCCTCGGCCCACCGTCATCGATGTTGTGCATGACGAGCCAAGGCCCGCCATGCATAGTTATTCGAGAATTCGGACCACGCTGTCGGCGTAGCGCTGCAACTGCTCCAGTGATACCCATTCGTCGGCCGTATGCGCCTGGGCGATGTCGCCCGGACCGTAGACGAACGCGGTGAGACCGGCGGCCGAGAACAGCGAGGCCTCGGTCCAGAAGTCCACGGCATTGCCGATCGGCAGGCCGAGTTCGTCCGCGAGATCGCGCGCCGCCAGACGGCGCTCTTCCGCACGGGCAACATCCCCGGACGGCAGCGACGGACCGCGGAAGGTCTCCTCGTACTCGGCCAGCGCATCGGCATTGGCGAAACTACGGAACGTGGCGTGCAACTGATCCATGTCCTGCGACGGCAGCGGGCGGAAGCCGAAGCGGACTTCCGCACTCGGCGCGATCATGTTGGCCTTGATGCCGCCTTCGACCCGGCCGATGTTGAAACGCAGCCCGGTCAGCCCGCCGAAGCGCAGATGATGCTGGTCCTGCACGAAGTCCAGCGCCGTCGTACCCCAGCGCATCGCGTTGTGCAGCGCGCTGAGCGACAGCGCGTTCTCGGCCGACGCATGACCCGCCTGACCAGTGAAGGCCATACGCACGGCACTGATGCCGCGATGCGCGAGCACCGCTTCGCAGCGGGTCGGCTCAGCGATGATCGCTTCGCCGAAGCCGTGGTCACGCGCCAGGAACGCCGCGATGCAGCGTGCATCGTTGGCTTCCTCGTCCGTGGTGAACAGGAAGGCCGCATCGCCCTTGGTCACCTGCGCGGCGGCCACCAGCGCCGCCGCCGCACCCTTGATGTCGCAGGCGCCGAGGCCGATGGCGCGATCGCCGTCGATCCGCAGCACATGCGGACTGGCGGTCCACGCCGGCGACGACGGCACCGTGTCCAGGTGCACGTTGAACACCCGCTTCGGCTGACCGCGCACGGCGAAGAACGACACCGCGCCCGCGCCGTGATCGATCACTTCGATAGCGAAGTCCGGAAGCTGCGTGCGCAGATAGTCGAATATCCCGTCCGTGCCGATGTCGCGCGGCGGATTGCGGGTATCGAACGACACCAGCTTTTCAAGGTGTTGGAGAACGGATTGCAGCATTGCGTGTCTTGTCCGTGATCGATCAACGTTCCGTTCGTCATCCCGGCGAACGCCGGGATCCATCTCGCTTCTGCCTTTTAAGTTTCCGGCAGATCAACCTGGATTCCAGCTTTACCAGCCATACGGCTGTTGAGATCCGCTGGAATGACGGGATTTCTTCCCTCGGCTCAGCGATTGATCTCGGCCCACAGGGTCGAGCTCATGCCGAACAGCTTGATGAAGCCTTCCGCTTCTTCCACACCCCAGTCGGCCGACTGCGCGTACGTCGCGCCCTTGGCGTTGAGGATGTGCGGCGACTTCACGGCCACCGCATCGACGCGGCCACCGCGGGTCTCCAGCACCACTTCGCCGTTGACGATGGACTGCGACGACTGCAGGAATGCTTCCAGGTCGGCCTTCAGCGGGTCGTGGTAGAAACCTTCGTACACCAGTTCCACCCACTTGCGCGCGACCTCGGGCTTGAAGCGGTTCTGCTGCTTGGTCAGCACGGTCTCCTCCAGCGCGCGGTGCGCGGCCAGCAGCGACACCAGGCCGGGCGCTTCGAACACGATGCGGCCCTTCAGGCCGATCACGGTGTCGCCGGTGTACACGCCACGGCCCACGCCATACGGTGCGAACAGGGCATTCAATTTCGCCAGCAGCGCGGCGCCGGCAACCGGCTGGCCGTCCAGGCTGACGGCTTCGCCGTGCTTGAAGCCGATCGTCACGCGCAGCGGTTCCACCGGCCACTCGGCACGCGGTGCGCACCAGCCACGCGCGCCTTCGCCCGGCGCTTCCCACTTGTCGATCTCGCCGCCGGACATCGTCAGGCCCAGCAGGTTCTCATTGATCGTGTAGCTCTTCTGCTTGGCGCGCACGCCGAAGCCGCGCTCTTCCAGGTACGCCTGCTCGTAGGCGCGGGTCTGGGTATGCTCCTTCTGGATCTCGCGGATCGGCGCCACGATGCGGTAGTCACCACTGGCTTTGACCGCCAGGTCGAAGCGCACCTGGTCGTTGCCCATGCCGGTGCAGCCGTGCGCGATGGCATTGGTGCCCAGCTCGGCGGCGCGCTTCAACGCGGCGTCGACGATCAGGTAACGGTCGGACACCAGCAGCGGGTACTGGCCCTGGTAGCCCTCGCCCGCCCACACGAACGGTTTGACGAAGCCGTCCCAGATCGCGGGACCGCCATCGACGGTGACATGGCTGGCCACGCCCAGTTCGGCGGCGCGCTGCTCGATGAAGGCGCGCTCTTCGGCATCCACACCGCCGGTGTCGGCGAACACGGTATGCACGTTCCAGCCGCGCTCCTTCAGATAGGGCACGCAGAAGCTGGTGTCGAGGCCGCCGGAAAAGGCGAGGACGATGTCTTTGGAGTCGTGAGGCGTGGTCATCTTGGAACTCTCGTAGGGTGGGCCTTGGCCCACCGGATGGGGGTGTGATGCAGGTAGGAGCAGCGGGCCTGGGCCCGCCTTACTTGATGAGGGCCGCCATGATGGCCTTCTGCACATGCAGGCGGTTTTCGGCTTCGTCGATGGCGATGCACTGCGGCGAATCCATCACGCCGTCGGTGGCCTTGACGTTGCGACGCAGCGGCAGGCAATGGCTGAAGACGCCGTTGTTGGTCAGCGCCATCTTCCGCTCGTCGACGATGAAGTGCTTGTACTGGTCGCGGATCGGCTTCTCGGGCTCCCAGTTGCCGAAGAACGGCAGCGCGCCCCAGCTCTTGGCGTACACGACATCGGCACCAGCGTAGGCGCTGTCGATATCGTGGCTGACCTGCAGCGAACCGCCGCTCTCGGCGACGTTCTGCTCGGCCCAGCCCATGTAGCGCTCATCCAGCACATAGTCCGGCGTCGGGCACAGCAGGGTCACGTCCATGCCCATGCGCGTGGCAATGGTCAGCGCCGAGTTGGCTACGGCGGTGTTCAGCGGCTTGGGATGGTAGGTCCAGGTGAGCACGTACTTCTTGCCGCGCAGGTCCGACGTGCCGAAGTGCTCCTGCAACGCCAGGGCATGCGCCAGCTCCTGGCAGGGATGGGTGATCGTCTCCATGTTGATCACCGGCACCGGCGAGTACTTGGCGAACGACTTCAGCACGATGTCCTCGCGGTCGTAGGCCCAGTCGACGAACTTCGGGAACGCGCGCACGCCGATCAGGTCGACGTAGCGGCCCAACACCTTCGCCACCTCGGCGATGTGCTCTTCTGTGTCGCCATCCATCACCGTGCCCAGGTTGAACTCGATCGGCCACGCATCCTTGCCCGGCTGCAGCACCACCGCATGGCCACCCAACTGGAACGCGCCCAGCTCGAAGCTGGTGCGGGTGCGCATGGAGGGATTGAAGAACACCAGCGCGATGGACTTGCCCTTCAGCGCGTCGCCCAGCTTGTTCTGCTTGTAGAGGGCGGCCTGCGTCAGCAACGCATCGAGGTCGCTACGGCTCCAGTCCTGCGTGTTCAAGAAGTGCTTCATTACGGCATCCTGGTTTCGGGAATGTGGCAAAACGGACTTCAGAAACGAAAAAACCCAGCCTCTGGCTGGGTTTCCGGTGAACAGGCGACGACGTCCGGGGTACCCAGCTAGATGCAGGATTCCGGTCGACGCGCACGCGACGTCATGCTCGAGGCCTGGGAGGCCGCGCTGTCAGCATGGGCGTGTGCGTTCATCTTCATGGGCGCGAATGCTCGCATGTGCTGCGGCGCAGCGCAAGGCCGGATTCGGTTGCGTGTGCAACCGTGCACAGAATCAGGGACCGCTCGCCGTGGGTTGGGCAGGCGCGATGTAGGGCACCACCGAGATACGGATGCGCAGGCGGTTGCCGGGATCTTCGGCCAGACGCGAGCGGTACTTCACGCCCTTGTAGATGTAGTCCACGTCATAGGCGATCGGGCGCTGGAACTCGCGCTCGATCGGCACCGTGCGGCAGTTGACCTTCATCGTGGAGGGCGGTGCCAACGGCGCCGACGGCTCCGGCTCGTCGCCACCGAACCAGCCGCGCACCGAGTTGACCATCCGGTTCCAGCGACCCTCGTCCTTCGCCGGCGCGGGCACCTCGGCCTTCGGCGCGGGCACTTCGTCGCAGCGCTGCTCGGTGCGGGTCGCCCGCAGGGTCTGGTACACCGGCTCGACGCTCAGCACCTGCGCATAGTCCAGACGGACGTTCTCCGTCGGGATCACCCGCTCCTGCGCCACGACAGAGGTGGCAAGCAGGCAGCAGGACAGGAGAAGGGCGGTGCGGAGGCGGAGCATGTGGCCTGTAGGTGGGATCCCGGTGTCACAGTTTAGGGACGGCGCCTTGAGTGGGGCTGAACATCGGCCTCCCGAGCGGTCGCCGGACCCTCGCATGCGGCTCAGGCGTTAGAATTCCACGGCTCTCCCCTGCCCTGTCCCCATGACCCTGCGCCTGCACAACAACCTCACCCGCCGGGTCGAGGACTTCGAACCGCTCGGCCCGATCCCCACGATGTACGTCTGCGGGCCCACCGTCTACAACTACGTCCATATCGGCAATGCGCGTGGCCCCGTCGTGTTCGGCGTGCTGGCGGCCCTGCTGCGCCGCCGCTTCGGCCAACTGCGCTACGCCCGCAACATCACCGACGTGGACGACAAGATCAACGCCGCGGCCAAGGACCTGGGCGTGGCGATCTCGGCCATCACTGACCGCTACGCCGCCGCCTACCGCGAGGACATGGCCGGCCTGGGCGTGACCGGTGAGTTCGCCCCGGACATCGAACCGGCCGCCACCGACCACATCGGCCACATCATCACGATGATCGAGCAGCTGATCGCTGGCGGACACGCCTACGCCGCCGAAGGCCACGTACTGTTCTCGGTGGGCAGCTTCGCCGAGTACGGCAAGCTCTCGCGTCGCGATCCCGAGGAAATGCTGGCGGGCGCCCGCGTCGAGGTCGCCCCGTACAAGCGCGATCCGGGCGACTTCGTGCTGTGGAAACCTTCCACCCCGGATCTGCCGGGCTGGGACTCGCCCTGGGGCATCGGTCGCCCGGGCTGGCATATCGAATGCTCGGCGATGGCCGCCGCCCACCTGGGCGAGACCATCGACATCCATGCCGGCGGCGTGGACCTGCAGTTCCCGCACCACGAGAACGAAGTGGCGCAGAGCGAGTGCGCGCACAAGCATGCCGACGGCTCGCACAAGACGTTCGCCCGCTTCTGGGTGCACAACGGCATGCTCAACTTCGGCGGCGCCAAGATGAGCAAGTCGCTGGGGAACATCGAGAAGGTCCACGACCTGCTGCAGCAGCATCCGCCGGAAGGCCTGCGCTATGCGTTGCTCTCGGCCCACTACCGGCAGCCGCTGGACTGGTCCGAGGCGCTGGTGGAGCAATCTAAGAACACGCTGGACCGGTTGTACGGAACGCTGCGCGACCTGCGCGATATCGACGCCGTCGCTGTGACGCCGCAGTTCATCGAAGACATCCTGGACGACGACCTCAACACCCCGCAGGCGCTGGCCGAAGTGGCCCGTATCGCTGCCGAGGCACGCAAGGCGACGGACGAGGGGGAGAAGCAGCGACTGAAGAGCGAACTGCTCGGCGCGGGTCGGGTGCTAGGCCTGCTGCAGCAGGATCCGGCCGAATGGTTCGGTCGCGGTACCTCCTCCGACGACGATGCCCGCATCCAGGCGCTGATCGACGAACGCGTGGCAGCGAAGCAGTCCCGCGACTTCGCGCGCTCCGACGCCATCCGTGACCAGCTGGCCGCCGAAGGCATCCTGCTGGAAGACACGCCGCAGGGCGTGCGCTGGAAGCGGGCGTGATGCCCTCCCTTTCCTGCTCCCTCCGGGAGAAGGTGGCGCGAAGCGCAGGATGAGGGTTTGGCGCAGTCCCGATGCCCGTGCCTGATGGACTTCGCCGCACCCTCTCCCCAACCCCTCTCCCGGCGGGAGAAGGGCTCTAGAGACAGATAGAAAGCCCCATGACCGACACGATCTTCCCGCTCGAACCCACCGCCGCCGACGCGCAGGCGGCGATCAAGGACGAATTCGCCTTCTTCGGCGATTGGTCCGAACGCTACCAGTACCTGATCGACCTGGGCCGGAAGCTGCCGGCCTTCCCCGATGACTGGAAGCGCGAGGAGCATCGCCTGCTTGGCTGCCAATCGATGGTCTGGATCGTGCCCAGCGGTGATGCGGCGAAGCTGGATTTCCATGCGGTCAGTGATTCGGCAATCGTCTCGGGGCTGATCTTCCTGGCTCTGCGCGTGTACTCCGGGCGTCCGGCTGCGGAAATCCTGGCCACGTCGCCGGATTACATCGCCGATATCGGGCTCGCGAAGCACCTCTCGCCCACCCGCTCGAACGGACTGGCGTCGCTGCTGGCCTTCATCCGCGAGACGGCCGCGAACACGAAGTGAGCGGAACCGGCACGCCTTCCGCGTTTTCACTGCTCCGCAACCGCGGTTATTCGGCGGTACTCGCCTACCGCATCTGCGCGCTGCTGTCGTACCAGATCGTCGCGGTCACCGTCGGCTGGCATATCTACGAACTGACCCGGGACACGTTCTCGCTGGGTCTGGTCGGTCTGGCCGAAGTACTGCCGTTCTTCTGCGTCGCACCGTTCGCCGGCTACCTGGTCGACCACCTGCCGCGTCGACGCGTCGGCATCGTCGCCTGCGCGGCGCTGGCGACTACGGCGGTGATCCTGGTGGCCGTGTCCGCAGGTTGGCTGCCCTTCCAAGGAACGTGGCCGATCTATGCGGCCATCGCGCTCACGGGCATGGCGCGCTCGTTCCTGAGTCCTGTCTACAACGCGTTGTTCGCGAAGGTGTTGCCGCGCGAGGACTTCGTGCGTGCGGCGGGCCTGGGCAGCGTGATCTTCCAGGCGGCGCTGGTCACCGGTCCCGCGCTGGGCGGCCTGCTGGTCGGTTTCGGCGGCAAGACGCTGTCCTACGCGATGGCGGTGGTGTTCGCGCTGGCGGCCGCCACCGTGCTGGCGCGGCTGCGGGTGGAAGAACCCGGTCCGCCGGCGGTCAGTCTTCCAGTGTTCGCGAGCATCGCGCAGGGCGCCCGTTTTGTCCTGAACAACCAGATCATGCTGGGCGCGATGGCGCTGGACATGTTCTCGGTGCTGCTGGGCGGCGTGGTGGCGATGCTGCCCGCCTTCATCCACGACATCCTGCACTACGGCCCCGAAGGCCTGGGCATCCTGCGCGCGATGCCGGCGGCGGGCTCGGTCTGCGTCGGCCTGTGGCTGGCGCGGCATCCGCTGCAGAAGCATGCCGGTCGCGTGCTGCTGTTCGCGGTGGCGGGCTTCGGCCTGGCGGTCATCGCCTTCGGCCTGTCGCGCAGCTTCTGGCTGTCGGCCGTCATCCTGCTGTTCTACGGCATGTGCGACGGTGTGTCGGTGGTGGTGCGCTCGACCATCCTGCAGCTGTCGACGCCGGACGAAATGCGCGGGCGCGTCTCGTCGATCAACGGCATCTTCGTCAGTTCGTCGAACGAACTCGGTGCGTTCTACGCCGGCACCATGGCCAAGCTGCTGGGGCTGGTGCCCGCCGTGATCCTGGGCGGTTTCGCGATCCTGTCGGTCGCGGGCGTGACCGCATGGAAGACGCCACGATTGCGGCGACTGGACCTGCGCGACTTGCAGTGACCGCGTCGGCGCGCTGCGTCAGCGGCGTGCAACCCATTCGTCGTACAGACCCTGCTCGCCTTCGGGCCTGAGAACCTGCAACTGCAGCGTCAGATGCTGCTCGGGCGCCCGCGCCATCTCGCGATACACCTCAGCGGTGGACAAGCCATAGGGCTCGCCGTCTTCGTTGCCGTAGGCGTACCAGGCCTGCGAAATGCCGCACAGGTGCATCGCGGCCAGGCACATCGGACAGGGATGACCACTGGCGTAGACGACGCAGCCGTCCAGACGCGGCGCGCCCAACGTGCTCGCTGCCGCGCGGATGGCAAGCAGCTCCGCGTGTGCGGTCGGATCGTGGTCGCGATGGATGCCGTTGGCCGCGTGTGCGACCACCTCGCCCGCCCTGGCCACGACCGCACCGAACGGACGGCCACCGTCGGCGATGTTGGCACGTGCCAGCGCCACGGCCTGGCGCATGAAGTCTTCGTGCTGCATGTGGCCTCCTGTGCGACGTACTCCAGAGACACAAAACCCCGCCGGAGCGGGGTTCTGTGGTGTGCGTCAGCGGCGGGGTTCAGTCGCCCTGCTGCTTCTGCATGTGTTCCCAGCGTTCCTGGGCGTCGATGGTGCGCTCGGCGGTGAGGCGCGCCTCAAGACGATCCAGGCCGATCTCTTCGCCGGTATCGACGCAGTAGCCATAGTCGCCCGCTTCCAGGCGCTTGAGCGTGCTGTCGATCTTTCCGATCAGCTTGCGGTAGCGGTCGCGGGTACGCAGTTCCAGCGAGTTCTCGGTCTCGCGGGTCGCGCGCTCGGCTTCGTCGCCAATGTCGCGGACTTCGTCCTTGAGGTTCTCGATGGTCTGCTTGGACTCTTCGACCAGGTCCGCACGCCACTGCAGCAGCCGCTGGCGGAAGTACTCCAGCTGCAGCGTGCTCATGTATTCCTCGTCGGACGAGGGCTTGTAGCCGGTCGGCACGATCGGACGACCGGTGGCTTCGTCGGTCTTGTAGGGCACTTCTTTCACCTTGCCGCGCACGACCGGCGCCGCAGGGCGGGCAGCCACGGCGACCGCGACCTTGCCCACGGGGCGGGCAACGGCGGGACGGGGGCTCACGGGCGCTTCGACGGCGGTAGAGGCTTTGGCGTTCTTGGTATTCGGTTTCGGGGCTGGCACAGGCTTCGGGGGGGACGGAACCTTGGCGGCGGGCGCCGGAGCCGGGGCAGCCGCCTTGGGGGCGGGTGCAGGCACAGGAGTCTTGGTCGCAGCCGCGGTGGGGGCGGACTTTGCCGGAGCCGGCTTCGCGGCAGGCTTCGGAGCGGGGGCAGGAGCGGGTTTCGCGGCCTTGGCCGGCGCCTTCACCGGAGCCGCCTTGGCGGCAGGTGCGGGCTTCTTGGCAACTGCGGGCTTGGTCGCCTTGGCGACCGCCTTCTTGACCGGTGCCGCCTGCTTCGCCGCGGGCTTGGCCGCCGGCTTCTTCGCCGGGGCAGCCTTCTTCACCGGCGCCGCTTTCTTGGCGGCCGGCTTCTTGGCGACAGGTTTGGGAGCCGCTTTCTTCGCTACCGGCTTGGGAGCCGGTTTCTTGGCGACAGCCTTCTTCGCGACAGGCTTCTTGGCGACGGTCTGAGCGGGTTTCTTGGCGGCCTTGGCGGCCTTCTTCGCAGGTTTCTTTGCAGCCACGAACAGCGCTTCCTTGTTCTTCCCGAGCATCGGGAAAGCGCGCTTTTATAGCCTACCCGGGAGGCAGCGGCAACCCGACGCGGTATCATCGGGCCATGCTCGCCCGCCTGCTCATCCTGCTGCTGAAGGGCTACAAGCGCTTCATCAGCCCACTGCTGGGACCGCGCTGCCGCTTCGTCCCGTCGTGCTCGGAGTACGCCATGGAGGCGATCGGCCGGTTCGGCCCGCTGAAGGGCGGCTGGCTGGCGGTCCGCCGGATCGGCCGCTGCCACCCCCTGCATCCCGGCGGACACGATCCTGTACCGTCGTGCGATCACGACGCCTCCTCTTCCCCCTGCCCCTCCAGGAACCGCTGATGCCCGCTACCGTCATCGTCAACGCCCGTCTGGTCAATGAAGGCCGCGTCACCGAGGGTGACCTGCGCATCGAGAACGGGCGCATCGCCCGCATCGCCGCCGAAATCCGCCCCGAAGGCGGGGAAACGGTCATCGACGCCGCCGGGCGCTGGCTGCTGCCCGGCATGATCGACGACCAGGTGCACTTCCGCGAACCCGGCATGCCGCACAAGGGCGACATGGCCACCGAGTCGGCCGCGGCCGTGGCCGGCGGCCTGACCACCTTCATGGACATGCCCAACACCAGCCCGCCGACGCTCGACGCGGCCGCGCTGGAAGACAAGTACCAGCGCGCCAAGGGCCGCGCGTGGGGCAACTACGGCTTCTACATGGGTGCCAGCAACGACAACCTGGAAGCGATCCGCACGCTGGATCCGAAGACGGCGCCGGGCATCAAGGTGTTCATGGGCGCGTCCACCGGCAACATGCTGGTCGACAACCCCGAGACGCTGGACGCGATCTTCCGCGAGGCGCCCACGCCGATCATCACCCACTGCGAAGACACGCCGACCATCGACGCCAACCTGGCGGCTTTCCAGGCAAAGTACGGCGATGCGCTGAGCGCCGAACACCACCCCGACATCCGCAGCCGCGAGGCCTGCATCAAGTCGACGCAGCTGGCGATGTCGCTGGCGCGCAAGCACGGCACCCGCCTGCACGTGCTGCATATCTCCACCGCCGACGAACTGGCGCTGTTCACGCCGGGCCCGCTGATCGCCGCCGACGGCACGCGCAAGAAGATCACGGCTGAAACCTGCATCCACTTCCTGCGCTTCGACCGCGCCGACTACGCCGCGCTCGGCAACCTGATCAAGTGCAATCCCGCGATCAAAGACGCCAGTGACCGCGAAGCCCTGATCAGGGCGCTGGTGGACGACGTGGTGGACGTGCTGGCCACCGACCACGCACCGCACACGCTGGAAGAGAAAGAGAAGCCCTACGTGCAGGCGCCGTCCGGACTGCCGCTCGTGCAGTACGCGCTGGTGGCCGCGCTGGAACTGGTGCACGAGGAGCGCATGGACGTCACCCGCGTCGTGCAGAAGTTCGCCCATGCGCCGGCGCAGCTGTTCGACGTGAAGGAGCGCGGCTACCTGCGCGAAGGCTATTTCGCGGACCTGGTGCTGATCGACGACGAGCCGTTCACCGTCAGGCGCGAGGACGTGCTGTCGAAGGTGGGCTGGTCGCCGTTCGAAGGCCGCAGCTTCCGCTCGCGCATCGGCGCCACCTGGGTCAATGGCCGCATGGTCTGGAATGGCGAGCACCTGGTCGGCACGCCCAACGGCCAGCGCCTGGAGTTCACGCGTTGAAGTTGGCGGTCGCGGCGCTGTTCGCCGCTGTCTGTGCCGGCTGGATCCCGCTGGTCGCCGCACAGGACACGGTCCCGGCGGCGCCAGTGCCGCAGGAAGAACGCGTCGTGTTCCCGGCCAGCGTGTCCCAGGGCGCGCTGATCTTCGGCAAAGTGCCGCCCGGCAGCCAGGTGCGTTACCGCGAACGCCTGCTGCGCACCACCGCGTACGGCACCGTCGTGTTCGGCGTGGGCCGTGACGAGCCGGGCCCGTTGAAGGTCGATGTCACCACGCCGTCGGGGCGCACGGAGTCCGTCAGCCTTGCAGTGACCCTGCGCGACTGGCCGACAGAGCATGTCAACGGCGTGCCGCCGAAGACCGTCAATCCGCCACCGGAGATTGCCGCGCGCATCCAGCGCGAACAGGCCCTGGTCACCGCTGCGCGCGTGCGCGACGACGAACGCGCTGACTTCGCCCTGCCCTTCCAGTGGCCCGTGCAGGGCCGCATCAGCGGCCGCTTCGGCAATGCCCGCGTCTACAACGGCCAGCCCGGCGCCGGCCATTCGGGCATGGACATCGCGGCACCGAACGGCACGCCGGTGAAGGCGCCTGCCGGCGGCATCGTCACGTTCGCATCACCGGATCTCTATCTCACCGGCGGCACCGTGCTACTCGACCACGGCCACGGCGTGAGCTCCAACTTCCTCCACCTGTCGCGCATCGACGTGAAGGTCGGCGACCGTGTCGAACCGGGCCAGACCATCGGCGCGGTCGGCGCGACCGGGCGTGCGACGGGGCCGCATCTGCATTGGGGGATGAACTGGTTCGATACGCGTATCGATCCGCTGCTGGTGCTGGAACGCGGGAAGTAGAAGTAACCGCCAACAGTTCACCATCCGGGCGCGTTGCGACGCGTTCTGGTTCCCGGGCGCGGAAGGCTCCAGGTGGCGCGGTTCAATACACGCATCGATCCGCTGCTCATCCTCGAACGCGGGAAGTGGCGGCCTAGAGTCGACCCAAGAAATGGCTGGCGGGGCTGTCGGCCAAGTCCCGCGGCCGGACCAGCTTGGGATTCGGCGGCCCGATGTCGGGCCACACCACGCCCATCAATCCATCCACCGCGTTCGCGCCTTCGGGGTGGACGGCGTCCAGTCCCAGTTGCGCGCGCAGCGCGGTGATCGACGCATCCAATGCGGGATCGTCGAGTTCCAGTGCGTCGACCGTATCCCACACGGGCGCGCCAGCCACAATCGCTTCGACGCCGACCGCGTTCTGCTCCAGCACCTTATGCTTGGGCTTCAGCATCTCGCGCACTTCTTCCTGCAATTTGCCGTAGTCGACATCGGGAAACGGCAGGCCGCTGGCTTCGCCAAGCACGATCGGGCGCGCGAGGCGACGGGCAGGCACCGTGTCCGCATCGGCGAACGCACGGTAGGCGAACTCGCTGCAGAGCATCCTGCCGGAATCGGCACGGATCGCGTGCTCGGTGGCTTCACGGATGAGCCAGCGCAGCCAGACCGGCAGATGCCGCGGCTTGCCGCGCAGCGCGACCAGCAGACCGATCGTCACCAGGTCGTCCTGCGCGAATGTCGTGCCGATCATTGAGCGCGCGTGACGGAGCACGGCCGCCCGATCATCCACGCTCAACTCGCCGCCGTCCGCAGCGAGCGAGCGATAGGCGTCCACGAACACCACCGGGCCGTCCGGCGCCAGGCGATCCGCCAGTGGACTCTCCTTCACGGCAGGTCGTATGCCCTCGATCAGCAGGCCATCCGCCGACACCAGCGACACATGGCTGTAGGTGCTGTCGCCGAACCAGGCGATCAGCTTGGACAGCTGGCTCTTGCCGAGCATCAACAGCAGGTCGCCGACCTGCAACTGCTCGACGGGAAAGCGTGCGGTGACGGGCTGCGGATCCACTCAGGCATCTCCTGGTTGCGGGAAAAGGTCGCCGGTGACGCGGTCACGCCCCGCCGATTTGCTGGAATACAGCGCCACGTCGACACGCTCCAGCAGGCGCTCGAAGGTTTCGCCGGAAGCTAGCTGCGCCACGCCAAGGCTGAGGCTGGTGTCGATGACGCGGCCGTCGATGGTCAAAGGCCGGTTGTTCACGGCGGCACGGAGGTGTTCCGCCACGATCAGGGCGTTGTCGAATGTCGTGTCCGGCAGGATCACCAGCATTTCATCGCCACCATACCGGCCAAGGAAATCGCGCTTGCGCAGCTTCCCGCGCGTACGGGTCGCCACCAGTCGCAGACTCTGGTCACCCACCGGGTGGCCGTGCTCGTCGTTGATCCGCTTGAAATGGTCGATGTCGAAGAACACCACCGACAACGGCGATCCCTCCGCGTGGGCAAGTTCCACTTCACGTTGCAGCTGCTCGATGATCGCAGTGCGCGACAGCAGGCCGGTCAGTGTGTCGTGCGCCGCCAGCCGGCTGGCATGGTCGCGGTCGCGACGCAGCTGCTGCATCCGGTCGGCCAGACCCACGGTCAGCACCAGACCCGCCAGCGCGAAGCCCAGCGGAAATGCGTGGATCATCCATGGCGGTCCCACCCACCAGCCAAGCAGTTCGCCCACCCGTGCGGCCGTCAACAGCATCATCGGCAGCCAGGACAGCAGCAGGAAGAACGCAGGCCGTTCGTTGCGCAGGGTCCCTCTCACGCTGGCCAGCAGCACACTCGCGGTCGCCACCAGCAACACCACATTGCCGATCTTCGCCACGAGCGTGCTGGTGCTGACCAGCGATGCCAGCACCAGCCCCGCCAGCAGCAGGTTGCATACGCGCAGCACGCGCAGGATCACCGGACCGCGCTGGGCCAGGTCCAGGTAGAACGCCAGGAAAGTATTGCTGGCGATCACCGCCAGCATGCCCGCCACCCGCGACATGCGCGGATCCGAACCCAGCACATGGCCGAAGACTTCGAAGCTGCGCAGCTCTCCGCCCGCCAGCGCGAGGAACAGCGCCTGCGACAACAGCGTCAGCGCCAGGAAGCCGTAACTGCGTTCGCCCAGACCCACGCAGAAGCCCAGCGCCAGCACCGCCAGCACGCCCATCGCGCCCAGCACCATCGCGCGCCAGGCCACGTGTTCCAGATCCTGCCGATGGACCTCGCGCAACGGCTGGATCGACAGCGGCATCGGCGTACCGCCGATGGAGGTGACGCGCAGATAAAGGGGCTGGCCGGCACGGAGCCCGTCCGGCAGCGGGAACGCCAACGCCCGTGCGGAGAACGCCAGATCGGCGTTCTCGCCGAACAGGCCGCGCACGATCGGCTGGCCGTGGCCGGTCCACAGTTCGATCCGGTTCTGGTACGGCGCGCGCACCACCAGATGCGGCTGCAATGCCGCATCCACGTCGACAGGACTGGTCACGCGCCACCATCGCGGCGCGGTATCGGGTTCGAAGATCACGCCGTCCCTGGCGACAGCGAAGTCGGCATCACGTCCGCCGGACACGACCTGCTGCGCGGGCGCATCGGCTGTGAGCCGCGCCAGCGAAAGCGTTTTAGCATGGGTGGGCATCGCCCACCCGATCAGGCAGCACCAGAGCAACCAGACTCCGGTCAGGCGCCGTGGATTCCCCATATCCATTCCGCCGAGCAGTCAGCGGCGGAGCTTAACGCGTCCCTGCGGGGAAATGTTAATCGAGCAAAGATCAGTCGTTGTTGCCACTGACGCGTGCGACGGCATCATGCGGATGCAGGCTTTCGTAGTGCGCCACGGTGGCGTCGTAACGGGCCACGCGCGCGTCGGTGGAGAGCACGGACGCCACGCGGCGGGCGGCGTCTTCGCAGAACATCAGGTTCTCGGCGTTGAGACGCGCGAACGCCTGTTCGTCGACACGCTTCACCGCCGTCTGCACGGGCGTACCCAGCGCGGCTTCGATGGCGTCGACCAGTGCGACGAGCGGCAGGTCGTCGAACTGCGGACGCAGTTCCACCCGTACGCTGGCGCGGCTGCGCTGTGCATGCGGCGTCGCGGCCAAGCCGCGTTCGGAGGCCAGCCAGTCGTGCACGGCATCGACCGACAGCGCTGGCGCCGTGGTGAAGTCCCGGGTGAAACGTTCGGCATTCGCCTGCCGCGAGAGCGCAGCGGACGCCGGGCAGGTGCTGGAATACTCGACCGCGAACGAGAGCGCCAGATTCAGGTGACCGTCGACCAGCGTCGCTTCGATCTCCACCGGGTAGCGCTTCCAGCCGGCGTAGTCGCTCTCCAGCGCCTTGCGCTGCAGCAGGGCTTCGTAACGGATCTTCAGGCGCGCACTCGTCGCCAGCCCGGACTGCGACGCCACGCTGTCCTGCAGCAGGTGCCGCAGGCCCGCCGGCGTGATCGCTTCTCGCGCCAGTCCGTCCTGCAGCTGCAGGTACAGGCGCGACATGTGGATGCCGCGCGCATCGGCATTGGCCAGGTTCACCGAGAGGTCGATGCTGGCCGCCACCTGCAGCTGCCCGCCCTGCCCGTCGGCGATACGTACGGGCAGCGCGATGTTTTCCATGCCCACCCAGTCCAGAGGGCGCGCCAACGGCACGCGCTGGAAGGCGACATCGGGGAGTTCGGCGCGGGGCGCCACGGGAAGCGAAGGAGCCATGGTCATGCACGGGGGAGTGGATGCCGCGCATTGTACGCCTTGCCCCGAATCTCCAGATGAAACAGTCCGTTACGACCGATTCCTGCGGCTATCGCAACGATATGCCAAGGCTTCAGTCGCCGCGGGCGGCGCGCCAGCCTGTGAACAGCAATCGCGCCTGTCCGGGTAGCGGCGCGGGCGCTCCCTGACGGGCGTGACGATGCAGGCGTGCCCGCGCATAGGCGGACAGGATGCGGCGCTCACGGGCGCCATGGCGCGGGTTGCCCCAGGCCTGCTGCAACGTCATGGCCCAGCCGCGCAGACCTGCTTCCGCGCCCGCGTCACGCCCAGGTACTGCCGCACTACCCGCTTCTGCCAGGCGCGTCGCGAGCATCTGCGCGATCACTGCACGAGGCGTCGGCGCCCGTCCCAGGACCGCGCCCTCCACGGCAGCCACGGCGTCGCCGTACGCCGCGAGTGCGGCGAAGGCCGCCTGCTCATCGACCGGCTGCGTCCGGGCAGCGACGAGCGTGGGCAACGCGTCCGCAAGCTGTCCCCAGGCTGCGCGCTCCGGCTCAAGGCGCCTGCCCAACGGATGGCGCGAGCGCTGGTTCGCCCAGCCGCGCAGCTCTTCGCTCCACCATGCCAGCTTGGCGTCCGCCGGCAGCGGATCGCCACTGACGTTCAGGACGTCATCGAACTCCTGCAGCAGCGCGAACCACGCCACGGCGATATCCCGGCGCGCGGGCGCCACGAAAATCTCCGCCACCGACCACTCGGGCCAGCGCGCGCGCCATTTCTGCAGGAAGCTGTCGAGGGCGGCGGAATCGGACATCAAGTTCTGGGGCGATGTGGGAGCGACGTAAGTCGCGATGGAGTTGCAGGTGAATGCCAAACGAACGCGCCAGGATCAACGCCATCGTCGACCGATCGCGACTTACGTCGCTCCCACAAGATGGCGAAGCGAGGGCCATAGCGCCGGGTCAAGCAGTTCCGCCGGCCGTTCCGCGATCACATCGGCGCCCCATTCGGCGGGATCCTCGTGCGCCTGCCGATAACCCCACAGCGCGGCGATCGACGGCATGCCTGCGGCGCGCGAGGCCTGGATGTCGCGCTCGTCGTCGCCCACGTAGACGCAGTCGGCGATCGCGATGCCGATGCGTTCGGCGGCGACCTGCAGCGGCAGCGGATGCGGCTTCTTCTCGGTCAGCGTGTCGCCACCGATCAGCACCGCGCAGCGCGTCTCCCACCCGAGTTGAGGAAGGATGTCGCGGGCAAGGTATTCCGGCTTGTTGGTGACGATGCCCCACGTGGTACCCGCCGATTCGAGAGCCTCGAGCATCTCGGCAACCCCGTCGAACAGCACGCTGTGGCGGCCGAGTTCTTCCTGGTAGATCGTCAGGAATTCCGGCACCAGCGCTTCGCGCGTGCCCTGCTCCATCTCGGGGAACGCAGCGGCGAGCATCGCGCGTGCGCCCTTGGACACGTGCGGGCGCAGCACCTCCAGCGTCATCGGTCCGATATCGCGCGAAGCGCGCATCCGGTTGGCGGTCGCCAGCATGTCAGGCGCGCTGTCCAGCAGCGTGCCGTCCAGATCAAACAGTGCGGCGCGCGGGAATGTCGCAGCCGTCACGGCTTCACCGCGCTGGCGAGGTAGTTCACGTCGGTACGCGAGGTCAATCGCGCACGCTGCCGCCACGGTTCGTAGGCCAGGCCGGTGACGTCCTGCAGTTGGAAGCCCGCCTCGCGCAGCCACGCAGCCAGTTCCGACGGGCGGATGAATTCCTTGTAGTGGTGCGTGCCCTTCGGCAGCAGTCGGGCGATGTACTCGGCGCCGACGATGGCCAGCGCAAACGCGGCCGGCGTGCGGTTCAGCGTGGACAGGAACAGCTGGCCACCCGGCTTCAGCAGCGTGTGGCAGGCACGGATGATCGACAGCGGATCCGGCACGTGCTCCAGCATCTCCATGCAGGTGACCACGTCGAAGCTGCCCGGCCGTTCTTCCGCCAGTGATTCGACCGAACGCAACTGGTAGTCGACCTGCACGCCGGACTCCAGCTTGTGCAGCCGCCCCACCTTCACCAGTTCCGGCGCCAGGTCGATCGCGGTGACCTGCGCACCTTCACGCGCCAGCGCCTCACTGAGCAGGCCGCCGCCACAGCCGACATCCAGTGCGGTGGCACCGGACAGGCGCACTCGGTCGCGCACGTACGCCAGGCGGACCGGATTCAAGACATGCAGTGCCTTTTGCGGGCCGTCCGGATCCCACCAGCGATTGGCGAGCGCGCCGAACTTGTCGAGTTCGGCCTGGCTGAAGTTGTCGTCGAGGGGCGAAGTCGTGGTCGTCATGCCGCCATTGTAGAGCGGCAGACCCGGCGAGGCGCCACTCGGTCGTCCCAGCGAACGCTGGGACCCATCTTGATCTTGCGTGGGGCAGCGCCGGAAACAATAAACCCGACATGCACATGGATCCCGGCGTTAGCCTGGATGATGCCGTCAGGACAGGCGGATACCCGCGATCCGCTCGCGCCACTGCCGCGCGTTGGCGATGACGCCATCGATGTCGATCTCCACCAGCACGCGCTGGCGCAGCTTCTGCCGGCCGGCGATCCAGACATCGCTGACCTGCTGCCGGCCGGTCGCATAGATCAGCTGCGACACCACGTGATGCAGCGGCTGGGTTTCCAGCACGGACAGATCGACGCAGACCAGGTCGGCGTCCTTGCCCGGCTCGATGGAACCGATACGGTCGTCGAACCCGATGGCCTTGGCGCCACCCAGCGTGGCTGCGCGCAGAGCGCTGAAGGCATCCAGCGCGGCGGCATCCTGCGCCACCGCTTTGGCCAACAACGCCGCCGTGCGGGTTTCGCTGAACATGTCCAGATCGTTGTTGCTGGCGCAGCCGTCCGTGCCGACCGCCAGCGTCACGCCCGCGCGCTCCAGGGCACAGGCCGGACAGAAGCCGGACGCCAGCTTGAGGTTCGATTCCGGGCAATGCACCACGCTGACGCCCCGCTCGGCGCAGAGATGGATCTCCGCCTCAGTGAGCTGGGTCATGTGGATGGCGATCAGGCGATCGTTGACCAGTCCGAGGCGGTCGAGTCGCGCGATCGGGCGCTGACCGTATTTCTCCAGCGACTGTTCGACTTCCTGCGCGGTTTCGTGCAGATGCAGGTGTACCGGCACGTCGAGCTGGTCGGACAGCATGCGGACGCGCTCGAAATTGGCGTCGTTCACCGTGTACGGCGCGTGCGGTGCGAACGCGGTGGCGATCAGCGTGTCGTCGCGCCACTGGTCGTGCACTTCGCCGGCCTTCTCGAAGTACTCGTCGTCCGAGGACGCCCATGCCGTCGGGAAGTCGATCACCGGCAGGCCGACGCGCGCACGGAAGCCGTAATGCTTGTAGGTCGCGGCCTGCACGTCCGGGAAGAAGTAGTTCTCGTTGACGCAGGTGGTACCGCCGCGGAGCATCTCGGCAATCGCCAGGGTGATACCGTCGGCGACGAAGTCGGGACCGATCACCGCACCCTCGATCGGCCAGATGTGCTCCTGCAGCCAGACCTTGAGCGGCAGGTCGTCGGCCACGCCGCGCAGCAGCGTCATCGGGTTGTGCGTATGCGCGTTGACCAGGCCGGGAATCAGCGCAGCGTCGGGACGCGAAACGGTTTCGCGCGGCAGGAAGCGCTGGCGCGCGTCAGCCACCGGCAGGATCGCGACGATGCGGCCGCCGGTCACGGCGACCGCGTGGTCTTCCAGCACGACGCCGTGCGGGACGACCGGCACCACGAAGCCGGCTTCGATCAACAGGTCGCAGGCTTCGGGAATGCGGTCAGTCATGGGGCCTCGGCTCAGAATCCCAGCGAGTAGCTCAGGCCGATGGCGCCGGCGCCGAACAGCAGCCAGCACAGCAGCATCAGGGCCAGGGCACGTCCGTAGCCCAGCCGCGGCACGCTGGGGAACAGCCGCGGCAGGGTCGCGTTCCAGCACAGCATCACGCCCAGACCGGCGATCAATACGCCGACGGCCCAGACGCCGAGATAGAGCGCGAGCTGTTCCATCACTTCACGCGGCTGACGTATTCGCCGGTGCGGGTGTCGACCTTGATGACTTCTTCCTGTGCCACGAACAGCGGCACGCGCACGACGGCGCCGGTTTCCAGCGTGGCCGGCTTGCCGCCCGTGCCGGCGGTATCGCCCTTCACGCCCGGGTCGGTCTCGGTGATCTGCAGTTCGACGAAGTTCGGCGGGGTCACCTGGATCGGATTGCCGTTCCACAGGGTCACCACGCAGTCTTCCTCGCCCTTCAGCCACTTCTCGGCGCCGCCCATGCCGTTCTTGTCGGCCTGCACCTGTTCGAAGGTCTCCTGCTGCATGAAATGCCAGTACTCGCCGTCGGTGTACAGGTACTGCATGTCGGTATCCACCACGTCCGCCGCCTCGACCGAGTCGGTGCTCTTCATGGTGATTTCCTGCACGCGGCCGCTCTTGATCAGGCGGTACTTCACGCGGGTGAACGCCTGGCCCTTGCCCGGCTTGACGTACTCGGTGTCGTTGATGACCGCCGGTTCGTTGTTGATCAGGATCTTCATCCCGTTCTTGACGTCGTTCATGCCGTAACTGGCCATGCTGCTGCTCCTGGAGGTAAGGCGTACCCGCCGCGCGAGGCGGCCGGCCGGATAGAATGTGGGAACCCGCCGGACCCGGCGGGTGCTTGTTTTCAGACCCGACATGATAACCGCAGCCCCCGAACCCCGACAGCCCGCCCCGCTGGCCGCGCCCCGCTGGCAGCAGGCCTGGCGCGATGCCGTGCGTGATCCGCGCGAGCTCCTGTCGCTGCTGGGGCTGGACGCGCTGGCTGGCCGGGTATCCGACGAGGCCGCGGCACAGTTTCCGTTGCGAGTACCGCGCGGCTTCGTGGCCCGCATGCGGCACGGTGATCCCCACGACCCCCTGCTGCGCCAGGTGCTGCCGCTGGATGACGAAATGCAGCCCGCGGCCGGCTACGACCTGGACGCCGTGGGCGACGGCGCCGCCCGCACCGGCACCGGCGTGATCCAGAAGTACCGCGGCCGCGCCCTGCTGGTGGCCACCGGCAGCTGCGCCATCAACTGCCGCTACTGCTTCCGCCGCCACTTCCCCTATTCGGACGAAACCGCCGCGCGCGAGGGCTGGCGCGAGGCCGTGGACCTGATCCGCGACGACAGCAGCGTAGAGGAAGTGCTGCTGTCCGGCGGCGACCCGCTGTCGCTGTCGAACACCAAACTGGCTGAACTGACCGACGCCCTGGTCGAGGCCCCCCACCTGCGCCGCCTGCGCATCCACAGCCGCCTGCCGGTCGTGCTGCCCGAGCGCATCGACGACGGCCTGCTGGCCTGGCTGACCGGCCTGCCCTGGCCGGTCACCCTGGTGATCCATGCCAACCACGCCAACGAGTTCGACGGCACGGTCGATGCCGTGCTCGGCCGTCTGCGCGGCGCCGGGGTGCACCTGCTGAACCAGGCGGTGCTGCTGCGCGGCGTGAACGACGATGTCGACAGCCTCGCCGCGCTCAGCGAACGCGGCTTCGCGGCGGGCGTGTTGCCGTACTACCTGCACCAGCTCGACCGGGTGGCGGGCGCGGCCCATTTCGAAGTGGACGACGCCCGGGCCAAGGTGCTGCATGCCGCACTGGCCGCGCGCCTCTCCGGCTACCTCGTTCCGCGCCTGGTGCGTGAAGTCGCCGGCGACACCGGCAAGCGCCCGCTCTGACGCGCCGGCCGCAGGCCGTGTGCGCATCTGCGACGGCTGCATTGGACTCGTCACACGCGTTCAGGTATTAAACGCGCACCCCTCGCGGACACGCTGCATGCAGATCGGCAAAGACACCACGCTACGACTGACCCTGGTGGACGACAGCGCGGAAGACGCGGAAGCCATCGTCTCCACGCTGCGCAATGGCGGCATCGCCGTACGCCCCCTGCGACCGGTCGACGCGGGCGAACTGGGGCAGATGGTGGCCGGCCAGCCGATGGACCTGCTGCTGGCGTCGCGCAGTGCCAAGGGCATTCCGCTGGCCACGGTACTGAGCCAGGTCGATGCCAGCGGCAAGGACATCCCGGTCATCGTGCTCGCAGATGCGATCAGCGAGGCCGACCTGCTCGCCGACCAGGCCGCCGGTGCGCGCGCCATCGCCTTGCGTGGCCGCCCGGAGCACGTGCTGACCGTCCTGCGCCGTGAATGGGCCGACCTGGATGCGCGCCGCTCGCAGCGCAGGCTGGAAAGCCAGATGCGCGAGACCGAGCGCCGTTGCGATGCGCTGATCTCGTCCTCGCGCGACCCGATCGCCTACATCCACGAAGGCATGCACATCCGTGCCAACGACGCCTACCTGGAGATGTTCGGGTTCGAATCGTTCGAGGACGTGGAAGGCCTGTCGCTGCTGGACCTGGTGGGCTCGCAGTACGTCAACGACTTCAAGGCCCTGCTGAAGAAGCTGAGCAAAGGCGAACCGCCGCCGCCGCGCTTCGAACTGGAAGCCCGTAGCATCGATGGCGACAGCTTCCCCGCCACACTGGAATTCGCCACCGCCACGTACGAGGGCGAAGCCTGCGTGCAGGTGGTGTTCCGCCGCCGCGAGGAGTTCGATCCCGAACTCGCCCGCGAGGTAGAAGACCTGCGCCAGCGCGACATGGTCACCGGCCTGCTCAACCGTCCCACCTTCCTGCGCGAACTGGAGAACGCCGTGGCCCAGGTGGCCCGCGGCGAAGACCAGTACGCCCTGCTGCTGATCGAACCCGATCACTACCAGCGCCTGCTGCAGGACATCGGCATCGATTCGGCCGACGCACTGGCCGCCGCGCTGGCGGCACGCCTGTCCGAGAAACTGGACGAAGGCACCCTCGCCGCCCGTTTCGGCGAACGCACCTTCGCGGTCCTGCTGCGTGGCAACCATGCGCAGACCGCCACGCTGGCGGAGAAGCTGCGGGCGTCCTATGCCTCGCACGTGTTCAACGTCGGCGAGCGCTCGGCCTCGGTCACCGCGAGCATCGGTGGCGTGCAGATCGGCGAGAAGATCGCCAGCGTCGGCCCGGTGCTGACGCGTGCGACCGACGGCCTGCAGACCGCGACCAACCTGGGCGGCAACCGTATCGAGATATTCGATCCCGGTGCGGTGGACCGCGCCGAGGAAGAACGCGTCCAGAACTGGATCAAGCGCCTGCAGGAAGCGCTGCAGGACGGCAGCTTCCGCCTGCACTACCAGCCCGTGGTCAACCTGCAAGGCGAGCCGGGCGAAGTCTACGAAGCGCTGCTGCGCCTGGAGTCCAACGGCGAAGTCGTGCCGCCGCAGTCGTTCATCGGCATCGCCGAGGACAACGGCCTGCTGGACGCGATCGACCGCTGGGTGGTCAACCGCGCCATCGAGGTGCTGGCCGAGCGCAAGCGCGCCGGCCGCGATACCCGCCTGGTGGTGAAGGTCAGCCCGGCGTCCTTCGCCGACAACCGCCTGCTTGATCTGATCGCCCGGCAGCTCGCCGCGCACGACGTGCCCGGCGACCGCCTGTGGCTGCAGACACCGGAAGCCAAGGTCTTCACCCATCTGCGACAGGCGCAGGCCTTCCAGTCCGCCGCGGCCAAGCTGGGCTGCCACGTGGGCCTGGAGCATTTCGGCGCCGGCCTGGATTCGTTCCAGCTGCTGTCGCACTTCCAGCCGACCTTCCTCAAGATCGACCGCGTCTTCAGCGAGGACCTGGGCAAGAACACCGAACACCAGCAGAAGATCCGCGAAATCTCCGAACGTGCGCAGGCGCTGGGCATTCTGACCGTCGCCGAACACGTGCAGGACGCGGCGACGATGGCGTTCCTGTTCACCGCCAGCCTCGACTACGTGGAAGGCAACTTCCTGGCCGCGCCCGGTCCGGCGATGAATTACGACTTCAGCTGACGCCTGCCGTTCGCTTCCGCAAAAAGAAAAACCCGCCGTGAGGCGGGTTTTTCGTTGGCCAGACTCGGCGCGATCAGGCGAACGTGCCCTGCTGCGCGCGCAATGCGGCAATGCGTTCTTCCAGCGGCGGGTGGCTCAGGAACAGCTTCTTCATGCCCTGGCCGATGCCACCGGCGATGCCGAAGGCTTCCACCTGCGCCGGCAGCGTGCTGGGGCGCTGCTGCTGGTTGAGGCGCTCCAGCGCAGCGATCATCTTCTGGCGGCCCGCGTACGTGGCGCCACCCTGGTCGGCGCGGAACTCGCGGCGACGCGAGAACCACATCGCGATCATCGTCGCGAACAGGCCGAACACCACTTCCAGCGCCATCACGATGATGTAGTAGGCGAAGCCGCGGCTTTCGCCTTCGCGGTTACCCGACAGGAAGCTGTCGACGATGCCGCCCACCACGCGCGCCAGCACGATGACGAAGGTGTTCAGCACGCCCTGCAGCAGCGCCATGGTCACCATGTCGCCGTTGGCGACGTGGGCGACCTCGTGGCCCAGCACGGCCTCGGCCTCGTCCTGCGTCATCGAACGCAGCAGGCCGGTGGACACGGCGACCAGCGCATTGTTGCGATTGGCGCCGGTGGCGAAGGCGTTGATCTCCGGCGCGTCATAGATGGCGACTTCCGGCATGCCGATGCCGGCGGCCTGCGCCTGGCGCTGCACGGTGGCCACCAGCCAGCGCTCGGTGTCGTTGCGCGGCTGCTCGATGACCACGGCGCCGGTCGCGCGCTTGGCCATCCACTTGGAGGTCAGCAGCGAGATCAGCGAGCCACCGAAACCGAAGATCGCCGCGAACACCAGCAGTCCGCCCATCTGGTTGGAATTGACGCCCAGCAGGGACATGACGACGCTGGCCAGGGCCAGCACGGCCAGGTTGGTGGCGAGGAACAAAGCGACGCGCGTAAACACGACAGGGATCTCCGGGGGATGAGTGGTATGCAAACGGTTACGACCGCAGAATTGCGGCTGCGCCCGCTTGAATTCAAGCGACTCCCTGACTGCGTGGTTCAGCTTTCCTTTCTTTCTGACGAATGAGCGACACCGTTCCCTCCCTCTATCGCGGTCGTTTCGCGCCTTCGCCCACCGGGCGATTGCATGCCGGATCACTCGTTGCCGCGCTCGGCAGTTGGTTGCTCGCGCGGCATCACGACGGTACGTGGCTGGTGCGGGTGGACGACCTCGATCCGCCGCGCGAAGTGCCCGGCGTGGCGCAGCAGCAACTCGCCACACTCGCTGCGTTCGGGCTGGTGTCCGACGAGCCCGTGATCTGGCAGAGCAAGCGCCACGACGCGTATGCCGATGCGCTCGCCCGCCTACTGGATGACGGCAGCGCCTTCGAATGCCGGTGCAGCCGCAGCGATCTGGCGGCGGTCGGCGGTATCCATCGCACCTGCGTGGCCAGCGATCGCACGCGTCCGCCGGCCGTCCGTCTGCGCGTGCCCGACGGAACACGCATCGCCTTTCATGACGGCCTGCAGGGCGAGGTCGTGCAGGACGTCGACCGCGAGGTCGGCGACGTGGTGCTGCGCCGCGCCGACGGTTACTGGGCCTACCAGTTGGCGGTGGTGGTGGACGATGCCGCGCAGGGCATCACCGACATCGTGCGTGGCGCCGACCTGCTCGATTCCACGCCCCGGCAGATCCTGCTGCAGCGCGCGCTGGGCGTGCCGACGCCGCAGTACCTGCACCTGCCGCTGATCGTCGATGCCCAGGGCGAGAAGCTGTCCAAGTCGATGGCGGCCCTGCCCATCGACGACGATGCACCGCTGCCTGCCCTGCGCGCGGCCTGGGAGGTGCTGGGACAGCCGCCCGGCGCCACCGCGGGCCTGTCGACGGTCGATGCCGTGCTGCAGGCGATGACCCGGGAATTCCGCCCCGATCGTCTGCCAAAAGTGAGCTCCGTGACGTTCGCTGCAGCGCACAACAAAGGTGTCGCAGGCGCTGTCTAGAATCGGGTGGCCGTCGGGCTGCGACGGTCCAAGGAGATTCCCCACATGACATCGCGCGTCGCCCTGGTCACCGGCGGCACCGGAGGTATCGGTACCGCCATCTGCAAGAAGCTGGCCGACATGGGCCACAAGGTCGCCACCAATTACCGGAACGAAGAGAAGGCGCGTGCGTGGCAGGCGCAGATGAAGGCCGACGGTTACGACTTCGCACTGGTCAAGGGCGACGTGACCTCGCCGGACGAAGCACAGGCCATGGTCAAGGAAGTAGAACAGACGCTCGGTCCGGTCGAAGTGCTGGTCAACAACGCCGGCATCACCCGCGACGGCACCTTCCACAAGATGTCCGCCACGCAATGGGGCGACGTCATCAACACCAACCTCAACTCGGTGTTCAACGTGACGCGCCCGGTGATCGACGGCATGCGCGACCGCAAGTGGGGCCGCATCATCCAGATCAGTTCGATCAACGGCCTGAAGGGCCAGTACGGCCAGGCCAACTACGCCGCCGCCAAGGCCGGCATGCACGGCTTCACCATTTCGCTGGCGCGCGAGAACGCCAAGCTCGGCATCACCGTCAACACCGTCTCGCCCGGCTACGTGGCCACCGACATGGTGATGGCGGTGCCGGAAGAAGTGCGTGCCAAGATCGCCGCCGACATCCCCACCGGCCGCCTCGGCAAGCCGGAGGAAATCGCCTACGCGGTGGCCTTCCTGGTGGACGAACAGGCCAGCTGGATCACCGGCTCCAACCTGGACATCAACGGCGGCCACCACATGGGCTGGTAAGGCCCGCGCTGCCACCCGCTGCCGTGTCCCACGACGCCCCGCAAGGGGCGTCGTCCGTTCCGATGCTGCGCAGCATTTTTCCTTCGCTGAACAGGGCTGCCCTGCCTTGTGGCCTGTTGCAAGGGCTGTTGCGCTGCGTCATGCTGCCGTCATACGCGTTTAGAGCGAAGACTCAATGGCTGCGATCCGCATCATCAAGAAGTACCCCAACCGTCGGCTGTACGACACCGAGATCTCCAGCTACATCACCATCGAGGACGTCCGCCAGCTGATCGTCGACGGCGAGGACTTCGAAGTTCGCGACGCCAAGACCGGCAACGACCTGACCCGCACCGTCCTGCTTCAGATCATCAGCGAGCAGGAAAACGATGGCGAACCGGTCCTGTCCACGCAGCTGCTCAGCCAGATCATCCGTTTCTACGGCGACTCGCTGCAGGGCTTCATGGGCAACTACCTGGAGCGCAGCATGCAGCTCTTCATGGAGCAGCAGCAGCAGTTCCGCAGCCAGATGGGCAACCTGCTCGGCCAGACGCCGTGGACCATGATGAACCAGCTCACCGAGCGCAACATGGAGCTGTGGCAGGAATTCCAGCGCAACCTGACCGGTGGCATGGGCCGCCCGACCACGGTCAAGCCGAAGGACACCCCGCGCGAGACGCCGAAGACGCGAGCGCGTTGATATCCACTGTAGTGAAACCCGGCCCGCGCCCCGTTGCGCGGGCCTTTTTTTGAGCCGCGATACAGGAATTCCGCATGACGCAACGCATCGCCGTGGTGACCGGGGGCATGGGCGGGCTGGGACTGGCGATCTGCCAGGCACTGGCCCGTGCCGGCCGCAAGGTGATCGCCGCCGACCTGCCCGCTTCGCCCGAGCGGCTGGACCACTTCCGCACGCAGACCGCGTCGCTGGACATCGAGACCGCCGCCGTCGACGTGGCCGACTTCGAGGCCTGCGCGGCCTTCGTGCAGGACGTCGAAGCCCGCCACGGCGCGCTCGACATCCTGGTCAACAACGCCGGCATCACCCGTGACGCCACCCTGCGCAAGATGGACAAGACGCAGTGGGACGCGGTGATCGGGGTGAACCTGGACAGCGTGTTCAACCTCTGCCGCCATGCGGTGGACGGCATGCAGGCGCGCGGTTTCGGCCGCATCGTCAACATCAGTTCGGTCAGCGGCCAGACCGGCAACTTCGGCCAGGTCAACTACGCCGCTGCGAAGGCCGGCCTGCACGGCTTCTCGATGTCGCTGGCGCGCGAAGTCGCGCGCAAGGGCGTCACCGTCAACAGCGTCTCGCCCGGCTACGTGGAAACCCCGATGACCCGTGCGATGCCCGACGACGTCCGCGACCGCACCGTCGCCTCGGTGCCGGTGGGCCGCATCGGCCAGCCGGACGACATCGCGCGCGCGGTCGCCTTCCTGACCGCTGACGACGCCGGTTACATCACCGGCGCCAACCTGCCGGTCAACGGCGGCCTGTTCATGAGCTTCTGAGCGCCGGATCGCCGACGCTCCCCGACACGACCCAAGGACACACGATGAAACTCACTCCTCCCACCTTCGGCGTCTGGCTGATCGCGCTGCTGCTCGGCGGCGGCGGCATCGCCGCGAAGTTCGGCTACATCCCGGTGCTCGCCCCGCACGCCTTCTGGCTGGTGGTCGCCGGCTTCGGCCTGCTGGTCGCCGCGACGCTCTTCAGCAAGCTCTGAATCCGGCGCAGGCTCCCGGCATCCATTGCCGGGAGCACGCCCGGGACACGCCGCGCAATCGCGCGGACTGAGCCCTACTCCATTTCCAATCGCTCGAACCCGAGTTCCAGGGTTTCGAACAGCGTGTCCGCCACCTGCGCCTGCATCGTCGAGTAGTGATAGGCCACCGGCCGGGCCCGCAGGAAACGCCAGGTCATCACCGTCGTGGTCTGCTGCTCGTCGAGCAGCTGGATGCGGATGTCGCGCAGCGCGTTGCCACCGTTGCGGGCTTCGTCCCACCACCGGTACCAGGACAGCGAACCGATCGCGCCGCGGCGCAGCACCAGGTTGCCGTAGTGGCTCAAGGTGATCAGCTTCTCGGCCTCTTTCACGCGGTCGTTGCCGGTGCGGTATTCGTTGACCTGCAGCCGGGCATCGGGAAACACGACCTCGGCCACGCCCGCCTCCGGGCCATCGGTGTTGCCGTCGCCGAGATCGACGAGGAAGTTCATGCCGGGATAGGGACGATCACGCAGTACGGCCATGGGCAGGTTCCATGTGAGGGAGGGAGGTCGCCCGCAAAGCAGCAGCCGACGTTTATTCCAACGCAGGGACGCCGTGCCAGAGGTCAGTCATGTGATGTCACCGTGCGGCGTGCGCGCTGCCCGCGCGCGTCACCAAAGCGAGATGGCACTCGAAGTGCCATCGATGGCCCTCGGAGTGCCACGCGCAAGGCCCGGAATGCCAGACGCCGGGCTCGGAGAGCCAGCGCTGGCTTTCCGAGAGCGAACGCTGGCATTCGGGAATGCCATCGTCGGGATTTACTGTGAGACAGATGATTTTCCGAATCCCATCGTTGGCACATTGAAAGCCATCGTCGGGTTTCCGAAAGCCATCGTTGGCTTTCAATGTGAGAAGCGCGGGGCTCTTGCGAGCCATCGCTGGCTTTCCGAGCCCCATCGTCGGCTTTCAATGTGAGACGCGTGGCTTTCCGAGCCCCGTCGTTGGCTTTCAATGTGAGACTCGCGGCATTCCGAGTGCCATCGATGGAGCTCCGAGTGCCAGCGATGGCGCTCGGAATCCCATCCGGGCTGATGAATGTGAGGCGGGACTTCCGCCCCGGGTGATCTAGGCCGTTGCCGCCTGCCCGATCCAGAGACGGTTGCCGTCCGGATCGTCGATGCGGAATTCGCGCATGCCGTAGAACGTGTCGTCCAGGTCGGGCACGTCCAGGCCGTTGTCGCGCGCCTGCCGATGGAACGCCACCAGGTCGTCGGGATACAGGTACAGCACCGCGCCCCGCGGCGCGTCGGCCACGACGTTGATGGACTGGTCCAGCATCACCCGGCAGTCGCCCCAGCACAGCTTTGCCCAGCCCCAGTCGTCGCGACGGTCCTCGACGGTGAAACCGAGCTTTTCGTAGAAGTCGATCGCCCGCGGCAGATGGCGGACGGGTTGCATGGGAATGATGCGGGGCATGGGGGCTTACTCCGGAAAAACCTTCATGAGCGAGGTCGAGTCCACGCTCAAGGCCTGCCCCAGCGTGTCTGCGAACAAGGCCAGGCATGAGGGATCGGTGACGAAGTGGGCGCTGCCCGACAGCGTGCCGATGGAGAACCCGAGGCTGCCGACGGGCTTGCCGGCATCCGCGATCACGCGCTCGACCGGTCCGAAGCGGAGACAGAACGACTGCCCGGCTTCTGCCAGTTCGAACGACGCATCCAGGCGCGATGACACGAGGGCCGCCAAGGGGCTGTCCAGCCAGGCCACCACGTGGCGATGCAAGGCATCGAGCGCTTCCGCCGTCAGCACGAAACCGCCCACGCTCGCGGTGAACGGCCGGGCACCGCCACCGCTCCAGTGCTCGTCCACCAGCACGAGCGTGCAATCCCATGCGGCAGCGCTGCGCGGCGTCAATCGCATCGTCAGTTGCGATACACCGCGATTCGATCTGAGTACGGCGTCCATGCGATCTCCTCCCTGGTGGCGTCAACCTGCGGTTTCGTCGCCCTGACGCAACGCGATGATCAGGGGTTTCAGTTCACGCCAAGGGTATCGGCGGTCCTCCGGCCAGGGAAGCCGGAAAAGTGGCCTGCGTTTGCGCGCCACGATGGACGCCACCAGCCAGTCCGCGTCGAAGCCTTGCCAAACCCCGGCCACCGACCACAGGTTCGCGTGGACGACGGGATGTACTTCATCGAACAGGATCCGCCGCAGCTCGGCGATGCTGAAGGGCGAGCGTGCGCAGTGTCCGGCGATGCGATCCCAGTCCGGCACGGTGTCGAGGTAGAGATCGCTCAGGGCGATCCAGAGGGGGCGGCGGATGTCGAGTTCGCTTGCTGAGAATCTCATCCGGCGCCTCAACACCGTGGGCCATGGGAACGTAGGATGGGTGGAGCGAAGCGGCTTTCAACGGTGAAGCCGGTCTACCCATCACGCGGATCGTTCGACGTCGAGAGAGATGCATAGACCGGCTTCGTCGTTGGAAGCCTCTCGGCTCTATCCATCCCAAGTGGCGCCCCCCCCCGCATCAGGCCGGACGGCACATCCGCTCCGGCATCACGTCGCGCGGAACCGGCAACGCCAGTCGCTGCTGCAGCGCATCGAATGCGGGCTTCGCCAGCGGTCCCTGCACGCCATCCTGCTTTCTTCCATCCGGAACGTATGCCCTCTTGTCCACGATGAAGTAACCGATCTCAGCCGGTCCTCCGGACGCGACGCGCTTCAGCGTGACGTAGCGCGCGTTGGACGCGACGGCGAACACGCAGGCCTCCACCACGTGCGCGGAAGCATTCCTGTCCATCTTGTAGGCAAGATGGGCGGTCGAAGGCATGTCGATCCAGAGCACGGCGAAGCGATCGTCATGCCAGCGCACATCGGAATCGACGAGCCCACAACTCATGAGCATGGTCGATGCTGTGAGTGTGGCGAACGCAATGCCGCGAACGGCTGAAAGTCGGATCATGGCAATCCGTTTACGTCGATGACCGATCTATATGCAGGAACGCAGGATGGGTGGAACGGAGCGACATTCAACGGAGAAGCCGGTCTATCCATCGCTCTCGACGCTCATTGGCCACATGATGGGTATCGCTCCGCTCCACCCATCCTACGAAAGGGCGCGCGGATTACGCCTCCGCCCACACCACATCAATGCCTTCCGACTCGCCCACCGCGCCACGCAGCAGCGCGATGAAGCCGGCGCTCGCGCCGAGGCTCTCCAGCGCGTCGATGGCGGTGTGTTCGACGTAGTAATCCTGGTCCGTCGAGGACTCCTCTTCCATGTGGTCGACCAGCAGCTGGAAGTCTTCCTGCGAGATGGTGCCCAGCGTGCGGCCGGTGTCTTTTTCCGTCAGACGAATGCTCATGCGGTCCTGCTCTCCTTGAAGGATGGAATGAAGCTTATTGCGAAGGGGGTGATGCCAGCGGTGCGCCGAGGAACGTCGCGAGGCCGCCCAGTTGCAGGCCCTGCACCTTGTCCACGACGGGTGCGAACTTGCCGATGTCATCCGGTGTATAGCCGCCGGCGCGATACCACAGCGTGATGCGGGTGCCGGTGTTCTCCTCGGCGAAGCGCCATTCCAGCGCACCGCTCAGCCCCATGCCCTGCAACGGGCCCAGGCCGCCGGTCATGCGCATCAGCTTGCCGGGATCGGTGAAGGTCACCGTCATGTGCCAGGCCTGCTGCGCGCCGTTGATTTCGCAGAAGCAGCCGCCGGCCTTGTCGCTGATCGACAGCTTCGACGCGTCGCCCCACCACGTGTGGTCGGCCGGCCACCAGCGGCCGACATCGTTCACCAGCGCGGCGTAGGCGACCTGCGGCGTTGCCGGCACCCACACCGAGTTTTCAATGGTGAAACCCTCCGGCTTCGCGTCCTTGATCTCGGCGTAAGCCGGTGTTGCCACCAGCGCCACCAGCAGCAGCGCGTTGCGCAGCCGCTGCTTCACTGCGCCGCCGCCTGTGCGCAGAACTTCTGGCGGTATTCCTTCGCCTTCGGCATCAGCGCGGTGAGGTTCTGGATGCGCGTGCCCGGATTCGGGTGCGTGGACGAGAACTCCGGCGGCGCCTGTCCGCCGCTGGCTTCGCTCATGCGCTGCCACAGCGGCACGGCTTCCTCGGGATTGAAGCAGGCCGCGGCGGCGAGCATCAGGCCCACTTCGTCGGCCTGCGTCTCGTGCTCGCGCGCATACGGCAGCAGGTAGCCGTAGCCCATGGCGGCCATCACCATCTGCTGTTGTTGCGGATCCATGCCGCTCATCGCGCCGGCCATCTGGCCGATCTGGGTGAGCTTCTGCTGCGACATGCGCTGCGCACCGTGACGCAGCAGCGCGTGGGCGATCTCATGGCCCATCACCACGGCCACGGCGTCGGCGTTCTGCGCGACGGGAATCAGCCCGGTGTAGACGGCCATCTTGCCGCCGGGCAGGCAGAACGCGTTGGCCTGTTCGGACTCGATGACGTTGACGTCCCAGTCGAAGGTCTTCCAGTTGCCGCTGGGCTGGGTGCCCTTCTCCGCCGCGATGGCGGCTTCGACTTCGGGGATCTTCGCGATCAGGCGCTGCGCGATGGTGCGCACCTGCTGGGCGATCTGCGAGTTGGGATCGACCGGGCGCTCCTGCTGCAGGATCTCCTGGTAAGCCTGCAGGCCGAGGGCCTTTTCCTCTTCCACGCCGATCGAGTTGTCGATCAGCACCTTCTCGCCGGTGTAGGGATCGACGACGCGGTTGCTGAAGTAGTAGCAGCCGCCGTAGACCAGGAAGCCCAGCAGGATCAGCCAGCGCAGGTTGCCCAGTCCGCCACCACGGCGTCCGCCGCCGCCCTGCCCGTACTGCGAGCGACCGTAAGGATCTTGCCTCATCACCCTCTCCCTGGCGGCTAGATGCCGCGCACGACGCGGAAGCCCACCCGCGCATTAGTCATATCCGAATCCGAGGACGAACGCCATGCGGCCCGAGCCTGCGCCGGGGAACTGGCCCAGGAGCCGCCCCGCACCACCCGCGAACGGCAGCCGGGATTGAACCACGCCGCGCCGTCGGCCGGTGCACGCCGGTAGCTGGCATGCCAGCAGTCGCCGACCCATTCGCTGGTGTTGCCACCCAGGTCCTTCAGGCCGAAGGCGTTGGCGCGGAAGCGGCCCACCGGTGCCGGTCCCCAGTAGCCGTCGCCGTAGCCGACGAAGGCGTTGTTCCAGGTGCGCCCGCTGGGCGAGGTGTCGTTGCCGCCGGTCAGGTTGCCGACCCCGCGCGGTGGCTGGCCGTTGCCCCACGGGTAGCGGCCCTGTTCACCGGCGCGCAGCGCGTACTCGAACTCGGCCTCGCTGGGCAGGCGGTAACCGTGGCCGGTCTGCCCGGCCAGCCATTCGGCATAGGCTTCGGCGTCGTACACGCTGACGTGCAGCACCGGCATGTCCTCGCTCGCGGGCTGACCGGCGTAGTCGGAGCGCCAGTCCACCCCGCTGCGGCGGACGAAGTTGCCGCTGCGCTCGTCGTAGACCACGGAGTGCCCGCGACGCGTCGCGCGCGGGCGGTACTGGGTGGCTTCGACGAAGCGGCGGAATTCGCCCACCGTCACCGCATGCCGCGCCATCGCGAAACCGCGATCGAAGCGCACGTAATGCGCGGGCTTCTCGGCGTCGGCCGCGCCGTTCTCGTCGTCGGCGGCGCCCATCAGGAAACCGCCGTGCGGCACCACCACCATCTCCGGGCCACGACCGCCGTAGTGCAGGCCATCGGTGAAGGCCTGGCCGGGACGGAACTGGCCGTAGTACGTGGCCAGGTCGATGCGCTGGCGGAAATCGGCGGCCACGCGGTTGCCGGGTTCGGCAATGCGCAGCACTTCGGTCAGTTTGATGCGGGCATCCTTCAGGCCCAGTGGCGTCGCCATGTCGCGCACGCCGGCATCGCGCAGTTCGACGATCCGCGCCAGCCGGACGGCTTCCACGCGTACGCGCGCATCGGCGACGGTCTGCGCGTCTTCACGGACCTCGGCAGCGTGGTTCAGCCAGCGCAACGCGGTGGGGAAATCGCTGGCGACCGCCGCGTCCTCGGCGTAACGGATCATCGCGCTCTCCACCGCCGCGACGCCCTGCATCGCGCGTGGCTGGCCGGGCTTCCACTTGAGCACTTCGCGGAAGCCGGCCAGTGCCCCGCCCCCGGCCTCGCCCAGCCGGCCTTCGCGCAGGGCGCGCTCGCTGGCAACGTTCAGGCGGGTGAGCTGGTCGGCTTCGTCCACCTTGGCCAGATACGCGGTGACCGCGGGATCGCCCGGCGCCACCGTGCGCGCCACCGCCGCAATCTGGCGCGCGCGGCGCAGCGCCTCGGTGCGGTCTTCGGCGTGCCGCACCGCCTGCGCGCCCTGGTCCAGCAGGCGGTCGAGGCTGCGGCCCAGTCCGGCTTTCGCCCGCGCATCGCCGGCATCGACGCGCAGCAGCGCGAGGTACAGGGGAATGGCATCGTCGGGGCCTTCGAACAGGCGTCCTTCGGACAGCGCCTGTGTGGCGCGCTGGTGTGCGTCGGCGACGCCATCGGCCGCGAGCGCCACCGCAGGCGGGCGCCAGTTCAATTCGTCCACGGCGCTGTCATCGCCGGTGACGGTGACGCTGGGCATGCGGATCGCATCGGCGTCCGTGCTGGCGTCATCCACATTCGCCGCATCGCGCGAACAGCCGACGAGCCACGGCAGCGACAACAACAAGGCGGCGAGAATCGCGCGCAAACACCCTCCGTGATGGGAGCAACCGGCCCCCATGAGAGAATGCCGGCGGAGACGGGACCTTAGGTTATTGTCCCCTGACTGAGCAAACGACGCATCACGCGGAGATTACGTGCCCCATTGGATCGACACCCCCGCCGCGCTGGACGCGCACCTGCAACGCCGGCCGACGCGCATCGGCCTGGATACCGAATTCGTCCGCGAGCGCACCTTCTGGCCGCAGCTCGCCCTGGTACAGATCGCCCTCGACGACGATGTGCTGCTGGTCGATCCGCTGGCCCCGGGCATGACCGACGCGCTGCGACCGTGGCTGCTGGACACCTCGATCACCAAGGTCATGCACAGCGCCAGCGAGGACCTGGTGGCGTTCAAGGTCGCCTGCGACGCGCTGCCCACGCCGCTGTTCGACACCCAGATGGCGGCCGCCATTGCCGGCATCGCGGCCGGCATGGGTTACCAGAAGCTGGTAGAGCGCGTCACCGGCGTGACGCTGGCCAAGGGCGAGACGCGCTCGGACTGGCTGCGCCGGCCGCTGAGCGAATCGCAGCTGCATTACGCCGCCGACGACGTGCGCTATCTGTTCGCGGTCCACGATGCGTTACAGGCGGAGCTGGCCGCCACCGGACGGCAGGCGTGGGTGGAAGAAGACTGCGCGCGGTTCGTCGAGAACGCCGCGCACGATGACGGCGAGCGCTGGCCGCACCTGTCGATGCGCAGCGCGCAGTTCCTCGACGTGGAAGGACAGCGGCGCCTGGTGCGCCTGCTGCGCTGGCGCGAGACGCAGGCGCGTGCCAGCGACAAGCCGCGCAGCTGGATCCTGGACAACGAACTGGCGGTCGCGCTGGCGCGCACGCCGCCGATCGACAAGGCCGCGTTGCTGCGCCTGTTCGACACCCAGCCGAAGGCACCGCGCAAGCTGGCCGACGCGATCTGGCAGGCGCTCGATACGCCGCTGGAGGACGAAGCGGCGATGCCGGTCTCCCGCAATGCCACCGACAGCGACAAGGCCCAGCTCAAGCGGCTGCAGGATGCGGTCTCCGCGCGCAGCGCGGAACTCGGCCTGCCCGATGGCGTACTGGCGTCGCGCCGCTACCTGGAAGCGCTGCAGGAATCCGGCCAGTGGCCGGCCGCGCTGTCCGGCTGGCGGCACCGCGAACTGGCCCCGACGCTCGACCCCATCCTTGCCCGTTCAGGCTTGGCACCGGCGCCTGCCGCGGGCTAGAATGGCGCCGCTCTTGTGGGGCCATAGCTCAGCTGGGAGAGCGCGTCGTTCGCAATGACGAGGTCGGGAGTTCGATCCTCCCTGGCTCCACCATCCAACAGGAAAGGCCAGGCGAATGCCTGGCCTTTTTCTTTATGCCCTCCCCCATCTCCCAAAGAAAAACCCGCCGGCATGACACCGGCGGGTCTGGGAGAACTTGCGTGTCGCGATGGATCAGAACTTGTAGCTGACACCCAGCAGGTAGCTGCGGCCCCACTCGACGTACTCGAGCGGACGGTCCTTGCTGCCGGCGTAGGTCTGGTACGCCTCGTCGGTCAGGTTGCTGGCCTGGAGCAGCACGCTCAGGCCACCCAGCGCATGCCCTTCCGGGAACGAGTAGCTGACCTGCGCGTCGGTGATGTTCTCGCCGACCACGTAGCGCAGCGTGCGGTTGCCGTTGAAGTTGCCGATCTCGCCGATGAAGTCGGAGCGACGACGCTGGTTGATGCGCGCCTCGAAGCCGTTCTTCTCGAAGTACACCGTCAGGTTGTAGACCCGCTTGGACAGACCCGGCAGATCGATGTCACCGGCGCCGACGCTGGACGCGCTTTCCGGATCCCGGATCTGGATGTTGCTGTCGTTGAAGGTGGCGCTGGCTATCGCACCGAAACCCTGCAGCGCATCACTGAACATGTCGAACGGCAGCGATGCCGTCAGCTCCAGGCCCTGCAGCGTACCGCCCTCGCCGTTCACCGGACGCGAATAACTGCCGGTCGGGTTGACGCCGACACCGGGGAAGTTCGGATGCGGCGGAATGTCAGACGTGTACGCGGACAGGTCGTAGAACGGATCGGTCTGCGTGTAGATGTAGGTCTGCAGATCCTTGTAGAAGTACGCCGCGGCGACGTAGGCCTTGGTGCCGAAGTACTTCTCGTAGGACACGTCGAACGCGTAGGCGCGCCACGGATCCAGCAGCGGGTTACCGCCGCTGGCATAGCTGTTGCGCAGGCCGGTGCCGTTGTTCTGGTCCGGACCGTCGGACGCGGTCACTTCCAGCGAAGCACGCAGCTGGTCGACGCGCGGACGCGCCACCTGCTTGGCCAGCGCGACGCGCAGGGTCTGCTCGTTGTCGAAGCCGAACGCCAGGTTCATGCTCGGCAGCACATCGGTAAAGGTCTTGCCCATGTGGATCGGCCGCGGATCGCTGCCGCCCGTGAGGCGGATCGCATCGGAGGACTGGTCGACGCGCTGGACCTGTACACCGGCGTTACCGCGCACGCTGACGTTGCCCCACTCGGTGTCGAGGTTGCCGCGCACGTAGGCGGTGGTGGTCTTCTCGCGTACGTCCCACGCCTTGGCGACGAGATACGGGAACGCGCTGTCGCTCGGCTCGAAGGTCATGTAGCGCGCGACGGCGGCGGGCACGTTCCAGGACGGGATGTAGCCGATGCCGGCGAAGCTCAGGTCGACCGGACGGTACTGCAGGTCCGACCCGATCGCGGTGATGCCCTGCGCGCCGAGGTTGATGTTGCCCTCGGGCTGGCGCTTGTTCTTCTCGCGGTCGGCGTAGTTGAGGCCGACATCGATGTCCGAGAAGAAAGCCGGCGACGGGAAGGAGGCCGCCAGCTTCGCGGTGCGGAGCTCGTCGACGACGTTCGGCACCTTGCCGTAGCCCGAGCCGTAGATCGTGCCGGTCAGGTACAGCGATTCCGGATTGGAATAGTCGCGGCCCGGATTGATCTGCGAGAACCCGTTGTTGCGGATCTGCAGCTGCAGCGTGTCCAGCTGCGGTGCCGGCAGCATCTGCGTGTTGTTCTCGAGGTTCAGCTCATCGCGCTTGGCGCGCGACCAGCCGATGTCGGCGATGATGCGCGCCTGGCCAGCGGTGAACTCGTTATTCCAGCCGAACGCGTTGATCTCGTCTTCGCGCTTGTTGTACATGCCGCGCACCAGCGGATACACGTTGCCGACCGTGCCACCGGTGAACGTGTTGTTGCCGTTGATGGCCGGATTGGTGACCTGCAGGCGGCCATAGCCACCGTTGTAGTCGCCGATGTGCACTTCGAACTGGTTGGCCGTATCGACCTGCTCGGCTTCCGAATGGAACAGGTCCAGCGTGCTGGTCCAGGCATTCGAAGGACGGAACTGCAGGGTGGCCATCACGCCATCGCGCTTGATCTCACCGGTACGGCGGAGCGCCTTGATGCCGTCGGAATAGAACGTGCCGGCCGGCACACCCGGGCGCCAGTTGTCGCCGATTGCCTGCCACGGCTCGTACAGACCCACCTGGTTTTCTTGGATCGGCGTGGTGGCGTGCGAATAGCCGATCGAGAAGCCGAAGGTGCGCGCTTCGTTCTGGGTGATGTAGCTGGCGTTGATGCGTTCGCCGTAGGCGGAGGAATCCGCCGCGGCGCCCAGCGAGTTGCGCTGGCCCCGCACACCGATGGCGCCCACCGGCGCGTCGAAGCTGAGCGGACGCACGGTCTGCATGTCGAGCGTGCCGGACAGGCCCTGCCCGATCAGGCCGGCGTCGGGTGTCTTGTAGACGGTCACGCCGCTGACGAGTTCCGAGGGGTACTGGTCGAACTCGACGCTGCGGTTGTCGCCGGTGCTGACCATCTCGCGGCCGTTGAGCAGCGTGGTGGAGAAGTCGGGCGAAAGACCACGCACGCTGATCACCTGCGCACGGCCACCAACGCGCTGGGCGGCCACGCCCGGCAGACGACCGATGGATTCGCCGATGCTGACGTCGGGCAGCTTGCCGATGTCTTCGGCAGACACCGCTTCGACGATGGAGGTGGAATCGCGCTTGACGGAAATCGCGCTTTCGATGCCGCGACGGATGCCGGTGACGACGACGGTATCGAGTTCGGTCGCGTCGGTCGCGGGCGCCTGGTCGGTGGCGGTCTCGGCGGTCTGGGCGTTTACGCCCGTCGCGGTGAGCGCGATGGCGGACGCCAACGCCGCGCTAAGCAGGTTGCGCTTGAGTTGCATGTTCCCCTCTCCAAGGACGTTGTATGCGATGAACCGGGTGCGTCGCACGCTGCGATCGCCCGGGTCTGCCATGCCGGGACGGGTGCCCCGGAATGTGCGGCCATGGTAGTAGCGTGCGCAGTCGCACAATTCGCGCTGCATACGTATTCATGCATATTTCCGAGGGCGTCCGTAACACGCGTTCCATACGGAAAAACAGGCATCGGAACGGCTTCGCCGTCATGCCTGCGCACGATTCATGAATGTCGAAGAACGGCTTCGCATCGCGCACCGGCGACGGTGCACGGTCGATGCGCGATGCGGCCCGTCGCGTCGGTGCGTCAGACCATCAAGGCGAAGTGCACGCCGCGCGGCGGCAGCGACACGGTCCGGCCATCGGACGTTGCGCTCGACAATCCATGGCCGTCGAGCACGGAGGCCACCATCCCGTCCGGCGCGCTCCACTGCACCGGTTTTGCGGACAGATTGAACGCCACCAGGAGGCGTTGACCTTCGGCCTCTCGCACGAACGCGAGCACGGGCTCCGGCGCGTCAAGAAAGCGGATGCTGCCGCTACGCAGCGCCGGTTGCAGACGCCGCCACGCAAGAAAGCCGCGCACGGTGTTGAGCACCGACGAGGGATCGGCATCCTGCTTCGCCACGTTGATGGCGCGATGTTCCGCGGGGATCGGCAGCCAGGGATTCCCGTTGCTGAAACCGGCCTGCGCCTCGTCATTCCAGGGCATCGGCGTGCGGCAGCCGTCGCGACCCTTGAAGTTCGGCCAGAACGTCTTGCCGTAGGGATCCTGCAGTGCCTCGTAAGGCACATCGGCTTCGGGCAACCCCAGTTCCTCGCCCTGGTACAGGCAGACGGAGCCCCGCAGCGAGCACACGAGCGCCACCAGCTGCGCCGCATGCGCGGGCGAGGATTCGCCATCGCCCCAGCGGGTCACGGCGCGCTGCACGTCATGGTTGGACACGGCCCAGCAGGGCCAGCCTTCGACCATCGCTGTTTCCAGCCGCTCGACCGTGGCGCGGATGTAGGCCGCGCTGCCGTCTTCGGTGAGCAGCTCGAAGCTGTAGCCCATGTGCAGGCGCTGGTCGGTGACGTACTCGGCGGTGGTCGCCAGCGAGTCCTCCGACGAGATCTCGCCCAGTGCCGCCGCGTCCGGATACCGGTCCAGCAGGCCGCGCAGGCGTTCTAGGAACGGCACGTTCTCCGGCTGCGTGTTGTTGTAGTAGTGGTACTGATACGCGTAGGGATTGTCGGGGCTGAAGCCGCGGCCCACGCGCTTCTCCTTCGGCTTGGGCGGATTGTCGCGCAGCTGCGCGTCGTGGAAGCAGAAGTTGATCGCGTCCAGGCGCAGGCCATCTACGCCGCGATCCAGCCAGAACTGCACGTTGTCCAGCGTGGCCTGCTGCACGGCCGGGTTGTGGAAATTCAGGTCCGGCTGGCTGGCGAGGAAGTTGTGCAGGTAGTACTGCTCGCGGCGCGGCTCCCAGCGCCACGCGATGCCGCCGAACAGCGACATCCAGTTGTTGGGGGGCGTGCCGTCTTCCTTCGGATCGGCCCACACGTACCAGTCGGCCTTGGGATTGTCGCGGCTCTCGCGGCTTTCCTTGAACCACGCGTGCTCCACCGAACAGTGGCTCAGCACCTGGTCGATCATCACCTTGACGCCCAGCGAATGCGCCTTGGCGAGCAGGCGATCGAAATCGGCCAGCGTGCCGAACAGTGGATCGACATCGCGGTAGTCGGCGATGTCGTAGCCGAAGTCGGCCATCGGCGACTTGAAGAACGGCGAGATCCAGATGGCGTCCACGCCCAGGCCGGCGATGTAGTCGAGCTTCTCGACGATGCCCGGCAGATCCCCTACGCCGTCCCCGTTGGTGTCCAGGAAGCTGCGGGGGTAGATCTGGTAGATCACCGCGCCGCGCCACCAGTTGTTGTTCTTCATCGATGCACCCGTCGCAATGCGTAACGCACCCCTCCGGTGCGCTCGGCGGGCGCCACTATTCCATGGGCTGTCGGGATGCGCGCAGGCTGTTCGTCATCGGCGGGCATGAATACGTATGCAGATGACGGCTGGCGAAATCACCGCAACGATCACCGAGCACTGGAGCGGCGTCGTACTGATCCGCCTGAAACGTAGGTGCAGCAAGGGTTTTCTGGATGGCTGCGCGTGATGGAGACGCATCGGCGCAGCCGCATGAGCACGCGTGCATTGTTTGCGGTGCAGCATGGAATCGGCCGCGCTTGTCGGCAAGATGCCGCGACGCTCACAACCGCGTGCGCGCATTCCGTCCGCACCGCACCGCCAGGGAAACCGCATGACCGCCAAGCCCCGCCTGTCCTTCTGGCAGATATGGAACATGTCGTTCGGCTTCCTGGGCATCCAGTTCGGTTTCGCGCTGCAGGGCGGCTTCATGTCGCGCATCTTCCAGACGCTGGGTGCGGAGAAGGATGCGCTGCCGCTGCTGTGGATCGCCGCGCCGCTGACCGGCCTGCTGGTGCAGCCGGTGATCGGCTACTTCAGTGATCGCACGTGGCACCCGCGACTGGGACGCCGTCGCCCCTACTTCCTTGCGGGTGCGATCCTCAGTTCGATCGCGCTGGTGTTCATGCCGCACTCGCCGACCCTGTGGATCGCGGCCGGCCTGCTGTGGGTGCTCGATGCCAGCATCAACATCAGCATGGAACCGTTCCGCGCGCTGGTGGCGGACAAGTTGCCGGAAAGCCAGCGCTCCTACGGTTTCATCCTGCAGACGCTGATCATCGGCATCGGCACCTGGGTCGCCAGCAACCTGCCGTGGTTCATCACCCAGCTGGGCGTGTCCAACGAGGCCGGACCTGGCATCGTGCCGCCGTCGGTGAAGATCGCGTTCGCCATCGGCGCGTTCGTGTTCATGGCCAGCATCCTGGTGACCATCCTGACCACGCGCGAGTACCCGCCGGAAGACATGGAACGGTTCCGGGCGGAGAAGCAGGCGCAGGGCAATGTCGCCAGCGAGATCTTCCGCCATGTGATCCATATGCCTGCGCAGATGCGCCGGCTGGGCGTGGTGCAGTTCTTCAGCTGGCTGGCGTTCTTCGCGATGTGGAGCATGGCGACGCCTGCGCTGACCGAGCACGTATTCAAGGCGCCTGCGCCCGATCCGGCCGCTTTCGACATGGCCGTGCCCGCACAGGCCGCGGCGTTCACGAGCGCGAACGCGGCCTTCCAGAACGCCGCCGACCTGGTCGGTTCGTACATGGGCTACTACGGTCTGTCGTCGATGCTGGTGGCCTTGCTGCTGAGCTTCTACGCGGCGCGGTTCCCGCTGAACCGCAAGGCCGTCCATGCGGGCTCGCTGGTGCTGGGCGGCATCGGCTTCCTGTCCATGTGGTTTGTGCCGCATCCGTCCTGGCTGATCGGCTCGTTCGCGCTGGTCGGCGTAGCGTGGGCCAGCATCCTGTCGATGCCGTACGCCCTGCTGTCCAGCCACGTGCCGGCCGACAAGATGGGCATCTACATGGGCATCTTCAACATGTTCATCGTGGTCCCACAACTCGCCGCCGCGACGCTGCTCGGCCCGGCGCTGCGCAATTTCTTCGGCAACGACGCCATCTTCGCGCTGGTCATCAGCGGCGTCAGCCTGCTGCTGGCCGCGCTGGCCCTGGCCGCCGTGCATGAGACCGCCGACGCTCCCGATCCCGTTATGCCGCAGGTGCATTGATGAACCGTCCACTGATTCGTCCCCTCACCGCCGCCCTGCTCGTCGCGGCGTGCGCGGCAGGTCCCGCCTTCGCCGCTGACGAGTTCTACGGCACCACCGAACCCTTCGCGAAGGAAGCGGTGTACTTCGTGCTGACCGACCGCTTCGTCAACGGCGATCCGTCCAACGATCATCGCGACCAGGGCGGGAAGAACCCGACCTTCGACCGCCCCACGCCCGGCGCACCGGCGGGCCAGACCGACAACGTCGGCTACCTCGGTGGCGACTTCAAGGGCGTGCTGGACAACGCCGGTTACATCCGCGACCTCGGTTTCACCTCGGTCTGGGTCACACCGATCATCGACAACCCGGACGAAGCCTTCACCGGCGGCGAGGAAGTGAAGTGGGCAGGCATGTTCACCGACCGCGGCAAGACCGGCTACCACGGCTACTGGGGCATCAACTTCTACAAACTGGACGAGCACCTGCCCAGCGATGGCCTGGATTTCGCCGGCTTCACCGCCGCGATGAAGGAACAGAAGCTGGATGTGGTGCTGGACATCGTCGGCAACCACGGCTCGCCGGCCTACTCCATGCCGACGATGCAGCCGCAGTACGGCAAGGTCTGGGACAAGGACGGCAAGCTGATCGCGGACCATCAGAACCTCGACCCTGACAAGCTCGACCCGCGTCGCAAGCCGATGCATGCGTTCTACAACACCGGTGGCGGACTGGCGCAGCTGTCCGACTTCAACGAGAACAACCCGGCGGTGATGGAGTACCTGATCGGCGCCTACGAACAGTGGATCGACCAGGGCGCGGCCGCGTTCCGCGTGGATACCATCGCCTGGATGCCGCATGCGTTCTGGAAAGAGTTCGCCGACCGCATCCGCGCGAAGAAGCCGGGCTTCTTCATGTTCGGCGAGAACTTCAACTACGACGCCGCCAGCATCGCCGGCCATACCTGGACGCGCAACGGCAGCTACAGCGTGCTGGACTTCCCGCTGAAGGCCAAACTCACCGACGTCTTCGAGAAGCCCGGCACCAGCTACGAGGAAATCGGCAAGGCGCTGTATCTGGAGGACGGCCCGTACGCCAATCCGTACGACCTGATGACTTTCTACGACAACCACGACATGGCGCGCATGAAGGCCAGCGATGAAGGCTTCATCGATGCGCACAACTGGCTGTTCACCGCACGCGGCATCCCGGTCATCTACTACGGCTCGGAGACGGGTTTCGAACGCGGCCATGCCGAACACGCCGGCAACCGCAACTACTTCGGCCAGGACCGCATCGACGCCGCGCCGCAGAGCCCCATCTTCGGCCCGCTCAAGCGCATCGCCACCCTGCGCCGCGACACGCCGGCGCTACAGCGCGGCCTTCAGCTCAACGTCCGCCTGAAAGGCAACCAGGCGATCTTCTACCGCGTGCTCCAGCACGAAGGCGTCACCCAGACGGCGCTGGTGCTGCTGAACAAGGGGGACGCGCCGGCCAGGCTGTCGGTGTCCGAATACCTGGAAGCCGGAACGTGGCGTGATGCGTTCACCGGCAAGACCCAGCGCGTGCGCAACCGCCTGCAGGCGGAGGTACCGGCGCATGGCGTACGCGTGTTCCTGCTCGACGCACCGGTCACCCGTGCCGATACACGCGCCCGCCTTGCGGACCTGATGGCGCGCAAGACGACGGACCCGAAGTAAACCTCAGCCGCGGCGCGGCGACGCCCACACGCTGTTGGGCTCGCCGATGTCCGCGCGCTTGCGGGTGACCCGCGCCAACCATGCGAATCCGGCCGCCATCGCCAGGGCGCCCGCATCGATCGCGAACAGCGCGGTGTGGCCGGCCGCGGTGCTTTGCCACAGCCAGGCATCGGTCATCGCACCGTGCACCACCGGAATCAACGCGGTGACCACGGCAGCGACACAGAGCAGTTCCACGGCAGCGCGGATTGGTGGACGCAGCGCCGCCCAGGCGAGGCACGCTGCCCAGGTACCGAAGCACGCGGCCTTGATGCCGGTCGCCACGTCGATGCCCCACGCAGCGCCGTGTGCCTCGAGCAGCTGCGACGCGACGAATGCCGCGGAAATCGCCACGCAGACACCGATGCAGAAGCCGACCGTCGCCTTCGCCATCCATACCTGCGCGGTGCCCTGCTCCGACTGGCGCTTCTTGCGGCGCGACTCGATCCACAGCAGGTTGCCGGAATAGAACAGGAACGCCCCGCCGACACCCAGCAGGAAGTAGAGCCACTGGAGCCACGCATTACCGTATTCGCCGAAGTGCAGCAGGTAGGCGATCGACAGCGTGGCGTGGTTGACGTCGCGATTGCCCGGCAACTGGCTGGCGACCAGTTCGCCGGTATTCGCGTTGAGCGCCACGGCACCCAGGGCGCCCAGCGTGCGCGGCGCCTCGCCGGTGATTTCGACCACGGCATTCGCATCGCCGGCGTGCGTGAGCTTCAGGTAGGCGGGTTCGAACGCGGCCAGACCCTGCTTCCTGGCTTCTTCCTGCGCGCGCGCATGCCACATCGCCAGGCCGCCCAGCGTCTGCGACTTGCCCGCCGCGGCCATCTGCGGCGCGGTATCCAGCGCGGCCGGCATCGCTTCCATCAGCTTGCCGCCGTAGATCAGCGGATTGAGCGCCAGGGCCACCACCAGCGCCAGGCACAGCAGCGCGCCGGTGGCGGCGAACATGATGTGCATGGGCAGGCCGAGCACACCGATGAGGTTGTGCGCGTCCTGCCAGAATCGCTTGAGGTTGCGGCCCGGCCGCAGCGCGAACAGGTCCTCGACCAGCTTGGGCAGGTGGATCACGACACCGGACACCAGCGCCACGCCGTACAACAGACTGACGATGCCCATCAGGTAGATGCCGGCCACCGGAATGCCCAGCGAGTAATGCAGCGCGTTGACCAGTTCGGCCAGCGCCGCCGCAGGCGGTTCCGTGCTGCCGTCGAGGTCACCGGGCGTGGCGTAGTACCAGGTGCCCTTGGCGTCCGGCCAGTAGACCAGCGGCTGCGCCGACTCTTCCCCCGGGAACATCATGCCGATCCAGTTGCGGGCATCGGGGTGGCGCGTCAGTGTTTCGTCCAGCAGGCGTTGCGCGTCGTCCAGCGTACCCACGGGCTGCTCCACCGCATGCGGCGACTGCCAGACCATCAGGTCGTGATGGAAGACGGTGATCGCACCCGCATAGAAGGCGACGAACAACGCAAAGCCGGCGACCAGCCCGACCCAGGTGTGCAGAGTGGTGAAGGTGCGCAGCGTGGACGACTTCAGCTTCAACGGACGACTCCTACTGCACCCAGTGCAGGTGGCGCAGCAGTGCCAACGCCGCCAGCCCTGCTATCGAGGCCAGGGTGTAGACCACCCAGGCACGCGCGCCGCTGCGGAACTGGAAGCCTGCGCAGAACACGCCGACCCAGACCGGGAAGAACACCAGACCGCCCGCCACCAGCGTGGATTGCCACGGCCCCGGCAGCAGCCAGCTGACCAAGCCGACGATGGCGGCGGAAAGAAAAAAGCCCGGCACGATGCCGGCCGTCGCACGTGCCCACATCAGGCTTCACCCCGCTTGCCGTCATCAACCCGCATACCCGCGATGTACGGCAGCGCGATCATCGAGAACATCCAGCTGCCGAGCATGGCGCAGAAACCGGAACCGGCGCCGAGTACCCGCGTCCACAGCAGCAGCGATGCGATAGCCAGCACCGCGCCACTCCAGATGCCAATACGTCCCAGCCGACGCAGGGCGGCCCAGCGGCAATGGCGCGAGCCCGCATAAAGCCCTGCTGCCGACAGCGCCGCCGTCAGCGCGGCCGCCATGCTCAACCATCCGTCCATCAGATTCCCATCCAGAACATGATTCTCTTCAACGCCGGTAGCACCACAGGAAGGTGCAGACCAACGTAAGACCCATCACGGGCACCGCTGCCAACGAGATGGCCGTCAGCAGATCGTCTGCCAGCAGGTACTGCGAGAGGCCGCCGGATAATACCGGACCCACTGCGCAGAATGCCGCGATCATGAAGCTGTAGCCCGCGAACGCGCGTGCACGCATATCGGCTGGGGCCAGGTCCTGCAGCATGGTGGGCAGCAAGGCATTCGCCACGCAGGTCGCCAGCAGGAATGCACCCGTCAGTGCCAAGGCCGTGGAGGCCGAGGGCGCGAATGCCAGCAGTCCGGCACACGGCAGCGCGACCGCCGTCGCCACGCCCATGATGGCGGGCCGTACGCGCGGCCCCAGACGTTCGCGCAGCGAACGATCGATGATCCATGCGATCGGCAGGCTCGCCATGTTGCCGACCAGGATCAGCACGCCGAGGGTATGCCCCACCCCGTTGATGTCGACGGCGAAGCGTCGTGCGACCGCCATGGCGATCATCGGCGTGACCGCCTGCACGGCCACCGCTACCCCGCCCGCGGCACCGACGAAGAGCAATACCTGCCAGAGGCGTTCGCGCACGAAGCCGGCGAGCGACGAGGAGTGGACGTCGCTGGCAACAGGCAACTTTCGCCGGGGATCCCGGGTAAACGCACCCAGCAGCACTAGCGGCACACCGGCCAGCGCCAGCAACAACATCGCGCGCCGCCAGGGTTCGAGGTGCCCCAGCCCGACAGCATCGCCCAGTTCCGTCGCCAGATGCAGCAGGTCACCACCGAGGTAGAAGCCCGCACTGGCACCCGTCGCCATCAACGCCGCGAAACCGAGGTTTGCGCCCACGCGCCATCGTTCGCCGACCAGGTCGGGGATCAGCGAGTAGACGATGGGAATCATCGCGAACTCGGTGATGCCCGCGGCCGCACGACCGGTGAAGAACAGCGGGAAGTTCGGTGCCAGCGCACCCAGCAGCGTCAATGCGGCCCACGTGCCGATCAGCGCCAGCAGGATCATCTTGCGCGAATAGCGGTCCGCCAACCGCGCCAGCGGCACGGCGAGCGCGCTGGCGATCAGGATGCCGGCAATGCCGTGCAGAGCACCGATGACGGCATCGCCGACACCGAACGTGTCGCGGATCGCCGGCGACAGAATCGACTGCAGCCCACGGTCGCTCATCTGCACCCCAGCGGTGATGCCGAGGAAGCCGACCGTGGCCAAACCAGCCCAAGGCCATGCCACCCGGGACCGGGTCGGCATGGCGAGGGCTTCATTCATGGCGGCGAGCTACGTGTGACGGCGCTTGAGGCCGCTTACCAGACGTACCGGGCGGTAGCCGTCACCGAACGCTCATAACCGTAGTAGCACCAGTACACGGCGTTGCACGCACTGATGTATTCCTTGTCGCCGACATTCTGCACGTTCAGCTGGAAGCGCCAGTTGGAGAAGTCGTAGTGCACGGCCGCGTCGAACAGGGTGTACGACGGGGTTTCCCACAGGTTCGGCGCATCGCCGTAGTGCTTGCCGGTGTAGCGCACGCCTGCACCGAAGCCCAGCCCGGAGAGTGCGCCACTGGTGATGGTGTAATCACCGCCGGCGGAGGCCGAATGCTTGGGCTGCAGCGCGATCTGCTTGCCCAGCGTGGCCGGATCGTTACTCTTCGTGACTTCCGAGTCGATGTACGCGTATGCGCCATACACGCTGAGGCCTCGCCCCACGTTCCAGCGGCCCTCCAGCTCCACGCCGCGCACCTTGGTCTCGCCCTGCTGGATCGACGCCAGCGGATGGGTCGGGTCCGGGTCGACGGTCAGCGTGTTCTCCTGCGTCACCTCGTACAGCGCCAGGGTGGCCAGTACCTTGCCATTCGCCGGCTGGTACTTGAGGCCAGCCTCGATCTGTTCGCCCGTCGTCGGCACGAAGGCATTGCCGAACCAGTCCGCACCCACGGTGGGCTGGAACGACTGCGACCAACCCACGTACGGCGCCAGGCCATTGTCGAACACATAGTTCACGCCGACGCGAGCGGAGAACTTGTCGTCGCTCTGATGGCCGCCATTGGTGTCGGTGCCGACCCAGTCCTGGCGTCCGCCTACCGTGAACACCCAGCGATCCAGCTTGATCTGGTCCTGCACATACAGGCCCAACTGCGACTGCGTCTGGCGAGTGCTGGCGGTGGTGAGAGGATCGAAGTTCGGCGCCAGGTTCGGCATCGAGCCGTACACCGGGTTATAGGCGTCGAGACCCGTCGCAGCAAAAACGAAGTTGGAATCGTAGTTCCACTCGGCACGACGGTAGTCCAAGCCGGCCAGCAGCGTGTGTTCCGCGCGACCGGTGCTGAATTTCCACTGCAGGTTGTTGTCCAGGCCGAACGTCTTTTCGTCTTCGCGGGTGGACCACAGGTAACGGAACAGCGTGCGCTGGTCGGCAAGCAGGCCGAACGTACCCACGGTAACGGCGGGTTCGACTTCCGAATCCATCAGGCGTGCGCTCTGGTTGAACTCCACGCCACCGCCGAAATCGTGGCGGAACTCGTAGCCCAGCGACTTCAGCGTCTTGATGTAGTCGTTTGCGTTCGGCTCGCCCGTGTAGAGGCTGGGGCTGATCCTGCCGTTCGGGTTCGGCAGCAATGTGCCTGCTGCGGGCAGGAAGCCGGCACCGGCCTTGGTGTCGGCCTTCTGGTAGCGCGCCAGCACCGTCAACTCATTGGCTTCGTCCGGTTTCCAGGTGATGGCGGGCGCGAAGTAGTAGCGGTCGTCATGGATGTAGTCGACCGGCGTATCGCTGTTGCGACCCAGCGCGGTCAGTCGATACAGCAGCGTGCCGCTTTCATTGAGCTTGCCACCGAAGTCGACCGCAACCTGTCGCAGGTCGTCGCTACCCAACTGCACTTCCACTTCGCGCAGCATGTCTTCGGTCGGACGCTTGCTGACGTAGTTGACCAGGCCGCCCGGGGGCATCGCGCCGTAGTTCACCGATGCCGGCCCCTTCAGGACCTCGATCTGTTCCAGACCGTAGGGTTCGATGCGGGTGATGCCTGTTCCCGAGCCTTCCGGCAGTGCCAGGCCGTCCATGTAGCGCGCCGGCGTGAAGCCACGGACAAGCAGCCAGTCGCTGCGGCTATCGCTGCCGTAAGCGCCGCCCTGGGCGCCGGCAGTGAACCACACGGCCTCCTCAACGCCATGGATGCCACGATCCTGGATGTCGCGCGAAGTGACCACCGAGATGGATTGCGGAATCTCCTTCAGCGATGTCGCCGTCTTGGTCGCAGTGCCGGTGTCCTTGGGAATCGGTGCCTGCACCTGGACCGCATCCAGCGTGGTGGCGTCATCGGTGGCCGCCTGGGCCAACGCAAGCCCGGGGGTCGCCAGCGCGACGGCAATGGCCAGGCTGAGGGAACGGAAGGAGGTGGTGCGGGTCATGGGGTCGGCTCGGAGACGGCCGGTGCCCGTGTCGCCGCCTACCGGTCGACATCGAGCCGCGGGCACCGCCCGCCACCAGCCAAAATAAGAATCATTCTTATTTTATGGCCGGCACCCCTGTTCAGGCAATCACTTGGAACCTGTTGACCCCCGCAGGGCCAGCCTTACGGGGATGGTCTGGCTGTCGGCCGGCTCGCCGTTGATGAGGGCCAACAGGCTCTCCACCAGCAGCGCGCCCGCCCGCTTGGTGTCCTGCTGCACCGTGGACAGGCCAGGATTGACGAAACTCGCCAGCGGGATGTCGTCGAAGCCGGCCACCGCCACATCCTCCGGCACGCGCAGCCCCCGCTCCAGCAAGGCCTTCATCGCACCGACGGCGATCAGGTCGCTGGCGCCGAAGACCGCATCGAAGGCGACGCCCCGCGCCAGAAGCTCGCAGGCCGCGTCGTGTCCGGACTGCTCGGTGGTGATCGCGTCCACCTGCAGCGCAGGGTCGGCCGCCAGCCCCGCGGCTTCCAGTGCCTGCCGATGACCGAGATAGCGCTCGAAGAACTCGGGATAGTGATTGGATGCATGGCCGAGGAACGCGATGCGCCGGCGCCCCCGATCGATCAGGTGCGCCGTGATGTCGTGCCCGCCCTGGGTGTTGTCGCAGCCGATCGACACGCCCGGCGTATCGGGCTGCACGGCGCCCCAGCGGACGAAGTGCGTGCCCTGCTCGACCAGCCGCTCAAGCCGGCTGCGTGATTCCAGGTAGTCGCCGTAGCCCAGCAGGATGATGCCATCCGCCTTCTTGCTGTCCTCGTAATCCGCCTGCCAGTCGTTGGACAGCTGCTGGAAAGAGATCAGCAGGTCGTAGCCACGCAACGCGCAGGCGCGCGTGATGCTGCCGAGCATGGACAGGAAGAAGGGATTGATCGCCGACTCGTCCGGCGTGGGGTCCTCGAAGAACAGCAGCGCCAGCGTGCCGGAGTGCTGCCGGCGCAGGTTGGAGGCGTTCTTGTCCACCTTGTAGTTCAGCTGCTCGGCGATGGCGAGGATGCGCTTGCGCGTCTCTTCGTTGACCATCGGGCTGCCGCGCAATGCGCGCGACACGGTGGGCTGCGATACGCCCGCCAGGTGGGCGATATCCAGCGAAGTGGCCTTCCCTTTGATGGGCGCGATCACGGGCGGCGTCGGAAACGGTGGGCAGGAGGGCCGATGATGACATGCCCAACCATCGGCGGCGATCCGAGGCCACGAGCAGGTGTGCGAGGCGAGCCAGGTTCGTCGGTAGGAGCGACGTAAATCGCGATGAGGCTTTACCTCAGGCCTGTCGCGACTGGCGTCGCTCCCACGACAGCCTCGCGGTCAGGTGCCGCCTTGCTCCGTCCGCGTAGCCCCATGCAGTTGCACGCCCTCGGCGTCAGTAATACTCACGGAAACATCGATGCCATGTCGAACGCTTTCGGTCACCACGCAGAAGTTCTCGAACTGGGCCAGGATCCGCTCCAGCGACGCATGCGCCGTCCCGGCCTCGGCAAGCCGGATGTCGGCATGGATGTGCCCCACGCGCAGCCGCCCCTGCTCGTTGCGCACCAGCTCGGCGCTCGCGTGGGTGACCAGCTTGCCCGGGCCGTTCTTGAACTTGCGCAATGCGAACAGCAGGCTCGCCGACAGGCAGTTGGCTACGGCCGAGAGCAGCAGGCGGGTCGGATTCGGCCCCTCGCCCTTGCCCAGCGGCTCGGACTCGTCGGTCATCAGGTCGGCGATGGTGGTTTCGTCGAAACGGATGCGAAAGGCGTAGTCGTCTTCCTGCTCCAGTGTCAGGCGGATGGTCTGCGTGTCGCTCATGGCGATTCCCCGATTGGTCCCGACGCCATCATCGCATCGCCCGGCGACCGCGGCTTGGCTTTACGTGCGAAGCCTTAGAATGCCCATCGACATCGTAGCCGGAAGCCCCATGGCCACCCCTGCCCTGCATGCCTGGTTCGACGAGGCGACCAACACCATCACCTACGTGATCTGGGATGCCTCTACCCGGAAAGCAGCGATCATCGATCCGGTGCTGGACTACGACCACCGTTCCGGCCGCGCATCGCATCGCGCCGCCGACACCTTGCTGGGCTTCGTCGCCGATCACGACCTGACGGTGGACTGGATCCTGGAAACGCATGCGCACGCCGACCATCTGAGCGCCGCGCCGTACCTGAAAGACAGGACCGGCGCACCCATCGGCATCGGCGAACACATCACCGACGTGCAGCGCACGTTCGCGCCGGTATTCGGCCTGGACGACGTCTCCGGCGACGGCCGCGAGTTCGACCGCCTGTTCCGCGATGGCGACGTGTTCCCGCTGGGGGACCTGCAGGTCGAGGTGCTGCACACGCCCGGGCATACGCCGGCCTGCGTGTCCTACCGCATCGGCGACGCGGCGTTCGTCGGCGACACGCTCTTCATGCCGGACTACGGCACCGCACGCGCCGATTTCCCCGGTGGCGACGCGCGCACACTGTACCGCTCGATCCAGAAACTGCTGGCGTTGCCCGCCGATACGCGCCTCTACCTCTGCCACGACTACAAGGCGCCCGGCCGCGATCACTACGCGTGGGAAACCACAGTCGCCGACGAGAAGACCGGCAACGTGCACGTGGGCGGTGGCGTGGACGAGGACAGCTTCGTGGCGATGAGGGAAGCGCGCGACGCGACACTGTCGGCACCCGCGCTGCTGCTGCCGTCGCTGCAGGTCAACATCCGCGCCGGTCGCCTGCCGGAACCGGAAGACAACGGGCGTCGCTACCTGAAGATTCCGCTGAAGCTCTGAGGGCCGGTCAGCCGCCCGTCGCGGGCATGACGGGGTGGGCCGCAACACCAGTGCCGCAGTCCGCTTCGAGCAGGCGCGACTGCTTGAGCCAGCCTGGATCGGGGTAGTAGGCGAACAGGAACGATCCCCCGCGGATGCTGTCGATCAACGGCTGCGCCACCGCCGAGCGCACCGCCGGGCACCCGAGGCTGCGGCCAAGGCGTCCCTGCGCGCGCACCAGCGCATCGCTGACGTAGGGCGCACCATGGATGACGATGGCGCGTTCGCGCGCCCTGTCGTTGAAGCCCGGTTCCAATCCCTGCAGGCGCAGCGAATAGCCGTTGGCACCCCGGTAGGACTCCTGGGTGACGAAGGCGCCCAGGCTGGACATGTAGCTGCCGGTCGCATTGGAGAACCGCGTGGCCAGGTTCTCGCCGGTGTTGCGTCCGTGCGCGACCCGCTCCTCGAACAACAGGCGCGCCTTCTCCAGATCGAATACCCACAACCGCGGCTGCGTTGAAGGCAGCGAATAGTCGATCACGCTGAGCCGGCGCATCGGCACCGGTTCGCCGCGTCGGATCGAACAGGTCATCGCCCGCGCCGCCATCGACAGCACGTCACGGTCCAGCGATGGCGCGGCGCGATGCAGACGCTCGACCAGCCGATCGGGTGACGGTGCGGGTGACGAGGCAGGCTCCGCGAAGGCGGAACCCATCTGCAAGGCTGCCGTGAGGGCAGCGAATATCGGCAGCAGAGAGCGGAATCGATTCATGGCAACGGGCGGATATCGGGGGGCATGCGCCGGCGTCCCGATTCCGTCCGCAAGGCTCAGCGCACGGAGGTTGTGGGGCTGGCTTCGTCCGATTCCAAGACCGGGACGGACGGCTGGTCACCCGGCGTTGCGCGGACGCCCGGCAGATCGGACAGCAACACCGTGGTGCCCGGCTTCAGCACGCCGTACAGGCGGCGCGCGAAATCCTGCGGAATCCAGAACGAATCCCCCAGCGCACGCAGCGGCGGCATCGGTGCGCCGGCCTCGCCCAGCACGCGGTGCGCGACCCAGCGGTGTTCCTTCTGTTGCGGATCCAGCAGGCTGGGGATGTCTTCCATCTCGGTGGTCATCACCAGCAGCACGGTGCCATTGAGCGCAAAGTCGCGCACCATCTGCAGCGGCGCCGCACCGATCAGTACGCCGTTGCGCAGCACCGATACGCGCTGGTCGTACAGGCTGACCAGGATGCTGACCGGGCCCTCCGGCGATGCCGCCTCGTTCCAGTAGACCTCGTAGGCCGACAGTTCGGGGTGGGCCGCCTGACCGCCCGTGGTGACCGGCGCCAGCACGGCGGGATGGACCAGACTGGCCGGCGATGCCTTCGCGTTCGCCACCACCACCGAATCGCCGAAGCGGGTGATCCCGAACAGCTTCTCGGCGAACGCCTGCGGCAGGCGCACGCAGCCGTGCGACGCGGGATAGCCCGGCAGGTGACCGCCGTGCAGCGCGATGCCGTCCCAGGTAAGCCGCTGCATGTACGGCATCGGCGCGTTGTTGTAGAGGTTGGACCGGTGGTCCTTGTTCTTCTGCAGGATGGTGAACACGCCGGTCGGCGTGTCCTTGCCGGCTTTGCCCGAACTGATCGTCGACACGCCGATGGCGATGCCGTTGCGGTAGACGTAGGCGCGCTGCTCGTCGAGGCTAACTACCAGCACCACCGGCCCTTCGGGCGCGATCTGCGGATACCAGAGATATTCCCCAGGCTTCAGCGCACGGACATCGGGCGGCGAGACCGCCGCCGCGGTCTGCGCACGGGTTGCGGGCACGACGGCCAGCAGGATCGAGAGGGCGAGCGCAGGCAGGAGACGTGTCATCGACGCAGCTTACAGTCCCGCGAGGACGACGCGTCGCAGGGCGTCGTACTCGTTGGCGACCGGCTCGGCGTGGGCCGGCCGTGCCAGCAGATCGGCAAGCGCGGGCGGCACGTCGACGGCACGCCCGATCAGCGGCTCGACTACGCTCTCGAACTTGGCCGGATGTGCCGTCGCGGCGACCGCCCAGTCGCCGCCTTCGCCCTGTGCACGCAGGTCTTCCAGTACCTTCACCGCTGTTGCCGTGTGCGGGCAATGCACTTCGCCATGATCACGATAGCGACGCGCGATCACTTCGCGGATCGTGGCGTCATCCACGCTGATCGAGCTGAACGCTGCGCGCAATGCCTTGTCATCACCCGCGTAAAGCCAGCGCAGGCGTTCGAAGTTGCTGGGTGCACCGACATCCATCGCATTGGCCAGCGTGGCCACGCTGGCGGTAGGTGCGTAGTCGCCACCGGCAAAGAAATCAGGCAGTACCCGGTTGGCATTGGTCGCCAGCACGATGCGGCCCAGTGGCACGCCGAGGGCGCGCGCCAGGATCGCGGCCATCGCATTCCCGAGATTGCCTGTGGGAATGACGAAGTTCAGCACATGACCGGTGTCCGCGTGATGCGTTAGCGCCGCATGCGCGTAGTAGCTCATCTGCGGCAGGAGCCTTCCCAAGCTGATGCTGTTCGCCGAGCTCAACGGCGCCTGCGCCTGCAGATCGGCATCGCTGAGCGCGCGCTTCACCAGCGCCTGGCAGTCGTCGAACGATCCAGCCACGCGCAGCGCGGTGATGTTGTCGCCGAAACAGCCCAGCTGGTGCGCCTGGCGTGGCGACACCCGGCCATCGGGATACAGCACCACCACGCGCAACCCGGGCTGGCGATGGAAAGCCGCTGCCACGGCCGCGCCGGTATCGCCGGAGGTCGCTACGAGGATCGTCAGCGGCTTGGTCTCGCTGCGACGAAGGCGCGCCATGCAGGCCGCAAGGAAACGTGCACCGAAATCCTTGAATGCCGCGGTGGGGCCATGGAACAGCTCCAGCACGTGATCGCCCGGCGTGCCCAGCGGGCGCAGCGGAACCGGGAAGTCGAATGCCTCGCGGCAGATCGCAGGCAGTTCGGGCGCCAGTCCGTCTCCCGCGAACAGGGGCGCCAGCAGAGTCGCGGCGGTGTCGGCGACATCACGGCCCGGCGCGAGCCTGCGCGGCGCCGGCAGCGCCTCGGGCACATACAGGCCACCATCAGAGGCCAGCCCGGCGGCGATGGCCTGGCTCAGCGTCGCGGCGGGTGCGGCATTGCGAGTGGAGATGAAGTTCATGGTCTGTGTTCGGAAAGGCGCCACGCACGAAGCCGGGCGCCAGGAGGAAGGAAGCTCAATTCGCTGACAGCAGTTCCGCGCCCGTGGCGTTGATCGGCGATACCCAGGCCTGACTGTCGAAGCCGGCGACTGCGAATGCTGCCCGCACCGCGGGCGCGGCCGCTTCCGCCTCGCTGCGCGATTCGAACCAGGCGAAGACGCTGGGACCGGCGCCGGAAATGCTCGCGCCCATCGCACCTGCATCGAGTGCCGCCTGCTTGGCTGCATCGAAGCCGACGATCAACGGAGCGCGACGGGGTTCGACCAGCACATCGCGAAGTCCGTCGCGCACCAGCGACGCATCACCGGCATGGCAGCCAGCGAGCACCAGCGCCAGGTTCGCACTCTGCGCCACGAACTCCTTCAATTCATAGGTACCTTGCAACGCCGCGCGAGCACGACGGGTTTCCAGGATCGCCTCCGGATGCACCAGCACGCTGTGCCAGTGCTCCGGCACCGGCACGCGCACCAGCCGGTCCGCGGTGGACAGCACCAAGCCGCCCAGCAGCATCGGGCCAAGGTTGTCGCCGTGCTTGCCTCCACTGGCGACGGCCTCGCCGACCAGGGCGTGCGGATACAGCGCCTCGCGCGACACCGGCGCATCGAGCAACCCGTTCGCCGCGACCAGCGCGGCCACGCACGAGGCGGCGGAACCGCCCATGCCGGAACCGAGCGGAATGCCCTTCTCGATCTCCACCTCGAAGCCGAACGGCAGCGCCAGCGATTCGCGCAACGAGATCAACGCCGCACCCGCCGTGTTGCCCGGCGCATCCAGCGGAAGATCGACGGTGGCCCCGCGAATGGCGGCGATGCGCACCTCGGGCGCCTCGATCCGGCGAACGGCGACGGTATCGCCGACGCCTTCGATCACATGGCCCAGGATGTCGAATCCCACGCCGACGTTGCCCACCGATGCCGGCGAAAACGCACTTGCCTGCTGCCTCATGCCCACTCCACGTCCTTCGTCATCGGATATCTCACAGCTTTGCGCCCTGCCCTGCGGCCACGCGCAGCACGTCGGCAAACACACCCGCCGCGGTCACCTCCGGGCCGGCGCCCGGTCCCTGCACGATCAGCGGATTGTCGCAGTAACGGCGCGTGGTGAACTGCACGATGTTGTCGGTCAGCCGCAGGTTGCCGAAGGCATGCGCCGCGGGTACTTCGACCAGTCCGACGCTCGCGCGGCCTTCCGCGTCCAGCCTGGCGACGTAGCGCAGCACATTGCCTGCCGCGCGCGCCTTGGCCAGCCGCTCGGCGAACACCGCATCGACTTCGCCGAGTCGCGACATGAAGTCGTCGACACTGGCCTGGCGCAGCGTTTCGGGGACCAGGCTTTCCACCTGCACGTCTTCCAGCGCCAGCTCACGCCCGGCCTCACGCGCCAGGATCACGAGCTTGCGCGCGACGTCGGTACCGGACAGGTCATCGCGCGGATCCGGTTCGGTGTAACCCAGCCCACGCGCTTCGGTGACCAGCTGCGAGAACGGCACGCTGCCATCGAACTTGTTGAACAGCCACGCCAGCGTGCCGGAGAAGATGCCTTCCACCGACACCACCGTGTCGCCCGTATCCAGCAGGTCGCGCAGTGTGGAGATCACCGGCAGGCCGGCGCCGACGGTCGCTTCGTAGCGGAAGCGTGCACCGCTGGCCGCGGCCGCATCACGGATCGCGTGATAGCGCGCCAGCGGACCGGCACCGGCCTGCTTGTTCGGTGTGATCACATGGATGCCGGCAGCCAGCCATTCGGCGTAGCGCTCGGCAACCGCAGGGCTGGCACTGCAGTCCACGATCACCGCATGCGGCATGTGTGCCGACAGCAGGTGCTGGGTGAAGCGCTCGAGGTCGGCGGACTGCGTGCTGGCGTCGAAACGCGCGCGCCAGTCGGCGCCGATGCTGCGCTCGTCCAGCAACATGCGTTTGCTGGACGCGATCGCACGCAGACGCAGATCGAGGTTGGCCTTGCCCAGCAGTTGCGGTTGCGCGGCGCGCAGCTGTTCGATCAGCGCACCACCAACATTACCCGGCCCGATCACGCCGACCGCGAAGGTCTGCGGCGACAGCCAGAAGCCGGCGTGCGCGGCGCGCAGCGCCTTGGTCGCGTCGGCCCCGTCGATGGCCACGGAGATGTTGCGTTCGGACGAGCCCTGCGCGATCGCCAGGATGTTGACCTGGGCGCGCGCCAACGCACCGAACAGGCGTGCCGACACGCCCGGCGTGCCCGCCATGCCGTCGCCGACCGCGGCGAGCACGCTGACCCCATCGCGGCGCTGCACGCGCTGGATCTGGCGGGTATCCAGTTCGTGTGCGAACGCCTCCAGCAGCGCCGCCTGTCCCTTGGCCGCTTCGCTGGCCCGGACCACGCAACAGATCGAGTGCTCCGAGGAACCCTGCGAGATCATCACCACGGACACATGTGCGTTGCGCAACGCCGCGAACACGCGTTCCGCCGTGCCGGGCACACCGATCAGCCCAGTGCCTTCCAGATTCAGCAGCGCCAGGTCGGCGCTGAGCGTCAGCCCCTTCACCGGCCCCACGGCATCGCGCTCGGCAGTGATGCGCGTACCCGGATGCTCCGGGTGGAAGGTGTTGCGGATGATGATGGGCAAGCCGCGCTCCATCGCCGGCGACATGGTCTGCGGGTGCACGACCTTGGCACCGAAGTAGGCCAGCTCGCAGGCCTCGTCGTAGCTCAGCGCGCCCAGTTGCACCGCCTCCGGCACCACGCGTGGGTCGGCGGAGAGCACGCCGTCGACGTCCGTCCAGATGTGCAGCTCGTCGGCATCGTACAGCGCCGCGAAGATCGCTCCGGAATAGTCGCTGCCGTTGCGGCCCAGCGTGGTGAAGCGACCCTCGCGATCGCGCGCCACGAAACCGGTGGCCACCACACGGCGCTGGGGATGGGCCACCTTCCAGTCGGCCAATCGTTGCGCACTGACTTCCCAGTCGACCACCACGCCGAGATCACCGTGGTCGACGCGCAGCACATCGCGCGCATCCAGCACCGCGCATTCCTCGCCCTGCAGGGTCAGGTACTCGCCCAGCAACCGCGCCGAACACACTTCACCCAGTCCTTGCACCCGTTGCAGGACGAGCTCCGGCAGGCCGCCAATGACGATCAGCGCGTTGAGGATGTCCTCCAGCTTCTTGAAGCGCTCATCCACCCATTCGATGACCGGCCCCGCCGCTTCGCCCAGCAGCGCCACGGCGGCGCCACGATGGCGTGCGCGCAGGTCATGCCAGCTTTCATGCCATTCCGGCCGATTGGCCGCCGCCAGTTCACAGAGTTCGATCAGGGCATCGGTCACGCCCTTCATCGCGGACACGACGGTGACCTGCACCTCCTCGTCGCGTGCGAGCAGCAGCTGCGCGACATGGCGGTAACGCTCGGCATCGGCGACGGAGGTACCGCCGAACTTGTGGACGACGGTGCGGTGTTTGGATTGTTCGACTTCGGCGTTGCGGGACGACATGGGTCAGGAACCTCGGTAAGGAGGCCCGGCACGCATCAGGAAGTGGGTTGGCCCTGCATCCTGATCCGGGTGCGGGGCCGTGGTCTGCGAACTACGCGAACACAACCAACCGCACCCGACGAGTCAGGGTGGTAATGGTGGTGGTAATACCCGTGCGCCCGGCGCCTGCACGCGACACCGCCGGCTGAAGAGCCGTTGTCGGGGACGTCGCGTGGTGTGCATGGGAGCGCATGGCGAAAGAGAAACACGCCACCCCGGGGGGCTGTCAAGCGTTGCGACGCAACAAAGCCAATGATTTCAGATGGATGCAACTGAAACCAATCCTGCCGCCTTGGCTGCACGTGCCGTTACGGCGTCACCGTCAGCCATTCGTCATAAGCGCGCTCCAGCGCAACCGAGTAGACGCCGTCCGGTCCAGCGCGCATCGCCACACGTGTCGCCCACTGTCCAGGGCACTTGGCGTGGATGTCGTAGCGGGGGTTGCCCTTCGAACACCTCCCCAAGGCAATCGGCCCGATAAGTACGCGCGCTCCCTGCCGGATGGTGACGACGGCGTAATCCTCAGCCGCTCCAAGTTCGCCTTGCGGGTTTGCATTGAAGTAGGCGCCCTGTATGACGACGGTCAGCGCCCCGCACTCCGAACTTATGGACTTCGCTCCCGTGCGTCGGACCTCATCTCTCAGATCGTCCTTTTCATACGTGATCAGCGCACCCAGATCGACATTCCGTGTTTCGTACCCGCGCAATGGGCTAGGAGGCTGATCCGAGAGGATGAGGCTCGATCGCTCGGATGAGCATTGAAAGGTGATGTCGTAAACATTCTCGTCCAGCTGCCCATTGGACTCCTCACCCGGAGCCGCGTGAACAAACGGAACGAGACCGAATGCGAGCAAACCGAGACAACACATCGCCGCAAATGCTGTTGGACGGTGCGTGGATGTTGCCGACTGATGGTTCCTGCAAGCCATGCGAGCTCCCGAAGTGATCCGTGACGCGAGTTTGCCTTGCGATGCGGCAGCCGGATATCGGATTTCTCCGCACCGCCGTCAAAGTGCCCCGATGCCATCCGAACCGATCGAAACATGCGGCACGCCCCGCGATCCCTGGTCGCGCAGCGCGCTTGGGGCCCTTGAGGGACTGCGCTATTCTTGGCGCCGCCGATGGCCCCGTAGCTCAGCTGGATAGAGCGGTCCCCTCCTAAGGGACAGGTCGTGCGTTCGAATCGCGCCGGGGTCACCATCTTTCTTCGTCCGACGGCGCAGCGCGCCTGCCCGGACCCGCTCGGCGAATCGCCGAACGCCGTCATCGCCCGTCGGCGAACCGAAAAAAACCCGGCAGCGGATCAACGCTCGCGCACGCAAGCGCTTGTTGCGCAAGAACCACTTGAAAAACACGGAGTTACGCGCGGCCGACGCACGTCGCTCTGATAGAATCGTGCCCCCTGCGACGCCACGGTTTCCGCTGGCGTCCTCCGTATCCGATCCCCTGGAGCACTTCATGCCCGCAGACCTCCTCAAGGCCCTCGGCCTTGCCAGCACCAACTCCGGCACCTACCTCGGTAGCGGCGAGTGGTCCACCACCACCGACGCCGGCCTGCTGCAGTCGATCAACCCGACCACCAACGAGCTGATCGCCGAGGTCCACGCCAGCAGCCAGGCCGACTACGAAAAGGTCGTCGCCCGCGCGCAGGCCGCGTTCAAGATCTGGCGCACCACCCCGGCCCCGCGTCGTGGTGAAGCCATCCGCCTGTGCGGCGAAGCGCTGCGCAAGCACAAGGACGCGCTGGGTTCGCTGGTCGCCCTGGAAATGGGCAAGAGCAAGCCCGAGGGCGATGGTGAAGTGCAGGAGATGATCGACATCGCCGACTTCGCCGTGGGCCAGAGCCGCATGCTGTACGGCTACACCATGCACTCCGAGCGCCCCGGCCACCGCATGTACGAGCAGTACCAGCCGCTCGGCCTGGTCGGCATCATCAGCGCGTTCAACTTCCCGGTTGCGGTGTGGGCATGGAACTCGTTCCTGGCCGGCATCTGTGGCGACATCTGCATCTGGAAGCCGTCCAACAAGACGCCGCTGACCGCGATCGCCAGCATGAAGATCTGCAACGACGCGCTGAAAGCCGGCGGCTTCCCGGACATCTTCTTCCTGATCAACGACGCCGGCGTCGAGCTGGCGCAGCAGTTCGTCGACGACAAGCGCATCCCGCTGATCAGCTTCACCGGCTCCACCCAGGTCGGCCGCACGGTCGGTGAGCGCGTCGCACGCCGCATGGGTCGCAGCCTGCTGGAGCTGGGCGGCAACAATGCCATCATCCTGGACGAAACCGCCGACCTGAAGCTGGCCGTGCCGGGCATCGTGTTCGGCGCCGTCGGCACGGCCGGCCAGCGCTGCACCACCACGCGCCGCCTGATCGTGCACGAATCCATCTACGACAACGTGCTGGCCACGCTGATCAAGGCGTACAAGCAGGTGGAAGGCAAGATCGGCGACCCGACCGACCCGGCCAACCTGATGGGCCCGCTCAACAGCCAGGGCGCGGTGCAGCAGTTCCTGGACTCCGTCGCCAAGGCCAAGGCCAGCGGCGGCACCGTCGAGACCGGCGGTACCGCGATCGACCGTCCGGGCAACTTCGTCCTGCCGGCGATCGTCACCGGTCTGAAGAATTCCGATGAGGTCGTCCAGCACGAGACCTTCGCGCCGATCCTGTACGTCATGAAGTACAAGACCCTCGACGAAGCCATCGACATGCAGAACGCCGTGCCGCAGGGCCTGTCGTCGTCGATCTTCACGCAGAACCTCAAGGCGGCCGAACAGTTCCTGTCGGCGGCCGGCAGCGACTGCGGCATCGCCAACGTCAACATCGGCACCAGCGGCGCTGAGATCGGCGGCGCGTTCGGTGGCGAGAAGGAAACCGGCGGCGGCCGCGAGTCCGGCTCGGATGCCTGGAAGGTCTACATGCGCCGCCAGACCAACACCATCAACTACTCCGACTCGCTGCCGCTGGCGCAGGGCATCAAGTTCGACCTCTGACCGGAGGCAAGGCCGGCATGCCTGCATGCCGGCCGCCCTGAACGGGCTTTCATCTGGGATAATCGCGCCACCCCAACGGGTGGCGCATTTTTTTGTGCGCCCGAACGAGCGCCATCGCGCCTCCCTGACCCCTGCACGGAGCCCCTGATGAACCCAGTCCGCACCACCAGCAGTCTCGCCATCGCCAGCCTCGTGTCCGGCATCCTCGGTTGGACCCTGTTGCCCTTCATCGGCACGATCGTGGCCATCATCACCGGGCACATGGCGCGCGCGGAGATCCGTCGCAGCGCCGGCACGATGGACGGCGACGGCCTGGCCATCGGCGGACTGGTACTGGGCTGGGTATCGGCGCTGCTGTGGATCGTCGGCATCCTGGTGTTCTTCCTGTTCCTGGGCGGCCTGGCCTGGCTGGCGACGCTGAGCTGAGCCCGCGCGCCTCCATGTATTCGTTCGCCCGCCCCTTCCTCTTCGGCCTCGATGCCGAAACCGCCCATGGCATGGGCCTGAAGGCGCTCGACCTGGCCTACCGCACCGGCACGACGCCGTTGATGGCGCGCCCGATCACGCCGATGCCCACCAAGGTCATGGGCCTGACCTTCCCCAACCCCGTCGGCCTGGCCGCCGGCCTGGACAAGAACGGTGCACACATCGATGCGCTGTTCGCGCTGGGCTTCGGCTTCGTCGAGATCGGCACGGTCACGCCGAAGCCGCAGCCGGGCAACCCGAAGCCGCGCATGTTCCGCCTGCCGCAGCATCAGGCCGTCATCAACCGCCTCGGCTTCAACAACGAAGGCGTCGATGCGCTGATCCGCAACGTCGAGTCCGCTCGCCGGGACCGTGGCCTGCTCGGCATCAACATCGGCAAGAATAAGGACACCTCCAACGAGCGCGCCGCCGCCGACTACCTCTACTGTCTGGAACGCGTGTATCCGTTGGCGGACTACATCACCGTCAATATCTCCTCGCCCAACACCGCCGGCCTGCGCGAGCTGCAGGAAGAGCAGGCCCTGCGCCAGCTGATCGGCACGCTGCGCGAGGCACAGGAAGACCTGGCGGCCCAGCACGGCAAGCGCGTGCCGATGCTGGTGAAGATCGCACCCGACCTGTCCGACAGCGACATCGATGCGGTCGCGCGTGTACTCGGCGACATGCAGGTGGATGGCGTCATCGCCACCAACACCACGGTATCCCGCATCAGCGTGCAGGAGCATGCGCACGCACGCGAAACCGGCGGCCTGTCCGGGGCGCCACTGATGGGCCAGTCCACGCTGGTGCTGCGCCGGCTGCGTACGCGCCTGCCGGATTCGATCCCGCTGATCGGTGTGGGCGGCATCCTGTCGGGCGCCGATGCGGTGGCGAAGATGTCCGCTGGCGCCTCCCTGGTGCAGTGCTACACCGGCCTGGTCTACCGCGGCCCCGAACTGGTCCGCGAATGCGTGGAAGCCATCCGCCGCCGCCGCGAGGCCCGCAGCGGCGGTCCGGTAGCCCCGGAATGACAACGGGCTACCGCGTGACCGAGAACGCGTCGTTGCGCGAGCGGACCACGTTCGGCGTGCCCGCGCGGGCGCCGTGGCTGATCGAGGTTGATGACGTCGCCGCGCTGGACGACGTGCTGGCACTGCCAGTCGTGACCGGCAGCGAATCGCTGGTGATCGGCGGCGGCAGCAACCTGCTGTTCGCCGGCGACGCGCCGGGCGCGGTGATCGCGATGGCGACGCACGACCTGCGCGTGCTGTCCGACGACGGCCAGCAGGCCCTCGTCCGCGCCGATGCCGGTGTCGCCTGGCACCCGCTGGTGATGTGGACGCTGGAACAGGGCCTGTGCGGGCTGGAGAACCTGGCACTGATCCCGGGCACCGTGGGGGCATCGCCGATCCAGAACATCGGCGCGTACGGCACCGAAGTGGGCGAATTCATCCACGTCGTCGAGGCGCTGGACCGCCGCACCGGTGTGCGCGTGCGGCTTGATCGGGACGCCTGCGCGTTCGCGTACCGCGACAGCGTGTTCAAGCACGACGTCGACCGCTATCTGGTGACCGCGGTGGAGTTCGTGCTGCCGCGCACGCCCACGCTGCGGCTGGACTACGCCGGCATCCGCGAGGAACTGGGCGCCATGGGCATCGATGCGCCGACCGCGCGCGATGTCGGCGAAGCCGTCATCCGCATCCGCCAGCGCAAGCTCCCCGATCCGGCGGTAGTCGGCAATGCAGGCAGCTTCTTCAAGAATCCGATCGTCTCGCAGGCGCAGGCCGACGCGCTGCTGGTCGATTACCCCACCCTGCCGGTGTTCCGCGGCGATGCCGTGCACAACCGCAAGCTGTCGGCGGCCTGGATGATCGAGGCCTGCGGCTGGAAGGGACATCGCGACGGCGACGCCGGCGTGTCGGCCGCGCATGCGCTGGTGCTGGTCAACCACGGCGAGGCGACCGGTGCGCAGTTGCTGGCGCTGGCGCGGAAGATCGCCGCATCGGTTCACGCACGCTTCGGTGTCCACATCGAGCCGGAACCGAAGATCATCGGAGCGACCTGGTAGTCCTGCGATGACGTGCATCCGTGCCCAGCGTGCCGCCCCCTCCCCCGTTCACGGGGGAGGGCTGGGGTGGGGGCCGACCGGAGCCAATCGCCGCCCGCTTGCGAGACGAACTCGACCGCTACGCCTCGCCATGCCGACAAGGATCGGCGGTACGGTCGACCTCCGCGATGCTGTCCACCCCCATCCCAACCTTCCCCCGCAGGCGGGGGAAGGGGCTGATCCGGAACACTGATGCCCACCCTGCCCGCCCACTATCGCGCCGCCGTGCTGATGCTGGGCAGCACGGTGTTCTTCGCGCTGATGGTGGTGGCGATCCGATTGGCTTCCGCCACGCTGCATACCTTCGAGATCGCCTTCTTCCGCAACTTCTTCGGCCTGCTCGCCGCCGCGCCGCTGATCCTGCGCCACGGCCCTGGCTTCCTGAAGACCACCCAGTTCCCGCGCTACCTGTTCCGCTGCGTCATCGGCATCTGCTCGATGCTGGCCGGGTTCTGGGCCATCGGCCACCTGCCGCTCGCGCAGGCGGTCTCGCTGTCGTACTCCACCCCGCTGTTCGTCACCCTCGCCGCCGCGGCGATGCTCAACGAGCAGGTCCGCGCGCGCCGCTGGACGGCCGTGGTGCTGGGTTTCATCGGCGTGCTGATCATCGTGCGTCCGGGCACGTCGCAGTTCACCGTCGACGCGATGATCGCCGTGCTGGCGGCGGTGATGAGCGCCCTGGTCGCGATCCAGATCAAGCAGCTCTCGAACACCGAGCCTGCCGACCGCATCGTCATCTACACCACCCTGCTGTGGGTACCGATGTCGCTGCTGCCGGCACTGGCCGTGTGGGAATGGCCGCAAGGCATCACCTGGGTCTGGGTGATCGCCGCCGGCGTGCTCGGTACCGGCGGCCACATGCTGTGGACGCGCGCATTGAAGCTGGGCGAAGTGTCCGCGCTCACGCCGATCAGCTTCATGCAGCTGCCGGTCGTCGCGCTGTTCGGCTGGATGCTGTTCGACGAGACGCTGGATGCCTGGACGCTGGTCGGCGCCGGCATCATCTTCGGCGCGAACGCCTACATCGCGCACCGCGAAGCCGTGCTGTCGCGTCGCGCCGCATCGGAAGCACCGAGCGCCGGCGCCAAACCGGGCGAATGAAGCAGCCCCGCTGACTCAGCCGCGACGGGTCGGTTGCTTGCCGGGTCGCTTGCCTTCGCGGTAGAGCTCGACGAAGCGGGCGTCATCGTCGTCCAGTGTCTTGGGATCCGCCGTCAGCAGCGGCGCCACATACTGACGGTACAGCGGCTCGGCGTCCGCCTTGCGTCCCAGCTCGTTGTAGGTATCGATCAGGTTCCAGGCCGCGACCCGCGTTTCCATGTCGGTCTCGCCCAGCAGGCGTCGCCGCAGCTCGAACAGCCGCAGGTATTCCGGCAGCGCTTCGGGAGCACGGCCCAGCACGCGCAGCGCTTCGGCGCGGATGACCATCGTGATCTGTGCCTGCGGATGCTTCTCGCCCAGCGTCTTCAGTGCCAGCGGCTGCACGTCGCCGAGCAGGCGCAACGCGGCTTCCGCCTGGCCGGCGTTGAGCAGCGTGCCGGCATGGTTGACCAGGATCGACAGCGTGTCCGGATGAGTGGGACCGAGCACGCGGCTGCGCGCGGTGATGACCTGCTCTTCCAGCGGCAGGGCCGCCGCAAAGTCCTTGAGCCGGGCGTGCGCGGTCGCAAGATTCAGGCGCGTGCGGATCGTCTGCGGGTGCTCACGACCCAGCACGCGTTCGCGCGCGGCCAGCACGTCCTGCAGCAGCGGCAGTGCGGTCTTCACCGATGCCACGTCGCCGCCGTCGATCATCATCGTCGCCAGCGTGCTGCGTGCCTGCAGCGTAACCGGGTGTTCGCTGCCCAGCTTGCGCACGTAGCGATCGGTCAGGTCGCGCTGCAGGGTGATCGCGGCATCCTTCTCGCGGTTCATGATGCGCAGCACCGCCAGGTTGCCCATGGCCGACAGCGTCTCCTCGTTGTCGGGACCCAGCGTGGCGGTGCGCAGCGCGACCACCTTCTCCATGTTCGCGCGCGCCTCGGGCAATTCGCCGAGGTTGCGCTGCACGGCGGCCAGGTCGTTGGTCGCTTCCAGCGTCGCCGGATCCCGCTCGCCGGCCGTGGCCAGCAACCGCGCCTGCACGGCTTCGATCACACCCTTGGCGCGCGGCCGGTCGCCGCGCGCGGAAATCACCTGCGCCTGCGCCAGTTCCAGCTTCACCCGCACGCGGTCGTTGTCAGGCAACGCGAACGCACGCGGCAGCGCCTTCTGCAGCACCGCCTCCGCCTGGTCGATGTGCGCGCCCTCCAGCAGCGCCTGTACCTGGTCGTCGCGCGCGCGCAACGTTTCCTGTGCGCCTTCGCCATGGACGCGACTGCGGTAGTCGGCGACCTGTCCGAAGTGCGCAGCCGCCTTGTCGTACCGCCCGATCGCCGAGTACACATGGCCGACCGATTCGCGCAGGCTGGCGGCCACTTCCGGCTGGTCGGCGAAGTCGCGCGCGATGGCGTCCTCGGCATTCGCCAGCAGCTGCTGGTCGACCAGATCGCGCGCCAGATCGTTGGTGCTGGTCTTGGCCAGGGTGATGCCGAAGGCATCGGCGGCCGACGGATCCAGGCTGCTGACCTGGCGCACGAGGCCTTCCGACAAGCCGACGCCCATCGTCTCGATGTCGATGCCTTCCAGCATCGATTGCTGGAACGCGGCCACTTTCTCCAGTTCCGCGCTACGCGCCTCGGCCAGGCTGCGCTGCGTGCGCGCCTGCTGCAGGCCGTACAACGACAGGCCCAGCCCGCCCAGCAACGCCAGCAACGCAAAGCCCGCCGCGACGGCCGCCGCGCGATGGCGTCGCAGGAACTTGCGCCACACGTAACCGCGGCTTGCCGGCACGGCCGATACCACGCGGCCATCCAGGTAGCGCTGCAGGTCGTCGGCCAGCGCGGCGGCCGAGTCGTAGCGCGCGTCGCGGTCGTGCTGCATGGCCTTCAGCACGATCCAGTCCAGGTCGCTGCGCAGGCGCTCGCGCATCCGCCCCAGCGACAGGCCGCGTTCCTGCGCCATCTGCGCCGCCTGATCGGCGGGCAACGCCGCCAGCCTCGACGACGGCGCGACAGCGGTGGGCGTGTCGGCCGACCAGGTCTCGCCAGCCGCTTCGGGACGCACACCGGTGACCAGTTCGCACAGCACCACGCCCAGCGAATAGACATCGCTGCGCGTGTCCACCTGGCCCGCGCCGCCGTGCGCCTGTTCGGGGCTCATGTATTCGGGCGTGCCGGCGCGCTCCAGCGCAGCATCGCCCGCCAGCGATGCGGCCATGGCGATGCCGAAGTCGATGATCTTCGGCGCGGGGCGGCCGTCCAGCGTGTCCACCAGCAGGTTGCCCGGCTTGAGGTCGCGGTGCACCACACCCTTGTGGTGCGCGTGCTGCACGCCTTCGCAGACGCGGATGAAAAGCGCCACGCGCGCGTCGAGCGACAGGCGCTGGTCACGGCAGTACCGGGTGATCGGGCTGCCGTCGATCAGCTCCATCGCGAAGAACGGATAGCCCTCCCCGGTGGTGCCGGCGTCGTAGATCTGGGCGATCGCCGGGTGGCGCATCTGCGCCAGCACCTGCCGTTCCACCTCGAACCAGGCCAGGTGGCGCGCCTGCAGGCGCTGGACGCGCATCAGCTTCAGCGCCACCTCGCGGCGGACCGGCTCCAGCTGCGCGGCGCGGTAGACCTCGCCCATGCCGCCCCGGCCCAGCAGGCCCTCGATGCGGTAGTGCCCCAGCCGCGCGCCGGGCGCGAGCGTGCCGTCCGCCGCCGTGGGCGCATCCTGCAGGCGCGTGGCCAGGCTCTCGGTGGGTGCGAGGTCGTCGTAAGGTTGCGATGTCATGCCACTGTCCCCGGTGCGCCCGGCCATGGTAGCGGAAGCGTGAGTTGACCGATCGATCCGTTACACTCGGTCCCGCACCTGCCTGTCGCGCACGCATGTCCCGGGACTTCCTCAATCCACCGACCACGCAACGGACCATCCTGAGCGACGGCCCCCGGCCGGCCTCGCACCGGTCCGCGTGCGTGGTGGTGATCCATGGCGAAGGCCTGGGCCGGCGCGCCGACATCGACACCGCCCGCGTGCGCGTCGGCCGCTCGCAGGAAGCCGACCTGCACATCCCGCACAACAGCGTCTCGCGCCTGCACTGCGAGATCTGGCGCGAGGGCGACAGCTACCGGGTCCGCGACCTGGGCGCCACCAACACCACCCGCGTCAACGATGCGGTGGTCTCCGAAGTGGCGCTCGCCGATGGCGACCACATCACGCTGGGCGAAAGCATCCTCAAGTTCATCAGCCACAGCAGCGTGGAAGCGCGCTACCACGAGGAGATCTACCAGCTCGCCACCCACGATGCGCTGACGGAGATGTACAACCGCCGGCATTTCATCGAGACGGTGGAGAAGGAGATCGCGCGCGCGATGCGGCACCAGCGCGAACTGACCATGTGCATCATCGACGTGGACCTGTTCAAGCCGATCAACGACCGCTACGGCCACATCTCCGGCGACCACGTGCTGAAGCAGATCGCCGGACTGGTGCGCCGGCACGTGCGCAACGACGATGCTGCGGCGAGGATCGGTGGCGAGGAGTTCGCGGTGCTGTTGCCGGAATGCGGGCCGGACGCGGCCTACGGGTTTGCCGAGCGCCTGCGCGAAGCGGTGGCGGGCGTGGTGTTCCGCCCTGGTGGCGAGCCGCAGACGATCACCGTCAGCATCGGCATCGCCGCGTTGACGCCGGAACGCGACACCGTCAGCCGCATGATGGCGGCCGCCGACGCCGCGCTGTATCGCGCCAAGAGCGAAGGCCGCAACCGGGTCTGCATCGAACACTGACGGCCGCGCACGTCAGCGCGCCAGCGGATCCACGCCGAGTCCCCGTGCACGCCATGCATCGATGCCGCCGCGCAGCGGCAGCACGTCGCGGAAACCTGCCGCACGCAACCGGCCGGCCATCCAGGCGGCCGAGACTTCATCTGGACAGGCGCAGTAGATCACGATCTTCCCCTCGCGCGGATAGCCGGTGAGGATGCCATCGAGTTGGCGCTCGTCGGCGAACACGGCGCCCGGGATGACGTACGGATCCACATCGCGGAAGCCCGGCGCGCGGATGTCGAACAGCACCGGCGCCGTACCGGCCTGTATCAGGGCATCCAGTTCCGCCGGTTCGATGCGCGCCGCCTCGAGCGATTTCAGCAGCGTGCGGCGGCGCCACCAGCGCCAGGCCACGTATGCGGCCAGCGCAATGCCCACCAGCACGCCTGCGCCCGTACCGAGTTGCGACAGCGTGTCGATGACGGTTTCCACCTGCCGCGAGAACACCGCGCCCAGTCCCAGGCCCAGCGTCGCCCAGAGCGTCGCGCCCAGCCCGTCGTAGCGCAGGAACGGCGGCAGTCGCGACTGCATGGCGCCGGCCAGCGGCACCGAGACCATCGACAGGCCGGGAATGAACTTCGCCACCGACAGGATGCGGATGCCGAACCGGCCGTAGAAACGCTCGGTGCGCTTCATGCAGGTATCGCGCGACAGCGACAGGCGGCACAACGACTGCAGCGTGCGGTTGCCGTAACGGCGACCGGCGTAGAACCACACGCTGTCGCCGATCAGGCTGGCCGCGACGGACGCCGCCAGCACGCCCAGCAGCGGCAACCACATCGCTTCCGGCTGCAACGCCAGCCCGGCGCCGACCAGGATCAGCGTGGGCATCGCCGGCACCGGCAAACCCAGCGACAGCGCCAGCACGTTGGCGAACACCAGCAGCACGCCGTAGCGGTCGACCAGTTCCTGCATCCCGATCCCCAGGCCAGAAGCCGGCGCGACACGCGGCGGCGAGTGCGCATGGTCTGCCTGCGATGGCGGTGCGGCAAGCCACGGGCATGCAACGATCCGTTACCGGGCCACGATGGCGCACGCCGATACAAAAAAGCTGGTGCGTGCTGCGGCGCGGGATCGCTCCGTTTACCTGCCCTGCCCGGGGGCGCCCAAAGGGGGGCATCGCGGCCAATGTCGGGGGCGACGGCAGCCAAAGCCCAGGCCATCACGTGGACTTAATCCCACCGACGGATGGAGCCACCACCATTCGCCGCTGTACGGTCGCCGCCCCCACGGGTGCCGCACGCCAAGGCAGTCCATCCCGTTGAACGTCCGCTCTGACTCTCGCCGGAGGATCCGATCATGGTCGTACCCGTACGTCCCGCCCGCCTGCCCCTCGTCCTGGCCGCGGCCACGCTGACCCTCGCGGTCGCTGCCCCGCTGAAAGCCGAGGAAGGCGATTACAGCTTCTGGCAGACCCTGGTGAACCTGGTCTCGCCGCCCAAGGCCGACAACAAGGTCACGCCGGCGCAACGCACCGGCAACTACCCGCTGCTGTCGAACCCGTCCGGCTTCAACGACGGCTTCCAGCCCGGCCGCTACGACGCCTGGCAGACGATCCAGCTGGCACCGTCCACCGGCGCGGTCTGCGGCGACGGCTCGCCGTTCAAGTTCTTCGTCAACCGCGTGGCCGATACGCGTAACACCATCATCTACATGGAAGGCGGCGGCGCGTGCTGGGACTACGCCAGTTGCAGCGGCCAGAGCGGCATCCGCGGCGCGCGCAATCCGAACGGCATCCCCGACGACTACATGGGCCTGCTGAATCCCGGCGCCAGCCTGGTCAGCCCGTTCGTCACCCGCGTAAGCCCCTTCGACGGGGTCAAGACGCAGGGCTGGAACATGGTCTACGTGCCCTACTGCACCGGCGACATCTACAGCGGCGACAAGGTGGCCGTGTACAACGATCCGAGCAGGCAGAACGCGCCGCTGGTGTGGCACCACAACGGCGCGCGCAACGTGCGCGCGGTCGTCAGCTGGCTGAAGGACAACCTGCCGCGTCCCACGCAGATGCTGTCCACCGGCTGCAGCGCCGGTGGCGCCGGCAGCCTGACCAGCTACCACCCGCTGCGCCGCGACCTGGCGCCGACGCGCAGCTTCCTGATCGACGACTCCGGCCCGATCTTCCCCACTCCGAAGAACGGCAATCCGGTCGACTATCCCTCGCAGCCGCTGATGGCGCTGATCCGCAGCGCCTGGGGTCTGGACCAGCCCAATGGCCCATTGCCCTACCTGGCCAGTGGCCTGCCGCAGTTCGACCTCAACGAACTCGGCAGCCTGTACCCGGCGCTGTCCAGCAAGTACGCCGGCGACCGCCTCGGCCACACGCATTTCTGGAAGGACCTCAACTATTCCTCGTACTCGTATGAGCGCTTCTATCCCGACATCGCCAATGCGCCCGACCAGGCCACCAAGGAAGCCCGCATCCATGCGCGCTGGGACACCGACACGGCACGCCTGCGCGATCGCCTGAACGGACTGAACAATTTTGGCGGCTACTTCCCGCAGTACCGCGCGCTCAACGAGAGCCACTGCACTACCATCGTCGACTTCAAGAACGCCGACGTGCAGGCGCAGAACCTGGAGCTGAAGCACTTCATCGACAGCGTGCTCGACGGCCAGGGCAAGGTGCTCGACGCCAGCGAGCAGGACGACAAGGCCGACAAGGCCAAGCCGTTCAACCTGCTGTACTGGCTGGTCGACCAGCTGATGGGCTGAGGCCATCGTCAGGGGCCGCCGCGGGATGGCCGCCCCTCTCGCAGGAGAACGCATGAAAGCCATGTTCGTCGCCCTTGTCGTGCTGGCCGGTCTGGCGGTCGCGGTCATGTACCTGTGGCCCGCGAAATGGATCGCGCCGCCCTCCGCGCCCGCCGCCAGCGCTATGCCAGCACCGTCATCAGCAGCGCGGGACGCACTGCAGGCCACGCCGCAGGCACAGGTGCATCGCGACCGCCAGCGCTTCGAAGCCGACGCGAAGGACTTCTTTGCCCGCGCCCCGTCGCTGCGTGCGGTGGAGCGCAGCGAGCGCGCCGATGCACTGACCCGCCAGATCGACCGCTATGAAGCCGAGGGCGGCCTGTCGGCCGGCGAGGCGGTGCTGCTGCGCACGGCGCTGGTGCAAGCCACCATCGAAGATCCGGCGCGGCAGGCGGAGGAAGTGGCGGCGATCGCCGACCGCTACCGCACGCATGCCGACCAGCGCATGGCGGCCTTTGCCGCGCAGCAGGCGAACGACCCGCACTTCCAGTCCTACAAGGCGCGCGAAGCGCAGGTGGTGGCGGAAGTGATGGCGATGACGTCGATACCGGCCGGGCTCACCCGCGACCAGTACCTGCGGCAGCGGTTGCAGGAGGAGCGGGAGCGCGCCTACGCGCCTTAAAACAGATGCAGGCAGAAACAGGTGTGGGAGCGACGTAAGTCGCGATGAGGCGTTACAGGTGGTCTATCGCGACTTACGTCGCTCCCACAACAAAGAAACCTAGCTGCCCACCCGCCACGGCCTTCCTCGCACGCGATACAGCACCAGGTAGACGCCCGACACCCAGGCGAGGCCGGCCGCGAAGCCGCCGAGGATGTCCGAGGGGTAATGCACGCCCAGGTAGATGCGCGATACGCCGACGAGCAGTGCGAAGCTGCCGGCGAGCGCGACCGCCAGCCAGCGCCAGCGCGTATGCCAACACAGCAGCACGACCACCATCGCCAGCGTGGCCGAGCCCATCGCATGGCCACTGGGGAAGCTGAAGGTGTGCTCCGGCGCGATGGATTCCCACAACGAGGGACGATCGCGCTGGAAGAACTGCTTGGTCGCCATGTTGAGCAGCGCCGAGCCGGCGAACGACACGCCGGCGAAGGTCGCCTCCCGCCAGCGCCTGGCGATCAGCAGGCCCATCGTCAGCGCGATATCGACCGGCACCACGCCCCACTGGTAGCCGATCGCGGAGATGAAGATGAAGAAGCGGTCCAGCGCCGGCCCGGCCATCGCATGCGCGCGCCACAGCAGCGGGTCGTCGAAATAGAAGACTTCCAGTTCGTGGACTTCATCGGCCAGTTCGACGAAGACCCACAGCGGCGCCAGCAGGCAAAGGAACAGCAGGATCAGGCGGCCGCCATGCTCGCGCAGCAGGCTGGCGATCAAGCGACTGCCTTGTGCCAGCCTCTCAGCCGGCGACACGCGCGTACTTGCTCTCGACGTAGTCGTCGATCAGTGCGACGAACTCGTGCGCGATATTCTCGCCGCGCAGGGTGACCTTCTTCTCGCCATCGACGAACACCGGCGCCGCCGGTGCCTCGCCCGTGCCCGGCAACGAGATGCCGATGTTGGCATGGCGCGATTCGCCGGGGCCGTTGACCACGCAGCCCATCACCGCCAGCGTCATGGTCTCCGCACCCGGATGGGTGACTTTCCACTCGGGCATCTTGCCGCGCACATGCTCCTGCACGACCTTGGCCAGTTCCTGGAAGAATTCCGAGGTGGTGCGGCCACAGCCCGGGCACGCGGTGACCATCGGTGTGAAGGCGCGCAGGCCGGTGGTCTGAAGGAGTTCCTGCGCGACAATCACTTCCTGCGTGCGCGACTGGCCGGGTTCCGGCGTCAGCGAAATGCGGATGGTGTCGCCGATGCCTTCCTGCAGCAGCACCGACAACGCGGCGGCGGACGCGACGATGCCCTTGCTGCCGATGCCGGCCTCGGTCAGGCCCAGGTGCAGCGCAAAGTCGGTGCGGCTGGCCATGTCGCGGTAGACCGCGATCAGTTCCTGCACGCCGCTGACCTTGGCCGACAGCACGATGCGATCGCGCGGCAGGCCGAGCTCGACCGCGCGCTCACCCGAATCCACTGCCGATCGGATCAGCGCTTCGCGCAGCACGCGGCCTGCATCCCACGGCACGTCGCGCGTGTGGTTCTCGTCCATCAATTGCGCGGCCAGCGCCTGGTCCAGCGAGCCCCAGTTGGCGCCGATGCGCACCGGCTTGCCGTAGCGGATCGCGAACTCGATCAGCTGGGCGAACTGGGTGTCCTTCTTCTTGCCGAAGCCGACGTTGCCGGGGTTGATGCGGTACTTGGCCAGCGCCTCGGCGCAGGCCGGTTCGCCTGCCAGCAGCTGGTGGCCGTTGTAGTGGAAGTCGCCGATCAGCGGCACCGAGATGCCCATCATCTCCAGCTTCTCGCGGATACGCGGGATGGCAGCAGCGGACTCGGGGTTGTTGACCGTCAGCCGGACCATTTCCGAGCCGGCGCGCCAGAGTTCGGCCACCTGCTTCACGCTGCTGGCGACGTCGGCGGTGTCGGTATTGGTCATCGACTGCACCACCACCGGACGGCCACCGCCAACGGTGGCATTGCCGATCTGGACGGCCTGGGTGATGCGGCGCGGCCAGGGCGCGGCGTCGGTGGGGGGCGTGGGGCGGGTGACGGCGTCGTGCATGGCGGCATTGTAGCGTGGGCGCCTTGCCGCCCTGCGACATCACGCCGCAGGCGCCTGCCCGCGGGCTTGCACTAGCATGTGAACATGCCGAATACCCTGTTGACCCTGTCGCCGTCGTTCCTGCGCACGCTGTGCAACCTGCGCTGGGTCGCGATCGTGGGCCAGGCGGTGACGGTGCTGGTAGCGCTGGGTCCCCTCGGTATCGACCTGCCCCGCTGGCCCCTGTGGGCCGGCATCGGTGCGCTGGCGCTGTTCAATGTCTACGCGACCTGGCGCAGCCACCGCCCCGGTGAAGAAACAGCCGCCGAGGCCTTCGCCCACATGCTGGTGGACGTGGCCGTGCTGTCCTGGCTGGTGGCGTGGAGCGGCGGCATCGGCAATCCGTTCAGTTCCATGTTCCTGCTGCTGATCGCGGTGTCGTCGCTGGCGCTGCCGCTGCGCTGGGTGATCGCCACGGGTGTGGCCTGCCTGCTCGGCTACGTGCTGACCGCGGTGTTCGGGCGCCCGCTGCCGCACCTGCATGGCAACAACTTCAACGTGCACCTGTGGGGCATGGGCGTGAATTTCGTCCTGTCGGCCGCGGTGGTGCTGTACTTCTCCACCCGCCTGGTCGCCGCGCTGCGCCTGCGCGAACAGGAACTGGCACGCCTGCGCGAACGCTTCGCCCGCAACGAGGGCATCGTGGCGCTGGCCACGCATGCGGCCGCCGTCGCGCATGAACTGAACACCCCGCTCGCCACCATGACCCTGCTGACCGAGGACATCCGCGAGCACGCCTCGGAACCCGAGATCCGCGAGGACGCCGGCACGATGCGCCAGCTGATCGACGTGTGCCGCGACCGCGTGCGCGCCCTCGCCGCCTCCGCCGACATGGGCGTGCACCAGCGCGTGGACCTGGACGACGTGGTGCAGCGCTGGCAGCTGATCCGTCCGACGGTGGAGCTGCAGCGCACCGGCGCGCTGCCGCCCTGGCTGGCGACCGATGCCTCCACCGGCCACCTGCTGCAGGCGCTGCTCAACAATGCCGCCGATGCCAGCCGCCAGGCCGGCTCGCAGCGCGTGGACCTGGACCTGCGCTGCGAAGGCGACGAACTGGTCGGCACGGTGCGCGATTACGGCAACGGTTTCCACGAAGCGCTGCCGTTCCAGTCCGAACAACTCTTCCGCACCAGCAAGCCGGAGGGCATGGGCGTGGGCCTGGCCCTGTCACACGCCACCATCGAGCGGCTGGGCGGGCGCATGACCATGCGCGCCGTGCCGCCGCAGGGCGTGCAGGTGCAGTTCCGCCTGCCGGTGGCGGGCAACGACGAAACTCCCTGATGAGAGGCAACCGATGAAAGGCCTGCTGGTCGACGACGACGAACTCTACGCGCGCACGCTGCAGCGCAGCCTGGCGCGCAAGGGCATCGAGACCGAGATCGCGCTGGACGCCACCAGCGCGCTGGTGCGTGCACGCGAGTACCAGCCGGATTTCGCGCTGGTCGACCTGAAACTGGGCGCCGATTCCGGCCTGACGCTGATCGAGCCGCTGCGGGCGTTGCGTGCCGACATGCAGATCCTGCTGGTCACCGGCTACGCCAGCGTCGCCACCGCGGTGGAATCGATCAAGCGCGGCGCCGACGATTACCTGCCGAAGCCGGCGACGGTGCCGACCATCCTGCGCGCGCTCGGACTGGAGGCGCCCGCCTCACCCGACGACACCAGCGCTACCGACGACACCATGACGCCGCTGAGCCGGCTGGAGTGGGAACACATCCAGCAGGCGCTGGCCGAGACCGAAGGCAATATCTCCGCCGCCGCCAGGTTGCTGGGCATGCACCGGCGCTCGTTGCAGCGCAAGCTGGCCAAGCGCCCCGGTCCGGAGCGTCGCTGGATCGACGAATAGCGGTCAGCGCGAGGCGTCGCGTTCCGGATCGATCGCCAGCCCCGCACCCATCCCGAGGCCTGCACCGGCCCCCATGCCGGCGCCCATACCGCCTGCACCACCTCCGCCGCCACCACGTTCGCCATCGCCGCGGCCTTCCCCCTTGCCGCCCTCGCCCTTGCCTTTGTTCGGCGCCGGCCGCGCGGGGCCCTGACGCGGAATCGTCAGGCCGGCGGGGATCGGCTCTAGGTCCAGCACGCTGCGGATGAAATCGCGCAGCGACACCACCAGATCGTGGGTATGGATGGGACGGCCTGCGGCCAGATCGGCGGCTGCCTGCGCCGCCAGCCGCACCTGTTCGTCGGTGCCCAGCAGGATGATGTCCGACAGCGCCGCCTCGACCGCATCGCGGATGCGTCGCGCACGGTCGCTGCCGTCCTCGGCAGTGTCGATGCCGCTCTCCCGGGCCCGCTGGCGCAGCTCGCGCAGATGGGTGGGATCGACTTCCAGATCACCGGTGAACGAACCGCCCAGCGTCTTGTAGGCGGCGATCAGCGTACGCAGGCGCTCGTTGATCTGCCGGTTCTCGCGTGCCCGTCGCTCCTGCACCGTCTGCATCACCACCAGGCGGATGCCGACGCCGATCAGCGTGATCAGCGCCAGCCCCGCCAGCGTGGTCAACAGGCCCTGCCACGAACTGAAGTCGAGACCGCGCATGGCGGGAGTCCTCCGGATGTCCGGTCGCTACCTTACCGAAATCCGTGTCGCCGCCGTGCGCGGCCGGCATCAGAAGGTCCTGCGCAGCACCAGCTCCCAGCTGCGCGGATCGCCCAGGTAGACCATCGTGCTGCCCAGCGCGTAGACGGCATGGGTCTGGTCACCCAGATTGCGGCCGCGCAGCGTCAACGTCGTGGCGTCGTTCCAGCGAAGGTCGACATGCGCGCCCCACGTCGCGTAACCCGCCGTGGACAGCGTATTCGCGGCATTGGCGTAGCGCGACGATACGCCACGCAGATCGACACCGGCCGACCAGCGCGGCGTGAACGTGTAGTCCACCCAGAGATTGCCCACGCTCGACGGCGTATTGGTCGGACGATTGCCCGCCCGTGACACGGAGACGCCGCCGACGTTTTCATAGAAGTCGTCCAGCGTCGCATCGACCCAGGCCAGGTTGCCTTCCACGTGCAGCGCATCCAGCGGACGCCAGCCGAACGTCGCTTCGACACCGCGCGACGATTGCTGGCCTACGGGCAGCGTCTGGCCGGGATTGTCGGGATCGGTGATCGCGAGGTCACGACGCACGATGCGGTAGGCGGCCAGCGTGGCGAAGCTGCGTCCGTCGCGCGACTGGAACTTCGCACCGATCTCGCCCTGGCGACCGGTGGTCAGGTCGAAGTCGCGCAGCGTGGCGAAGTTGGCGGTGCTGAGGATGCCGGCGGGCGGATCGGCTGCGGTGCTGTACTGCACGTAGGCGCTGGCGTGCGGCGTGATGGCCCAGTTGAGTGCGACGCGCCCGGTGGTCGGCGTGTAGTCGCGCTCGAAGCGCGCAGGATTCGTTGGCGATGCCGCGCGATGATTGACCACGTCCAGCACGATGCGATCGCGGCGCAGGCCGGTCAGCAGTGACAGCGACGGTGTCAGTTCGGTCAGGTTCTCCACGAAAAGTGCCTGTGCATGCAACCGGTTTGTGCGGTCCGGCGTGTGAACGAGGGCCGCACCGGGCACATCGAGGAAGTGCCCTGGCGTGACGGCATCCAGCGGTACGGTGTCGACGGTCGCCGACAGCGAGAGCGGGAACCGTGTCTGCCGGTTATAGCTGACATCGAGGCCGGTGTTCCATTGCGATGCGAGACCGAACAGCGTGCCCGTGTGGGCCCATTCGATCCGGTTGCCGTACACCTGCTGGTCGTGTCGCTGCAGTAGCGTGCCGGAGCGGACGACGCCGGTATTGTCGGCCGTCAATCGGTAGCTTTCGACATTGCGGTAGTCGCGCAACGCGTCGTAGTGGTAGATCGTATTGCGCACGGTGTCGCGCTCACCCGGCGTCCATTCCAGCAGCGAGCGCGCCCAGCGCACATCCTGGCCGTAATAGCCGTCAGCGACGTTGTAGTTCCGGCCGATGGTTTCCGGCAGCACGGACAGGCGTCCCGTTGCCGGCTGCCGTACGGGCGTGCCCCAGTAAGGACGGCGGCTGTCTTCCTGCTGCAGTTCCACCGCGAAGGTGTGGCGCAGCGACGGCGCCAGTTGTACCAGCCAGGACGCGGCCAGCGTGGCGGCTTCGCGCTGCTGTCCGTCAACCCAGCTCTCGCCATCCCGCGCACTCGCGTCGACGCGGATAGCCTGCCGTGCCTCATGACCGCCGATACGCAGGTTGGTGCCCATCGCCAGCGTACCGTCGCGGAACGACCCCCACGACGCCTGCAGCGCCGCCTCGTCGCGATCCAGCCGCGCAAGCCGCGTCACGTAGTTGATCGTGCCACCGACGGCACCGGCGCCGTACAGGAAGCTCGACGGGCCGCCGATGGCTTCGACCCGTTCGTATTGCCAGGCATCCACCGGCCGGGCGGCGATGCTGGCGTACTGCACGTCGATGCCGTTGAACAACTGGGTGATCTGGCTGCCGGAAAATCCGCGGTAAGTCACCGCATTGCCGTTGCCCGGCGGTGACGCGGCGGTCAACCCCGGGATGCCGGCCAGCGCTTCCTGTGTGGTGCGCACGCCGCGCGCGTCGAGGGTGGCGCGGTCGACGACGGTGACGGAAGCGGGCGTCTCCAACACGCTCAACGCGAGACGCGTGCCGGTGCCGGCGGATTGATCCAGTCCGGCGCGGTGACCTTTGACTTCGACGGTGTCGAGCTGGGTAGCGCGGGAACCGTCGGGCAGCACGACGGATTCGGCGGCAAGAGCCGGAACGGGGAACGAGAGGGTCGCGGCAACCGCCACGGACAGGCGCGACGCACGCAGCGTCGTCCGGAACATCAGGGACATGGAAACTCCAAAGCACAAGGACGCGGCGCGCAGGCCGCACGATCAATCAAGGGTCTTGTGGTTCAGAGCAGGAGCGGCGGTCCTTGTCCGCCGAGGCCACGCAGACGCAGGCGCCTTGCGAGTGGAAGCGGGACGACGCGCGCGACGACGCCACCGGCAACGCGCGGGAACAGCAAGGCGATGCTGAGCAGCAGCAACGGCAGTGCCGCCGCGAGCACGCAGTAGGCGCAATCCGCCCCCATCGGCATGCCCGCGGGTGCGGGCGACTCCTTTCCCACGGGCGACTCCGCACGGGTATCGACCCACTTGATGCCGTCGGTCGTACACAGCTCGGTCCAGCCGGCCATCACCTGCGCGCCGGCGCTGGCCACCCAGCGCGTGACCGACGGGGCGAACGCCATCAGCAGCGCGGCCAGCAAGGCGAGCTGCAGCATCGGACGCAGGAAGGTGGACGAGCGGATCACGCGGTGATTCTAAGCGGTGGACCCACGATGATCAGGCGCGACGGAGTGTCGCACCCGGGCCCATCACGGGAACTCGACGCGCGCACCCAGGATGCGCGGCGCCTCGCCCTCCACATCGACCCAAGCCAGCCACGCGGCATCGCCCTGCCACTGCATCCGTGGAATGCCGCTCGCACGCCCACGCGCGGACAGCATTGCAACCTCGACACGCTGCGCCTGTTTCCACGCGGCGTCGTAGCGGCCGAGTACCAGCGTCTGGCGTTCGTCCGGCGCCTGTTCCAGCCAGCTGGCCAGCAGATGATCGCCCGCCAACGCCAGGCCCAGGCGACCGAGCACCTGCGTGCCCCTCGCCAGCGTCACCGGCGCACCGAACGTATCGCCTGCATCATCGGAGCGCGCAGCACGCAGCTCCGGCTCGCCATCTGCCTCGGTGTACCAGGCGACCCAGACGCGGCGACCGCTGGCCACCACCACCGGACCGTTGACCGGACATCCGGCGATCTGCCAGCCGTCCGCATGCACGTCGCGTGGCGCGGTCCACCGCTCGCCATCGAAGCGGACGATGCGCGTATCGCGGATCTCGCCGTGACCGCGCCCCCGATAGACGACGACCACGCCACGATCCGTGACCGCGGACGACGTGGTGCAGCAGTCGCAGGTGGACACATCCAGCGGCCACTCGCCCGCCTGCGTCGCCTGCGGGTCGTACACCGCGGCGCGCAGCATCATCGCAGCGCCGCCTGTGTGGTCGTGCCCACCTTCGTCGTGGCCCGTATGCCCGGCGGCGGCTTTCTGCCGGCTGTCGAGCCAGGCGATGCCGAGTCGATCGCGCGACTGCGGCCAGAACGTCACGAAGCCATGGTCACCCGGCGTGCCGGCGGGATGCACCAGCTGCGGGGACGTCCACGTCGCGCCGCCGTCACCGGAACGCACCAGGTCGATGCCGTAGTCCATCCGCGAAGGCCCCGTGCTGCGCAGCCAGTGCGCCCACAGCGAACCATCTTCCAGCGCATACACATGCGGCGTGTCCGCCCAGTTGCGGAAGAAATCCTTGCCTTCGGCGATGGTGACGGGCGGCGACCAGGCGGGCGTCGCGGCGCTGGCCTTCCACTGGCTCAGCCGGAACCGCAACGCTTCTTCGCCGGCAGGCTCCAGCCAGCTCAACAGCAGCGTTCCTTCCGGCGTCGCGACGAGATCCGGTTGCGCTGCCCCCGCCGGTGCCGGCAGCGTCCACGTCTCGACGACCGGGGACGCGGTCGCAGGTGTCGTTCCCCCCGCGTCCTTGTTCGAGGGCGTGCAGGCGACCATCGAGGCCATGGCGAGCAGCGCCAGCATGCTTCGGCATGTCGTCGCGCGGGAAACAGAGGCCACTGGCATCGCGGGATATCCGTTCGCGGGGAGCCGACATTCCATCACGGAATCCACCCGGCCGACTGCGACCGGCTGACGCAGGTGTCTTCGCGGCGCGAATCAGCCCCAGCGTTTATCCTTGCACCATGACGGACACCGCGCGCGACATCCTCACGCCTACCCAGCTGAACACGCTGGCCCGCGACCTGCTGGAAGGTGCTTTCCCGCTGGTCTGGGTGGAAGGCGAGCTGGGCAACGTCACCCGTCCGGCCTCGGGGCATCTGTACTTCACGCTCAAGGACGCGCGCGCACAGGTGCGCTGCGCCATGTTCAAGCCCAAGAGCCAGTGGCTGAAGTTCGCCCCGCGCGAAGGCCTGCGTGTGCTCGCACGCGGCCGGCTGACCCTGTACGAGGCGCGTGGCGATTACCAGTTGGTGATCGACAGCCTGGAGGAAGCCGGTGAAGGCGCGTTACGGCGTGCGTTCGAGGAGCTGCGCGCCAGGCTCGCCGCAGAAGGCCTGTTCGACGAAACCCGCAAGCGTCCCCTGCCCGCCCACGTGCAGCGGCTTGCCGTGCTGACCTCCCCGACCGGTGCCGCCGTGCGCGACGTGCTGAGCGTGTTGCAGCGGCGCTTCCCGCTACTCGAAGTCGACGTACTGCCCGTGCAGGTGCAGGGCGAAACAGCCGCCGCGCAGATCGTGGACATGCTGCAGCGCGCAGCGCGCAGTGGCCGTTACGACGTGCTGCTGGTCGCCCGCGGTGGCGGCTCGCTGGAAGATCTCTGGGCCTTCAACGACGAGCGTTTGGCGCGCGCTATCGCGGCATCGCCGATTCCCGTGGTGTCGGCTATCGGCCACGAGACCGACTTCACCCTCGCCGACTTCGCTGCCGACCTGCGCGCGCCCACGCCCTCCGTTGCGGCCGAACTGCTGGTGCCGGATCGCCGCGACCTGCTGGCCCGCGTGCAGGGCTTGCAGCGTCGGCTGGCCACCACCCAGGCGCATCGGTTGCGCAATGCCATGCAGCGCGCCGACCGCGCTGCGCTGCGACTCAACGCGCTGCGACCGCAGGCACGCCTCGAGATGCTGCGACGCCGCCAGGAAGACGCGGCACGCCGGCTGCACGCCCTGTGGCGTGACCAGCAGGCGCGGCGTGCAGCCGCGCTTCGCCATGCCGATGCCATCCTGCGTGCGCACGCGCCGCAGCGTCGCCTCGAACAACTGCGCGCCCGCCTGCTGGCGCTCGCGCCACGCCCTCAAGCCGCCGTCGCCCGCACCCTGCAACGCGACGCCCTGCGCCTGCGCGCTCTCGCCCGTTCACTGGAAGCCGTCAGCCCCCTCGCCACCGTCGCCCGCGGCTACGCCCTGGTGACTAAGGAAGACGGCACGCTGGTGCGCTCGGTGGCGCAGGTGCAGCCAGGCGAACGTGTCGATGCCCAGATCGGCGATGGCCGACTGAAACTGCGGGCGGAATAGCGACGCGACAGCGAGCGACTTACCTCAGCACCCGAACGACAATTGCCTTATTCCGGAGCACGACATGATCACCCGCGAACAACTGGTCGAGATGTTCGACAACATGGCCAAGGAGACGCCCTGGGACCTGCGCAAGCCGCTAGTGTGGGGCTACTTCTTCACCCATAGCACGCGACCACCGCTGGAAACGGTCGTGCCGCTGCTGCAGGACCAGGGCTACCGGGTGATCGCGCTGTACCTGGAAGAGAAGGACAGCCGCAAGGATCCGGACTTGTGGTGGCTGCATGTCGAGAAAACCGAAGTGCATACGCCGGACAGCCTGCACGAGCGCAACCAGGCGCTGTACCGCTTCGCCGACGAGCATGGCCTGGATGCCTATGACGGCATGGATGTCGGCGCCATCGACTGAGCCCGCCCCCGGTCCCGCATCCGGGATCTGACGCCGTCCAACCCCATTCCTTCAGCCCGCGCGTTCGACTCCCTGTCCCACACACGGAGTCACGCCATGTCGCACCGTCTGACCGTCACCCTGCTGGCCGCCGCGCTGCTGGCCGCCTGCCAGTCCAACCCCACCGCCCAGACTTCGCCCGAAGCCGACTCGACCGCTGCCGATGCGGCCGCCGCCGTCGATACCTACGCACGCCAGGATGCGGAAGCAGCACGGCGCGAGCAGGCCACGCTCGACAGCGTCGTCGTTACCGGCAACCGCTTGCGCAGCCAGCAGGCCAAGGCCGCGATGGCCACGGGCGCCGCCTACGCGCCCGCGCCGCCGCCCCCGGCCGCCCCCGCGATGCTGATGGAATACCGGGCGGCCAACATCGCCGTCGCCCCGCAGGCGCCGCCGGCCACCACCGAGAAGTACGCCGAGCGCGACGACAACCCGGTGCATCGCACGCTGGACCAGCCGGTCTCGACTTTCTCCGTCGACGTGGACACCGGCAGCTACAGCAACGTGCGCCGCATGCTGCGCGAAGGCCAGCGTCCGCCCGCCGACGCGGTGCGCGCGGAGGAATTCATCAACTACTTCCGCTACGGCCATACGGTGCCGGCCGATCGCAGTCGGCCGTTCGCCGTGACCACGGAACTCGCGCCTGCGCCGTGGAACGCCAAGCGCCAGTTGCTGATGGTCGGCATCAAGGGCTACGACGTGCCGAAAGCGACACTGCCGCCGTCCAACCTGGTGTTCCTGCTGGACACGTCCGGCTCGATGGAGTCGCCGGACAAGCTGCCGCTGTTAAAGCAGTCGTTCGCCCAGCTCATCCCGCAGCTGCGTGCGCAGGACCGCGTCAGCATCGTCGTCTACGCAGGCTCGGCAGGCCTGGTGTTGCCGCCAACGCCCGGCGACCGGCATGACGAGATCCTTGCCGCACTCGACCGCCTGCAGGCGGGCGGCAGTACGAATGGCGGCGACGGCATCCGGCTGGCGTACGCGATGGCCAGGCAGGCCTTCGTCAAGGAGGGCGTGAACCGGGTGATCCTGGCCACCGACGGCGACTTCAACGTCGGCACCGTCAGCCAGGACGCACTGGAAACGATGGTGGCCGACCAGCGGGCGTCGGGCATCGCGCTGACCACGCTGGGCTTCGGCACCGGCAACTACAACGATGCACTGGCCGAGAAGCTGGCCGATGTCGGCGACGGCAACCATGCCTACATCGATACGCTGCAGGAAGGCCGCAAGGTGCTGGTGGACGAGATGCAGTCCACGCTGATGACCATCGCCCGCGACGTGAAGATCCAGGTGGAGTTCAATCCCGCCGTCGTGTCGGAGTACCGCCTGATCGGCTATGAGAACCGCGTGCTCGCCAACGAGGACTTCGCCAACGACAAGGTCGACGCCGGCGACATCGGCGCGGGCCACGAAGTCACCGCGCTGTACGAGATCACGCCGGTCGGCAGCGGTGCCGATCGCCTGCCTGCGCTGCGCTATGGCAGCAAGCAGGTCGCCGCGGGTGCCTCCACCACCGAGGTCGCCCACGTCCGCCTGCGCTACAAGCTGCCGGGCCAGGACAGCAGCCGCCTGATCGAAACCCCGATCGCGCGGACGTCGCTGACGACACAGCCCAGCGACGCATTCCGCTTCGCCAGCGCCGTGGCGGCCTATGCCGATCTGCTGCGTGGCGGACAGCGCATCGATGGCTGGAACTGGAATGATGTCGCCCGCACCGCACGTGCATCGGCAGGGCGTGATCCTTACGGCCTGAAGGCGGAATTCGTCGGCATGATCGAGCAGGCGCACCGGTTGGTCGCCGTGAAGGACGAGGCGCCGGCCATTGCCGGCGAGTGAACCTGGCGTGGCGCGGGTCCAGGGATGGACCCCGCCATGTTTTCCCTCTGACACAGTAGCTCAGCCGCCATGTTGGTTCGCAAAGTTGCCTTGCTTCTCGCCCTGCTCTGTCCCGCTTCGTCGTTCGCGACAAGCTGCGGGATCCACATCATGGTCGTCAATCATCGTGCGCACGGCATCACGGTGCAGTTGAAGAGTTTCCATATGGATCGGATGCTTCCGGCGCCATCGCCAGAGGACTTCGATACGCCTGTCTACGGCGACGACGTACCGCCTTATCTCTCGTCACTGGAACAGGTCGATGTTCCCGCTGGCGAAGCCGTCGAGGTGCGATTCCGCCGGCTCTGCGTGGGCGACTTCTGGCTCAACTGGCGGACCGTTCCCGTCGCGGGTGAAGCCACGAGGTCGGGGCAACTGCGGCCCCACGACGGACAGTCCATCGACATCCGTTAGCGCGGCAGGCGTGGCGCACGCTCAGGCGGCGTCGACCACCACCGTTTCCATCTGCGCCGCAGGCCGGCCCAACAGGTAGCCCTGGCCGAGATGGCAGCCCAGTTCGATCAACGACTGGCGCTGCTCTTCCGTCTCCACGCCTTCGGCGATCGTCTCGATGCCCAGCGTGCTGGCGAGCGCCAGGATGGCCCGTACCAGTGCCAGGCTTTCCGGACGTGCCTCGTTGCCCAGGCCTGACACGAAACTGCGGTCGATCTTCAGTACCGAGATCGGGAACCGGTGCAGGTAGGACAGCGCCGAGAATCCCGTACCGAAATCGTCCAGCTGCGCGAGGATGCCGTGCTGGCGCAGCGTGCGCAGGATGCGCAGCGTCCGCGGCGCGTCGTCGAGCAGCGCGACCTCGGTGATTTCCAGACGCAGGCGCGACGGATCGGCGCCCTGCGCCTCGAACATCGCCAGCAGGCGGTCGCCGAAATCGGGCGAACGGAAATGCCGCGGCGAGACGTTGACGGAGATATAGCCTTCGACGCCACGCGCGATCTGCCTCACCACCTGTTCGTACAGCAGCCAGTCGACCTGTTCGATCAGGCCGCTGTGCTCGCCCAGGCCGATGAACTCTGCCGGCAGCAGCAGGCCACGTCGCTCGTGCTGCCAGCGCAGCAGCGCTTCGTGGCCGATGACGCGACCGTCGTCCATGCGCCGGATCGGCTGGTAGAACGGCAGGAAATCGCGATGGTTGATCGCGCGGCGTAGGTCGGCTTCGAGATCCAGGCTCTGCACGGCGGCTTCGCGCATGGCCTCGTCGAACATCGCGCAGCGGTCGCGCCCCTGCTCCTTCGCGCGGTACATCGCCGCGTCCGCGTCGCGCAGCAGTTCTTCGCCATTGCGGTAACGGGGGTGCCAGACCGCGATGCCGAGACTAGCCGACGGGAACAGTTCGCGCCCGGCCACCCACATCGGCAGGCCGAGCACGGCGAGCAGGCGCTGGGCGAAGTCGCGCACGTTCTCGACGCCTTCAGCGTATTCCACCAGCAGCGCGAATTCGTCGCCGCCCAGGCGCGACACCACGTCCTCGTCGCGCACGCTCATGGTGATGCGGCGCGCGACCTCCACCAGCAGTTCGTCGCCAGCGGCGTGACCCATGCTGTCGTTGACCAGCTTGAACCGGTCCAGGTCGAGGAACAGCACGGCGAAGGCCTGACCATCGCCATGCCGCGCGCGCTCGATCGCGGCCGACAGGCGATCCAGAAGATGCGGGCGATTCGGCAACCCGGTCAGCGCGTCATGCGTGGCCTGGTGGGTCAGCTGCTGTTCGACGCGCAGGCGCTCGCCGATCTGGGACCGCAACTGGTGGTTCGCCTCGGCCAGCTCGCGCGTACGTTCGTCGACGCGGCGCTCCAGCTCGGCATGCGCACTGCGCAGGCGCTCCTGCGCGCGCTGGCGATCCAGACCGTTGCCAATATGGTGGGCCACGAAGGTCAGCAGGTTCTGGTCGTGCGGGGTGAACTTCACGTCGTCGGAGTAGCTCTGCACCACCACCGTCCCCACGACGTCTTCGCCGCGGAACAGCGGCACGCCCAGCCAGCTGTGGGCGGGCGGTCCGTGCTGCAGCACCTTGCCGGCTTCCGCCAGCTGGCCGATCACCTCGCGGTCGGCCAGCAGCGGCCGGCCGGTTTCGATGACGTACTCGGTCAGGCCATTGGTCATGCGGCGCGACTTGCGCATGGGGTCGCGCTCGTCGATCGAGTACGGGAAGTTCAACTGCCCGCCGTCGTCGGAGACCAGCGCGATATAGAAGTTGCGCGCATTGATCAGTTCGTCGACGACCGTGTGCACGTCGGCATAGAAGCGTTCCAGGCTCTCCGACGTGATGGCCAGGTCGGTGATGCGGAACAGCGCACGCTGCAGCTTCTCCGCGCGTTTGCGTTCCATGATCTCGGCCTGCAGCTCGCGGTTGGCGCGCTGCAACTCATGCGTGCGCACCGCCACGCGGTGTTCCAGTTCGACATGGGCGTGCTTGCGGTCGAGCGCGGTGAGGATGTGCTGGGCGACGTAGCCCAGCAGCGCGCGGTCTTCGTCCGCGTAACTGGCCGGGGCGTCGTAGCTCTGCACGACGATGGCGCCGCAGACATGGTCGTCGCGACGCATCGGTACGCCTAGCCAGTCCAGGCTGTCCGGGCCATGCGAAGGATCGCGGACCACGCCCAGCTTCTGCCGGATCACCGCCGAGGGTCCGCGCAGCGGTTGTCCGTGACGCAACAGCGCGAACGTCATGCTGTTGACCATTTCCTCCTCGCCAAACTCCCGCTCGGGTTCGGCGATATAGGGGTCGCGCTGGTCGGCGAAGTAGAGGAAGCGAACGGTCCGGCGCTGGTCGTCGTACAGGACGATGTAGCAGTTCTCCGCGTACATCAGCGAGTTCACCACCGCATGGATGCGGCGGAGCATCTCCGGCATTTCGAGGTCGGCGCCGGCGAGGTCGGCGATCTCGTAGAGCGCCTGCTGCAGGCGCTTGGACTTTTCCAGCGACACCACGCGGGCCTGCGCCCGCGAGGCATCCAGCGACGTCACCAGCAGCGTGCGCGCCAGCAGGACCCACGAGGCCTCCTCGGCCTCCGCCAACGGCGCCGGCAGCGCCAGCGCCAGCGCAACGCGGGCATTGCCGTCGGCGTTGTCCCAGGCATACGCGCGTGATTCGGGCCCGTCGTGCTCGACGATGGCTTCGGCCAGGGCATGTTCGGCGCGTCGCCGCAGTGCGCTGGACGCGCCCGGTGTGGCACCGCTGCCGTTGCCCAAAGCCCAGTCGCGCCAGCAGACCGCCAGTTCAGCGCCCTCCGGCAGCAACCCACGCAGGACCCTCGCGATCCGTTCCGCCGGGGAGGCGTCCGCGCTGGCTGGGTTGTCGGCGCTGATCGATGGCGTAGGCATGCCCGTGGTCCGACCGAGTCGGTGTGCAGTATCTGGAAGTCCCCCGGCGGCGAGCATACCGCCTGCCACCCCCTGAACGGAAACCGCGTACACAACCCCGCCGCCGGTCTTCGGCCGTTTGCCATGCATGTGCCTGCTTTCCCTGCTCCCGCCGCTCTCGCTGCCCCGGCCGTGCTTCCGCAAGCCCGGCCGAGGATGAACATGACGGGCTCCGGCCCTTGCCCCAGCTTCACGGGCGCGCAGCGAGCGCTTACGCTGGCGCTGGTGAACGACCTTGCCGAACCCGCCGACGAGACCCTGATGCTGGCTTACGCCGCGGGCGACGCGTCGGCCTTCGAGCAGCTCTATGCGCGCCACCGCGGCCCGCTGTACCGGTTCCTGCTGCGGCACCTGCGCGACGCCGCGCTGGCCGACGAGTTCTTCCAGGACACCTGGCAGCGCGTGATCAGCGCGCGCCAGGGCTGGAAACCGGAAGCGGCGTTCGGGACCTGGCTGTACCGGATCGCGCACAATCGCCTGAACGACCACTGGCGCGCATCGAAGCATCGCCCCGCCGCACCGGACGATGCGGATGAACGCACGGCACGCGTGCCGGATCCGGACACGCCGGAGCGGCAGCTGTCCGAGTTCGAGCAGCGTCGGCGGTTGCAACTGGCCATGGACGAATTGCCAGCCGAGCAGCGCGAAGTGCTGCTGCTGCGGCTGGAGCAGGAACTGACCCTGGAGGAGATCGGCGAGATCACCGGCGTGGGCCGGGAAACCGTGAAGTCGCGCCTGCGGTATGCGATGGACCGGTTGCGGACGAGATTGAACGAATGAGCATGCCCCACGAGCCCCTGACCCCCGAAGAGCGCGCCCTCGCGCAGTCGCTGTCCCGGCTGGGACCGCACGGCGGCCCGTCGCCCGACCTGGATGCACGCATCCTCGGCGCGGCGCGTGCTGCCGTGCAGCCGTCCACGGCGACGACGGAACAGGTGCGGCCTGCACGCCGTCGCTGGCCCCTGGGCATGGGGGTGGCGGCGTCGATGCTGCTCGCGGCCGGTATCGCCTGGCAGCTTCGTCCGATGCACGAAATGCCGATCGCCAGCGAAGCACCGATGGACGCGGAGCGGTCAGCCGGCGTGGACGCGGAACCCCAGGCTGCCGACGCCGCCGCCGCTGCGATGCCGATCGCCGATGTGCCGCCGCCCGCCGCCATCGCGGTGGAAGAAGCGCCCACCCCGATGGCGGCCAAGATATCGCCGCCGCCCGCTGTCGCACAGACGCCCCCGACACCCGGACCTGCCCGCCAGAATGCGGAAGCGGCCGCCCGGCAGGAACCCGCGCCGAAACGCGGTCCCCTGGCGCTGATCCCGGTGCCCGCGAGCCCGCCTGCGCCTCCCGCGCCCGAGCCAGCACCACAGGCGTTTCCCGCGGAGGCCGACAGCTATTCGTATTCGGCACCTGCCCCGGCCGCGACAGCGGCGTCGGAGGCCGCGTTGCGCGAACAGGTACAGCAGCGTATCGGCGCCCAGCAGGAGCAGGAGCAACGGGCGCGGCAGGTCGAGTACCGGCGGGAAGCAGCGGCTGAAGCAGCGGCCAAAGCCGAAGACAACCGAACGCTCGACACCATCGCCGTCACCGGCAACCGGGTGAAGTCGCGGGAACGCCGCTCCAAGGCACAGGACGTCGTCTCGGCACCCGCGCCGGCGCCCGCCATGGCCCCGCCTCCCCCGCCACCGCCTGCCGCGAGTGCAGGCAGTGTCCAGCCCAGTGCTGCACGCAATGCGTTGCGCCGCACCGATCTGCAGGTACCGGTCGATGCGGACACGCGGCTGACACCCGACGAATGGCTGGAGCGCATCCGGTTGCGCCGCGACCTGGGCGACGACGCCAATGCGCTGCGCAGCCTTCAGCTGTTCGTGCAGGAACATCCTTTCCAGCGCGTGCCGGACGACTTGCGCCCCCTGCTCGGCAACCCGTGAGCGACACCCTCGCCGCACGCGCCTCGCAGTTGCTGGAGGTGAAGCACAGCCGTTTCCTCGCCCAGGCAGCGCCCGTCGGCAACGCCGACGAAGCGCTCGCGTTCCTGCGCGAGATCGGCGATCCCGCGGCGACCCACAATTGCTGGGCGTACCGGATCGGCCAGGACTACCGCTCCAGCGACGATGGCGAGCCTGCGGGAACGGCCGGCAGGCCGATCCTGGCCGCGATCGACGGCCAGGGCTTCGATCGCGTGATGGTGGTGGTGACGCGCTGGTACGGCGGCATCAAGCTGGGCGCGGGCGGACTGGTGAGGGCCTATGGCGGCGCTGCTGCGGAGTGCCTGCGGCTGGCGCCCCGTGAGCCGCTGATAGCCCTGGCGACGCTGGCGCTGACCTGCCCGTTCGACGATCTTGGGCACGTGCATGCCGCCCTGACCGCCCACAAGGCGGTAAAGCTGGACGAAGGCTTCGACGAGACCGGAGCACACCTGCGCGTGCAACTGCCCGCGGATCGCGTGGATGCCTTGAAATCGCAGCTGCGCGACGCCACCCGTAACCGGGTGCGCTTCATCGAGCCGGCATAGTCGTCCGGAAACCGGCAGGTGTTTGTGGAAGGGGCTTCCGGTACGACGGAAGCATGGCGGCCTGGTCGGGGCTGAAGCCTCTTCCACAACCGCTTTGAACATGGATTCCGCATGAGCGCCCAGATCGAGACGCCGGCCGACGCTGCCGCAAAACCCAAGGCCAAGCTGGGCACCCTGCGCGCCTTGTGGCCGTTCGTGCGCATGCACGGCGGTCTGTTCACCGCCTGGTTGCTGGCGCTGGCACTGGCCTCGGCGGCGACACTGAGCCTGCCGGTCGCGTTCCGTCAGATGATCGACAACGGGTTCACCGACGGCGCCAATATCAATCGCGCCTTCCTGTTCCTGTTCGTGGTGGCCGTGGTGCTGGCATTGGCGAGCGCGGCACGCTTCTACTTCGTGTCGTTGCTGGGCGAGAAGGTCGTTGCCGACCTGCGCGGCCAGTTGTATGGCCATCTGATCGGACTGGATGCGGAATTCCACGACCGCACCCGCAGCGGCGAACTGGTGTCGCGACTGTCGGCAGACAGCGAACTGCTGCGCACCGTGGTGGCCACCAGCATGTCGGTCGCACTGCGCAGCAGCGTCACCGTCATCGGCAGCCTGGCCATGCTGTTCGTCACCAGCCCGCGCCTGGCGGCGTTCGCGCTGATCGGCATCCCGCTGGCCGTATTGCCGATCGTGCTGGGGGCACGCCGGCTGGAAAAAGCATCGCGCGCCAGCCAGGACCGTGTGGCCGACGCCAATACGCTGGCCAGCGAAACCCTCGGCGCCGTGCGCACCGTGCAGGCGCATGCGCGTGAACCGTACGAGCGAGGTCGCTTCGGCGCTGCCATCGCGACCGCCGTGGAGACCGCGCGTCGCCGCATCCGCGCGCAGGCATGGGTCACTGCTGCCGCGATCACGCTGATCTTCGGCGCCATCACACTGGTGCTGTGGTCCGGCGCGCATGACGTCATCGACGGCACGATGAGCGCAGGCACCCTCGGCCAGTTCGTCCTGTATGCCCTGATCGGCGGTGGCTCCGTCGGCGCCCTGGCCGAGGTCTGGAACGAACTGCAGCGCGCGGCCGGCGGCATGGGCCGCATCGCCGAACTGCTGGGCGAAACCCCGGCGATCCGCGCACCTGCCACGCCGCACGCGCTGGCCGCACCGGTGAAGGGTGAGATCCGTTTCGACAACGTCTCCTTCCACTATCCGTCCCGCCCCGACCTGCCCGCGCTCGACGACTTCGACCTGACCGTGCATCCGGGCGAGACCGTCGCGCTCGTCGGCCCGTCCGGCGCCGGCAAGAGCACCGTGTTCTCGATGCTGCTGCGCTTCCACGACGCGCAGACCGGCAGCGTGCGCGTCGATGGCGTCGACCTGCGCGAACTGGCACCGTCCGACCTGCGCGAGCACATTGCGCTGGTGCCGCAGCAGCCGACGATCTTCGCCGCCAGCGCGGCCGAGAACATCCGCTACGGCAAGCTGGACGCCACCGACGCCGAGTTGCAGGCCGCCGCGGAAGCCGCAGAAGCCGACGACTTCATCCGCGAACTGCCTGGCGGCTTCGACAGCCAACTGGGCGAGCGCGGCGCTCGCCTGTCCGGTGGCCAGCAGCAGCGCATCGCCATCGCGCGCGCCCTGTTGAAGGATGCCCCCATCCTGCTGCTCGACGAAGCCACCAGCGCGCTGGATGCGCAGAGCGAGCGGGCCGTGCAGAACGCACTGGAGCGACTCATGGACGGGCGTACCACGCTGGTCATCGCACACCGCTTGGCGACCGTGCAGAAGGCCGACCGCATCGTGGTCATGGATCGCGGCCGCATCGTCGCGCAGGGCACCCATGCGGAACTGCTGGCGCAGGACGGCCTGTACGCCGAACTGGCGCGGCTGCAGTTCCTCGACTGATCCGCCGCCTGGGCGCACCGATGACGGCCGCGCATCCCGTGGTCTAGGATGCGGCGGTTGCCCGCCGGAGTCCGTGCATGATTCCCGACTCGTTGCCGCCGCTGCTGCGCGGACTCGGTACCGCCCTGATCCTGCTGACCAGCGCGCTGGTGGTCGTGGTGGAGCGGAGAGCGGATGACGATGCCGTCGCACTCGCCGCGATGACGCAACTGGCGGTCAAGGCGGAAGAAGCCATGCACCACGGCGAAACCGGCGCCGACGCGCTCGCCACCGAAGTCCGCCTGCTTCGCCTGCAACTGCAGGGCAACGACCTGGCCGACGATGTCTTCGAGAACCCGTGGTTCCAGTGGCTGGGCCTGCTCGGCACCGGCCTGATCGCGGCATCGTTCTTCGCCGAGTGGCGACTCAAGCGCGAGGTCGCCCGCGCAGCGCGGGCGGTGGCGCCCAACGCGCCCTGACGGATCAGGCCACCGCGTCGGCCTGCACCAGCGCCGGCACGCGGCGCGGACGGCTGGGGAAGGCATGCCGCACGATGCGCCAGCAGACCTGGCCGAACTGCGTGAACAGCGTGCCGGTGTTGTAGTGCTGGCCGTAGCGGGCGCAGATGGCACGGACTTCCTTGGCCATTTCTGCATAGCGGTTGGCAGGGATATCGGGGAAGAAGTGGTGCTCGATCTGGTGGCTCAGGTTGCCCGACATCACGTTCATCAGGAAGCCGCCACGCAGGTTCGACGAGCCACGCAGCTGGCGCAGGTACCAGTGGCCGCGCGACTCGTTCTTGATGCATTCCTTCGGGAACGTCTCCGCGTTGGCGGTGAAGTGGCCGCAGAAGATGATCACGTAGGTCCACACGTTGCGCAGGCCGTTGGCGACCATGTTGCCGAGCAGGACCGGCAGGAAGAACGGACCGGCCAACGCCGGATAGATCACGTAATCCTTCGCCAGCTGCCTGCCCATCTTGCGCACCACCGGCGCGGATTTGCGGCGCAGCTGCTTGTTGGTCATCTTGCCGCTCCACCAGCGGCCCAGTTTCAGGTCCTGGATGGCGATGCCCCACTGGAACAGCAGCGCGAACACCACCGCGACGAACGGCTGCACCAGGTAGAACGGGCGCCACTTCTGCTCGGGGAAGATGCGCAGCAGGCCGTAGCCGATGTCGTCGTCCAGCCCGCGCACGTTGGTATAGGTGTGGTGGCGGAAATTGTGGGTGTGCCGCCAGTTGTCGCTGGTGGCGACGATGTCCCAGTCGTAGGTCTTGCCGTTGAGCTGCGGATCACCCAGGAAGTCGTACTGGCCGTGGATGACGTTGTGGCCCAGCTCCATGTTGTCCAGGATCTTGCCCAGGCCCAGCGAGAACGCACCCAGCGCCCACAGCACCCAGAACAGCCAGCCCACCGCGCTGTCGGCCAGCCACAGGCCGCCGGCGACCGCGGCGGAGAACAGCAGCACGCGGCCGATCAGGTTGGTGTAGCGCACCGCCTTCACCACGTTGCGGATGTAGCGTGCGTCGCGGGCGCCCAGCGTGGCGACGGTCTGCGCGCGCAGGGCGTCGAGTTCCTCGCCGAAACGGTCCAGTTCGTCGGTGCTGAGCTTGCGGTTGCGGGAAGAGGCCATCAGAGATCCAGCTCGAGGTCGGTGGCGGCGCTGTGGATGCACAGCTTCAGCGCCTGGGTGGGTTCGTGCGCAAGGTCGCCACTGGGCAGGTGGCGGGTGCTGCCCGCGGACTTGCCGCAGGCGCAGGTGTTGCAGATGCCCATGCGGCAGCCCGACGGCGGCTTCAGACCCTGCGCCTCCAGCGCGTCCAGCAACGACGTTCCGCGCGCCACACGCAGGGTGCGCCCGCTGCGTTGCAGGCGGATGTCGACTTCGCCTTCGTCCACCACCGTCACCGGCGGCGCAGTGAACGCTTCGGCCTGGAAGGCAGCGACACGTGACGCGAGCAACCCGCGGGCGGTTTCGACGAAGCCACCCGGACCGCAGGCCATCACCTGCTGCACGGACAAGTCACCCGCATGCGCGGCCAGCAGCGCATCGTCGATGCGACCTGCGGCTTCGTCGCCGGCGGAGGCGGCTTCGCGCGTCAGCAGTAGGCGGAAGCGGAACCGCGGATGTGCGGATGCGAGCGCGCGCAGTTCGTCGAGGAAGCAGGCTTCCTCGCGGCGACGCACCCAGTACAGTAGGGTCAGATCGACCGGCATGCCCTGCCCGGCCAGTTCGCGGACCAGCGCCATCAGCGGGGTGATGCCGCTGCCGGCGGCCAGCAACAGCAGCGCGTTATCCGGGGACGCGGGAAGCGTCATCTCGCCGAAGGCCTGGCCCAGTTCGACGATGTCGCCGATGCGGGCGCCTTCGCACAGGTAGCGGCTGACCTTGCCGCCCTCGATCGCCTTGACGGTGATCGGCAGCAGGCCGTCGGCACGCGGCGGCTCGGTCAGGCTGTAGCTGCGGGTCACGCGGGCGCCATCAATCTCGACGCCCAGGTTCACATGCTGGCCGGCGCGATGGCCGGCCCAGTGCCGGTTCGGCTTGAACAGCAGGGTCACGGCGTCGGTCGACGCGGTTTCGCGAGCGACCAGGCGGGCCAGCGGCCGCTCCCAGGTCCAGGTGCGGTGGAAACGGGTGGCCCAGAAATCGAAGATATCCGGCTTCACCAACGGCCGGATGAGGCGTTTCAGGGGACCGGGCCGGCGGGGGGTCGGACGGATCTGGGCGTTCATGGCCTCACTATACCGCCGTGAAGACGCTTGTGTATACACTTGTATATTAATTTACGGGGCTATGATGCCCCTACCACCCCGTATGCCCGGTCTCTCCGCGTGATTCCCAACCCGCAACCGCAGCTCCAGGACGACCACGGCCCCGGCCGCAAGGCGTCCATTTCACGCGAAGACCTGATGGCGGCCGCCCTGAAACTGGTGGGCCCGCACCGCAGCGTCTCGACCCTGAGCCTGCGCGAAGTGGCCCGAGAGGCTGGCATCGCACCCAACAGTTTCTACCGCCAGTTCCGCGACATGGACGAACTGGCGGTGGCGCTGATCGACCTGGCCGGCCGCTCGCTGCGCAAGATCATCGGTGAAGCGCGACACCGCGCCACCAGCAGCGACCGCAGCGTGGTGCGCGGCTCGGTGGAAGCGTTCATGGAGCAGCTGCGCGCCGACGACAAGCTGCTGCACGTGCTGCTGCGCGAAGGCAACGTCGGCTCGGACGCGTTCAAGCATGCGGTGGAACGCGAACTGCAGTTCTTCGAGGAAGAGCTGTGCATCGACCTCATCCGGCTGGCCGCGCGCGACAACGCGCCGCTGCACGAACCTGCACTGGTCTCCAAGGCGATCACCCGCCTGGTGTTCGCGATGGGCGCCACCGCAATGGACCTGCCTCCGGAAAAGGATCCGGAACTGATCGAACAGCTCTCGGAAATGGTCCGCCTGATCATCACCGGCTCGCGTGCCCTCGCCTCGCGCGGCGGCGGCCGCTGACCGGCGATTCCGTCAGGGCGTGATGCGGATCGGCGTGCCCACCGGCACGCGCTGCCAGATCGCCTCGATCTCGGCGTTGGTCACGGCGATGCAGCCTTCCGTCCAGTCCGATTGCGATCCCGGCGGCGTGGCGCCATGGATCATGATGTCACCGCCCGGGTCGACGCCTCGCGCCACGGCCTGCCGGCGATCGGCCTCATTCGGATAGGACACACGCAATGACAGGTGGAAGCGGCTGCGGTCGTTGCGATACGTGATGCGGTAGTCGCCTTCCGGCGTGCGCTGGTCGCCCTGCTGCCGCTTGTGCCCTATCGGCGCACCGCCCAGCACGATGCGGTAGGTTGCGATGACGCGGCCACCGCGCAACAGATCCATCTTCCGCTGCGTCTTGTAGACATGGATCGCGTCCGCCTGCTGAGCGGCAGGCAGCAAGGGCGGCGGCCATCGTGTCGGTTCGCGCGCCTGCGACGACAGGCCGAGGGCGGCGAGCAGCAGGATCGGCCAGCGCCAGCGGCTCATGCCGGCAACGCCCGTGACAGCAATGCACCGACGTCCGCATCATCGGGCAGTGTGCCGAATGCAAGCCCATGCTCGCCGCCCAGCCGGCTGCGCACGAACAGCGCGGCTGCCGGACTGCCTGCACGCAGCAGCACCGCTGCCTGCAGTGCCAACGCCAGCCGTTCGACCAGCATGCGCGTACCGGCCTCGCTCGCCGACGACAAGTCCGTCCGCAGGCGATCGACGAACGCGTCGTAGATCGCATCCCTGCCCGAGGCCGACGCGAGTTCGACAGCCACCGACTCGCGCGTGCCGGACTCACGCGACAGCGCCCGCAACACATCGAGGCACTGGATGTTGCCGCTGCCTTCCCAGATCGAGTTGAGTGGCGCCTGCCGGTACAGCCGCGGCAGGATCGATTCCTCCACATAACCGGCGCCGCCCAGGCATTCCTGCGCTTCGTTGACGAACGTCGGTGCGCGCTTGCAGATCCAGTACTTGCCCACCGCCGTGGCGATCCGCGCGAACGTCGCTTCGTGCGGATCGCGCGACGCTGCATCCACCGCCCGCGCCACCCTCAAAGCAAACGCGGTGGCCGCTTCGGATTCCAGCGCGAGATCGGCCAGCACATTGCGCATCAAGGCATGGTCGACCAGCGGCTTGCCGAACGTCATGCGATGGCGCGCATGGTGCAGCGCCTGCGCGAGTGCCATGCGCATTTCCGCAGCGGACCCCAGCATGCAGTCCAGCCGCGTCAACATCACCATCTCGATGATGCTCGCCACGCCGCGCCCTTCCTCGCCCACGCGCCAGGCGTGCGCACCGATGAACTCGACTTCGCTGGAGGCGTTCGCCCAGTCGCCCAGCTTGTCCTTCAGCCGCATCAGCCGGAGAGCATTCTTTCCGCCGTCATCCAGGCGGCGCGGCATCAGGAAGCAGGTCAGGCCACCTTCCGCCTGCGCCAGCACCAGGAAGCCATCGCACATCGGTGCCGAGAAGAACCACTTGTGGCCGACCAGCGCGTACGTGCCGTCACCGTGCGGCGTTGCGGTGGTGGCGTTGGCGCGCACGTCGGAGCCGCCCTGCTTCTCCGTCATGCCCATGCCCAGCGTGATGCCAGCCTTGTCGGCGATGGGCACATCGCGCGGATCGTAGTGCGGCGCGGAGGCTTTCGCCGCCCATGCGCGGAGGCCGGGTTCGCGTTGCAGGACGGGTACGGCGGCGTGTGTCATCGTCAGCGGGCAGCTGGTGCCCGCCTCCGCCTGATGGTGCAGATAGCTCAACGCCGCGCGCGCGACATGCGCGCCCGGTGCGGGCTCGTGCCATGACAGCCCGGCGACGCCGTGCGACTTCGCCACGTCCATCAACCGGTGATAGGCGGGATGGAACTCGACCAGGTCGATGCGCTGCCCCGTGCGGTCATGCGTGCGCAGCCGCGGGCGGTCACGGTTGGCGTCGAAGCCGAACCGGTAAAGCTCATCGCCGGCCAGTGCGCCATAGGTCGCCACCCGCGATACGAACGCAGCCGCCCCTTCCCGCTCGACGGCGTCGCGCAATACGACATCGTCGCCCCACAGGTCGCGCGGCTCGAACGGTGGCGGCTGGTTGTCCACGCGATGCGTTTCGAATGGAGGAAGGTCGTCCATCACCGGCTCCCGCAACAGGCTGTCGATGCCGATTGTGCCCGAGGATCGGGGTGCGCCGGGACTAGAGCGCCGAGAGGAAATCGGGCTTCAGCTTCAACGTCCCGAAGAATCCGTGCTGCGTGCCGCTGAGTACCCGCAGCATGTGACCGCGCCCACCGGGCAGGCGACCCGCGGGCAGGAAACCGACATCGCGTGCGTAGGCGACCCAGTCGAGATCGGACTGGAAGATCGGCGTCAGCCAGCGGCTCCAGAACTGGTAGACCCCGACATGCGCTTGGCGCTCGCGCTGGTAGGCATTCAGTGAGATCGCGACATCGGACTGCGCGCGGAGTGCGTCGCGCAGCGCCATCGCGTCCATCAACGCCATGTTGACGCCCTGCCCCAGCTGCGGACTCATGCCATGCGCTGCATCGCCCAGCACGACGAGCCGATCGCGATGCCAGTGACGCAACGTGACGTCACGATAGCTGGCGCGCGCCAGCTGGTCCGCATCGAGGGTATCGGCCAGGCAGGCATCCGCCTCGGGCCACAGGCGGGCGACCTCATCGCGCCACGCCGGAAGACCACGCTGCCGCCATGCATCGAAATCGGCGATGGGCAGGCTCCAGAAGAAGCTGAGCCGCGGCGTGTCGTCGCCGGGTCGCGTCCCGACCGGCAGCAATCCGATCATCTTGCGCGCGGCCACATAGCGCTGGCGCAGTTCGTCGCCCCACGCCCAGTCGTCCTGCGGTACCAGTCGCCACAGCGCGCCCCACGGATAGACAGCCTCGCGCTTCACCGCGCCGGTGGCACCGCGCAGCTTCGACGCTGACCCGTCCGCCGCGATCACCAGATCGAACGGACCATGCCAGCGCCCATGCTGGTCGCGGATGCGGCGTGTGTCTTCGCTGACTTCCTCGATGGTGTGGCCACGATGCACCTCACCGTGCTCGGCCCAGGCCTCCGCCAGCAGCGAGAACAGGGCGCCGCGCTGCATGCCCAGGCCGAACAGGCGCGCATCCAGGCCCGCATAGCGCATGTCCATCACTGCACGACCGCAAGGCGTCTCGCCGTACAGACGGTTGACGCGACGGCCATGCGTCAGCACGTCGCGCAGCAGGCCCAGTTCCCACAACACCTGCAAGCCCGTCGGCTGCAGCAGGAAGCCGGCACCGACCGGACCGAGTTCCGGCGCACGTTCGAACACCTCCACCCGGTGCCCGTCGCGCGACAGCAGCAGTGCCGCCGCCTGCCCGGCGGTGCCGTAGCCGATGATCGCGATGTGCTGGGCATCCATGGCGCGTGGCGGTCCTTCGGGGTGCGTAAACCGGTGTAGCGGAAACGACAGGCGTTAAAAAACCCCGCCGGAGCGGGGTTCAAGAAAATCGTCTTGGATTAGGCTGCCGGCGTGATGTTGGACGCCTGTGCACCCTTCGGGCCCTGGGTCAGCTCATAGCTGACGCGCTGGCCTTCCTGCAGGCTGCGGAAGCCCTTGCTGTTGATGGCGGTGTGGTGCGCAAAGACATCGGCGCTGCCATCTTCTGGCGCGATGAATCCGAAGCCCTTGGCATCGTTGAACCATTTCACGGTACCGTACGGCATAGCGCTTGTATTTCCTTTTCTGGATGCGGGTGGAATGTGTGGCGTGACGTCACACCCGCCGAGTATGCAAAGCCTGACGCGCGTTGACAATCACCCTCGCGCCAACGCGGCCACGAGGGACGGGATCCCGGAAGAGGCGGCAGCCACATTGGCCAGCACTTCGTCCATGGTGATCTCCTCGTCGGTACCGCAGCCCGCCGCCCAGTTGGCGACGATGGCCAGGCAGGCATATTCCAGGCCCATTTCCCGCGCCAGGCCCGCTTCCGGCATGCCGGTCATGCCGACCAGATCGCAGCCGTCACGGCGCATCCGGCGAATCTCCGCACGCGTCTCGAGTCGTGGCCCTTGGGTGGCGCCATAGCACCCGCCATCGAGCACCTCGACGTTCGCCTCGCGGGCCGCCGCGAGGATCTGCTGGCGAAGTAAATGCGTGTACGGGTCGCCGAAGTCGACATGCAGCACCTCAGTACCCGGCTCTTCGCAGATCGTCGAGATGCGACCCCAGGTGTAGTCGATCAGCTGGTCCGGGCAGGCCAGCACGCGTGGACCGCAGGCGTCGGTGATGCCGCCGACGGTGTTGAGCGCCAGCACACGGGTGGCACCCAGGTCCTTCAGCGCCTGCAGGTTGGCGCGGTAATTGACCTGGTGCGGCGGCACCGAGTGGCCCTCGCCATGGCGCGCGAGGAAGGCCACGCGCCGGCCGCCGAGGGTGCCGATACGGACGGGACCCGAGGGCGCACCGAAGCGCGTATCCAGTTCGCGGGCTTCCACATCCTGCAGGTCGGCCAGCTTGTAGACGCCGGTGCCGCCGATGACGGCGAGCGCGATATCGGACATCGTCATTCCTTCAGTGCGTAGATGCCCGGCAGGTTGCGCCCCTGCTCGTGGTAGTCCATGCCGAAGCCGAACACGTAGCGGTCCGCCACCTCCAGGCCCACGTAGTCGGCGCAGATGCCCGCCACGCAGCGGTCGTGCTGCTTGATGGTCAGCGCGGCGATACGCACGTCGGTGGCGCCCTGTTCCAGGCACCATTGCTTCACGGCGAGCAGCGTGTGGCCCTCGTCCAGGATGTCGTCCACCAGCAGCACACGACGGCCGTACAGCGCCGTCGCCGGCCGGTGCTTCCACACCAGTTCGCCGCCGGTGGTCTCGCCGCGGTAGCGGGTGGCGTGCAGATAGTCGAATTCCAGATCCAGCCCCAGCGCCCCCAGTTCCAGCGACAGCTGGCCGGCGAACGGCAGCGCGCCGTGCATGATGGTGAGGTAGACAGGCACTTCCCCGGCATAGTCGCGCGCGATCGGCGCCGCCATCTGCGCGATGGCGCGATCGATCGTCGCGCGGTCGACCAGCAGGTCGGCATTGGCCAGCGCATCGGCCAGCTTCGGTCGCGGATTGCCCAGCGATTCCATCAAACCACTCCCTTCAAGTTGTCGATCACGTGCGTCTGTGCGTCGCCGTAGCGCGCATCGGCGATCAGGCCATCCCATCCCAGCGCGCCGCGGCCCAGCACGCCGAGCACGGCAGCGGTGTTCAAGGCACGGCCTTCCACCGCCTTCAGCGACTCGTCCACCAGCTTCGGCGAGCAGACCAGCACCACGTCGCAGCCGGCGTCCAGGTGATCGTGGATGCGCTGCTTCACGCCACCGGCCGAGAACGCCGCCGCCATGCCGATGTCGTCGGAGAACACCACGCCACGGAAGCCCATTTCCTCTCGCAGGATCTTCTGGATCCAGAACGGCGAGTAGCCCGCCGGTTCGGGCGCGACGGCGGGATACTTCACGTGCCCCATCATCACCGCATCGGCCTTGGCCTCGATGCCGGCGACGAACGGAATCAGGTCCTCGGCGCGCAGCACGTCCAGCGAACGCGGATCGACGGCATCGTCGAAGTGCGTGTCTTCCAGCACGGTGCCGTGGCCGGGGAAATGCTTCAGCGTGGCCGCCATGCCGGCGCTGTGCATGCCGCGCACGTAGGCACGGGTGAACTCCGCCACGATCTGCGGATCGGCATCGAAGGCGCGGTTGCCGATGGCGCGGTTGCCACGCGCCAGGTCAACGACGGGAGCGAAGCTCAGGTCGACGCCGCTGGCAATGATCTCGCTGGCCATCAGCCAGGCGTGTTCTTCGGCACGCGGCAGCGCGGCCTGCGGGTCCTGCGCATACAGCTTGCCGAACACCTCCAGCGCCGGCAGGTCGCTGTAGCCGTCGCGAAAGCGCTGCACCCGGCCGCCTTCCTGGTCCACGCAGACCAGCTGCGGGCGCGGCGCGGCGGCACGGATGGCTTGCGACAGTTCCGCCACCTGGGCGCGCGAGGCGAAGTTGCGGGTGAACAGGATGACGCCGGCGACGGCGTCATGCTGCAGCCAGTCGCGCTCCTGCGCGGTGAGTTCGGTGCCGGCGATGCCGATGACGAGCATTTCGGAAAGTCCTCAGGAGATATCGGTGGCGGCGCGTTCGTCGTCCGACCACTGCGTGTACGGCCGCGACGCCAGGGCCAGATTGTAATAGCGCGCGGCGTCGGTGACCTGTTTGCCGGCCCAGGCCGGTTTCACGAAGGCTTCATCGGCGTGGTCCAGTTCGATCTCCGCCACCACCAGGCCGGCGTTGTCGCCGAGGAACTCGTCGACTTCCCACAGATGGCCCTCGTGGCGGACGTAGTGCCGGCGCTTGTCGATCACCCCGCCCACGCACAGCGCCAGCAGCGCTCGCGCATCGGCGACGGGGATGGCGTAGTCGAATTCCTGCCGGGTGGCGCCCAGCTCGCGCGATTTCAGGTTGAGGTATGCCGCATCGCCCTGGATGCGCACGCGCACCGAGGCCTTCTGTTCTCCGCGGTCCATCGCGCCCATGTCGTTGATGTAGCCCTGCGCCATCGGCACGACCTCGTGCGCAGCCTCGCGCCAGCTATCGCCGGCGACCAGGAATTTGCGCTCGATCTCGATGCCCATCAGCGCTTCTCGAACAGGGCGATCGATTCGACGTGTGCCGTATGCGGGAACATGTCCATGGCGCCCGCCGACACCAGCGTGTAGCCCTGCTCATTGACCAGATAGCCGGCGTCACGCGCCAGCGAACCGGGATGACAGCTCACGTAGACGATGCGATCGAACTGTTTCAGCGGCAGCTGCTGCAACACCTCGATCGCGCCCGAGCGCGGCGGATCCAGCAGCAGCTTGTCGAAGCCCTGCCGCATCCATGGCGCATTGCGCTGGTCCTGGGTCAGGTCGGCCGCGTGGAACTGCGCATTTCCCAGCGCGTTGCGCCCCGCATTCTCGCGGGCACGCGCCACGAGCCCGGCGTCGCCTTCCACGCCGACCACCTCGCGCACCAGGCGCGCCATCGGCAGGGTGAAATTGCCGAGGCCGCAGAACAGGTCGAGCACGCGGTCCGTCGCCTGCAGGTCGAGCAGGCTGAAGGTATGCGCGATCATCTTCTCGTTGAGCGCCGCATTGACCTGGATGAAATCCAGCGGTCGGAACGCGAGCGAGATGTCCCACGGCGACAGTCCGAACGCCAGTTGCGGCGCCTCCGGCCACAGGGGATGCACGCTCTCCACGCCCGCGGGCTGCAGGAAGATCGCGAAGCGGTGCGCCTCACCGAACGCCACCAGACGGGCAAGGTCGGCATCGCCGAGCGGCTGCAGGTGCCGGAATACCAGCGCGACGCCGTCGAAATCGGCCGTCGCGTCGCCGGCAATGAATTCGATCTGCGGAATGTGCTCACGCACGTCCAGGCTTTCAACGAGCGCGGCGAAGTCGGCGACCTTGCCACCGATCTCGGGAATGACGGTATGGCACTCGGACAGGTCGGCGACGAAGCGCGGGTCCTGTTCGCGGAATCCGACCAGCGTCTTGTCCTTCTTGTTGACCCGGCGCACCGAGAAGCGTCCCTTGCGGCGGTAGCCCCAGTTGGCGCCGGTCAGCGACGGCAGCACCATGCCGGGCGAGACGTGGCCGATGCGCTCCAGGTTCTCCAGCAACACGCGCTGCTTGGCCTCGATCTGGCGGTTCTCGTCCAGGTGCTGCAGCACGCAGCCGCCGCAGGTGCCGAAATGGGGGCAACGGGGTGCGACGCGATCGGACGAGGCCTCCAGGACGTCCAGCGTCCGGGCCTCGTCGAAATGACGGTTCTTCGCCGTCTGTTCCGCCATCACGCGCTCACCGGGCAGCGCCCCCGACACGAATACCGCCTTGCCGTCACGGCGGGCGACACCGCGCCCGTCGTGGGTCAGGTCGGTGATGGAGGCTTCAAAGGGGGTCTTGTCGATGCGGGGAGAGCGGGTACGGGCCACGTGGCGTCAGGCTGCGTGTGTTTGGCGGGGCGGCATTGTCGCATGGCCGCCCGACGCGCCCGGCGGGGCTAAGATGGGGCGAGTCCGCAGGAAGCCCGGCCATGCCCCTCCCCCCAGGCACGATGCCCTCGATATTGCTGGTGGAAGACGACCCCGTCAGTGCCCTGTTCCTGAGTGCGGCACTGGAAACACTGCCCGCCCACGTGCGGGTCGCCGAGGACTGCGCGCAGGCGCTGGCCGCCGGCGGCCCGTTCGATGTGTGGCTGATCGACGCCAACCTGCCCGACGGCAGCGGCACCGTCCTGCTGCAGCATCTGCGCATGCGCGACAACCTCGCGCTTGCGCTGGCGCATACGGCCGATACGACGCCGGCGATGCGAGACCGTCTTCTGCAGTCTGGCTTTACGGATGTCCTGATCAAGCCGCTGTCGGCACAGACGCTGCTGGACACCGTTCGCACGGTGCTGGGGAATGCAGGGAGCAGCGCCACGGCGTCGACATACCAGGACTGGGACGACGCGCGCGCCCTCGCCGCCCTTGCCGGCAACCGAGAGCATGTCGCGACGTTGCGGCAGCTGTTCCTCTCCGAACTGCCGGCCGCGCGCAAGGCCTGCCTGGAGGCATTCGCCCGTGCCGATGAAGCGGCACTGCGCGCCCACCTCCACCGGCTGCAGGCCAGCTGCGGTTTCGCAGGGGCTGCCGCACTGGCGGACATCGCCTCGCGCTGGCATGCCGCGCCTGCCGATGTCGGTTTCCGCGATGCGTTCTTGGCGACCAGCGAACGCCTGCTCGCGACGACGTACTGACGACGTCAGTCGACGGCGGCGCCGCGCTTCAGCCGTCCCAGCTCACCGATCATTTCCCAGGATTTCAGCCCGCGGGGGCCCAGGTGGTGCGCCAACACCGAGCGCATCGGCAGGCGCAGGCTGGCCAGATCGTCAGGAGAGGGCACGGCATCTTCCGCCAATGCCAGCAGCGCGCGGCCGGTGGCCGCCTGATTGCGCTCGCCATGACCTCGGTCACTCAGCAGGCGACGCGGTCCGTGCTCAGGATCCAGCCGGTAGCGCGCCGCGGGATCGATGGGCTCGCCATCGCCATCGCAGTCAAGCGCGAAGCCGAAACCCAGTGCCTCCACCAGGTCGCGTTCGAAGCGCCGCAACGCCCACGTCAGTCCCTCGCGCTGGCGGAGTTGTTCCCGCGTGCGGGCGTAGGCGTCGAACAGGTCGGGCAACGGGTCGTGGCGGGGCGCCAACCGCAGCACCAGTTCGTTGAGGTAGAACGCCGCCAGCATCGCATCGCCCGCAGGCTGCGGCGCTGCGTCGAGCGCTTCCGCGCTCACCAGCCTTGCCAGTTCGCCCCGCTGATCGCCCTCGATGCGGATGAGTTGCAGCGGCTGCAGCGCCGCACGCAGCACGTGCTTCTTCGGCCCCTGCACACCGCGTGCGATCAGGCCGAGCCGGCCCTGTTCGCGACCCAGCACTTCGACCAGCAGGCTGGTTTCGCGCCACGGGCGTGTATGCAGGACGAAGGCGGTGTCGCTCAGTCGCATGGAACCGGACGTCGCCGGCGCCTCACTCGTAACCGAAGGCCTTCAGCGCGGTCTCGTCGTCGGACCAGCCTTCGCGCACGCGCACCCATGTTTCCAGGAACACCTTGCGGCCGAACAGGTGCTCCATCTGCTGGCGCGACTTGCTGCCGATGTCCTTCAACCGTGCGCCGCCCTTGCCGATCACGATGGCCTTCTGGCTCTCGCGTTCCACCCAGATCACCGCACCGATGCGGGCCAGCTCGCCCTTCGGCGAGTCCTCGGTGGTGAAGTTCTCGATCTCGACGGTCGTGGCGTACGGCAGCTCCGCACCGAGCTGGCGCATCAGTTGCTCGCGGATCAGCTCGGCCGCAAGGAAGCGCTCGCTGCGATCGGTGATCTCGTCCTCGCCGAACATGGGCGGCTGCTCCGGCAGCAGGGCGAGGACATCCTTCACCAGCACGTCGAGGCCATTGCGTTTCAAGGCCGACACCAGATGCACGGCCGCGAACTCGCGCTCCTGCCCGACCTCGGCCAGGAAGGGCAGCATGGCCGCCTTCTCCTTGATCCGATCGATCTTGTTGACCACCAGCACCACCGGGATGCCGGCATCGCGCAGCACGTTGTAGGCCAGCGAGTCTTCCTCGTCCCAGCGACCGGCCTCGATCACCATCAGCGCGGCGTCGACTTCCTCCAGCGCACCGCGCGCCGCACGGTTCATCACCCGGCTCATCGCCGAGGCCGAGAACTTGCCCTGCTGCTTGTGCAGGCCGGGCGTATCCACCAGCACGATCTGGCCCGCCGGCCGGTCCTTGCCCGCCGTAAACGTCGCGATGCCGAGCAGACGGTGCCGCGTGGTCTGCGGACGGTTGGAGGTAATGCTGACCTTGGCACCCACCAGGGCATTGGTCAGGGTGGACTTGCCCACGTTGGGGCGACCGATGACGGCAACACTGCCGCTGCGGTAGGAGGAGGATGCACTCACCGGGGTACTCACTTCGAAATGTCGAGCCTGTCGAGCAACGCTGCCGCGGCGACCTGCTCGGCGTTACGGCGCGACGTACCTTCGCCGTCCGCCGTCAGCGGCGGATCCAGCGTGGTACAGCGCGCAAGGAAGAGTTTGGCGTGGTCGTCGCCGCTTTCAGAGACCAGTTCGTAGACGGGAAGCGGGCGTTGCCGTCCCTGCAGCCATTCCTGCAGCCGCGTCTTCGGATCCTTCTCGGGACGCCCCACCGGCAACGCCGCGAGCGACGTCTCGAACCATGGCAGCACCACGGTACGGCAGGATTCGAAGCCCGAATCCAGGTAGATGGCCGCGACCACGGCTTCCAGCGCATCGGCGAGGATGGAGTCGCGACGGTGGCCACCGGACTTCATCTCGCCCGGCCCCATGGTCAGGCGTTCGCCCAGTTGCAGGTCGCGCGCGATGGTCGCGAGCGAGGCTTCGCGTACCAGTTCGGCGCGGGCACGCGTCAGTGCACCTTCGTCGGCCTTGGGCCAGCGCTGGAACAGCGTCTCGGCGACCAGCAGGTTGACCACGCTGTCGCCCAGGAATTCGAGCCGCTCGTTATGCGGCGCGCCTGCGCTCCGATGCGTCAGGGCCTGCGCGAGCAGGCCCTGGTCGGCAAAGGCATGGCCGATGCGGTCAACCGCCAAATCCTTAGTCCGCGCCGTGGCGCGTCAGCGCCTGCTCGGCGTTGAAGTTGCCGACCACATCGAGGTTGCCCACCAGCGGACGGCGCACTTCGTAGTTCACCTTCATGTTCCAGCCACCTTCCATGCGCTCGATCTTCACGTGCGTCGGCTTGATGTTGGTGGCGTAGTTGATGTCCAGGCGGCGGAAGAACAGCTCGTTGATGCGACCGGGATCCATGTCGCCCACGCCCGCCTCGTTGGCCAGTCCCTTCATCGAGGACTTGACCGCGTAGAACTCCTGGTACATCGGGAACAGACGCATGGCGATGTAGGCGGCAAAGCCGACCACGGCCAGCACGATCACAAAGCTCAACAACGTCATGCCACTCTGATTGCGCTTCATTGCCATTCCCCCGTCCGTCCCCGTTAGCGTTGGTTGATCACTCGATGCCGTTGCCGATGCGCGAGCCATCGAAGCCATTCTTGCAGACCCAGCCCTTGCAGTTCAGCCAGACCAGGAAGGCCTTCCCGCGCAGATTCTGCTCCGGCAGGAAATGGTAGTCCCAGAAGCGGCCGTCCAGGCTGTTGTCGCGATTGTCGCCCATCACGAAATAGTGCCCCGGCGGCACGACCCAATCACCCTCGCCCCCTCCGTTCGGGGTCAGGCCCACGCCTTCCAGGATGGTGTGCGGCCGGCCCGGCAGGTCCTCGCGCAGCAGGGTGGCGCCGAATGCCTCGGCATTGTCGCCCGCACCGGGGTACTCACCCAGGGTCTGGTACTTCAGCGGCTGGCCATTCAGATAGACGGTATCGCCGTGGAAGCCCACCTTGTCGCCCGGCAGGCCGATCACGCGCTTGATCCAGTTGTTCTCGGGATCGTGCGGCGGTTTGAACACCACCACGTCGCCGCGCTTGGGCTCGCCGATGGCCAGGAACTTCTGGTTGGTGATCGGCAGGCGCAGGCCGTAGGAGAACTTGTTGACCAGGATGAAATCGCCGATCAGCAGGTTCGGCATCATCGAGCTGGACGGGATCTTGTACGGCTCGGCGATGAAGCTGCGCAGGATCAGCACCACGGCCAGCACCGGGAAGAACGCCCGCGAGTAATCGACCAGCACCGGCTCCTCGTCGAGCAGACCGCCCTTGGCCTTGCGGCGCTTGGCGAAGAACAGCGCGTCCACCAGCCAGATGAAGCCGCTGGCCAGGGTGGCCGTCACGAGCAGCGTTTCGAACCAGGTCATCAAACTCATTGAGCATCCTTTGGATTGCGTCGGGCTGCCGGTGGCGTCGCCACCGCAGCCATGCCTCTACTACGTGTCACTGGATTACTTGCTGTCCACCTGCAGCACCGCGAGGAAGGCCTCCTGCGGGATCTCCACGCGGCCGACCTGCTTCATCCGCTTCTTGCCCTCTTTCTGTTTCTCGAGGAGCTTCTTCTTGCGGGTGATGTCGCCACCATAGCACTTGGCCAACACGTTCTTGCGCATGGCCTTGACCGTGCTGCGCGCGATGATCTGCGAGCCGACCGCGGCCTGGATGGCGACGTCGAACATCTGCCGGGGGATCAGGTCCTTCATCTTCTCGCACAGTTCGCGTCCGCGCCGGTCGGCGTGACTGCGGTGCACGATCAGGCTGAGTGCGTCGACCTTGTCGCCGTTGATCAGCGTATCCAACCGGACGAACGGACCCGGCTGGAAGCGGAGGAACGAATAGTCAAGCGAGGCGTAGCCGCGGCTGACCGACTTCAACTTGTCGAAGAAATCCAGCACCACTTCAGCCATCGGTAGCTCGTAGCTGATCTGCACCTGGCTGGCCAGGTACTGGATGCCGATCTGCACGCCGCGCTTCTCCTCGCACAGCTTGATGATCGCGCCGATGTAGGCCTCGGGCGTCAGGATGTTGGCGCGGATGATCGGTTCGCGCACCTCGTCGATCAGGTTGGACTGCGGCAGTTTGGCCGGATTGTCCAGCGTAAGCACCGTGCCATCGGTCTTGAGGACTTCATACACAACGGTCGGCGCGGTGGTGATCAGGTCCAGGTCGTACTCGCGCTCCAGGCGCTCCTGCACGATCTCCATGTGCAGCATGCCGAGGAAGCCGCAGCGGAAACCGAAGCCCATCGCCTCGGAGCTTTCCGGTTCGAAACGCAACGCGGCATCGTTCAGGCGCAGCTTCTCCAGCGCCTCGCGCAGTGCCGGGTAGTCCTCGGCATTGACCGGGAACAGACCGGCGAACACGCGCGGCTGCATCTCCTGGAAGCCGGGCAGAGGACCCGGGGCGGGATCGCCGGCCAGGGTCAGCGTGTCGCCGACCGGGGCGCCGTGGACGTCCTTGATCGACGCGGTGATCCAGCCCACCTCGCCCGCACCGAGCTTCTTCAGCTCCTTGCGCTTGGGGGTGAACACGCCGACCTTGTCCACCTCGTGGGTGCGGCCGGTGGACATCACCAGGATCTTGCTCTTCGGGCCGATCTCGCCCTGCATCACGCGCACCAGCGAAACCACGCCCAGGTAGTTGTCGAACCACGAGTCGATGATCAGCGCCTGCAGCTTGTCGGTGTCACGCGGCTTCGGCGGCGGAATGCGCTGGACGATGGCTTCCAGCACCAGATCGACGTTAAGGCCGGTCTTGGCGCTGACCGCGACGGCGTCGTCGGCGTCGATGCCGATGACGGCCTCGATCTCGGCCTTGGCGCGATCGGTGTCGGCGGTCGGCAGGTCGATCTTGTTCAGCACCGGCACCACTTCCAGCCCTTGCTCCACTGCGGTGTAGCAGTTGGCGACGGACTGCGCCTCGACGCCCTGGGCGGCGTCCACCACCAGCAGCGCGCCCTCGCAGGCGGCCAGCGAGCGGCTGACTTCGTAGGAGAAGTCGACGTGGCCGGGAGTGTCGATGAAGTTGAGCTGATAGACCTGCCCGTCCTTCGCCTTGTACGGCAGGGACACGGACTGTGCCTTGATCGTGATGCCGCGCTCGCGCTCGATCGGATTGGAGTCGAGCACCTGCGCTTCCATCTCGCGGGCCTCGAGGCCACCGCAAAGCTGGATGATGCGGTCGGCCAGCGTGGACTTGCCGTGGTCGACGTGCGCGATGATGGAGAAGTTGCGGATGTTCCGCATGGAATCAGAAGACATGGGGGGCGGCGGCCTGTGCCGTCGTCAGGGGTAACGGGCGATTATCGCACGGCCGGGGGCCGGCCTCGCCCACCCGGCCGGCCGATGGGTCGGAAACGACATCGCCCCGGCTCTGCGGGGCGATGTCGGGCATGGAGCCTGGGCGGATCAGCCCTTTTCGACGGTGACTGCCAGGAAGCGCGTCACGCCGCGGTTGCGGACCAGCAGCATGACGGTATCGCCGGGCTTGGCGGCCGCCAGTTCGCGGTCCAGCGCCGCCGGACTGTTCACCTTGTTGCGGCCGACCTGCAGGATGACCATGCCGGGAGACAGGCCGGCCTCGCGGGCGGCCGCGTTTTCCACCCGGCTGACGAGCACGCCGTCGCCGGATTCCAGGCCCAGCTGCTTGCGGCTGTTCGCGTCCAACGCCTGAGTCTGGATGCCCAGCACGTTGCGACCGGCCGGAGCCGCCGGGGCATCGGGTGCCGCTGGCGCGCTGCGCGCCACGGACTCGCCTTCGTCCAGTTCGCTCAACGTCACCGACACATCGCGGGCCCTGCCGTCGCGCAGCAGGTTCAGCGTCACTTTGCTGCCGGGCGCCATCGCACCGATGATCGGCGGCAGGTCGCTCGAATCATTGATCGCACGGCCGTTGACCGAGCGGATCACGTCGCCTGGGCCGATGCCGGCCTTGGCGGCGGGACTGCCACTGACCACGTCATTGACCAGCGCACCGCGATTGTCGGGAAGACCAAAGCCCTTCACCGCGTCGGACGTCACCGCACCGACCTGGACGCCCAACTGTCCGCGGCTGACGCGACCGGTCGCCTTCAACTGGTCCACCGCGCCCATCGCCAGGTCGATCGGGATCGCGAAGCTGATGCCCATGTAGCCACCGGACACCGAAAAGATCTGCGAATTGATGCCGACCACTTCGCCCCGCGTGTTGAGCAGAGGACCGCCGGAGTTGCCCTGGTTGATCGCCACGTCGGTCTGGATGAACGGCACGTAGCGCTGTTCCGCCGACGCGCTGCGGCCAACGGCACTGACGATGCCGGCGGTGACCGAATGGTCCAGCCCCAGCGGCGAGCCGATCGCCACGACCCACTGGCCCGGCTTCAGCGTGGCCGAGTTGCCGATACGCACCGTCGGCAAGCCCTTGGCCTCCACCTTCAGCAACGCCACGTCGTACTGCTGGTCGCTACCGACCACCTTGGCGGTCAGCTCGCGGCGGTCCGGGAGAGTCACCTTGACCTCGTCGGCACCGTCCACGACGTGGTGGTTGGTCAGCACGTAACCATCGGCCGAAATGATGAAACCCGAGCCCATCGAGGTGCCGCGGCGCTGCGGGCCCTGCTGGCCGGGGCCGCCCGGAATCTGGAAGCCCGGCGGCAACATGCGCCGGAAGATCTCGGGGATATCGGCCTCCTCCTCTGCCTGTGCCGTACGGCGCGAGCCCACCGTGGCCTCGACGTTCACCACGCCCGGCCCCACCTGCTCCACCAATTGGGTGAAGTCCGGCAGTCCGGTGACGAGTTGCGGCGCGGCCGACTGCGCCACGGCGGGGGCTGCAGCGGCGACCGGTGCCGGTGGTGCATCCGCCTGCTGTGCGCACGCGGCCAGCGGCGCGGTGAGCATCAGCAGGGCCAGCAGGTTATGACGGGCGTGTGGGGTCATCGAATGCATGCCTCGATAAGAAGGGAACCAGGATGTCGCCTTCGCCCGGAACGCGTCCGGACGCGGAGAGTGTCAGTCGCGCGGGGCGTCGACGGGGGCCGCTACCGGCGCACTGGACGGCAGTCGGGGATCGAACGGATAGAACGTGCTCGCCGCTGCATCCGAACTGTAGCCCGTAGTCAGGCCGCCGCTGGCCGAGGGATACGCCGACAGTGCGGAGCGTGGCCAAGGGCGTGATGCAACGGCACCCGCATCCTGCGCGCGGTGCGAGAACGGATTGGACGCCGCATGCATATTCGCGGAGGCCGTCATCGTGGCAACCGCTTCCAACGGCGTGCCCTGTGTCGTGCCGTTCGCACGCACGGGCGCCTCAGCCCTCGCCACACGCTGCGCACTGCGCGCGGCCTGCTGGCTACGGGTCGCGCTGCGGCGCGCACTATCCTGCCGCCGCGGCACGGATGCCGCCACGGCAACCGCCGCTGCTGCATACGCTTCGGCGTCGGGCGCTGGCGCAGACGGAGATTCCGGCAACACGGCAGGCGATGTCGCCTGGGCCGATGCCACCTGCGCGCCTTCTCCCACCGGCACGTCCTGCGGCGACTGCTGGCGCGCCATGAACAAGGCGACCAGTGCGACCGAGGCTGCCAGCGCCCCGCCACCCCAGCGTGCGAGCAGACTGCGCGGACGCGACGCCTGCGGCGCTGCCGTTGCGGAAGGGGTAGCTTCGGCCGCGATCGCCTGCGCCACGCGCTCGGCAAAGCCGGCAGGTGCCGGTGCTCGACCCTGGCCGCGCAGCACGTCGCCACACAGCTGCCAGCGCTCCCAGCAGCCGGCCAGTTCCTGATCGTGCTGCACGCGGCGTAGCAGGAAGCGCGCCTCGTCGGCCGCCAGGTCACCGTCCATCAGGGCGGAGAGCTGCTGGCGATGGTGGATGTCGAGCTTGTCGATGATCGGTGTCTCGTTGCGGGCGGTCATGAGCGGGCACGCTCCCGGGGTTTGCTGTCCACGTCCAGCAGGGGACGCAGTTGTTCGTCGATCGCCTCACGCGCCCGGAAAATTCGGGAACGCACGGTGCCGATCGGGCAGTCCATCTTCTGCGCGATCTCCTCGTAGCTGAGGCCATCGACCTCGCGCAGGGTGATCGCGGTCCGCAGTTCCTCGGGCAGGCCGTCAACCGCCTTCATCACCGTCGCCTCCATCTCCTGGCGCATCAGTTCGCGCTCGGGGGTGTCGGTGTCGCGCAGCCGCGTGCCGATGTCGTACTGCTCGGCGTCGGCGGCATCGACGTCCGCGGTGGGCGGACGACGGTTGTGCGCGACCAGGTGGTTCTTGGCGGTGTTCACGGCGATACGGTGCAGCCACGTATAGAACTGGGAATCGCCCCGGAAGTTGCCCAGCGCGCGATATGCACGCAGGAAGGTTTCCTGGGCCACGTCCTGGCACTCGCTCCAGTCATGGATGTAACGCCCGATCAGTGCCACCACGCGATGCTGGTACTTGCGCACCAGCAGGTCGAAGGCCGCGCTGTCGCCGCGTTGCACGCGTCTGACCAGCTCGAGGTCCAGCTCCTGGGTTGGATCTACTTCGGCCATGCCGGGCCGCACTCCTGTCGGCTCGGCGGTGGCCGGGCCCTGTGACCGCGCTAGCGGGGGAAAGTTCAACGCCTTGTCCAAACCGTTGCCCTATCAAGAATTTAACCGGCGCAACGGGAACATCCCCCTGCTGCCGGTCACGCCCGTGACGACGTTCCCACTCATATGTGGATTTGACGGGGATGAAACAACCTCGGGATGATAGCGGCCTTATCCATACGTGAACGGATGGTCCCCCGCATGGCCGCAAACTTCGATGGGCTGAGATTCAGCCACTGGCAGACCGAGGTACGCGACGACGGCATCGTCGTGCTGTCGTTCGATCGCCAGGGCGCCAGCGTCAACGCGTTCTCCCAGGACGTGCTGATCGAACTGGCCGACATCATCGAACGCCTGGCCATCGATCCGCCGAAGGGCGTGGTGCTGCGCTCGGCCAAGGCCAGCGGCTTCATTGCCGGCGCCGATCTGAAGGAATTCCAGGAGTTCGACCGCAAGGGCACCGTCAACGACGCGATCCGTCGCGGCCAGGCCGTGTTCCAGAAGCTGGCCGAACTGCCCTGCCCCACGGTCTCGGCGATCCACGGCTTCTGCATGGGCGGCGGTACCGAGATTTCGCTGGCCTGCGACTACCGCGTGGCCAGCAGCGACCCGTCCACCCGCATCGGCCTGCCGGAAGTGAAGCTGGGCATCTTCCCCGGCTGGGGCGGCAGCGCGCGCCTGCCGCGCCTGGTCGGCGCGCCGAAGGCGATGGACATGATGTTGACCGGCCGCACGCTGTCGGCCAGTTCGGCCAAGGCCATGGGCCTGGTCGACAAGATCGCTGAGCCGGCCGTGCTGGTCGACGCCGCGGTTGCCCTGATCGCCTCGCGCACGAAGCGCGCCTTCAAGCAACGCTTCACCGGCTGGATCAGCAACAGCTGGCTCGCCCGCCAGCTGCTGGCGCCACAGATGACCAAGCAGGTCGTGCGCAAGGCGCCGAAGGCGCACTACCCCGCACCGTACGCACTGATCAACGTGTGGAAGACCGCCGGCGGCAAGGGCATCCAGGGCCGCCTGGACGCCGAACGCAAGGCGGTGGTGAAACTCGCCGGCACGCCGACCGCGCGCAATCTGATCCGCATCTTCTTCCTGACCGAGCGGCTGAAGGGTCTCGGCGGCAAGGACCATGGCATTGCGAACGTGCATGTCGTCGGCGCCGGCGTGATGGGTGGCGACATCGCCGCATGGTCCGCCTACAAGGGCTTCAACGTCACCCTGCAGGACCGTGAGCAGCGGTTCATCGACGGCGCTTTGACGCGCGCGCAGGAGCTGTTCGCCAAGAAGGTGAGAGACGAAAGCAAGCGCCCGGCCGTGGCCGCGCGCCTGAAGGGCGACCTGGCCGGTGATGGCGTGCCGCAGGCCGACCTGGTGATCGAAGCGATCATCGAGAACCCGGAAGCCAAGCGCGATCTCTACCAGACCGTCGAGCCGCGCCTGAAGGCCGACGCGCTGCTGACCACCAATACCTCGTCGATCCCGCTGACCGAACTGCGCGAACACATCCAGCGTCCCGCCCAGTTTGCCGGCCTGCACTACTTCAACCCGGTCGCACTGATGCCGCTGGTGGAGATCGTGCAGCACGACGCGCTGGATGACGCCAACGTCCGTCGCCTGGCCGCGTTCTGCAAGGCGCTGGACAAGTTCCCGGTGCCGGTGGCCGGCACGCCGGGCTTCCTGGTCAACCGCGTGCTGTTCCCGTACATGCTGGAAGCCGCGACGGCCTACGCCGAAGGCATCCCCGGCCCGATGATTGACAAGGCGGCGGTGAAGTTCGGCATGCCGATGGGTCCGATTGAACTGATCGACACCGTCGGCCTCGACGTCGCGCAAGGTGTTGGGGCGGAACTCTCGCCCTTCCTCGGCCTGACGCTGCCCGCCGCACTGGCGACGGTGGAACCCGGCAAGCGCGGCAAGAAGGACGGCCAGGGCCTGTACAAGTGGGAGAACGGCAAGCCGGTGAAACCGCAGGTGCCGTCCGACTACAAGGCGCCCGACGATCTGGAAGACCGCCTGATCCTGCCGCTGCTCAACGAAGCCGTCGCCTGCCTGCACGATGGCGTGGTCGCCGACAGCGATCTGCTGGATGCCGGCGTGATTTTCGGCACCGGCTTCGCGCCGTTCCGGGGCGGCCCGATCGAACACGTCAAGGCCGTCGGCCCCGACGCGCTGCTGGAAAAACTCAAAGCGCTGCAGGCCCGCCACGGCGACCGCTTCGCGCCGCGCCCGGGCTGGGACAACCCGGTGCTGCGCCAGGCGACGGTGTAACCGCGGCGTCCCCGCGGCGACGTTACAGGCGTGACGCCGACAGCGTGATGTCGGCGTTCTCCCAGGCGGCGGTGAAGCGACGTTCCACCTCCGCCGCGTCACGCGCCTTGCCCTGCACTTTCAGGCTCTGCGCCAGACCATACAGCGACCAGCCGTTGTCGGGATTGCGCTGCAGTTCCTCGCGGTAAGCCTGCTCCGCTTCCGCCGACCGATTCGCCGCCAGCAGGATCGCGCCCAGTGAATGGCGGACCGGCGCGTGCCAGCCGGGTGGCTCGTCATAGGGAATGCCGTCCTCGATCTTCACTGCCTCGCGCAACGCCGCCACCGCGGCATCGTGATCGCCGCGGGCGGATGCCAGCTCCGCCGTGACGGTGCGTTCGGCGATCTTCGTCGCGTGCGTGAGCGGATACCGGTCCCACACCATCAACGTATCCATCTTCGGATCGGCGGCGATCGGACGCAGCGCCGCAAGGTGGCGCTCGGCATCCTCCAGCCGGGACTGGCGGATCGCGGCCATGCCCTGCGCGTAGTGCCAGATCGCGGTGACGTAAGGCAGATCCTCCGCGGGATTCTTGCCCGCGACGATCTCGTCCCACCGCCCGAAACGCACGCGCTCGAACCACGGCGTCATCCAGTAGTGCTGCAGGCCGGCGAAGCCCGGTTGCCGCATCAGCTCCGGCAGGTCGGTGCGCTCGGCGGTCTTAAGCGCCGCGTCGTGCGCCAGCGCGCCGCTGCCCTGCATGCTGGCGGCGAACCACAGGAAATGGTGGTTATGCGGCACGTAGCCCAACGGATACACGCCCTGCGTGTTGCCGCGGCAGACGGCGAGATAGGCATCGTCTGCCTCGACCGCGCGCTGGTTGGCGATCACCGCGTCATGCCAGCGCCCGACCCGCGCATAGATATGCGCCGGCATGTGGACCAGGTGTCCCGATCCGGGAATCAGTTCGCGCAACCGGTCCGCCGCGGCCACGCCGCGTTGCGGATCCGCCGATGCCTCGACCGCATGCACGTACAGATGCAGCGCGCCGGCATGGTCCGGGTTCTTCGCCATCACCGACTCCAGCACCGACACGACGTCGGCGGTATGGCCCTTCGGACGTAGGTCAGCGTCGTAGTAGTCCCACGGCTGCAGGTCCATCATCGCTTCGGCATGCAGCACCGCCGCATCGGGATCCCCAGGAAGCTGCTTCACCATCGCGCGCGTGGCGTCCGCATAGGCTTCATCCAGCGGACGGCGATTTTCCGGTGGCTGCTCCGCATACCGCGCCGACAGCGCCGTGATGAACGCCTGCTCGCGCGGCGTCGCCTTCGACGCCAGCGCACGCGCGCGCTGCAGACGCTGCCAGGCGTCCGCGTTGTCGGCGGGATCCATGCCCGCGTTCACGTGCGGCCCCAGCACCAGCGACGCGCCCCACCAGCACATGGCGCAGTCGGGATCGAGTTCGGTCGCCTTGAGGAACGAGCGCTCCGCGGCATCGTGGTTGAAGCCGTACGCCAGCATCAGCCCTTGGTCGAACCAGCGTTGGACGTCGGGGTGTTTCGAGGTCACCGGGAAACGGTAGCTGCCCAGGCCATCGAGCAGGTGCGCGCCCACCAGGGCCATTTCCGGCGGGGAAACGGCCGCCTCCGGTGGCGGCGCGGGTTGCCGGCATCCTCCACAGGCCAGGACCGTGATGCCGAACGACAAGGCGACGAGGTGCCGAATGCGCATGGCGGTCTCCCGGTGTGGACACCCACGCCAACGCGGCGGTGCGCGGACAGCGGCCAACCGGGGACACCCGCCGACGGCAGGCGCGTCGCCGTCAGTCGGCGGGCAAAGCCTGCGTCATCACCCAGTCGTCCTTGGGATCGTCGCCGACGCGGAACACCGAGCGTCCGACGATCTGGAACCCGTGCTTGCGGTAGAAGCGGATGGCCTGCTCCGACTCCTGCCAGACGTTGAGCCAGACCGAACGCGAATGGCGCAATCGCGCCGCCGCCAGCAGGTGCGTCACCAGCAACGCCGCGATGCCTTTGCCGTGGAAGGCGGCGTCCAGATAGATGCGACCCAGCTCCACCGCCGGCCGCAACGTCACCTCGGCCGGTGGCACCGTGCCCCAGCGCAGCTGCGCGAAGCCGGCCCAGGCCCCGTCCTGTTCGACGATCAACGTCAGCGTGTCGGGGTCGCGGATTTCCTGCGCCTGCCGTTCGGGGGTGTAGACCGTATCGAGGAACGCGGCCACGTTCGCAGGCGTGCTGCAGTGGCCGTTGGCCGCCACGAAGGTGCGGCGCATCAGGTCGGACAGGGCGGCCGCCTCGGACAGGCGGGCGGGACGGATCGTGGTGCCAGAGCTCATGCGGTGATCGGAGGGTCTCGTGTTCCTGATCGACACAACGCAGCCCGCGCCGTGCGCAGGTCATGGCGCCAGTCAAAGTGAGATGAGCAGACTGCCGTCAGCGGCGCGCGTACACATCCGGCGGTGCACGCACCGGGCTGCGATCGGCGGCGATGTCGCCCCGCACCCCGAGCTGCGCGGAGAAATCGGTGAGCCGCGCCCAGACATAGGGCTGCAGGTCGTCGGGCGCCCGGTCGTAGACCTGCCGCCACAACGTGTCCATGAACACACGCGGATCCTCCCGCAGCGCACCGAGTTCGATGCGCTGCCCCGCGGCGGCCAGGACGGCCCGGATGTCAGCCAAGGAGTCCATGCCACGAGCCTAAGCCGCGCATGTGCCGCATGTGTGACATCAAGCCTCCATTTCCGACGACCGGTCCGGTTCTGTGAACCCGGTTACGGTGCGGCGGGGCCGTGGGACCGTGGGTGGCGCTCCCCACCAGACCGCCCACCCCGGGTGACGGCCGCAGGTCCATTGTGTGAACTGAGGGCGGAAATGTGACGCAGAGCGTCATTCGAGGCCGTGCTGCATCACTGTCACACCGCCGCGGCACCCTAGAAATGTAAATCCAATTACTTGGCATGGTTCCTACTGACCTGGGAATCATCAGGAGAGTGCGCCTTGCATACCGCCACCGTAGAGAAGGTTCTGAGCGTCATGGGCGACCGAAGCCGTGAAGCCCTGCAGATGGATCAGGACGCGTTGCTGGCAGAGTTCCGGCGCGCCAAGGAACGCACGCCCGGCATCTCGATGCTGCTGCTGACGACCGCCGATGGCCGCGCGCTCGCCGAATTGAGCGACGTCGACTGCGATCCGCGCCGTCTGGCCGCCATGACCAACTCGTTCCTCACCCTGGGCGAAACCGTGGTGAAGGAGCTCGGCCTGGCGTCGGCCGACTACGCCACCATCGCCACGCGCCAGGGAAACATGGTGCTGATCCGCATGGACAGCGCCAAGCCGATGACGCTGGCGGCCCTGGGCACCTTCGACACCAATGTCGCGGTGGTGCTGTTCGCCGCACGCGAATGCGCCCAGCGCATCGCCGCCCAGCTGCAGCGCTAGTCCCCTTCCACCGCACGATCGCGCCCGCACGCGGCAACACCTCTCATCACCCCAAGGAAAGAAGAACGATGTCGAAGCTGAATCTTGAAGGTCTGAATCAGATCACCGGTTTTGTGGGCGTTGCGCTGGTCGACAGCGACAGCGGCATGGCCATGGCCACGCTGGGCGGCGGCGGCATGGATCTGGAAGTGGCGGCTGCCGGCAACAGCGATGTCGTGCGCAGCAAGCGTCGCGTCGCGCAGCAGCTGTCGCTGGACGACACCATCGAGGACATCCTGATCTCGCTGAGCAAGCAGTACCACATCATCCGCCCGCTGGAGAGCAACCCCGCGCTGTTCCTCTACGTGGTGCTGGACCGCGCGCGCGCGAACCTGGCCATGGCGCGCCACGAACTGAAGAGCTTCGAGAAGACGCTCGACTTCAGCTGATCCTGCCTACCGTCGCCCGCCGGTCGTCGCCGCGACCGGCGGCATACGACTGTCGACCACCTCCCCCGCTCCCCCGTCGCCTGATGCAGCCTTCCTCTCCCTCCGATGTCACCGTCGCGATGGCCGGCCTCGACCTGCTGCCGGTCACGCGCCTGAAAGTCGCGTGCTCGCTGCTGGCCGCTGACCGCGTGACGGTCCGCCTGGTCGAATGGGGCGCCGAACCGGCGTCCCTGCTGGTGGCGGACGAGACCAGTTACGCGGGCCGCCACGCGATCGATTCCGCGCGACACGACCAGGTGCCGGCTATCCGTCTCAACGGTGTGCCACGCGCGACCGATCCGATGCCGGCCCTGCCGAAGCTGGCGACCGTCCGCGATTTCGTCGACGCGCTGAAAGCCTGCCTGCAAGCCGGCACGAACGCTCCGCCGACCGACACGCCCTCGGGATGGGATGTGCCTCTCGCGCAGCCCTTGCTGGAACAGCTCCGCCTGGACCGTCGTCGACCGGGACGGGTATTGATCGAACTCGGCCTGTTCCGCGTGATCAGCGAACCGCTCGCCGGCCGGCTGCACATGCTGCGGCGGATGCCACTGGACGACCTGCTGGAGCGCGCGCTGAAGCCGGACTGGCGCATCACCGAGCTTTCGGAGAAAGACTGGCAGACCACCTTCCTGCCCGATGTCACCGGCAGCCACGCGATCGAGAGCCTGTGGTGGCGACTGCTGCCGCATCTTGCGGGTGACGAACTGCCGCGCGTGACCGATACCCAGCGCCTGCGCGCATGGCCCGATCTCGATGTAGCCGCCACGCCGGCCGCGTGGCCGTTGGTGCTGGCCCATCTCGGGGGCAGATCGTGGCGCGCACACGAGCTGGCGTCCGCCACCGGCGTGTCTGCGCACGAGGTCCAGCGCGTGATGGCCCTGGTCCGCCTGAGCGGTCTGGAAGCCGCACCGTCACAATCGCCTGCCAGCGTGCGGGCGACCGCCGCGCAGCATGCCGGCACGCTGTTGAGAATGGCCAAGCGCTTCGGCCTGACACTGTTGGGGAAGGCCCATGGATAACTACGGCAACAAACTCGTCTTCGTCGGTGGCATGGGCGCGGGCAAGACCACCGCCATCCGCGCCATCTCCGATACTGAGCCGGTGAGCACCGACATGCCGCTGAGCACCGATGCCACGGAAGAGAAGTCCCTCACCACGGTGGCGCTGGACTACAGCAGCGTGGATCTGGACGAAGGCGAGCTGCTGCACGTGTACGGCGTGCCCGGACAGAAGTACCTCAACTTCATGTGGCCGATGGTCTGCACCGGCGCGATCGGCATCATCGTGCTGGTCAATGCCTGCCAGAACGATGCGGTCGACAGCACCGCCGAACTGCTCCGCGATTTCGGCGAGCTCGCGCCGGAGGCAAGCTTCGTAGTCGGCGTGACCAAGAGCGACCTGGCCCCTGAGTTCCAGCTGCCCGTGTTCCGCGATGCGCTCAACGCCAGCGGCTACCAGGTGCCGGTCATGAAGGTCGACGCACGCGTGACCACCCAGGTCGAGTTCCTGATCAGGACGCTCCTGTCCTACCAGCACGCAGGCTCACAGCTGAACCTGGCAACCACCGGCGCACGCTGACACCGCCGCACCGCATCCCTGCGGTGACGGCGACGCACACAGCGGGAGATGCACTGCGATCGAGCGATCTGTTGCCTGCGTACTTCCTGCAGGTCTGTTCGACCTTGGACGGAACGCCCCAGGGTCGTCACGTGGAGAAAATCCCGATCAAGGCGAACGGCAGCAGGATGGCGCCTATGCCCACCATGAACGCGCCCGTCTTGAGGAGCCATCCTATGAAGAAGTGCCTTCTCCCATGGACAAGGCTGGCTTCATGATCAGCGAACCTCACCACGCCGCCATCCGTCCTGTTGTCGAACTCGTACTTCATCAGATCGCGCTTCGCTTTCGATGCCTTGACGACGAATCGAAATCCGACAGCCATTAGCAGGATGCAGAAGATCAGAAATATCCATGCGCCCACGATGAACCCCCTGTTTCTGATTGAACCCGGTTGTTTTCCAACGCCACTGTTGATGCCCAGCGCACTGCTCGCTCCTCCACGCATGCCTCCCGGTAGCGCCGCGACGGCTCCGGCAACGGCGAAGCGTTCGATCCCGGCAGGCATGTCGCGCCTGGCTGGATCCTGATCCGGTCGTCGACGCTCAGTCCGCCACCCGCCGGTAGATGACGCCCATCGGACCGGACAGCGTGTTGTCGTCCACGCGCGTGAGCACCAGCGCCGCGCCGTCGACTTCGGGATGGGACAGACGCACGCGGTCGTCATCCACCTCGTAGCGCAACCGCACCTCCACGCCGCCCAGCGCCGCGGACTGCACCACCGAGCCGTCGCGGTCGAATCGCAGCTGGCTCAGTCCCATCGCATCTTCGTAGGTGCCCTGCATGCCGCTGCCGCAGGCGGCCAGCAGCAACACCAGGCACGCCAGCGGGACGATTCGCGCGATCGCCATGTCATGGTCCTCCTGCGCCGAACTGCCGATCGCCCAGCGACACCGGTCTCCCGTAGCGGTCGCTGCCGATGCTGTAGCCCTCCAGGCGCGCGGTGATCACCGGACCATCGCTGCGGCGGTTGACGCCGGTGATGCGCAGGCGGCTGTCCAGCGTGACGTCGCGCAGTCCGCTGTTTCGCGCCAGTACGTCCTGCGCGGCGGCCGCATCGAGCGGCCAGAAGTTGAGCTCTTCCGGGTTGTCGATCTGCAGGCTGACGCGTTGCTGGCGTTCGGCGGGCGACGGCTGCGCGTTGAAATGGAACACGCTGCCCGGCATGAAGGCATCCAGGTAGTAGCCGCCGCGTGCACTGTCGTACTCGCCGAACCGCGCGTTGACGTTCAGGCGCAACCGTCCGACGTCGGCAGTGCCGTCATGGATCGCCTGCAGGCGCCCCCGTTCGTCCTGCAACAGTGCGGGGCGCTGGAACTCGTCGGCATAGACCACCCGCGACTGCTGGCCCGCCCATGTGGCGATGGGCGGCTCGCGTCCTTCCAGACGATAGGACAGCAGCAGCATCTGCAGGTCGTCCGGATGGTCCAGCTGGCGTTCGCCGTAACGCGCTTCCGTCACCGCAGGCTGCGTGGAAGAAGACGTCGATGCCGCGCCTGCCACCGGCGCAGCGCTGGACGACGGTGCGGGCGTTGCAGTGGCCGCCGCCGCCTCCTCGACCGCGGCGTCGGTACCGCCACCACAGGCGGACAGCACCAGGAGCAGCGCCGCGATCGCGGACGCGCGTATCTCAGAGGCGGACATCGCTGGCATCGCCGGCCTCCTTGACCTCGGCATCGCGACGCGCCTGGCCGAGCCGCTGCAACTCCGCCCCCATGCCTTCCACGACGGCGTAGGTGTCGCTCTGCTGGATCATGGCGGTGTAGAACTCCATCACCAGCCCCGGGTTCTTGCCGCTAAGCACGACACGCGCACTGATGTTCAGGCCGCACCCCTGGGTCCAGCGGGCGCTGGTGTTGTCGCTGGCCGCATAGACACCGTTGCGGCACTGGTTGAACAGTGGATTGGCCTCGGACAGCGGACTGCCCGCACGGTCGTAGATCCACTGCAGATCGCGCGTGCCGGCCGCATAGCCGCGCGGCGAATCGATGTTCTCGCGCACCTGCGGCTGTCCGTACTTGCCGGTCAGCGCTTCCAGCGTGGCGTCCACCGAAGGCATCTGGCCATCGCGGAACTTCTGCGTGCGCCAGATCGCCACCGCCGTTTCCTTGCCCGGCACGCCCGGCGTGGCGACGCTGACGATCTCGTCGGTGTGCTCCCACTTGAACTTGCCGCGGCACTCCTGCCACTCGCGCGCGAAGTTGCACGGCCGGTAGCTGCCTTTCTCGACGGTGAAGAACTGCGTGCCCAGCTCGACGCCGTAGGTATCCAGCCGATCGAGCCAGCGCTTTTCCTCGGTCACCACCGCGTCTTCGCCCAGCGTGCAGCGCACGGTGGACAGCGCTTCCTCGCGCGTCATGCCCGGGCGCAACCCGGTGATGTCCGGGCCGACCAGGTCCTTGCGCACCTTCGGCGGACAACGCAGCGACGCGGTGCCGTCGGGCGCGGCCGCCGCCGCTTCCTCCAGTTCATCGACCGGCACGCCCATTTCCTCCTGGCCGTCGGCGAGGTCGTTGTCGCCGCCGCAGGCGGACAGCAGCAGGACGGACAGGGCCAGCAGGGGCAAGGTCTTCGTCATCGGCATTTCCTTTTCTGGGTGATGGGTGTCGTGGCGCGCGCGGGCGACACGGCGCAACGGGTCAGTCCAGCAACACGATCTCGACCCGGCGATTGGCTTCCGCCTCGGGCGTGCGCGGTTGCTTGAGGCGTGTCTTGCCGAAGCCCTGCACGTCGACGCGTTGCGGCGCGATGCCGAACGCACGCTGCAGGTATTCGGCGACAGCGGCCGCACGCTGGCGCGACAGGCGCAGGTTGGCGTCCGCGTTGCCGACGGCATCGGTATGGCCGTGGATGCCGATGCGCCGTGCGGACAGCGCGGGCGTCAGCAGGATCCGGCCCAACTCGTCGAGTTGCGGCAGGCTGTCTGGCCGGATCGTCGCCTGCGCGAAGTCGAACAGGATGTTCAGATCGACGCGGCCCGCGTTCGTCAGTGCGTCACCCAGGCTTCCCGCATCCTGCAGGTCGGCCTGCGCGACCGGCATGGCGATGGCGCAGGTGGCTGGCGGTGTCACCGGTGATGGCGCGCGGGCCAGGTCGAACTGCTTGCATGCGGGCGCACCGCTGACCTTGCCGGAGAACCGGCGACCCTCCGCATCGACATGGCCGTCGAAGTGCACCACGCGGTAGCCCCCGGGCTTGAGCAGCCAGTCCCCGCCCTTGAGTTGCAGCCGGCCTGACGCGGGGTCGTACTGGCCGGTCATGGTGAAGCAGCCGGTGGGCACCCGCGGGTTGCGCGGGTCCGCATAGAAATGGAAGAGCGCGCGCGCCTGCGTGGGCGTGGCCTCGGCGATGCTGAGCGTCAGCCCGGTCAGGCCCTGCGCACAGACATAGGTGCCCACCCAAGGACCCAGGACGCTACGCGCAGGCGCTGGCGTCTGGGCGAGGGCCGGTCCGGCGACACCGCACCCTGCGGCGGCGATGAGCATGGCGACGGGCGCGCCCCGGCCCCGCCACCACCGCCAGTGTCCGCTGTCCGTTCCCATGCACGCCCCCCGGATGTCCGTCCGGGCGCCACACGGCCCGGCCATGGAACCGAGGCTGCGGGTGCTGCGCCCCCGGCGTCCTCATGGCGTTTTCAAGAAACCTTCAAGCCCGCCGGCACGGGCTTTTCGCCTGCCCAACCGCCCCTGTAACCGGCGTTATCATCGATCGCATGCCACCTACCCCGCCTCCCGACGCCCGCCTCTACCGCTGGCGCTTCGGCACCGTCGAGTTCGACGAAGCCCGCCACGAGCTGCGGGTCGCCGGCCTGGCCGTCGACATCGAGCACAAGCCGCTGCAGGTGCTGTCGGTACTGCTGCGCCACGTCGGCGAGGTGGTGACCAAGGAGGAACTGTTCGACCAGGTCTGGACCGGCCGGATCACCGTCGACCACGTCCTGGCCACCGCCATCGGCAAGCTGCGCAAGGCGCTCGATGCCGCCGGCGAAGACCGCATCGCCACCGTCCCGCGCGTGGGCTACCGCCTCGACGGGCCGGTCGAACGCGTGGCGCAGGGACAGCGGCTCGGCACCGCGCTGAGCTTCGTCGCCGGCCAACCGGTGCCCGGCCGCGAACACTTCCTGCTCGAACGCCCGCTCGGCCGCACCCTGGGCAGCGAAGTCTGGCTGGCCCGACAGCCGCGCAGCCGCGATGCGCGCGTGTTCAAGTTCAGCGTGGGCGGCGAGCGCCTGGCCGCCATCAAGCGCGAGGCCACGCTGATGCGCGTGCTGCGCGACACGCTGGGCGAGCGCGACGACTTCGTGCGCGTGCTGGACTGGAATTTCGAAACCGAACCGTACTTCCTCGAATGCGAGTACGGCGGCCAGGCCCTGCCCGACTGGGCAGGCGAACACGGCGCGCTGGCCGGCTGGGACCGCGCGCGCAAGCTGGCGTTCTTCCTGCAGATCGCGGCAACGGTCGATGCCGCGCACGGCGTGGGTGTGCTGCACAAGGACATCAAGCCGGACAACGTGCTGGTGCGTGCGCGCCAGGACGAACGGTGGCAGCCCTGCCTCACCGACTTCGGCAACAGCCGCCTGCTGCAACCGGAGCGGCTGGCCGAACTCGGCATCACCGGCATGGGCATGACGGTGACCACCGCCGGCAGCGACAGCTCGGGCACCCCGCTCTACCTGGCACCGGAACTGATCGCCGGCCAGCCGGCCACGGTGCGCAGCGATGTCTACGCGCTGGGCGTGCTGCTGTACCAGTGGCTGGTGGGCGACCTGCGTCGCCCGATGGCACCCGGCTGGGAGCGCGACATCGATGATCCGCTGCTGCTGGAAGACATCGGCCGCGCCACCGACGGCGACCCGGCGCGGCGCCTCGGCAGCGTGGCGGACCTGATCGATCGCCTGTCCTCGTTGCCGCAGCGACGCGCACGCGAGGACGAACAACAGGCGGCAGAGCGCAACGCCCGGCACGCGCAACGGATGCTGGAACGCACGCATGCGCGGCGTCCCTGGATCGTCGCCAGCTTCGCGCTGCTCAGCGCGGGCCTGCTGGCGAGTTCGCTGTTCTGGTACCGCAGCGAACAGCAGCGCCAGAGCGCCGCGATGCAGGCCGCCCGCGCCGAGGCGGTGACGCGCTTCCTCAGCGACGACCTGATCGGCGCACTGAGTCCGGGCGGCGCCGGCTTCGAACGCGATCCCACCGTGCGGCAGATGCTCGAACAGGCCGGCACGCCGCTGGCCGCGCGCTTCGACAGGGACCCTGCCGTGCGCGGCGGCATCCACGCGGCACTGGGGGATGCCTGGCGCACGCTCGGCGACCGTGAACGCGCCGCCGACCACCTGCGGCAGGCGGTGCAGGACTACGGTCGTGCATTCGGCGTGGACGACGAGCAGACGCTGGTCACGCGCTATGGCCTGGTGCGCACGCTGGCCTATGCCGGCACGCGCGAATCCTTCGCCGAGGCCGAGCGGCAACTGCAGGAAGCCGACCGCCTCGCCGGCCGCCTACGGCTGGACGGCCGGAACGACGTGGCCCTGTATGCCGCCATCGCACGCGGCCAGCTTCACTTCCAGCAACTGCAGATCGAACCGTCACTGGTCGCGCACCGCCGCGCGGATGCGTTGCAGCGCGCCTTGCGTCCCGACGACGCCTCGATGGCCGCGCTGATCCGCTCCAACATCGCCGATGCCCTGCTCCGCTCCGGCAAGGCCGAAGAAGCGGTGCCGCTGCTGCAACAGCTGCTGGCCGATCCACTGCTGGATGCGGGCCGGATCGGCGAGTCCACGGTCGCGGGTTACCGCGTGATGCTGGCGCGTGCGCTGCGCAACATGGGCCGTTACGCCGAGGCGCTGCCGATCGCGCAGACCGCGGCCGCCACCACCGAACGCATCCTCGGCCCCGACGACTACACCACGCTGGTGCAGCTCTCGCTGGTGGCCAGCATCCACGACTACGCCGACGCCTGCCCCAAGGCATTGCCCATCGCGCGCACGGTGCGCGAGCGCATGGCGAAGCGCTATGGCGAAGAACGCCAGGCCACGCTGATCGAGACGGGCAACCTGGGCTTCAAGGAATACGCCTGCGGCGACCGTCCTGCGGGCCTGGCCTACCTGCGCCAGGCGGAGAGCGGATTGCGTCGGCACTTCGGCGAAGACAATGTCGCCGCGCACAGCTTCCGCTATGCGCTGGCCGGCCACCTCGCCACCGAAGGCCAGTACACGGAGGCGCTGGAAATGGTCGAGGGCCTCAGCGTGCCCGCGCTCACTGCCGGCGACTCCACGCCCGGCTGGGAACACCGCCTGCAGGCGCTGCGCGGCCAGATCCTCATGCAGTCGGGCCACGCGCAGGAAGGTCGCCCGCTGCTGGTCGCCGCGGTCGCCGCACTGACCGACCTCGGCACGCCGGAGGAAGACGAGATGGCCGCGTGGCAACGCCTGTTGCAGGGCCCGGGGGGCGCGGGGGATTGAGGTGGTATCCGGGGGGATGGACGTCCGCCTCGCTCAAAGCGGGGCCGGCCTGCATCCACTGCCGGCGATACGTGTTCGCAGAATCTGCGGGACATGTCCGGAACAGCGTCACTCACAGGGGAAGCGTATGAAGATCGGCGCGATGTTGATGTTCGCCCTACTCGGCACACAGGCAGGACTGGCATGGGCGAATGACGAAGATGCCGCTGCCCTGGCGCACTATCCTTCCGCGGAACAGGTCCAGTCCGACCTTCTGGCGACCGCAGGGGACGCGGAACCCGACGAAATCGCCGGCCGCCAGGCCGGGCGGCTGATGATGCTGCACAGTGCCCTGGCGCATACCTCAAGCAGCAGCGGCAATGTGTCCCAAGCATCGCGCCCTGCTCGCGAGCTGCTCGACGCGTACAGCCAGGCGTATCGTTCCCTCGACGAAAAGATGCAGGCCGATCCCGACTGGCGCAAGAAGTGCGGCTATCTGGACAACCTGTTCGATACCTGCCGCCGCCAGCGCTTTGCCAGGGAGAAGAACTACTTCAAGGCGAGTCCGCAGGCGGCGCAGGAGACGGCCCAGCTGTATTTTCCGCCGGGGTATCAGGACCGATTCGTGGACCTGACCGGCGTGGGCGGCAGCCGTCAGCGGTTCGCCGACTATCAGAGTGAACGCCGCGAAGCCGGACGTGCCGAACGCGGACGCGAATTCCGGAAGAAGCTGCCCCTGATTCTCGGCGGGCTCTCGTTGATTCCGCTGGGCATCGGCATCGCCCTGTTCGTGTTGGCACGCAGACTGGGCACCTCCCTTGCGCGCTACGAGTTCCACAACACCTCCGCGGGGGGCGTTGTCGAGTTCGCGAGCTTCGAAGCATCACAAGCCCATGAAAGGAAACGTCTGCTGCAGCGGCTTCTCGGCAATGCCGGCTACCTGATCCTGGCCATCGGCGTGCTCGGATTCGGCTTGGCCGTCGGCGTATTGATCGCCAATTCGCAGTGAGAGGCGCTCGGCGAATCTGCGTCGGGACGCCAGCCTCACCAAGCTGGGCAAGCCCCAGGGCACCGAGCTGCCCGGATATGCCGGTTTAGGCAGAGACGGACAGTGCGTCCTCGGCCGCCGGCGCCATCGCGGTCGCCAGCCAGCACGCGAGCATGACGGTCAGCCTGCGCATCATGCGGAATCTCCATCACAGCCGCGGCCTGCGGGCCCGTCCATTATGGCGACCGATCGCACCGGACGACGACGCAGGTGCGGGCACAATGCGCGTCGCGGACGAGCTGGCCGCGCCCTCGTCCTTCGGAGCCCCTGCCGGTGACCCAGAGCCCTGAACTGCTGCGCCGGTTGTTGCGCGCCAAGGACCGGATGGACGCGTTTCCCGACCAGGACTGGCCGGTCGAACGACTGGCCGAGGTCAGCGCCGTGTCGCCGGCGCACTTCGCGCGTTCGTTCAAGCAGGCGTTCGGCCTGCCGCCGCACCGCTACCTGCTGACACGACGCATCGAACGCGCAGCGTCGCTGCTGCGCGATACCGACGCGCCGGTCATCGACATCGCGCTGCAGACCGGCTGGACCAGCATCGGCACCTTCGGCCGCATTTTCCGCGACATCACCGGCGAGAGTCCGGGCGAGTGCCGCCAGCGCGCCCGTGCCGCCGTGGCGCCCCCGTTCGTGATTCCCGAGTGCGTGCTGCGCGCGGCCGAACGCCCGGATCTGAAGACCGCAGTTTTGGAGAAGCGCAGGCAGGCGGCCGCCGCTACGGTGGCGCCACCAACGAAGGAGGTCCCATGAACCAGGGTATCGATGTGATCGGCGTGTACGTCCGCGACCAGGACGAAGCGCTGGCGTTCTACGTGGACAAGCTCGGCTTTCGCGTCCAGGCCGACGTGCGCAACGGCGACTACCGCTGGCTGACGGTGCAGCACCCGGAGCAACCGTCCGTGCAGCTGGGCCTGTTCAAGCCCGGTCCGCCGGTGCACGACGCCGCCACCGCCGCCGCGCTGGACAGTCTGGTCGCCAAGGGCGCGATGCCGCCGCTGGTGCTGAAGGTGAAGGACTGCCAGGCCATGTACGACACGCTGAGCGGCAAGGGCGTGGAATTCATCCAGGCGCCTATCAGCCGCTACGGCCAGGTCGACGCCGGCTTCCGCGATCCGTCCGGCAACGGCTGGAAGATGATCGAGAGCCAGCGCAGGGAGACGCCATGAACATCGCGCGCTTGTCCCGCCAGAGCCATCGCTGGCTGTCCATCGTGTTCACCCTGACCGTGGTGCTCAATTTCGCCTGGCGTGCGGCCGTGGGTGGCGAACCGCCGGCGTGGGTGACCTACTCGCCGCTGCCGCCGCTGTTCCTGCAACTGTTCACCGGGCTTTACCTGTTCGCCCTGCCTTACCTTGGGCGGAAGCACGCGGGCACTGCGTCCCCGTAGACGGATCGGAACGCGCTGCTGCGCTTACAGCGTCGGCGGATCCGCATTGAGCACCTGTGTCTTCACCCCGGTGGTATCGGGCAGCACGTGCGCATCGGTCTGCACCAGCACCACGCCGGGCACCAGCAAGGGCAGCACGTCGTCGACGAACGCCCTCGGCACCACCACGCGGGCAACGTCCTGCGGGCTGACCGGCTGGCGTGCTTCGTCCTCGTGCCCGGGAATGCCGATGCGCAACCACGGCGGCATCCGTCCCGGTTGGCCACTGGTCGCCACGAGATACGCATGCGTGCCCTGCGGCGGACCCGCGGCGCTGAAATCGATGCGGGCGCGACCGATCTCCACACCGTTGCGGTAGACGAAGAGGCGGCGGTCCGCCGTGCTCATCACCAGCGACACGACACCCTCGGGCGCCTTCTCCGGCTGCCAGCGGAAGGCTTCCCCGGCCGGCAGCGGCGCGGCTTCGTCATCCGCGCCCGTGGTGGCGCTGATCGGACTGATCGCGGTGGGATGCACGAGGCGTTCGGGCGCTTCGCCAGTCTTCGTGATCACCACCACCATGCCCATGTTCGTGCTGTCGAACAGCGTCTGTGCGAACTGCGACGGCAGGTGCACGCAGCCGTGCGATTCCGGATAGCCCGGCAGGCCGCCGGCATGCAACGCGATGCCATCCCAGGTCAGCCGCTCCTGGTACGGCATCGCCGCATTGTTGTACTTGCTGGAATGGTGGTCCTTGTCCTTCTGCAGGATGGTGAACACCCCCGTCGGCGTCTCGTGCCCCGGCTTGCCGGTGCTGACCGTGGACACCGCCACCAGCACGCCGTTGCGGTACACATAGGCGCGCTGCTCGGTCAGGCTGACCAGCACCGCCATCGGCCCCATCGCCTTGCTGTCGCCGCCCCAGATCCACTCGCCGGGCTTGAGTGCCGACGGCGGCGTGTCCGCCGGACTGGACTGCTTGGCGCCCCAGAACGGCACCGCGTCCGCCGCGAACGGCATCAGCAGGCAGGCCATCACCACCAGCACGGTCGCCTTCATCGGACAGCTCCTTGGAGGGAAAACGCGTTCATGCGCGCGGTCGACGGGCGATCAGCCACATCACCACGAAGATCGGCAACGGCGAGGCCATCATCACCAGGCCGAGGCCGATGTTGGCACCGCCACCCGGGTTGAGCAGCGGATCGAGGAAGTACCACAGCCACAGCAGCAGCGACAGCGCGATGCCGGTTGCCCACGCCAACCGCACGCGCGCGGACCACACCGCGTGCCGGCGAACGAAGGCGTACAACGCCAGGCCGGCGAACGGCGCGAACGCCAGCGCCGTGCGCGTCCAGCGCGGCCCCACTTCGTACCCCATCGTGAATTCGCGCGCCGTGAACTGCGCGAACAGCCACTCGCCGCCCCACACCAGGGCAAGCGCATACCACGCACCTCCGAGCAGCACGTGCCACGCCGTCGTCGATGTGGAAGGCGCGCGCGAGCGGTCAGAAGCCATCGAGCGTCCTCAGCAGCGACCCGAAGGTGAGGTAGAACGAATCGCGCCCGCCCTCGGCGCGGCCCCAGCCCAGGAAGACCGGACCGAGCGGTGAATCGGCACCGACGAACAGACTGCCCGCCGGCATCATGCTGCCCAGGTCCGCCTCGTCGCGCCTCGTCCAGAAGCCGCCCCACTCCGCACTGCCACCGACATACAGCGGCACGGTGATCAAGCTGTCCCGGCGCAACACACGCCGGTAGTACATCAGGCGCAGCAGCGCGGTATGCGGCGCGAAAATGCTCTGCTCCGGATAGCCGGACAGATTGCCCAGCCCGCCGAGGAAGCCGTAGGTCGCCAGCAATGCATCACTGCCCGTGGACGTGGACGCACGCACGCCGCCCACGAAACGATGCTCGCCGTGCGACCACGCACCGTCCCACTGCAGGCGCGTGACCGCACTGTCCACGGTCGACCCCAGCGCGTCATCAAACCGCTGGTACGTCAGCGAGGCACGATGCCCCTGCGTGGGGAACGTGGAGCTGTCGATCGAGTCGTGACGCAACTGCACGCCCAAGCTGCCCAGGTTGGCGTGGTAACGGCCGCTGAGGTCGGGATCGCCCAGATCGAAGCGCACACGTTCGTGGCCGCGTTCGAGGAACGTGGAGAACTCCCAGTCGCGATGCGGCGAATACGTCCATCGCGCACCCCCGTAAGCCTGGAAGTAGCGGTAGTCGCCCAGATCATCCTGCACGAACGAGATGTCACGGTTGGTCGCCCGGTACTGCAGGTACGTCGACAGCGCGTGGTGCGCACGCTTCCCGAGCGGGTGGTAGTACTCCAGGAACAGTTGCGACTCCTGGCCGATCGCCGCACGCACGCGCGCCTCGGCGCCGGCTTCGGACAGGCCGGTGCGGGTCAGTTCGGCGATGAACTGGTACGCACTGGCACCGTCGAAATCGTCGGACACGCGCAGCGACAGGTGCAGGAAATCCGGCCCCCAGGCCTTGTCCACGGGACTGACCTTGAGCCCCCAGGCATCGTCCCGCCGCACCGGCGTCCATCCGATCTTCTCGTAGCGCCCTTCGCCGTACAGCGTGGCCAGCGTCTGCTCGACCACCGGGACTTCCAGCGGCTTGCCGGCCAGCGGCGCCATGCGCTGGCGCACGAAGTCCGCCGTGTTGGTGCTGCTGCCGTCGACATCGACGAACTGCACCACCGGCGTGTCGAAACGCGGCATGCGGTGACGCGCGGTGAACGTCGCGTAGGCATCGGCCTCCACGGCATACCGCTGCAACTGCGGCACCACCGCATCCGCGGCGCGCACGCCGGGCGCCACCGCCTCCGGCGCGCGGTTGAACTGTTCGCTGCCGATGTCGCCCAGGTCTGGCGCCAGCAGCAGGTCCTGCTCGCCCAGCGTGGCCAACTGCGCCTCCACCTCGCGCTGCATCAGGATGCTGCTCATCTGCTCGGTGATCGCCAGCGGCGAAGTCAGCCCCTCTTCGGTCCGCAGTGGGCTACCCACGCGCGAGACGATCAGGCGCTGCGCACCCAGCTTGCGCGCTTCGTCCACCGGCACGTTGTCCAGCACGCCGCCATCCACCAGCAGCCGGCCGTCGATCTTCACCGGCGCGAACACGCCCGGCACCGACATGCTGGCGCGGATCGCCGCCGCCAGATCGCCGCCGCCGAACACCACCTTCTCGCCCTTCACGATGTCGGTGGCAACGGCGCGGAATGGAATGGGCAGGTCGTCGAAGTCGTCCACCGTGGCGACCGGCAACAACAGCTTGCGCAGCAGCAGTTCCAGCCGCTGCCCCTGGATGACGCCGCGCGGAAACGCGATGCGGCCTTCGTGGATGCCCAGTTCGATGCCGCCCAGCAGGCGCAGGTCGTCTTCCTTGCGGCGCATGCCACGGTCGCTGCGCGGCGGCTTGTCGCGCAACTCCGCGTTCCAGTCCACGTTGTCCAGGATGGTCTGGATCTCGTCGGCGCTGTAGCCCGCCGCATACAGACCACCGACGACCGCGCCCATCGAGGTGCCGACGATGCAGTCGATCGGGATGCGTTCGCGCTCCAGCACCTTCAGTACGCCGACATGCGCGCCACCCCGTGCGCCACCACCGCCCAGTACCAGGCAGGTCTTGGGGCGCGAAGCGGAGGCGTCGGCCGCCTGCGCACGGGCATCAGCACTCGACAGGACGCAGATCAGCAGCAGGCAGCAGGACAGCAGCAGGTGGCGCGTGATTCGGAGCACGTGTGATTCCCGGGCATGACGTCGGGCACTCCCCGCAGGCGCGTGTTGAAGCAGTCGTCCCCGACAGTGGACCGCTCGCGAACGAGTATGACCGAGCGCGTCGACCGTCGCACGCAGGGGCGACAGCACTCAACCGTCGAGCGCGAACCCGCTGGTGAGGCTGCGCTCGGCACCGCTGAGCGGATCGATGAAGACCAGCCGCCTGGCCAGCAACTGCAACCGCGCCGTGTAGTCGCCCGGATCGCGATGACGCACCTCCGGATACAGCGGATCCCCGGCAATCGGTGCACCCAGCGCGGCCATGTGCACGCGCAGCTGGTGCTTGCGGCCGGTGACTGGCGCCAGTGCATAGCGCCAGCGATCGCCGTCGCGCGCGATCACCTCGATCCGGGTTTCGCTGTTCGCCACGCCATCCGCTTCCTGCATGCGGAAGAACGGGGTGCCGGCAACGAGCCGACTGGCGCGCGTATGCGGGAACGCAAGGTGCGGCAACGCCGGGGCGAGCGCTTCGTAGTGCTTCACGATCCGTCGCTCGCGGAACAGCGCCTGGTACTGCGCGCGGCTCTCGGGACGGGTCGAGAACAGCACCAGTCCGGCCGTCTCGCGATCGATCCGGTGCAGCGGCGCCAGGGCGGTGTTGCCGGTGCGACGGATCAGCCGCCCCAGCAGCGTTTCATGCACATGGCCACCGGCGGGCGTGACCGGCAGGAAATGCGGTTTGTCGGCCACCAGCAGATCTTCGTCGACGTGCAGGATGGCTTCGTCGAAAGGAATCACCGGCTCGTCGACGACTTCGCGGTAGTAGTGCACCTCCCGGCCGACGCGATGCGGCGTCTCCGGGGTGATCGCGCGGCCCGCACCATCCATCACGCGCCCGCGTGCCATCCGGTCGATCCACTGCGCCCGGGAGACCGACAGAAACCGCTCGCACAGGCAATCCAGCACCGTCGCCCACGTGCCGGGCGGCAACTGCAGCGTGCTGGCCGCCAGTCCGTCGATGTCCGGCGGACGCATGGCGCCGGCTACTTCTTCAGCCCGGCCACCACTTCGCGCACGCTGAGGCCCAGTTCCAGCTGAAGGCGAACGTACTCGCGCTCCTTGCGCGACAGCGCGCGACCCATCTCGATCCGCACGTCCTCGGCTTCCAGGATGCGCAGGATGCGCGGCATCGCCGAGCCGATGGCGTCCTGTCCGTACCCCGCTTCCCGCAGGGCGTTCGTCAGGAGGGTCTCGATATCCATGGGCTGTTCCGCTCGTTTCAATGGGCGGCATTGTGCACCAGCGCGCGTCTCCGGGATGTGGGCGCCGGTCCTGCGCGTCGTGCGATCAAAAGAAAAGGCCCCGTCATGCGGGGCCTTTCGTGGCATCAGGTGCAGCGCGTCACTCCGCGGCGTCGCTGCCTTCATCCTCGCCACTGCGCCGCGATGTGCGGCGGAAGCGGTTGGACAGGATCTTCCGCAGGTGATCCAGGCCCTCGCCTTCGCCGGAGATCTTCAGCACGGCATAGCCTTCCAGCGAGCCGGCCATCAGGTCGCTGCCCAGCGCCATCTCGCTGTCGAGCATGCGTTCGTAAAGGCGCTGCACGCGCATCAGGCGCGGGCGCAGCTCGTCGAGGGCCTTGAGGTCGTCGAGATAGCCTTGCAGGTCGAAGTTGCGCGGCAGCACGCTGCTGTTCTCGGAGAACACCACGACCGCCTGCCGGCAGAAGGCTTCGGACTTGTCGCCCATCTTGTTGAGCTGGCGGCGTTCGTCGTTGGTCAGGCCGATGAGGTTGGCGAACTCGGTGTCCAGCACCGCGAGTGCGGCGTCGATGACCTCCAGCGAGTTCTCGGAGTAGTTCAGGCTGATGCGGTTTTGACTCATGGTCGGTCCTTGATTCCGTGTCGTGGGATACCGGCCTCGCTGGCCGGCGCCCGCAGCGTAGCGCGCGATGCACGGGTCGAACGCATCCGGCGCGCTAATGGGAAACATGTCACGACAAGCCGTTGCCGCCCGCCCGCAAGGTTCGGAATGTGAGGCGTCGGCTGCGGAGACTTGCGCGCAAGACAGAAACACTCGCCGGCAAGTCTCCGCGGCTTGCGCGCAACCCCCGGACGCTTGTCGCGGCAAGCCCGCGAGACTCGCCGGCGACTCTCAATGTGAGAGGCGCAAGCCTTGGAGGCTTGCGCGCGAGCATCCGAGGCTTGCAGGCGGGTCTGTGAGGCTTGCAGTGCAAGGCGCCGGAACTTGCGCGCAAGTCTAGACGAGTCGCGCGCAAGGTGGCGGCATGTCGAAGCCGGGATTCGGAGGGTTGCGGACGAGCCGCGGAGGCTTGCGGACCGCTTTCGTAGGATGGGTTGAGCCGCAGGCGATACCCATCACGCATGTTCTACGCGACAAGGTTCGGCCGGATCGTGGTCGCGTTGTTCCGTACCGGCATTCCCGACACTGACCGCATCGATGGGTATCGCCTGCGGCTCAACCCATCCTAGGTGCTACATCCGATCGGTGGCGACGGCCCAAATCCCCAGCCCCAACAGGGCGATCAAAACGCAGGCAGGACCGAAAACAACCGCCAGCCAAAGCGACATGCGCTTGAAGGGGAAGGACAGAACGCCCGCCAGAACACTCCCCACAAGAATGCTGCCCCAGAAGTAGATGTTGCCGATGCCACGTTCGCCCGGAAAGAGAATTTCGGCTGCGATAAAGATCGCGGAAGGAATGACGATCAATCCGGACAGGAAGGCAACCACGGCGTGGAGAACGCGACCTCTCGATTCGACGTCTGGCCTCAAGTCGGCATCGGGTGGTGAGTAAGGGCTATTCACGGTGTCTCTTCACCGGTCGAAAGACGGGGTCTGGCTGATCTACCCGATGGGTATCGCCTGCGGCTCAACCCATCCTACGGAATATGGCTAATCGAAGCACATGCCCCCGACAACCACGCCCGCTTTTATCTCGTCGTAGCATCCATAGATGTCGTGCGTATCTTTCTGACATGTGCCGGTCGCCTCGGCGCCGATGACCGCGTCCGGGGCCGCTTTGCAAAGGCCCTCGCACTCCGAACCATCCTTGCATGCCTTTCCGGCGTCCGGGTAAGGGATGACACAGGCGGGCGTGCCAAACATGCCGACGCCTTGCACGGCTCCACCTCGCGCGTTGCATTGGGCAACATCAACCCTGGGAGGTGAGGCACAGGCCACGCAAGCCAAGGCAACCAGCAGTGAAGTCAACCCGTAACGTCGCGGCATCGTCGACCTTGGCATTTGATTAAGCGGACCCGCGAAGCGGCTTCGACTTGAGTGGACCATCAAGGTTACGCATCGCACGCGGGCGATACCGCCGGCGCAGGACTGATGTAGGTGACCTCGCCCTTGCAGACCAGATACGCAAACGACGTGCTGATGACGCCGGCACCCGGAATGGTCGCCGTGTGCATGACTTCGCCGGAAGGCGATACCAGCCTGACGCGTGCGCTGTCCGGACTGGCGGCGCTTCCCGGCGTCGCAAGCTCCAGCGAGGAGCCATCGGACAGGCGAAGCGTTGCGGCCTGTCTGGACGGCAACTGGAGATCGAGCGCAACGGGAGCCGATCCATCCTGCTGCACCGTGCCCGTGAACTGGACGCGCTCGGGTGCGGCAGCGGATGTGGCCAGAGAAACGCCTGTCAGAAGAAACCCTGCAGCGACGACTTTCATCATGTACATCCCTGTCGATGGTTGGATGGCGTGCCGACGGACAAACCGGCATCGCGCCAGGCGGCGTTGAACTGCTCGGTGGACATGCAGGCGGTTTTGCGGCTGACGTCCACCGATTGAAGGTCGAACAGGAAGAAGGCGGAGACCGGATCCGGTGCGCGATGCATAGGATTGCCGGAACGATCGAAGCCGATCTCCCGCAGCACCGATCCGTCGATATCGCACTCCGTGACGACGTGGGCGAGTCCGACGCTCTCCAGATCGACGATGTCGTCCTTGCCCCAGCGCAGATAGATCATCCATGCCCCTCCGCAAACTACGCGACAGCGGATCCGTGAATGCGGCCGCCCCCCATGCAATACAGCGGGATCTTAGGGCTGCCACGTCCGACCAACAAGCCGATGCGCGAACGGCGCGCCTCCTGCTGAACGCCCCACCACCGGAACACGCCAGCTTCACGACAGCGTGACCACCCCGCACCTAAGTTCGAGGCCACGACAGCATCGCGCGCGGCGCGGAGGGACACGATGACGACGATCAGGCTCCGGGCCACCGGCCCACAGACCGGCTTCGATGCCTTGATGGCGGCGCTGGAAGGCGTCGACGGCGTGGAGCGCCTGGAGGAGCTGGCGGACCTGATGCCGCACATGGACGACGACGATTCCAGTTCCGCCGGGCTGCCCGACGACATCGGTGCAAGCGACGTGCACGACGTGGAAGTCGAGGTGGCCTCGCCCTATGCCGAGACCGTGACCGCCACCGCCGACGGGATCGCCGCGCAGTACGGTCTGGTGATCGAGTACGTCGACGACTTCTGAGCCGTCGTGGCCGGCCTGCACTACACCTCCGACGCCATGCCCGGCCTGCGCCGCCGTCGGCGCGGGCGCGGCTTCGCCTACCTGGATGCACGCGGCCGCGCGATCCGCGATGCGGCCACCCTCGCGCGCATCCGCCAACTGGCGATTCCCCCGGCCTATACCGATGTCTGGATCTGCCCCGACGCAAGTGGCCACCTGCAGGCGACCGGCCGCGATGCGCGCGGGCGCAAGCAGTACCGCTACCACGCCGCGTGGCAGGCCGAGCGTGGTGCGCGCAAGTACGACCGCCTGATCGCCTTCGCCGATGCCCTGCCCCGCCTGCGCCGCCAGGTGCGCGCCGACCTCGCTCTGCCCGGCTTGCCGCGCGAGAAGATCGTCGCGCTCGTCGTCGCCCTGCTCGGGCACACGCTGCTGCGCGTCGGCAACGCGAGCTACCAGAAGGAAAACGGTTCGTACGGCCTGACCACGCTGCGCAACGTGCACGCGCACTTCATCGCTGCCGGCGAAGTGCGCTTCGCGTTCCGCGGCAAAGGCGGCAAACCGCTCGAATCCAGCGTGTCCGATGCGCGGCTGGTGAAACTGGTGCGCCAGTGCCGGCAGCTGCCGGGTCAGGCGCTGTTCCAGTACCGCGAGGACGGCAAGGTGCAGCGCATCACCTCGGGCGACGTCAACGCGTACCTGCATGCGCACCTCGACGGGCCGTACACGGCGAAGGATTTCCGCACGCTGGGCGCCACCCTGCTCGCCTTCCGCACGCTCGCCGGCACGGACGTGCCCGACGAGGACGACGCTGCGCAGCGCACGCGGATAAGACAGGCGGTGTTGCGGGGCGCCGCCGACCTGCTGGGCAACACGCCGCGCATCTGCGAGAAGAACTACGTGGATCCGCGCGTGTTCACCGGCTGGGAAGCCGGCCAGCTGCAACGCGCGGCGCGTGGTGCGAGTGGCCCGCGGCAATGGGAGAACGCGGCGATCCGTTACCTGCGGCGCGCACAGCGCGGCAGCTGATCCGCGCGTGCATCAGCGCCCGCGGACGTAGCGGCTGGGCGGCTCGCCCACGCGCCGGCTGAAGGCCACGCTGAAGGCGCTGGTCGAGCCATAGCCCACGCGCTCGGCCACCTGCGCCACGGTGAGTTCGCCCTGGGCGAGCAGGTCCTTGGCGACTTCCATGCGCCACGTTGCCAGATACTCCATCGGCGCCACGCCGACGGCGCGGGTGAAGCGGTCGAAGAAGGTGGAACGCGACAACGCCGCGGCGTCCGCCAGTTCGGCCACCGTCCACGCGTGCGCGATATCCGCATGGATGCGCGTGAGCGCGCGCGCCAGCCGTTCGTCGCCCAGTCCACGCAGCAGGCCCGGCGGCGCATCCAGCGCACTGGTCCAGCGCATGGCTTCCACCAGCAGCATCTCGACCAGACGCGACAGCAGGTAGTCGCTGCCGGGCTGCTGCGCCTCGTATTCCTCGCCGACCATCTGCACGAGCTGCTGCAGGCGTTGCGATCCCTGCACGTGCACGATCACCGGCAGCAGCGAGGCCAGCAGGCCGGCCTGCTTCGTATCGAACAGGAAGGCGCCGCCCAGCGAGCGCATGTCGGGCGGTCCATCCGGATCGCCGTGGCGCAGTTCGCCGCGTCCGCCCGGCACCACGCGCGGATCGATGAAGACCGGCGGCGCCGGCACGAAGCTGGAGAGGGTGAATGGCGGCGTGGTGGGCAGCAGCACGAAATCGCCCGCGCGCAGGGTGACGGGGTCGTGCCCGTCCACGGCCAGCAGTGCGCTGCCTTCCAGCACGATGCAGAACCCGGGCAGCCCGTAGTCGGCATAGCGCACGGCCCAGTTGCCCTTGCCGCTGATGACGTTGGCGAAGACCGAGCGCGGATGCAGCAGGCGCACGACATCGGAGAGCGGGTCAGCCATTCCGGACGCTCGCTAAATAAATCACGACGATCTGTTATCGATCATCCGATGAGGCTGGCCTATCGTGCCTCCCGCGTCAACCCACTCTCGGAGAACACATGAAGACCGTCCTGATCACCGGCTGCTCTTCCGGCTACGGCCTGGAGACTGCCCGCCACTTCCTGGCCCACGGCTGGAACGTCATCGCCACCCAGCGCCAGCCGCGCGAAGACCTGCTGCCCGCCTCCTCCCGCCTGCGCCTGCTGGCGCTGGACGTCACCCGGCCCGACAGCATCGCGGCGGCGATCGACGCGGCGGGTCCGATCGACGCGCTGGTCAACAACGCGGGCATCGGCCTGTTCGGTGCATTCGAAGCCACGCCGATGTCCACGGTGCGCGAGGTGTTCGAGACCAACACCTTCGGCACGATGGCGATGTGTCAGGCGGTGATCCCGCAGTTCCGCGAACGCGGTGCCGGCGTCATCGTCAACGTCACCTCCAGCGCCACGCTGGCGCCGTTCCCGCTGGTCGCTGCCTACACCGCGAGCAAGACGGCGGTGGAAGGTTTCACCGCATCGCTGCGGCACGAACTGGCGGCGTTCGGCGTACGCGCCGTGCTGGTCGAACCGGGCTACGGACCGTCCACGCGGTTCACCGTCAACGGACAGCAGCGCATGCAGGGACTGATTCCCGAGCACTACCAGCCGTATGCGCACAGCGTGTTCGCCGGACTCGGCCGCAGCACCGCCGTGACCCTGGAAACCGACGTGGCGGAAGGCGTGTGGCACGCGGTCCACGACATTGACGGACAGCTGCATTTCCCGGCCGGCGCCGACGCGGTGGCGCTGGCGGCACAGCGCTAGCGCGTCACGCAGGGAAGCGGATCGGCGCCGCATCCTGCCAAGTCATGACCAACGTGCTGCCGACGGCGGGCGGCGTTGCGGGGCCGAGGTCGACGTCCAGGCAGTCGCCATTCGGCAACTGCACGCGGCCTTCGAAATGCGGACCGCGGAACGTCACTGCGGTCAGCACGCCGCGCAGGTGGCCGGCGGGATCCGGACGCAGGTCGCCGGGTCGCAGCAGCACGTCGCCCTCGCCTCCTGCCTGCAGCACGGCGGCGGGCACCAGCACGCCGCGCCCGATGAAACGGGCCACCTCGCGGTGCGCGGGGTGCCGGTACAGGCGGTCGGGGCGATCCCATTGCAGCAGGTCGCCCTGCGCCATCACGCCGACGCGGTCCGCCATGGCGAAGGCTTCGGACTGGTCGTGGGTGACGAACAGCGAGGTCGTCTCCGCCGCCTTCAACAGACTGCGCAGATCCGCGGCGAGGCGCGCACGGGTCTGCACGTCGAGGCTGGAGAAGGGTTCGTCCAGCAGCAACAGCGATGGACGCGGCGCGAGCGCACGCGCCAGGGCGACGCGCTGCTGCTGTCCGCCGGAGAGTTCATGCGGATAGGCGCGTGCGGCATCGCGCAGGCAGACCAACTCCAGCAGTTCCTGCACGCGCGCGGCGCGCGGCGCGGACGCGAGCGTGTGGATGCCGAAGGCGATGTTGCCGGCGACATCCAGATGCGGGAACAACGCGTAGTCCTGGAACATCATGCCGACGCGCCGCTGTTCCGGTGCCAGCGCGTGGTGCTGTCCCGCGAGCTCGATGCCGTCGAGCACGATGCGGCCACCGGTGATCGGTTCGAAGCCGGCGATGGCGCGCAATGCGGTGGTCTTGCCGCAGCCAGAGGCGCCCAGCAGTGCGCCGATCTCGCCGCGCGGCAGTGCCAGCGACAGGCCCTGCACCACCGTGCGCCATCCGTCCGGACCGGGATACCCGACCGCTACGCCGTCCAGTTCCAGCCAAGCGTCCTGCGTCATGCGGCGCACCTCCCCATGCGATGGCCGGCACGCGCCAGCAGCACGACCGGCAACAGGCCGGCCACCACGATCAGTAGCGCCGCGATGGCGCCTTCCTCATACGCGCCACGCGCGGCATCGGCGTACAGCCAGGTCGCCAGTGTGTCGAAACCCAGCGGCCGCAGCAGCAGCGTCGCCGGCAGTTCCTTCATCACGTCGACGAATACCAGCAAGGCGCCCGCCGCCAGCGCCGGTCGAAGCAACGGCAGATGCACGCGGCGCAGTACGGCGGCGGGTGTCTCGCCGAGGCTGCGCGCGGCATCGTCCAGCGACGGTGCGATGCGCTCCATGCCCGCTTCGAGGTTGCCGATGGCGATGGTCAGGAACCGCAGCGTGTACGCGATCACCAGCGCGGCGGCCGAACCCATCAGCCACAGCTGTGGCCGAACATCGAACGGCGCCAGCAGTGCGGACAGACCGGCATCGAACGCGCCCATCGGCGCCAGCAGGCCCAGCGCGAGCACGGTGCCGGGAATGGCGTAGCCCAGGCTGGCACTGCGCAGGCTGATCGCCTCCACGCGGGAGTGCCGCCGCGCGCGCGCTAGTCGCAGCGCCCACACCACCACCAGCGCCGCGACCAGGGTGAGTGCGGTGGCCAGCACGGCGACTTTCAGGGTGTTCCACAGGCTGTCCAGCAATTGCGGCGACAACCCGGCCTGCCGCCAGCGCTGCCAGCCGCTCATCGCCAGGTGCGCGAACGGCAACAGGAAGCCGATCGTCACCGGCAACAACGTTGCCACGAACGCGGCAAACGCGCCGATGCCGCGCAGGCGCGTGGGCTGCATCGGCTGCGGGCGTCGCGCCGTGGCGTAGCGCTGCCGCCGTCGTGCGTAGCGCTCCAGCGCCAGCAATGCCAGCACCACCGCCAGCATGCCCAGCGCGATCTGCGCCGCACCGGCCAGATCACCACGCGCGATCCAGGTGGTGTAGACGGACACGGTGAGCGTCTGCACGCCGAGGAATTCGGACGCGCCGATGTCATTGAGGGCTTCCAGTAGCGCCAGCACCATGCCGACCGCGATCGCCGGTCGCGCCAGCGGCAGCGCCACGCGATGGAACAGCGACGACGCCGGCGTACCCAGCGAGCGCGCGGCATCCAGCAGGCCGCCGGCCTGCGTCATGAACATCGCGCGGGTGGTCAGGTAGACATACGGATACAGCACGAAACCCAGCAGCACGATGCAGCCCACCAGCGAGCGCGCATCCGGCAGGCGCAGGTCGCGCGGATCATCGATGCCGAGGACCGCACGCAGACCACCATGCAGCGGACCGAGCGGATGCAGCAGGTCGAGGTAGACGTAGGCAACGACGTAGGTGGGCACCGCGAGCGGCAGCAGCAATGCCCACGCCATCACGCGGCGACCCGGAAACGCGTACGCCGTCACCAGCCAGGCGGTGCCCGTACCCACGACGCCGACGATCACGCCGACGCCAGCCAGCAGCAGCAACGTGTTCACGCCCGCCTGCGGCAACACATGGCGCGCGAGGTGCGCCCACAGCCCGCCACTGCCACCGGCGGCTTCTACCACCAGCGCGATCAGCGGCGCCACCGCGGCCAGCCCGATGCCGGCCGCGGCGATGCGCCATCCTGCGGGCAGCCGGCGGGCTGTCCTCATCGCGCGACGATCAGTTGTCGAAGCCCACGCGATCGACCAGTTCGCTGGCCTTCTTGCGCTGGGCCACGACCTGCTGCAATGGCAGCGGATCGCTGGTCAGCGTGCCGAAGCTGGCGACGACCGGATCCAGTTCGACGCCCGCCTTCACCGGATACTCGTAGTTGGCCTTGGCGTAGAGGCTCTGCGCTTCATCCGAGACGAGGTATTCGAGCAGCTTCACCGCGTTGTCGCGGTTGGGCGAGAACTTCGCCACCGAGGCGCCGCTGATGTTGACGTGGGTACCGCTGGGATTTGCCGAGGCGAACACCGGGCGCACCACCTGGATCGCATCGCCCCACTGGCGCTGTTCGGAGCCTTCCTCGCTGTTCTTCATGCGGCCGACGTAGTACGCGTTGGCGATGCCGATGTCGCAGATGCCGCCCAGGATGTCGCGCGCCACTTCGCGGTCGCCACCGGCAGCCTTGCGCGCCAGGTTGGCTTTCACTCCGCGCAGCCACTGTTCGGTGGCCGGTTCGCCGGCATGCGCGATCATCGCCGCGATCAGGCTGATGTTGTAGGGATGCTGGCCCGAGCGGATGCACACCTTGCCCTTCCATTCCGGCTTGGCCAGGTCTTCGTAGGCGAAGCCGGCCAGCGACAGGTCCTTGCGCGCATACAGCACGCGGTCGCGCAGCGACAGCGCGAACCACTGGCCATCGGCCGCACGCAGGTGCGCGGGGATCGCGGCATCGAGCACCTCGGATGCGACGGGCTGCGTGTGTCCGCCATCGACCAGTTCGATCAGGTTGCCGCTGTCGACGGTCATCAGCACGTCGGCCGGCGAACGCTCGCCTTCCGCACGCAGGCGCTCGGGCAGGCCGTCCTTGACGAACACCGTGTTGACCTTGGTGCCGGTCTGCGCGGTGAAGGCATCGAGCAGCGGCTGCACCAGGGCGGGTTCGCGCGTGGTGTAGAGGTTCAGTTCGCCACCGCCCGTGGCAGGCGTGGGCGCAGCGGCGGCGGGTTCGCTGGCGGGGGCCTGCGGCTTGCAGGCGACGAGCAGGACAAGCAGGCCGCCGGCAGCGGCGAGCTTGCAGGTACGCGCCATCAAGGACGCAGGGACACGGTGCGCAACAGAACGCATGGGTTCTCCTAGGTGATTGAGTGGAGCGCTCTGGCGTAGCCGTGTGCGGGCTTGAGCGACGACGCGATACTAAGCGTTGGCCAGCAACGAAGCCACCGCGCGACGCCCTTCTTTAGTGCAAGGCACCGCGGAAATCATCCGCGCATGTGCGGATTGCCGCACAACATGAACGTAAGATTCAGTTAATCGCGCGGTAGAGAAAAGCGCATTGCGCGACGCGTGCGATGATCCAAGTCCCTTGGCTTCCACTTACCTGCATGGAATGGTTATCCGACCCGACGATCTGGATGGGTCTGGCAACACTGGTGGTGCTCGAGATCATCCTCGGCATCGACAACCTCGTCTTCATCGCCATCCTGGCGGACAAGCTTCCTCCGCATCAGCGCGACAAAGCGCGCCTGATCGGCCTGAGCCTGGCGCTGCTCATGCGGCTGGGCCTGCTGGCGACACTTTCCTGGATCATGCGGCTGACGACGCCGCTGTTCTCCGTCTTCGAACACGCCTTCTCCGGACGCGACCTCATCCTGCTGGTCGGCGGCCTGTTCCTGTTGTTCAAGGCCACCATGGAGCTGCACGAACGCCTTGAAGGCCGTGCGCACGAGGCCGGCGGCAACAAGGTGTACGCCAGCTTCGGGCTGGTGGTCACGCAGATCGTCATCCTTGACGCCGTGTTCTCGCTCGACTCGGTGATCACCGCGGTCGGCATGGTCGACGAACTCGGCGTAATGTTCGCGGCCGTGATCATCGCCATGGTCGTGATGATGCTGGCCAGCAAGCCGCTCACCAGCTTCGTCAACCGGCATCCCACGGTGGTGGTGCTGTGCCTGGGCTTCCTGCTGATGATCGGCTTCAGCCTCGTGGCCGAAGGCCTGGGCTTCAAGATCCCGAAGGGTTATCTGTACGCGGCCATCGTGTTCTCGATCCTGATCGAAGGCTTCAACCAGTGGTCGCGCTTCAATCGCGAGAAGCACGCCCAGCGCCTGCCCTTCCGCCAGCGCACCGCCAATGCGGTACTCACGCTGCTCGGCTCGCGCCCGTCGACCGATGCCGCCAACGAACCGTCCGGCCAGGAAGCGCGTGAAGAACCCGGCCTGGAAGCCGTCGAGCACGACATGATCCGCAGCGTGCTGACGCTGGCGGACCGCTCGGTGGCCAGCGTGATGACCGTGCGCACCGACATCCAGTGGATCGACACCCGGAAGGGCCCCGAGCACGCCGCGCAGTTGCTGATGCAGTCGCCGCATACGCGCCTGCTGGTCGGCGATGGCGAACTCGACAACCTGCAGGGCGTGGTGCAGAGCCGCGACCTGCTGGCGGGCCTGCTGTCCGGCAAGCCGCTGGTGCTGGCCGACCATCTGCGCGAGCCGCTGACGCTGCCCGAAGGCACGACGGCGCTGCGGGCGCTGGAGCGCATCAAGCAGCACGCCATCCCGCTGGCGGTGGTCGTGGACGAGTACGGCAGCGTCGAGGGTATCGTTACCGCGAACGACCTGCTTGCCGCGATTGCCGGCGACCTGGCGGATACGCGCGATGCCGACTACGGCGCAGAGCAGGCCGACGGCGGCTGGATCGTCGATGCGTCCATGTCGATGGAAGACGTGGAGCGCGCCACCGGCATCGCGCTGGAGCGAAATCCCGCGTACGTCAGCCTGTCGGGCCTGTTCCTGCACGCACTGGAGCGGCTGCCTGCCGTTGGCGACAGCGTGCGCTCGGGCGATTGGCGCATCGACGTGCTGACGCTGGAGCGTCGTCGCGTCGGCAAGGCACGCATCACGGCCGTGGACGAAGAGTGATCCCGGCACGGTCTGCGCGCAGCGTCGACCGTTCCTGATGCATCCCCGCCCCGCGCCTTCGATGGCCGGGGCCGAGGAACCTAGCGCGGTGGCTGGATGGCCGGCGCGTGCTGCGCCATCAGCTCCACGACCCAGTCGATGAGCACGCGCAGCTTGCGGCTGACGTGCCGGCTGGGCGGGAACGCCAGGTACATCGGCATCGGGTCGAGCTGCCAGTCTTCGAAGAGCGTCACCAGTTCGCCACGCGCCAACGGTCCGCGCGCCATGTACTGCGGCAGCCACAGCACGCCCAGCCCCGCGAGGCCGGCGGCGAGATAGGCATTGCCATCATCCACCGACAGCACGTGGCGCCCTTGCACGCGCAGTTCCTCGTCACCGCGATGCATCGGCGTCATCAGCGCACTGCCGGTGCGCGAACTACGGTAGCCGACGATGCGGTGCCCGGCATCCTCCATCGCCGACGGATGCGCCGGCACTCCGGCGCGCGCCAGATACGCGGGCGCGGCGTACACGCCTAGCGGCAGATCGGCGAGATGTCGTGCACGCAGCGACGCATCGGTGAGCTCGCCGCCGCGGATGACGCAGTCCACGTTCTCGTCGATCAGGTCGATCTTGCGGTCGCTGGCGCCGAGGTCGAGCTGGATATCGGGGTAGCGCGCATGGAAGTCCGGCAGCGCCGGTACCAGCACCAGGCTGGCCAGCGGTGCGGGCACGTCCACGCGCAGCCGGCCACGCGGCGAGGCGGACGCCGACGACAGGCTGGTTTCCGCGTCGTCGATATCCGCGAGCAGACGGACCACGCGTTCGTAGTACGCCGCGCCATCGGCGGTGACGTTGACCTTGCGCGTGGTGCGATGGAGCAGCTTCACGCGCAGGTGCGTCTCGAGCTGCTGCACCAGCTGCGTGACCCGCGTCCGGCTGGCCTGCAGCGTGTCGGCGGCCTTGGTGAAGCTGCCGGTCTCGACCACGCGGACGAAAGCCTGCATCGCGTCAATACGGTCCATGCGGGCTCCAGGGATGGATGGGATTGTTTGGATTCTACAAACAGTGATCCCGCGATCGCGACGTATATCCGGGCGGAGGGCGTCTCTAGAGTGATCGCCATCCACCCCAGGGCCGTTGGCCCCATCAGGAGATTTCCCATGACCATCCGAGACGTCGTCTTTCCCGAGGGCCGCCGGGCCCTGTACGACAAGCATCGCTATTCGCCCGCCATCCGTTCCGGCGGCTTCCTGTTCGTGTCCGGCCAAGTGGGCGCCCGTGAAGACGGATCGCCCGAACCCGACTTCGAGACCCAGGTGCGCCTGGCCTTCACCCGTCTCGAGGCGACCTTGCGCGCCGCCGGTTGTGGTCTGGACGACATCGTCGACCTGACCAGCTTCCACACCGATCCCGAGCACCAGTTCGAGACCGTGCTGAAGGTCAAGGACGAGGTGTTCCCGACCACGCCCTACCCGAACTGGACCGCGCTCGGCGTCACCTGGCTGGCGGGCTTCGACTTCGAGATCAAGGTGACCGCGCGAATTCCCGAGTGACAGTGGAGGAGCGCTTCATCCGTCAGCCAGAGGCGGACATCCGGGCAGGGTGTCCGCTTGACGCCATGAGCGGATTTCACGGTGTGGCCACCACTCGATAGCCGGCGATGCGCCAATGTCGGCGCGTCTACGGCCTGACGTCGCAAGAACCCTTCACGGTGGCGAGATACTGATGGGGACTTACGCCGGTCGCCGCACGGAATGCGCGCGAAAAATGGCTGTGGTCGAAGTAGCCCAGGTCCGTCGCCATCGTCGCCAACGGAACCCTCCCCGTCCGCAACAGACGCTTCGCTTCCAGCACGCGTCGCCAGCGCACGTACTGCATGGGGCTCATCCCGGTCTGCGAGCGGAAGGTACGCGCGAAGTGGAATCGGCTGACATGCGATGCCTCGGCGATGTCCTTCAGCGATATGGGCTCGCGGAACCGGAACTCGATGTAGACGAGCGCCGAGGTCACCGACCTGGCTTTCGAGCATCCACGCTGGAATGGAGCAGGCCCATGGGGCATCGACGGAGTGCCGCCAATGCCCTCCTGCATCCGAAACAGATTCCTCGGATTGGATCGTAGAGGCATGTCCACTTGCGTTACTTTCCGTCGTTCAACGAGGCAGCCGGTTCGCAGCCGCTTGATGGACGACTGCGATCCCAGACAGCTGGTGCTCAACACCGACGTCAAGGGCGGATTTCCGCACGGAACGCGATCTCGATCAGCTGATCCGGGCGCGCCAGCGAGGAGACGCCGATCAGGTTGCTCGCCAGCGGAGGAACTTCCTGTCCGTACACGGCCGGACGAACCTTTCCGCTTGCCGCGAATGCCGAGGGAATGTCCAGCACGAACAGCGTTTCTTCGACCACGTCGTCCAGGCTCGCCCCCAGTTCTCCGAGTATGAACTTCGCGTTTTCGTAGGTCTGCCGCATCTGCGCCTCCATCGTCGAGAAGTCTGCCGGCTTGCCGTTCTCGTCCAGTGTTGCAGGTGCGACGAACTCGCCCTGCGGGGTATGCGACAGCTGGCCGGACACATAGATCGTGTTGTCGATCCGGACGGCCTGCACGTAGCGGTAGGCGTTTTCCCACGGTACGCCGAAGCTCGCGGTGCGGCGGATGGTCTTGCTCATGGATGTTTCCTCCTCATCAGGTTGGGGACTGTTGATCGCTCAGCAGAATCGGGAACTGGCGACGGGTTGGCACGCTTCAGAACTGGTGCTGGATCGTCATCTCGACATGTCTTAGCGGCGCGTGTGCGCCCGTCTCGCGCAGGAATGATCCCGGCCGGAAATACGCGAGCGTCATTGCGGCGTCCCATCCCGGCGTCAGGACCCAGTCAGCGCTGAGCGAGGCGATCGTCGCCACATGGCGGGCATTGCTGTCACCTGGTGCGCGTATCAACCGGCCATTGGGTGCGTAAACCCCGTCCTGCGTGCGGTGGCGCCAGAAAAAGTCGACCCGGCCACTCAGTTCCATCCGCGGTGTGGGTTGCAGGCGGAGCACCGGCTGGAGATTGAAGAAATTTCGCGGCCCCAGCGTCGCCTCGTCGCCGAAGTAGTTGCCGCGGGGATACATCGGGTTGAAGGTCTGGAGCCGACCGTCGTCCGGGTCACGGTCGCCACTGGCGATGGATGCCAGTAGCGCGACCTGCGGTTGCCAGACGGTGGCCTCGAACGTGTAGCCCGTGTCGGTGGCGACCGACCACGCGCGAATGTCGGCGTTGCCGTAGCGGCCGCCCTGGGCCATGAATTCCCAGTTCCACGCCCACGCACCCCGATCCTCGAAACGCCTGGCACCAAAGGTCCAGCGACGCTCGTGCGCTGCAGCGTTCAGATAGCGGGCGCGCGCATCCTCGTAGTGCAGCAGGTAGACGTCCCAGCCGCGGCCAGCGCCGTAAACGCCATGGAGATGCTGGCTGTCGAGGCGAGCATCATCGAAGGTTCCCGGCCGATGCTCTCTGGGCACGCCGGCGATGACATCCACGCGCCAGTCGCCGTAATGCGCATAGGCACGTGCCATCTCGAAACTTCGCCGCACATTGGGCCCTTCCCGCACGTCGATCAGTCGGCCGGATCCGAACCGCAGTTCCTGGATGCCGACGCGCACACCGCGGGTCCCGGTCGCCGTGTTGGCGCGCCACTCGCCGAACAGGTTCGTCGGATCAAGGCGATTGGCATCGACCGGGGAGGGTCCGTCGGCCCGTCCATGTGCCAGCGACATGCCCAGCTGTGCGAAGCCACGCCAGTGCGCGCCCCATGCCAGGTCCGCGAAGATGGAGTAGCGCTGGAGCACCACCCCCGCGCGATCCTGCGGGGCATCGCCGAACGCCGGGTTGTCGATGTACTCGTAGCGCCAGCGCAGGCCGCCCCCGATGCTCACGGTCGCATCCTCGCCTAGCGGGCGATGCTTCCAGCAGGCCATCGGCCGACGCTCCGTACAGTTGTGGCGCTGGGTGGCGAAGTTGTCCTCGTAGCGCAGCAATTCGAACTGCGCCGCCGAAGATTCCACCGCCATCAGCAGCAGGACTGGAGACAGGACAGCGCGCATGATCAATCCGCTCGACGATCCTGGAGCGCGCGACGCGTACCCTGCCCGTTCCGTGCGGTATCCATCGTGCATCGCAGGACGGTCACACCATCTCCTTGCCGCCGGACATGTTCGACGTCTTCAACGGCGCGCCCGGGTTACCGCCTACGAAATGACGGACATGGGGTCGGACAGTCGGGTCCGAGAGGAGCGCGAGGATCTGCTCCTGCAGCACCCGCTCGCCTTCGGTGACCCGCTCGTGCTGTCGCAGGTGCTCCAGCCACGAGCCGTCCAGGAAATACTCGAGGTACGTGCCCGGCACTTCCGTATCCTCGGCGACACCCCACTGCACCGCGCCGTCGCGACGACGGCTGCGCCCCAGCGCCTGCATCAAAGCGAGGAATTCCTCGCGGTGATCCAGCGCGATCCTGTATTCGATCGTGATCAGCACGGGTCCGCGATCGCCCGCGACATCGTCCACAAGCACCGGTTGCGGCCAGTGACCGGACGGGGTGACGTTCACGCGCGCGGCTTCGCCCAGGCGATACCGCACACCGAACAGTGCGGCGACCACGGTGCCTGCGGCGGCGATCAGCAGGGCGGTGGTGGTGCTGGTCTGCTGCGCCAGCGTGCCCCAGCCCAGGCTGCCGATGGCCATGCCGCCCGAGAACACGACGATGTACAGCGACAACGCACGCGCCCTCACCCATGCCGGCACCGAGGTCTGGGCGGCGATCTGCAACGACGAGAGCACCGTGATCCACGCGAAGCCGTTGACCAGCGACACCACGAACAGCACCTGGACGTTGCGCAGCAAGGCCAGTGCCAGCATGCAACCGGCATAGACCAGCGTGGCGATCAGCACCATGCGGTCGGGATCGATGCGTGCGCGCAGTTTCGGCAGCAACAGCGCACCACTGATCGCACCGATGCCGATGCAGCCCAGCAGCAACCCGTAGGTGCCGGCACTGGCCTGCAGGTCGCGGTTCACGACGATGGGCAGCAACGCCGTCAACGCGCTGGCGAAGACGAAGAAGCTGGCGGCCTTCACCAGCACGGACTGCAGCACGGAGGCCTGCGTGGCGTAGCGCAGGCCCGCACGCAACGCGACACCGAACGATTCCGGCGGCAATGTCGTCGCGCTCGGCGTACGCCGCCAGGCGACCAGCACGATGGCCACGCCGAGGAAACTGAGCGCATTGATCGCGAAGGCCCACTGGATGCCGGCATTGGCCACGATCAGCCCGCCCAGCGCGGGGCCCACGGCACGCGCGATGTTCATGCTCAGCGATGACAGCGCCACCGCCTGGCTCAGCATCGACTTCGGCACCATCTCGGGCACCGTCGCCTGCTGTGCGGGCAAGGCCATCGCCCCACCGATGCCGAGCGCGAACGTCAGCGTGATCAGGGTCCATGGCCCCAGCATGTCGAGGTGCGCCAGCACGGCCAACGTACTGGCGACCAGCAGCATCCACAGCTGCGCCAGGATCAGGTACTTCCGGCGATCGACGATGTCCGCCAGCGTGCCGGCCAGCACCGCGAGCAGCACCACCGGCAGCGTGGTGGCCGACTGCACGGCGGCCACCATGAACGGCGAGCCGGTGGTCTCGGCCATCACCCACGCAGCACTGACGTCGTGGATCCAGGTACCGATGTTGCCCGCGAGGACCGCGAGCCAGAGATTGCGGAACGTGGGCTGGCTCAAAGGCGACCAAGCACCGAGTACGGGGGCGCCCGGTGGTGAAGAGGGTTGGTTCATCGCGGTTTCCTGAAGTGCATGAAGCGGACGTGGGGCGCGTGCATCAGAACGCGAAGCACGAACAGCCCAGCGCGCCCCAGAAGCTCTGGTAATCCTGGATCGGTGTCTTGTGGTGCGCCGCATGACCGTGCCGATGAACGCCGCATCCAGCACCCGCCACATGCGTGCGATCGTGCGCCGCGGTGAACACTGCCGTTGCCTGCTGCAACGTCGCGCCCTGGTAGCCGCCGAAGTGGCGCACCGGTGACCAGTCGGGCATCGGTGCGGGCAAGCTTGGCGCCAGCGACGCGAAGTTGCCCTCACCATGCACGACCTTGCCGCCGACGATGGTCAGCACGCTGGTGATGTCCTGGATCACTTCGTCCTGCACCGAGAAGAAGTCCGCCGACAGCAGCGTGATGTCGGCGAACTGGCCCGTCGCCAGCACGCCTTTCCGTGTCTGTTCGGTGGAGAACCAGGCGCTCCCGTGCGTCCACAGGCGCAGCGCCTGCTCACGCTCCAGGCGATTGTCCTCGCCGTACAGCTGAAGACCGCCGAGCGTGCGCCCGGTGCACAACCAGTACAGCGCCACCCACGGGTTGTAGCTCGCCACGCGCGTGGCGTCGGTACCGGCGCCCACCGGGACGCCCGCGTCCAGCATGCGCCGGACGGGCGGCGTCCGTGCCGCGGAATCCGCGCCGTAGCGCTCCACGAACGCCTCGCCCTGGTACGCCATCCGGTGCTGGATGGCGATGCCGCCGCCGAGCGCGCGCACGCGTTCGATGCTGCGCTCGGAAATGGTCTCCGCATGATCGATGATCCAGTGCAGCCCATCAAAGGGCATCTCGCGATCCACCTTCTCGTACACATCGAGGATGCGCGCGATGCTTTCCTCGTACGTCGCATGGATCCGGAACGGCCAGCGATGCTGGACCAGCAGCTTCACCACGCTCTCGAGATCGGGCTCCAGGTTCGGCGTCAGTTCGGGACGCGGCTCGCTGAACAGTTCGAAGTCGGCCGCGGAGAACACCAGCATTTCGCCGGCACCGTTGTGCCGCAGCATGTCGTCGCCTTCGCGCGGCGCGAGCATCTTCGTCCAGCGATCGAAGTCGGCCAACTCTTCTCCCTTCTTCTGGGTGAAAAGGTTGTAGGCGATGCGCACCGTCAGCTCATCGTCGGCGTGCAACTTCCGGATGACTTCGTAGTCGTCGGGATAGTTCTGGAAGCCGCCCCCGGCGTCGATCACTGACGTGATGCCAAGGCGATTCAGTTCCCGCATGAAATGCCGGGTGGAATTGACCTGGTACTCGATCGGCAGTTTCGGCCCCGCACCGAGCGTGGCGTAGAGGATCAGCGCGTTCGGCTTGGCCAACAGAAGACCGGTGGGATTGCCCGCCTTGTCGCGCTGGATCTCGCCGCCCGGCGGATTCGGCGTGTCCTTGTCGTAGCCGACCGCGCGCAATGCCGCGCGGTTGAGCAGTGCGCGATCGTAGAGGCGCATGATGAAGACCGGTGTATCCGGTGCGACCGCGTTGATCTCCTCGAGCGTCGGCAGCCGCTTCTCGGCGAACTGGTGTTCGGTGAAACCGCCGATCACCCGCACCCACTGCGGCGCCGGCGTGCGCGCGACCTGCGCACGCAGCATGGCCATCGCATCGGCCAGCGAGCGCACACCGTCCCAGCGCAGTTCCAGGTTGTAGTTCAGGCCACCGCGGATGAGGTGGGTATGGCTGTCGTTGAGGCCCGGGATCAGCCGGCGGCCACCGGCATCGATGACGCGCGTGTGGCTGCCCGCCTTGCCCATGATGGTCGCGTCGTCGCCGACCGCCACGATGACGCCGTTGGCGATCGCGAGTGCCGAGGCAGCCGGGCGCGCCGGATCGAGGGTGGTGATTCTGGCGTTGTGCAGGATCAGGTCCGCCATGGGGGGCTCCTTCGCATGAGTGAAACCGTGTCGGGTCAGGCCGGCGGCAGCGGCGCCCGCCGCCAGCGCGCCGATGAAGCGGCGTCGTGATCCATCGTGATCGGCGGATGTCATGGCATGTTCTCCAGAGGGATGATCCCGGCGGCATCCAGCGAGAGAGAACCCCCGCCCAGCAGCGCCAGCGACAGCAGGGTCACTGTCCATAGCAACGGGTACTCCATGCCTCCGTGCATCCAGAACCAGCCGTGTCTGCGGTTCAATGCCGCCGTAAAGGCCAGGAAGCCGGCCCCCGCCAGCGCGGCGTATGAAGTGAACAGGCCCACCACGACGAGCATGCCGGCGAACGTCTGCAGCGCCGCCAGGGTCGCCGGGATGGGCGCGCGCGCCGGCAGGTTGAAGGCGCGCAGTTCGCCGGCGAATCCTTTCAGGCCCGGCCCGTTGAACCAGCCGAACAACTTCCCCAACCCATGCGGCAGCAGGAATCCGCCCGCCACCAGGCGCAGCAACAGCAGGCCGACATCGGTGAGGGAATGCTCCGGTTGCAGGACGTGCAACGACATGCTCAGGCTCCGTGTAGGTACGCGCCGACGGAATCGACGCGGTGATGACGCGCGGCACGACGATGCCCGCGCGCTTCCGCACGGGTGCGGCGCCAAGACGCCGCACCCGCGTACATCACATCGTTCAGTGGCCGCCTTCGCTGGCGTTGAACATCTTCTTCGCGTAGGTGATGCCGATGCCGTACGCGCCACCGTTGACGCGTGCGATGCCGGTGGTCAGGTCGTAGGTCTCGCCACGTGCCCAGTCGCGCTGCAGTTCGAGCAGGTACTGCAGGCTGGTCACCGGACGGGCACCGACCTGGATCATCCGTTGCACCGAGCGCTCGTGCGCTTCGTCGCTGACGTCGCCGCAGGCATCGGTGATGACGTAGACCTCGAAGCCCTGTTCGATCGCCGACAGGACCGGCTGCACGATGCACACGCTGGTCCACAGGCCCGCGATGACCAGGCGTCCCTTGCCGATCTCGTTGACGCGCGCGGCGATGTTGGCGTCTTCCCAGGCATTCATGGTGGTGCGGTCGATCGTCGGCACACCCGGGAACGCGTCGGTGATCTCATCGAAGATGGGGCCGGAGAAGCTCTTCTCGGCCACCGTGGTCAGGATGGTCGACACCTTGAAACCCGCCGCGCTCTTGGCCACCAGTGCGGTGTTGTTGCGCAGGGTGGCGGTGTCCAGCGACTTCGTTGCGAACGCCATCTGCGGCTGGTGATCGATCAGGATCAGCGTGTGGTTGTCGGGGGTGAGCAGGCCCTTGGCGGGCGTCGGGGTGGCGGTAGGCATGGAGTCTCTCCTTCTGTGGTGGGTGATGGGTGCTTAGGCGGGAGGCGTTCTTCGCAGGCGGAGCGAAACGCTTGATCGCCGATCTGTCTTCGTTCTTTGCAGCAGCGCGATCGATGCGCGGAACTCAGGCGTCCTTCAACACGGCGCGGAACGTCACTTCGATCAGCTGGCCCGGTAGCGCCAGCTGGCTGACGCCGATGAGGTTGCTCGCGCACGCCGGCTGGTCGTTGCCGTAGAACTCGGCCCTGACTTTCTGCGCCACCGCGTACGACGCGCCGATGTCGAGCACGAACAGGTTTTCCTCGACGACGTCGTCGAAGGTGGCGCCGAAGCCGGCCAGCAGCGCCGCGGCATTGCGATAGCTCTGGCGCATCTGCGCTTCCATGCTGGAAAAATCGGTCGGACGGCCCTGCGCGTCCAGCGGGGCCGGTGCCACCAGATTGCCCTGCATGTCGTGGCTCAGCTGACCGGCCAGATACACCGTGTCCTTGACCTGCAGTGCCTGGGTATAGCCGTAGCCGGCCTGCCACGGCATGACCTTCTCGTGGTTGGCTATCTTCTTGTGGGGCGTGGTGGTGGTGCTCAAGATGCAGTCTCCAGATTCGTGGCGAAGGTGGTGGCAGCCTCGCAGGGAGGCCTTTCTGGTGGAGCGGACGCGGCATGACGCACGGCCCGGCGTCGCGCACAGGGCGACCGCCGTTGCCGGTCCGGCTCCGTCGTCTTGCAGCCGCGCGGTCACGTCATGCCGGGGCATGAGGCCGCGCTCATCGGTTCAAGGTGCGGTGCGAGGCGCGCTCGATGCGCCATGCACGGGCGGGCCGCCGTCTTCGGGCAACGGCGTGAACTCCTTGTCGTCCGCGTCCGGCAGCTTGATCCGTCCCGCCTTCCAGTCGGCGGCAGCCTCGACCAGCCGCTCCCGGGAAGACGACACGAAGTTCCAGTAGATGAAGCGTTCGCCGACGGGCTCGCCGCCGAGCACCATCAGCGCCGATCGTTCCAGGGCCGTCACGCGCGACGCGGTTTTGTCGAGTACGAGCATCCTGCCGGCGCCATGCACATCGCCTCCCATCTCGACGGTGCCGGATGCGATATAGAGCGCGCGCTCGGCGTATCCGCCCGGAATCTCCGCCGTCGCGCCGGACGCCATGTCCAGGTGCGCGTAGAACAGCGGCGAGTGCGTCGCGGTACGTGCCTTCAGACCGTAGGCCTCGCCGGCGATCAGCTGGCCATGCACGCCGCCCTCGCTCCATTCCGGAAGGTCGCTTCCCGCATGATGCGAGAAACTCGGCGCGGTCTCCTCGTACTCGGTGGGCAGCGCGACCCAGGCCTGGATGCCGTGCAAATGGTCGCCATGAATGCGTGCGTGCTCGAAGCGCTCGCTGTGCGTGATGCCCCTGCCGGCCGTCATCCAGTTGACTTCCCGAGGCCTGATCGGCATCTCGAAGCCGAGGCTGTCGCGATGCATCATCTGGCCGGAGAACAGATAGGTCACCGTCGACAGACCGATATGCGGATGGGGACGCACGTCGGCGCTACGATCGAGGCCAGGTGCCAGGTCCATGGGACCCATGTGATCGAAGAAGATGAACGGCCCGACCATGCGTTGCTTGGCGAACGGCAGTACGCGCCCGACTTCAAAGGAACCACCCAGATTGCGGCGGCGCTGTTCGATGACCATCTCAATCATGCGATCTCTCGAGTTTCATCTCGGCGATTCGGGACCGCCGGGATAGCGCATCTGAAAGAATCAGAGCGCAGCTGCGTTGGAACGTCATGGATTTCCTTGCTCTATCGCGCTATCCGCCAGCGAATCTGCCGCAGACAAAGCACGTCATCCGGGTAACGAAGCGTGACACCTCCCGCCCCTGCATTGAACCCACCGTCCCGGCCAAGCTGTGTTGCAGAACATGAAACACAGCAACGGTTACGTTTCATGTCAGGCTTCGCGATCACACAGGAATCGACACCATGGATATAGAAGAGCTTCGTACCTTCGTCGAGCTTGCCGATGCCGGCGGCGTGACCCATGCCGCGCAGAGGCTCGGCATCTCGAAGTCGCTCGTCAGCCGACGCCTGAGTCGCCTGGAGGCGGAGCTCGGCGTGCAGCTTGTCGCACGCAATTCGCGTGGCGGCTCGCTCACCGAAGCAGGCACGACCTTCCGCGACCACGCGGCGCGCGCGTGCGCGGAGATAGACGCCGCCAAGGATGCGATCCAGCCGGGGGGAGATCTGGTCGGGCGCCTGAGGATCGCGGTTCCGCTCTCGTTCGGGCCCACGCACTTCGCGCCGGTGCTGGCCAGCATGGCGCACACGCATCCCCGCCTTCATATCCATACCGTGTACAGCGATCGCTTCGTCGATCTCATCGCGGAAGGATTCGACTGCGCCATCCGGCTTGGCGACCTGCAGGACTCCAATCTGGTCGCGCGGCGCGTCGGCACCATCTATCGGGCGCTCGTCGCCAGTCCCGCCTACATCGAAGCCCATGGCTCACCGGAAACACCGGACGAACTGGCCGCGCACGAGGCGCTCATGCAAGGAACCGAGACCTGGCGTCTGACCGATGGCGACCAGATCCTCACAATCAACCCGCGGGGACGCTTCAAGGCCGACAACGGCGTTGCGCTCGTTGCCGCAGCGGTGGCGGGTGTCGGCATCGCATCGGTACCTGAAGGTCTTGTGCACGACCACCTTGTCTCTGGCGCCCTCGTCCCCGTAATGACCCGCTATCCCCCGCCGGAGACCGGCGTCTACGTCATCCGGCCGCCCGGCCTCCACCCGTCCCGCAAGGTACGGGCGCTCGCTGAAGAACTCATCGAGCACTTCAGGAATGTCCCGAACTTCCTGAGCGCCCTTCGCTGACATGCGTAGCGTCGACCGGCGCGAGCAGGGTCGCCCTGTTTTCGACGGCGATATACCTCCTCCACGCGACGCCTTGATGTATCGGGAATCAGGCGTGTGCGCAGATGGACGATGCTGACCGGGTGGGGCAATAACGGAGAATCCACGAGCAGCGAAACGATCCGTCCTTGAAGCCGATGGCTGCCCGGTCAGCGCAGACACGATTGCGCATTTCGCAGCGTGCACCGCGCACTTCGGCGTCGCTTGCTAGACTCGTCCCTGCACAACGTTCGTCCCGCTCCATCCGATTCACTGCCATGAGGATCCGGACCATGCGCAAGGGTTCCACCCTGTTGGTCGAAGCGCTCGAGAACGAGGGCGTAGACCGCATCTTCGGCGTACCGGGCGAGGAGAACCTCGATTTCCTGGAATCGCTGCGGACCTCCCGCATCGAACTGGTCCTGACGCGCCATGAACAGGCCGCCGCGTTCATGGCCGCCACGCACGGACGGCTCACGGGCCGGCCCGGCGTATGCCTCGCCACGCTGGGCCCCGGTGCACTGAACTTCTCGACCGGCGCGGCCTACGCCCATCTCGGGGCCTGGCCGATGATCCTCATCACCGGCCAGAAGGCCGTGATGAGCGCCCGGCAGGCGCGCTTCCAGATCGTCGATATCGTCGCGTCGATGAAGCCGCTGACGAAGATGACGCGCCAGATCGTCAGCGCGGCCGCCATTCCCGCGACGGTACGGGACGCGTTCCGTGTCGCGATGGAAGAGCGCCCGGGCCCGGTGCATCTCGAACTGCCGGAGGACATCGCCGCCGAGGAAGTCGAAAGCGCCGCGGTCGTTCCCGTGCATCCGATCGATCGCCCGATCGCACCTCCTGCCGCGATCGACAGGGCCGCGGCGATGTTCCTCGCTTCCAGGCGACCGCTGGTGATGATCGGCGCCGCCGGCAGCCGGCCCTGGCTGGCCGACGCGCTGTCGGCCTTCGTGGCGCGTACCCGGCTGCCCTTCTTCAACACGCAGATGGGCAAGGGCGCCGTCACTGGCGGCTCCAACCTCTACATGGGCACCGCAGCGCTGTCGGAGGGCGACTATGTCCACGAAGCGGTGGCCCGCGCGGACGTAATCATCGCCATCGGCCACGACACCGTCGAAAAGCCCCCGTTCCTGATGAAGAACGCCGGCGGCCCGAAGGTCATCCACATCGGCTTCCAGTCGGCCACGGTCGAACAGGTCTATCACCCGGACATCGAGGTGATCGGCGACATCGGCGCGTCCGTCGAAGCGCTCGCGACACGGCTCGAAGGCCGGCTCACGCCCGACGAGGGGATGATCGAGCTGCGCCAGAAGATCCTCGCCCGCCTCAACGACCGGGCCGAGGAAGACCGCTTTCCGGTCACGCCGCAGCGCCTGGTCCACGATGTGCGCGAGGTCATGCCGGACGACGGCATCGTCTGCCTCGACAATGGCATGTACAAGATCTGGTTCGCGCGCAACTACCGCACGCATGTGGCCAATACGCTGCTGCTCGACAACGCGCTCGCCACGATGGGCGCCGGCCTGCCGTCGGCGATGATGGCGGCGATGCTGTATCCGCAACGCCGCGTGATGGCGGTCTGCGGCGACGGCGGCTTCATGATGAATTCGCAAGAAATGGAGACGGCCGTGCGGCTGGGGTTGAACCTGGTCGTGGTCATCCTCAACGACAGTGCCTACGGCATGATCCGCTGGAAGCAGGCGGTCGACGGCTTCGAGGATTTCGGCATGCGCTTCGGCAATCCGGATTTCGTGCGCTACGCGCAGGCCTATGGCGCGAAGGGATCGCGGGTGACCGCCGTCGAAGAGCTCGTGCCGACGCTCGAAGCCGCCTTCGCCGGCGGTGGCGTGCATCTGGTCGACGTGCCCATCGACTATTCCGAGAACACACGCGTGCTGGTCGATGAATTGCGCAACCGGAAGCCCGGCCTGGAGTGCGCGTAACGGCGGCCTCGCGACATCGCCGATCTCCCTGGCATCCGGATTACAAGGACATCCCCCATGTTGAACGTCGTGCAGGCCTTCGATCGCGCATCGATCGCCGAATTGGAAACAGAAGACGCCGCGGCGCTGGAACGCAAGCTGCAGGCGGCCGACCGCGTCTTCAGGGACCGCGACGGCTGGCTCAAGCCGCATCAGCGCATCGCCATCCTGCGCAGGCTGGCCGCCTTGATGGAAGACCGGCGCGACCACCTCGCGCTGCAGATCGCGCGCGAAGGCGGCAAGCCGCTGCCTGACGCCATCGTCGAGACCACGCGTGCCATCGACGGCGTCCACAATGCCGCCGACGAACTGCGCAACTTCGCCGGCCGGGAAATCCCGATGGGATTGTCGGCAGCGGCGGAGAACCGCTGGGCCTTCACCACCAAGGAGCCCATCGGCATCGTGGCGGCGATCTCGGCGTTCAATCATCCGTTGAACCTGATCGTCCACCAGGTGGCGCCCGCCATCGCGGTCGGCTGTCCGGTCATCGTGAAGCCCGCGGGCACGACGCCGCTCTCCTGCCTCGAGTTCGTGGCGCTGGTCCATAAAGCCGGCCTGCCCGAACCCTGGTGCCAGAGCTTCCTTCCCGACGGCAACGAACTGGCCGAAAAGCTGGCGACCGACAAGCGCGTCGCGTTCCTGAGCTTCATCGGCTCGGCCCGGGTTGGCTGGTCGCTGCATGCCAAGCTCGCGCACGGCGCGCGCTCCGTGCTGGAGCATGGCGGCGCTGCGCCGGCCATCGTGGATCGCAGCGCCGATCTGGACAGGATCATCGAACCCATCGTGAAAGGCGGCTACTACCACGCCGGCCAGGTCTGCGTATCCACGCAACGCATCTACGTCCACAACGCCATCGCCGACGACTTCATGCACCGGCTTGTCGCGCGTGTCGAGCGGTTGCGGACCGGCGACCCCACGCTGAAGGACACCGAAGTGGGTCCGCTGATCCTGCCGCGCGAGGCCGACCGCGTCGCGGAATGGATCGACGAAGCGACCAAGCGCGGTGCCACGCTCGCCACCGGGGGCAGACGCCTTTCGGAGACGACGCTGCAACCGACGGTGCTGCTCGATCCCGGCACCGACGCGCGGGTCACCACGCAGGAGATCTTCGGTCCAGTAGTCGCGGTCTATCGCTATGACGATCTCGACGACGCCATCGCCCGTGCCAACGCCCTGCCGACGGCCTTCCAGGCCAGCATCTTCGCGCAGGACATCGACATCGCGCTGCGTGCGGCGAACCGCCTCGACGCCTCGGCCGTGATGATCAACGATCCCACCGCTTTCCGCACCGACTGGATGCCCTTCGCAGGTCGCCGCGAGTCCGGATACGGCACCGGCGGCATCCCTTACACCATGCGCGACATGACGCAGGAAAAGATGATCCTCATGCGCCGGAACTGAGCGCATCCGGGTGCAGAAGCCACCCCGCACCGCCATCCATGGACGTCCCTGTCCACGTCACCGCGCATGGCCACACGGACGGGCTAGCCCCCGCGCTCGCGGCGGGTCCGCTGCGCGGCGAGAAGATACTGGTGCGGCCCCATGCCGGTGAACGACCGGAATGACCGGGAGAAGTGGCTGTGGTCGAAGTACCCGAGATTCAGCGCGATCGTCGCCAGCGGATTGCGTCCGGCCCGGAGCATGCGTTTCGCCTCCAGCACGCGCCGCCAGCGGACATACTGCATCGGGCTCATCCCGATCTGTTCGCGGAATATCCTGGCGAAGTGGAATTTGCTGGCGCACGCGATCCTGGCGACATCGTCCAGCGTGACCGGCTCCCGGAAGTTCGACTCGATGTAGGTCATGGCGCGGATGACGGACCGCATCCTTACGTCCCGTCGCGCGGGCAAGCAACTGCCGGGATGATCGGATATGCGGCCATCCGGACGCACGGTATCGGCCCGGTCAGGCAAAGAAGACCGTACGTTCAACGCGCTTGCGTTCACTCTCTTCCCTCACACGGCTCATCACGACGATGAGCCACCGAGCATACGCACCGCAGTCGGTTTTCCCGCCTCCGGGTGCTTGGACGATCCGTCCAATGCATTGAACGCTTCCGGGGAAACGACGGAGCGCTCAACGACGCGGTACGCTCGCAGGTATCCTTGGTCAGGTTCCGCGCCCTGCAGTTCACCGTCTTCATCCGGCGCCCAGCCCATCTTCGCGAGCGGCCCATGCTTGATCTGAATGACTTCCTGTTCTTCGTGAACATCGTCGACAAGGGCGGATTCACGGCCGCGAGCCGCGCGCTCGAGATTCCGAAGTCGACGCTCAGTCATCGGATGATGAAACTCGAGGAGGATCTCGGCACGCGCCTGCTGCACCGGACCTCGCGACATGTCGGCGTGACCGAGGCGGGCCGGGATTTCTACAACCATGCCGTGTCGGTACTGCGCGAAGCGGAGATGGCGGAGATCGTGGTACGTCAGCGGCTGTCCGAACCCAGCGGCGTGGTGCGGGTCACGGCCGCGCTGTCGACGATGCAGTACGCGCTGTCGGACATCATCGCGGACTTCCTGCTGAAGTACCCCAAGGTCAACATCGTCGCGATCGCGACCGACGCTTCCATCGATATCGTCAGGGAGAACTTCGACGTGGCGATCCGCGGGCATTCGGATCCGCTCCCCGACTCGTCCCTGGTGCAGCGCCGCCTGATCACGCAGAACTTCCACCTGTATGCCGGCGTGTCGTATCTGGAGGCAAACGGCGAGCCCCGGACACCGGACGAACTGCTGGGCCACGCATCGCTGTTCATGGTGCGGGGAGATGCACCCCAGACCTGGCGCCTGCGCCACATCCGCGGCGAGGGCGAAGACGTGGTCGTTCCACTTGCACCGCGGCTGGTGAGCGACGACGTGTCGACCCTGCAGAAGGCGGCGGTGGATTGCCTGGGTATCGTCGCCCTGCCGCCCTATGTCTGCCGCGATGCCGTCACTTCCGGCAAGCTCCGCCGCATCCTGCCGGACTGGGCTGCGGGCTCCGGAACACTCACCGCGCTGGTGCCGCACCGGCAAGGCATGCTGCCGTCGGTGCGCGCCTTCCTCGATCACGTCGGCGCCGAACTTCCGAAGCTCGGCGCCTGGTAGCGATCGACGGCGGAATCAGGTCACCTGGCCGCCATCGACGTTGAGGATGGCGCCGGTGATGTGCCGCGCCGCGGGACTGGCGAAGAACGCCACCGCCGCCGCCACGTCAGTCGGCTCACCGAACCGGCCGAGCGGCGACAGCGCACGCTGGAAGTCCGCGAACTCGCCGTTAGCAGGATTCGACTCCGTGTTCGTCGATCCCGGCTGCACCAGATTCACGGTGATGTCGCGGGGACCCAGCTCGCGCGCGAGGCCGCGCGTGAAGGACTGCATCGCCGACTTGGTCATGTAGTAGACCGAACCTGGCTCGCCGACGATACGGTCGGCGCCCGCCGAGCCGATCGTGATGATGCGCCCGCCTGCCTGCAGGTGGGGAATGGCGGCCTGCGCAGCGAGGATCGGCCCGCGGACATTGATCCGCAGCATGGTATCGATCTCGTCGGCGCTGATGTCCGCGATCAGGTTGTAGAGCGCAACTGCAGCGTTGTTCACCAGGATGTCCAGGCCACCCAGTACGCCGACCGCTTCGGCGACCGAGCGCTTGATCGCGTCCGGGTCACCGCTGTCGGCCTGGAGGGCGACCGCCTTGCGGCCCTTCGCTTCGATCGCGCTGACGACATCGGCGGCGCGATCGGCCGATCCCGCATAGGTGATCGCCACATCCGCACCCTTCTCGGCCAGTGCCAGTGCGATGGCCGCACCGATGCCGCGTGATGCGCCAGTCACCAGCGCGCGCTTGCCTGCCAGTTCACTCATGTCCTTCTCCTTCTCATTGTGAGGAATGCGTTACCGGCATGACGACACTGCATCTGCCGGGTTCCGCTTGAGAGGCAAACTGGGTTACCCACGGCAGCTTCGCAAGCGTTCGCGCGTTGGACGCTCCGTCCAACGAATGGGACGGTCATCGCTGAACGGTGACGGATGAGGCGCGGAATGCAGATAAATCCAGTCGTACCAGGCGATCCACGCCATCCCGCACAGGCGATCGGATGCCTGTAGCGCCACGTTCCTGGTGGCGTCTCGCTGTGTCCGTTGACCAGGAACGCGTCCGTATTGCACCGCGCGGCAACGCTGCGAGGCCTGCGCATGACGTGCATGCGCAGTGAGGACGCAACGCGCTGCAAGAGCGTAGGCCGCAAGCGGGCCGCGTGGAAGCGCATCGACATTGGACGCATCGTCCAATCCTGTTGACACCGACGGCGCGTCTTCGACCCCTCTTCGCGACCTATGCTGGCGTTGCCGCATCCCTTGCGGAACTCCACGGCACCCGCGCAACCCGCAGCCCTTCTTCAGGTACGAGGATCGAGATGATCAGGACACTACTTGCTGCGCTGCTGGCGGCGCATGGCATCCAGAGCGCCCACGCACAGTCCACCCCGTCAGCGGCCGGCGCGGACCTGATCGTCTTCAACGCGAAGGTCTTCACTGGCAATCAGGCACAACCCGAGGCCTCTGCCGTGGCCGTCAAACAGGGACGTATCTACGCCGTCGGCACGGATGCCGACATCCTCGGCCTGAAGAACACCGGCACGCGCGTGATCGATGCAGGCAACCGCCGGCTGATCCCCGGCATCAGCGACGCCCACACCCACGTACTGAACGAAAGCCATTACACCTACACCCTGCGTTGGGACGGCGTGCCGACGCTGCGCCGTGCGCTCGACATGCTGGCCGAGCAGGCGAAGCGGACACCCAAGGGCCACTGGGTCAAGGTGATCGGAGGCTGGTCGCCCTACCAGTTCAAGGAGAACCGCTTTCCCACCATGGAGGAACTGCGGAAGGCCGTGCCCGACCACCCCATGGTGGTGCAGTACGCCTACAACCGCGCTTTCCTGAACCCGCAGGCGATGGCCGCGTTCGGCGTGGGCACCGATCGGTTCCCGACCCTGCCGGGCACCGAGTTCGAAAAGGACGCGCAAGGCAACTACACCGGCGTGGTGCACGGCTACACCTTCGTCTTCGTCACTCTGGAAACGATGGTGCCGCAGCCCAGCTTCGACGAGCAGGTGAGCGCGCTGACCCACACCATCCACGCGCTCAACCGCTTCGGCGTCACCTCGGCGATCGATGCCGGCAACCGCGGCTATCCCCTCGCCCAGCCCACCGTCGACGCACTCGCGCGCGACAACCGCCTGAACATCCGCCTGCCCTTCATGGACATGCAGTTCGGCGGCACCGAGATGGTCGATGCGCAGATCGACGCGATCACGCGCACCGCGCCCATCAGTCCCGGACAGAACCTGCACCCCACCCTCGCGCATGGCCACGCCTACCAGGGCGCCGGCGAGGTGCTGCGGATGGAGCTGCATGACCACGAGAACTTCGACCAACCGGCGATCATCATCGATCCGGACACGATGCGACGCCATGTCGAGCGGGACGTCGCCAAGCTGGTGCAGCGGCGGATCCCGTTCCGCATGCATATCAGTTACGACGAGAACATCACTCCGTTCCTCGATGCGATGGAAACGCTCAACGCGACGATGCCGCTCGACGGCCTGCGCTGGAGCATCGAGCACGCGGAGACGATCAGCCCGGCCAATATCGCGCGGGTCAAGGCGCTCGGCGGCGGCATTGCGCTGGATCCCAAGATGGCCCTGCACGGCGATGGTTTCATCAAGACGCATGGCCGCGAGAAGGCGCTGCAGACACCGCATCTGCGCCACCTCGTCGACAGCGGCGTTCCGCTGGCCATGAGCACCGACGCGTTCCGTGCCGCCACATTCAACCCGTGGGTCGCGATCAGCTGGATCGTCTCGGGAAAGTCGGTGTCGGGTTCGGAAGTATTGGCCAAGGACAACCGCCTCTCCCGCGCCGAGGCGCTGAACCTGTTCACCCGCGGCCCGGCGTGGTTCATGCACCAGGAGCACGCGATGGGCAGGATCGCGCCCGGCCACCTGGCGGACTTCGCGCTGCTGGACAGGGACTACTTCACCGTGCCCGAGCACCAGATCGCGTCGGTGGCCTCGGTGCTCACCGTGATGGATGGCCGCGTGGTGTTCGGCGCGGAAGACTTCAGCCCGCTTTCGCCGCGTCTGCCCCACATCCTCCCGGCCTGGTCGCCGATCAAGCACTACGGCGGCTATTACGGCGCCCAATGAATCAGCGCGCGTAGCGGCATCGCACCGCTACGCGTAACCCCGTCCAACGCGGCTCACTCCGCGCTGCTGCGCTTACGGAACTGCGCGGCCTTATGCCGGTTGCCGCACTGGGCCATGCTGCACCAGCGCCGCTTGTGCGACTTGGTGCGGTCGTAGAACCACAGGATGCAGTCGGGGTGTTCGCACTGCCGGACCAGGGCGAAGTCGCCTTCCGCCAGCAGGTGGGCCGCGGCTTCGGCGACCGGGCCGAGCATCGACACGGCCCCGTCGCCGCGTGCGACACGAGCCAGCGTTACCGCGCCCGTATCGTCCCGTTGAAGAAGCGGCGCGGTGACGTACGCCTGAAGGTAGGTATTAAGACCTTCGATACCGACCGGTTCGCCCGCCTTGCGCGCGGCGATCGCTTCCCGGACCGCGGTCCTCAGTTCGCGACCGCGCATCAGTAGATCCGCAGGCACCGGCCCGACGGGATCTGCCGGCAACACGCCCTGTCGCGCCAGCCATCGGCACACGTCTTCGGGCGTTGTCCAGTGATCGACGGTAAGGCCCTGGCTTCGCGCCTCCGTGTTGAGCAGGTCCAGCGCCAGGTGATCGCCCACCTGGGGGGCATCGGTAATGCCATTTGCTGCGCGCAGCTCCACAGCACCCATAAAAGTAACCTCTAAAATAACTATTGACAGGTTACCACGACAGGCGCAGTCTAGGTCAAAGTAACCTCTTAAACAATCTTATTGAGGTTATTTACGTTCAGCCTATCCACCATCACGAGAATCCGTCATGAGCCTCAAAAGCCTATTTCTGGCTGCCGCCACGCTAGGCACCGCCCTCTCTGCCACGGCGGCTGAGTCCGCCAGCCAGGTTCACTACCGCACCGCCGACATCCAGGGCGTCAGCGTCTTCTACCGGGAAGCGGGACCTGCGGATGCCCCGGCCGTCCTGCTCCTGCACGGCTTCGGCGCCTCCTCCCACATGTTCCGCGACCTGATTCCGGTGCTGGCGCAGCGCTACCGCGTCATTGCCCCCGACCTGCCGGGCTTCGGACAGACGACGGTCAACCCGGGCGTCGCGTTCGATTACACCTTCGACAACGTGGCCTCGGTCATCGACGCCTTTACGGTCGAGAAGGGCCTGGATAGTTACGCGCTCTACGTCTTCGACTACGGCGCACCCGTCGGATGGCGCCTGGCCGTGGCCAATCCCCGGAAGATCACCGCCATCGTCAGCCAGAACGGCAACGCCTATGAAGAAGGCCTCAGCGCCGGCTGGGCCGACATGCGCAAGGCGTGGGACGCACCGACCGCCGAGAACCGCGAAGCGCTGCGCCGCTTCAACACGCCGGACATGATCAAGTGGCAGTACACCGAGGGCGTCCGCGATACCTCGCTGATCGCACCCGAGGCCTACCAATTGGCGTCCGCCGCGATCGCACGTATCGGCGACGAACCGCAGATGGACCTGCTGCTCGACTACGGCAGCAACGTCCGGCAGTACCCTCAGCTGCATGCGTTCTTCCGCGCGTACCAGCCGCCGACCCTGGCGATCTGGGGCAAGAACGATCCGTTCTTCATTCCCGCCGGTGCCGAAGCCTACAAGCGCGACAACCCGAAGGCCGAAGTGCGTTTCCTCGACACGGGTCATTTCGCCATCGAGACGCACGGCGGCGAGATCGCGGCGAGCATGCTCGCGTTCCTCGACCGCAACATCGCGCGGTAAGTCGGTCCTCGGAGATCAGGGCCACGACGTCACGCCCTGCACGAAGCATGTGGGCGCCCGCAGGTTCATGGGCGCCCCTCATGCCTTCAGCGAGCGAGATAGAACTCCATGGGAATGAGTTCGACGGCCCATCCGCCCGCTTCACCCAGCGTGGCCGCCGGATGCATCGATGCAATCTCCAGGGCCTCTTCGTGGGTGTCCGCTTCGATGACAAACAGCCCACCCACCACTTCTTTCGATTCGGTGTAGGGCCCGTCACTGATCTGCGTCCTGCCGCTGCGGGGACGGAGCGTCCTCCAGCCTTCCAGGTCGCCCAGTGACGCGGATACGAGCACCTTGCCGGTGGCGCGCATCTTTTCGTCCAGGGCGGGGCACTGGCTTACCAGCGCCTCGATCTCGCCGGGGGCCATTGCGTTGAACGCGTCAGGGGTGAAGTAGGCAAGGCCGAGGTATTTCATGGGCGTTCCTTTGGGCAGGGATGTACTGGCGACGAAGCGGTAGACCGCAGATCGACCATTCCCCGCACGATGCCCGCTCCGCCCGGCGGGCCAGGCCAACGCAGCGCTTTCACGGCCCGACGCTAGGGCCGTGATCGCTCACATCGTGTGCGTCGGCTTCTCGCCGTTGAGGCTGCCGGCCAGCATCGTCTCGATGCGGTTCTTGATGGCCTCGCCCTCGCCGTTCTCGGCGAACTGCACGCCGATACCGGCCGCACGGTTGCCCTGCGCGCCGACGGGCGTCACCCACACCACCTTGCCGGCCACCGGCAGGCGGTCGCTTGATTCGGGCAGCGTGAGCAGCAGGAAGACCTCGTCGCCGAGGAAGTAGCGCTTCGGCGTGGGCACGAAGATGCCGCCGCCCTTCACGAACGGCATGTACGCGTTGTACAGCGCAGCCTTGTCCTTCACTGCCAGCGACAGGATGCCCTGCCGTCCACCTGCTGCATTCATCAGCGTCTCCGTGTTTCGGTCAGCGGCGCGCCCCGACAGCGCGTCCGCGATCGCTGCCGGCCCAGGCCAGCAGCAGTTCCACCATGGCCAGGTCGCCGCGTACCGTGGTCCGCAACAGGTCGCGGGTACGGTTGGCGGCGTCGAACCAGGCGGCCAGCTTGTTCAATCGGGCCGGATCGGTCAAGCCGACGGTGCCGGCCTGTTCCAGCGCGAGGTCCGCCGCATGCCGCAGCCGTGCGTCGGCGAGTTCATCGTTGGCCCAGCGCTGTGCGGTCTCGACCACGCCGACCTCGCCCTTCTCCAGCCGCTGCATGTCGCGTGCCACGGCCTCGCGCAGTGCCAGCCCGTCGTTGCGCAGCCAGTCGTCGGCCAGGCCGGGGTGACCGCGCGCTGCATCCAGCGCGCGCGCGGCATCGGTAGCGGAATGTCCCTGCGCCTGCAGCCAGGCGAGCGCTTCGTCGCGCGGCGGCAGCCGGAACTCGATGCGCTGGCAGCGGCTGCGGATCGTGGCGGGCAGCCGCGCGGGTTGCGCGCTGACCAACCACAGGTAGCGGTTGGGTGCGGGTTCTTCCAGCGTCTTCAGCAAGGCATTGCAGGCCGACCGGTTGATCGCATCGGCGGGATCGATCAGCGCCACCTGTGCGCCGCCGTACTGCGGTGTCAACGCCAGCTTCTGCGATACCTCGCGAATCTGGTCGATCACGATCTCGGTGCGCAGCTTGCTGCCGTCCTTGGTAGCGACGAACGAGATGACCTGCAGGTCCGGATGCGTACCGGCGTCGATCAGCCGGGCGCTGCGATCGTCCGGCGCGGGCTCACCGTGCGCATCGCGCTGCTGCGCCAGCACGCGGCGCGCCAGCCGGTCGAGCACCGCTCGCTTGCCCAGGCCGGCCGGACCACAGACGAGCAGGCCGTGGCCGAGACGGCCGGACTCCAGCGCCGCGACGGCATGGTCGTAGGCGCGTTGCTGCCAGGGCGAGAACGCTGCGCTCATGCCAGATCGCTGTCCGTCAGGGTGCGCAGGTAAGCGGTGATGGCCTGCTCGACCGCTGCGGCGACGCCGGTCGGTGGCAAGGCGGCATCGATCACGCGGAAACGGTTGGGCTCGGCGACGGCGCGCGCACGAAAGCCGGCGCGCACGCGTTCGAAGAAATCGTCCTGCTCACTCTCGATGCGGTCCGGCCACAGGTCGCGACCGGCGGTACGTGCACGGCCCTCGCGCACGTCGAGATCGAGCAGCAGGGTCAGGCCCGGCTTCAATCCCACTGCGCGGCGCTCGAGCGCGGCGATCCACTCGGGATCAAGGCCACGGCCGGCGCCCTGGTAGGCGTAACTGGAATCGGTGAAACGGTCGCTGATGACGAAGGCGCCGCGTCGCAGCGCCGGACGCACCACTTCGCGCACGTGCTGCGCGCGCGAGGCGAACATCAGCAACAGTTCGGTCTCGGCGGCGAGCGGTTCGTCCTGCGCGCCCAGCAGCAGTTCGCGGATGCGCTCCGCGAGCGGCGTGCCGCCGGGCTCGCGCGTAAGCACCACGTCGTGGCCCGCGGCCTGCAGACGGTCGCGGATGGCCGCGATGGCGCTGGTCTTGCCGGCGCCCTCGCCGCCTTCCAGCGTGATCAGTCGCGGCTGCGACAGCAGGGCTTCGCTCACGGCGCTTCCGCCTTGCGCAGGGTCTCGCGACGGGTCACCAGGTAGCGCGCCACGGCGGCGTTGTGCTCGGCGAGCGTGGCCGAAAAGATATGGCGCCCGCTGCCGTCGCCTACGGCCACGAAGAACAGCGCATTGCCGTCCGCCGGATTCACCGCGGCCTTCAGCGCATCGGCGCCCGGCATGGCGATGGGTGTGGGCGTCAGACCACGACGCGTGTAGGTGTTGTACGGCGTATCGGTCAGCAGATCGCGCTTGCGGATGTTGCCGTCATAGCTGCTGCCGATGCCGTAGATCACGGTGGGATCGGTCTGCAGCGGCATGCCGAGCTTCAGCCGGCGCGCGAACACGCCCGCGATCGCCGGGCGTTCCTCGGCGATGCCGGTTTCCTTCTCGATGATAGAGGCCAGGATCAGCGCCTCTTCGGCCGAGTTCAGCGGAATGTCCTGCGCGCGTGCCTGCCAGGCCGCATCGACCGCCTTCTCCATGGCGCCATAGGCGCGCTTGAGCACGTCCAGGTCGGTTTCACTACGGGTGTAGACATAGGTCTCGGGCAGGAAGCGGCCCTCGGGATGCTGGCCGTCGTGGCCTAGCGCCGCCATCAGTTCGGCATCACTCATCTGCGCAGTCTCCTGCTGCAGCGGCGTGGCGGCGCGCAACGCGGCGCGCAGTTGCCGGATGTTCCAGCCCTCCACGATCGTGACGCGGTATTGCAGCGTGCGGCCTTCGCGCATGCGCTTGAGCAGTTCGCGAGGCGTGAGGGTCGGCTCCAGCGCGTATTCGCCCACCTTCAACTGGCTGGCAGTATCGGTCTCGCGCGCTAGCAAGCGCCATTGCAGATCCGATCCCTGCGTCACGCCGCGCTCGCGCAGCTTGCGAAGCACGGTGGGGAATGCGTCGCCACGGGCGACCTCCACGGTGCTGCCGGGCGTCACGCCGTCCAGTAGCGCGTCGCCGAAGCCACGATGGCCCTGCCACAGCCACAGCCCACCGGCGACCGCCACGGCGAGCAACAGGACGAAGGTGATGACGATGAAGCGGCAACCGCGCTTGAGTGCTGACGCCACGCAATCCTCGGGGTGTGAAGCAGGCTGTGCAGGATACCCGGTCGCCGTCTCAGGCTGTAGGCGCAGGCGCCGGGCGAACCCCGGTCAGCCTTCCAGCGCCCGCAGCACGCCCCGGGCCTTGGCGCGGGTCTCGTCCAGTTCCCTGTCCGGGATCGAGTCGGCCACGATGCCCGCGCCAGTGCGGAACCGGGCCACGCTGCCCGCACCGTCCGCGACCACCTCGGCGCTGCGGATCAGGATGTTCAGGTCGAGATCGCCGTCGCGGTTCAACCAGCCGAACGCGCCGGTGTAGGCGCCGCGGGGCACCTGTTCCAGTTCGGCGATGATCTGCATGCAACGCACCTTCGGGCAGCCCGTGATGGTGCCGCCGGGGAACGTGGCGCGAATGACGTCGCCGGGTGTGGCATCGGCCCGGAGGTGGCCGCGCACATTGCTGACGATGTGGTGCACGTGGGCGTAACTCTCCACCGTCATCAGTTCGTCGACCTGCACGCTGCCGGGCGTGCAGACGCGGCCCAGGTCGTTGCGCTCCAGGTCGATCAGCATGACGTGCTCGGCGCGCTCCTTCGGATGGCCGACCAGTTCGCGGATGCGCTCCGCATCGTCGTCGCCTTCGAAGCGCGGTCGCGTACCGGCGATGGGCCGGGTCTCCACCACGTCGCCACGTATAGAAACGAGGCGCTCCGGCGATGAACTGACCACCGTCCATTCGGGTGTGGCGAACACACCGGCAAACGGCGCGGGATTGGCGGTGCGCAGCCGCGCATACAACGCGGCCGGATCGAGCGGCGCATCGAATCGCGCGTGCCAGGCACGCGACAGATTGACCTGGAAGATGTCACCCGCGCGCAGGTAGTCGAGGATGCGGTCGACGCCGTCAGTGAAGCGTTGCGGTTCGTCCTCGTGGATACGCGCGGGTGGTTGCCATGCCGGTAGCGGACGCATGCCAGCCGCGCGCGCGACGTCGTCGACGGTGCACGCGATCAAGTCGCCCCGCCCCGCTTCGGCCACGATCACGCAGTCGCCCGTACTGCGATCGCGCAGCACGGCCGCGGGACAGCGCAGTGCGAGTGCGACCGGCTGCGTCGCCGGCGCCTGCGGAAGCTGCAGCACCGGCTCCACCTGCTGTGCCAGCTCGTACGCCAGCAGCAACGCCCAGCCGCCGCGGAACGGCCAGCGCGGTTCTTCACGAGGAATGCGTTGCGACTTCCAATGGCGGTCGAGCACGGTCAGGAAATCGCCTGCTTCCACCCGACCTTGCAGATCGCGGGTGACCCCATCCGCCTCCAGCCGTAGCCCGGTGCCGTCGGCGACCAGCAGGAAATCCCAACGTCCTTGCGCAGTGCCTGACGCCACCGACTCCAGCAGCACCGGATAGCGTTGCGGGTCCAGGCGATGCAGGGACAGCAGATCGGTATCGGACGGAAGCGCGCGGGTTTCGATCATCGGAGTCGTTGCACGCTCACATGGAGCGGCCGGGAATGCAGGGGAGGAAAACAGGAACGGCGGCCCCAAGGGTACCGCCGCTCCTCATGCCACGTGGACGCCGCGGATCAGATCCGCTTGAACACCAGCGTGCCGTTGGTGCCGCCGAAGCCGAAGCCATTCGACACCGCGACATCGATCTTCTTCTCGCGCGCCGTGTTCGGCACGTAGTCGAGATCGCAGCCTTCGCCCGGTTCGTCCAGGTTGATGGTCGGCGGGATGATGCCGTGGTGGATGGCCAGTACGGAGAAGATCGCTTCCGCGCCGCCCGCCGCACCCAGCAGGTGGCCGGTCATCGACTTGGTGGAGCTGACCATGATCTTGTATGCGTGGTCGCCCAGCGCGCGCTTCATCGCCAGCGTTTCGGCCAGGTCGCCCAGCGGCGTGGAGGTGCCGTGCGCGTTGAGGTACTCGACCTGCTCCGGATTCAGCCCTGCGTCCTTCAGTGCCGACAGCATGCAGCGCGCGGGACCCTCGCCGTTCTCGCTGGGTGCGGTCATGTGGAATGCGTCCTGCGAAGCGCCGAACCCGGCCAGCTCGCAGTAGATGCGTGCGCCGCGCGCCTTGGCATGCTCGTACTCCTCCAGCACCAGGATGCCGGCGCCGTCTCCCAGCACGAAGCCGTCGCGATCCTTGTCCCACGGGCGCGAGGCGCGCGTCGGATCGTCGTTGCGGGTGGACATTGCTTTCATCGCGCAGAACCCGCCCACCGAGGTGGGCGACGAACCGCGCTCGGCGCCGCCGGCGATCATCACGTCGGCGTCGCCGTACTGGATGCTGCGCATGGCAATGCCGATCGAATGGTTGGACGTGGCGCAGGCGGAGACCGCCGAATAACCGGGACCCTTCAGTCCCTTCATGATGCTCAGGTGGCCCGGCAGCATGTTGATGATGGTGCTGGGGATGTAGAACGGAGAAATCTTGCGCGGGCCGCCTTCATGCAGCTTCACCGCGGTTTCCTCGATGCCGAGGATGCCGCCGATGCCGGCGCCGATGATCGCGCCGATACGTTCGGCATTGGCCTCGGTCACTTCCAGGCCGGCATCGTCCATCGCCATCAGCGAGGCGGCCAGGCCGTAGTGGATGAACGAGTCCATCTTCTTCACGTCCTTCGGCGATACGAAGGCGGTGGGATCGAAGCCACGGATCTCGCCCGCGATCTTCGTGCTGTAGCCCTCGGTATCGAACGTGGTGATCGGGCCCAGGCCCGAGCGCCCGTTGACGATGCCGTCCCAGCTGGTGGCCATGTCATTGCCCAGGGGGGACACCAGGCCCATGCCGGTGATGACGACGCGACGACGCTGGCTCATATCGGATTCCTCTTGGATCTTGGCGGCCACGCCCTACGCGGGCGGATGGGGGCCGGATACGCGCGGGGCCGCATGCGCGGCCCCGACACGGTTTGCCACAACTGCCGGACTTACGCCTTGACGTGCGCCTTGACGTAGTCGATGGCCTGCTGCACCGAAGTGATCTTCTCGGCTTCCTCGTCCGGAATTTCGCATTCGAACTCTTCTTCCAGCGCCATCACCAGTTCAACGGTGTCCAGCGAGTCGGCGCCCAGGTCATCGACGAACGATGCGCTGGTGGTGACTTCTTCTTCCTTAACGCCGAGTTGTTCGACGACGATTTTCTTGACGCGTTCTTCGATGCTGCTCATGGATTCGCTCCAGACGGAGATGGGTGACTTGTTGGATTCTGCCGACGCGGGGCGAAGGCAAACCGGGGATAGTGTAGTGGAAACCGGCGGCGGCGGGCAGATATCACCAAACACCACCGAATCAACCACTTACAGCTAATTCTTACGGCATGTACATGCCGCCGTTGACGTGCAGGGTCTCACCGGTGATGTAGCCGGCAGCGGGTCCTGCGAGGAAGGCCACCGCATTCGCGATGTCGGCCGGCTCGCCAAGGCGACCCAGCGCGATCTGCTCGCCAAGCGCCTTCTTGGTCTCTTCCGGCAGGTCCTTGGTCATGTCGGTGGCGATGAAGCCCGGCGCGACCACGTTGACGGTGACGCCGCGACTGCCGATCTCTTTCGCGAGCGACTTGGAGAACGCGATGATGCCGGCCTTTGCGGCGGCATAGTTGGCCTGCCCGGCATTGCCGGTCACGCCGATCACCGAGGCGATGTTGATGATGCGGCCCTTGCGCGCCTTCATCATGCCGCGCATGACCGCCTTGGAGGTGCGGTAGACGCTGGTGAGGTTGGTGTCGAGGATGGCCTGCCAGTCCTCGTCCTTCATCCGCATCAGCAGGTTGTCGCGGGTGATGCCGGCGTTGTTGACGAGGATGGAGATGCCGCCGAACTCCTTGCTGATGGCATCGATCAGCGCATCGACCGCCGCCGCATCGGTGACATTCAATTCGCGGCCATGGCCACCTGCCGCCGCCATCCGCTCGCCAATCGCCTGCGCGCCCGAAGCAGTGGTGGCGGTGCCGATGACCGTCGCGCCCTGCGCAGCCAGCTCATCGGCGATGGCGGCACCGATGCCTCGGCTTGCGCCGGTGACCAGTGCGATTTCACCCTGCAGGGGCTTGCTCATGATGTTGTCCTCGTGACGTTCCGCGCGTGGCGGTCAGGATAAGGGAACGGACGCGACGAGCGTCAGGCCTGCCAGTCGGCGAGTGCGCCCTGGAAGTCACCGACGCCGCCGATGGCTCGCGCATCCAGGCCCTTGTCGATGCGCTTCACCAGGCCGGCCAACACCTTGCCCGGGCCGCATTCGGCGATCTGCGTGGCGCCATGCGATGCCAGCACCTGCACGCACTCGGTCCAGCGGACCGGCAGGTACAACTGGCGCACCAGCGCGTCGCGGATCGCGTCGACACCGGTATGCACCTGCGCGTCCACGTTCTGCACGACAGGTAGCGACGGCGAATGCCACGGAAGGCCCGCCATCACCTCGGCGAGACGGTTGGCGGCTTCGCGCATCAGCGGCGTATGCGACGGCACGCTGACCGCCAGCTTCACCACCTTGCGGACACCGCGCTCGGTCAGCATCGCGATCGCGCGATCGACGGCCTCGACATCGCCGCCGACGACGATCTGCCCTGGCGAGTTGTAGTTGGCGGGCACCACCACTTTGCTGTCGGACGCCTGCGCGCAGACCTCCGCCACCATCGCATCCTCAGCGCCGAGTACCGCGGCCATCGCGCCGACACCCGCGGGCGCCGCGTCCTGCATCAGCTGCCCGCGCAGGCGCACGAGGTGCGCACCGTCCTTCAACGACAAGGCGCCTGCGGCGACCAGCGCGGTGTATTCGCCCAGGCTGTGGCCTGCAAGCTGCGACGGCTGCGCGCCACCCTGCTCCTGCCATGCACGCCACACCGCGATGCCGCCGGCAAGCAGTGCCGGCTGCGTGTACTCGGTGCGGTTGAGCATTTCCTCGGGACCGCCCTGCGACAGCGCCCACAGATCGACACCCGCCCCCTCGGAGGCTTCGGCGAACGTCTCGCGTACGATCGGATGCAGTTCGGACAATTCGGCCAGCATGCCGACCGACTGCGAACCCTGACCGGGGAAGACGAAAGCAAGTTGCGTGGAAGTCACTCGGACACCCTGCGTGAAATCAGGCGGCGATGATACGGGCGAACCCGACGGATTGTCTGTACCGGGGCGTATGCGCATGCGACAGCGCGCCGCATGCGGGTTGCTCAAAGCGCTGCAAGAACGATGGCGACATAAACGAAGAAGGCGACGCCTCGCAGCATCGCCTTCCGTCGTTGCCGAAGCGCACGGCTCAGTAGCGCAGCAGTACCGAACCCCAGGTGAAACCACCACCGAACGCCTCGAGCAGCAGCAGCTGACCACGCTCGACACGGCCGGAACGCACGGCGGCATCAAGCGCTAGCGGCACCGAACCGGACGAGGTGTTGCCATGCTTGTCGACGGTGACGATCACCTGGTCCATCGACATATCCAGCCGCTTTGCGGTGGCTTCGATGATGCGCAGGTTGGCCTGGTGCGGGATCAGCCAGTTCAGGTCGTGCTTGTCGAGCCCGTTGGCTTCCAGCGTTTCGTCGACAACGCTGTCCAGCGCCTTGACGGCGTACTTGAAGACATCGTTGCCCTTCATTTCAATACGGATGCCGTTGTTCGGCTCATCCGCCTTGAAGCCCTTGGACACACCGACGGGGTTCCACAGCAGTTCCTTCTTGCTGCCATCGGCATGCAGATGGGTGCTGAGGATGCCGGTCTCGCTGTCCGCCTTGAGCACCACGGCGCCGGCGCCATCACCGAACAGCACGCAGGTGGTGCGCTCGGTCCAGTCGACGATGCGACTGAGCGTTTCGGTACCGATGACGAGCGCGGTCTTGGCATCGCCGCAACGGATGAATTTCTCCGCCACGCTCAACGCATAGATGAAGCCCGAACATGCGGCATTGACGTCCAGCGCCGCGCAGCCGGCCGCACCCAGGCGCGCCTGGATCAGGCAGGCGGTGGACGGAAAGATCAGGTCGGGCGTCGTGGTGCCCACCACGATGAGGTCGATCTCGGACCCATCGACACCTGCCGCTTCGAGTGCGCGGAGTGCCGCCTGGTAACCCAGGTCCCCAGCGGTCTCGCCTTCGGCGGCGATATGGCGTTCGCGGATGCCGGTGCGGGACTGGATCCATTCGTCGCTGGTATCGACCAGCTTCGAGAGGTCTTCGTTGGTCAGCACCTTTTCAGGCAAATAGCTGCCCGTCCCGGCGATGCGCGCGTAAATGCGCCCCTTGTTACCCGGCTCGCTCATGCACGCTCCCATTGCCGGCCCGAAGACGGGCCCTGGTTGTCATCGATCATGCGGAAAGCGCGCCCTGCGGAAGGGCGCGCCGCACGGATCAATCTTCCTCGACCACCGAGGTCTTGGTGGCGATGACCTTCTTGCCGCGGTAGTAACCATCGGCGGTCACGTGGTGGCGCAGGTGGATCTCGCCCGTGGTCGGGTCGGTCGACAGCTGCTTGGCGGTCAGCGCGTCGTGCGAACGACGCTGGCCACGACGGGACGGGGTGACGCGGGATTTCTGCACAGCCATGGGATTGCTCCAGCTCTTGTATCTGTTGGTGAACCTTGCGGTTCGTATTGCCAGACCGCGGTAGCGGCTAGTTCTTCTTCAGCGAGGCCAGTGCCGCGAACGGACTGGTCTTCGCCACTTCTTCTTCGTCCGCCGCCCATTCGCGCTCAACCGCGTCGGACGCCGGGTCCACCGCCACCACCGGCACGGCGAGGACCAGTTCGTCCTCCACCAGGTCGGCGGGGCGCAGCATGCCGTCTTCCGGCACCAGCAGCGCTTCGTAGTCGGGCGGCAGCGCGGCTTCTTCCTCTTCGCTGCGTACCAGACCCAACCGTTGCTTCAGCGTCACCGGCAGCACGAAACGCTGCAGGCTGCGCTGGCACACCAACGGCAGGTTGGCCTCGATCTGCAGTTCCAGGTACGGGACCCGCAATGCGTCGTGGTCGAACTCCGCCGTGTAGCGCACGTCGCCTTCGGTATCGGCCAGAAGGCCCTGCAGGCGCGTCATGGCAGACAACGGCAGGCGGCCTTCGAAGCTGCGCCGGTTCGCGACCATGCGCCACGCATCCAGCAGATCGGGCGTATTCGCGGACATAAGCCGCTGAATGTTAAGGATGAAAGACCGAACTGTCAAACAACCCCCGACGACGAGGATGGCTTGCCCCCGACCCCGCCGGCGGGCAGACTCCCCCGCCCCGTCCCTGCCGGTGCTGCGCCCCATGCCGCTGATGCTCGCGTCCACCTCCCGCTACCGGCGTGAACTGCTGGAACGGCTGCGCCTGCCGTTCCATATTGCGCGCCCCGAGGTGGACGAGACGCCCCTGGACGACGAGTCGGTGCCGGCCATGGCCGTCAGGCTGGCCCGGGCCAAGGCGGAAGCCATCGCCCGCCAGCACCCGGGCAGCTGGGTCATCGGGTCCGACCAGGCCGCCGAACTCGATGGACAACCCCTGGGCAAGCCCGGCCACCGCGATGCCGCCATTGCCCAGCTGACCGCCATGTCGGGCCGCGAGGTGCGTTTCCATACGGCCGTCTGCCTGGCGCGCGATGACGGAGCCCTGCAGATCCATGACATCACCACAGTCAGGTTTCGCGCACTCACAGCCGCCGAGATCGAACGCTATGTCGACGCGGAGCAGCCGTTCGATTGCGCCGGCAGCTTCAAGTCGGAAGGGCTGGGGATCGCCCTGTTCGACGCCATCGAATCGTCGGATCCCACCGCGCTGGTCGGGCTGCCACTGATCGCCGTGTCCAGGATGCTGCGCGAGGCCGGCTTCGACTTGCCCTGAGCCTGGCGTTCAGTGGACCTCGATCGGCTGCTCCGCCCAGGTTTCGACGCTGCCGTCGCCCCCGGTCACCCTCAGCCCCAGCCAATGGCGGCCGTCGGCCACTTGCCCCGCGTCCACCTCGGCCGTGAACTGGACCCGCGGCATGCGTGGGTCGCGGGAGGCATCCTTCAGGAACCCTCGCAGCCATTCGTTGGCACCCGCATCTTCGGCCACGGCAACAACGCGGCCGTCCAGCAATACCTCCACCTTCGTCACGCCCACGACATCCTTCACCGCCCAGCCGCCGACGTTGAAACGCCGGCCCACGCGCGCGCCCGATTGCGGCACATCGATGTGGGCAACGACCGGCGTGGTGCATTCACCCTTCGCTCGCTCGGCGGGTAAGGCGAACAACAGGAACCTGCGTGCGCCATGATCGATGTTCACCACGCGCGCTGGGGGCAAGGGACCGACGACCCGGCACAGGTGCTGGTAGTGCGCGAGCAGTGCACTGAACTTCACATCGGTCGCACCAACTACCAGCAGCGTGGGCACATCGCGTGAGCCATCGTGCTGCAGGCCCCACAGTTGGAGCTGCGGGGCGCGCCCATGCTTGTGGTTCAACGGATGGTCGAGCACGGGAATGTCCGCGTCATCGAGGGCGAACCCCAGCTCCGCACCCGTCTTGAAATTGTCCGCGAGCAGTTGCGTCGCTTCGGGCAGCGCCGCACGCATCGAGCGCACGTCCACGGCCAGCGTGTTCCAGCCGGCGAAATTCTCGGGGTAGTACTTGCTGCCGGCGAACTCCTCCCTGACCCCTGGCAGCGAGACCGCCACGTAGTAGCCCAGCATCAGTACCGCCCCCAATCCGGACAGGGACCAGGTCGCGCGGCGCCAGGCCGGCCTCCATTCCCGCAACAGCAATGGCACTACGACGAGCAGCGCCAGATAGCCGGGCAAGGGCCAGTGGAAGCTGACCCGCTCGTTGTCGGCGAAGAAGCCCAGCGCGAAGAAACCCAACGTGGACACGCCGCCCAGCAGAGCGAAGTAACGCCATGCGGTGCCAAGCTGTGTCCTCCCTCTTAAGCCACGCAGGCAGACCACCAGCATGGCGACGAACAGCAGCGGCGTCGCCATCGCGGCCTGCACAAGCAGGAAGCGGAACCCGTCGCCATGGAAGCTCCAGGGGTGGCGATCCAGCAACTGGAAGCGCAGACCGGCGTCGGCATACTCAAGGTTCCATGCCAGCAATGGCGCCCACGCCAGCACGCCCACCGCCAGCGCGACCCACACGCGCGCATCACGCAGCACCTTGCGACCTTCGGGCAACCAGAGCAGCGCGATCAGGCCGACACCGATCACACCGATGAAGCGGTAATGGCTGAGCGCGCCGAGCATCAGGCCCAGCGCCAGTTCGGACGCGGACATCGCGTCCACCTCTCGCAGCAGGCGCGCACCGGCATCCGCGCACAGCACCGTCGCCAGCGCCATCGGCACGTCCGGCAGCGCAAGCAGACCCAGCGTGCCCGACAGCGGCATCAGTACGGTGAGCAACGCAGCCTGCCAGCCAACGGTCGCGCCAAACCAGTGCGCGGCGCTTCGTGCGACCAGCCAGGGCAGCAGCGCCGCCATCAGCAGGAAGGGCGCGCGCACCGCCAGGACATGATGGCCGCCCAGTTCGGTACCCAGCCGCGTCAGCCATGCCGTCAAGCCCGGCAGATCGGAGTAAGCCGCCGCGAGATGCCGCCCTTCCTGCCAGTAAAAGGCTTCGTCCACGAACAGCGGAAGGCGCGCGGCGATCGCGATCTTGACGACCGTCACGATTGCCCACACGGCCAGGAACCATTGTCGCGCGCGTTGTTCTTCGTCCATCTCGCTACACTGCCCTCAACCCACGATCGGAAACCGAGAGCGCGATGTCCGCCATCCCCAGCACCCGCCCTATGCTATCCGAAGGCCTCGCCGATGCCCTTACTCGTGCGCAGGCACAGGTGAATTCGCTGGTGCTCGGCAAGTCGCATGAAGTGCGGCTCGCCTTTGTCGCGCTGCTGTCCGATGGCCACCTGCTGATCGAGGACCTGCCGGGCCTGGGCAAGACGACGCTGGCGCACGCGCTGGCCGCCACGCTGGGACTGAGCTTCCAGCGCGTGCAGTTCACCTCGGACCTGCTGCCTGCGGATGTATTGGGCGTATCGGTCTACGATGCGCAGGCGCGCGCCTTCACCTTCCACCCAGGCCCGGTGTTCACCAACGTGCTGCTCGCGGACGAGATCAACCGCGCACCGCCACGCACGCAGAGCGCCCTGCTGGAGGCCATGGCCGAGCACCAGGTGACGCTCGATGGCGTGACCCATGCACTGCCGCAACCGTTCTTCGTGATCGCCACGCAGAACCCGGTCGACCTGTCCGGCACCTATCCGTTGCCCGATTCCCAGCTCGACCGCTTCCTGCTGCGCCTGGCCCTGGGCTATCCCAGCGCCGAGTCCGAACGCGAACTGCTGGCGGGCAGCGATCGCCGCATGATGATCGCCCAGGCGATGCCGTTGCTGTCGACCGACGACGTGCTGGCGCTGCGCAGTGCGGTAAACGGCATCCACGCCAGCGATGCATTGATCGATTACGTGCAGGCGCTGCTCACGCGCAGCCGACAGCATCCCGGCGTGCGCGTCGGACTGTCGCCGCGCGCAGGCATCGCGCTGCTGCGTGCGGCGCGCGCCTATGCGCTGCTGCTGGGGCGCGGGCACGTGCTGCCGGACGATGTGCAGGCGCTGTTCGCTGCGGTCGCCGCACACCGGCTGGTGCCGGAAGCAGAGGCCGTCTCGGCCGGCGCGCTGGCCAAGGCCATCCTGCACGCGGTACCGGTGGATTGAGCAGGGTGTCCGCCCTCGCCCGGCGCATCGCCCGCCTGGCACGTCCCCGTCGACCGGAGTCCTTCCCGGTCGCGCTGGAGCGCAGGCGCATCTATGTGCTGCCGACGTTGTTCGGCCTGTTCTTCGCCGCACTGGTCTTCGCCATGGTGCTGGGCGCGCTCAACTACAACAACAATCCGGCCTTGCTGCTCGCGCTGCTGCTCGGTGCGACGGCGCTATCCAGCCTCATCTTCGCGCACCTGCAACTGGACGGCCTGCGGATCGAAGCGCTGTCCGCGGATCCGGTGCCCGTCGGTACGCCACTGCGGCTGCATGTCGCGCTCGCGTCGCGCGACGCCCGCGTGCGCCACGGCCTGCGCCTGGACGCTGGCGACGAACACGTCTTCGCCTCGCTTCCGGCCGCCGAAGCGATCGTGGTCGAACTGTCACTGCCTACGTCGCGGCGTGGCTGGTACGACCTCGACCGTGTCCGGCTGTCCACCACCCAGCCGCTCGGCCTCGCGCGGGCCTGGGGTTGGGTATGGCCCGATACGCCCCTGCTGGTCTATCCAGCAGCGGAAGTCCAGGGCCCTCCTCTGCCGCACGCGGACAACGGGGGCACCAAGGCGCGCGTGGACCCTTCAGGTGAAGACGTCCACCAGTTGCGCAACTACCGGGCTGGCGATGCACGACGCGCCATCGCGTGGAAGCCCTCCGCACGCCGCAGCCAGTTGCTGGTACGCGACTACGAACGTCCCCTGGGCCGCGACGTGGACCTGGACTGGGAGACGCTGACGACCCTGCCCTACGAGCGCCGCATCCAGCGACTGGCGCATTGGGTCGAGTCCGCCGAACGTGAAGGTCTCCGCTACCGGCTGCGGTTGCCCGGTCAGCCCGCGCTGGGACCGGCTCACGGCCCTGTCCATCGCCACCTCTGCCTGCGCGCCCTAGCGCTGCTACCGCATGACGCCCGCTGACGTTCCCGCACTCGACGCACTCAGCCGTCGCTGGACGCTGGCTGCCACCGGTACCTGCCTGTTGCCGCTGCTGCTGCAATTGCCGTCGATGCTGGCATTCGGGATCGGACTTACCGGCGTGCTGCTTGCCTGGGCGTCCTGGCGACGCCCCCTGCCTGGCCTGCTGCGCGCGCTGTTGGCGCTTGCCCTGATCGTCGCCGTGATGTCGGTGATGGGCATGCAGTTCGGACGCGACACCGGCTGCGCCCTGCTCGCCGGCATGCTGGCGATCAAGCCGACCGAGACCCACACGCTGCGCGACAACCGCAGCCTCCTCGGCTTCGCACTGTTCGCTCCGTTCGCCGCGTTCCTGCTCGACCAAGGGCCGTTGAGCATGACGTTGGGGCTGGCCAGCGTGTTCTGCGCATTGGTGGCCCTGTACCGGCTGGCGGATGCCGAAGCAGGATCGCTGGCCGGCCCGGCACGACCGCGACAGCAGATAAGCGAGATCGCCAAGCTCGTCGTGCTCGGCGTGCCGCTGGTGCTGGCGGCGTTCTGGCTGTTCCCTCGCTTCGCATCACCACTGTGGGGGGTGCCGGAGCGCGCCCTGTCGAAGCCGGGTCTGAGCGACGACATGTCGCCCGGCAGCTATCTCGATCTGATCGCCGACAGAGCGCCTGCGCTGCGCGTGCAGTTCTTCGGCGCCACGCCGCCCACCAGCCAGATGTACTGGCGTGGGCCGGTGCTCTCGGATTTCGATGGACGCACCTGGACGCGCGGCAATCGTCTACAGAGTGCGGGCACCACCGACACGAAACGCACCACGCAGGTCTGGGACTACCAGATGGACGTGGAACCCAGCGACCGCCGCGACCTGGTCGCGCTGGACCTGCCCACCACGACGCCTGACGGCGCCATGCTGGCGCGCGACTACAGCATGGCGGCGCGCACGCCTCTCACCGCGCTGACGCGGTGGCGCCTGCAGTCGTCGGCGCCGACACAGTTCGAAGCGTCACTGCCCGGCCCGGTACGTCAGCAGGCGCTACGGTTGCCGGCGGGCTTCAATCCCCGCACCCGTGCGCTGGGCGCGCAGTGGCGTCGTGAGGCCGGCAGCAACGATGCCGCCATCGTGGCACGCGCGCTGCAATGGATCCGCGCCGACTTCGCCTACACGCTGGATACGCCATTCCCCGGACGCGACACGGTCGACGAATTCCTCTTCGACCAGCAACAGGGTTTCTGCGAGCACTTCAGTTCGTCCTTCGTCTTCCTGATGCGCTCCGCAGGTGTTCCCGCGCGCGTGGTCACCGGCTACGCAGGAGGGCAGTACAACCCGCTGGGCCAGTACTGGATCGTCCGCAACCTGGATGCCCACGCCTGGGCTGAAGTGTGGATGCCACGACGCGGCTGGGTGCGCGTGGACCCCACGGCGGCGGTCGCACCGGAGCGCATCTACGACACCATCGAAGACCGCCTGGGTGCTGCGGGCGCCATGGGAGGCCTCATCGGCGTCGACAACCTGGGCCAAGTCGGCGACTGGCTGCGCCGTGGCTGGAACGACATGGTGCTCGGCTTCGATGCCAATCGGCAGACACGCCTGCTCGAACGCCTTGGCGCAAAGCAATTCGGCACTGGGGCACTGGCGGCCCTGTTCGGCCTCTTCGCGCTGGCCTCGCTGGCCTGGATGGGCTGGCTGCTGGCTCGCGGAGAGAGGGAGCGCGATCCGATGCTGCGCGCCTGGCGCCGATTGGGTGCGCGCTACGCCCGCCTCGGGTTGGGGCGGGAACCCCACGAAAGCGCCTCCGACTGGGGCCGCCGGGTCGCCAATGCCCGTCCGCAGGCCGCGCAGACACTGATTCCGCTCAGCCACCGTTTCGCTGTTGCGCGCTACGCTCCCAATGAGGGAGACGACCGGGTACTGATCGAAGACCTGCGCCGGCACCGCCCATAACCCGCTGGAGACTGGCCATGAACTTTCGCTTCGCCGTCGTCGTCGCAGCCGCTGCGCTGCTTTCCGCCTGCGCCACGGCACCCAAGCCGCTGCAGGGCAGCTTTACCGAGGTCAATCCGCGCGACTCGGTGGGCGCACCTCAGGTGGGCGCCCCCGTGCGCTGGGGTGGTCGCATCATCAGCACCACGCCGGGCCAGAACACTACCTGCTTCCAGCTGGTGTCGCGTCCCCTCGCCGGCACGGGCCGGCCGCTCTCGTCGGCACCCGATGCGACCGATGGCCGCTTCATCGCCTGTCGCGCCGGCTTCTACGATCCGGCCGTCTTCGCCGAGGGCCGCGAAGTGACCTTCGTCGGCAAGATCGAGGGCTACGAAAGCACGCGCATCGGCGACTACGACTACCAACTGCCGCGCGTCGCTGCCGACGTGGTCTACCTGTGGCCGGAGGTGCGTGAAGTCGAGGTTGTCCGCCCCTATCCGTATTACGACCCGTTCTGGGGTCCGCGCTGGGGCCGTTGGGGCTGGTGGTAAGCCACCACGCAACGAAAAAAGCCGCTCATTGAGCGGCTTTTTTCATGTCCTGCAATGGCGTGACACGAATGATCAGCCCGGTGTGCCGAAGCGCCCCAGCGGTGCACCGGCGAGCAGGTGCAGGTGGATGTGGAATACGGTCTGCCCGGCATCCTCGCGGCAGTTCATGACGACACGATAGCCGTCCTGCGCAAAGCCCTCGCTGCGCGCGTACGTGGCCGCGGCCAGCGCCAGCTTGCCGATCAGGTGCGCCTGATCGGGACGTACATCGTCGAGCGTGGGGATCGCCTCGTTCTTGGGAATGAACAGCACGTGCACGGGCGCCTGCGGCGCGATGTCCTTGAAACCGAGGACATCGTCGTCTTCGTAGACGATGGTGGCCGGAATCTCGCGGCGGATGATCTTGGCGAAGATGGTGTCGGTCATGGGATTCGCGCGTCCTCGTGCGGGTGCAATCAGGTCATTTCACTACGGCCGCCGAATGCATGCGCCAGCGTGCCGCGGTCCACGTATTCCAGCTCCCCGCCCAGCGGCACGCCGTGTGCCAGTCGGCTGGGCCGTACACCCTGCTGGCGCGCCAGCTGCGCCAGATAGTGCGCCGTAGCCTCGCCTTCGACGGTCGGATTGGTGGCGATGATGAGTTCAGTGGCTTCGCCCTGCGCGAGCCGCGCCGAAAGCGCATCCAACCCCAGTTCGCGTGGACCTATGCCGTCCAGCGGCGACAGCCGGCCATGCAGAACGAAGTAGACGCCGCGATAGCCGGTGGCCTGCTCGATCGCCAGGCGGTCCGACGGGGATTCGACAATGCACAACTGGTGACGGTCACGGCTGCCACTCGCACACAGCGTGCAGATCGGACCCTCGGTGAAGTCGCGACACTGCTCGCAATGACCTATCTGGTCCAGCGCCTCGGCCAGCACGCCAGCCAGGCGCCTTCCACCATCCCGCTCGCGGTCGAGCAGGTGGTAGGCCATGCGCTGTGCCGTCTTCTGGCCGACTCCGGGCAGGACGCGCAACGCTTCGATGAGCTGTTCGAGCAGCGGGCTGGACATGTCGTGTCAGGACGGCAGCGGAAGCACCACCGTCAACCGGTGCAGGCAGCGATCAGAACGGCATCTTCATGCCCGGCGGCAGCGGCATGCCGGCCGTGGCAGCGCCCATGCGCGACTTCGATTCCGCGTCGACCTTGTTGGACGCGTCGTTGAACGCCGCCGCGATCAGGTCTTCCAGCATCTCCGCGTCGGACAGCAGCGAGGGATCGATGCGGACCTTGCGACATTCCTTGGCACCCGTCAGCGTCACGCTGACCATGCCGCCACCGGCGTTGCCGGTGACTTCCAGCTTGGCGAGTTCTTCCTGGGCGCGCTGCAGGTTCTCCTGCATCTTCTGCGCCTGCTGCATCAATTGGGCGATGTTTCCACGCATGTCGTGATCACTCTTCGTAAGGTCGGATGGAGTCCGGCACGAGCCTGGCGCCATGCTGTTGCATCAGCTGCCGCACGTCCGGATGGTTCATGAAGGTTTCTTCGGCGACGTTCTGGCGCTCGTCGCGCTGGCGGTGGCTGCGCTCCTTGAGCGTCTCGCCGTCGGCCGTGGTCGTGGCGAAGGCCAGGCGCGGCGCCACGCCGTAGCGGCTGGCGATCGCTTCGCCGAGTTCGCCCAGCGTGCGCTCCGAGCGCAGGTAGTCGAAGCCGCTGTCCAGCGCCAGTGTCAGCGTCCCGTTGGCGTACCCGGCGAACGCGACGTTGTCGACCAGTTGCTTGCCCACGCCCTTGAGGCCACAGGTGCCGGCGAAATGCAGCCAGGTCTCCGCATCGGTGATGCCGATGTCCACGGGCATGGTCGAGGCGGCAGGCGGCGCCGACATGACGGGTGCCGCAGCGGGGGTGGACGGCGTTTCAACCGGACGCCACGGCGGCACGTCATCGTCCTTGGATGCCACAGGCTGCGGCGGCATGGGGCGTTCTTCGCGCGCCATCTGCTGCGGGGGCATCACCGGTTCCGGCGCCGAGGCGACACGCGCTGTGGGAGACGGCGTGGACGGCGCGGCCGAGGCTGTCTGTACCGATGCGGATGCCGACGGCGTACGCGCATCGCCGCGCATCTCGCCCGGCTGCGCCGGCCGGAAGGCCAGCATGCGCAGCACGCTCATCTCGAAGCCGGCACGCCCGCTGGGTGCCAGATGCAGATCGCGACGGCCGTTGATGGCCATCTGGTACCAGAGCTGCACGACTTCCGGCCGCAGCTGCCCGGCGAACGCATCGACATCGACGCCCTCCGCCTCCACCTCGGCCGAGGGCACCAACTGGCGCACCTGGATGCGATGCAGGGCTTCGGCCAGGGCATCCAGCACGCCGGTCCAGTCGGGCGAGAACTCCGCCAGCCGCGCCACCACCTGCAACAGCCCCTCGCCGTCACCGGCAGCGAGCGCCTCCAGCATCGCGCTCACCTGGGTGCGGTCCACCGTGCCCAGCATCGTGCGCACGCCTTCATCACTTAGCGCGCCACCGGCATAGGCGATGGCCTGGTCGAGCAGCGACAGGCCGTCGCGCAGCGAGCCGTCGGCCGCGCGTGCGAGCTGGGCGATAGCGGCTGCATCGGCCTCGATCGCTTCGGCACCCAGGATCTTGGTCATCTGGCCGCGGATCTGCTCCTCGTCCAGGCGCTTGAGGTTGAATTGCAGGCAGCGCGACAACACGGTGACCGGCAGCTTCTGCGGGTCGGTGGTCGCCAGCAGGAACTTCACGTGCTCCGGCGGCTCCTCCAGTGTCTTCAGCAGCGCGTTGAACGCCGCCTTCGACAGCATGTGCACTTCGTCGATCAGGTAGACCTTGAACTTGCCGCGCGATGGCATGTATTGCGCGTTCTCGATCACCTCGCGCACGTCGTCCACACCGGTGTTCGACGCGGCGTCGATCTCCAGCAGGTCGATGTAGCGGCCGGCATCGATGTCCAGGCAGGCCGGGCACTGGCCACAGGGATCGGCACTGGTGCCTTTCTCGCAGTTCAGCGACTTGGCGAAGATGCGGGCGATCGTGGTCTTGCCCACGCCGCGCGTGCCGGTGAACAGAAAGGCGTGGTGGACGCGGCCGCTGTCCAGCGCGTTGGTCAGCGCGCGGACAACGTGTTCCTGGCCCACCAGCTCGGCGAAACGCTTGGGACGCCACTTGCGGGCGAGGACGAGGTAGGACATGCCGACATTGTGCCACGCCCTGCCCGTCCTCCCTCCGCTCCCTGGCCCGACCACGGCTTCGCTTGTGGCCGCCCCCCTGCGAAGGCTAGAATTCACGCCCCTGAAAGCAGCCCCGGCCGCATTCAGGTCCCGGAGAGGTGTCCGAGTGGTTGAAGGAGCACGCCTGGAAAGTGTGTAAGCGTCTAAACCGCGCTTCGGGGGTTCGAATCCCCCTCTCTCCGCCAGTTTCATCGCAACCTGCAATGGCGGGTTGACGACGAACCGCGCTCCGGCGCGGTTTCGTTTCTATGGTGGCCCCGTCGGCCCCTCGCGACGCTAGGTCGAAAATCCCGCCAGGGCCGGAAGGCAGCAACGGTATCGATCGATGCGGGCGCCGAGGTCAGCCGGCGGGGCTACCGCCTTTTCGGGCATTCAATCGGCAACGATGCCCAACGCATCCGGCTCGCGACCGGTGACCCAGTAGTCGATCACCTGCCAACGCTGCGTATCGATGACGGCGATGCGGTCGCCGCCACTGATGGCCACGTAGGCACGCGGGCGATCGGCCGCGACCACCACGCCGATCGGTAGCGCCGCATTGCCCAGCATGGTGGGTTGGTAGGTCACGTCGTCGCGCGATAACGGCACGCTCGCCACCGGCACCTTGCTGCGCGCATTGAACACCGCCAGCGTCGCGGCCCGCGCGTTGGTGACGTACGCCAATGCACCATCGGGTGAGAACACCACGCGGATCGGGAAGCCCTTGCTGCTCATCCGACGTTTGACCGCCAGCGTGCGCGGATCGTGCACGGTCAGCGTGCCGTCCTCGCGGTTCGTCACCCAGACTTCCGCTCCGTCCGGACGTACCGCCACGCCTTCGGCACCCTTGCCTGCCGGCCGCTCGATGGTCTTCACGCCAGCCAGCAGGTCGATCCGGCTCAGGGTGCCGGCCTGGATCTTGGTGAGCCAGGCGACGTTTCCGTCCGGCGACACCGCGATCATGTGGCCGGTGCCGGCGCCGACATCGATCACCCGCTCGATCTCGCCGGACGCGATATCCACGATGAGCACGCTGGCCGACGCTTCCGTCGTCACCAGCACACGGCGACCATCGGGCAGGAAGCGCAGACCATGCGGCGCGCCGTGCTGGCCCAGGTCGATCGAGCGCGTCGGTTTGCCATCCACGAGGTCCAGCACCGACAGCGTGCTGCCGGTCTTCGCATCGCCGTAGTTCGTCACCACCGCCTGGCGGCCATCCGGCGCGACTGCGATCTCGTGCGGTGCTTCGCCGGTACGGAACTCGCCCACCCGGCGGCCATCGCGCAACGACAGGCGCCAGACCGTGTCGGCGGACTTGTTGCCCACCAGCAGTTCGGCCGCCCGCGTCGCGGACGATGACGCCCCCATGATCCCCAGCAGCACAACGGTGGACAGCCACGTCCGCATCGCGCTCATGCCTCCTCCGCCATCGGATGCAGCCAGTCCGCATCGCCTTCGCGATAATGTTCGCGCTTCCAGATCGGGACGCGCCGCTTCGTTTCGTCGATGATGTAACGACAGGCATCGAAGGCCGCACCACGATGCGCTGCGCTGACGCCGACCCAGACCGCCAGATCGCCGATGGCCAGCGTGCCGACACGATGTGCGCAGCATGTCGCGATAATGTCGAAGCGGGCCGTCGCCTCCGCGAGGATGCGCTCACCCTCGCGCTCGGCCAGGGCGGCGTAGGCCTCGTAATCGAGGCCGTCCACGGCACGGCCGGCATGATGGTCGCGCACCCAGCCCTCGAAGCTGGCGTAGCCGCCGGCACGCGGATCCAGCACCTGCGCGCGCAACGACGCGATATCCAGTGGCACCGAGGACAACAGGAAAGCCGGCATGCTCAGCCCCCGCTCACGGGCGGAATGAAGGCGACCTCACTGCCTGCCTTCGGCGCATCGTCCCAGCGTGCGAACTCGCCATCCACCGCGACCCGCAGGTGCTCGCGCGGCCACGAGAATCCATGCCGCGCCTGCGCATCACCGTACAACCCGGCAAGATCCGCGGCCGCGATGTCGACCGTTTCGCTGGCGACACCGGCGCGCTCGCGCAGGCTGGCGAAGTAGAGCAGCGTCAACGTCGCCATCACACCTGCCCCACGTCGCGCTTGCCGCCGCGCTTGCCCACCAGCTTGGCCGGGCCCAGCACGATCGCATGCGACAGCGCCTTGCACATGTCGTAGACCGTGAGCGCGGCGACGGTGGCGCCGGTCAGCGCTTCCATTTCGACGCCGGTGCGATGCACGGTGCGGACGTGGCAGTCGATGCGCAGCGTGGCATCGCCATCCCAGTCGATGGCCAGTCGGCAGCCGTCGATCGGCAGCGGATGGCAGAACGGGATCAACTCGTGCGTCCGCTTGACCGCCATCGTGCCGGCGATGATCGCGGTGTCCACGATGCCGCCCTTCGCACTGCGCAGCCCGCTCCGCTTGAGCTGGCGCGCCACCTCGGCGGGAAAACGCACGCGGCAGGTGGCCAGCGCTTCACGCGACGTCGCCGTCTTGCCGGATACGTCCACCATCGCGGGGCGGCCATCGCCATCCAGGTGGGTCAGGGTCTTGCGGGGCATGCGGATCCTGCGCGTTTCAACCGCCGATAAGATACATCTCGACACGCCGCCGGTCGCGTACTTCCGGGCTGCCGCGTACTTCGCTGTAGCGATCGCCTCGCGCACGCCACAGCTCCCCTACCCGTGCAGCCAACGCATCTTCGCCCAGCGCGAGAACCTCCCGCAGGCCGGTACCCTCCGACGCGAACAGGCAGGTGAACAACCGTCCATCCGCCGATACCCGTGCTCGATGGCAGTCGCCGCAGAACGGCGTGCTGACCGAACTGACGAAACCGATCTCACCCGCACCATCATCGAAGCCGTAGCGCTCCGCCACTTCGCCCCGGTAGTCCGCCTGCAGCGGATGCAGCGGCCAGCGCGCGGCGATGCGGTCGCGCAGCACCGACGACGGCACCATCCGATCGAGGCGCCAGTCGTTGCTGTCGCCCACATCCATGAACTCGATGAAGCGCACGACATGGCCGGTGCCACGGAAGTGCTCGACCAGCGGCAGCACCTGGTCTTCGTTGACACCGCGCTGCACGACGGCGTTGATCTTCAGCCGCGTAAACCCGGCGGCGACCGCGGCGTCGATGCCTGCCAGCACGTCGTCCACACGCCCGCGCCGTCCCGACATGTCGGCGAACACCTGCGGATCCAGCGCATCCAGGCTCACGGTGATGCGGCGCAGGCCCGCCTCGTGCAGCGCCGCGGCCTGCTGCCCGAGCAGTACGCCGTTGGTGGTCAACGCAAGGTCGTCCAGTCCGGGAATCACCGCGAGCCGACGGACCAGTTCCGGCAGTCGCTTGCGCAGCAGCGGCTCACCACCGGTCAGGCGCAGCTTGCGCGTACCGAGGCGTACGAATGCGCGAACCAGCGTGTCGATTTCATCGAACGACAGCCGCTGCGACGCATCCGTTCCGTAGTCCTCGGGCACCCGATCGGCCGGCATGCAGTAGCCGCAGCGGAAATTGCAGGCGTCGATGACCGACAGGCGCAGGTCGTGCAGCGGACGCCCCAGCAGGTCATGCGGCAGCGGAAGCGGGTTCACGGCAGCGCGGTCGGCAACGGCTCGGCCAGCGGAAGCCCCTCGCCCGCCGTCGCAACGCGGTGTCCGCGCGCGCGCAGTGCCTCGGCATCGGCTTCGCTGGCGTAGTGGTAGAGCACGCAACGGGCCAGCAGGGCCGTCGGATACTCGCGCTCCAGATCGTCGATGCCGCTGTGCGATGGGTTGCCGTGCAAGGCGCAATCGTGGGCGATCACCTCGCCCGCATCAGCGTAACGCGCCAGCATTTCGGGGATCGGCCGCGTATCGCCGGTCCACACGACACTGCCGCGCAGGCGCAGGCCGAATGCCGTGTCCGGCCAGTGGTGCCGCACCGGGAACACTTCCAGGCGCTGCCCGTCATGCCAGAACGCGTCGCCGACCGGAATCAGCTGGAAAGCGTCCCAGAAGTTCGCGCCGCCCTCGGCCAGCACGTTCGGATAACTCGCGATGCGCTGGTGCAGCACCGGCACCAGCGGCGCCGGCACGTACAGGCGGATCTTGCCGCGACGCGCCGCATCGAAGTAGCTGGCCACGAACAGCCGCTCCATGCCGGCGACGTGGTCCAGGTGCACGTGGGTGATGAACACCGCGTCGGGCATGCCGCCGTACCGCGCCTGGTAGGCGGTGAGGCCTTCCCCGCCGCAGTCGATCGTCAGCCACGGCATCCCGCCCTGCTCCAGCGTCGCCATTGCAGAGCCCAGTTCGACGGCGCCGGCATTGCCGACGCCCAGGAAGCGCAGCGTCCAGCCCATGTCAGTAGCCTCGTGACCAGGCGTTGTCGTACGCACGGCGCAGGTGGGCGAAGTCGTAGCCCACCTCGGCCTCGCTGCGGCCGCCGCGCAGCTTGAGCAGCGAGCGCTTGAGTCGCGCGAGGTTCTGTTCGCGCCAAGCGGTGGCGGGAATGCGCAGGCGACCGCGATCGAAGTCGATCAGCCAGCCGTGCCCGCCGCTGTCGAAGAGGATGTTCTGCGCATTGAGGTCCGCATGATCCAGGCCGGCACGGTGGAACCGCGCCACCAGCCGGCCCGTGCTTTCCCACGGGGCATGGCCTTCGGTCTGGTGTGCGATGTCGGCCAGCGTACGGACCTCCATCAGCCGCTCCAGCAGGATCGCGGCGCGGTAGAACATGCCGTCGCGCACGTAGCTGGCGGCTACCGGTCGTGGCACCGGCAGGCCGCGCGCCAGCAACGCGCGCGTCAGCCGGAACTCGGCGAAGCTGCGGGTCCGGTCCGGTCCATGCCAGAGGTAGCGGTCCTGGCTGAGGCGCGCCGCCAGCCCGCCTCGCCGATAATGGCGCAGCACGCACTGGCTGGAGGGCGCATCGATGAACCAGGCACTGCCGCGTCCACCGCTGTCGACGGGTCGGGCGCGCTCGCCCCACTTCTCCGGCTGGAACCAGTCCGGGTCTGCTTGCCGCAGGTGTTTGCGGTCGAACAGAATCGCACCGTATCCGCTGCCTTCGCGGAACGGCGTCAGGGATTCCGAGGCGTCAAATCCGACCATCCAGCGAGTCTAACAACACTTGTCCACGATTCCCCACTCACTGTGCCTGCTTCGCCTGTCCGCGCTTGGCGACGTGACCCATGTCGTGCCGCTGGTGCGCACCCTGCAGCGGCATTGGCCACAACTGCACCTGCACTGGGTGATCGACAAGGGCGGGTTCAAGCTGCTCGAAGGCCTGGAAGGCGTGACCTTCCACACCTACGACAAGAAGACCGGGCTGGCCGGCATGCGCGCCTTGCGCCGCGACCTGCCCGGCGACCGTTTCGACGCGTTGCTGCAGATGCAGGTGGCCCTGCGCGCGAACCTGCTGTCGGCCTTCATCCCGGCGCGCCGCCGGATCGGCTACGACCGCAGCCGCTCGAAGGACCTGCATGGACTGGTGATCAACGAACGCATCCCCGATCGACCGGGCATCCACGTACTGGATGCGATGGGCAGCTTCTGCGAGCCGCTGGGCTTGAAACAGACCGAGGTGGTGTGGGACTTGCCCGTGCCCGTCGATGCACATGCCTGGGCCGCGGCCCAGTGGCCTGCCGACGGCACGCGCACGCTGGTCATTTCCCCCTGCTCCAGCCATGTGCGCCGCAACTGGTACGCCGACCGCTATGCCGCCGTCGCCGATCACGCGGCGGCACAGGGCTGGCGCGTGGTGCTGTGCGGCGGGCGCAGCGACCTGGAACGGCAGACTGCCGATGCCATCAGTGCTGCGGTGCATACACCGGTGCTGGACTTGGTCGGCAAGGACACGCTGAAGCAATTGCCGGCGCTGCTGGCACGCGCCGACCTGGTGATGACGCCCGATTCCGGCCCCATGCACATCGCCAACGCGATGGGGACCGCGGTGCTCGGCCTGCATGCGGCCAGCAATCCGCGGCGGAGCGGCCCCTATTCCAGCGTCCGCTATTGCGTGGATCGTTACGACGATGCGGCGCGCCGCTACAAGGGCAGGCCGGCCGCCGAACTGAAATGGGGCGCCAAGATCGAACACGATGGCGTGATGGAACTGGTGACCGTGGACGACGGCATTGCCGCCTTCGAACGGTTCCGGCAGGACCACGCTGACACATGAGGCTCCGCGCCGGCGCGCTGACGCTGTGGCTGTTCCTGGCGTCGGGCTTCGCCGGCCTGCTCTACCAGTCCATCTGGTCGCACTACCTGGGGCTCGTCGTCGGCCATGCGGCCTACGCGCAGAGCCTGGTGCTGGCGATCTTCATGGGTGGCATGGCGCTCGGCGCCTGGGCGGCCGGACGCGGAACGCCGCGCTGGCGCCACCTGCTGCGGCTGTACGCCATCGCTGAAGCCGTGATTGGCGTGATCGGCCTGGCCTTCCATCCGCTGTTCGACGGCTACCTGCGCGTGTCCCAGTCGCAGGTGCTCCCGTGGCTGGGCGAGGGCCTCGCCGCGCATGCCTATCCCTGGCTCAGTGCCGTAGTAATGCTTGCGCCCGCCTGCGTGCTGCTCGGCGCAACCTTCCCGCTGCTCAGCGCCGGGTATCTACGCGCCGTCCCCGATCAACCGGCTCGTGCGCTGGGTGGGCTCTATTTCAGCAACAGCCTCGGCGCTGCGCTGGGCGCGCTGGCGGCGACCTTCCTGTTGCTGCCGGCATGGGGATTGCCCGGCACGCTGACAGCCGCCGGCACGATCAACCTGCTGGTGGCCGCGGGCGCGTGGTGGCTGTCGCGGCGGCTGGTCGAACCCACGGCCGTCGTCGAAGCCGCGCCGTCACCCGCACCCTCGACGGCTGCATACGGCAACATCGCGCCCGGTGCGTTGACACTGATCGCCCTCCTGTCGGGCGCATGTTCTTTCGTCTACGAGATCGGCTGGATACGCCTGCTCAACCAGGCACTCGGTACCACCCTGCACGCCTTCGAGCTGATGCTGGCCGCCTTCCTGCTGGGACTGGCGTTCGGCGGCGCCTGGGTCTATCGCCGCGCGGCGCGCCTGACCGATCCGGTGCGGATCGCCGCAGCGGCGCAGATCGCGATGGGCGTGGCCGCGTTGCTGTCGCTGATCGCGTTCGCGCACTCCTTCCGCTGGGTAGGCGCGTTGATGGCGGCGCTGTCGCGCAGCGAGGGCGGCTACGCGCTGTTCACGCTAGGAAGCGCCGGCATCGCCTTGCTGGTGATGCTGCCGGCCACCTTCTTCGCCGGCATGACGTTGCCGCTGTTCACCCTCGCGTGGCTGCGTGCGGGTCGCGGCGAAGCCGGCATCGGCCGGTTGTATGCGGCCAACACCGTGGGCGCCATCCTCGGCGTCGTGCTGATGATGCACGTGCTGATCCCGCTGCTGGGCGTGCGCGGCGGCATGGTGCTGGCGGCGGTCGGCGACATCGCACTCGGCTTCTGGCTGATGATGCGTAGCGAACGCGAGGTTTCATCCAAGCTCGTCGGTGCGGCGATCGCGGCGCCGCTCCTTGCGATCCTGCTGTGCTTCACGGTCGGACAGCCCGACCCGCGCGAACAGGCTGGCGGCGTGTTCCGCACCGGCACTGCGCGACTGGACGACAGCACCGACGTGGTCTTTCTCCGCGACGGCAAGACGGCCACGGTCAGCGTGGTCGCGTCGACACATCACCGCTCCGCCGCACTCGCCACCAACGGCAAGTCGGATGCGGCGATGACGCTGGACCTCGACATGCCGCCGACCGGCGACGAACTGACCATGGTGGCGCTTGGTGCATTGCCGCTGGCCGCGCACCCGGCGCCGCGCCGGGTCGGCGTGATCGGCTGGGGATCCGGCCTGTCCACGCATACGTTGCTGGGCAGTCCCGCGGTGGAACGCGTCGACACGGTCGAGATCGAACCCGCCATCCACGCCGCCGCCCGGCGGTTCGGTTCCCGCGTGGCACGCGCGTACGACGACCCGCGCTCGCACGTGCACTTCGACGACGCGCGCCGTTTCTTCGCCAGCCAGGGCGCGCGCTATGACGTCATCGTGTCCGAGCCGTCCAACCCGTGGGTCAGCGGCGTGGCCAATCTCTTCTCGCAGGAGTTCTACGCGTTCCTGCGTGGGCGCCTGGCCGACGATGGCGTGCTGGTGCAATGGATGCAGACGTACGAAATCGACGATGCGCTGCTGGCCAGCATGCTCGCCGCGCTGCTGACGGAGTTCCCGCAGGTCGACCTGTATCTCTCCCACGACGTGGATCTGATCGTGGTGGCGCACGCGGGCCGCCGGCACGCGGCGGATGCGGCGCGCTGGGATCACCCGTCCCTGAGCGCGGAGCTCGCGCGCGTCGGCTTGCGAGGCGATGCGTCTCTGACATTGCGGCACATCGGCGATGAGCGCCTGGCCGCGCTGTTCGTCCGTGCCATGTCTGCGCCGGCTCACAGCGACTACACGCAGCATGTGGCCTTGCGCGCACCGGCATCGCGCTACCGCCGCGACTACTCGCAGACGCTGCAGCAGCTCGTCGACAACGGATTGCCCGTACTCGACCTGCTGGTGGACCACCAGCCGGTGCCGGCCGATGCCGTGGTGAAGGCCATGCCGGAGCACCGTTTCACGCTCGGCCATCGCCATGCGGTCATGACCGCCGCGCTGATGCGCGGCGCGCCGGTCCATCCGGTGGAGCGCGCGACGTTGCCGCGCGAGCTGGCGATGTCCATCGAAACGCTGCGCGGCCTGTCGCCGAACGCGCGCCAGGACCAGACCTTGTGGATGGACGCGGCCGCCGACGTGGCCGAAGCGACGCTGGGCTGGCTACCCGCCGGTGACCTGCAGGACGTATGGAACGCCCCCGCATGGGCGGCCGATGCCACCACGGTTCCCGCCATCGCCGAGGTCATGGCGCTGTACGCGGCCACCGCGGCGCGGGATCCGGTCGCAATGGGCACCCGTGCACGCGCCGTCCTCTCTTCTCCCCACCCCGTCACGCCCCGGATCCGCGAGCAGGCGCTGGTGATCGCGCAACTGTCGGCGCTGGCGCAGGGGGATGGCGCCTCCGTCGAGCCGTTGCACCAGCAGTACGGACGCCAGGTCACGCAGGCCGAGCGCTACCGGATGGTGCGCTACCTGCTGCGGATTCAGGGCGCGCCGGCGGCCCGGTAGTCCTGGTACGACTTCTCTTCGACGTAGGCGGAACCCAGCGCCAGGTTGATCGCCTTCTTGATGCGGGCGCGTTCGTCGTTCTCGAAATAGACGCTGCGGGCCAGGCGGACGAAATCGTCGTCGAAGGCCTGCGCCTTTTCCTTCAGCCGCACGTCATCCTCGATGACCCACAGGCGCTCGTTGACCGCCTTCAGCTGCGCACGCAGCTCGACGATGTCGGTGCCTGCCACCGGATGGGCCATCCAGGTCTTCTCCAGGGCGGTCAGTTCGTCGCGCACGTGCGCGAGCTTGGCCGGATCGCTCATGCGCTCGGACTTGATCTGCAGGATGGCGATCTTGTCCAGCAGCTCACCGAAGGACACGGGGACGAGGATCTCGGACATGGGGGGCTCCGGCGAAAGAAAGCCATTCTAGCGCCGCCCCCGCAACGGGTACCCGTGCAACGCAGGCGCCATGAACGCAAAAGCCCCCTTGCGGGGGCTTGCTTGAAACTGGCGGAGAGGGAGGGATTCGAACCCTCGATACGCTATTAACGTATGCCTGATTTCGAGTCAGGTACATTCAACCACTCTGCCACCTCTCCGGTGGCCCCGGGCTTCCCCGAGGGCGTGAATGATACGTGGCGGACCGCATCCGGACAAGCGTATCGATGCCCGCGGATCGCCAGAGCATCACTTTCTGTCCACCTCGATGAACCCCCGCAGGTCGCGTTGGGGTCATCTGCCTTGCCCGTTGTCCTGTCCGACCGGATCATTGCGTATGACCGGATAGGAAAAAACCGTCCGCACAGACAGGGCACCATGATCGAATTCGGCCACATCTCCCACGTCGGCCTCAGGCGCGAACTGAACGAAGACACCTACTACGGCGACAGCGAGCTTGGCCTGTGGCTGGTGGCCGACGGGATGGGCGGTCATGCCTGCGGCGAAGTGGCCAGTGCGCTCGCGCGCGAGACCATCGTCCGCGAGATCCGCGATGGCACGCCGCTGGCACAGGCGATCCGGATCGCCGACGAGGAGATCATCCGCACCTCGCGCCGTCGCAACGACACCTTGCCGATGGGCACCACCGTGGTGGCCGCCCGCATCCAGGGCAACCGCTTCGAGGTGGCCTGGGTCGGCGACAGCCGTGCCTATCTCTGGCGCGAAGGCCAACTGGCGCAGCTCAGCCAGGATCACAGCTACGTGCAGGAACTGATCGCCCAGGGGGCCCTGACCAGCGAGCAGGCGCGCACCCATCCGCACCGCAATGTCGTTACCCAGGCGCTCGGCGTCACCGATCCCAACCACCTCAACGTGGAAACCATGACCGGCGAACTGCGTCCCGGCATGCAACTGCTGCTGTGCAGCGACGGCCTGACCGAGGAAGTGGACGATCCGAGCATCGCCGCCACGCTGAAGCACGACGACTGCAGCGCACAGGAGTGCGTGGACACCCTGATCGCGGCCGCGCTGGATGGGGGTGGCTCAGACAACGTCACCGCCATCCTCGTGCGCTGCCACTGAGCCCCAGGCCGGTCAGCCGGCCTCGAGCACCGGCGGGTCCCACAGGCAGCGTCCCCCCGCCTTCTTGCGCAACACCGCCAGGCGCGCTTCATGCGCCGCCAGTTCGTCGGCGGACGCCGTCACCCGGGGGCGCGCACCCGCGACAGCGGGATCGAAGTGGTGGACGACAGCGGCCGGTGCACCCGGCGTCGCTTCTTCGGCACCTCCGAAGCCGATCTCACGCTGGCCCGCCGTCAGATTCAGATAGACATCGCATAGCAGCTGGGCGTCGAGCAGCGCGCCGTGCAACTGGCGATGGGTGTTGTCCACACCCAGGCGCTTGCACAGCGCATCCAGCGAGTTGCGCTGGCCGGGGAACCGTTGCCGCGCCAGCAGCAGGGAATCCTCTACGGTGACCCGGTCCGCCAGGCGACCGTACCGTTCGCCCAGCCGCGACAGTTCGTAGTCCAGGAAGCCCACGTCGAACGCCGCGTTGTGGATCACCAGTTGGGCACCGTCGATGAAGGCCAGGAACTCGTCCACAATCGCATCGAACACCGGCTTGTCGGACAGGAACTCCAGGCTGAGGCCGGTGACTTCAGCCGCACCTTGCTCGAATTCGCGCTGTGGATTGATGTACTGGTGGTAGGTCCGTCCGGTGGGACGACGCTCCAGCAGTTCCACGCAGCCGATTTCGACGACGCGGTTGCCCTTCTTCCACTCCAGGCCGGTGGTTTCGGTGTCGAGGATGATCTGGCGCATCAGGCGGCGGCTTCCTTGGAGAGGTGCAGGTGGAACAGGTCCACCGGGTGTTCGATGGCGGGGAGCACGATCATTCTGTCGAATTCGAATCCCAGTTTCTGCAACAGACCGATCGAAGCCACGTTGTCGGGATTGACGATGGCGTGCAGACGGACGATGCCGAGCCGGCTGCCCGCATCAGCGATGACGGCACGCGCAGCTTCGACGGCGAACCCCTGCCCCGCATATGCGGGCAACAGGGCATAGCCCAGGTCGGGGCCGTCCAGACCCTCACGGCTGACCAGCCCGCAATTGCCGATCAGGGCGCCCGTGTCCTTGCGCCGGATCGCGTACATGCCGAAGCCATGCTGCGCGTAGCTGCGCAGCGCGCCGTTGCGCAGGTAGTCGCGCGCCTGGTCGAGCGTGCGCACGCCGCGATCGGCGATATGGCGGATGAAGGCAGGGTCGTTGAGCAGCGCAAGCATCAGGGCCGTGTCGGCATCGTCGCCATCGGACATCGCATGCAGGTGCAGGCGGGGCGTCTCGGCGATGACCTGCCCCGGCACAAGCGCCACCGTCACGCCACCGCTCCGTTGCGGAACCGCACGGCCGCATTGCGCGCAAGCACGTCGACGCGCTCGTTGTCGGGGTCGCCGTTGTGGCCCTTGACCCACTTCCAGTCGATCTTGTGGCGGCCGGTCGCTGCATGCAGGCGCTCCCAGAGATCGCGGTTCTTCACCGGATCACCGCCCGCAGTCTTCCAGCCGCGTCGCACCCAGCCCGGCATCCATTCGGTGATGCCCTGCCGGACGTACTGCGAATCGATGTGGAGCGTGACCTCGCAGCCTTCGGTCAGCACCTCCAGCGCGGCGATGGCGGCCATCAGTTCCATGCGGTTGTTGGTGGTCTGCGCCTCGCCGCCGACCACTTCGCGCTCCTTCTCGCCGTAGCGCAGCAGTGCGGCCCAGCCGCCGGGGCCGGGATTGCCCAGGCAGGAGCCATCGGTATGGATGCTGACGTGCTTCATGTGTCCTCGTGATCGAAAGTCAGGCCGCGGGCGCGGTGCGCCATGCGCGCGCCACCGGCGCGGGGGGAATGAGGCCGGCCACGCGCTTCTCCGCTTCCAGCAGGCGGGCGGCACGCAGCGGCGCGGGGCCATGGCCGGGCGCGTCCGCGACGCCCTTCCATACAGGCCCGTAATGCAGGACATGCTCCGAGGCGACCAGGCCGGCGGCCGCCAGTTGCAGCCGCCACTGGTCCAGCGCCCGCGGCACGAGTCCGACACCTCGCCAGCGAAGGCGATACGGACTCCAGGGGTTCAGCACGAACAGCCACAGTCGGCCACCAGGCTCGAGCACCCGCGAGCACTCCTGCAGCAGGGGCTGCGGATCGCCGGCATCCAGCACGTGCTGCAGCACGATCACGCCCACGGCCTCGGTGGGGAGCGGCAAGGGCAGTCCGCAGCGGACCTGTCCGGTCAGATGGCGGGACCCGGCACTGGCCTGCAATCGAAGGCCCCGTGTGGCCGGTGCGGTGGGCTGCATCGGCGCATCGGACCCCGGCGACACCCACAGCCAGGGCTGCGGGGTCCGGCTGGTGAGCGCCTGGCTGACCCGGGCCTGCTCCGAAGCCAGCAGCGGTCCGCCGTGGCCCGTCCCGAACCACGCCAGGGCATCGGGTTGACGGGTAAACGCGAACGCAGGCATGTTCGGATTGTAGAGGACGCCGCCCCCGGGCGTCCGTCCCCCGCCCGGAGCCGTTCCCCCGATGCGCCTGCTCGCCTTGCCTGCCTTCGAGGACAACTACATCTGGGCGCTGGTCGACGACGATGGCGACGCGTTGGTGATCGATCCCGGCGATGCGGCGCCCGTGCTCGCCGCCACTGGCAATGGCCTGTGGCCTGCGGCAGTCCTGATCACCCACCACCATGCCGACCATGCCGGGGGCATCGCCGCCCTGCGGGCGCGCTGGCCGACGCTGCCCGTCTTCGCACCCGAGGACGAGCGCATCCCCGATGCGACGGTTCGCGTGGGCGAAGGCGACGTCGTGCAGGTGAAGCACTGGCACCTGTCCGTGCTCGCCGTGCCGGGCCATACGCGCAGCCATGTCGCCTTCCACGGCGGCGGCACCGACGGTCCACCGCACCTGTTCTGCGGGGACACCCTGTTCAGCCTAGGCTGCGGGCGCCTGTTCGAGGGGACGCCAGCACAGATGCTGGCATCGCTGGAACGCCTCGCCGAACTGCCCGCGTCGTCGCTGGTCTGCTGTGGCCATGAGTACACGCTGGCCAATGGCGCGTTCGCCATTGCGGTCGACCCGCACAATCCGGCCCTGCGCCGACGCATCGAGGAAGCCCGCGGCATGCGCCAGGCGGGCCGCCCCACCCTGCCCGTCTCGCTCGCCAGCGAGGTCGCAACCAACCCGTTCCTGCGGGTGGATACGGAGGCGGTGCGCGACGCGGTGACCCATCGCCTGGGCCGCCCCCCTGCCGACCGGGTGGAGACGTTCGCCACCTTGCGGCAGTGGAAGAACGATTTCCGCGCATGATCCGACGAAATCCACTGCATATGGCCTTGCTGGTGGCGGGGCTCGTCTTCGCGCCCCACGCGGCGCTCGCTGCCGACCCGCCCGCCGAGCAGCAGCCCGCGCCGTCCGCGCCGCCCCTTGATCCGGCCAGCCTTCCCACCAGTCACCAGCGCAGCGGACTGGATATCTACCAGCGTTTCCGCGACGGCCTCGCCGATCCGGAGTGCGATAGCGAAGCGACCAACGGCCGGTGGAAGAAGCACTTCAGCCACGCCCCCGGACAGCTCGCGCGTGCCGAGGACGATGTGCTGCCGCTGTTCGGTTATGTGGTCGACGCCCTGCGCGAAGCGCACCTGCCGACCGAGTTCGCGTTGATTCCTTTCGTAGAAAGCGGCTACAAGCCGGGCGCCCGCAATCCCCAGGGACCGGCGGGGCTCTGGCAGTTCATCGGCATCACCGCGCGCAACCATGGCGTGCCGATGCGCGAGGGCTACGACGGCCGGCTGTCACCGGTGGACTCGACACAGGCCGCCGTCCGCTACCTCAAGACCCTGCATGGCATGTTCGGCGGCGACTGGCGGCTGGCGGTGATGGCCTACAACGCCGGCGAATACCGGCTGCTGCAATCGATGCGTCGCGCCGGCATGAATGCCCGCAATGCACGACCGGCGGAACTGCCCGGCCTGTCCGGCATTACCTATGCCTATGTGGAGAAGCTGCACGCGCTGGCGTGCATCTTCCAGCAGGCCGATGATCGCGATGCCTGGCTCAAGCAGATGGACCGCCCAGTGCCCCGCCTGGCGGCGCACACCCTGCCAGGCGACGCGACCCTCGAAGCGTGGGCCAGGCAGCAACAGCAGCCCGTGGCCCTGCTCAAGCGCCTCAACCCCGCCTTGGTGGGCCGTTTCAGTCAGGGCAGCCGGCCGATCCGTCTGCTGGCACCGACCAGCGAAGGCGCGGACGACGTGATCGCACCGACGTCGGTGTCAGCCGCGTCCACGTCCACCGCACCGACGGCCGCCGCCGACACTTCCTCGGCGCGCACGCATACCGTCAAACGCGGCGAGTCTGCCTGGACCATCGCACGCCGTTACGACACGACCTCGACGCGACTCCTTCAGATCAATGGCCTGAAAGCGGATGCTGTCCTGCGCCCCGGCATGGTATTGAAACTGGACGACGACACGGACTGACGCATCCCGTAGCTGCAAAAAAAGAATCCCGCCTGTTAGGCGGGATTCCTGTCGACCAGTGAGCCCGTGGCTCAGAGCCGCTCTTCGAAGACCTTGACCTTGAAGCGCTTGCGCAGCGCATCCACGTAGGCCTGCGTCGCGACACCGCCATTGAGCTGCATCAGCTGTTGCTGCAGCGTCTCGCGCTCCTGCGGCGGCATGTCGGCGATGGCGCCGTCGGTCACCTTGTTGACGGTGAAGATGGCATAGGCACCGTCGCCCAGTGCGACCTTGCCCGCGACGGCCTTGCCTTCTGCAGGACGACCCGCCGCGAAGATCGCGTCGTTGGCCTCTGCGGTGGGCATCGGCATGCCGCGGCGCAGACCCGGCAGCTCATTGAAACGCAGGCCGTCCGCAGCAGCGACCGTCGCCAGTGCTTCGCCCTTCTGTACGCGTGCCACCAGTGCATCCGCCGCGGCCTGCGCAGCCTTCTCCTGCCGGTCCGCACGGATGGCCAGCACCACCGCGTCGCGCGCCTTGTCCAGCGGCAGCGCCTGCTCCGGCGTGTGCTGGGAAACGCGGATGACCACGCTGTGGTTCGGCGCGACTTCGATCGGATCGCTGATGGTGCCGTCCTGCACCAGCGTGTCCGAGAAGGCCGCACGCATCACGGCGGGCACCGCGGCAATCCCCTGGGGAGCGTTGCGCGAGAACGGGCCGACCTTCTGCAACGGCAGACCGGTAGCCTCGGCAGCCGGCGCCAGCGCCGTCGGGTTCTTCAGGGTTTCGTTGACCACGCGACCGGCCAGGTCGTTGTAGGCGCGCTCACGCTCGCTGTTGGCCTCTTCGGTCGCCAGCTCACCGCGCACTTCCTCGAAACTGCGGCCGGTGCCGGGATTGATCTGCTTCAACTGCAGCACGTGGTAGCCGAAGTCGCTCTTGACCGGGCCACGGATCTCGCCGGCCTGCATCGCGAATGCCGCGTCCTCGAAGGGCTTGACCATCGAACCGTCCTTCGCGAACGGCGGCAGTTCACCGCCAGCATCCTTCGAGCCCGGATCCTCCGAGTTCGCACGTGCCAGCGCGGCGAAGTCAGCGCCCTCGCGTGCCTGCTTGGCCAGCGCAGCAGCCTTGTCTTCGGCCTTCTTCTGCGTGGCGGCGTCGGCACCGGCGTCGGCCGAAATCAGGATGTGCGCGACAACGCGCTGCTCGGGTGACATGAAGCGCGATTTCTCCGCCTCGTAACGCTTGTGCAGCGCTGCCTCATCGGCGACCGCGGTGACAGGCAACGTCGCGCCATTGATTTCCACGTACTCCAGCGAGACCTGTTCGGGCTGCTTGAAGTCGTTCTTGTGTCCGTCATACCACGCCTTGATCTGCGCATCGGTGACCGGCGCTGTGTCTTCGGCCACGGGCGGCAGCAGCGCGATGCCGACATCACGCGTTTCGCCCAGCAGCTTCCACAAGCGGGCCTGCTCGCCTTCGGTCACGAAATCGGATCCATCGATGGCCTGCGGCACGAGCATCATGCGCAGCCGCTCGCGCTGCTGTTCCTGGAACTGCAGCGGCGAGAGCGCCGGCAGCTGCGACGACAGCAGCAACTGGTACTGCTCGGGACTGAACTTGCCGTCCACCTGGAAGGCGGGCTCGCTCATGATCATCTTCTGCACGGCGGCATCGCCCACGACGATGCCTGCGCGCTTCGCACCCAGCGCCAACGCCTTCTGGTCGATCAGCTGCTCAAGCACCTTGCGCTTGTTGTCGGCGCTCTCGAACTCACGCGGATCGAATGCTTCGCCCAGCGCCTGGCGCTGCTGCTGCCGCGCCTGCTCGAAAGCGGCGCGGAAATCGTCCTGCGTGACCTCTTCGCGCTGCCACAGCATCGACACCGGCCACCATTGCGGCGCGGACTGCCACCACGTCGGCGGTGCCTCCACCAACGCCACGTCACTTGCGGTGCCGCCGGTGACGTATTCGTTCACGCCGACGAAGGCGAACGGGATGATCAGCAAACCCAGGATCAGGCTGGCGATCCAGCCGGAGGTTTTGTCGCGGAGTTTCTGCAGCATGTGCGCACGGGACCCGAATTCGTTCAGCCGTGCAGTTTAGCGCGCCCGGGGACTGGCGTCTCGCCGCCCGGCGGATCCGATGGCGCCCGGTGATGCTGCATGCCGACCGGATTGCGGACAGCAAAAAGCCCGCTTTCGCGGGCTTTTTGGGTGAAATGGCGGAGTGGACGGGACTCGAACCCGCGACCTCCGGCGTGACAGGCCAGCATTCTAACCGACTGAACTACCACTCCGCGCTGAGACGAACATTGTAAGACGATTTCAGCGCTTTCCGCTAGACCATCTGACAACTTTTTTAACTTTGCATCGCCCCGATGTGGTGGGTGCTGAGGGTTTCGAACCCCCGACCCTCTCCGTGTAAGGGAGACGCTCTACCGCTGAGCTAAGCACCCGGGTGATAACACCCTGCCATCGGCAGCGAGTCGATTAGTTTACGGCATCCTTCAGGGCTTTGCCAGCCTTGAACGCCGGGTTCTTGGACGCCTTGATCTTGATGGTGTCGCCCGTCTTCGGGTTGCGGCCCGTGCGAGCAGCGCGCTTGCGGACCTGGAAGGTGCCGAAGCCGACCAGCGTCACGCTGTCGCCCTTCTTGAGGGCCTTGGTGATGCTGGAGATGACGGCGTCGACGGCGCGGCCGGCTTCGGCCTTGGACACTTCGGCTTCGTCGGCAACGGCATCGATCAATTCGGTTTTGTTCATTGAGTAACTCCCTGTGCGGCACAACCGCGGAATGAGTGACCGGAACCTCTGGCTTCGTTCGCCTTGCCGGAACCGGTCGTTATCTCCACGCGCTACGAAGCACTGCTTCGTGCATGCGGGTGACGTCGTTATACCAGCGCGAAAAATGCCACGCAAGCCGAAAACCCAGTAATGGCGCGGGTTTCAGGGCGATGACAGGCATCGCCCGTTATCCGGCTCAGTGCTTCACGCCGGGCTGCTGCGACCCCTTGCCACGCTCCTTCTTGGCCGTCGGCATGGTCCGCTCACCGCCATCACCACCCGCGGCGGGCGCGGGTGCGAGCGGCCGCTCCAGGGCAAGGTCGAGCACCTGGTCGATCCACTTCACCGGCACGATCTTCATGCCTTCGGTGACGTTGGCCGGAATGTCGGCGAGGTCCTTCTTGTTCTCGTCGGGAATGATGACGGTGGTGATGCCGCCTCGCAGCGCCGCCAGCAGCTTCTCCTTCAGTCCGCCGATCGCGGTGACGCGGCCGCGCAGCGTGATCTCGCCCGTCATGGCCACATCCGAGCGCACCGGATTCCTCGTCAGTGCGGACACCAGCGCCGTCACCATCGCTATGCCGGCACTCGGGCCATCCTTCGGCGTCGCGCCATCGGGGACGTGCAGGTGCACGTCGTGCTTCTGCAGGAACTCCGCATCCACCCCCAGACTTGCCGCGCGGCCACGCACAACGGACATCGCCGCGGAACCCGACTCCTTCATCACGTCGCCCAGCTGGCCGGTCAACAACATGCCGCCCTTGCCTGGCACCAGTGCGACTTCGATCTGCAGCAGGTCGCCGCCCACTTCCGTCCACGCCAGTCCGGTGACCAGGCCGATCTCGTTCTGCTCCTCGGCGCGACCGAAATCGTAGCGTCGCACGCCAGCATATTTCTCCAGGTTTTTGGAACTGACCTGCATGGCGGCCGCTTTCTTCTTGACCGGCTTCGGACCCGCCAGCGCGATCTCCTTAACCACCTTGCGGCAGATCTTCGCGACTTCACGCTCGAGATTGCGGACACCGGATTCCCGCGTGTAGTAGCGGACCAGGTCGCGGATCGCACTCTCTGCGATCTTCAGCTCATCGACCTTCAGGCCGTTGGCCTTCAATTGCTTCGGCACGAGGTAACGCTGCGCGATGTTGACCTTCTCATCCTCGGTGTAGCCCGGGATGCGGATTACCTCCATGCGGTCCAGCAACGGACCCGGGATGTTCAGCGAATTCGACGTCGCGACGAACATCACCTCGGACAGGTCCAGGTCGACTTCGAGGTAGTGGTCATTGAAGGCGTTGTTCTGCTCCGGATCCAACACCTCGAGCAGCGCGGACGACGGATCGCCACGGAAGTCCATCGACATCTTGTCGATTTCATCCAGGACGAACAGCGGGTTCTTGCTGCCGGTCTTGTTGAGGTTCTGCACGATGCGGCCCGGCATCGAGCCGACATAGGTACGGCGATGGCCACGGATCTCGGCTTCGTCACGCACGCCACCGAGCGACATGCGCACGAACTTGCGGTTGGTCGCCTTGGCGATGCTCTGGCCCAGCGAGGTCTTGCCGACACCCGGCGGACCGACCAGGCAGAGGATCGGGCCGCGCAGCTTCTTCACCCGCGACTGCACCGCGAGATACTCGAGGATGCGCTCCTTGACCTTCTCCAGACCGTAGTGATCGGCATCCAGCGTGTCCTGCGCGACCTTGAGGTCCTTGCGCACCTTGGTGCGCTTGTTCCACGGCACGCCGAGCAGCCAGTCCAGGTAGTTGCGGACGACCGCGGCTTCGGCCGACATCGGCGACATCTGCTTGAGCTTGTTGAGCTCGTTGCGCGCCTTCGTCTCGACGGGCTTGGGCATGCCGGCCTCGGCGATCTTGCGCGCCAGTTCCTCCAGTTCGTTGGGCGCTTCGTCGAGTTCGCCCAGCTCCTTCTGGATGGCCTTCATCTGTTCGTTGAGGTAGTACTCGCGCTGGCTCTTTTCCATCTGCGACTTCACGCGGCCGCGGATGCGCTTTTCCAGCTGCTGCACATCGATCTCGCCGTCGACGAAGCCGACCAGCAGTTCGAGTCGCTCGCCTACTTCGACGGTTTCCAGCAAACGCTGCTTGTCGCTCAGGCGCACACCGAGGTGCGCGGCGATGGTATCGGCCAGTCGGCTGGGCTCATCGATACCCGCCAGCGTCTGCAGCAACTCGGGCGGCAGCTTGCGGTTGGTCTTCACGTACTGCTCGAACAGGCCCATCAGCGAACGGGCCACGGCCTCGATCTCGCGCGGCTCCCGCTCGTCGGTGGAATCGATCTCTTCGCCCTGTCCGTACAGCGAGCCATCGCGTTCGACAACGTTCGACACGCTCACACGTGCCGTGCCCTCGACCAGCACCTTGATCGTGCCATCGGGCAACTTCAGCAGCTGCAGCACCTGCGCGAGCGTACCGACGGTATAGAGATCGGCGGCGGCAGGATCGTCCGTCTCGGCGGATTTCTGCGCCAGCAGGATGATGCGCTTGTCGGCCTCCATCGCCTGCTCCAGCGCACGCATGGACTTGTCGCGACCGACGAACAACGGAATGACCATGTGCGGGAACACCACCACATCGCGTAGCGGCAGGACCGGCAGGTCGAGGATCTCAGTCTGGGGACGGCGGGGCATGGGGGCTCCAGCAGGTACGGAATACAGGGGTGCGACGGCACCAATGGCCCCGTTATGGGGCCATCGCCAAAGGGATGCAAGAGCGTCGCCAAAACGCCAAGGGAACCGGCCACTTGCCGACGGACGCACAAAACTGAACAGGCGCCACGAGGGCGCCTGTCAGGGGGAGCACGATCTGCGGAATCACTCCGCCGAAGCGACCTTCGGTGCCGGTGGATTCTGGTAGATCAGGTACGGCTCGGACTTGTGCTCGATCACCGACTCGTCCACGACCACCTTGCTGACGTTCTCCAGCGACGGCAGTTCGTACATCGTGTCCAGCAGCACCGACTCGACGATGGTGCGCAGACCGCGCGCGCCGGTCTTGCGCTTCAGCGCCTTGCGGGCGATCGCCGACAGCGCGTCGGGACGGAACTCCAGCTCGACGCCTTCCATCTCGAACAGCTTCTTGAACTGCTTCGTGATGGCGTTCTTGGGCTCGGTGAGGATCTTGACCAGCGCGGTCTCGTCCAGCTCTTCCAGGGTTGCGACGACCGGCAGGCGGCCGACGAACTCAGGGATCAGGCCAAACTTGATCAGATCTTCCGGCTCGACCTCCGACAGCACCTTGCCGACTTCCGGCTTCTTCTCCGAACTCTTCACCTTGGCGCCGAAACCGATGCCGCTGGCCTCGGTGCTGCGCTGCTGGATGATCTTGTCCAGCCCGGCGAACGCACCGCCGCAGATGAACAGGATGTTCTTGGTGTCGACCTGCAGGAACTCCTGCTGCGGATGCTTGCGGCCACCTTGCGGCGGCACGCTGGCGACCGTGCCTTCGATCAGCTTGAGCAGCGCCTGCTGCACGCCTTCGCCGGACACGTCACGGGTGATCGAGGGGTTCTCGCTCTTGCGCGAGATCTTGTCGATTTCGTCAATGTAGACGATGCCCTGCTGCGCCTTGTCGACATCGTAGTCGCACTTCTGCAGCAGCTTCTGGATGATGTTCTCGACGTCCTCGCCCACGTAACCGGCTTCGGTCAGCGTGGTGGCGTCGGCAATAGTGAACGGCACATTGAGCAGGCGCGCCAGCGTCTCGGCCAGCAGCGTCTTGCCCGAACCGGTCGGGCCGGCCAGCAGGATGTTCGACTTGGCCAGTTCGACCTCGTCGTTCTTGCTACGGCTCTCGATGCGCTTGTAATGGTTGTAGACCGCCACGGCCAGCGTGCGCTTGGCGCGGTTCTGGCCGATCACGTACTGGTCCAGGACCTCGAGGATCTCGCGCGGCTTGGGCAGGTGACTGCGGGCGGACTGCGCCTTCTCTTCAAGCTCTTCGCGGATGATGTCGTTGCACAGCTCCACGCATTCATCGCAGATGAACACGCTCGGACCCGCGATCAGCTTGCGGACCTCGTGCTGGCTCTTGCCGCAGAACGAGCAGTACAGGATTTTTGTGCTGTCGCCGGAACGGCCCTGACGATCTTCGCTCATGCTGGTATTACTCGGTCGCTCAACCTGCCCGGGAGGGCTTGCGGTCGGAGAATAGCACACGGTCCCTGCGTGTCAGCCGGGTCCGTGAACAGGGGGATTTGGGCCAGAAAACCGCTCAATCCGGGGGTCAGGCCGACTGGATGGAATCGTCCGGGCGACGCTCGAGCACCTGGTCGACCAGGCCGTAAGCCTGGGAGTCCGCCGCGCTCTTGAAGTTGTCGCGCTCGGTATCGCGTTCGATGGTTTCCAGAGACTGCCCCGTGTGGTGGGACAGAATGGCGTTCAGCTTGGCGCGCAGCGTCAGGATCTCACGGGCATGGATGTCGATATCCGTGGCCTGGCCCTGGAAGCCACCCAGCGGCTGGTGAATCATCACGCGCGAATTCGGCAGCGCGTAACGCTTGCCCTTGGCGCCTGCCGCCAGCAGCAGCGCACCCATGCTGGCCGCCTGGCCCACGCAGATCGTGCTGACGTCCGGCTTGATGTACTGCATGGTGTCGTAGATGGCCATGCCGGCCGTCACCACGCCACCCGGCGAGTTGATGTACAGGCTGATGTCCTTCTCGGGATTCTCGGCTTCGAGGAAGAGCATCTGGGCCACGATGACGTTCGCCACGTGGTCGTCCACGCCACCGACCAGGAAGATCACGCGCTCCTTCAGCAGACGGGAATAGATGTCGTAGGCGCGCTCGCCGCGGCTGGTCTGTTCGACCACCATCGGCACCAGGTTGAGGGCTTGGGTTTGAATGGTCATCGGTTCTCGCGCCTGTCGTTCATGGAAGGGTCCGGCCTAGGATAGCCGGACCTTCTGCCCGGGCGGGCGCCCGGATCAGTTGCGGATGGCTTCCTGGAAGGAAAGCGCCTGCTCGGTGTGCTGGGCGCGCTCAGCGATCCAGTCGATCACCTGCTCTTCCATCACACGACCCTGCAGACTGTTCATCAACTGGGGATCGTTGCGGTACAACTCAATGACCTGCTCCGGCTCTTCGTAGGTCGAGGCGATCAGGCGCAGCGTCTCGTTCAGGCGCTTCGGGTCCAGGCGGAGCTGGTTGCGGCGGGCGACCTCACCCACCAGCAGGCCGACCAGGACGCGCTTGCGGGCGGCATCCATGAAGCCTTCGTGGGCATTGTCGGGGATCTGCACCTGCTGGCCCTGACGGCGGGCCTGCTCGGCGGCCTGCTGGACCATCACACGGGCCTCGTTCTCGACCAGGCGCGGCGGCATCTCGACGTGGGCGTAGGCAGCGATCAGCTGCTCGCCCACTTCACGGCGCAGACGGGTCATCAGCGCACCCTTCAGCTCGCGCTCGAGGTTGCTGCGGATGTCCGCGCGGAACTGCTCGGCATCGCCACTCTTCACGCCGAAGCTGCGGATGAACTCGCGGTCGACTTCCGGCAGCACCGACTCGGCCACGTCCGTGACCTTGACGTACACATCGACCTGCTTGCCGGCCAGCTGCGGCACGCGCCAGTCGGCCGGGAACGTCACCGACACGGTCTTCTCGTCGCCCTTGGCCAGGCCGACCAGCGCCTGCTCAATCTCCCCGAACATCACGCCCGAGCCAATCAGGGTGGCGCCCTTCTCGGCGCCCTCGGCCGGCATGCGCTCGTCGCCGGCCTGCGACCAGGTCTCCAGCGCCACGCGATCGCCTTCCTTCGCGCCGCGCTCGACGACCTGGAACGTGCGGCGCTGCATGCGCAGGTTGTCGATCATCTGGTCGATGTCGGCATCGCTGACGTCGGCGGTGTTGCGCACCACGTTCAGCTTGGCGACGTCGACGTCGCCGAAGTCCGGCACCACTTCGAAGGTGGCGACGAAGTCGAGTTCGCCCTCACCCTGCTTCTCGATGCGCGGATTACCGGCCAACTGCAGGTCCTGGTCGCGCACGGCATTGTTGAACGTCTCGCGCAGCAGGCCGTCGAGGGCTTCGGCACGCACCTGGTCGCCGAAGCGCTGCTCGATGACCTTCGCCGGCACCTTGCCTGGGCGGAAGCCCTTGATGCGCGCGGTGCGCGACAGCTCGCGCAGGCGGCCGCCAATGTGGGTGTCCAGACGCTCCGCCGGCAGGCTGAAGCTCATGCGGCGCTCGAGGTTGCCGACCGATTCGACCGAAACTTGCATACTCACTGACTCCTGCGGCCACGGCACTGCCGGGGCGATGTTGATAATCCGGGACGCCTGGGACGCAGGCGCAATGCCCCTCCCGGCGGAACTTGCTAGTTTCGCCGATTCCGGAGCGGGCTGCCAGCGGGGCGCGTGATGCCGGGAGGAATGGCCAGCTTGGCCGACTGCCCTGATCGAGGGGCGGCGCCGGAGAACCGGGGCACAGCTGGCCCCTTGAGACATGGTGCGAAAGGAGGGACTCGAACCCTCACGGGGGTTACCCGCTGGAACCTAAATCCAGTGCGTCTACCAATTCCGCCACTTTCGCAGGTGTTTCATTGTAGCCGGCGCCCCGAGCGGACCGGCAAGAAAAAAGCGCCCGGGGTCACCGGGCGCTTTCAGGTTTGGTGGGCCGTCAAGGATTCGAACCTTGGACCTATTGATTAAGAGTCAACTGCTCTACCAACTGAGCTAACGGCCCCAAAACATCAGACGCGTAGTGTAACCGCATCGTTTTTTTCTGTGAACCCCCGCAGTGCGGACGTCCTGCAATCAGTGGGGTGGCTGAGGGGACTCGAACCCCCGACATCTGGAATCACAATCCAGTACTCTAACCAACTGAGCTACAGCCACCACTGAAACCATCTTCCTCCCGGACCGCACCGGAGTTGGCGCGCCCGACAGGACTCGAACCTGTAACCGCCGGCTTAGAAGGCCGGTGCTCTATCCGGTTGAGCTACGGGCGCCCGGTCCGGATTGTCGCATCCCCGTCGTGCCGGAACACGCGGGATGTGCATCGTGCTGGTCGGGGTAGAGGGATTCGAACCCCCGACCCTCTGGTCCCAAACCAGATGCGCTACCAGACTGCGCTATACCCCGACGAGGGTCCCGGCATGGCGTCTGGACGCCAACGAGGTCGCGTATTGTCGGAACCTGCGGCCCTGCTGTCAAACGAAACGTGATGGCCAGCCGTGTGAGATATGCTCTGGCACTGGGGACAGACGTCCGGCAACCACATGAGGGAACGAAGATGCGTAGCGGCAATCCGGCATTGAAGGAATCCACCTTCCTCGACCTTGGCAGTGGCGCGGTGGTCTCGCGCGACGGCGGGGCGATGACGCTCAACGGCACGATCAACAAGACCGGCATCCTGTTGCTGCTGACCGTGCTGACCGCGGCGTTCTCGTGGAACCAGGCACTCGGCCCGGACGGCCTGCCCGCCCCCGGCTTTGCGGTGTACATGTGGGGCGGCGCCATCGGCGGCCTGGTGCTGGCGCTGATCACTGTCTTCAAAAAGACTTGGTCGCCCGTCACCGCACCGTTGTATGCGCTGGTCGAAGGCTTCTTCCTGGGCGCGATCTCGGCGGTCTACAACGCGCAGTTCGGCGGCATCGTGATGCAGGCCGTGATGCTGACCTTCGGCATCCTGTTCGCGCTGCTGTTCGCCTATCGCAGTGGTCTGATCAAGGCCACGGAGAACTTCAAGCTGGGCGTCGTAGCCGCGACCGGCGGCATCGCGCTGGTTTATCTGGCGACCATCGCGCTGGGCTTCTTCGGCATCAAGATCCCGCTGATCCATGAGTCGGGTCTGATCGGCATCGGCTTCAGCCTGTTCGTCGTGGTCATCGCCTCGCTGAACCTGGTGCTGGATTTCGACTTCATCGAGACCGGCGTCGAACAGGGCGCACCGAAGTACATGGAGTGGTATGGCGCGTTCGGCCTGATGGTCACGCTGGTCTGGCTGTATCTGGAACTGCTGCGCCTGCTGTCCAAGCTGCAGTCGCGCGACTGATCCGCGACCAACGGCCGCATGCGAAACGGGGCGCCTGAGCGCCCCGTTTCTTTTTACTGCCTTACGAAGATGCTGGCGGCGGACTTGCGCCGCGTCGCGCCGGCCACAGCATGAACAACAGCGCGGAGAGCGCCAGCAGCCAGCAGTAGTGCACGCTCCCAGCCAGGGCCAGCGGCGAGACGGCCGCCAGCGAGGCGGCCAGGAGAATCTGTGCGCCGTAGGGCAGCACGCCCTGCACGACGCACGCGAAGATGTCGAGCACGCTCGCCGCGCGTCGCGGGCTGATGCCATGACGCTCTGCGATGTCCTTGGCCAGGCTGCCCGTGACCAGGATGGCGACCGTGTTGTTCGCGGTCAGCGCATCCGAGCCTGCGGCCAGCGCCGCGATGCTGATCTCACCGGAGCGCCGCCCCTTGTGGCCGCGCGCGAACCTGGCGATGACCTGTGCCAGCCAGTCCAGCCCGCCCGTCGCCTTGATCAACGCCGCCAGGCCGCCGATCAGGATCGACAGCAAGGTGATTTCCACCATGCTTTCGAAGCCGAGATAGATGTCACCCGCGAACGACACGATGTCGTAGTCCTGCGCCAACGCGAAGCCGAAAACACCCGAGATCACCAGTCCGACCCCCAGCACCAGCACCACGTCCAGCCCCGCCAGCGCCAGCGCCAGCACCAGGACATAGGGCAGCACCAGCCAAGCGGAGGCGGCTTCCGGTGCTTGCACCGGCGCGGCATCACCCAGCGTGGCGAGCAGGACGATGGTTAGGAGTGCGGCCGGCAGCGCGATCTTGAAGTTCTCGCGGAACTTGTCGCGCATCTCCGCGCCCTGGCTACGCGTGGCGGCGATGGTGGTATCGGAGATGATCGACAGGTTGTCGCCGAACATCGCGCCTCCGAGTACGGCGCCGACCACCAGCACCCGGTCAAGTCCCGCCGCATCCGCAACGCCCAGCGCAATGGGCACGACCGCGGCGACGGTGCCCATCGACGTACCGATCGACAGCGACACGAACGCGGCGACCAGAAACAGGCCCGGCAGGATCAGGCTGGGCGGCAGCGCACCGAGGCCCAGCGCCACCACGGCGTCCACTGCCCCGATCGCCTTGGACACGGTGGCGAACGCACCGGCCAACAGGAAGATCAGGCACATCAGCATGACGTTGCTGTCGCCCATCCCCTGCAGCAGGGTCTGCTGGGCCGGCACGCCACGCCGGCGCGCCAGCCAGACGCCGAGCGCGAGCGCGGGCAGGATCGCGACCGGCGCGCGCAGCTGGTAGAAGCCCATCGCCTCGCCCTGCGCGGTGTAGTACAGGCCGGCGCCGAAGAACAGCGCGAGGAACAGCAGTAGCGGAGTCAGTGCCAGGGCACTGGGGCGGACAGACATCGAGGTCACCTGCGGAAGCGGCCGGGGATTGTGCAGCGCAGGAAGCAGCCCACCAAGTCCGCGAGCGAAACGCAAGTCCTCAAAAAGGGAACGCTGCTGCCGAGCGCTACTGACTCGCGGGCCACCAGCGGCCGGACCAGACCCACAGCCGGTAGAGCCATGGCCACGACGGCGTGCGCGCGGGACGGAGAATGGGATCACTCGTCTGCGCGCGCACCGCGTCTTGTGGCTGGTGGGGTGCTGACAGCCGCGTGGGGACCACCGGCGCGGCGCGGCCAGGAATCAACGGCTGCGCCCCGTTCACACGGATCGGTCCGGTGTCTTCATCGCTGCCGACCTGCTCGAACGCGCCGATCGCAGGGCCAGCCGCGGGCTTCAGCCGGAGCAAGGCCGCTCCCACGGCCAGCTTGGTGCGCATCGGCGGATCGTAAGCCGGTCCGTCGGTCGGCGACGGATAAGGAAACGCCGGCGGCGCGGGTGGCGACGGGTGCGCCATCGCCAGCAAAGGACTGCCGCTGCGCGGACGCAGCCGGCGCTGGGCGATATCGGCCAGCATCGGATCGCTGCCCTGGTAGGTATTCGACCACTCCGAGGGCACGCGCTGCGCGCCGTTCTGCACCCAATTGTTGCTGCCCGCCACCTTGCGGCCACTGATCCACGGCTCGCGGCCCAGCGGCGCGCAGTAGGGCGTATCGACATCCGATGCCGGATTCTCGTACACGATCGACGGGCTGCTGCCGGACGCTGTCTGGTAGATGACGTTGTTGTGCATCTCCAGCGATTCCTGTCCGAGTTGCACCATCACCGCATTGGCCGCACCCGCCCGGTCGAAGACGATGGTGTTGTTCACCAGTCGTGCCCTGCCCTGGCTGCGTCCGTTGAGGTCACCGCCCACCCGGATCGCATTGCGCCAGCTCGCCGTGTGGACGATGACATTGCCCAGCACCTCGATGTCTTCGCGCTTCAGGTCCGGCGTCCAGGCGGCCTGCTGTGTCTCGCAGTCCGGACCGATCAGCTCCATCGCCTGGTAGACCGCGCCCTCGAACCAGTTGTAGTGGATCTGGCTGCGCTCGTGCCGGACCTTGAGCAGGTTGCCGCCGGTGCCGCTGTGCACGTAGTTGTGGCGCATCACGAACAGCGCGCCGGGATACGCCACCTCGTCCGACTGCATGTAGACCGAATGCCGCGTCGTTCCCGCGCCGGTGTTCGATATCTCGCTGTATTCCAGCGTGAAGGAACCCGAGTTCTGGTCGGCCCCGAGGATGCCGTGCGAAGGACAGGCCGTGATCAGCGCATCGCGCACGGTGACGTCATGTGCTTCGCTGAAGACACAGGTGCTGGTACCGCCGCGCACCTCGAAGCCTTCGAAGACCACATGGTTGGCGCGCTGGAACTTGATCGTGTGTTGTCCGCCCTGCAGGACCGGCCGGGTCGTACCGGCGGCGCGGTTCCAGCGGATCACCACCGGATTGCCCGGCGCGCCCCCATCGTTCTCGCCCACCACGATGCCGCCGCTGTAGGTGGCGTTGCCGTCGACTTCGACGATATCGCCGGGCGCCAGGTCCCGACTGGTGAAGACCTGCGAGAGCTGGGTGTACTGCCGGCCCGTCGGGCCCACGGTATAGGTGGCGGCCGACGCCAGCGGCGTGGCCAGGGCCAGGCAGACCAGCCAGGCGACCCGTGCGGATGAAGTCATGCATGCGCTCCACGGAAGTGGGCGCGATTCTCACACCGGCGCCCGCCGCGAAGGCGGGCGACCGGTCACAGCCTGCACATGCCGATCAGATGCGGCTGGCGATGGCCTGGGCGAACGACATCGTGGTGCCCGTGCCGCCCAGGTCCGGGGTCAGCGAATCCTTGGCTTCCAGCGTGGCGATGATCGCCGCGCGCAGGCGCTCGGCCTTCTCGGGCTGGCCCAGGTGGTCGAGCATCTGCGCCGCACCCAGCAGCAGCGCGCAGGGATTGGCGACGCCCTTGCCGGCGATGTCCGGCGCCGAGCCGTGCACCGCTTCGAAGATCGCCGCATCGGCACCGATGTTCGCACCCGGCGCCAGACCCAGGCCGCCGACCAGGCCGGCGCACAGGTCCGAAATGATGTCGCCGAACAGGTTGGTGGTCACGATGATGTCGAACTGCTCTGGACGCATCACCAGCTGCATGCAGGTGTTGTCCACGATCATCTCGTTGGTCTGGATGTCCGGGTACTGCGCGGCGACTTCGCGCGCCACCTTCAGGAACAGGCCCGAAGTGGTCTTCAGGATGTTCGCCTTGTGGACGATGGTGACCTTCTTGCGGCCGGTCTTGCGCGCCAGGTCGTAGGCGTAGCGCACGATGCGCTCGGAGCCCTTGCGGGTGATCTTCTGCGTCAACAGCGCGGTCTCGCCGTCTTCCGAGATCGACTGGCCTTCACCGATGTACGCGCCTTCGGTGTTCTCGCGCACGGTGATCAGGTCCACGCCGTCGGCGAAGCGCGACTTGGTGTTCGGGAACGACTTGGCCGGACGCACGTTGGCGTACAGGTCGAAGTGGCGGCGCAGCGCCACGTTGATCGAGCTGAAGCCCTCGCCGACCGGCGTGGTCAGCGGGCTCTTCAGCGCCACGCCGTTCTTGCGGATCGAGTCCAGCGTGGCCTGCGGCAGCAGGTCACCGTGCTTCTCCAGCGCCACCAGGCCCGCGTCCGCATCTTCGTAGGTCAGGCCGACCTTCATCGCGTCGAGCACATAAAGGGTGGCGTCCATGATCTCCGGGCCGATGCCGTCGCCGCGGATGACCGTAATCGTCTGGGTCATTGAGTGGGGTTTCCGAACAGGGGCGCGCGCCGGACAGGGCCACGGCGGGCGCGAAAAGGAAGATTTGTCCGCCAATTATGCCCGAACGGCTGGCATGTCCCCTAATCGACCATGGTCTGACCCGCCACCCGTGACGCGCCGCACGTGTCAGCCGTGGTCGTGCGCCGCCGGTGCGTCTGCCTGTCCGCCTTCCAGCTGGTCGAGGAAATCGACCGCGCGCCGCAGGTGCGGGATGACGATCGAACCGCCCACCACCAGCCCGACGGAGAACGTCTCGAAGAACTCGTCGCGGGTCACGCCAGCCTCCTTGCACTGGGCGACGTGGTAGCTGATGCAGTCGTCGCAACGCAGGACCATCGAGGCGACCAGTCCCAGCAGTTCCTTGGTCTTCACGTCCAGCGCGCCGGCCTGGTAGGTCTGCGTGTCCAGCGCGAAGAAGCGGCGGACGACCTGGTTGGGCTCGTCCAGGATGCGCTTGTTCATCCGCTGGCGGAATTCGGTGAAGGCCTTCACCCGGTCCTGGCTGTCGTCCTGCGCGCTCATGCGGCACCTCCGGCCAGCAGCGGTTCCAGCTTGCCGGCGCGATGCAGCGCGATCATGTCGTCGTAGCCCCCCACGTGGACGTCGCCCACGAAGATCTGCGGCACGCTGGTGCGCTTGGCCTTGGCGATCATCTTCTCGCGCTCGGCCGGGTCCAGGTCGATCCGCACTTCGGTCCAGGCCTGGCCCTTGCTCTTGAGGAAATTCTTGGCCGCCACGCAATACGGGCAGATGGCGGTGCTGTAGAGGGTGATCTCGGGCGCGGTGGTGCCCTGCGGGGTGTCGCTCAAGGGAGTTCTCCGGAACGAAAGGAACCGGCTGCTGTAGCAGCCAATATCGGGGGAAACGGGTCGACTTCCAGCGGACCGGGTGGAACAGTGCGGACCGGCACCGGTCCGGTTAACCACGTATTCACTCGCCCGGATCGACGACCGGTCATCCTGATCAAGACGCCCATTATCCGCCACGGAGCTCCGTTTGCGTCCTTTGCTGCTCGCCACCGTCCTGACCCTGACCCTTGCGGCACCGCTGGCGTCCTCGCAGGAAAGCCGTTTGCCGGACATCGGTTCCTCCGCGGGCGAACTGCTCACACCGGCCCGCCAGGCGCAGTACGGCGGGATGATGCTGCGCGAGCTGCGCAACTACGGCTACCTGCTGGAGGACCCGCTGGTCACCGACTGGCTGCAGAGCGTCGGCGGCCGCCTGGGCGCGGACAGCGACAACCCGCAACAGTCCTACACCTTCTTCATGATGCGCGACCGCCAGATCAATGCGTTCGCCACGCTGGGCGGCTACATCGGCATGAATGCCGGCCTGGTGCTGACCGCCGACCGCGAGGACGAAGTCGCCGCCGTGCTCTCGCACGAAATCGCCCACGTCACCCAGCAGCACGTCCTACGCGGCGTCGAGCGCGCACAGCGCGACCAGATCCCGATCCTGCTCGGCATGCTGGGCGCCATCGTGCTGGCGCAGGCCGCTGGCGGCAGTTCCAGCGGCGACGCCTCGCAGGCCGCCATCGCCTCGGCGATGGGCCTGATGCAGCAGCGCCAGATCGACTACACCCGCTCCAACGAATCCGAAGCCGACCGCGTCGGCATCCGCACGCTGTCGCGCGCGGGCTACGACATTGACGCGATGGCCGGCTTCTTCGCCAAGCTGCAGCAGGCCACCCGCGTCGCGCGCGGCAGCGGGCGCGAGTCGGTGCCCGACTACCTGCAGACCCACCCGGTCACCACCACCCGTATCAGCGAGGCGCGCCAGCGCGCCGACCAGATGCGGGGCAACCAGGTCACCGCCATCTCCAGCGTGCCCGGCGGCGAGCGCATCGAGCGCTTCGACCGCACCGGCATCACGCTGCCGGAGACGCGCAGCGACAATCCCCTGCTCCCCGTCCCGGTCACCCTGCCCTCGCAGGTCTTCCACCAGGGCGACAGTGGCCAGTTCGACTGGGCCCGCGAGCGCCTGCGTGCGCTCAGCGCGAGCACGCCGTCCGCCGCCGTCCGCGAATACGAGACCCTGCGCCGCCAGGCCGGCAAACCGCTGACCGGCCCGCAGCGCTACGGCCTGGCCGTGGCGCACCTGCAGGGCGGGGATATCCGCACCGCCCTGACCGAACTCGAGCGCCTGGCCGACGAACACGACGACAACCTGTGGATCGCCCTGTCGCTGGGCGAGGCCGAATCGCGCACCGGCAACGCCGCGGCAGCCAACCGTCGCTTCGACGCCCTGATGCAGCGCTACCCGCAGAACCGGCCGGTGGCCCTGACCTACGCGAAAGTGTTGAACGAACAGGGCGGCCGCGAGGCCGGCCTGCGCGCGCAGGCCGTACTGCGCCCGCTGATGGCCCGCGCCGGCGACGACCCGGTGTTCCAGCAGCAGTTCGCCCGGGCCAATGAACTGGCGGGCGACGTGGCCCGTGCCGGCGAGGCCTATGCCGAGGCCGCCTACCTGAACGGGCGGCCGGAGCAGGCGCTGATCCAGCTGCAGAATCTCAAGAAGCAGAGCGACCTGGATTTCTACGCCCGCGCCCGGGTCGACGCCCGCATCGCCGCCATCACGCCGGAAGTGCTGGAACTGCGCCGCCAGGGCATACGCGACCCGGACGTGGAGCGCCGCTGACCGGCGATCGGACCACCTGCATGACAGCCCGGCGGGATGTCATGTAACCGTCATAAAATTGTCGTCTACTGACACGGTCCCCCTCGCACCCGGATCCTGCGTGCAGAAGCACATCCTGATCGTCGACGACGAACCCGCCATCCGCGACATGGTGGCGTTCGCCCTGCGCAAGGGCGAGTACGAACCGGTCCATGCCGGTGACGCCCGCGAAGCCCAGAACGCCATCGCCGACCGCGTCCCCGATCTGATCCTGCTGGACTGGATGCTGCCCGGCACCAGCGGCCTGGAACTGGCCCGCCGCTGGCGCAAGGACGCCATGACCCGCGACGTGCCCATCATCATGCTCACCGCCCGTGGCGAGGAGAACGACCGGGTCGGCGGTCTCGAGGCCGGCGTCGACGACTACGTGGTCAAGCCGTTCTCGGCCCGCGAGCTGCTGGCCCGCATCCGCGCCGTCATGCGCCGCTCGCGCGACGACGACGAGGACGGCAGCGTCGCCGTGGGCAACCTGCGCATCGACGGCGCCGCCCATCGCGTGTTCGCCGGTGATACGCCGGTCGCCATCGGCCCCACCGAGTACCGCCTGCTGCACTTCTTCATGACGCACCCAGAGCGTGTCTACTCGCGCACGCAACTGCTCGACCACGTCTGGGGCGGCAGCGTCTACGTGGAAGAACGGACGGTCGACGTGCATATCCGTCGCCTGCGTAAGACGCTGGAACCGCATGGCCTGGAGAACATGGTGCAGACCGTGCGCGGCTCGGGCTACCGCTTCTCGGCCGCGATGTGACCCGGCGGGCGACGCCCTGGCGTCGCCTGCGCGGGCTGTCACAGACATCTGACACAATCGGTCCATGCCCCACGACATCCGTTCCGCCTGGTTCAAGACGCTCGGCCAGCTGGCACTGATCCTGGCGCTGGCGGTCGTGGTCGGCCTGCTGCTGGGCCAGGTCTGGCCGGTCGTCACCGTCGCCGCACTCGGCGTGGTGGTCTGGCACTACTGGCGCCTGCGCAAGGTGCTGCTGCGCCTGACCGCGCGCCAGCGGCTGGAGCCCGCCCAGGGCAAGGGCGTCTGGAACGAACTCGACCGCCTGCTGTTCCGCGGCCAGGCCGAAATGCGCACCCGCAAGCGTCGCCTGCTCGACATGCTGCGCGCCTACCGCGCCGCCGCCGCCGCCCTGCCCGACGGCGTGGTAGTGGTGGAGCGCAACAGCCAGCGGGTTCAATGGTTCAACAAGGCCGCCAGCAGCCTGCTGGGCCTGCAGTACCCCACCGACATCGGTGCGCCCGTGGGGGATCGCCTGCAGCCGCTGCCGATGTCGCACTGGCTGGCCGCCGGCCGCAACGCCGAACCGATGCTGGACGCCGCCTCGCCGGTGGACCCGCACCTGCGCCTCAACCTGAGGCTGATCCCCTACTCCGACGAGTACTGGCTGCTGGTCGCCCGCGATGTCAGCAAGATGCTGCGGCTGGAACAGATGCGCCGCGACTTCGTCGCCAACGTGTCGCATGAACTGCGCACGCCGCTGACCGTGGTGCACGGCTACCTCGACATGCTGGAGCCCACCGAGTATCCGGACTGGGCGCCGATGCTGGCCGAAATGCAGAAGCAGTCGCAGCGCATGACGCAGCTGGTCGAAGACCTGCTGACGCTCTCGCGCCTGGAAGCGCAGGACAGCCTGCCCGACGAGAACGTGGCGATGGCACCGATGCTGGCCACGCTGCGCCGCGAAGCCGAAGCGCTCAGCCAGCGCCGCCACACGATCGTGGTGCAGGACGAGACGAACCTGGACCTGTCCGGCTCCAACAAGGAACTGCACAGCGCGTTCTCCAACCTGGTCAGCAACGCAGTGCGCTACACGCCGGTCGGCGGCACGATCACTGTCCGCTTCGCCCGCGAAGGCGACGGTGCGGTACTCAGCGTGCGCGACACCGGCTACGGCATCCCCACCTCGCACCTGCCGCGCATCACCGAGCGCTTCTACCGCGTGTCCACCAGTCGCTCGCGCGAAAGCGGCGGCACCGGCCTGGGCCTGTCGATCGTCAAACATGTGTTGAACCTGCACCAGGCGCGCCTCGAGATCGAAAGCGAGGTCGGCCAGGGCAGCGTGTTTTCCATCCATTTCGGTGCCGAGCGGGTCGAGCCACGCCTCGACGCCATGACGCCCCTCACTACGGACAGCCAGACCGCATGAACGCCGCCCTGGACACGACGCCCGCCCCTGCCACCGGCGAAGACGCACTGCGCGATCCGTCGCTCTACCTCAATCGCGAGCTGTCCCAGCTGGATTTCAACTTCCGCGTGCTGGCGCAGGCGCAGGATCCCTCGGTGCCGCTGCTGGAGCGCCTGCGCTTCCTGTGCATCTCCTGCACCAACCTGGACGAGTTCTTCGAGATCCGCGCCGCCACCGTGCGCCATGCGCTGGACTTCGGCCTGCCGCCCGGCGCGGATGGCATGAGCCCGGCCACGGTGCTCAACAAGATCCACGACCGCGCCGCCGAACTGGTCGACGCGCAGTACAAGTGCTGGAACGACGTGCTCCGTCCCGGCCTGGCCGAGGCCGGCGTGCGCGTGTTCGGCCGCGACAGCTGGAATGCGCGGCAGACGCGCTGGCTGCGCGCCTACTTCCGCAACGAGATCATGCCGGTGCTGTCGCCGCTGGGCCTGGACCCGGCGCACCCGTTCCCGAAGATCCTCAACAAGTCGCTCAACATCGTCGTGGTGCTGAAGGGCAAGGATGCGTTCGGCCGCGCCGGTCACCTGGCCATCGTGCGCGCCCCGCGCTCGCTGCCGCGCATCATCCACCTGCCGCAGCGCGTGTCCGGTGGCGAGAACGACTTCGTCCTGCTGTCGTCGGTGCTGTCGGTGTTCGTGGACGAACTGTTCCCCGGCATGGAAGTGAAGGGCTCGTACCAGTTCCGCGTGACCCGCAATTCCGAGGTCGTCGTCGACGAAGAGGAAGTGGAAAACCTGGCGCTGGCCCTGCGCGACGAGCTGGTCGGCCGCGGTTATCGCCCAGCCGTGCGTCTCGAGATCGCCCACGACTGCCCCAAGCCGATCGTGCGCCAGCTGCTGCAGAACTTCGCGCTGCCCGACAACGCGGTGTATCCCATCAACGGGCCGGTCAACCTCAACCGCGTGATCCAGGTCTACGACCTGGTCCAGCGCCCCGAGCTGAAGTACCCCGCGTTCACGCCGCGCACCCTGCGCGACAGCGATGCGATCTTCGAGAAGGTGGCCGACGACGACGTCCTGCTGCACCACCCCTTCGATTCGTTCGCCGCGGTGCATGAACTGATCAAGCAGGCCGCCGTCGATCCCGACGTGCTGGCGATCAAGCAGACCCTGTACCGCACCGGCAAGGACTCGGCGATCGTCGAGGCGCTGGTGCAGGCCGCGCGCAACGGCAAGGACGTCACAGTGGTGGTGGAACTGCGCGCGCGCTTCGACGAGGACGCCAACCTCGGCGTCGCCGACCGCCTGCAGGAAGCCGGCGCGCAGGTCGTGTACGGCGTGGTGGGTTACAAGACCCACGCCAAGATGCTGCTGATCGTGCGCCGCGAGGGCCGCAAGCTGCGCCGCTACGTGCACCTGGGCACCGGCAACTACCACAGCGGCACCGCGCGCGCGTACACCGACATCGGCCTGATCACCGCCGATCCCGACATCGGCAACGACGTGCACCTGCTGTTCCAGCAGTTGTCCGGCCTGGCGCCGACGACCAAGCTCAAGCGCCTGCTGCAGTCGCCCTTCACCCTGCACCCCGGCCTGATCAAGAAGATCGAGCGCGAGGCCAAGCTGGCCAGGGCCGGCAAGCCGGCGCGCATCATCGTCAAGGTCAATGCCATCAACGAGGCACGCATCGTCCGTGCGCTGTACGCCGCCTCGCAGGCTGGCGTGCAGATCGACCTGATCGTGCGCGGCGCCTGTGCGGTGCGCCCCGGCGTGCCGGGCATCTCGGACAACATCCGCGTGCGCTCGATCGTCGGACGCTTCCTCGAGCACAGCCGCCTCTACTGGTTCGGCAACGACGGCGCGCCGGAACTGTACTGCGCGTCCGCCGACTGGCTGGAGCGCAACCTGCTGCACCGCGTGGAGACCTGCTTTCCGATCCTCGACAAGGAGCTGGCCGCGCGCGTGTTCAAGGAAGGCCTGCAGAACTACCTGGACGACAACTGCAACGCCTGGGAACTGCAGGCGGACGGTACCTACGTCAAGCTGACGCCGGGCGACGAAGCGCCGCACTCCGCGCAGGGCACGCTGCTGGCCAAGGTGTGATGCGACTTATGGACGCACCCCGCGATGGCATGCCGTGCCATCGCGTTGACGCATTGCGCACCGCCATTGGCTAAACTGATCGCATGGTGCCCCTGACCTCCCCCACCTCCCCGCCGCTCCAGGACGGGGACCTGTTGGCCGCGATCGACCTGGGCTCCAACAGTTTCCACATGATCGTCGCGCGCTCCCTGCTCGGGCAGCTGCGCGTGGTCGACCGCCTGCGCGAAACCGTCCGCATGGCCGACGGCCTGGACAGCAAGGGCGGCCTGTCCGCCGCCGCACGGCAGCGTGCGCTGGACTGCCTGTCGCGGTTCGGGCAACGCATCCGCGACATTCCCTCCACGCGCGTGCGCGCGCTCGCCACCAATACCGTGCGCCAGCTCCGCGACCCGCAGGAATTCCTGTCGGCGGCGGAAGCCGCGCTGGGCAAGCCGATCGAAGTCGTGTCCGGCCGCGAAGAAGCGCGCCTGATCTACCTCGGCGTGGCGCACGCGCAACCGCCGAAATCCAGCCAGCGCCGTCTGGTCATCGACATCGGCGGCGGCTCGACCGAATTCATCATCGGCCGCGGCTTCGAGACGCTGGAGCGCGAAAGCCTGCAGGCCGGCTGCATCGCCAGCACGCGCCGCTTCTTCCCCGGCGGCAAGCTCTCGCGCAAGCGCTGGAAGGAAGCCCTGACCGAGATCGGTGCCGAGTTCCAACAGTTCGCCGGCCTGTACCGCAACCTCGGCTGGCAGGAAGCCATCGGTTCATCGGGTACCAACAAGGCCATCGGCGAGATCTGCGCCGCGATGAAGCTGACCAAGGGCGCGGTGACGGCCGAAGCGCTGCCGCAGGTCCGCGAGAAACTGCTGCAGGCCGACCGCATCGAGGACATCGAACTGCCCGGCCTGTCCAACGACCGTCGCCCGATCATCGCCGGCGGCGTGCTGGTGCTGGAAGCGGCGTTCGAGGCACTGGGCCTGCAACGCCTGATGGTCAGCAAGGCGGCGATGCGCGAAGGCATCCTGTTCGACATGCTCGGCCGCGGCAGCGAGAACGATCCGCGCGACCTGTCCACTGCGGCGCTGATGCAGCGCTACGGCATCGACGAGTTCCAGGCCGCGCGCGTGGAAGCCACCGCGATGCGCCTGTTCGAGCAGGTGGAGGACAGCTGGGGCCTGGACGACGACGACGCCCGCATGCTCGGCTGGGCCGCGCGCCTGCACGAGATCGGCCTGGTCATCGCACACAGCCAGTACCACGTGCACGGCGCCTACCTGCTGGAGCACTCTGACATCGAAGGCTTCTCGCGACAGGAGCAGCAGGTGCTGTCCGCGCTGGTGCGCACGCATCGTCGCGGCGTGCCGAAGAATGCCTTCGACGCCCTGCCCGACCGTCTGCTGCTGGCGGCCAAGCGCAAGGCGGCACTGTTGCGTCTCGCGGTGCTGCTGCATCGCTCGCACGACGCCGAAGCCATCCCGCGCCTGGACGCGACCGCCAGCGGCGAACGCCTGGACCTGGTGGTCAGCAAGAAGTGGATCGACTCGCGCCCCTTGCTGCGCTCCGACCTGGTCGGCGAACCCGAAGACATGCAAGGTCTAGGCGTGGCGTTCAAGCCGTTCGTGGCGTAGCGAACGCGGGACGTCAGCACTACTAACGTCGATCGTCACGGCGCACAGCCATCGACAGTATTTTCTGCAGGACCGCTTCACGCCGCGGCGACTTGCGGACCGTCATCGTCGATCCATGCTGCGTCCGACGGATGCCCTCAATTGTGACTTGAGGTTACACTCGGTCCAGCCACGGGCCCGCGGCGTGATCCACACCCACCGCCCCACGCCATCCTTCCTGTTCGCACTTGCGACGGGAGCGGGCCCCGTCGCTGACTATTCGTCGCGTACCTGCCTTCAGGAGGAAGCCCGTGATCGACAGTAGGAGTCCGGAACACGCATTGACCGATGCCTGGCTGGAAGGCGGGCCAGGCGCCGTGGCAATTGCACGCAACGTGGATCGGCTGCTCGATGCGGTGCGCCGCCACCTCGACATGGACGTGGCCTTCGTCAGCGAATTCCATGGCAGCCATCGCGTCTTCCGCCATGTCGTCACCCGGCTCGACCGTGCCCCCATCCGCCCCGGCGATTCCAGCCCGCTCGACGAGGGCTACTGCATGCGCGTGGTCGAGGGCAGCATCCCGCAGCTGATTCCCGACACGGCCGCCGTCCCCGTGCTGGAGCGCATCCCGGAAACCCAACTCGTCCCGATCGGTTCACACCTCAGCGTGCCCATCCAGCTGCGCGATGGCCGCGTTTACGGCACGTTCTGCTGCTTCAGCCTGGCGGCCAATCTGTCGCTGGGCCAGCGCGACCTGCACATGATGCGGGCCTTCGCCGACCTGCTGGCCTACCAGATCGACGGCGACCTCGATGCCGTGCAGGAACACGAGGAAAAGGTCGCCCGCATCACCTCGGTGCTGGAACTGGGCCAGCCGCACATGGTGTACCAGCCCATCTACCGCAGCAGCGAGCGCCGCATCGTCGGCGTGGAATGCCTGTCGCGCTTCGACCTGGAACCCCGCCGCACGCCGGACGTCTGGTTCGCCGAAGCGCGCGAGATCGGCCTGGGCGTGCGCCTGGAACTCAACGCCATCCTGTCGGCGCTGGATGGCCTGCGCGAGGTGAGCGGCGATTTCTATGTCGCGCTGAACGTCTCGCCGCAGACCATCATCAGTGGCGGCATCGAAGGCTACATCGACGACCTGGACCCGCACCGCGTGGTGCTGGAGATCACCGAACACTCGCTGGTCGACGACTACGGCCTGCTCAACGAACGGCTGGTGCCGCTGCGCGAGGCCGGCATCCGCATCGCCGTGGATGACGCCGGTGCCGGCTACGCCAGCATGCGGCACGTACTGGCCATCCATCCGGACATCATCAAGCTGGACCTCAGCCTCACTCGCGACATCGACAGCGATTCCCCGCGACGCGCACTGGCCGCCGCGCTGATCGAGTTCGCCCGCCAGACCCAGTCGCACGTGGTGGCCGAGGGCGTGGAGACGGCCTCCGAACTAGAAGCGCTGCAGGCCCTGGGTGTGGACGACGTGCAGGGTTACCACCTTGCGCGTCCGCTGGAAGTCGCGGCACTGGCGCAGAAGCTGCGCGACGAGCGTCAGCGCAACTGAGGCGCGCCGACGCTCTGGCATGATGCCGTCCTCACCTTTCGCGACGCCACGATGAAGACCTATCTCCTCGCCGACGGCCTGCCGGCCTCCCGCATCGCCTATGGCTGCATGCAGCTGAGCCGCGCCTGGGATGCCACGCCTGTCACCGCCGACGAGCGTCGCCACGCACAGCGGCTGGTGGAAACCGCGCTCGCCCACGGCATCACCCTGTTCGACCACGCCGACATATACGCGCGCGGCAAGTCGGAACATATCTTCGGCGACGTGCTACGCGCCTCGCCCGACCTGCGCGACCGCATGGTGCTGCAGTCCAAGTGCGGCATCCGCTTCGCCGATGATCCGCCCGGCACCCCGGGCCGCTACGACTTCAGCCATGCGCACATCGTCGCCTCGGTCGAGGGCAGCCTGTCGCGGCTGGGCGTGGACCACCTGGATGTGCTGTTGCTGCACCGTCCGGATGCGCTGGTGGAACCGGAGGAGGTCGCCCGCGCGTTCGACGACCTGCATGCCGCCGGCAAGGTGCGCCATGTCGGCGTCAGCAACCACACGGCCGGGCAGATCGAGCTGCTGCGGCGTTACGTGCGGCAGCCGCTGGTCGCCAACCAGGTGGAAGTCAGCCTGCTGCATGCGTCCCTGATCGACGACGGCGTGGTCGCCAACACCACCGGGCACGTCTACGCCTCGGCCGCAGGCACGCTGGACTACTGCCGCCTGCACGACATCCGCGTGCAGGCGTGGTCGCCGCTGGCCGGCGGCAAGCTGGCCACCACCTCGGAGTTCGCCGACCCGGTGGTCCGCGGCACCTCCACGCTGCTGCGCCAACTGGCGGAAGAGAAAGGCGTCACGCCGGAAGCCATCCAGCTCGCGTGGCTGCTGCGCCATCCCGCCGGCATCCAGCCCATCGTCGGCACCACCGATCCGGTCAGGCTCGCCGCCTGCTGTGCAGCGGACGACGTCATGCTGAGCCGGGAGGAGTGGTATGCGTTGTTCACGGCGGCGCGCGGTGGACGGGTGCCTTGAAGAAGAGGCATGTCCCCAACCGGATCGACAGGCACGACAGGATCACCCTGATTGTCTCGGCCACACTGCTGTTCGCGTATGGCACGTTCTGCTGGGTGTCCAACCACTTCTTCCTGCCGGCCTATTTCCACCGCGGCGGCCGGTTGAAGGGCATCCATCTGTACGAAAGCGCCGCCTGGTTCATGTACGGCGCGGTCATCTGCGCCTGTCTGATCATGGCGTCCGTGGTCGTGGACCATTACGACGAGCGCCCCAACGAGCGCAGCTACAAGCGGTTCGCCAAGGTCGCGATGTACGCCGGGTTCTCCTTCTTCCTCCTGTCGGTCTTCGCCTGGCTGACGGGCGGCGCATGATCCCTTGACCTGCCATCTCTGGCGGGCGGTCACCGCTGCATACTTGCCTGCCGATACCCCCGGCCTCACGACGGAATGCCCATGTCCGACACCGCCATCAACCTGAGCGACAAGCTGAGCCGCTTCTCGGACCACTGGTCGCCGCGCGTGGTCGCCGAGATGAACGACTACCAGTTCAAGCTCGCCAAGATCCAGGGCGAATTCGTCTGGCATGCGCATGCGGACACCGATGAAGTCTTCATCGTCCTCGCCGGCGAGATGACGCTCGAGTTCCGCGACAAGGCCGTGCCGCTCGCCACCGGCGAGATGTATGTCGTCCCGAAGGGAGTCGAGCACCGGCCCGTGGCGGTCGACGAGTGCAGCATCATGCTGGTGGAGCCGCGCGGCGTGGTGAATACCGGTGATGCCGGTGGCGCCTATACCGCCCGGAACGATGTGTGGGTGTGACCACAAAAGACGCATCGCGGTCCTCGATTCCACTGGCGTGCGATGCCTCCACCGGCTTGGCACTTGCCCTTCCCCGTCCCACCCACTCTGGAACCTTCCATGGCGCTTTTCGACGTACTTGAGCGGATCAGACGACGTCCCGACATGCATCTGCAGCCTGCGGGCTTCGCCACGCTGCGCGCCTTCATCGACGGGTACGAGTCGGCGCTGATGGAACATGGGACCGTCGATGGCCAGCACACGACGTTCCTCATGCAATTTTCGGATTTCGTGCGCACGTCGACCGGACACGAGGACGAGCGGACTTCGCTGACCACCCCCGACGGCGTCTTCGATATCGGACAACTCCACTGGCAGGCGGCGATCACCCGCACCGAGCCGGACGACGGCAAGGCCATGCTGCTGTTCTTCGACCTGCTCGACCGCTTCAAGGCCTCCCACGGCCTACGCTGATCCCCGGAGAACAACGCCATGCGCCGCGTGCTGCTGACCCTGCTGACCTTCCTTGCTTTGCTTCCGGTCACCGCGCTGGCCGGCTTTCCGTTCGAGGCCACGCTGGACGAGATGGCGGTCGGCGCCGACCACATCCTTGTCGGCCGGGTCACCGGCGTCGACATGATCGACGGCGCGGGCAAGCCGATCACCGATCCCAAGGCACGCACGGGGCCGGGCTTGCGCAACCAGATCAGGCTGCGCGTCACGGTCGACCAGGTGCTCGTGTCCAATGCTCAGCCCGTCCCGAAGCAGCTGTTCGTTCCACTGGCCTCGCATCTGCATTACGCGCTGGGCCAGATCCAGGAGGCGCACGCGCAGGACTCCGAACAACGCCTTGTCTTCCTGAAGGGACCGGGCTTCGACGGCATCAAGCCAGGCGTCTTCATGCGCCCCATGGAAGACAAGCCGGAAGCCCTCCGGCTTCGCCAGGCCGCCAGACGCATGCACGACTGACGCGATGTCCGCCATGACGCCCGACCTGAAACAGGCCAGACGCCGACACTCCAGAATCACGTGGTTCTTGCTGATCGTGCTGGCCCTCGCGACCTACCCCGGCTTCGTACTGGCCTACACCTGGTCCCACGTCCTGCAGAGCCCGCTGCCCGGCGGCCGTCACGGCCCACTGGATGCGTACCGGCACACGCTCGCCAGCGCGGTCGTGGCCTACACGCTCGATGCCCGCGCCATCCGATGGGTCAACAACGTGATGGAGCGGCGCGGCAAGCGGTCCAATGCCATGGACATCCACAACAATCTGATCGGTGCTTCGATCGGCTCGCAGGCGACGCGGTTCTCGGACATCGAGCCGGCGGTGACGCGTCGCATCGCGACAGGCACCATCAACGCCACGGCGCCGGACCAGATCACCTGGTTGCCGGAGCCGCAATGGCAGGAAGGATCTCTGCGGTAACGCACACCACCATCACACGAGGTCACACTACATGGGCACCTGGGGCATCGGTTCGTTCGAGAACGACGACGCGGCGGATTTCATGATCGACCTGCTGGACAGCGGCGACCTGTCGCTGGTCCGCGAAGTGCTGGACAACGTGCTGACCTCGACCGAGTACGTGGAAGCGCCCGACGCCACGCTGGCCATCGTGGCCGCGGAGATCGTGGCGGCCGCGCGCGGGCGGCCGACGCCTGCAGCCACGCAGGAGGAAGGACTGGCCGACTGGCTGGCGCGCGTCCGGCCCACCATCGACGCCGACCTGGCCGCGCAGGCGCGGGATGCGCTGACCCGCATCCTGGCCGACAACTCGGAACTGCGCGAACTGTGGGAAGAGACCGATGACCTGCACGACTGGCAGGCTGTCGTGGCCGAACTGCGTGGCCACCTCGCCCCCTGAACCACCACCGCCGGAACCACGATGACCGACCCGTACAACTCCTCCTCCGCGTACTCACCCTCGGCCGGCGCGTCGCGCGCCGCCGCACTGCCCCTCAGCGATGCCATGGTGACGACGGCGCTGGAACTACCCGGCTTCCGGATCACGCGCAACCTGGGCATGGTGCGCGGCATCACCGTGCGCTCGCGCTCGATCGTGGGCAATTTCCTGGGCGGCCTGCAGTCGCTGTTCGGCGGCAACATCACCATCTACACCGAACTGTGCGAACAGGCGCGCGACGAGACCTATCGCGACATGTTCCAGCACGCACGTCAGCTGGGCGCCAACGCCATCATCGCCGTCCGCTACGACGCCACCGACGTCATGGCCGGCCTGACCGAAGTGCTGTGCTACGGCACGGCCGTGATCGTCGAACCGCTCGGCGACTGACCCCGGCACTGTCGTGCGCATCCTCCGGTGGTTTCTGCAGACACTCGCCGCTCTCATCGGCTTTGCCGCCGGCTGGTATCTGACACTGCTCCTGCTGATACGCCTGATGACGCCCTCGCCCAGCTGCGATGCTCCCTGTGATGGCCCGGCATACGTGGGGCTAGGACTCTCGATACTGGCGGGACCGATCGTCGGTGTCTTCACCGGTCTGGCTGCCGTCGTGCTGGTGTCCTGCCTGATTCGCCAGGATGTGTCCGGCCAGGTGTGACCGTCTCTTCTTGCGTACCGCGCGGCGTGGCCTGTCATTCGCCGGCGGTCATCCATCCCTTCCAGCGACCTGCCGCGTGATCCCTCGCGATGACGCGCATGTATATGCCGCGTATGACGCTTCATAGCGCGCGATATCACCGTCCATAGCCGTGGTAATGGACGGTGATACCGACCGGTATCACCGGAGATACCGGTTGGTAGGCCGGATGACCTGTTGGAGTATCACGGGACATACGCCAACGCATCACGGCGCATGACCATCGGATGGTCGCGGCATGTCAGTGGATATCCCGCGAGATACCAGTCGACATGACCGTTGATACCAACCGGTATCACGCCTGATAGGCGCGCTCATGTCCGTCCATACACCGCCCTATGACGCGTCATATCGCGCCGTATGGCGAGTCATGGAAAGTGGTATCAACGACGGGTTTCCGCCGACTGTCGAGGGGACTGCCCTGCATGGCGCAGGGACCAGCGCCCATTGCGACGCGCCGCCCGACGGAACGACTACCCTTGCCGGCTATAGTGACGCGACCAGACAGGATGCCCGGGACGCCATGGACGCACCGCCGAACGAAATACGTCTCGCCTTGAACCTGACGCTCGGCGAGCGCATCCGCGCGAATCTCCTGCTCATGCTGCGGCACTGGCCGAGCGTGATCGGGACGCTGGTGTTCATCGCCATGGGCGTCACGGTGATCGTCCTGTACCTCGCCAGCGGCAAGCCGCTGCGCCCGATGACGGTCGCCATTGCCCTCTTCGCGTTCTGCTTTACCCCGATCATGGCCGTGCTCAACGCACTCACGGTCCACTTCAACAAGCGGGCGCGCGAACCGTTCACCTATACGTTCAACACCGAAGGCATCCACGTTGACGCCGTGACCCAGGCCTATACGCACCGGTGGGCGGCGATCTCGCGGGTGAAGACGCTGGGCGGCTTCCTGATGTTCTTCTTCGCCCCGGGGGCCGCGCACTGCCTGTCGCTGAAACGCCTGGATGCCGCGCAGCGGTCGGCGCTGGTGCTGATGGCGCGGGAACACGGCGTCGCCGTGGACGTCGCGCCGTGACTTGATGTCCCCATTCTTCGATCGAGGTCCCCGATGAAGCTCGCCACCGTCCGCACCCATGCATTGTCGCTCGACGCGGTGACCGAGGAACCGCACCACACGTATTCGTCGTTCCATGTGCGCGGCAAGATCTTCGTGACCGTTCCCCCGGAAGAAACCCACCTGCACGTGTTCGTGGGCGAGGAAGACCGCGAACAGGCATTGGCGATGTACCCGGACTTCACCGAGAAACTGTTCTGGGGCAGCAAGGTGCTGGGCCTGCGCGTGGACCTGGCCAATGCCACGCCCGCGGTGGTCAAGGCACTGGTCGACACGGCCTACGCGACGCGCGTGCGCAAGGATGCGGGGCCGCCGCGCGTACGCAGGCCACGTTGAAACACGCGACCGTCCAGGATCCACACGGATGAATCTCCTCCTTCTCGTCAGCGGCGTTGCCGCCCTTGCCGTCCTGGGTTGGCGGATCCATCGCCAGTACCTGCGCCGACATCGGATCTGGACGCTGGGCTATCGCTACGCACTGCCTCCCGACGAGCACTACGAGTTCGAGTTCCACGCGTCGTTTGCGGACGAACAGGAAGCCCGTCGTTGTATCGACAGGGTCTCCGTCCCCGGTCTTGCTTCGCGGCTGGAGCTGTCGCCCAACGGACAGCGCTGGGCCGTGTTCTGGCGCCTCTCCATGCCGGCGAGGCGCGCCGAATTCGACACCGTGCTGGCGGCCGTGCATCGCGGTATCGCGGACGCAGGCAGCGCCGAGACCGTTATCGTCTGCAGTGCGGGCCTGCGCGGCAGCGGCACGGCCTTCGTGCTGCATGCGAAGTGATGCACACATCTTCCATCCATCATCCAACTTGCCGGACAGACACCGCCATGAGCACCGACACCAAAGTGAAAGGCCCTGCGTCCTACTTCCCCTCCATCGAGAAGACCTACGGCCAGCCCGTGACGCACTGGTTCGCCGTGCTGGAGACCGTGAAGGATCTGAAGCACATGGAGCAGGTGGCCTTCTTGAAGACCGAGCACAAGCTGGGCCACGGCCACGCGAATGCGCTGGTCGCTTATCTGAAGGCGAAGAACGGATGACGCCCGTCGCGCACCGGAATCGTGGCGCGCAGGCCACTCAGTCCAGCACGACGCCCTGGGTTGCCCCGTGCCGCGTGCGGTCGTCGTAGGCGCGACTCAACGTCCGGTACTTGTCCATCACGCGCATGGCCTTGATGTTGAATGCGCGCTCCACCGCAGCGCAGTCGCCGGGCGGCAACGTATCCGCCAGTCGCCGGATCTCTTCGGCAGCCCGGGTCCCGTGCCGGTAGTGGACGACCTCGTGCGACCGCAAGGCCTCCAGGTATCTGCTCCACGCCTCGACCACCGCCACCGGCGTGCCCCTGTGCGGCGTCCAGTGCGGCAGCGTCACGGTGGTCTGCCATTGCACGCGGACGTCGGTGGCCCTGCATTGTCCCTCGGGACCTGACAGACCGAACGCCCACTCGATCCGCCACCGCGTCAGCCCTTGCACGACGCGCCCCTCCTCGTCGCGGGGGCCGTCGGACTCGAGCGAGCGCTGCAACTGGCGGAGGCTGCCACCCTTGACTTCGTAGTGCTGCACGGTGGCGTGTGGAAACAGCGGGTCCGGACCGGCCTGCGACGCGGTCAGCGCCAGCACCAGCACCAGCGTGATCGCCTGTCTCCACCCCTGCCTCATCCACGTACTCCGACGGAGCCCGCGGACATTCTTCCATGCACCGGGCCGCGATGGGGTACGCCGTCATCCTCCGGTCACCAAATAGAAACACCGGCGACACCTCCTGCGTCCAGCATGCGCAAAACGTGGAGCCGCGCATGCGCTTTGCCATCGTCACCGAGACCTATCCGCCGGAAGTGAACGGCGTGGCCCTGACCGTGCAAGGGTTGGAGACCGGTCTGCGGCAGCGTGACCATGACGTATCCGTGATCCGGCCGCGCCAGCCCGGCGACGGCATGGACATCGACGACACCCTGCTGGTCCGCGGTGCCAGCCTGCCGCGGTATCCGGGACTGAAGTTCGGCCTGCCCGCCACGCGCCGCCTGCTGGCGCAATGGAAAGCCTCACCGCCGGACGCGATCTACGTGGCCACGGAAGGCCCTCTTGGCTGGTCGGCGCTGCGAGCGGCGCGACGGCTGGGCATTCCGACGGCGACCGGCTTCCACACCCGCTTCGACGAATACATGCGCGACTACGGCGTGCGCTTCCTGCAGCACACCGCACTGCGCTGGATGCGCCGCTTCCACAACGGCGCCGATGCCACGCTGGTGCCGACGCACGAACTGGCCGACTTCCTGCAATCGCAGGGCTTCCATCATGTGGTGCGGCTGGCGCGTGCGGTCGATGCGCGCCATTTCAGCCCCGCGCAACGCGATGACGCCTTGCGCGCCGAATGGGGCATCGGACCGGAGGATCTGGCGGTGATCTACGTGGGCCGCATCGCCGCCGAGAAGAACCTGGACCTGTCGATCCGCGCGTTCCGTGCGATCCAGCAGACGCAGCCGACGGCGAAATTCGTGTGGGTGGGCGACGGTCCGGTGCGCGAGCGCCTGGCGCAGGAGCATCCCGATTTCCTGTTCTGCGGCGTGCAGCGCGGCGAAGCGCTGGCAAAGCACTTCGCGAGCGGCGACCTGTTCCTGTTCTCCAGCCACAGCGAAACCTTCGGCAACGTCACCCTGGAAGCGATGGCCAGCGGCGTACCGACCGTGGCGTTCAACTACGGCGCCGCCCGCGAACATTTGATCGACGGCCAGCATGGCGCGGCCGTGGAGAACGACGACGACTTCCTGGCCGCCGCCCTGCGCCTGGCGGCGGATGCCGCGCTACGCCGCACGCAAGGCCACGCCGCCAGCCTGGCGATGCGCGGCCTGCATCCGGACCAGGTGGCGGCCGACTTCGATGCCCTGCTCACCGACCTCGCCCTGACACGGAGAAGCCACCATGCGTCCGTTGCTGCCGCGTAATGCCTTGATGGGCCGGGACACCGGCTGGTGCCTGCGGGCCAACCGCTGGGGCGAATGGAGCGGCGTGCGCCGGTTCTTCGCGATCGTCAGCCGGTTGGGCGACGGCGTGTTCTGGTACGTGCTGATGGCGGCGCTGATCGTGGCGGACGGTCTGGATGGCTTGGCGGCCTCGGCGCATCTGGCCGGCACCGGCGTGATCGCACTGACGCTCTACAAGGCGCTGAAGCGCTGGACCAGGCGGCCACGCCCGTTCGCCTCCGACGTGCGCATCCGCGCCTGGATCGCGCCGCTGGACGAATTCAGTTTCCCGTCCGGCCACACGCTGCATGCGGTGGCTTTCACCGTGGTGGCACTGGCCCACTACCCGGTGCTGGCGCCGTTGCTGATCCCGTTCGCCGCCTGCGTCGCCGCGTCGCGCGTGGTGCTGGGCCTGCACTATCCCAGCGACGTGCTGGCCGCCACGGCCATCGGGACCAGCCTGGCCGGTCTGTCGATCTGGCTGGTGCCGGGCGTGAGTCTGCTGGGCTGAGCCCGAGGTCGGGACAAACATTGCGAACTTGGAGTTACGTTTCAATAACTCAATGTTAGACATTATTGACATTGAGTAAGCCAGTCCTTACATTTCTCCCCGTCCAACCACCAACGGGGAGAGCACCATGCTGTCGAGGGAACGTTTCGCCTGGGTCTGGCTGACGGCGCTGGCCGTCGTGTTCGCGCTGTACTTCGCCTACGTCTCGGTCAATGCCGATGCCGTCGCAACCCTGCACATGGGGCAGCGCATCGGCCTGCTGGCCATGGCGCTGGGGGCGCTGGGCATCATCGCGGCCGTGGCTTACCTGGTGACCCGCGAGCGCGACGAAGAGGGCCGCCTGGTCCCTGCCGACGAGCGCGACCGCCGCATCGAGGCGCGTGCATCGATGTACGCCTACTACGTGCTGATGGCCGGCATCATCCTGGTGGGCTGCGTGATGCCCTTCACCACCGGCGGCTGGACCATCGTGCACACCACGCTGCTGGCGATCGCCGCATCGGAATTCGTCCACTCCGGCCTGATCATCCACGGCTATCGTCGAGGCCTGCGTGTCTGAGGGCCACGTCACCAACCAGATCCGCACGCTGCGCTTCCTGGCGGGCGAAATGACACAGGCCGACCTGGGCAAGCGCGTCGGCGTGACGCGGCAAACCATCGCGGCGATTGAGGCCGGCAAGTATTCGCCCACGCTGGAGTGCGCCTTCCGCATCGCGGAAGTGTTCGACAAACCGCTGGCCGAGGTCTTCGGCTGGGAACGCTGAGCGGCGTCGCCGCTCAGTCCAGCCGTTCGACGCGTGCGCGCACCAGGGCGGGCTGCAACTGGTCCGCCCAGTCGCGATCGTTCGCCACCTGCGCATCGGCCCGGCTGCGGTCGAGCGCGTCGAGATCCAGGTCGGCGATGGCCCACACCTGGTCGCCGGTGGTCTGCACCACCACGCCATCGGCAGGCAGGCCACGGTCCATCGGCGCGAAGATCGCGGCTTCACCGGTATTGAGGTCCAGCGCGGGGCTCCACGGCGCTTCGCCGGCGGTCACCGACTGCGCCACGAACATCCGGTTCTCCAGCGCGCGCGCCAGGCAGCCGATGCGCACGCGGGTGGCGCCCGCGTCGGTATCGGTGCAGCTGGGCACCAGCAGCAGGCGCGCGCCGGCTTCGGCCTGTGCGCGCACGGGCAGCGGGAACTCGCTGTCGTAGCAGACGGATACACCGCTGCGCACGCCGTCCAGGTCGAACACCTTCAATGCATCGCCGCCGTCAATGACACCGAGCCCCTTCTCGAAACCGGTGAGCTGCAGCTTGTCCTGCCACGCGTGCGCGCCCTGCGGCGTGAACACATCGCTGCGGTTGCGATACCGGCCCCCGCCCTGCGCGAGCAGGAAACTGCCGGCGACGATGTGCAGGTCGAGTTCCTTCGCCAGTCGCGCATACAGCGCGAGCCAGTCGTCGCGGTAGCGCTGGATCGCCGCCAGCGAGGCGTGCAGATCGGCTTGCGTAGCCGCATCGAAGGTGGCGGCCAACTCCAGCGACAGGTACTCCGGCAGCACCGCGATGCGGGCGCCTTGCACCGCCGCATCGGCCAGCACGTCCGCCTGCCGCGCAGCGAAGGCGATGAAATCAGCCGGCGACTGGATGGCGTACTTGGCGACGGCGACCTTCATCGCATCGGCTCCAGGCCGCGCAGCCAGAAGGTCAACGCATGGTCGATCTCGCCACGGTCGATCTCGTTCCATGCCAGGCGCATCGTCATACCGGGCTGGCGCATGTAGCCGCGCTTGTCCCAGAACGCCTCGTTGCCGCGATGGCCCGCCGGCTGCCGCGGATCGTCGCGTTCGCGGTCCACTGCGCAGAACGCGGTCCACGCGAAGCGGCCCAGCGCGCGTGCATGCGCTTCGCGATGGTCGAAGAACGCATGGCCGATGCCATTGCCACGGTAGGCCGGCAGCAGCACGGATTCGCCGAAGTAGAAGACCTCGTCCGGATCCATGCCCGTGTCGAGGAACGGCTGGCGGAAGGCCTCGGTATCGTCGACCAGCGGCAATCCCGTGGAGGCACCGACCACCTGCCCCGCATCCATCGCCAGCACGAACAGGCTTTCTGCCGAGCGTGCGTAAGCGTCGAGATAGTCGCGCTCGAAGTCGAGATCGCCTTCGTACAGATAGGGCCAGTCGCGGAACACCGCCACGCGCAGGCGCGCCACGTCATCCAGCCAGGGCGTGATCTCGGGCCCGCGATACAGGCCGATGGAGTAGGCAGGCGTCATGCCGCCAGTGTAGCGGCATGACGGTGGGCCAGCTTCAGTGCGCGTGCGCGACGTGCCGGTGGTCGTGCTCGCCGTCCTGCGCCAGCAGGCGGTAGTGCACGGTATCCGCATCGCCCAGGCCGACACCGTGCGGCCGCGAAGCCACGCCGTCCTTGCCGAAGTCCAGCACCGCACCGACGCCCGCGTAGAGATAGCGATCGCCGAACGCCTTCAGCAGGGCGGCGAACGTGGGTTCGCCGGTGCAATGGCCGGGCGCGATGTACTGGATGTCATGCGCCTTCAAGGCATCGGCCAGGCCGGCGATGGCGGTGTCGTCGGCGTTGACGAAGTGGAAGCCGCCGATCACCAGATGGATCTGCGGGTCGATCTTCGCGGCGGCATCGACGATGCTCGCGATGCCGGGATGCGAGCAACCCACTACCAGCACCAGCCCCTTGTCGGTGCGGATGGCGAGCGAGAGTTCGCGCAGCTCACGCGTGCCCGGCGTATCTGACACCGCCGCGATCGTCCACACGCCCGGTGCGATCTCGGTGGTCTCGGCCAGCGGCTTGAAGTTGCCGGTCGGCCAGGCGCGGCCGAACTGCAGGCGCTCGGCGGGTTCGCCGTCGTAGTAGCGCATGCGGGACGGCAGCGTGGCGTCCTTGCGGTAGAAGCTGGATGGCAGCGACGAACCGTAAATGCCGAAACCTTCCTGCGGTGCGTAGACCGGCACCTGCGGATTGACCTTCAGCACTTCGACCAGTCCGGCCATGTGGTCGGCGTGGCGGTGCGACATCACCACCGCATCCAGCCGCGACAGGTCGATGCCCTTGGCCTTGACGTTGCGCGCGAAGATCGCCGCATCGTTGCCCGTATCGAACAGGATGCGCTTGCCACCGGCTTCGACCAGGGCCGCGAAGCCCCAGTCCTTCTCCAGCGCAGGATCGTCGCCGAAGGCGTCGTAGATCACGGTGATGCGGGGCGCGGCCACATCGGCGGCGAACGCGGGCAAGGCCAGCAACGACAGGCCAAGGATCGCGAGACGGGAAAGAAGGCGCATGCACAGGCTCCGGGAAAGCGTTGCCGCGAGCTTACGCGTCGCACCTCACCGTTCCGTGGCGCTTATACCTTTTGACTGATAACCAGCACTCATGTGCTTATGCCGCACCCACGAAGTGGCCGGCGGCCTGCCCTGCTCCCTCCATGGAGACGTGGACAGACCGCCGGCCGGGGCGAACTCAGTGGATCGGGGTAAGGGACGCCGCGTCGTCCCACGCGTAGATGGCGAGACCTCCGCGTGTGTCGAGCCGCAGGCAGGCGTGCCGGTCGCGACTGGTCGTGATGAAACCGGTGGCCGGGCGTGCGGCGACCGGTTGCCAGGCGTCGTACACGAGGGGCGCGCTCCGTCGCCCGAGGCCTTCCCTGGCCGTGCGTGCCTCCTGCAGGAACCTCAACGAACCCTCGCGCAGCGCGGACAGCGTGCCGCGGGACAGTTCGAACACGATGCTGCCGCGGTGACGGTGACGCAGGGGTAGCAGTAGCGCCGCCAGTCCCGCCTCCCCCGCCGCGTCGAGCACGACGCGGCGGGTATCGATCTGTGCGGGCAGCACGCGGCGTGCGCGCCGGTGCAGCGTGGCGAGATCCAGCATGGTCGTGGCCTCAGCGCAGTTCCGTGCCCAGCCCATACCAGTCGACCTTGCGGGTGACCCACATGATCGCGGCCAGGATGCCGAACAGCAGCAGCGAACCCATCAGCAGCGCGTTGTCTTCCGACACCAGCAGGCCATAGAGCACGCCGTAGAGCATCGTCAGCATCGTGGCGAAGCCGGCCGCCCGCGCCCAACTCTTCAGTACACCGGACAGGTAGACGAACTGCAGCCCGATACAGGCGACTGCGGACACCAGGTAGGCCTGCCAGAAGGCGATGTGCTCGGACAGGCTGAGCAGCAGCAGGAAGAAGATCGCCAGCGCCAGGCCGACCAGCAGATACTGCAGCGGGTGGATCGGCAGGCGCTTGATCAGTTCGAACAGCGCGAAGCCGACGAAGGTCAGTACGACGAACAGGATGCCGTACTTGCTGGCACGGTCGGCCTGCGTATACACATCGATGGGATCCACCAGGCTGACGTGCAGCGCATCGACGCTGCCGTTCAGCGGTGCGGCCAGGACGCGGCCTTCCACGATGCGGTCCGCCTGCGACGATCCACCATCCTCGCCGCGCAACTGCTTCTGCGCGTTGCTGGCGAGCGAGGAGATCTTCCAGTTGGCGGTGAACCCGGTCGACGTGACGTCGCTGGCAGGCGAATAGCCTTCGAACTTGGGGTGCGGCCAGGCCGAATCGATCCTGATCTGGTTGTTGTCCGCCAGCGGAACCACCGACAACGACTCCGTGCCTTTCAGCGTCAGCTTCATCGCGATGCGGTCGCCCGCGACGCGCCCGTCGCTGATCGCCGGCAGATCGGCATGGATGCCGTCCATCCGCGCGCCGAGGTAACCGGTGCCGGACTGCAGCGGGATCGTCGCGCCGTCGACCTTCAGGTCCGGCGCGCCCACCACGCCGCGTACGTCGGATACGCCGAAGACCAGGTAAGGCACGCCGTACTGGCGTTCCGCATCCTTCGCCGACGCGCCCGGCAGGGCCGGATCGAAGGTCGCCTGCAGATCGGCCTGCCACTCGTAGACGCGCACCTTGTATAGCCCGACCTTGCGCTCGTCGGGATTCATCCGGCCCGACACGGCCAGCGTCTTCGGCATCTGCAGCAGATGGCCGCTGGTTTTCTCTTCGCGCTGGCGCTTCACGCCCTTGTCGTCCACCCACTCGGAACGGCGGGTTTCGGTCCACGGGACCACGCGGATCGGCCCGGTCAGGCGCTGCTTGCCGGCAGTGCCTTCGACGACCCGCTCGACTGCCTGCAGTCGGTAGGACTCGCGCTCCTGGATGGTGCCGCGGATCATCATCAGCGGAATGAGCAGCAGCAGGACCAGCCCGCCGACGGTGAGGAAACGCAACAGCAACTTCAATGACTTCATGTCGATGCCCCGGTTGGATACGGGACGCATCGTCGGATGGCTCCGTGCAACGGGCAGGAAGCCTGTTTGAAGACTGTGTGAAGTGGATCAGCGTGTATTCGTTTCCCTTCTCCCCGCTTGCGGGCAGAAGGCATCCACTATCACTACACCCTTGGCAGCGAAAGCACCGCTTCCGCGCCGCCATCGGCACGATTGGTGAGTGCCGCTTCACCGCCATGCAGGCGCATGACCTCGCGTACGAATGGCAGGCCCAGGCCCGAGCTGCGTGGCCCGCCATCGGGGCGTGGCAGCGAGTAGAAGCGCTCGAACACGCGTTCCTGCGCATAGTCGGGCACGCCCGGACCGCGGTCGCGCACGACAAAGCGCACCTGCCCGTCCGACTCATCGACCGCCAGTTCCACCGTGCTACCCGCCGGCGAAAACGCGATGGCGTTGTCGAGCAGGTTGGTCAGCGCGCGGCGCAGCAGGAAGGCATCGCCCTCCACCGCCCACGTCCCCGCCTGCGGCAAGCGAACCACCTCGACGCCATGCGGCGTCAGCTTCGCGTCCAGGCCCTGCACCACCTCATCGGCGAGAGCCGCGACATCGATGCGCTCGCGGCGCTGCAGCCAGCCGTGCTGCTCCACTTCGGCCAGCGCCAGCAGCTTGTCGATGGTTTCGGTCAGCCGCAGTTCCTGGGTCTGGATGTTGCGGGCGAAACGCTGGCGCTCGGCTTCCGGCAATGGCTCCTGCAGCAGCTCCGCCGCGCCGCGGATGGCGGCCAGTGGGCTCTTCATCTCGTGGGTCAGCGACTGCACGTACTGCTCGACGTAGGCCTTGCCCTCCAGCTTGCGGCGCATCGTCTCCAGCGCGCGGCCAAGGTCGCCGATCTCGTCGGCACGCGGCCGCGGCGGTGGCACGGGTTCGCCCGCGCTGACCGCTTGCGCATATCGGTTCAGTCCGCCGATGCCGCGCACCAGCCACCACGTCATCAGCACGCCGATCAACGCGGAAATGCCGATCAGCCACGCCCCACGCAACAGGATGCTGCGCTGGCTGGCGACGATGAAGGGCTCGATGCTGCGGTTCGGCTGCGACAGCGTCAGCACGCCGATCAGCCGGCTTCGGTCGGCGGGATCGTAGATCGGCGCCGCCACATGCATGACGGTGTTGGCCTTGTCGCCGGGCACCTCGGCGCTGGAGCGCGCGCCGTATTCGCCGCGCAGCGTGCGGTAGACGTCGTTCCAGCGCGAATTGTCGCGACCGACATCGCGCCCCTGCGAATCGAACACCACGGTGCCGCGCGCATCGGTGACGGTGACGCGGTAGTCCACCGATCGCTTCTGGAAACGCCAGACCCAGGCCTTGGGATCGCGTTGTTGTGCCTCGGCCACGTTGCCGGCGAACGCGCCGTTGGCGAGGTGGCCGGCCTTCAGATCGTCGGCCGCCATTTCCGCCAGCATGTTGGCGGCATCCACCAGCGTGGATTCCATCGCCTGGCGTACGCCCGGCTTCACCTCGTTGACGAACACACGCATCACGAAGAACGCGGCGATGCCGACGATCAGGAAGAAGCCGAGGACGAGCTTCAGCCCAAGCCGCATGTCAGGCCTCGATGGCGTAGCCCAGTCCGCGATGCGTGCGGATCGGGTCGGGGTCGGCACCTGCGGCACGCAGCTTGGCGCGCAGGGTCTTCACGTGGGTGTCGACGGTGCGATCGGCGCTGTCGGCATCGCTGTCCCAGCCGCGGTCCATCAGCTGCGTACGGCTGAGGATGGCGCCGGGACGCTGCAGCAGCGCGTCCAGCAGCGCGTACTCGTAACGGGTCAGGTCGAGCAGCTGGTCGCGGAAGCGGATGCGGTGGCCGTCGCGGTCGACGGCGAAGGCGCCGCGCTCCAGCCATGCGCCCGTCTCCGCCTTGGGCGCAGCATGGGCGCGCCGCAGCCGCGCGCGCACGCGGGCGACCAGTTCGCGCGGCGAGAACGGCTTGGTGACGTAGTCGTCCGCCCCCAGTTCCAGCCCCAGCACGCGGTCGATCTCGTCGTTGCGCGCAGTGAGGAAGATCACCGGCACCTCGCTGAAACCGCGCAGTTCGCGGCAGACATCGAAGCCGCTGGCATCGGGCAGGCCCACGTCCAGCACCACCACGTCGACCCCGCCGGCGCGCACGCGAGGGACTACCTCGCGGGCGAGCAGGCAGTGTTCGGCCTCGATGCCTTCGCTGCGCAGCGCATACAGCACGGCATCGGCGATGGCGGTTTCGTCTTCGGCAATCAGTACGCGTGGCATGGCGCAAGCATATATGCTGCGCGCCATGAATTATCGCCACGCCTACCACGCCGGCAACCATGCCGACGTCCTCAAGCACATCGTGATGTTGGCCCTGGTCGATGCGCTGAAGCGCAAGGACGCGCCCTTCTTCGTATTGGACACGCACGCCGGGCGCGGCCGCTACATGCTGGGTGGACAGGAAAGCCGCAAGACCTCCGAAGCGGCTGGCGGCGTCTTCAAGCTGATGGGGGCCGCGCGCCTGCCCGATGCCGCCGAGCGATACCTGCGTGCGGTGGTGGCCAACAATCCGGTCGGCGCCCTGATCACCTACCCCGGCTCGCCGCTGCTGGTCGCGCAGGCGTTGCGGCCGCACGACCGGCTGGCGGCCTGCGAACTGCAGCCCGAGGAAGCGCAGGCGCTGCGCGAGGTGTTCGACGACGACGACCGCGTCGCCGTGCATGCACGCGATGGCTACGCGGCCATGAAGGCCCTGCTGCCCCCGCGTGTGGGCGAACAGCGCATCGCGCGTGGCCTGGTGCTGATCGATCCGCCTTACGAAGTCCAGGATGCCGAATACCCGCAGATCATCGCCTCGCTCCGCGATGCGCTGGAACGCTGGCCAGCGGCGACCTACGTGGTCTGGTACCCCATCAAGCAGCGGCGCAGCCTGCTGCCGTTCTTCCGCAAGGCGGCGACACTGCCTTCGAAGGGCGCGTTCGTCGCCGAACTGCTGGTCCGTCCCGACGATTCCCCTTTGCGACTCAACGGCAGCGGCATGCTGGTGATCAACCCGCCCTGGCAACTCGACCAGGCGGTGTCGCCGGTGCTGCCGGTGCTGGCCTCCACGCTGGGCGAGACCGGCGCCAGCCACCGGTTCGAATGGTTGCGGGAACCGGCCTGACCCCGACACCCGGCGCACGCGGCGCCGTCAGGGGGCTGTGCGAGAATCGCCGCTCCTTCCTCTCGACGACACCCCTTCCATGGCCGGATCCAGCCTGTTCGCCCTGATCGACGACATCGCCACCCTGCTGGACGATGTGTCCGTGATGACGAAGGTGGCCGCGAAGAAGACGGCCGGCGTGCTGGGCGACGACCTGGCGTTGAACGCGCAGCAGGTCACCGGCGTGAAGGCCGACCGCGAGCTGCCCGTGGTGTGGGCGGTGGCGAAGGGCTCGGTGGTCAACAAGGCCATCCTGGTGCCCGCGGCGCTGGCGATCAGCGCGCTGGAAACTTGGCTGCACGGGCGTGGCTACAACATCCCGCTGGTGACCCCGCTGATGATGCTGGGCGGCGCGTTCCTCTGCTTCGAGGGCGTGGAGAAGCTGGCGCACAAGTTCCTGCACAAGGGCGAGGACGACCAGCGCCACGCCGAACGCGTGGCCGCGATCCAGGACGAGAACGTCGACATGGTCGCGTTCGAGAAGGACAAGGTGCGCGGCGCGATCCGCACCGACTTCATCCTGTCGGCGGAGATCATCGTCATCTCGCTGGGCACGCTGGCCGGCCGCACCTTCATCGAGCAGGTCCTCACGCTGCTGGCGATCTCCGCGATCATGACGGTGGGCGTGTACGGCCTGGTCGGCGGCATCGTGAAGCTGGACGACGCCGGCCTGGCGCTGGCGGCCGACAAGCGCGAGAGCGGCTGGGCCCGCTTCAAGCGCGCCTTCGGCCGCGGCATCCTGTACAGCGCGCCTTACCTGATGAAGTTCCTGTCCATCGCCGGCACCGCGGCGATGTTCCTGGTCGGCGGCGGCATCCTCGTCCACAGCATCCCGACCCTGCACCACTTCATCCAGCCATACGCGGAAGGCGAGCTCGGCTGGCTGTGGGGCAGCCTGTTCAATGCCGGCGTCGGCGTGCTGGCGGGCGCGGTGATCGTCGCCGTGGTCACGCTGGTCTCGCGCCTGCGCGGCAAACGCCACGGGGCCTGAACCGGCGGCGTCGCGACCCTCGCCCCCCTTCCGGATTTCATGCGAGCATCCCCTCATGACTGCGCCGAAACGCCTTCCGCCCTGGCATGAACACTTCCGCCTGCCCAGCGGACGCGAGTTGCTGATCCGCCCGATCCGGCCCGAAGACGCGGGCCCGATCCAGGGGGCCTTCGGCCTGCTGGGTCCGGAAGAGATCCGTCATCGCTTCATGTATGCGCTGAAGGAACTGACGCCGGAGATGGCGCAGCGCCTGACCCATCCCGACCCCAACACCGAGTTCGCACTGGTCGCCGCCGAAGCGCTGCCGCCGGGCGAAGCGCTGGTGGGCGCAGTGGCGCGCGCGGCCCTGGTCGCGCGGACGCGCGATGCCGAGTTCGCGATCCTGGTCAGCCACTTCATCGCCGGCCAAGGCCTGGGGCGCCACCTGATGCGCAAGCTGGCCAAGTGGGCGCGCTCCAAGAAGCTCGACCGCCTGTACGGCGACGTGCTCGACACCAACCAGCCGATGCTGGCGCTCGCGGAGTCGCTGGGCTTCAAGCGCGTGCGCGAGAACGACGGCTCCGGTCTGGTCCGCGTGGTGCTGGATCTGAACGACGGTCCCTGAGGACCGCCGACCGGCGGTCGGCCCGCCCCGTCCGCTTTACCCGTCTCCCCAAGTGAAGCCGTGGTTTTCGCCGCGCCACCGGGAGGCGGTCATGCCCCGCTATGTCATCGAACGCGACATCGAAGGCGCAGGCCTGATGACGCCCGCCGAGCTGAAGGCCGTTTCGCTGGCCTCGTGCCGCGTGCTGGCGGAGCTGGGTCCGCAGGTGCAGTGGGAACACAGCTACGTCACCGATGACAGGATCTATTGCGTTTACCGCGCGCCGAACGAGGACCTTGTCCTCGAGCATTCGCGCCGCGGCGGCTTTCCCGTCGACCGCATTTCCCTGGTCGCCGAAGTGATCGATCCGCTGACCGCGGAATGATCCGTTCCCTGTCGTGACGGGCCGGCCGGGGCCGGCTTGGTAAACTGCGCGTCCCTCGCGCTGGGCACCCCACGGTGTCCGGCGCTGCCGTTGTTTTGTGTGCCCATGACCGACGCCAAGAACTCCGACCTGCCCATCCCTCCCCTGCCGCGTGGCGGCCAGTCCCGTGCCTGGTGGCGCGCGCCCGCATCGCCAACTGCACTGGCGTGGTCGATCGCCGCCGCCGCGCGTGCGCATGACGGCCCCCTGCTGGTGGTCGCGCGCGACAACCATGAGGCGCACCAGATCGAGGCCGACCTGCATACGTTGCTGGGCAATGCGCCCGATCTGCCGGTCGTGCCGTTCCCCGACTGGGAAACCCTGCCCTACGACCAGTTCAGCCCCCACCCCGACATCGTCTCGCAGCGCCTGGCCGCGCTGCACCGCCTGCCCACGCTGGCGCGCGGCATCGTGATCGTGCCGGTGCAGACGCTGATGCAGCGGCTGTCGCCACTGCGCCATATCGTCGGCGGCAGCTTCGATTACCGGGTCGGCCAGCGACTGGATTTCGACGCCGAGAAGCGCCGGCTGGAAGCGGCCAGCTACCGGCACGTGCCGCAGGTGCTGGACCCGGGCGACTTCGCCGTGCGCGGCGGCCTGCTGGACGTCTACCCGATGGGCGCCGACGCGCCGCTGCGCATCGAGCTGCTGGACGACACCATCGACTCGATCCGCCATTTCGACCCGGAGAGCCAGCGTTCGCTCGACCGGACCGACGCCGTGCAGCTGCTGCCCGGCCGCGAAGTGCCGCTGGATGAGCGCGCGGTCGAGCGTGCGATGACCCTGCTGCGCGACCGCTTCGATGTGGACACGCGGCGCAGCGCGCTGTACCAGGACTTGAAGTCCGGGCTGGCGCCGGCCGGCGTGGAGTACTACCTGCCGCTGTTCTTCGACCAGACCTCGACCCTGTTCGACTACCTGCGGAAGAACGCGTTGCCGTTGCTGACCGATGGTTTCGGCGAAGCCGCCGAAGCGTTCTGGGCGCAAACGCGCAACCGCTACGAGCAGCGTCGCCATGACATCGAGCGCCCCCTGCTGCCGCCGGACGAGCTGTACCTGCCGCCCGACGCGCTGCGCGAACAGCTCAACCAGCGTGACCGCATCGAGGTCTGCAGCACACAGCACAGCCGCCACGCCGATGCGCTGCCGCTGGGCGATCAGCCGCTACCGCCGTTGCCCGTCGCGGCGAAGGACGCGCCCGCCGGCGACGCGCTGAAGTCGTTCCTTGGCCATTACCCGGGGCGCGTACTGATCGCGGCGGATTCGCCCGGTCGTCGCGAAGCACTGCTGGAAGTGTTGCAGGCGGCGGAATTGAAGCCGGTCGTGGCCACCGACTTCATCGCGTTCCGCGCCGGCAGCGAACGCTTCGCCATCGCCGTTGCGCCCCTGGCCGATGGTTTCGCGCTGGACGATCCGCGCATCGCGGTGCTGACGGAGCGCCAGCTGTTCCCGGAACGCGCCACGCAGGCGCACCGGCGCAAGCGCACCGGCCGCGAGCCGGAAGCGATCATCCGCGACTTGGGCGAGCTGACCGAAGGTGCGCCGATCGTCCACGAGGATCACGGCGTGGGCCGCTACCGCGGTCTGATTGCGATGGACGTGGGCGGCATGCCCGGCGAGTTCCTCGAGATCGAATACGCCAAGGGCGACCGCCTGTACGTGCCGGTCGCGCAGCTGCACCTGATCAGCCGCTACTCGGGCGCGTCGGTGGAAACCGCACCGCTGCATTCTCTCGGTGGCGAAGCCTGGGCGAAAGCGAAGAAGAAGGCGGCCGAGAAGGTCCGCGACGTCGCCGCCGAACTGCTGGAAATCCAGGCACGCCGGCAGGCCCGTGCGGGTCTGGCGCTGCATCTGGACCGCGCGATGTACGAACCGTTCGCGGCCGGCTTCCCGTTCGAGGAAACGCCCGACCAGCACCATGCGATCGAGTCGGTGATCCGCGACCTGGCCAGCAGCCAGCCGATGGATCGCGTGGTCTGCGGCGACGTCGGTTTCGGCAAGACCGAAGTCGCCGTGCGCGCGGCCTTCGCCGCCGCCAGCGCGGGCAAGCAGGTGGCCGTGCTGGTGCCGACCACGCTGCTGGCCGAGCAGCACTACCGCAACTTCCGTGACCGCTTTGCCGACTGGCCGTTGAAGGTCGAAGTGCTGTCGCGCTTCAAGACCGCCAAGGAGATCAAGGCCGAACTGGAGAAACTGGCCGAGGGCAAGCTGGACGTCATCGTCGGCACGCACCGCCTGTTGCAGCCGGACGTGAAGTTCAAGGATCTCGGCCTGGTGATCGTGGACGAGGAGCAGCGCTTCGGCGTGCGCCAGAAGGAAGCATTGAAGGCGCTGCGCGCCAACGTGCACCTGCTGACGCTGACGGCCACGCCGATTCCGCGCACGCTCAACATGGCGATGGCCGGCCTGCGCGATCTGTCCATCATCGCCACGCCGCCGGCCAACCGCATGGCAGTGCAGACCTTCGTCACGCCGTGGGACGCGGCGCTGCTGAAGGAAGCCTTCCAGCGCGAACTGTCGCGCGGCGGTCAGGTGTACTTCCTGCACAACGACGTGGAGAGCATCGGGCGCATGCAGCGCGAGTTGCAGGAGCTGGTGCCGGAAGCGCGCATCGGCGTGGCGCACGGGCAGATGCCCGAGCGCGAGCTGGAACAGGTGATGCTGGATTTCCAGAAGCAGCGTTTTAACGTGCTGCTGTGCACGACCATCATCGAGTCGGGCATCGATATCCCCAATGCCAATACCATCATCATGAACCGCGCCGACAAGTTCGGTTTGGCGCAGCTGCACCAGCTGCGCGGCCGCGTGGGTCGTTCGCATCACCGCAGTTACGCCTACCTCGTCGTGCCGGACAAGCGCAGCATCACCGCCGATGCGCAGCGCCGGCTGGAAGCGATCGCCTCGATGGACGAACTCGGCGCGGGCTTCACCCTCGCCACGCACGATCTGGAGATCCGCGGCGCGGGTGAACTGCTGGGCGAGGACCAGAGTGGCCAGATGGCCGAGGTCGGCTTCAGTCTGTACACCGAGCTGCTGGAACGCGCCGTGCGCTCCATCAAGGCCGGCCACCTGCCCGATGTCGACCTGGGCCAGGAGCGTCGCGGCGCCGAGGTCGAACTGAACGTGCCGTCGCTGATCCCCGACGACTATCTGCCCGACGTGCACACGCGACTGACGCTGTACAAGCGCATCAGCAGCGCGCGCGACAAGGAGGAACTGCGTGATCTGCAGGTCGAGATGATCGACCGCTTCGGCCTGCTGCCGGATCCGGCCAAGTACCTGTTCGCCACGGCGGAACTGAAGCTGGCCGCGAACGAGATGGGCGTCCGCAAGCTGGAGCTGGGCGAGCACGGGGGGCGCATCGTGTTCGAGGCCAAGCCGAAGATCGACCCGATGGCGGTGATCCAGTTGATCCAGAAGCAGCCGAAGCTCTACACCATGGACGGCCCGGACAAACTGCGCATCAAGGTGCCGCTGCCCGACGCGCCGGACCGCTTCAATGCGGCCAAGGCATTGCTGATGACGCTGGCGCCGGGCTGAGCCAGCGCACCCGAGTTCCCCTCCACGCCACCTCGCCCGAGAACGCCCGTGACCTTCGATCCCGCGCCGGACTTCAGCGACATCGCCTGCTCCCTCGAATCGCTGGCGCTGGCGATCGAGGTTCGCGATGCCTACACGCGCGGTCACTGCGACCGCACGGGCCGCATCGCACGGGCGCTGGGCCAATGCTTCGACTTGGATGCGGACCAGTTGGAGCAGCTGGAACTGGCGGCGTACTTCCACGACGTCGGCAAGATCGGCGTGCCCGACCGCGTGCTGCTGCACACCGGCCCGATCGCCGACGAGGACTGGCCGTCGATCCAGGCACATAGCGCGCTGGGCGAGCGGATCTTCCTGGCCAGCGGACACCGCCACGCCGGCACGGTGTCCGCGCTGATCCGCCACCACCATGAAGCGGTCGATGGCTCGGGCTATCCCGATGGACTGGCGGGGGCGGCGATTCCGTTGGGTGCACGCATCCTGCGCGTGGCCGACAGCTACGACGCGATGACCACCCGCCGCCCCTATGCCGAAGGACGCGCGCACGACACCGCCATGCGCATCCTGCATGCGGAGCAGGACGACAAGATCGATGCGGACGTGTTCCGCGTGTTCGAGCGGCTGATGCGTGACGCCTCGCTGCGCGAGGCCTGACCGCTACAACTGCGACTCCACCGGCAGCCAGCCGACCGCGTGCGCGGTCCACCGCCGCCAGACGCTGGCCTCCGGTTCGCGATCCCAGACGCGCGGCGGTTGTTGCGACGCGTCCTCCCAGCGCAGCGCGCCGTCCTGCAGGCGCACGCGGTAACTCCGGTCGGCGGCGATCTTCGCTTCGTAACTGCGCAGCAGGGCCGTCGCCGCATTGCGGTCGCGGAACAGGATGCCCATCTCGGTGTTGAGGTTCACCGAGCGCGGATCGAGGTTGAAAGAACCGATGAAGCCGCCCTCGCCGTCAACGGCGAACGCCTTGGTGTGCAGGCTCGCACCGCTGGAGCCGAACAGGCTGCTGTCCTGCCTGCCGTGCGGCATCAGTTCGAACAACTCCACGCCCCCTTGCAGCAATGGGAGCCGATAAGGCGCATAGCCGCCATGCACGGCCATCACGTCGTTCGCGGCCAGCGAATTGGTCAGCACGCTGACGTCCACGCCCTCCGCCCGCTTGCCGACCAGCCAGCGCGTGCCTTCGTCGCCGGGCACGAAGTAAGGCGAGATGATCCGCAATTCGCGCTTCGCTTCGCCCATCGCCTTGCCCAGCCGATGCACCAGCCACTGCGCCTGCCCCTCGCCCTGGCCCTTGGCGGCCGGATCCGAGTACACACCCACCTCGTCCAGCCAATGCAGCGCATTGCCACCCACCAGCGCGCGTACGCCGGGCGAGCTGCGCAACCGCGCGACGTACTCCGCCGCCTGCGTGGACCGGTAGCCGGCGTCGCCGTTCTCGCGCAGCTTCTCCAGCGCACCGTCCTCGGCGGTCGTCAGTGCCGACAGCGGGATCACCGAGGCGCTGTTCCAGAAATCGTCGAAGATCGCCGAGGTCTGCGCGACGGCCGGCCCGAGCAGTACGGCGTCGAGATCGAAAAAGTTCGTCTGCGAGGCGGCGTCGAAATACTCGTCGCCCACGTTGCGACCGCCGACCACCGCCACGCGGCCATCCACGATCCAGGCCTTGTTGTGCATGCGGCGGTTCATCGCCATCGGCCGCAGCAGCATCTCCGTCGCACGGCCCAGCACACCGGCACGGCTGCGCGAGGGATTGAACAGCCGCACCTCGATGTTCGGGTGCGCATCCAGCGCTGCCAGATGCGAGTCCTTGCCGTGTGCGGTCATGTCGTCCAGCAGTAGGCGCACGCGCACGCCGCGATCAGCCGCGCGCAACACTTCATAACTCAGCAGGTTGCCGGTGAAGTCGCGGTTCCAGATGTAGTACTGCAGGTCCAGGCTGCGTCCGGCGGCACGAGCGGTGGCGGCACGCACGGTGAAGGCATCCAAGTTGTCCGATAGCAGCGCCATGCCGCTCTGTCCGGCATGCGCACGCAGCAACGGGGCAATGGCGCGGTCGAGCGCCGTGGCATCGGCGGCCGTCGGCAGTGCCGACGAGGCCGGTCCGCGCGCACCTTCGGCAAAGCGGCCGTAGCTGTACAGCGCCACGCCGGACGCCACCACCAGGATCACCAGGGCGATGCCCAGCCTTCGCAGCCACTTGCGCATGTTGCCCCCACTCCGCAAACCGTGAATACATCGTAGCCGTGATCCCGTGAGGACGGCGCTTGCGCGGGGGCCATTGGCGTAGCACGCTCCCGGTCCCGTCCAGACGCCGTGACCGCCATGCGCTTGCCCGCCCTTCTCCGTGTGTTCGTGGTGCTGCTCCTGGGATCGCTGGCCGCCTGCACCACCACGACACCGCGCGACACCGCAACACCGTTGACCTTCGTGGTGGTGCGGCACGCCGAGAAGGCCACCGACGATCCCGAGAACCCCCGTCTCTCCGCCCGCGGCCAGGCTCGCGCCGCCGCCCTGGCCGAACGCCTGCGCGATGCACCCCTGGTGGCCGCGTACGCCACCGAGTTCCGCCGCACCCAGCAGACCGCGCAACCGGCCGCCGATGCCCATGCACTGCCGGTCACGGCGTACTACGCACGCGGTCCGGCCAGCGAGATCGCGGCGCAATGGAAACAGGCTCATCGTGCCGGCACGGTGCTCGTCGTTGGCCACAGCAATACCGTGCCCGATCTGGTGTCGGCGCTGTGCGCATGCGTGGCCGCACCGATGGACGACACCGAGTACGACCGCTTCTCCGTCGTCCGCATCGGTGCCGATGGCAAGGCCACGCTGGAGGTACAGCGCTACGGCGCAGCGCCGACACCTTGAGCACGATCGTCCACTGACGCGGCAGGCGTCGGCACGCAACAATCCGTTTCCTTCCCGTCGCCGGCATCGCCGATGTCCCGTGCGATGCTTCGCCCACCTTCCGGAGGACCTGCCCATGACCACGATCATCGCGCCCCGCGTGCACGACCTCGGCGGCGGCTTCAACGTGCGCCGCGCCGTCCCCAGCCTGCAGGCACGCAGCGTGGGACCGTTCGTGTTCGTCGACCACATGGGCCCGGCCGTGTTCGAACCCGGCACCGGCATCGATGTGCGTCCGCACCCGCACATCGGCCTGGCCACGGTGACCTATCTCTGGTCGGGCGCGATCCACCACAAGGACACACTGGGATCGGAACAGGTGATCACGCCGGGCGACGTCAACTGGATGACCGCCGGCCGCGGCATCGCACACTCCGAACGCACCCCCGGCGACGTGCGCGCCGGCCAGCACAATGTGCACGGCATGCAGACGTGGGTCGCGCTTCCGACCTCCGCGGAAGAGGTCGCGCCGGAGTTCCACCACCACACTGCGGCAACGCTGCCGCTGATCGAGCGCGCCGGTACGCGGCTGCGCGTGATCGCCGGTCGCGCGTACGGCGAGGAATCGCCGGTGAAGGTGTTCAGCGGCACGTTCAACGTGGCCGTCGACCTGCAGCCGGATGCCGAACTCGAGATCGATGGCGGCCACGCGGAGCGTGCGCTCTACATCCTGGAGGGTGAAGCGCAGGTCGATGGCGCCGACATCCCGGAGAAGCACCTGGTGGTGTTCGATCGCGGCAGCCGTCCCGTGCTGCGCGCGAAGACGCCGGTGAAGGGCATGCTGCTCGGCGGCGAGCCGCTGGATGCGCCCCGCCACCTGTGGTGGAACTTCGTGTCCAGTTCCAAGGAGCGGATCGAGCAGGCCAAGCAGGACTGGCTGGAAGGCCGTTTCGGCCACGTCCCCGGCGAAACCGAATTCATTCCGCTGCCGGAGCGGTAAATCCACCGTCCATCGGCGCGTAAATGTGAGATTTACTACATTGGCGCCCTGAAGCGCGCTGCGTAACGCAAAGCAAACACCTGCCACGAAGGCCTTCCGCTATCGTGCGCGCGCCGTCACGTGACGGCGCGCACATATCGAAGGGGCGGGCATGAGCATGGCGAAGAAACTCGCGGCAGAGTTCCTGGGGACATTCTGGCTGGTGCTGGGCGGCTGCGGCAGCGCGGTGCTGGCGGCGAAGTTCGGTGGCGACGGCAACCCGTTGGGCATCGGCCTGCTGGGCGTGTCGCTGGCCTTCGGCCTGACGGTGCTGACCGGTGCGTACGCGTTCGGCCATATCTCGGGCGGTCACTTCAACCCGGCGGTCAGCATCGGCCTATGGGCTGGCGGCCGTTTCCAGGCGAAGGAACTGGTGCCCTACGTGGTGGCGCAGGTCGTCGGCGGCCTCGCCGCCGGCTTCATCCTCTGGCAGATCGCCAGCGGCCAGCCGGGTTTCGCGGTCGACCCCAATGCGGCCGGCGCGTTCGCCAGCAATGGTTACGGGGCGATGTCGCCCGGCGGATTCAGCGTCGCAGCCGCGTTCCTGACCGAAGTGGTGCTCACCGCGTTCTTCCTGATCGTCATCATGGGGTCGACCCACGGCCGCGCACCGGCGGGCTTCGCGCCGATCGCCATCGGCCTGGCGCTGACCCTGATCCACCTGATCAGCATCCCCGTGACCAACACGTCGGTAAACCCGGCGCGCTCCACCGCCGTGGCCATGTTCGCCGGTCCCGCTGCAGTCGGGCAGCTCTGGCTGTTCTGGCTGGCACCGATCCTCGGTGGCCTCATCGGCGGCATGCTGTACGGCTGGCTGGGTCGGGATCGCGATTGACAGGCGCTACCGGTGCCCGGCCACGCCGGGTACCGTTCTGCTGTGACAGGCGGTGTGACTGGGGTCGCCGTTCGCGTGCGTGGCGCGTTGTTTTGCGACGCAGCATGGGCTAAGGTCGGGACAACTGCCGGGGAAAAGGCAGCCGACGCCGTGGAATGCAAGGGGATGATGCCGGACCCGCCGGGTCCACCGCGGTGCGCGGACGACGCGGCACCGCCCATGTCCGGGCGTTCGATCCAGGGGATGACATGAAGACCGTGATTGCTGTTGGCCTCAGCCTCTTTTCCGCTGCCACATGGGCGCAGACTGCGCCTGCGTGCCCCACCCTGCCGGCCAGCGCCGGCCTGACCTGGGAACAGCGCGTCGATACCACGTTCATCACCTGCAAGGCAGTCACCGCCGACGGCCGACAGGTGCTCAACGTCATGCTCACTGCGCGCGACCCCAAGATCCGCATGGAACGACGCCTGCGTGAGGAGGAGAGCACGTTCTCCGGCGAAGAAATGTACTGGTACCGGCCCGATCTGGGCGGTCAGGAAACCGCGCCCGCGATGGCGTCGCGACGCATCACCGTGATCGAGTACGACGACGACCGCTACGCACAGGTGTGGATCAACGCCGCCTCGCCCGAAGAACTGGGCTCGCTGATCTCGCTCGCGCAACAGCTCGACGTGCGCACCGCCGGCGCGCAGCTCTCCGCCGGCAACTGATCACCGCCGGAATGGGCGGGACCAAGTCCCGCCACATCCATCTCAGAAGCGGCCTTCCTGGAAATCGACGAAGGCCTGCATCAGTTCCTGCCGCGTATTCATGACGAACGGACCGTGGCGCATCACCGGCTCGCGCAACGGACGCCCCGCGACCAGGATCAGACGCGCAGCCTTGCTGCCCGCCCGCACCTGCAACGTGTCGCCACCGCCCAGCACGCCCATCTCGTGCGTATCGAGTGCGCGCGCCTCATCGCCCTCGCCCACCGTCAGCGCGCCTTCGAAGACGTAGGCGAACGCGTTGTGGCCGACGGGCAACGTGTAGTTCCACGCATGTCCCGGCTGCAGCGCGATATCGAGATACACCGGATCGGTGGCCGGCTGCGAGATCGGACCCTGCGTGTCGCCGACCGTGCCGGCGATGATTTTCACCTCGACGCCCTTGGCCGGATGCGCCACCGGGATCTTCTCCGGCGCGAACTCTTGGTACTTCGGCGCGGTCATCTTGTCGCGCGCGGGCAGGTTCACCCACAGCTGGAACCCGCGCATGCGGCCGGATTCCTGCTCGGGCATCTCCGAGTGAACCAGCCCACGGCCGGCCGTCATCCACTGCACCGCACCCGGCGTAAGCAGGCCTTCGTTGCCATGGTTGTCGCGATGGCGCATGCGGCCATCGAGCATGTAGGTGACCGTCTCGAAGCCGCGGTGCGGATGCTCGGGAAAGCCTGCGAGGTAATCCTCGGCCTTGTCGGTGCCGAACTCGTCCAGCAGCAGGAACGGATCCAGGTCCGGCAGGTCGGGGCCGCCGATCACGCGCGTCAGCTTGACGCCGGCGCCATCGGACGTGGGTCGGCCGCGGATCGTGCGGATCACGCGGGCGGGCGTGGTTTCGGTCAGGGTGCTCATGGCGCCTCCTATTCAACTGCCGACAAGATGGCACCGGCATGGCCACTTCGGAACGGCAACCACCGTAACCATCCGTTCCATGCATGGGTGCAGCGGGGATTCTGCCGCGCCGTGTCGGCCGCGGGTAAACAGCGCCGGCAAATGCGCACGCCGTTACCGGTCAGGCGGTACCGGGCAGCATCGTCCTTGCGTGACGCGTCCGCGTCATCCATTCGGCGACAAGCAGGTTCGGCACCCAGCACAGCCAGGCGATCGCCGGATACGCGATGAGAAAGGAAATGCCCGCGATCTGGCTGGCCGGCAGGTACAGACGAAGCGTCACCGCGGCCAGCGTCAGCGCATAGCTGCGCAGCATCCAGTCGCGATGGTCGGCGACGCGGCCTTGGCGGATCGCGATCACCGCCAGCGCCGTGCTGCCGAGCCAGCAGACCGCCAGCGCGCCGAAGCCGAACGCGGCGACTGCGCCGGTGGACGCATGCGGCGCCATCGCCAGCGCGGCGAGTCCGCCCGCAGCGACCGCGACGACATAGACGCGCCCCATCCATCGATGCAGGCCCGGCCAGCGGTTGCGCAATCCGGTATGCGTCTGCAGGGCCCCGACGGCGATGGCAACCGCACCACCCAGGAAATGCCCCCACGCCGACCAGGGTCGCAGCTCGAACAACTGACGCACCAGCGGCATGCGGAGGTCGTCGACCAGCGAGATGGCGATCGCGTAGCCGGCAACAGCGAAAGCCAGCAGGGCCATCAGGCACCAGGCGAAACGGCGCAACAGCATCGTGGCACTCCCCGCAGGTGGCGTGACCGCGCTGGGCGCGGCAGGCAGACACTATGTCGGAGGCATCGCGGGGAAACGACCGCCGTTGGTCACTGGGTCAAGCGATATAGACCGACTTGATGTTCATGAACTCGTGGATGCCGTGCTCGGCGAGCTCGCGACCGAAGCCGGAGCGCTTGGTGCCGCCGAACGGCAGGCGCACGTCGCTGCGCACGATCGCATTGACGAACGCTGCGCCGACCTGCAGCTGGCGTGCGATGCGGTTGCCGCGCTCCACATCCTTCGTCCACACGCTGCCGCCCAGTCCGAACGTGGTGTCGTTGGCGACACGCACGGCCTCGGCATCGTCTTTCACCCGCAGGATGCTGGCGACCGGGCCGAACAGTTCTTCCTCGTAGGCCGGCATGCCGGACACCACCGCATCGAGGATCGAGGCCGGATACCCGGCATGGGACGCATCAGGCTCGCCGCCAAGCAGCACCTTCGCGCCCTTCGACACACTGGCCCGGACCTGCTTGTGCAGTTCGTCGCGCAGATCCTGGCGCGCCATCGGCGCCAGCGTGGTCGCATCATCCTGCGGGTCGCCGAGTTGCAACTTCGCCGCGGCCTCGACGAAGCGCTTCACGAATTCGTCCGCGATGCCGTCCTGCACGATGAAGCGCTTGGCCGCGATGCAGGTCTGTCCTGCGTTGCCGAAGCGCGAGGCCACCGCACCGGCCACCGTCTTCTCCAGATCGGCATCGTCCAGCACGATGAAGGCATCGCTGCCGCCCAGTTCCATCACGCTTTTCTTCAACTGGCTGCCAGCATTGGCCGCCACGGAGCGGCCCGCGCGCTCGCTGCCGGTCAGCGTCACCGCGACGACACGCGGATCACGGATGACCTCGGCGGCCTGTTCGTTGTCGATATGCAGCACGCCGAACACGCCATCGGGCAATCCCGCTGCCGTCAGCACATCGGCGATCACGTCCGCGCACCGCGGCACGTTGCTCGCGTGCTTGAGCACCGCCACGTTGCCGGCCATGAAGGCGGGCGCGAGGAAACGGAACACCTGCCAGATCGGGAAATTCCACGGCATTACCGCCAGTACGCAGCCGATCGGCTCGTAGCGCACGTAGCTGCGCTGACCGTCGGTGGATACCGGCTGGTCCTGCAGATAGTCGGCCGCGTGGTCGGCGTAGTAGTCGCAGGCACCGGCGCACTTGTCGACTTCAGCCAAGGCCTCCTTGCGCAGCTTGCCCATCTCGGCGGTCATGATGCGCTGGATGTCGTCGCGTCGGCGGCGCAGTTCCGCCCCGACCGCACGCAGGACCTTGCCTCGCTCGGCCAGCGACAGGGCGGACCACGCCGGGAATGCCTGCTGCGATGCCGCCAGCAAGGCGTCCACCTGCGCGGAGGTCATCAGTTCGTGGCGGTAATCGACCTTGCCGGTCGCGGGATTGATCGTTTCGACGGTCATGGGTGTTCGGGTCTAGGTGCGTCGGAATGTTGAAGGAATTCTGGAGACGGCAACGTTATGGCGCCGTGGCGGCCAGGATCAGGCGCATCGCAGGACAAACTCGTCATCCCGCGGGATGCCTGGACTGGACCGCGCCAGGAAGAGGCGTCAGCTTGAATCATTTTCTAGAGGACAACCCTGCACGGCCCCCGTCCAAGCTCCAGCACGACTTCCCTGACTCCGGACGACACCAAGCCAAGGCTAGCCGATTCAGGGCACAGACCATGAGGTGGCTCATGCACCGCGACTCCCCATTGCCCCGAGAGATCGCTCGAGAACATGAGCTTTCCTTCCTCGTCGGTAAGGAGTGTGAAATCTATGGTTTCAATGTCGCAGTCGATGCATGGAAAGCGATCCCGCTGGAAGCGATGCACAGAGACGGCTTGGTTCTTAACTGGAGCGCGACTTTGCGCGTCGACAACAGCAACCTCCACAGTCCACGACTGCTTCAGTTTGGGAAGCGGCCGTAGATCCCCGTCGCAACCGGCCAAAGCGAAGAAGAATGCTGCGAGCGCCACCGACTTCACCATTGTCCTCCAACGCCGGCTTCCATTCCGCTGCTCGCTAATCTGCCGGATAAAGCGAGGGCAAGATCAAGATGGATCCCGGCTTTCGTCGGGACGACGGCAAACGCGACGACGGCCTCACTCCGGGCTGTTCGGAAGCTGTCGCGCTAACCGTTGTCCTGCAACGCCAGTTGCATGTCGCGCTGCCGCCGCTTCTCCTCGCGGGCCATGAACCACCAGCCGATGAACGCGGCCGCGCTGACCACGAGGATCATCAGCGTCGCGAGCGCGTTGATCTTCGGACTCAGGCCCAGGCGCACCGACGAGAACACCTTCATTGGCAGCGTGGTCGAACTGGGACCGGCGACGAAGCTGGCGATCACCACGTCGTCCAGCGACAGCGTGAAGGCCAGCAGCCAGCCCGAGACCAGTGCCGGCGCGATGATCGGCAGCGTGATCAGGAAGAACACCTTGATCCGGTTCGCCCCTAGGTCCATGGCGGCCTCTTCCAGCGACTTGTCCAGTTCGGACAGGCGGGAGGAGACCACCACGGTGACAAACGCCAGGGTGAACGTCACATGCGCGATCCAGATCGACAGGATGCCGCGGGGCTGCAGCCCGACGACCTGCCCGAGCGAGACGAACATCAGCAGGATCGACAGGCCGATGATCACCTCGGGCATCACCAGCGGCGCCGTGATCAGTGCACCGAACAGCGTCTTGCCGGGGAAGCGCCGCATGCGCGTCATCACCAGCGCCGCCATCGTGCCCAGCACCACCGCGGCGGTCGCAGTCCAGAACGCCACCTTGATGCTGACCCACGCTGCGTCGAGCATCTGCTTGTCGCGGAACAGCTCGCCGTACCACTTGAACGAAAAGCCCGACCACACCGTGGCCAGGCGCGACTCGTTGAAGGAGTACACCATCAGGATGAAGACCGGGATGTAGAGGAAGGCGAATCCCAGCCCGAGCACCGTCCAGTTGACGGCGCGTTGTCCGGCGCGGCTCATGTCAGCCTCCCTTCCATCTCGCGCTGCTGTACCCGGTTGAAGATCACGATCGGGATCAGCAGCAGGATCAGCATGACGATGGCTACCGCCGACGCCGCCGGCCAGTCGCGGTTGTTGAAGAACTCGCCCCACAGCACACGGCCGATCATCAGCGTGTCCGGGCCGCCGAGCAGTTCGGGAATGACGAACTCGCCCACCGCCGGGATCATCACCAGCATGCAGCCGGCGATGATGCCCGCCTTCGACAATGGCAGCGTGATGGTGAAGAACGCCTTCCACGGCTTCGCGCCCAGGTCGTAGGCCGCTTCCAGCAAACGGTGGTCGTGCTTCACCAGGTTGGTGTACAGCGGCAGCACCATGAATGGCAGGTAGCAGTAGACGATGCCGATGTACGCGGCCAGCGGCGTGTACAGGATCTGCAACGGCTCATCGATGATGCCGATCTTCATCAGCAGGTTGTTGAGCAGGCCGTTGTTCTTGAGGATGCCGATCCAGGCGTAGACGCGGATCAGGAACGACGTCCACGACGGCAGCACGACCAGCATCATCGCGATGTTGCGCGACGAGGGCGGCATCCGCGCGATCACGTAGGCGATCGGGTAAGCCACCAGCAGCGCGAGGAAGGTGGAGATGGCCGCGATCTTGATCGAACTGAGGTAAGCCGCCACGTACTGCGAATCGGTGAACAGCGCCGCGTAGTTGCCCAGGTTGAGCTTGAGCGTCAACGCCTCGTCGATGTACTCGAGGATGGGCGTGTACGGCGGCATCGCGATCGCGAGCTTGGAGAACGAGATCTTCAGGACGATCAGGAACGGAATGGCAAAGAACAGCAGCAGCCAGACATAGGGCACCGAGATCACGCCCCAGCGTGGCCCCGGCAGGCGCTTGCCCAGGGAACGGAGGATGTTCATGAGGTCAGCACCACGCCGTCGTTGTCGCCCCACCACACCCAGACTTCATCGTTCCAGGTGAGCCCTTCGCTCGCCCAGCGTTGCACGTTGGCGAAGTTGGCCATGAACTTGTAGCCGCTCGGCAGGCGTACGTGGTAGACCGAATGACTGCCGAAATAGGCGATGTCCTCGATCACACCCTTGGCCTTGTTGTGTGGCTGCTCGGGCTCCTGCTTGCCGATGCCCAGCTTCTCCGGCCGCACAGCGAACCCGACTTCCTGCCCTTCGAATCCCGAGATGCCGTGGCCGATGTAGATCGGATCCGGCAGCTGCGGCGAGCGGATGGTGACGTAATTCGCCTCGTCCTCTTCCACCGCGCCCTCGATCAGGTTCACCGAGCCGATGAACTCGGCGGCGAAGCGGCTGGTCGGCTGCTCGTAGATCTCGTCCGGCGTGCCGACCTGGCGGATCCAACCCTGGTCCATCAGCGCGATGCGGGTAGCCATGGTCATGGCCTCTTCCTGGTCGTGGGTGACCATCACGCAGGTCACGCCCGACTTCTCGATGATGCTGACCAGTTCGAGTTGCATCTGCGAGCGCAATTTCTTGTCCAGCGCACCCATCGGCTCGTCGAGCAGCAGCAGCTTCGGCCCCTTGGCCAGCGATCGCGCGAGCGCAACGCGCTGCTGCTGGCCGCCGGACAACTGGTGCGGCTTGCGCTTGGCCAGCTTGCCCAGTTGCACCAGCGCCAGCATCTCTTCGACGCGCTTCTTGATGGCGTCCTTGGACAGGCCATCCTGCTTGAGGCCGAAGGCGATGTTCTGTTCCACCGTCATGTGCGGAAACAGCGCATACGACTGGAACATCATGTTGAGCGGACGCTCGTAGGGCGGCAGATCGTTGAGCAGCTGCCCGTCCAGGTAGATCTTGCCCGAGGACGGCTTCTCGAACCCCGCCAGACAGCGCAGCAGCGTGGACTTGCCGCTGCCCGAGCCACCGAGGAGCGCGAAGATCTCGCCCTTGCGGATGGTCAGGTTGGTGTCGTCCACCGCCACGAAGCCGTCGAATTCCTTGCGGACGTCGACGATGCGCAGATACTCCTGTGCGTTCGCCTTGCCGTTCTGTGCCGCGCCGTTGCCCTGTTCTGCCGCCATGGGGGTCCCCTGCTCGCCGGGCCGCACGGGCACCGGCATGGATATGCGTCTGCGATCTCCGGCCACCGGGACGGACGGCGTCCGTCCCGGCTGCGGCGCTTACTTGCCGGTCTTCAGTTCCGTCCAGATGCGGGTGTACTGGCGGTCGACTTCCGGCGGGATGATGGCGAAGGTGAACAGCTTGGCTTCCACCTCGGGCGTCGGATAGATCGTCGGATCCTCGGTGATCGCCTTGTCCATCAGTTCCTTCGCCTTCGGAATGGCGTTCGGGTAGCTGATGAAGTTGGAGTTGTTGGCCATCACCTGCGGATCGAGCAGGTTGTTGATGAAGGCATAGGCCTCGTCGAGGTGCTTGGCGTCCTTCGGGATGGCCAGCATGTCGAACCACTGCGGCGCGCCTTCCTTCGGGATCGCGTAGGCGATGTTGACGCCGTTCTTGGCGTCGACCGCACGGTCGCGCGCCTGGATGATGTCGCCCGACCAGCCGACGACCAGGCAGGTGTCGCCGTTGGCCATCGCGTCGATGTACTGCGAGGAGTGGAAGTTGGTGATGTAAGGACGGATCGTCTTCAGCAGCGCGGCCGCCTTGTCGATCACCGCCGGATCCTGGCTGTTCGGATCTTCGCCCAGGTAGTTCAGCGCGATCGGAATGATTTCGGACGGCGTGTCGAGGAAGGTCACGCCGCAGTCCTTCAGTTTGCTGATGTTCTCCGGCTTGAACACGATGTCCAGGCTGTTGGCGATGTCGGTGTTGCCGAACGCAGCCTTGACCTTGTCGACGTTGTAGCCGATGCCGGTGGTGCCCCACATGTAGGGGATGGCGTACTGGTTGCCCGGGTCCTGGTTCTCCAGCCGCTTCATGATGGCCGGGTCGAGGTTGGCGTAGTTGGGGATCTTGGACTTGTCCAGCGGCAGGAACACGCCGGCCTGGATCTGGCGGCCGAGGAAGTTCATCGTCGGCACGACCACGTCGTAGCCGCTGCTGCCGGCCAGCAGCTTGGTCTCCAGCACTTCGTTGCTGTCGAACACGTCGTAGGTCACCTTGATGCCGGTGGCCTTCTCGAAGTTCGGGATGGTGTCTTCGGCGATGTAGTCCGACCAGTTGTAGACGTTGACCTGCTTGGCACCGCCCGTATCGGCGCCGCCTTCACTGCCGGATTTTCCGCCGCATGCGGCGAGGGTACACAGGGCCAGGGTGGTTGCCAGTACGCGCAGTTTCATCAATCTCTCTCCATTCGGCCCGCGAGGGCGGCTTGATGTGGTCCCGGACCGGCCAGTGGCCGCCGCGGGCATGCTGTCATTGCTGTGGCCGGTTCCGTGCCGTCGTGCTCCCCTTCTCCCCTCCCCGGTGGCGCCTGCCGCTTGCACGGGCGGACGCCACGATGACGAAGGGCGCGTCCGTCACGGCACGCGCCCCTGTGTTTCAGCGCCCGGTCTTGAGTTCCGTCCAGATGCGCGTGTACTGGCGATCCACTTCCGGTGGCAACACCGCGAAGGTGAACAGTTTCGCGTCCACGTCCGCCGGCGGATAGATCGTCGGATCGTCCGCGATGACCTTGTCGACCATCGGCTTCGACGACGGCACCGGGTTCGGATAGGTCACGAAGTTGGTATTGGCCGCGGCGACCTTCGGGTCCAGCAGGTAGTTGATGAAGGCGTAGGCGCTGTCGACGTTCTTGGCGTCTTTCGGGATCGCCAGCATGTCGAACCACTGCGGCGCGCCTTCCTTCGGGATCGAATAGGCGATGTTCACGCCATTGCCCGACTCGGCAGCACGGTCGCGTGCCTGGATGATGTCGCCCGACCAGCCGACCACGAGGCAGATGTCGCCGTTGGCGAGATCGTTGATGTACGAGGACGAGTGGAAATTGCGGATGTACGGGCGGATCGACTTCAGCAATGCCGCCGCCTTGTCGATCACCGCCGGATCGAAGCTGTGCGGATCCTCGCCCAGGTAATTCAGCGCGATCGGGATCAGTTCCGACGGCGTGTCCAGCACGGTGATGCCGCAGTCCTTCAGCTTGGCCGCGTTCTCCGGCTTGAACACCACATCCCAGCTGCCCGTCACGGCGGTGTCGCCGAAGATCGCCTTGATCTTGTCTACGTTGTAGCCGATGCCGCTGGTGCCCCACAGATAGGGCACGGCGTACTGGTTGCCGGGATCCTGCAGCGCGATGCGCTCCAGCATCTTCGGGTCGACGTTCTTCAGGTTGGGAATCTTGGACTTGTCCAACGGCAGGAACACGCCGGCCTGGATCTGCCGGCCGAGGAAGCTCAGCGACGGCACCACCACGTCGTAGCCGCTGCTGCCGGCCAGCAATTTGGTCTCGACCATCTCGTCGCTGTCGAACACGTCGTAGGTCACCTTGGTGCCGGTGGCCGCTTCGAAGTTCGGGATGGTGTCCTCGGCGATGTAGTCGGACCAGTTGTAGACGTTGAGCGCCTTCGACGATGCGCCATCGGCCGCCTTGTCGTCCTTGCCGCCACAGGCTGCCAGCACGACGGCGGCGAGCATGACGGAGAGGGTCTTGAGCTTCATCGGGTTCTCCATGAACAGGAACAGGGGGATGGGACCATCATACGCCCGGGCCGCGACGCTGTGACGCAGCGCACGTCCCGCGCGGCGACGTCACATCCCGAGGTCCGCCGCGGTGTCGTTGAGCGCCTTCCAGGTCTTGTCGAACAGCTCGTCCACCTGCGCGCGGGTGATCACCAGCGGCGGCGACAGCAGCATCGCGTCCCAGGTCGCCCGCAGGATCAGCCCGTGCTTCAGTGCGTGGTCGCGACAGCGCGGACCGACGGTGCCGCGCTCCGGGAAGAACGCACGCTTGCCCTTGTCGGGCACCAGCTCCAGCGCACCGACCATGCCGGCGATGCGCGCCTGCCCGACCAGGCGGTGTTCGCCGAGCTCGGCCCAGCGTTGCGCCAGGTAGGGGGCGACGTCGTTCTTCGCGGTCTCGACGATCTTCTCGTCCTGCAGGATGCGGATGTTCTCGAGCGCCACCGCCGCACATACCGGGTGGCCGGAGTACGTCGCGCCGTGCGCCAGCTCACCGCCCTGCTCCTTCAGTACCTTCGCCACGCGGTCGTTGAACATCGCCGCGCCCAGCGGGATGTAGCCCGAGGTGATGCCCTTGGCCACCGGCATGATGTCCGGCTGGAAGCCGAAGTACTGCGAGCCGAACCACTCGCCGGTACGGCCGAAGCCGCAGATGACCTCGTCGGCCACCAGCAGCACGTCGTACTTGCGGCAGATGCGCTCGATCTCCGGCCAGTAGGTCATCGGCGGAATGTAGACGCCGATGGCGCCCATGATCGGCTCGCCGATGAAGGCGGCCACGCGGTCAGGGCCCAGTTCGAGGATCTTCTGTTCAAGCCGCCGAGCCGCGACCAGGCCGTACTCGTCCTCGGACAGGTCGCCGCCGTCGGCGAACCAGAACGGCGCATCGATGTGGTGGATATCGGGAATAGGCAGGCCACCCTGCTTGTGCATGCCCTTCATGCCGCCCAGGCTGGCGCCGGCCATCGTGGTGCCGTGGTAGCCGTCGTGCCGGCCGATGAAGATGTTCTTCTGCGGTTTGTCCTGCACCGCCCAGAAGTGGCGGACCATGCGCAGGATGGTGTCGTTGGCTTCCGAACCGGAATTGACGAAGAAGGAATGGTTGAGATCCCCCGGCGCGAGCTCGGCCAGCTTGGCCGCGAGTTCGATGGTCGGCTCGGTCGTGCACTGGAAGAAGCTGTTGTAGTAGGCGAGCTGCGTCATCTGCTTCGACGCGACCTCACCCAGTTCCTTGCGGCCGTAGCCGATGTTGACGCACCACAGGCCGGCGAACGCGTCGAGCAGCTGGTTGCCGTCGGCATCCCAGACGTAGCAGCCCTCGCCTTTGGTCAGGATGCGCGTGCCCCTCTTCGCCAGCGCGGCGTTGTCGTTGAACGGGTGCAGGTGATGCTCGGCATCGAGCTTCTGCAGGGTGCGGGTGTCGAGTTGGGTCATGTGAAGCTCCACATCAGGATCGGTTGTGGGAGCGACGTCAGTCGCGATGGGTTACCGGTAAAGCCTCATCGCGACTGACGTCGCTCCCACAGGAAGAATCTGGGAAAGGTTACGGATCAGACATTCAACAACAGGAATTCCCGCTCCCACGAACTGATCACGCGGAAGAAGGTCTCGTACTCCTTGCGCTTGACCGAGACGTACGCACGCACGAAGCGGGCGCCCATCAGTTCCTGCAGCGGCTTGCAGCCCTCCAGTTCGTCCAGCGCCTCGCCCAGCGAGCGCGGCAGTTCGAAGCCGATGTCCTGCGCACTGCTTGCCAGCGGTTCGGTCGGCTTGAGCTGTTCGCGGATGCCGAGCAGGCCGCAGGCCAGCGTGCCGGCCATCGCGAGATACGGGTTGGCGTCGGAACCGGCGAAGCGGCTTTCCACGCGCATGTTCTCCGGCGTGTCCATCGGCACGCGCAGGCCGCAGGTGCGGTTGTCGTAGCCCCACTGCACGTTGATCGGGGCCACCTGGCCCAGCGCCAGGCGGCGGTAGGAATTGACGTTGGGCCCGAAGAACGCCATCGCCATCGGCACGTACTTCTGCAGGCCCGCCAGATAGTGCCCGAACAGCTTGCTGCCCTTGCCTTCCGTCTTGCCGGCGAACACGTTGCGGCCCGACTTGATGTCCACCAGGCTCTGGTGGATATGCATCGCGCTGCCGGGCTCGTTCTCCATCGGCTTGGCCAGGAAGGTCGCGTACACGCCGTGGCGCAACGCCGCTTCGCGCATCGTGCGCTTGAACAGGAATACCTGATCAGCGCGCGACAGCGCATCCTGGTGGGTGAAGTTGACCTCCAGCTGCGCCGCGCCGGACTCGTGGATCAGCGTATCCACGTCCAGCTCCATCGCCTCGCAGTAGTCGTACATCAGGTCGAGGATCGGGTCGAACTCGTTGACCGCATCGATCGAATACGACTGCCGCGCTGTCTCCGGGCGCCCGGAACGACCGGCGGGCGGCAGCAACGGGAAGTCCGGGTCGGTGTTCTTCTGTACCAGGAAAAACTCCAGCTCCGGTGCGACGACCGGGCGCAGGCCTTCCTTCTCGTACGCGGCGAGCACACGGCGCAGCACGTTGCGCGGCGCCAGTTCGTGCGGTTTGCCTTCCTTCGTGTAGCAGTCGTGGATCACCTGCGCGGTGGGATCTGCTGCCCACGGCACCATCCGCACGGTGTCGGGATCGGGGCGCAGGAACATGTCCGAATCCGACGGCGAGGTCAGCTCGTAGTAATCGTCCGGGTAGTCGCCGGTGACGGTGGTAGCGAAGATGCCTTCCGGCAGGCGTGTACCGTAGTCGTGGCTGAACTTGTCGGCCGGGATGATCTTGCCGCGCGCATTGCCGGTGATGTCCGGCACCAGGCACTCGACCTCGGTGATGCTGCGTTCCTTTAGCCAGCGGCGCAGCGAGCTTTCGGATTGCTCGGCGGTGTTGGCCTTGGTTTTTCGCTGGGATTGTTTCTGGCTCATGGGAAAGACGGTCCTGGGAGGAAAAGGCCGGCGCACTGCACCGATCGCGTGCAGCACGGGCGCGTCAGCGCCCGCCCTCCCATGGCGGGGGGTGCCGCCGCTTCACGCCCCACCTCCCCGCCGCGCCGCACGGGCACGACACGCGTTGCCGAACGCCTGGAAGATCGCCAGGTAGAACGGGTTCTCGATGACCTTCCATTCCGGATGCCATTGCACGGCCAGCATGAAGGCCGGTCCATCGTGGCGGAACGCTTCGATCAGGCCGTCCGGTGCCTGCGCTTCGACGACGAGGCCTTCGCCCAACTGGCGTACACCCTGCCCGTGCAGTGAATTGACCATGGCCTGCGTGTCGCCGACCAGCGTGGCCAGCAGGCCGCCGGGCACCAAGGCGACACCGTGCGCAGGCCCGTACTGCACGTCGAGCGGATCGTCCTTGTTCTCGCGGTGGTCCAGGAATCCCGGCTGCTCGTGCACCTTCTGGTACAGCGTGCCGCCGAACGCGACATTGACCTCCTGGAAGCCGCGACAGATCGCCAGCACCGGCACACCCATCTCGATCGCGAGTGGAATCAGCGGCAGGTTGGTGGCGTCGCGGCGTGGATCCAGCAGGTTGCCCTCGTAGCTGGACTCGTTGCTGTAGTGATGCGGTTCGATATTGCTGACCGCGCCGGTCAGCAGCAGGCCATCGAGACCGTCGAGCACCTGGCGGAGCGGCAGTACCGGATCCAGCGTGGGGATCAGCAACGGCAGACAGCCGGCCCCGTCGACCACCGCGCGCACGTACTTCTCGCCAACGGCAAGGAAGGGATGCGCACCGATTTGCTTGTGGTCGGTCGGCAGACCGACCCGCGGCAGCGGGGTCATGCAGGAAGCCCGGAATGGCTTGCAGGCAAGTTAACCCGGCCGTTTTATTTTTACAACACGACGGCGCCAGATGACATTTTCGGCGTCCATATGGTGCGCCGCGGCACCAATTTCGGGCATTTCTGTGGGTTACGGAAATTCTTCCGTTGAGTATTCTTGACGCATCGACCGCTCTGCTAAGCTGCGCCGCAGCCTCCAGGATGACCACCATGCGCCCCGATTCCGCTGCGCCTTCCCTGCCCGCCGACGACGCCGCGACGCTGGCCGCAATCCCCGATTGCGAACAGGTCGACCTGCTGCTGCCGGACATGAACGGCCTGCTGCGCGGCAAGCGCATCACCCGCGACGCATTGGAGAAGGTGTACCGCGACGGCGTGTGCCTGCCGATGTCGCTGATCGCCACCGACATCACAGGCAACACCGTGGAAGAAACCGGCCTGGGCTACGACATCGGCGACGAGGACCGCATCTGCCGTCCTGTGCCGGGCTCGCTGCGGCCGGTGCCGTGGTCGCCCCGCCCGGCTGCGCAGTTGCTGCTGAGCATGGAGGACGCACAGGGCGGCATGTTCGAGGCCAACCCACGCGAAGTGCTCAAGCGCGTGCTGGCGCGCTACGCCGCACGTGGCCTGAAGCCAGTGGTCGCGGTGGAACTTGAGTTCTACCTGTTCGACCAGCGCATGGACGACGCCGGCCGCCCGCGCACCTCGATCAATCCGGTCACCGGACAGCGCAACACCAGTACGCAGGTCTACTACATGGAAGACCTCAACGACTACCGCGGCTTCACCGACGCGGTCGCCGCCGCGTGCCGCGCGCAGCGCATCCCCGCCGACACCGCCGTGGCGGAGTACGCACCCGGCCAGTTCGAGATCAACCTCAAGCATCGCGACGACGCCCTGCTCGCCTGCGACGACGCCATCTACCTGAAGCGCGCCATCAAGGCCGTCGCACAGCAGCAGGGACTGATGGCCAGTTTCATGGCCAAGCCGTTCGCCGAACAGGCAGGCAGCGGTATGCATATCCATGCCAGCGTGCTGGATGCCGAGGGCCGCAACATCTTCGCCTCCTCCCAGGCGGCGCCGGCGGATGCGCTGAAGCACGCCATCGGCGGCCTGCAGCGCAGCGACCAGGACGCGCTGCTGCTGTTCGCGCCGCACGCCAACAGTTACCGGCGCTTCGTGCTGAATGCGTTCGTGCCGCTCAATGATGTGTGGGGCTACAACAACCGCACCGTCGCCATGCGCATCCCGCACAGCGACGAGGCCAACACGCGCATCGAGCACCGCATTGCCGGTGCCGACGCCAACATCTATCTGGTCACCGCTGCGGTGCTGGCCGGCATGCTGCACGGCATCGAGCAGGGCTTCGACCCCGGCCCGCCGATCACCGGCAATGCCTACGACCAGACCGAGATCCGCACGCCCTACTGGCGCGAAGCCATCGCCTCGTTCATGGGCAGCGACTTCATCCGCGAGCAGTTCGGCGAATCGTTCCGGCACATCTACGGCCAGCAGAAGCTCAAGGAGATGCACAGCTTCTACACCGAGGTGACGGATCTGGAGTACGCGTGGTACCTGCGGTCGGTGTGATGGGGATCGCGCGCACGCCTTCCATCGTCATTCCGGCGTACGCCGGAGTCCATGTTGCTTTAGCGCGCTCCGGAAGAAGCAGGATCAAGATGGATTCCGGCGTACGCCGGAACGACGGCCAGGAGACGGCATGACTCCTTCCGCGCATGCGCCTTACCCCGACAGCTGGTACGCCGCCAGCGCGATGCCCCTGCCCGCCCAGCCCACGCTGGAAGGCCGCATCCACGCGGATGTCTGCATCCTCGGCGCCGGCTACACCGGGCTGTCGGCGGCGCTGGAACTGGCCGAAGCCGGCTACAAGGTCGTCGTACTGGAAGCCGAGCGCATCGGCTGGGGCGCTTCGGGCCGCAACGGCGGCCAGGCCATCGCCGGCTTCGGTTGTGGCGAGGCCAAGCTGGAAGCGCTGGTCGGGTTCGACGATGCGAAGAAGATGTTCGACCTGTCCGTGGAAGGGCTGCGCTGGCTGCGCGGCCGGATCGACCGGCACGGCATCGACTGCGACTGGCGCGACGGCCATGCCACGGTGCCGATCAAGCCGCGCCAGCAGCGTGAGGTCGAAGCCGCCGTCGAGGAATTCAACACGCGCTACGGCCACCCGGTGCAATGGTGGGATCGCAAACGGCTGCGCAGCCAGCTGGCCAGCGACCGCTACCTCGGCGCGATGTACGACCCGGTCAGCGGCCATCTGCATCCGCTGGCCTACGTGCTGGGCCTCGGGCGTGCGGCGCTGGATGCAGGCGTTCGCATCTTCGAAGGCTCCCGCGTCACGCAGCTGGTGCGCGGCCACCGGCCCGTCCTGAAGACCGCCCACGGCGAAGTCGTCTGCGACACCGCGATCCTGGCCGGCAATGCGCTGCTGCGCGGCATCGCCCCGGAACTGGAGTCGCGGATGATGCCGGTGGGCACCTACATCGCCGCCACGCCACCGCTGGGCGAGCAGCGCGCACGCGACCTGATCCGCAACGACATGGCGGTGGCCGACACCAACTGGGCGCTCGACTACTTCCGCCTCGGCCGCGATCACCGGCTGCTGTTCGGCGGACGCGCCAGCTACTCGACGATGACGCCGCCCAACCTGCGTGGCGTGATGACGCGGCGCATGCACCGCGTGTTCCCGCAGCTGCGCGATGTCGGCATCGAATACCTGTGGGGCGGGATGATCGACATCTCGCTCAACCGCGCCCCGCACTGGGGCCGACTCGCGCCGAACCTGTATTTCGCACAGGGCTTCTCCGGCCACGGCCTGATCGCCTCGGGGCTGGCAGGCACCCTGATCGCCGAAGCGGTCCGTGGCCAGTCCGAGCGGCTGGACCTGTTCGGGAAGATCCACCACCACCCGTTCCCCGGCGGCCGCGCCCTGCGGACCCCGATCCTGGTGGCCGCCATGGCCTGGTACAAGCTGCGCGACGCGCTCTGGTAAGGCTTTCACCGCTCCGTCACATTTCGTGACGGAGCTCTCAAGTCCGTCCCACAGCGGCCGATAGAACCGACAGGAACCCCTCTCGGCCGCCCCGAGCATGTCCAGTCCGCAACGCGCCGCACCTCCCATCGCCAACGCACCGCCCCTGCCCCAGCGCATCCTGGTGGTGGAGAACTCGCGCACGCACGCGCGGCTGATCGGCGAGGCCATCGAGCAGAAGCTCAGCCTGCCGGTGGTCTATGCGTCCACATTGAACGAAGCGCGCGCCACGCTGGAGAAGCACCCGGACTGGTTCATGGTGGTCACCAGCCTGGTGCTGGCGGACGGCAGCCACGACGAGGTGGTGGAGTTCTTCCTGTCGCGCCAGCTGCCGACGGTCGTGGTCAGCGGCGTCTACGATGACGCGCTGCGCGAGCAAGTGCTGCGCCGGCAGGTCGTGGACTATGTGCTGAAGAACACCCCGGGCAGCATCGACTACCTGGTCTGGCTGGTGCAGCGCCTGGAACGCAACCGTCGCATCGCCGCGCTGATCGTCGACGACTCGCGTTCGGCGCGCCAGCACGCCGCCGCCCTGCTGTCGATGTACGGCTTCCGCGTAGTGGAAGCGGCCGACGGCGAGGCCGGACTGGCGATGCTGGACGCCAACCCCGACATCCGCCTGGCGATCGTCGACCAGGAAATGCCCGGCATGAAGGGCCATGAATTCACCCGTCGCCTGCGTGCCCGCCACGCGCGCGACCACCTGGCGATCATCGGCATCTCCGGCACCAGCGACAGCAGCCTGGTGCCGCGCTTCCTGAAGAGCGGCGCCAACGACTTCCTGCACAAGCCCTTCTCGCGCGAAGAATTCTTCTGCCGCGTCTCGCAGAACATCGACCAGCTGGAACTGATAGGCACGCTGCAGGACCTCGCCACGCGCGACTTCCTGACCGGCCTGCCGAACCGGCGCCACTTCCTGGCCGAATGCCATGCGCTGCTGCCCAACACGCTGGGGCGCCAGCAGGCGGTCACCGCGGCCATCATCGACATCGACCACTTCAAGCACATCAACGACAGCTACGGCCATGAAGCCGGCGACGTCGCGCTGAAGGCGGTCGCCCAGGCCATCGCGCGCCACGCCGGCGCGCAGGACCTGGTCGCCCGCTTCGGCGGCGAAGAGTTCTGCGCACTGGTGCCTTACCTGGGCGAACACGAGTCGGTCGAGTACTTCGAATCACTGCGTGCCGCGATCGAGGCGCTGGAAGTCGATGTCGGCAGCCATAAGCTGCGCATGACGGTCAGCATCGGCGTGTTCCGCACCCGCTTCCCCGGCCAGACGCTCAACCACCTGATCAGCGAGGCCGACCGGCGGCTGTACCTGGCCAAGGCGGGTGGGCGGAACCGGGTGGTCTCCAGCGGCTGATCCTCGTTCCTGTGGGAGCGACGCAAGTCGCGCACTTTGCCGTCGTTGAGGCAAGAGCTCGAGACTTGCGTCGCTCCCACACCAAACATCGATTCCGCTCCCTGCGACCCCATGTCGCAGCATTGATCCCGATCAATGCCGCGACGCGGGCGCGCACCTAGATTTCCCCTGCATTCCGGCATCCGCCGGCAGGGGACACCGACATGACACTGCTGATCTGGCAGGACGACATGGACACGGGCATCGACATCATCGATGGCCAGCACCGCCGCATCGTGGAGATGATCAACCATCTGCACGTCACCCAGAAATCGATGGAGCGCTTCGCCGTCGGTGAAGTGATCGACGAACTGGTCGACTACACGCTGTCGCACTTCGCCTTCGAGGAAGAGCTGATGGAGGAAGCCGGCTATCCGTTCAGTGCCGCCCACAAGCGCGTGCACGAGGTGTTCACCAAGCGCGTGTCCGAGTACCGGCTGCGCTTCGAAGCAGGCGAGGACATCGTCGATGACCTGCGCAGCATGTTGTCGCGCTGGCTGTTCAACCACATCCGCAACGACGACAAGGCGTATGCGGATTCGGTGAAACGGCACCTCAACCAGTTCGTGCGTGAACACCAGCAGGGCGGCTGGTTGAGCCGCACCGTGAGGCGGCTGTTCGGTTAACGCGAGGCGACGCGGCGGGGCATGACCAGCAGCGCCAGCAGCGTGAGCCCGGCCATCGCGGCCAGGTACCAGCCGACCGATGCGAGACCGTAGCGCTCACCCAGCCGCGTGGCGATGTAGGGCGCGGGCGATGCGCCCAGGATGCCGGCCATGTTGAACGCCAGCGACGCGCCCGTGTAGCGCACGGCGGTCGGGAACATCTCCGCCAGGATCGTGCCGCAGGGGCCGTAGGTCAGCCCCATCGCGCCCAGCCCCAACGCGAGAAACGCGAGCACGCCCAAGTCGCTTCCCGACTGCAGCAGCGGCGCGAACACGAAACCGAAGCCGATGATCAGCAGCGTGGCGACGATCATCGCGTTGCGCCGCCCGTAGCGGTCGGCATACAGCGCCGACACCGGAATGGTCAACGCAAAGAACAGCACGCCGACCATCTGCAGCATCAGGAAGTGCTCGCGCGTGTAGCCCAGCTTCGACGTGCCCCAGCTCAGCGCGAACACGGTCATCAGGTAGAACAGCACGAACGTGGCCACCAGCGCGAACGTGCCGGCGACCAGCGCGAACGGATGCTCGCGCACCGCCGTCAGCATCGGCACCTTCACCCGTTCGTCCTTGTCGAGCGCCTTCTGGAAATCCGGCGTCTCGGTGATCTTTAGCCGCACCCACAGGCCGACGAACACCAGCACCGCGCTGGCGACGAACGGGATGCGCCAGCCCCAGGCGAGGAACTGCGCGTCGGTCATCAGCTCAGTCAGCAGCAGGAAGATGCCGGTCGAGCACAGGAAACCGATCGGCGCGCCCAGCTGCGGGAACATGCCGTACCACGCACGTTTGCCCGGCGGCGCGTTCTCGGTCGCCAGCAGTACCGCGCCGCCCCACTCGCCGCCCAGGCCGATGCCCTGCCCCAGACGGCACAGCGCCAGCAGCAGCGGTGCGAGCAGGCCGACCTGTTCGTAGGTCGGCAGCAGTCCGATCACCACCGTCGAGATACCCATCGTCAGCAGTGCCGCCACCAGCGTCGCCTTGCGCCCGATGCGGTCGCCGAAGTGCCCGAACAGCGCCGACCCCACCGGTCGCGCGATGAAGGCCAGCGCGAACGTGGCGAACGACTGCAGCGTTGCGGTGGCCGGATCGCCCTGCGGGAAAAACAGGTGCGGGAACACCAGCACCGCCGCCGTGGCGTAGATGTAGAAATCGAAGAACTCGATGGTGGTACCGATCAGGCTGGCGAACAGCACGCGACCGGGCGAGTTCGCGGGCGCGGGAGCAACGGCGGTGGCGGTCATGGACGGGCCGGTCGATGGGTCGGGGCGATTCTGGCAGAACAGGCAGGGATGCTGTGGGAGCGATGTGAGTCGCGACCTCCGTCCGGCTTGACGGACGCCGGCATCGCGACTGACGTCGCTCCCACAGGAAGCATTTTCAGCTCCCGAGGTTGATCCAGGTCGCCTTGATCTCGGTGTACTTGTCGAAGGCGTGCAGCGACTTGTCGCGGCCGTTGCCGGACTGCTTGTAGCCACCGAACGGGGCGGTCATGTCGCCACCGTCCCAGTAGTTCACCCACACGCTGCCGGCACGCAGCTTGCGCGCGACGCGATGCGCGCGGCTGATGTCGCGCGTCCACACGCCGGCGGCAAGACCGTACTCGCTGTCGTTGGCCATGCGCAGCGCCTCTTCTTCGCTGTCGAAGGCGATCACCGACAGCACCGGCCCGAAGATCTCCTCGCGACTGATGGTGTGCTCGTGCGCCACGTCGTCGAACACGGTCGGCTCGAGGTAGCAGCCACCGGACTCCACGTCGGCGCGCTGCCCGCCCAGTGCGAGGCGCGCGCCTTCGGCCTTGCCCTTCTCGATGTAGTCCAGCACGCGCCGGGTCTGGCCTTCGTCGACCATCGCGCCCATCGGCGCGCCGGGATCGAGCGGATGGCGCGGTCGCATCGCCTTGCCGGCCTCGACCACGCGGGCGACGAACTCGTCCTTGATCGAGCGCTCCACCAGCAGGCGCGACGCCGCGGTGCAGACCTCGCCCTGGTTATAGAAGATGCCGCCGGCCGCCGCCTTCGCCGCGACCTCCAAGTCGTGCGCGTCGGCGAACACGATGTTCGGGCTCTTGCCGCCGCATTCCATGTACGCCCGCTTCATGTTCGACAGGCCCGCGCACTGCAGCAGGCGCTTGCCGACCGCGGTGGAGCCGGTGAACACAAGACCGTCCACGTCCATGTGCAGCGCCAGCGGCTCGCCGGCGGTCTTGCCGAAGCCCGGCACCACGTTGAGCACGCCGGCCGGAATACCGGCCTCGATGGCGAGCTCGGCCAGCCGGATCGCGGTCAGCGGCGATTTCTCCGACGGCTTCAGCACGATGGAGTTGCCCATCGCCAACGCCGGCGCCAGCTTCCACGTCGCCATCAGCAGCGGGAAATTCCACGGCACGATCGCGCCGATCACGCCCAGCGGCTCACGCGTGACCAGGCCGAGCTCGTCCTGTCCGGTCGCGGCGACTTCGCCGTAGACCTTGTCCAGCGCTTCGGCGGTCCAGCCCATGCAGCGGATCGTCGCGGCGATGTCCACGTTGCGCGCATCGCTGACCGGCTTGCCCATGTCCAGCGATTCCAGCAGCGCCAGTTCGTCGGCATGCTGTTCGATCAACTGAGTGAACTTCAGCAGCACCTTCTTGCGATGCACCGGCCGCGCGTTCGACCAGGCGCCGGCATCGAAACTGCGACGCGCCGCGACGACGGCCCGGTTGATGTCCTCTTCCTGCCCGTCGGCGACCTGGCCCAGCACGCGCCCGTCGATCGGGCTGACGCAGTCGAAGGTCTTGCCGCTGGCGGCATCCACGTACTTGCCATCGATGAAGGCCTGCGTGCGGATCGACAGCCCGGCGGCCATCGCCTGCCAGTCCTGTTGCGTGCGGGGATTGCTCATGGGGACTCCAGGTTCTGCCCCCTCCCCTGTTCACGGGGGAGGGTTGGGGTGGGGGCAAGCCGGCGCAAAGATCGCTCGCCTTTAGTGATGTTCCGAGTGTAGTTACACGAACCCACACTCGAAGCATCGAGACTTTCAACGGGAATGCGGCGCCGTCGCCCCCATCCCAACCTTCCCCCGCAGGCGGGGGAAGGAGCCTTCTCCATCTAGAACGTCGCCGGTGTATTGGCGCTGACAATGACGGCATCGACATCGCCGATATTGCGGAAGCGATGCGGTGTACGGCTCTCGAAGTAATAGCCCTCGCCCGCGGTCAGCACGCGGACCTGGTCGCCGACGGTGACTTCGACTTCGCCGGCGATCACCACGCCGCCTTCCTCGCCGTCGTGCGCCAGCATGCTGTCGCCGGTATCGCTTCCCGGCGGCATGACCTCGCGCAGGATGCACATCTGCCGCTGCGGCCGGTGCTGGCCCAGCAGGAAGTAGTGGATGCCGTTGCTGCCGACGTCGGGCAGGTCGCCGGTGCCGTAGAACGGGCTGTCGGGCAGCCCCTTCTCGAGGTCGAGGGTGAAGAAATCGGCCAGCGAGATCGGGATGCCGTCCAGCACCTTCTTCAGCGAACTGACCGAGGGGCTGACCTTGTTCTGCTCGATCAGCGAGATGGTGCTGTTGGTGACGCCCACGCGCTTGGCCAGCTCGCGCTGGCTGAGGCCTTTGGATTTGCGGACCAGCTGCAGGCGTGCGCCGATATCCATCACCACCCTTCGGTCGAACCCAGATGTCACGGGATACTTTACACCCCGGCACCCATCGGTCAATCCGCGATTGCGCCCCGGAATGCCTGATCCTCCTGCAACTCGCTGCCTGCCCGGCGATCGCCCCGGGAAACCGCCTTCCGTCACGGTTGTAAAGTTTTTTCAACGCGCTAAGCTGCGCCCATCCACCCCCGCCCTGGAGCCGCGATGAGCGCTGACGACACTTCCTCCGCCCTGGCCGACCACTACGCGCGCCAGAACCTGGAAGCGCCCGGTTCGCTGGACAACTTCTGGATGCCGTTCACCGCCAACAAGCAGTTCAAGGCCAAGCCGCGCCTGCTCGCCAGCGCGTCGGGCATGTACTACAAGGACGTCGATGGCAACGAGGTGCTGGACGCCACCGCCGGCCTGTGGTGCTGCAACGCCGGCCACGCACGGCCGCGCATCGTCGAAGCGGTGAAGCAGCAGGTCGGTACGCTCGACTTCGCCCCCAATTTCTCGATGAGCTCGCCGCTGCCGTTCAAGCTGGCCGAGCGCCTCGCCGCCCTGACCCCGGGCGACCTCAACAAGGTGTTCTTCAGCAACTCCGGTTCGGAAGCCGTGGACAGCGCACTGAAGATCGCCCTGGCCTACCACCGCGTGCGCGGCGAAGGCCAGCGCACGCGCTTCATCGGCCGCGAGAAGGGGTACCACGGCGTCGGCTTCGGCGGCATGTCGGTCGGCGGCCTGCCGAACAACCGCAAGTGGTTCGGTCCCGGCCTGCCGGCGGTATCGCATATCCGCCACACGCTGGACGTCTCGCGCAACGCCTTCTCGAAGGGCCTGCCGCCGCACGGCCTCGAACTGGCGGAAGACCTCGAGCGCCAGATCGCGCTGTACGACGCCTCCACCATCGCCGCCGTCATCGTCGAGCCGATCTCCGGTTCGGCCGGCGTGGTCATCCCGCCGCAGGGCTACCTGCAGCGCCTGCGCGAGATCTGCGACAAGCACGGCATCCTGCTGATCTTCGATGAAGTGATCACCGGCTTCGGCCGCGTCGGCCACGCCTTCGGTGCGCAGCGCTTCGGCGTCACGCCGGACATGATCACGGCGGCGAAGGGCATCACTAACGGCTGCGTGCCGATGGGCGCCACCTTCGTCTCCGAGCGCCTGTTTGAGACCTTCATGAGCGGGCCGGACAACGCCATCGACATGTTCCATGGCTACACCTACTCCGGCCATCCACTGGCCTGCGCCGCCGCGCTCGCCACGCTGGACACCTACGAAGAGGAAAACCTGTTCGACAAGGCCCTCAGCCTGGGCGAGTACTGGCAGGAGGCGCTGCACTCGCTGAAGGACCTGCCGAACGTCATCGACATCCGCAATTTCGGCCTGGTCGGCGCCATCGAACTGGCCCCGCGTCCGGGCGCGCCGGGCACCCGCGCCTACGACGTCTTCGCCAACGCGTTCCACGAGGGCCACCTGCTGACCCGGGTGACCGGCGACGTCATCGCCCTGTCGCCCCCGCTGATCGTGGAGAAGGAGCACATCGACCGGATCGTGAATGTCCTGGCGGACACCATACGGGCAACCGCGTAAAATTACGGACCAACGGCACCAGCGCTCCCCCGCGCGCGAAGCCCCTTCCCGCTACTGGAGAGCAACATGCTGATCGGCGTCCCCAAGGAAATCAAAAACCACGAATACCGCATCGGACTTACCCCGTCCGGTGCCCGCGAGCTGGTGTCGAATGGCCACCAGGTCATCGTCCAGCGCGATGGCGGCAAGGCCATCGGCCTGACCGATGAGCAGTACATCAAGGCCGGCGCGCAGATCGTCGACACCGCCGCGGAAATCTTTGCCCGCGCCGACATGATCATCAAGGTGAAGGAGCCGCAGCCGAACGAGTGCGCCATGCTGCGCCCCGGCCAGGTGCTCTACACCTACCTGCACCTCGCGCCCGACCCCGAGCAGACCAAGGCGCTGGTCGCCTCCGGCGCCACCTGCATCGCCTACGAAACCGTCACCGACCGCAAGGGCGGCCTGCCGCTGCTGGCGCCGATGTCGGAAGTCGCTGGTCGCATGTCGATCCAGGCCGGCGCACATGCGCTGGAGAAGGCGCAGGGTGGTTCCGGCGTGCTGCTCGGCGGCGTGCCCGGCGTGAAGCCGGCGGAAGTGCTGGTGATCGGCGGTGGCGTGGTCGGCATCAATGCCGCGCGCATGGCGATGGGCATGAACGCGCACGTCACCATCCTCGATCGCTCGCTCGACCGCCTGAAGTACCTCGACGAGCTGTACGGCCACCAGCTAACCACGATCTATTCGACGCGCGACGCCATCGAAGAGCGCCTGCCGGACACCGACTTGGTGATCGGCGCGGTGCTGATCCCCGGTGCCGCCGCCCCCAAGCTGGTGTCGCGCGAGCAGCTGAAGCTGATGCGCCCCGGCTCGGTGCTGGTGGACGTGGCGATCGACCAGGGCGGCTGCTTCGAGACCTCCAAAGCCACCACGCACCAGAACCCGACCTACGAAGTGGACGGCATCATCCACTACTGCGTGGCGAACATGCCGGGCGGCGTCGCCCGCACGTCCACCTTCGCGCTGACCAACGCCACCCTGCCCTTCGCCGTGCAGCTGGCGAACAAGGGCGCGAAGCGGGCGCTGCTGGACGACGAGCACCTGCTCAACGGCCTGAACGTGCACGCCGGCAAGGTCACCTACAAGGCGGTCGCCGACGACCTCGGCTACGCCTACGTGCCGGCGCGCGAGGCGCTGGCGTAAGCCTGCACGTCCCTTCTCCCCGCCTGCGGGGAGAACGTGCCGAAGGCGGATGAGGGGCGCCCCGGAGCCACTGCCGCCCCGGCAATGTCGAATCCATCGAGCGATTGGAAAACGCAACACCCGAAACACCGCGCCACGACTGAAGAAAAAGGCTCCGTCACCCCTCACCCGCCCTCCGGGCACCCTCTCCCCGCTCGCGGGGCGAGGGATACAGCAAGGTAGTCCGCCATGACAGAAGCGCTGCACCATTTCTTCAACGGACAGCGGACGGAAGGCGGCAGTGGCCGCTTCGGCGATGTATTCGACCCCGCCACCGGCACCGTCACCGCACGCGTGCCGCTGGCCTCGGTCGATGACGTGAAGCAGGCCGTGGATGCTGCTTCCAACGCTTTTCCCGCCTGGGCGGCGACCACGCCGCTGAATCGCGCGCGCGTGATGTTCCGCTTCAAGGAACTGTTGGAAAAGCACGCGGGTGATCTGGCAAAGATCATCACGTCCGAACACGGCAAGGTGCTGTCCGATGCGCGCGGCGAAGTGACGCGCGGACTGGAAGTGGTCGAGTTCGCCTGCGGCATCCCGCACCTGCTCAAGGGCGAGCACTCGATGAACGTCGGCCGCGATGTCGATTCGTGGACCGAATACGCGCCGCTGGGTGTCGTCGCCGGCATCACGCCGTTCAATTTTCCCGCGATGGTTCCGCTGTGGATGTTTCCGGTGGCGCTGGCCTGCGGCAACACGTTCGTATTAAAGCCGTCGGAACGCGATCCGTCGGCGGCGCTGTTCATGGCTGATCTGCTGAAGCAGGCCGGCCTGCCGGACGGCGTGTTCAATGTCGTCCACGGCGACAAGGTCGCGGTGGACGCGCTGCTCGACGAACCGCGCGTGCAGGCGCTGAGTTTCGTCGGCTCCACGCCGATCGCCGAATACATCTATGCGCGTGGCAGCGCCAACGGCAAGCGCGTGCAGGCGCTGGGCGGTGCGAAGAACCACATGGTGGTGCTGCCTGACGCCGACCTCGACGGTGCCGTCTCCGCATTGCTCGGCGCCGGCTATGGCTCGGCCGGTGAACGCTGCATGGCGATTTCGGTCGCCGTCTGCGTGGGCGATGCCACCGCCGACGCGTTGGTCGCGGCACTGGCGCCGAAAGTCGCCGCGCTGAAGATCGGTCCCGGCTGCCTCGATCCCGAAATGGGTCCGCTGGTCACCGGCGCGCACCGCGACAAGGTGCGTGGCTATGTCGATGCCGGCGTGGCCGAAGGCGCCGATCTCGTCGTCGACGGACGCGGCCATGTGGTCGATGGCCACGCCGACGGCTTCTTCCTCGGCGGCTGCCTGTTCGACCGGGTGACGCCGGCGATGACGATCTACCGCGAAGAGATCTTCGGTCCCGTACTGTGCGTGATGCGCGTACCGGACCTCGATGCCGCACTGCAGCTGGTCAACGAACACGAGTACGGCAACGGCACCGCCGTGTTCACGCGCGATGGCGGCGCCGCGCGCGAGTTCGCCCATCGCGTGCAGGCCGGCATGGTCGGCATCAACGTGCCGATCCCGGTACCGATGGCGTTCCACAGCTTCGGCGGCTGGAAGCGCTCCACCTTCGGCCCGCTGCACGTGCACGGTCCCGACGGCGTGCGTTTCTACACGCGCCTGAAGACCGTCACCGCCCGCTGGCCGGAGACGCACGTGGCCGAGTTCGTGATGCCGACGATGAAGTAAAGTCGGGGCCGGTTCCTCACCGGTACTGGCCCATGTCCTTGCGTCGTATCCGCGTTCTTGCCTCACTGGCGTGCCTGGTCGCATCGACCGCGGCCACCGCAGGCGAACCCGTCGCCCAGGTGCGCGTCGCCTTCGATCGCGACGGTGTCGTCGCCACGCGCGCCGAGGGCGTGGCCGACCTGACGACCGGACGCAAGGTCACCGCCGATGATTCCGTGCGTGTCGCCTCGATCTCCAAGCTGGTGACCGCCATCGGCTTGATGCGGCTGGTGGAAGCCGGCACGCTCGACCTCGATGCCGATGTCTCGACCTACCTCGGCTGGACGCTGCGCCATCCGCGCTTCCCCGACACGCCGATCACCTTGCGCCTGCTGCTCTCGCACCGGTCCAGCCTGACCGATGCGGCCGGCTACTACGCCACACCGCTGGGACAGCCGTTGAAAGGCATCCTCGACGACGCCAAGGCTTGGGACGACTCCCACGCGCCGGGCACGCATTTCCGCTACACCAACCTCAACTTCCCGCTGGTGGCGATGGCGATGGAGCGCGCTACCGGTGAACGCTTCGACCTGCTGATGCGCCGGTTGGTGCTGGAACCGCTGAAGCTTGATGCCTGCTTCAACTGGGAAAGCTGCGATGCTGCCACCGCGACGCGCGCCGTCGTGCTCTATCGCGACGCCCAGCCCGTGCGCGACGAGAATCGCACTGGCAAGCCCGATTGCGCCGTGGTCGTCGAAGAAGGGGCGGACTGCGACCTCGCCCGCTGGAAGCCCGGAGACAACGGCGCGCTGTTCTCGCCACAAGGCGGCCTGCGCATTTCCGCCAATGGACTGGCGAAGATCGGCCGCCTGCTGGTGAACCGGGGCGAGGTGGACGGCGTGCGCCTGCTCCAGCCCGCGAGCATCTCCACCCTGGTGACGCCGCAGTGGTCCTTCGACGGGCGCAACGGGGTGACGCACGAGGAAGACACCGGCGATGGCCAAGGCAAGGCGTTCTTCTGCCGCTACGGGCTGGCCGTGCAGACGCTGGCCACGCCGACGAAGGGCTGCGGCGATGATCCGTTCGGCGACCGCATCGCGCGCGTCGGTCATTCCGGCGACGCGTACGGCCTGCGCTCGGGACTGTGGGTGGATCTGGAGGCCGGCACGGGCGTGGCCTACTTCGCCACCGACACCGGCGGTTCGCCCGCCGGCGCGCATTCCGCCTTCACCCGCCTCGAGGAAACCCTGGCCTCCGACTCCGCGTCGCCGTGACGCCGTGACGCCAAGGGGCGTCCGCTCAAGATCTTCCTGCGCCTGCCGATAGTGCCTACATGTCGGCCCGCGTCGATCGACGATGCGGGCGTCAAACGATCCAACAGGGGGATCCATCACCATGACGTCACGTCCTACCGTCCTGCTTTGCGACGATTCGCGCGCCTTGCGCATGCTGGCCGCGCGCCAGTTGGAAGACTGCGGTTTCGAGGTCGTCGGCGAAGCCGGCAACGGCAACGAAGCCGTCAACCAGTACCAGGCCCTCAAGCCCGACGTGGTGCTGATGGACCTGGTGATGCCGGAATGCGACGGCAAGCAGGCGCTCGGCCAGATCCTGTCGCTCGATCCGGGTGCCCGCGTGGTGATCCTGAGCTCGCTCGGTGGACAGGGCGACATCGAGGAATGCCTTAAGCTGGGCGCGAAGTCGTACCTGCAGAAGCCCATCGATCCGGAAGTGATGGATCGCGTGCTGCACGAAGCGGTCGCCTGACCGCGCGCACGTTCTCCTTCCTCTTCAGTACGAGACCACACCATGGCAGCGAAATTCCTGGGCCAGTTCCTGCTGGAACGCGGCACCATCACCTCGGCGCAACTGCTGGCCGCGCTTGACGCGCAGCGCGCCTCCAATCCCCTGCTCGGCGAGCTCGCCGTGCATCACCAGATGCTGGATGCCGCGCAGGCGCGACGCATCAACGACCGCCAGCGCGCGGAAGACCGCCGGTTCGGCGACATCGCGCTGGAAATGGGCCTGCTGGATGCCGGGCAGCTCGACGTGCTGCTGGCCGCGCAGAAGAAGGGCCGCAAGCTGTTCGGCCAGATCCTGGTCGAACAGGGCACGCTGAGCGCCGAACAACTGGACGCCGAACTGGTCGCGCACCGTCGCGACCTGGACGAAGCCAACCATGCGCTCGCGCTCGGCATCGCCGGGCATGCGCTGGCCGACGCCGCCACCAGCGCGATCCGCGTCAGCAACCGTCTGTTCCCGCGCCTGATGGGCAGCCAGTGCCAGGCCTCGGGCATCGCCGACGACGCCGCGCTCGACGCCTGCGACGTGACCGCGCATGTGCGCATCGAGGCTGGCACGGAATCGCTGCTGGTCGGCGTGGGCTGCTCCCGCGCCACCATGCACGCGATGGCCTGCGCGCTGCTGTCGATCACGCCCGCGCAGTGCGACGACGAACTCGCCGTCGACGCGCTGGGCGAACTGGTCAACGTGCTGATGGGCTACGTGGTCCGCGACACGCTGGCGGACGATGCCAGCTATCGCGCGCATCCGCCCAGCACGTCCCTGTCGGCGGCGGACCTGGCATCACGGCGCAGCACGCTCGCGCTGTCGATGGCCTCGCAGCGCGGCGATTTCGTCCTGATCGTCGGCTGATCCGCGGCGCTACGCCCGCGTCAACCGCCAGGCGCGGTGGATGCGGGCATTGCGCTCGAAATCCGGCGGAATCGTACCCGCGCTGATGTCCTCGCAGCGCGCGAACTCGGCGACCGCGTTCTCGTCCAGGCGGAAACGGCGGAAGTTGTTGCTGAAGTACAGCACGCCGCCCGGTGCCAGCCGCGCCACGGCGGCGCGCAGCAGGCGCACGTGCTCCTTCTGCACATCGAAGTCGTCGGCGCGTGCGGAGTTGGAGAACGTCGGCGGATCGCAGAACACCAGGTCGTATTCGGCCTGCTCGGCCTCCAGCCAGCGCACGGCGTCGGCCTGCACCAGCCGGTGCTTCGCGCCGCCCAGGCCGTTCTCGGCCAGGTTGTCCGCGCACCACTGCAGGTAGGTCGCCGACAGATCCACGCTGGTCGTGGTCGCCGCGCCGGCCACCGCCGCCTGCACACTGGCCACGCCGGTGTAGCAGAACAGGTTGAGGAACCGCTTGCCGCGTGCCTCCTGCGCCATGCGACGACGCAAGGGGCGATGATCGAGGAACAGACCCGTGTCGAGGTAGTCGAACAGGTTCACCCGCAGCAATGCGTTGGACTCCTGCACGACGACGAACTCGTCGCGCTGCTGCATGCGGCCGTACTTGGCACCGCCCTTGCCGCGCTCGCGCGACTTCACCGCGATCTGCTCCTGCGGCACGCCGAACACCTCGCGCGTGGCCGCCAGCAGCTCGCTGAAGCGGCGACGCACATCGTGTTCGGGAATGCTGGCCGGTGCCGCGTATTCCTGCACGTGCAGGAAGGTGCGGGCCTGTCCGCCCTCCTCCACGTACACATCGATCGCCGCCGCGTACTCGGGGAGGTCCGCGTCGTAGGCGCGATAACAGGTGACGCCTTCGCGCGTGCGCCAGCTCTTGAACTTCTTCAGGTTCTTGCGCAGGCGGTTGGCGACCATCTGCGCGCCATCCGACAGCGGCTTGGCCTCGCGCGGCTCGCGCGCCGGCGTGGCGATCGGATCGCAGACGATCAGCGCGCATTCGATCGCGCCGTTGAACAGCTGGTACTTCTTTGCCGCGCGCAGGCCGGTGGCGTAGCCGAGATCGGCGTTGCCGCACAGAAGACTGGCACGCCACTGCGGCACGGCCCGCTGCAACGCGTCGCCCAGCGCTCGGTACAGATCGGCGTCGGCGGCGAGACGCTCGTCGTACGGCGGATTGCAGACCACCAGGCCACGCGGCTCCTCGCGCACCGGCAGTTGCTCCACGTCATGGGCTTCGAACTGCAGCTGGCCCGCCAGCCCGGCGAGTACTGCGTTGTCCCGCGCCGCGCGGATCGAACCCAGGTCGATGTCGCTGCCGAAGAACACCGGTCGCAATGCCTTGCGCCCTTCTGCCTCCCGCTGCACCGCCTCGGCAAACAGCGCGCGCCAGGCCTCGACATCAAATCCCGACCAGCGCGACGGCAGCGCGCTGCCGTGCCGCTGCAGACCGGGCGCGACATCGGCTGCCATCAGCGCGCCCTCGATCAGCAGCGTGCCGCTGCCGCACATCGGGTCAAGCAGCGCACCGCCGTCGTGGTACAGCGCCGGCCAACCGCCGCGCATCAGCACGGCGGCTGCGAGGTTTTCCTTCAGCGGCGCGTCGTTCTGCGCCTGGCGCCAGCCACGGCGGTGCATTGGGCCACCACCGAGGTCGATCGAAATGGTCGCGCGTCCCTTGCGCAGCGACAGGTTGATACGAACGTCCGGCTGTTCGACGTCCACCGACGGGCGCTCGAGTCCCTGCTGGCGCAGGCGGTCCACCACCGCGTCCTTCACGCGTTGCGCGGCATAGCGCGCATGGGTGATCGCACCCCCCGACACGTGCGCGTCCACCGACAGCGTCAGCTCGGGACGCGTATGCGTTTCCCAGGCAATCGCCATCACACCGTCGTACAGCGCCTGCTCGTTGAGGCATTCGAACTCGGCGATCGGCCACAACACGCGGCTGGCCAGCCGCGACCACAGCACGGCGCGCTGTGCATCCGCCAACTCGCCATCGGCATTGACGCCGGCGACGGTCGCGGTGGCCTTGGGCACGCCCAGCGCGGTCAACTCGTCGGCGAGCAGGTATTCCAGGCCTTTCGCGCAGGAAACAAAGAACTTCAAGGGAACACTCCGGAATTCGGGACGACAGCGCGCGGACGGCCGCAATTTTGCAGGATCGGGGCGTGGAACACACGGAAAACCGCGTCAGTACGGCCTCAGCACGACGTCAGCAGGGCCCCTTCACGCGACAACTGCAGCCGATGGGTCAGGTCCAGGCGTTCCAGCAGGGCCTCGTCGTGGGAGACGATGATCAGCGCACCGCGGTACTGCCGCAGCATGCTCTCGAGCGCTTCCAGACCGTCCAGGTCCAGGTGGTTGCCGGGTTCGTCCAGCAATAGCAGGCCCGCAGGCTCGGCGGCGTACAGGACGCAGGCCAGCGCTGACTTCAGGCGCTCGCCGCCGCTCAGGCGTCCGCTGGGACCCTCGATGTGGTGGGCCTCCAGCCCAAGCAGGGCCAATCGTGTTCGCAGGACGGCGTCGCCCGCATCGGGATTGGCCTCGCGCAGTTGCGCCAACACACTGGCGTCGGGATCCAGCCCGGCCAGCCGCTGGTCCAGCCAGGCCACGGGCACATGGACGGTACAACGCCCGCTCGACGGCGCGATCTGCCCCGCCATCATCCGCAACAGCGTGGACTTGCCACTGCCATTGGGACCGGACACGCCGATCCGCTGGTGGCCGGTGACGAGCAGATCCATGCCGTTCGCCGAGGCCGGCACGAAGGGCAGCGCGGCGCGCTCCATGCGTACGACGACACGATCCTTCGCTGCGACCGACGGTGCGAACATCGCCAGTTCCACCGCCGACGCCTGCTTGCGTGCAGCCTCCCGCAGCTGCAGCGCGAGGTGCTCGCGTGCGACCTGCTGCCGAACGACGAACCGACCCGCACTCTGTTCGCTGCGCGACTTGCGCAGGCCGAGCAGGATCGGCGGCAGGTTGGCGTCGCGCGCGTCGCGGTGTCCACGCGCCTGCCGTCGCTGCTGGCGGTCATGCTGGTCGCGCAACAGCCGCTCCTCGCGCTGCACAGCGGCCTTGGCGTGCGCGAGTTCGCGCTCCGCCTGCGCACGCTCCTCCGCCTTGCATCGGGCGTAGAACGCGTAACCGCCGCCATACGTGCGCAGTCCCTGTGGCGACAGTTCCCCGATGCGCGCCATTGCGTCGAGCAGGCGACGGTCATGGCTGATCACCAGCAACCCTTTCTCCCAGTGCGCGAGCTGTGCATGCAGGTGACGACGCTGCGCCGCGTCGAGATGATTGCTGGGCTCGTCGAGGATCAGGACATCCGCCCCGGACAGGAACGCGCCCGCCAGCGCGACGCGCATGGCTTCGCCGCCACTGAGCGTGACCGCGGCCCGCCCGGGGTCGAGATCGGGCAGGTCTTGTGCCACCAGCGCCTGAGCGAACCGCTGGCGGATGTCCCAGCGGTCGCCCAGCGTGTCGAAGTCGCGCACATCGCTGCTGCCGGCTTCAATGCGTGCGAGGGCGTCGATCCACGCGCCCACGCCGGCGAGCGAAGCAACGGTGGCGCCCTCGGTCACGCGGACCTGCTGCGGCAGGTAGTGCACGCGACCGCGTGCGGTGTGCTGGCCGGAGGTCGGTGCGATCTCACCCGCCAGCAGGCGTGCGAGCACGCTCTTGCCCACGCCATTGCGTCCGACCAGGCCCGTGGGGCGGTCGTCGAGATGCAGGTCGAGATCGGAGAACAACACCCTGCCGTCGGGCAGGGACAACGACGCGCGGTCGAGCGTCAGGAACGGAGTCGTCATGCGGATGCCATGTGATGCCACGGGAACGCCTCCGGCACGGGGGCCGGCAGGGACCTGGGCCGTCAAGCGACGGCGGCATCAATGACGCATGGGCGTAATACCTGGGAGGGAAACCGGGCGCGATTCTAGCGGCAACCGCGCGCCCGCACCGGGACGCGACCTGAACGCCAGTCCGGCAAACGGATCAGAGCGAGGCGAGCAACTGGCCGAACGCGTCGGCGGACGCACCGACATGGTCGGACAGGCGATGCGAGTCGTTGACCAGCAGCAGGCGCGCGCGGCGCGGGAACGCCCACTCCACCACGGCCTGTGCGGGAATCAGTTCGTCGTCCCAGCCATGGATGATCGATACCGGCACCGACGCGGCATCCAGTTCCGGCAGCGGACCCATCGTGATCGGTGGTGCCATCAGGAACAGGCCGCGCACGGGGACTTCCAGCGAGATGCGACCCGCAATGTAGGCACCGAGACTCGAGCCGGCCAGCACCACCGGGCCACGCGTCGCGGCGGCCTGCGCCAGCGCGCGGAGGCGATCGAGGCGCGCGACCACGTCGCCCAGCGAACTGACGTCACGACGTGCGTCCAGATCGGTGTAATCGGGACGTTCGTGGCTCCAGCCCAGGCGTTCGGCGACCTCCGCCAACGCGGTGACCTTGGTCGCGTCCGGGCCGCTCTCGAAACCGTGCGACAGAATGCAGTGCCCCCGCATCACAGCGCCTCCACCGCGTCGCCCAGGCGGAACCTGCCGCCTTCGACGATGCGCGCGCACAGGCCACCATGGCCGCGCATGGCGTTGTAGCCGCCGGGACCCAATGCGTCCTCCATGCGCGAGCACGGATCGCATTCCTCCGTGCCTTCGAAGACCGCGTCGCCGATGCGGAAGCGGCGCTCCTTCAGCGCGATCAGCGGGATGCCCGACACCACCACGTTCCGGCGCAGCAGGGACGGCACCAGATCGGGCCGCTGCGCCAACGCGGCGATTGCGGGCAGGTGCTCGGCCTGGATCAGGGTGATGCCGCGCTTGCCGCTGCCGCCCTTGTAGCGGTCGCCGACGAGGCCACCGCCGGTAACGGCTTCCACCGTGTCCGTGGCGACCATGATCTCGTCGCGCGCGGGACGCAGGCCGATCCATTCCACCTTGCCGGCACGCGGCAGCGTCGCCATCAGCTTGGCCAGCGGGGAGTCGGGATTGAGCGGCATGGGAAGACCCGCGCGACGTGGGAGGCCGGCAGTTTACCGGAGCGGCCCGGTGCCCGCCCTCGCCTGCTAGCATCGAAGCATGAGCAACGAACACCCTGTTTTCGAGTGCGTCGTCGATCCCCTGCCCTACGAGGACAGGCTGGACGCGCGACCGCTGGACCAGATCGACCTGGTGGTCATCCACTGCACGGAACTGCCGGATCTGGCCACCGCGCGCGAATACGGCGAGCGCGTCCTGCATGCCTCCGGCACCGGCAACAGCGGCCACTACTACGTCGATCGCGACGGCAGCGTGCATATGTATGTGCGCCCGGGCCGCATCGCCCACCACGTGCGCGGCTACAACCCGCGCTCGGTCGGCATCGAACTGGTCAATACAGGCCGCTATCCGCAATGGCTGGCCACGGGCAGCCAGACGATGGAAGAGCCCTACACCGCTGCACAGATCGCCTCGCTGGCTGCCCTGCTGGCGGACCTGCAGCACGAGTTGCCGTCGCTGCGCTTCATCGCAGGCCACGAAGACCTCGACACCGCCTGCGAGCCGGCCAGCGACGATCCTGACGTACTCGTCCACCGCAAGATGGATCCGGGCCCGCTGTTCCCCTGGGATGAGGTAATGCGCACCACGCCGCTGCAGCGCCTGCTGCCCTGACCGGGCCGCGCACGGGCGGCCGCTATAATCGCCGCTCGCCACGTATCCCAGGCTCCGCCGTGCCCGCTCCCGAACCCGTCGTCTCCGAACTGATCGAACTGCTGTCGCTGGAGCGGCTGGAAGACAACCTGTTCCGCGGCCAGAGCCGCGATATCGGCACCAAGTACGTGTTCGGCGGCCAGGTGCTGGGCCAGGCGCTGTCGGCCGCGCAGGCGACGGTGGGCGGCAGTGCCGGCGAGCGCCGCGCGCACTCGCTGCATGCCTATTTTCTGCGTGCGGGCAACATCGAGGCGCCAATCGTCTACGAAGTGGACCGCACGCGCGACGGCGGCAGCTTCTCGGTACGCCGGGTCACCGCCATCCAGCACGGCCGCGTGGTCTTCTTCTGCGCCGCCTCGTTCCAGGCCGAGGAAGAAGGCGCGGAACACCAGTTGTCGATGCCGGAAGTGCCGCAGCCGGAAGACATCGCGCCTGCGCCGCCGGTGCCGGCCGAGGTGATGGCATCGCTGCCGCCGAAGGTGCAGCGCTGGATGTCGCGTCGCGGCCCGTTCGAGTTCCGCCACGTCTATCCCCGCGATGAGCTGAACCCGCCCAAGCGCCCGCCGTTCCAGCAGGTGTGGTTCCGCCTGAGCGAACCGGTCGGCGATTCGCCGGAACTGCATCGCGCCCTGCTCGCCTACGCGTCCGATTTCCAGTTGCTGGGCACAGCGACCTACCCGCACGGCATCAGCTACTACCAGCCCAACGTGCAGATGGCGTCGCTGGACCATGCGCTGTGGTTCCACCGCCCGTTCCGCGCCGACGACTGGCTGCTGTATTCCATCGACAGCCCCAGCGCGAGCAGCTCTCGCGGTCTGGCACGCGGGCAGATTTTCGACCGTCAGGGCCGGCTGGTCGCCAGCACCGCGCAGGAGGGCCTGATCCGCGTGGTCCCCGATGCCGAGGCGGCCTCGGCCGTGCCGGCGAAGGACTGAGGAAAAATCATGCGACAGGTGTTTTCCAGCCAGCGGATCGAAACCGTCGAAGGCGTGGCCAAGCTGCTGACCGACGCGGGCATCCCCGTGCACATCAGCAACGGCCGCTCGTACCACAGCAAGCGCGGTGGTCAGTTCAGCTACACCGAACCGGTCAAGGCGCAATTGCAGCCCGCCGTCTGGGTGCGCCACGCCGACGACCAGCCGCGTGCGCGTGAACTGCTGCGCGACGCCGGCCTGCTGGAAAGCACCCGCCCCGGCTATGCGCCCACGCTGACGTTCAACAGTCCGCAGGACGAGGCCGCACCGCAGCGTCCCTGGGCCTGGCGCATCCGCCTGATCCTGCTGGCGCTGATCGCGCTGGCGGCCGTCGTGATGTGGATGCGGCGCCCTGCGCCGCCACCGGCCGCGGTGCCGCAGCCACAACTGGAACAGGCGCCGCCTGCCGAGCCGGCACCGGCGGAGGAAGAGGAAGACCGCATCCGCATCCAGCCCGTCAGCGGCGGCTGAGCCCGTGCATGGTCTGCGGCGCAAGGTTGCGACATCCGGTCGACCATCCGGTCACATCCAGCGCCCCGGCCCGTCCGGGTCATCAGTTCCCTTGATGACGCCGGTGCCATGAACGCGATCGCCCTCGACCTGATGCTGCAGACCGAACTGCCCGCCGCTACGCAGGGCAGCCAGGAGGCCTACGGCCGCATCGTCCATGCCTGCCAGAACACGGTGACCGCGATCGCCCTGGCGATCACCCGGGACGTGCAGGCCAGCGAGGACATCGCCCAGGAAGCGTTCCTGAAGGCGTGGCAGCAGCTCGACCGGCTGAAGAACAGTGCCAGCTTCCTGCCCTGGCTGCGGCAGATCACCCGCAACCTGGCCCGCGACTGGCTGCGCGCCCAGCATGGGCGGCCGATGTCGGGCGAAGTGGCCGAGATCGCCATCGGCATGGCCGCCGATCCCGATCCGACGCCGGCCGAACGCCTGCTGCAGACCGAAGAAGAACTCGCCGCGAACGAGATCATTTCCTCCCTGCCGGAAGACAGCCGCGAAACCCTGCTGCTGTTCTATCGCGAAGGCCAGAGTTCGCAGCAGGTGGCCGACCTCCTCGGGCTGAGCGATGCCGCCGTGCGCAAGCGCCTGTCGCGTGCCCGTGCCCTGGTGCGTGATGAACTGATGCAGCGGTTCGGTGAGTTCGCCCGCTCCACCGCACCGACGGCCGCCTTCACGATGATCGTGATGGGGGGACTGGTGGGTGCGATGCCGGCCGCGAGCGCGGCGACGATGATCGGTTCCGGCGTGCTGGGCAGCGGCCTGCTCGGCAAGATCGGCACGGGCGGCATGACCACCGGCGGTGTCACCGGCGGCGTCGCGGGCGGCTCGCTCGGGGTCATCTTCGAGCAGATCACCCAGCATCCCGGCGCGCTGTGGGGCGCCATCGGCGGCGTGGTCGGCGGCCTCATCGGCTACGCGCTCACGTGGTGGTACCTGGCCCGCTTCTGCCAGACGGCACAGGAACGACAGCAGGTGCGACGCTTCATGGCGCTCAACACCATCACCGGCTCGGCCTGGCTGTTCTGCATGATGCTGGCGACGGTGCTGGCGACGGGCTGGCAGCCCATCGTGATCACCACGGTCGTCGGCCTGTTCGCGGTGAACTACCAGTACCTGGCCATCCTGCCCCGCATCATGGACCCGATCCTCGCGCATCCGGCCAACCAGCGCCGCCGCGGCTACGACTACCTGATCGGCAAGCAGGCCGTGGCAGGCAGCAGCCTGCTGGCCATCGGCGCCATCGTGTTCGTGCTGGTCCGTACCGGTCGCCTGGCGTTCTGAGGCTGGCCTTGCCGGGTTGGGTCACACTTCGCTGCGCCGGTCGTCGTGCCCGCATGACCCGGTAGAAGCGAGATCCGATGGACGCCCTGGCAATCGAACTTTCCCTGCGAGATGCCCTGCCCGCCGCCGCGCGTGGCGACCAGGCCGCCTATGGCCGCGTGGTGGCGCTATGCCAGAACGCGGTGACCGGCATCGCACTGGCGATCACCCGCGACGTGCAGGCGAGTGAAGACATCGCACAGGAAGCCTTCCTGAAAGGCTGGCGGCAACTGGCGACGCTGAAGAATCCCGACAGCTTCCTGCCGTGGTTGCGCGAAATCACCCGCAACCTCGCCCGTGACCACCTGCGTGCGCAGCGCCGTCGGCCGATGACGGGCGCATCCGCCGAGATCGCGGTGACGCTGGCGGCAGACACCGCGCCCACACCCGTCGAGATGCTGTTGCAGACCGAACAGGAGGCGCTGGCGCGCGAGGTGATCGCCGCCCTGCCGGAGGACAGCCGCGAAGTCCTGTTGCTGTACTACCGGGAAGGCCAACGCTCACAGCAGGTCGCGTCCCTGCTGGGCATCACCGACGCCGCGGTACGCAAACGGCTGTCGCGCGCGCGCCACTATGTGCGCGAGGAACTGATGGTGCGTTTCGGGGAGTTCGCACGCACGTCGGCGCCGTCGGCGGCATTCGCCAGCGGCATCCTCGGCCTGCTCGCGATCGCGGCGCCTCCCTCGGCCGGCGCAGTCGTGCTGGGCACCGGCGGCGCACTGGCGGGGAAAGGGTTGTTGAAACTGGTGGGCGGCGCACTGGGCGCCACGGCCTTCGGCACGCTGGTAGGCGTTGGCGCCGTCTGGTTCGGCATCCGCAAATACCTGCGCGACCCACTGGATGCGCGCGAACGCGACGAACTGCTGCGGTATGGCGCGGTGAACACCTTCGCCATCTTCGCCTTCATCGCCGGCATCAGTGCCTTGGCACGGATACCCGGATGGATCCCGCATACGGCCCTGACCCTGGGCTACATGACCGTCATCTGCTGGACGTCCGGTCGCTGGCTGCCGCGCATCCTGGAACGTCGCCAGGCTCGTGACCTGGCACGCGATCCCGACGGTGTGCGCCGCTGCATGGAGCGTCAGCGCTTCTGGCGGAGATGGGGACTCGCGCTGGCGGTGACGCTGGCGACGGCGGGCCTGCTTGCCGGACTGGTCATGTCCGGCCGTCTGGTGCTCTGACAGCCTCCGCGTGCACCCGGATCACCGGGTGCACGCCTTCTCTGATGGTTCAACGACGGGCGGGCTTGCCGGCCGTCAGTTCTTCCTTGGACAGGAAGCCGTCCTTGTTGGTGTCCAGCGCATCGAACCGTTCGGCGAAACGGCCCTTGTCCTTCACTTCGTCACGCGACAGACGACCATCCTTGTTCGTGTCCAGCCCGGTGAAGCGCTCGTCCATGCGTGCCTGTGCACGCTGTTGGAACTCGGCGCGGCGGGCGACATCGGCCTGGTCGATCTCGGCGCGGGTCAGCTTGCCGTCCTTGTCGGCGTCGGCCTTGGCGAACCATTCGTCACGACGCTGCTTGCCGCGCAGCTCGCGGTCGGCGCGATCGATCACGCCGTCCTTGTTGGCGTCCATCGTGTCGAAGCGGGCGGCGAAGCGCGGATCAGCGGCGGCTTCCGCCTTGCTGATCCGGCCGTCACCGTCGGTATCGAGCTTCTTGAAGCCATCGCCGTGACGCGGGCCGCCATGACGGCCATGGCCGCGCATGCCCTTGCGTTCCGGGCGTTCGTCGGCGGTCAGCTTGCCGTCGCCGTTCTTGTCCAGTTCGGCGAAACGCTCGGCCAGGCGCGGATGCGCGGCGGCCTCGGCCTTGTCGATCACACCGTCGCTGTTCTTGTCGAGGCTGGTACGCGCCGGCTTCTGCGCATCGCCAGCCTGCGTGGCGGCGAACGCGGATCCGGCGCCAAGGGCGGCCAGCACGGCCACGAAAAGCAGGGTCTTGCGGTTCATCGTGTTCTCCTGAAGGTGCGGCGCCACCTGCGCCACTGACACGGAAAACGCGCCCGCACCCCGGCGGTTGACGCGCGGACGGGCGCGTTCAGCCAGCGGATGGTCGCGATCCACGCGACGGCGGCCCCGCAGTATGCTGACCGCATGCCCCTTCCCCTCGCCCGCGCGCTGTCGATCTTCGGCCACCCGATGCTGGTGCTGCCGATGGCCGTGCTGGCGATCGTGCTGATGCAGGGCGACGGCCGCACGGCTCTTTGGTCGGCTGCAGGCTTCGGCGCGTTCGGCGCGCTGGTGATTGGCTACTCCTGGTGGCAGGTGCGCCGGGGCCGCTGGTCGCATGTCGATGCCAGTGCCAGGCACGAGCGCAGCGCGTTGAACCGCTTCCTGCTGGTGGCGCTCACGGCGGGTGCCGTGCTGATGGCATGGCGCGGCGGGCAACCCCTGTTCGCGCTGGGCCTGGCGTTGTCCGCGGCGATGATCCTGATCGCGATGCTGACGGCGCGCTGGTGCAAATTGTCGCTACACCTGGCATTCGTCGTCTTTGCGGCCTGCCTGCTGCGCGAGTTGGGAACCGTGTGGATGCTCGTCGCCCTGCTGTTCGCGGGCGCCGTGGCGTGGTCGCGGCTTGCATTGCAACGACATACCCATCGTGACCTGGTCGCCGGCGCCGTGACAGGCGCGCTCGCGGGGCTCGCGTTCTGGCCGCTGGCATCGCGCTGGACAGGATGACATGGGCGAGAACACGCACGCCATCGACGACCTGCGCCTGTTCCACACCGGCGAGCATCCGTGCGGTTACTGGCCCGACCGCGTCGCGCGCGATCTGGTGCTGGACCCACGCGATCCCCGCCTGCCGCAGTTGTATCCGGATGCGTTGGGCTGGGGCTTCCGACGTTCCGGCGACATCGTCTATCGACCACATTGCCGGCAGTGCCGCGCGTGCGTCGCCGTGCGCATCCCGGTAGCGGATTTCACGCCCGATCGCAGCCAGCGTCGCTGTGCGGCGCGCAATGCGGGCGTGGATACGCGAATCGTGGCGGCGCTGCGCGACGAAGAGCACCTCGCGCTCTACCGTCGCTATCTCGCGGCACGACATCCTCTTGGTGGCATGGACGATCACGGCGCCACCGAATTCGACCAGTTCCTGGTCGGCAGCTGGTCGCGTGGGCGTTTCGTGGAGTTGCGTGAAAACGGACGCCTGCTGGCGGTCGCAGTGACCGATGTCATTCCCGGTGCACTCTCTGCCGTTTACACGTTCTACGATCCTGCGATGGAGTCGCGCAGTCTCGGCACGCTGGCGATCCTGCGCCAGATCGAATGGGCGCGTCGCGACAGCTACACGCATCTCTATCTCGGCTACTGGATCGATGGCCATCGCAAGATGGATTACAAGCGTCGCTTTGCTCCCCTCGAACGCTTCGACGGGCGCGGTTGGATCCGCGCTGATTTGTGATTCGTTACATCACACTCACGCGCTTAGCGTGAGACACAAATGTAAATAGCAACTTCGTGATCGAGCACACAGAATGTGCCGCCGATGCGCACCTGCATCGGCGCTGCAACATCACATCCAATCGTCTGGAGCGCTCATGAAGTTCAACATTCTCGCCCTTGCGGCACTGACCACCCTGGCCCTGGCCGCCTGCAAGCCCGCCGATGACGCAGCACCGGTTGCCGACGCGCCGACCGTCGAGGCCCCCGCCGCCTCCGCGGGCGTCGAAGTCGACGCGGCGCCTGCCGAGGTTGCCGCCCCGACCGACACCGTCGACGCCGGCACCGGCGTTCCCGAGTGCGACCAGTACCTCGAAAAGGTCTACGCCTGCATCAGCGACAAGGTGCCGGAAGCCCAGCGCGACATGATGAAGCAGGGCATCGAGCAGTCGAAGGCCGGCTGGTCGGCCATGACCGACAAGACCGCACTGGCCGCCCAGTGCAAGACCGCGATGGACCAGGCCAAGACCGCGTATGCGGCGATGGGCTGCGCGTTCTAAGCGTTCCACCGGGCCAACTCGTCGTTAGCCTGCGGCGCCCCGGTTCTCCGGGGCGCCTTTTTTACGCCTGTCATGCTGACATGACAGAATCCGCGCATGCGTACCCTCTTCCTTCTGCTCACGATGACCCTGGCCGCCTGCAGTTCTTCCACCACGATGGAGGCGCCCGCCGGTGGCCAGCCCACGGCGCTCCGCGTGGCGACGTACAACACGTCGCTGTTCTCGGACGACGTGGGTGGCGTGATCCGACAGTTGGAAGGCGACGACACACATGCGCGCAAGATTGCCGCGGTGCTGCAGAAAGTGCGGCCGGACCTGGTACTGCTCAACGAGTTCGACTACGACGACGCACATCGCGCCGCCGATCTTTTCCAGCAACGCTATCTGGAAGTCGCCCAGCCCGGTGGTGGCGAGCCGCTGCAGTACGCCTACCGTTACCTCGCGCCGGTGAACACCGGCGTGCCCAGCGGCCTGGACCTGGATCGCAACGGCTCGGTCGGCACCAGCGGCCGCGAGCGCGGCAACGATGCCTGGGGCTACGGCCTGCACCCTGGCCAGTACGGCATGCTGGTGCTGTCGCGCTTCCCGATCGACGACGCGCAGGTACGCACGTTCCAGCTGCTGCGCTGGAGCACGATGCCCGGCGCCATGAATCCCGTCGATCCCACGACGAAGCTGGCGTTCTATCCGGACGCCATCTGGAAGCAGCTGCGCCTGTCGTCGAAGTCCCACTGGGACGTGCCGGTACGCACGCCGGGCGGCGTGGTGCACTTCCTGGTCTCGCACCCGACGCCACCGGTATTCGACGGGCCGGAGAACCGCAACGGTATGCGCAATGCCGACGAGATCCGGTTGTGGCGCGATTACCTGACGGCGGGCGATGCGTCGTGGCTCTGCGACGATCAAGGGAAGTGCGGCGGACTGGCGGCGGATGCGCGCTTCGTCATCGCCGGTGATCTCAACAACGATCCTGCCGATGGCGACGGGCATCACGAGGCCATCATCGAACTGCTCGAACACCCACGCGTGATGCGCATGGCTACGCCGCACAGCGAAGGCGGCGAAGAGACTGCGCTCGCCTATGCCGCCAAGGGGCTGCAACGCCGCGGCGCGCCCGCACACGTTACCGGCGACTTCGGGCGTCGCAACGGCGCGCTGCGACTTGATTATGTGCTGCCGTCGACCGGCTTCAGCCTGAGCGGCAGTGGCGTGTTCTGGCCGAAGAAGGACCAGTCGGACGCCGCCATCGCCGATGGCAGCGACCATCATCTGGTGTGGGTGGACCTTACGCTGTAGGCGCCGACGCAGCGGCTGCCCGCGGCCCGAATCCGAACAGCGATTCGTTCTGCGCGGAAACGATCATCCGGATCATGCTGCCGGGCACCATCAGTTCCACCTGCACCTCATGCCCGTCAGCGTTCTTGCCGACCAGGGTCATCTCGGTGAAGGCGCCACCGGTATCGATCTCCTTGCAGAAGATGTGCGGACCGTCGGGCTGGTCGGTCAGGTAAGGCTTGATCGCCTCGCCCAGCGCTTCAAGCGCCTGCGGGAAGAAAAAGACGGCGTAGCCGGTGTTTCCGTTCATGGCCCGGGCCTCACTTCAGTTCGATGGTGATGGCGGCGGCTGCGTCACGCGCCACCGCACGCGCCAGGTCGGTGTCTGCCGCGCGTGCGAGCGTCACGCCTACCCGGCGATGCCCTTCCACACGCGGTTTGCCGAACAGGCGCAGCGCGGTATCCGGTGTCGTCAGCGCGCCTTCCACGTTGCCGAACACCGGCACACCGTGGCCGTGCGCCAGCATCGCGCACGACGCGGACGGACCACTCTGGCGGATCACCGGAATCGGCAGCCCAAGGATGGCGCGTGCGTGCAGCGCGAATTCGGAAAGCTCCTGCGAGACCAGCGTGACCAGGCCGGTATCGTGCGGGCGCGGCGAAACCTCGCTGAACCACACGTCATCGCCCTTCACGAACAGCTCCACGCCGAACAGGCCCCAGCCGCCCAGGTCGTCGGTCACGGCCTTCGCGATCTGTTGCGCGCGCTCCAGCGCGCGCGGCGACATCGGCTGCGGCTGCCAGCTCTCGCGGTAGTCGCCGTCCTTCTGCCAGTGGCCGATGGGGTCGCAGAACGCGGTGCCGCCGGCATGACGCACCGTCAGCAGCGTGATCTCGTAATCGAAGTCGATGAAGCCTTCCACGATGCAGCGGCCCGCGCCGGCACGGCCACCGGTCTGGGCGTAGTCCCAGGCCGGATCGATATCGGCCTCGCCACGCAGCGTGCTCTGGCCCTTGCCGGACGACGACATCACCGGCTTCACCACGCAAGGCAGACCAATCGCCTTCACCGCTTCGTGGTACTCCTCGCGCGTGTCGACGAAGCGGTACGGCGAGGTCGGCAGACCGAGCGTTTCGGCGGCGAGACGGCGGATGCCTTCGCGGTCCATCGTCAGCCTCGCGGCGCGCGCGGTGGGAATGACGCGGGCAGCACCTTCGGCTTCCAGCGCAACCAGAGTTTCGGTATGGATCGCCTCGATCTCCGGCACCACCAGGTGCGGCTTCTCGCTGGCGATCAGCGCGCGGATGGCGGCCGGATCCAGCATGTCCAGAACATGCGAACGATGCGCCACCTGCATGGCCGGCGCATCCGCGTAGCGGTCGGCGGCGATGACTTCCACCCCGAAACGCTGCAGTTCGATTGCCACTTCCTTGCCCAGTTCGCCCGACCCCAGCAGCAGGACGCGGGTGGCATGGGGCGACAGTGGGGTTCCAAGAGTGGTCATGCGGGGGCGGTCCGGAAGAGGGTGCGCCAGTTTAACGGGCAGGCCGACAGACGGCGCCGCCGCATCGTTGACATCTGATATCAAATTGATATCTTTCTAGTCATCGGAAACACCGAAGGGGATCCACCATGCTCCACGTGATCCATCAGGTTCAGCGCCGCTGGCCGTCCCAGGCGCATCGGGTTGCCCCCGGCTTCCTCCTTCTCTCCGCTGCCCTGCTTGCTGCAGGCGTCGGCCTGTCGCTGCTGTGATCCCGTCCTGAGACCAAGACCATGAAAGAAAACGCCAAGTCGTCGCTGTCCGGAATCCCGACCCTGCTCGGCCTGCTGGTGCTGGGCCTGGGAGTCGTCGCCGTCTTCATCGCGGGCGCCGCGGACAAACAGCCCGGCTACATGGGGCTGGCTGCCCTGCTCGGCTTCGTGCTCATGTTCCTGATGGCCGGGCTCTACAAGCTGGAACCTAACCAGTCCGCCGTCCTCAGCCTGTTCGGCAAGTACGTCGGCACGGTCAAGGACAACGGCCTGCGCTGGAACAACCCCTTCTTCAGCAAGCGCAAGGTCTCGCTGCGCATCCGCAATTTCGAAAGCAGCAGGTTGAAGGTCAACGAGCTGGACGGCAGTCCGATCGAGATCGCCGCGGTGATCGTGTGGCAGGTGGTCGACTCGGCCGAGGCCGTGTTCAACGTCGACGACTACGAGAGCTTCGTGCATATCCAGTCCGAGGCCGCGCTGCGCGCGATGGCGTCCAGCTATCCATACGACCAGCACGAAGAAGGCCAGATCGCGCTGCGCAGCCATCCGCAGGAAATCTCGCAGCACCTGCAGGAGCAGATCGCCGAGCGCCTGGGCAAGGCCGGCGTGGATGTGATCGAGGCGCGCATCAGCCACCTCGCCTACGCTCCTGAAATCGCGCAGGCCATGCTGCAACGGCAGCAGGCCAACGCGGTGATCGCGGCGCGCACGCGCATCGTCGCCGGTGCGGTCGGCATGGTGGAAATGGCGCTGGCCGAACTGCAGAAGAACGACGTGGTGAAGCTGGACGAAGAGCGCAAGGCGCAGATGGTCAGCAACCTGCTGGTCGTGCTGTGCGGTGAGCGCGGAACCCAGCCCATCGTCAACACCGGCTCCATCTACTGACGCGGGCCATCCGGCATGCATGCCCTCGTCCCGCTGATCCTCGCCGCCTCCGGCCTTCCTGCCCTGCTCATCGGCGCGTGGATGAGCCGCGCGACCGACGACCGCTCACGCGGCATGGCCCTGCACTGGGTGCTGGTGGGACTGGCGATCCAGGCCGGCGCCGTCGGCATCTACTGGGCCGGCGATGACGACAGGCTTGCACAGGGCATCGTGATCGCAATGGTGGTGCTGGTGAATGCATTGATCGTCTCGATGGTGCTGCAGCTGCGCCGCAACAGGAAGCATCCGTGAGCGAGAAGCAGGACAAGAAGGCCTATCCGCTACGCATCAACGCCGAGGTACTGACGGCGGCGCAGCGATGGGCGGACGACGAACTGCGATCGCTCAATGCCCAGATCGAATACGTGCTGCGCGACGCGCTGCGCAAGGCCGGGCGGCTGCCGAAGGGCGGCGCCCAGGACAAGGACAACAAGGAGTCGCCATGAACCACCGCTGGAGCCACAAGGTCGTCGAAGTCCCGTACAGGATGTTCGCCGGCAAGCTGACCGACCGCATCCAGCAGGAGCTGGACAAGATGAGCACGCAAGGCTGGGAACTGGTCAGCACCCTCTTCATCGAGCATGAAATCTCGGTGCGCCTGTTCTTCAAGAAGCCCACCTGAGCGACAACACGGTGGCCGGGCTCGTCAGGCGGATCAAACGCATCTGGATCACGCTCGGGCTGGTCGCCACCGTCGTCTTCACCCTCTGGTGCCTGCTGGCGTACCGCGCGAACGCGGACGGCGTGCGCGCTGCGCTGGGCGACGAGCGCGTCGCGGTAGTACGTGGCGACGACCATCGGGTGTTCCGGCCGCGTGCTGTGCCATCGCGCTCGACCGGACTGCTGTTCTTCTCCGGCGCGCTGGTCGACCCGCGCGCCTATGCCGGCTTGGCGCGCAGCGCGGCCGACGCCGGCTATCCCGCCATCGTGGTGGATCTGCCACGGCGCGGCGCGCTGGGCGGTGCCGAAGGGTCGGTGGTGCTCAGGCGGGGCCTCGATGCCATGGCGGCCCAGCCTGACGTGCGCTGCTGGGTCGTCGGCGGCCATTCCCGCGGTGGCGAAGTGGCTTCACGCTTCGTGCTCGCTTACCCCGACCACCGTGCCGCCCTGTTGCTGGTCGCCACCTCGCATCCCCGCGACGTGGACCTGTCCGCGCTGTCGATACCGGTGACCAAGATAGTCGGCGACCGCGACGGACTCGCCACGCCCGAGCGCGTCGCGCGCAACCGCCCCCTGCTGCCCACCGCGACGCGCTGGGTCGATATGCCCGGCGCCAATCACTCGCAGTTCGGACAATATGGCTTCCAGCCGGGAGACCGGTTCTCGCAGATATCGCGAGAAGTCCAGCAGCGTCGACTGGCGGAAGAAACCCGACGTCTGCTGGCTGTTGTTGCCGACCTCCCCGCCTGCCAACCTCACGCTCTCCAGTCCTAGGAATCGCCATGCACCAGAAGCACGCCTTCGATGTCGCCCCGCTTTCCTCCCACGCGGCGTTGTGGCTGTGGCTGCCGATGCTGGTCGCCATTGGTGCGGCGATCGTGGCGATGACGATGGACTCGCAGACGCCTCCTCCGCTGGCCGCCTGGCTGGTGGTCCCGTTCGTGCTGCTGGTGGGCGTGGTGCTGACCCTGGCAATGCGGCGGCGCCAGATCCTGCTCGACAATCGCGAACTGCAGGTGCAGGCGACGTTCTATACGAAGAAGCTGCCGGTGGAAGCCATCGACCTGGAGCACGCGCGCGTCCTGAGCCTCGAAGAACACACCGACCTCGCGCCGATGCTGAAGACCAACGGTTTCGGCCTGCCGGGCTTCAAGGCCGGACACTTCCGTCTGCGCAACCTCACCAAGGCGTTCTGTCTGGTCACCGACCGGACCCGCGTCCTCTCCCTGCCCCTGCGTGAGGGCGGCATGGTGCTGCTGAGTCCCGCACGGCCCGCGGACCTGCTGGCGCGATTGCGCGAACTGGCGACACCCACGCCGCACCGCTAAGCTGCGGACATGCGCCGCCTGCCCGCCCAGCCACTGAAGACGCTGCTGCTCAACACGTCGTGGATCGAGCTGTGGCCCGCCGACCTGCTGCGCGTGCGCAGCAATGCCGATGCGCGCGTGCTCGCCGGTGCTCACACGGTGCTGCGCCGCAAGCAGGATGGCCGTTACCTTGCCGCCGTCTCGGCACGCGCGGTCCACCCGCTGGTGCCTGGCCTGCCCCGCGAACCGGGGCTCGACGAAGCCTGGGATGCGCTGGACCAGCTGGAAAGCACAACGCGCGGCTTCGACACAGACGCACAGGGCCTGTTGCCGCTGCATGCGCTGCAGGAACGCCTGCACGGGCTCGGACTGGACGACACGTATGGCGAGCGCAGCGGTCTGGCGCTGGTCGCCGAGCCCGCGGCCCTGGTGTTCGCCGGACGCGACCGTTATCGCAGGCCGCTGTGGCTGACCGCGGCCGCCGCCCGCGCGTGGCTCGCGATGCAGCGCGCGGCCTACCAGGACAGCGTGGCCCTCGAAGCGATTTCCGGCTACCGCAGCCACGACTACCAGCTCGGCATTTTCGAGCGGAAGCTCGCGCGCGGCCAGACGGTGGAGCAGATCCTCACCGTCAACGCGGCGCCCGGCTACAGCGAACACCATGGCGGATGCGCGCTCGATATCGGCACGCCCGGCGAACCGCCTGCGGAAGAATCGTTCGAGCAGACCCTGGCCTTCGCCTGGCTCACACGTCGCGCAGGCGACTTCGGCTTCGTCATGAGCTATCCCCGCGACAATCCGCACGGCATCGTCTACGAACCGTGGCACTGGTGTTATCGGTCGGCAGCCTGACCGGCATGCATCGTCGCGACACACTGCGTTATGCGCTTGTGGCCGGCACCATCGGCGCCCTGCCGGCATGCAGCGACCCGGGCGGCACCGAAGCGCGATCGGCCCACGACATCGCCCGCCTCGACAGCACCCCGCTCGCCGGTGTCGTCAGGCCCACCACCACCTCGGGCGTCGCAGCAGCGTTGCGCGCGTGGCGCGGTGCGGCCTGCATCGCCGGCGCGCGCTTCAGCATGGGTGGACAGACGCGCGAACCCGACGCATTGCAGTTCGATCTGGCCGGCATGGATCGCTTGCTTGCGCTCGATCCCGTCGCACGCACGGTGCGCGTCCAGGCCGGCATGCGGTGGCGCCGACTGCAAACGCTGCTGGATCCGCACGACCTGTCCGTCAAGGTCATGCAGAGCTACAGCAACTTCAGCGTGGGCGGTTCGGTGTCGGTGAACTGCCATGGTCGCTATATCGGCGAAAGCGCGATCGCCACCACTGTGCGCGCCCTGCAGCTTGTCACCGCAGACGGCGGCACGCGGGAACTCTCCCGTGACAGAGAGCCGGCACTCTTCGGTGCAGTGCTCGGTGGTTATGGTGGACTGGGGGTCGTTACCGAAGTGGAGCTGGATCTGGCGCCGAACACGCGTATCGCACGGAAGGTGACGTCGGTGCCGCTCGACGACTATCCGGACTGGTTCGAGGCGAACGTGCTGGGCAAGGATGACGTCGTCATGCACAACGGCGATCTGGTGCCTCCGGATTTCGATGCGCCGTTGGCGATCACCTGGTCGCGCACAAACCTGCCGCTGACCGATGCGCGCCGCCTGGTGCCCGAAGGCCTGGACTACGGCCGCGAGCAGAACCTCATCTGGTCGGCCACCGAACTGCCGGGAGGCGATGCGCTTCGCGAGCGCTACATGACGCGACGCCTGCTGACCGAGCCGCGCGTGATCATGCGCAACTGCGAAGCCAGCCTGGACGTGGCGTCGATCGAGCCACGCACGCGGCGGATGTCCACCTACCTGCTGCAGGAGTACTTCATCCCGATGGGCGCCTTCCGCCCGTTCGTCGCCCGGATGCGAGCCATCCTCCGCGCCGCGGATGCCGGTGTGCTCAACGTATCGATCCGCCACGCGAACGCGGATACGACCTCGCTCATGCGCTGGGCAGACCGCGACATGTTCTGCTTCGTGCTCTACCACAAGCAGCGCACGTGGCAGGACGCGCGTGCCACCGGCTGGACGCGGGCGCTGATCGACGCCGCATTGGACCATGGCGGCCGTTACTACCTGCCTTACCGGCTGCACGCGACGCGCCGTCAGTTCATGCGCGCGTATCCGCAGGCGGAACGGTTCGCCGCAATCAAACGGGACGTCGATCCGGACAACCGGTTCCGCAACCTGCTGTGGGACCGGTACCTGCCGCGCGCCTAGCGTCGTGTCAGTCCTGCGACCGCTTCGTCGGGGTCTTCGCCTCGGTACCCGCATCGGCGATACGCCACAGATACTGCGCCGCATACGTGCGGTAAGGCCCCCATTTCTCGCCGCGCGCCGCCAGTTCCTTCGGCGTCGGCATGGCGTCCATCCTGTCGACGAATTGCGCGCCCTTGCGCACGCCCAGATCGTCGATCGGCAACACGTCCGGGCGACCCAGCCGGAACATCAGCATCATCTCGATCGTCCAGCGGCCGATGCCGCGCACAGGCACCAGGGCCGCGACGATCTCGTCCTCGTGCATCGTCGACATCTGCCGCAGCGTGGGGATCTCGCCGCGCTGCTCGCGCGCCGCCAGATCGCGCAGCGCCAGCGCCTTGTTGCCGGATACGCCGCAGGCGCGCAGCGCCACGTCGTCGATGCGACCCAACGTGTCGAAGTGCAGGCGCGTGCTGGCGATAGCGGTTTCGACACGGCCCACGATGGTGGCCGCGGCCTTGCCGCTCAACTGCTGGTACAGGATCGCCCTGGCCAAGGCGTCGACCGGATCGAACGTCTTCTTCCAGGTGGGTTGCGGTTCGATGTAGCCGATCCGCTTCATCCAGGCGCCAAGCTTGAGATCGCGCCGGGTCAGGTGGTCCCAGGCCTGTTCGGTGTCGAAGCCGCGCGCGTGACGTGGCATGGAATCAACGACGGACGGCGTCGACCGCCCACAGCACCCAGCCCAGCATCAGCGTGATCCCGCCGGCGGGCGCGAGCCGGGTCGGCAGGCCCCACAGCGCACCTCCCACCAGGCTGCCCGCAAACAGCAGCGTACCCAGCAGCAACAGGCAGAGCGCCGCCTTACCCATGCGCCGCGTCGTGCTGGGCGCCAACGCCGCAAGCGCCAATCCATGACCGAAGGCGAACAGCGCAGCCGTCTGTACGTGTGACTGCGCCTGTGCGGCCGCGATTCCATGCGAGGCATACGCGGACAGGCCGACGGCCACCGCGGCAAGCAGGCCGCCGCTCAGGGCGAGGAACGAGGGTTTGCGTTGGCGTCGGTCGTAGTTCATCGGCTCAGCGATCCGAGAATCGGGTGGGCATCCTGCCAGCGGAGGACGCGACATCCCGGCATCGGCACCCCACAAACGCAACGCGCCGCATGAAGCGGCGCGTTGGCGTGGAGCTGGACATCCGGGACAGGGCGTCCGGGAGGTTTACTGCTTGACGGCCCAGTAGATGTCGAACTTGCCGGTGGCTTCGAAGGAACCATCGACACCGGACTTCCACGACTCGTACGGACGGTCGATGACTTCGTGGCCGGCAGTGACAGCCCAGGCGCGCAGCGCGTTGCGCTGGTTGTCGAGCTCGGCCATGTAGCCGGTGTAGCTGGCGAAGGCCGACTTGTGGGCCTCGGTGCGGACGTACTCGACCGGGGCGCCGGACGGGATGGTGACCTTCATCTCGCCCGTCGACGCGACCGGCGTCGCCGGCGGGGTGACCGGGGCAGCGGCTTCGGCAGCCGCTTCAGCTTTCGCCGCGGCGCTGGCCTTGCGGACCGGCTGGGCGATGTCGAAGGCGTACTTCTCGGCACCGAAGTCGGTGGTGATGATGCGCAGCGGGCCGGCGGCGACCAGGCCGTTGGCGTCCATCACGCGCTTGATCCATTCCTGGTTCTGCTTGATCGAACCCTTGATGGCATCGTTGGTGCGGTCGATGTTGCCGGCGGTGACGACCAGCAGGTCCTCAGACGGCACGTCGACGACCTTCAGGCCGGTCAGCGGGCTGCCTTCGGTGCGGTAGTCGAAGTTCGGGACCGTGGCGAGCATGTTGGTCAGCTTGCCCAGGCCGGCCTTGACGGCATCGCCGACGTGGCGGCTGACGTACATGCCGGCGTAACGGCCGATCAGGTTGAAACCGTACGTGACCTGGTAGCTCTGGGTGATCTTGACGTTGCGGTTGTCCTTGCCGGTCGGCTGCAGGTCGAAGGTGGCCTGCTTGTCCGTGCCCATGCGCTTGTCGAGGATCGTGTAGACGATCTTGCCGGCGGCGCCCTGCGTGGCGGGACGCTCGCTGGAGGTGATTTCCCAGCTACCCTGGCCCCAGGCCGCATTGGCGGAATTGAACTCCACCTTCGCGCCGACGCCCGTGTTGTTCTCGCCACCGGAGTAGCTCAGTTCGTTGGCCGCGCTCGGGATCAGCGGGTTCCAGTCCTTCAGTCGACGCACGTTGTTCAGCGTGTCGAACACGATGGTCATGCGGCGGTTGGTCTCGACGCTTTCCTGCAGCGAGCGCGAGGACGGCAGGACCAGGCCGATCACCAGAAACAGCGCCAGAACCAGCGCCAACGCAATCACGAACTCGATCAAACGGGTCATTCAGGAGTCTCCGGGGGCCGGTGCCTCGGCCGTGAAAAAAATGCACCGCGCATCCTAGCAGGGTTGCAGGGCTTCGGGCAGCCCATCTGACACCGGTTGGCCGCCCGATTCCGGCACGTACGCGGGCGCACGCTGCCGGCACGCCAACGGCCCTGTTGCGCTGCAGCGGCGGGCATTCCGGTGGTTGGGCCGGAGACGCCCGGGAGGCTCGGCGCGCTGCACCGGGCCGGGCCTCCTCGCCTCAGACGAGCTGCAGCTCGAAGGCCTTCAGCACCGCGCGGGTGCGGTCGCGCACGCCGAGCTTGGACAGGATGTTGGAGACGTGGTTCTTGATGGTGCCCTCCGCCACGCCCAGCGAGTTGGCGATCTCCTTGTTCGAGAAACCGCTGGCCATCAGGCGGAGGATCTCGGTTTCGCGGTCGGTCAGCGGATCCGGGCGATCCAGGCTGACGAACTCGTTGCGCATGTGCTCCAGCCCGGACAGCAGGCGCTGGGTCACGGCCGGCTGCACCAGCGAACCGCCGTCGGCGACCGTGCGGATGGCACCGACCAGCTGTTCCAGCGAGACGTCCTTCAGCAGGTACCCCTTGGCGCCCGCCTTCAGGCCGGCCAGGACCAACTGGTCGTCGTCGAAGGTGGTCAGGATGATGGTGGGCGGCAACTGACCGGCGCGAGAGAGTGCCTGCAGAGCCTCCAGGCCCGACATCACCGGCATGCGCATGTCCATCAGCACCACATCGGGCTTGATCTGCGGGACCAGGTCCACGGCCTGCTTGCCGTCCGCGGCCTCGGCCACGACCTCGATGCCGTCGTCCAGCGCCAGCAGGGAGCGGATGCCCTGGCGCACCAGGGTTTGATCGTCGACCAGACAGACACGGATCACGGGGGTCCTCCGGAGCTGAGCTCGGGTGTGGGTTCGGGTTGGGGAACGGAAAGAGGGGCGAGCGCCGGGGCCGCCTCGGTGACGGGCAGGGCGATGTACAGGCAGAAGCCCTTCCCTGCCCGCGTTTCGATGCGCAGTTCACCGCCGTACTGGGCCAGGCGCTCACGCATGCCGGTCAGGCCGTTGCCTGCCACCACATGCTGGCTGCCTGCGCCGTCGTCGCGCGCGTCGATCAGGATCCTCGCGCCATCCCGCCGGCAATGCAGCCACAGGTGGCGCGCACCGGCATGGCGGACGGCGTTGGTGATGATTTCCTGCGTGCAGCGGAGCAACACGTGCGCCCGGTGCGGGTCCTCGAGCGTCAGCGGCTCTTCGATGTCCATGTGGATGGCCAGCGACGGGACCTTTTCCGCCAGCGGCATCAACGCGGCACCCAGGTCGATCGAGCCGCTGTCGCGCAGCTGGCTGACGGCCTCGCGCACGTCCGTCAGCAGCAGACGCGCCAACGTGTGTGCCTGCCGCACGTGCTCCTGGGCGCGCCCTTCCGTCATATGGCCGGCCACCTCCAGGTTCAGGCTGAGCGCGGTCAGGTGGTGGCCCAGCAGGTCGTGCAGCTCACGCGAGATCCGCGTGCGTTCGTTGACGCGGGCGCTTTCGGCCAGCAGCACGCGGGTGGCTCGCAACTCGGCATTGAGCCGGCGCTGCTCCTCGCGTGCCTGCGCCTGCTGGCGTGCGACGTACGTGGTGATCAGCACGAAGGCCGAGAATCCCACGTAGAACATCGACTGGAAGAGCGCTTCCCAGAAATTGAAGTCGTCGCGCGCCATGAACGACGGCACCAGCAGCACGTGCGCGGCGAGCAGCCAGGCCACGGCCAGACGCAATTCCAGCAGCCAGGGCAGCACCCCGGCCATGATCAGCAGCAACACGGCGCCCAAGCCGGTCTGGGTGTAGAAGCCCACGCCGATCGCGGTTGCCGTCAGCACCATCGCCAGCGGCACATTCCAGCCCAGCGGCAGGCCATCGCGCCGCCCGTCCAGGGCCCGCGTGGCCAGCCAGTACACGGCGCCGAAGCTGAAGTAGCAGACGGCGGTCAGCGGCAGGTTCACGCCATGCCCGTCCGTCCCGCTGGACGGCGGCAGCACCCACACGTTCAGGATGATGGGAATGCCCACCAGGGCCCACGTGTAGAGGCCTGCGGCGCGCAGCAGGCGGGTATGGCTGAGTCGTCCCAACATCCGGGCATCTTAGGCGGAATCGCCTTCGCCCATGTCCCAACTAAAGTCATGCCGCCGTTGGAACACAGGGCAGCCGGGTTCATCCCCGGCTCACCCGCGCCTCGCCGGTCACCGCAGCCCCATGCGATAATCCGGCCTCGGCCATGTGCCGCCCTGCAAGACCCGTTCGGAGTCAGGTAATGTCGATTGTCATCCGCGACGTGCGCGAGCACGAGCTGGATTCCGTCCTAGCCCTCAACAACAATGCCGGCCTGGCCATCCTGCCGCTGGATTCGGCCAAGGTCCGCCGCTTCTACGAGACGGCCGAGTACTTCCGCGTCGCCGAGCGCGACGGCAACCTCGCCGGCTTCCTCGTCGGTTTCGGTTCCGGCGCCGCGCACGACAGCAGCAACTTCGCCTGGTTCCGCGAGCGCTATCCCCAGTTCTTCTATATCGACCGCATCGTGGTGGCCAGCCGCCGTCGCGGCGGTGGCGTTGGTCGCGCGTTCTACGCCGACGTACAGAGCTTCGCCGAACTGCGCTGCCCGCAGCTGGCCTGCGAAGTCTTCCTCGACCACGGCGCCGATCCGGCCCTGCTCTTCCACGGCAGCTTCGGCTTCCGCGAAGTGGGCCAGAACGTCATGGCCGAGGCGGAAGTCCGCGCCAGCATGCTGATGAAGGAACTCTGCAGCTACCCGTGGGTGCGCGACACCTACGGCGATGCCCTGCCCGACGTGCCGTGGACCCGCACCCGCCTGCTGGCTGACGCCAGCGCACAACGGCCGACCGGTACATGAGCGTGACGCGAGCCTCCATGGACTACGAACAGGCCGGCGAACTGAAGATCGGCCAGGTCGGCATCGCCAACCTCCGCATCCGTACCCTCGACGTCGACCAGCTGATCCGCGAAATGCGCGAACGCGTCGAACGGGCGCCCAAGCTGTTCGGCCGCGCGGCCGTGATCGTCGATTTCGGCGGCCTGACCCGGTTGCCGGATACCGCCACCGCACGCGCCCTGATCGATGGCCTGCGCGGCGCGGGCGTCATCCCGGTGGCGCTGGCCTATGGCACCCGCGAGACCGAAACCCTGTCCGAACAGCTCGGCCTGCCGCTGCTGGCCAAGTTCCGGGCGCAGTACGAGCCGGTGGCACAAGCCGCTCCTGCTCCTGCGCGGGCAGCTCCCGAACCCGCCCCGGCCGCTTCTGCACCGGCAGCGAAGGCTGTGGACGTCAAGCCAGGCCTGGTCCAGAAGACCCCCGTGCGTTCCGGCCAGCAGCTTTACGCCGAGAACCGCGACCTGACCGTGCTCAGCACCGTGGGCGCGGGCGCCGAGGTCATCTCCGACGGCTCCATCCATATCTACGGCGCGTTGCGTGGCCGTGCCCTCGCCGGCGCGCGCGGCAATGCCGACGCCCGCATCTTCTGTCGTGAATTCCATGCCGAACTGGTCGCCGTCGCCGGCCACTACAAGGTGATGGAGGAAGTACCCAAGGAACTGCGCGGCAAGGCCGTGCAGATCTGGCTGGACCAGGACCAACTCAAGATCGCCGCGCAGGACTGACGCGCGGCACTACCCGAACATAAGAACGACCAAGGAGAACACCGTTGGCTGAAATCATCGTAGTCACGTCCGGCAAGGGCGGCGTCGGCAAGACCACCACCAGCGCCAGCATCGCGTGCGGCCTGGCGCGTCGCGGCAAGAAGGTCGCGGTCATCGACTTCGACGTCGGCCTGCGCAACCTCGACCTCATCATGGGCTGCGAGCGCCGCGTCGTGTACGACTTCGTCAACGTCACCCAGGGCGAGGCCACGCTGAAGCAGGCGCTGATCAAGGACAAGCGCTTCGAGACGCTGTACGTCCTGGCCGCTTCGCAGACGCGCGACAAGGACGCGCTGACCAAGGAAGGCGTGGAGAAGGTGCTGAAGGACCTGTCCGACGACGGTTTCGACTACATCGTCTGCGACTCCCCGGCCGGCATCGAGAAGGGCGCCTTCCTGGCCATGTATTTCGCCGACCAGGCCATCGTGGTGGTCAACCCTGAAGTCTCGTCGGTGCGCGATTCCGACCGCATCCTCGGCCTGCTGGACTCCAAGACCCGCCGCGCCGAGAACGGTGAGCCGCTGAAGGCCAACCTGCTGCTGACGCGCTACAACCCGGCGCGCGTGGAAGGCGGCGAGATGCTCAGCATCAAGGACGTGGAAGACGTGTTGGGCCTTAAGACCCTCGGCGTGATTCCGGAATCGGGCGACGTGCTCAACGCGTCGAACAAGGGCGAGCCGGTCATCCTGGACCTGGAATCGCCGGCCGGCCAGGCCTACGACGACACCGTCGGCCGTCTGCTGGGCGAAGACCGCCCGATGCGCTTCATCACCCTGGAGAAGAAAGGCTTCTTCAGCAAGCTGTTCGGAGGTTGAGCATGGGCCTGTTCGATTTCCTCAAGGCGAAGAAGAACACCGCCGAGACCGCGAAGAACCGTCTGCAGATCATCATCGCGCAGGAGCGCAGCTCACGCGGCGCGCCCGACTACCTGCCGCTGCTGCGTCGTGAACTGCTGGAAGTGATCAAGAAGTACGTCAACGTCGATGTCGACGCGGTCAAGGTCGACCTGATCAAGGACGGCGACCACGACGTGCTGGATATCTCGGTCGCGCTGCCGGAAGGCAACAACTGACGACGGGGGCGGACATCCGCTCCGCCCTCTTCGATACAACGGCCATGAACGCTGTCGCGGACACCGTCGAACCCGAGGTGATGCAGGTCTCCGCCCTGCCCTTCGCCGCCGCAGCAGACCTGCTGTCCCGCCATGGCCTGCAACTGCATCGCGTCGACGACGGCGCGCCCATCCCCGGTAGCTACTGGGGCGAACCGGAGGCCGGCGTCATTGCCCACAACGTCTACGTGCGCGGCGACACGCCCGTGCACTCGATGCTGCACGAGGCGTGCCACCTGATCGTGCTACCGCCGGAACGGCGCGCCCAGGTGCACACCGACGCCACCGATTCGGTGATCGAGGAGGACGCCACCTGCTGCCTGCAGATCATCCTCGCCGACGAACTCCCCGGTGTCGGGCGCGCACGCCTGATGGCCGACATGGATGCGTGGGGCTACACGTACCGCCTGGGATCCACACAGGCGTGGTTCGAGCAGGATGCGGACGATGCGCGGGCGTTCCTGCGGGAGCGGGGCCTGCCGTACCGTTGAGGGCGCACCTTGTAGGAGCGACGTAAGTCGCGACCGCACGATATCGGCGTCCATAGGCCTGTCGTAACTGCATCCACCGGCCTTCACGTCGCCGGAAGGTGGACGGTCGCGACTCACGTCGCTCCTACAAGGGAAACGGACGCCGCACTTGCACCCCCTCCCCCGCTCTCACTACCCTTCCGATTCCTGCGCCCGCGCACCTTGAAGGACGTCCCGTGAAGCATCGCCACCTCCTGCTCGCCCTCGCCGTCGGCGCGAGCGTCGCCACGCTCGCCGCCTGCAAGAAGGACGAGCCTGCCGCCGATACGGCCGCCGCACCGGCCGCACCGAAGGGCGAGACCGCCGACCAGTTCATTGCGCGCGTCAACGACGAGTTCAAGAAGATGTATCCGGAGCTGACGGCCGCGCAGTGGCTGTCCAGTACCTACATCAACGACGACAGCCAACTGCTGGCCGCCAAGGGCAACGAGCGCTACCTGACCCAACTCAACAGCTGGATCGAGCAGGCGAAGAAGTTCGAAGGCCAGCAGATGTCCCCGGAAACCGCGCGTGCCATCCAGTTGTTGAAGCTGGCCACCGCGATGCCGGCACCGAAGGATCCGGCCAAGCTGGCCGAACTGACCCAGATCGCCACCAAGATGGAAGGCACCTACGGCGCAGGCAAGTACTGCACCGGCGAAGGCGCGGCGCAGAAGTGCCGGCAGCTGGGTGAACTGGAAGACGTGCTGCGCAGCAGCCGGAACTACGACGAACAGTTGGACGCATGGCAGGGCTGGCACACCATCGCCCAGCCGATGCGCGGCGACTACACGCGCTTCGTCGAGCTGGTGAACGAAGGCTCGAAGGAAATGGGCTTCGCCGATGCCGGCGAGATGTGGCGCAGCGGTTACGACATGACGCCGGCCGAAATCGCCGCCGAGACCGACCGCCTGTGGGGCCAGGTCAAGCCGCTGTACGAACAGTTGCACTGCTACACGCGCACTAAGCTGCAGGCGACCTACGGCGTCGAGAAGGGCCAGGTCAACGGCCTGCTGCCCGCACACCTGATGGGCAATATGTGGCAGCAGGACTGGGGCAACCTGTGGGATGTGTTGGAGCCGTACAAGGGCGCCGGCAGCCTGGACATCACGGGCGCGCTGGAGAAGCAGTACCAGGCGGACTACCAGGCCGCGCTGGCCAAGGCCGGCCCGGGCCCGGGTACCGACAAGCTGTTCCAGGCTGAACGCGAAGCGCAGCTGCAGGTCGCCAGGCAGATGACCGAACGCGCGCAGGATTTCTACACCAGCCTCGGCATGCCGAAGCTGCCGGAGAGCTACTGGACGAAGACGCAGTTCATCAAGCCGATGGACCGCGACGTGGTCTGCCACGCCAGCGCGTGGGACATGAACATGACGGGCGACGTGCGCACCAAGATGTGCATCAAGCCGAACGAGGAAGATTTCACCACCATCTACCACGAGCTGGGCCACGTCTATTACTACCTGGCCTACAACAAGCTGCCGCCGCTGTTCCAGACCGGTGCGCACGACGGTTTCCATGAAGCCATCGGCGACACCATGGTGCTGGCGATGACGCCGGACTACCTGAAGTCGATCGGCATGGTGGACGCCACCGCGCAGAGCAACGAAGCGCTGATCAACGCGCAGATGCGCATGGCGCTGGCGAAAGTGTCGTTCATGCCATTCGGCCTGATGATCGACCGCTGGCGCTGGGGCGTGTTCGACGGCAGCATCAAGCCGGCCGACTACAACAAGGCGTGGTGGGAACTGAAGGCGAAGTACCAGGGCGTGGCACCCGCCACCGCGCGCGGCGAGGACTTCTTCGATCCGGGTGCGAAGTACCACGTGCCGGGCAACACACCTTACACGCGTTACTTCCTCTCGCACGTGCTGCAGTTCCAGTTCTACAAGGGCCTGTGCGACGCGGCCGGCTACAAGGGCCCGCTGTACAACTGCAGCTTCTACGGCAACAAGGCGGCGGGCCAGAAGTTCTGGGCGATGCTCGAGAAGGGCGCCAGCCAGCCCTGGCAGGGCACGCTGAAGGAACTGACCGGCACCGAGAAGATGGACGCCGGCGCCGTGCTGGAGTACTTCGCGCCGCTGCAGGACTGGCTGAAGCAGCAGAACGAAGGCCAGACGTGCGGCTGGCAGGCGCCCGCCACCGCGGCCGCAGCACCCGCTAAACCGTAAGCACGCGAGGCGGTCGGGCACTCAACGGCCCGCCCGCTTCTCAAGACAACGCTCGGCAAGGACGTTATCCGCATGAAACAACGCAAGTCGCTCCACGCCCTTGGCCTGCTGGTGCTCACCGCCCCCCTGGGCGCGATCGCCGGGGTCACCCAGGTCGCTGGCGAAGCCAGCCGCACGCCAGCGCAGGCGGCACCGGTGTGGAAACTGGCGTCGTTTCCGGCGCGTAGCGCTACACAGCAGCAGTACGGCGATCTCCCTGTCATGCGTCTGGTGGAGCTGGAGCGCAGGAATGCGAGCCAGCGGATCAAGGCCACGCAGATCGGGGTCGGACGCAAGCTCGCCAGTGAAGGGATCGCGCGTACGACGCCCGTACTGCGGTGGGTGCCGCTGACAACGGGCGGCGCCGTCGCCCGGCTGCAGGTGGGATCACCGGATGCATTGGGGCTTCGCGTGGGCGTCCAGGTGAAAGACCTGCATCCGCATGTCGAATTGCGGTTCGCCGGCTCCGATGAGCCTGCACGCGTCGTCGCGAAAGTGACGGCAGCAGAAGCACAGGCCTCGGCCGACGATGCCGGCATGTACTGGACGCCCGCTACCGACGGTGCCACGCAGATCATCGAGATCTACCGCCCTGCGCACGTGAAGGCGACCCAGGCGAAGCTGCAGGCGCCACAGGCCTCGCACCTGCTGGCCAACAGCCGCAACGATTTCAAGATCATCGAAAAGGTCGGCGAGTCCGGCAGTTGCAACATCAACGCGGTCTGCCGCGTCAGCCAGTTGGGACCGGCCTACGTGCAGGCGAAGAATGCGGTCGCCCACATGGTCTACGTGGAAGGTGGCAGTAGCTACATCTGCACCGGCACGCTGCTCAACGATACGACCGCGACCACGCAGGTCCCCTACTTCTACAGCGCGGCCCATTGCATCGAAAGCCAGACCGTGGCCAATACGCTCAACACCTACTGGGGCTACGAGAACAGCGGTTGCAGCACCGTCGACGGTCGAAGGAGGAATCCGTTGACCGGCGGTGCCGACCTTCTGTTCGTCGACACCAATGTCGATGCGCTGCTGTTGCGCCTGAAGAATCCCGCGCCCGCGAACGCGACCTTCGCGGGATGGGACGCCAGCACGCTGGCCGCCAACGCCGAGGTGATCGCCATCCACCATCCTGCAGGGGACGCGAAGAAATACTCGCGCGGCCAACATCTCACCGATTTCTACGCAGAGCAGTTCACCGTAGGCTGGCTGGAAGGCACCACCGAAGGCGGCAGCAGCGGATCCGGCCTATTTACGTTGCACGCGGACAATAGTTACCGCCTGCGTGGCGGCCTGTACGGTGGTGATGCGCTGTGCTCCAACAGCGGCAGCCTGACGGACGAGATGAATCGCGACCATTATTCGAGACTCGATCTGGTGTTCCCGCAGATCAAGCAGTGGATCGCCGCCGATCCGGTGCGCGAGAACGGCTCGCAGCCTCTGGTGCGTTCGTCCAACAGCGCGGTCGCGCAAGGCCAGGGGGCACGCACGTCAACGCCCGTGATCGCTACGCCGGCGCGGACCTCGACGCCTGCCGTACGCCAACGCCAGGCAACGCCGCTGCGTGGGGGCACCCTCGAACGTTGAGCCAGGACGTCCGGATAAAGAAAAAGGCCGGCTCATGCCGGCCTTTTTCTTGCGCGCGTCACCGGCTTCATCGTGAACACACAGAACCCGACGAGTCTCGCGGCAACACACTGCTGACCGCGACCATGCCGACCCTCTTCACCCATGCCCTGATGCCCCTGGCGGCCGGCATCGCGCTGGGCACGAAGCGACTGCCGCCCAAGCTGGTGGCTATCGGCATGGTCGCCACGGTGTAGCCGGACGCTGACGTGGCGAGCTTCAAGCTGGGCGTCGAGTACGCACATGCATTCGGCCATCGCGGCGCGAGTCATTCATTGCTCTTCGCCCTGGCATGCGGCGCATCTGCCGCCTGCGGTGCGCGCTGGCTAAGGACGTCAGCAATCACGGCCTTCCTGTTCGTCACCCTGTCCGCCGCCTCGCATCCGCTGCTCGACATGCTGACCGACGGCGGCCTGGGGGTTGCGCTGTTCTGGCCGTGGTCGGATGCGCGCCACTTCGCGCCATGGCGGCTGATCGAAGTGTCGCCGTTCGCGAACCGCTTCTTCAGCGCGCGCGGCGTGGACGTCCTGCTGTCGGAACTACGATGGGTATGGCTGCCGGTGCTGTCGCTGGCGGGACTGGCGGCATGGTTTCGCCACAGGCGGCCACCTGTGGGAGCGACGTAAGTCGCGAACGCATGTCGGGTTAGAGGGAATTCCGACCTCGATCAATCGCGACTTACGTCGCTCCCACACCCACGTTCACTGCGGCGCCTCAGTTGACGTCCGGCGCCGCATCCGGCTTGCGCGCTTTCATCTGCTCGGCCAGTTGCGCTTCGAACTCTTCCAGCGTCTGCCCCTGCGCCGCCGCTTCGATCACCGCGGTGTCGCGCAGCTCGTCCGAGTACACCAGCCGCACCGCATTGCCTTGCGCTTCATGCAGCGCGGCAGCCTGCTTGATCATCGCCAGCACCTCGGCAGCGCTGTCGGAACTGCCGGCGATGCGGCCGTCCATGCCGAGCACCCATACGTCCGCCTGGCGCACGACGCCGGCGAGCAGCTCGCCCTCGGGATTGCGCAGCTCGGCATGCGGCTCGATGGCGGGCGCATTCGCGCGCGCCTGGTTGTGCGCCTTGGTCGCCTTGCGCTTCTTCGCCTCGCGGCGGGCCTTGGACTGGATCGACATGGGGGTTCTCGCAGGACGTCAGAGTTGATCGGTGGGCTCGAGCGCAGCGGCGTTGCTCGGGCATGCCAGCCTACGGCGATGCGCGTGCGACTCCCACTGCCACATCAGCCAGCCCAGCAGCACGAAGCCGGCCATGCCGAGCGCCAGATGCAGCCCATGATGGCTCAACAGCGGCGACAGCACACCGGCGATCACCGCGTTGATGATCAGGTTGCTGAAGGCCTGCAGTGACGACGCCGCGCCCCGCTGGCGCGGATACATGTCCAGGATCGCCAGCGTCAGGATGGGAAACACCAGCGCCACGCCCAGCGCCGCCAGCATCATCGGCAACACCGCCCACGGTACGTGGATGTCGTCTCCGGCCCAGACGTTGTAGCCGACGTTGGCGACCATCGCCAGGGCCATGCAGGCGTAGCCGATCCTCACCAGACGCGTGCCCTCGATGCGTCCGGCCGCACGCCCCGACAGGAACGCGCCCAGCACCATGCCGCCGATGGTGGGCAGGAACAACCAGGCGAACTGCTGTTCGTCCAGGTGCAGCAGGTCCATCACGAACGCAGGCGCCGAGGCGATGTACAGGAACAGCCCGCCGAAGCTCAGCGAGCCCGCCGCGGCCAGCCGCAGGAAGCGCGGATTGCGTGCAATGCCCACGTAGTCGCGCAGCAGGTGGCGGGGCGAGACTTTCAACCGCGCTTCCGGCGGATGCGTCTCCGGCAGCCAGCCGACCACCGCCACCATCAGCAGCAGCGAGAACCCGGCCAGGAACCAGAAGATCATCGGCCATGCGCTCCAGCCCAGGATCCAGCCGCCGACGATTGGCGCGATGGCCGGGGCGATGCCGAAGATCATCGACACTTGGCTCATCAGCCGCTGGGCATCGTCGCCATCGCGCGCATCGCGGATCACCGCACGTCCCACGATGAAGCCCACGCCGGCCGATAGGCCCTGCACGGCACGGAACAGCAGCAGCGTCGCCATGTCGGTGGCCAGTGCGCAGCCCACCGACGCCAGCAGGAACACGGACAGGCCGCCCAGGATCACTTTCCGACGCCCGAACGTGTCCGACAGCGGACCGTGCACCAGGCTCATCAGCGCGTACGTCAGCAGATAGACGCTGATCGTCTGCTGCATCGCCACCTTGTCCGCGCCCAGGTACGCGCCCATGGCCGGGAACGCCGGGAAGATGGTGTCGATCGAGAACGGGCCGAACATCGCCAGCCCACCGAGCAGCAGGGCCAGGCGGCGGTTCGAGATCGTGTGGGGGGCACTCATTGCGGGGAAACTCCGGACAGGCACGGCGCAGGCTTCATGAACAGGCCGCGCCGGGCTGCACATGGTACGCCCAAACCGCCGGTGGCCCGTCCCGCCGGGCTATAATCCGCCGGCAAGACCCGGTGGGAGAAGCCCGTCGCCCGCGACGTGCTGCCGAAGGCGCAAACGCCCGTAATCGCTCAGGCCCGATACCACCCCTGCTGCAAACACTCTGGAGAGACCGGCCGTCCTCGTGGCAGCGCCGGCGCCGAAGGGGCACGAAGCACGCGACTTCCTCGTCGTCGCGCTTCCAAACTCTCAGGCAAAAGGACAGAGGGGCATCCCACGCGCGGTTTCCGCGCGCCGGTCCTCATTGCCCTTCCCGGATGCCTCCCATGTCGAACACCCCCTCCCTGCGCGAGCTGGAACACCACGGCGCGTTCCTCGAACGCCACATCGGCCCCAACGACGCCGAGATCGCGCACATGCTGCACGTGGTCGGCCACGCCTCGCTCGATGCGATGACCGATGCCATCGTGCCGGGCAGCATCAAGTCCGCGCAGCCGCTGGCCCTGCCTGCCCCGATCAACGAGGAAGAGGCGCTGGCGAAGATCCGCGCCGTCGCCGACCGCAACCAGGTGTTCCGCAGCTTCATCGGCCAGGGCTACTACGGCACGCACACGCCGAAGGTCATCCTGCGCAACATCCTCGAGAACCCGGCCTGGTACACCGCCTACACGCCGTACCAGGCGGAGATCTCGCAGGGCCGCATGGAAGCGCTGATCAACTTCCAGACCATGGTCACCGACCTGACCGGCATGGAGATCGCCAGCGCCTCGCTGCTGGACGAAGGCACCGCCGCCGCCGAGGCGATGACGCTGGCCAAGCGCTCGGCCAAGTCGAAGTCGAACACCTTCCTGGTCGCCGGCGATACCCATCCGCAGACGCTGGAAGTGCTGGCCACCCGTGCTGAACCGCTGGGCATCACCGTCGAGCTCGTGCGCTCCACCGACGCCTTCCACGAGAAGCTCGCCGCCGGCGACTACTTCGGCGTGCTGGTGCAGTACCCCGCTTCCAGCGGCTGGATCGCCGACTGGGCAAAGGACGCCGACGCCATCCACGCGCACAACGCGCTGTTCGTCGTCGCCACCGACCTGCTGGCGCTGACGCTGCTGAAGCCGCCGGGCGAGATGGGCGCCGACATCGTGGTCGGCAACTCGCAGCGCTTCGGCGTGCCGTTCGGTTTCGGTGGCCCGCACGCCGCCTTCATGGCCTGCCGCGATGCTTACAAGCGCAGCATGCCGGGCCGCCTGATCGGCGTATCGGTCGATGCCGAAGGCAAGCCGGCGTACCGCCTGACCCTGCAGACGCGCGAGCAGCACATCCGCCGCGAGAAGGCCACGTCCAACATCTGCACCGCGCAGGTGCTGCTCGCGGTGATGGCCAGCATGTACGCGGTCTATCACGGCCCCGAAGGCCTGGCGCGCATCGCCAGCCGCGTGGCCCGCCTGACCGCCATCCTGGCCGATGGCCTGCGCACGCTCGGTTATCCGGCGGTGCACGCCAGCGCCTTCGACACACTATGCGTCGAACCCGGTGACGCGCGCGATGCCATCCTGGCCCGCGCCCGTGCCGCCCGACTCAACCTGCGCGTGCGCGGCAACGGTTCGCTGTGCGTCTCGTTGGACGAAACCACCACCCGCGCCGACATCGAGGCGCTGTGGGCCGTGTTCGCCGGTGAAGGCGTCGCGCTGCCGTCGGTCGATGCGCTGGATGCCAGCGCACCGTCGCTGATCCCGGACGCCCTGCGCCGCAGCAGCGACTTCCTGACCCATCCGGTGTTCAACACGCACCACAGCGAGCACGAACTGCTGCGCTACATGCGTGCGCTGTCGGACAAGGACCTGGCGCTGGACCGCACCATGATCCCGCTGGGCAGCTGCACCATGAAGCTCAACGCCACCGCCGAAATGATCCCGGTGACGTGGCCGGAGTTCGGCAACATCCACCCGTTCGCGCCGGTCGAGCAGTCGCAGGGCTATACGCAGTTGATCGACGAACTGGAAGCGATGCTGGTGGAGTGCACCGGCTACGACGCCGTCAGCCTGCAGCCGAACTCCGGCGCGCAGGGCGAATACGCCGGCCTGCTGGCCATCCGTGCCTATCACCGCGCACGCGGCGAAGGCCATCGCGACATCTGCCTGATCCCGGAATCCGCGCACGGCACCAACCCGGCCAGCGCGCAGATGTGCGGCATGACCGTGGTGGTCACCAAGTGCGACGCCAACGGCAACGTCGACGTGGAAGACATCCGCCGCGCCGCCGAGAAGTACAGCGACCGCCTGGCCGCGATCATGATCACCTATCCGTCCACGCATGGCGTGTTCGAGGAAGACGTGGTCGCCATCTGCGACATCGTCCACCAGCACGGCGGCCAGGTGTATACCGACGGTGCCAACATGAACGCACTGGTCGGCGTGGCCAAGCCCGGCAAGTGGGGCTCGGACGTCTCGCACCTCAACCTGCACAAGACCTTCTGCATCCCGCACGGCGGCGGCGGCCCCGGCGTCGGCCCGTGCGCGGTGAAGGCACACCTGGCGCCGTACCTGCCGAAGAAGCTCGGCGGCGAAGGCGATGTAGGCATGGTCAGCGCAGCCAGCTTCGGCAGCGCCAGCATCCTGCCGATCAGCTGGATGTACATCACGCTGATGGGCGCGGCTGGCCTGCGCAAGGCTACGCAGGTGGCCCTGCTCAATGCCAACTACATCGCCAAGCGCCTGGAGCCGCACTTCGAGACGCTGTACACCGGCCGCAACGGGCTGGTGGCGCACGAGTGCATCCTCGACCTGCGCCCGATCAAGGACCGCACCGGCATCAGCGCCGAGGACGTGGCCAAGCGCCTGATCGACTTCGGCTTCCACGCGCCGACGCTGAGCTTCCCGGTGGCCGGCACACTGATGGTCGAGCCGACCGAAAGCGAATCGCAGCACGAGCTGGACCGCTTCATCGACGCGATGATCGAGATCCGCGAGGAAATCCGCGCCGTCGAGGACGGTCGCCTGGATCGCGAGGACAACCCGCTGAAGAACGCGCCGCACACCGCCACGATGGTGATGGCCAGCGAGTGGACCCACGCGTATCCGCGTGAACTGGCCGCGTTCCCGCTGGCCACGCTGAAGCTGCAGAAGTACTGGCCGCCGGTCTCGCGCGTGGACAACGTCTATGGCGACAAGAACGTCATGTGCGCCTGCATCCCGGTGGATGCCTACAAGGAAGACGTGGAGGCGTAAGCCGTCCACCCTCGTCGTACCCGCGAGGCCCCGCATGTCGGGGCCTCGTGTTTTCTGAACAACATGCAGTCGCTTGCTGAACGGTGCAGCATGTAAAAACGTCTTCACAGATCACTGTGATATCACGTGACGGGGCGCTCGGCCCTGCGAACCAGCACTATCTGCATGCAGACGACGGCATCGTGGACGCGCCCCTTCTGGATTGTTCTCGCCTGCCTCGCGAGCCTGCTGGCCTCCACCGTCGCCGAGGCCTCCACCCTGGTCCGCAGCTATACGCCCCGCTACAGCACCACGGCGCGCGGCGACCTGCTGGTAATCGGCAACACGCTGATGACGTGCCCGGCCTCGGCCGCGAACTGCACGAGCGCCCAAGGCGGCGGCAGTTTCAACAACAACAGCTTCTCGATGGAGTGGGTGAACGCCGACAACGTCACCGTGTCGCCGCAGAACTCCTCCACTGCCACGCTCAACATCCCCGGCGGCAGCACGGTGGTGTTCGCCGGGCTCTACTGGGGCGCCGACACCAGCAGTGGCGGCGGTGGCGCGGCGCCCGTGCCGGCCAGCCGCAACGTGGTGCGCTTCGCCACCCCGGCCTCCGGCTACGCCAACACCACCGCGACCACGGTCGACGTCAGCGGCACCCGCTTCTCCGCGATGGCCGACGTCACCTCGCGCGTCCAGGCCGGCGGCTCCGGCATCTACAAGGTGTCCGGCATCCAGGCCGGCCGCGGCACCGACCGTTACGCCGGCTGGTCGCTGGTGGTGGTGGTGACCAACCCCACCCTGCCACCGCGCAACATGGTGGTGTTCGACGGCTACGCCACGATCAACAGCAGTGCCCCGACCGCCATCACCACCTCCGTCAGCGGATTCCGCACGCCCCCCACCGGCACGGTGAACTCGCGGGTCGGGTTCGTCGCCTACGAGGGCGACCTCGACAGCACCGGTGACAGCTTCCAGGTCAACGGCACCAACCTCAGCAACGGACTCAACCCGACCAACAACGCCTTCAACTCGACCATCAGCAGCGGCGGCACCCACTTCACCGCGAAGAGCCCCAACTACACCAACCAGCTCGGCTTCGACGCCGACCTGTTCGACACCACGCTGCTGCCCAACAACGCGACCTCGGCCACGCTGACCTTCACCACCGGCGGCGAGACCTACTTCCCGGCTGCGATCCTGTTCTCGACAGTGGTGTTCGAACCGGTGATCGATTCGAACTTCATCAAGTCGGTGACCGACCTCAACGGTGGCACCGTGGGCACCGGCGACATCCTCGAGTACACACTGGCCTACGGCAACACCGGCAATGACGGTGCGCTGCAGGTGGTGGTCACAGACCCCATTCCACCCAACACCACCTACGTGCCCGGGTCGCTGCAGATCGTGTCCGGTCCCAACGCCGGCGCCAAGAGCGATGCTGTCGGCGACGACCAGGCCAACTTCGACAGCGCCAACAACCGCGTGGTGTTCCGATTGGGGACCGGCGCGAACGGGCTGGTGGGCGGCACGCTGTCACCGGGTGTCACCGGCAGCCTGCGATTCCGCGTGCAGGTGAACGCCACCGCACCGCAGAACACGGTCATCCCCAACACCGGCCAGACCGCCTATGTCTCGGCGTCGCTCAACGAGGCCAGGACCGCCAACTCGAACACGGTGTCGGTCACCGTCTCCAACCAGGCCGACGTCTCGATCACCAAGACGGCGAGCGCGGCCCAGGTCAATGCGGGCGAACCCGTCGAGTTCACGCTGACGATCGACAACGCCGGTCCCGCCGCCGCCAACGGCACGGTGCTGCGCGACCCCGCGGTGGCCAACCTGCAGTGCCTGACCGCGCCTGCACCGGGAACCGCGACCTGCGAGGGCACGGGGGGCGCGCTGTGCCCCGGCGGCGTGGCAAGCGGTCCGATCGCCGTGTCGGCGCTGCAGTCCGGCGCCGGCGTCGTGCTGCCCACGTTGCCGGCGGGTGGACGCATCGTGGTGGAACTGACCTGCGTGCCGACCAGCCCCTGATGCCGCGCTGACGCAGGCCACGGCGCGGTGGCGATGCAGAGACATGGACTGCCGCTATCATCGCCGCCATGCCCGGTCCCCTCGCCTTCGCCCTCGACGCACTGATCTTCATCGGCCTTGCCTGGGTCGTCTGGCGTGCATTGGGGCGATCGATTCCGATCGCGGTCATTCCCATCGTCATCGGCCTGCTGCTGGCGGCCACCGGTGCGCTGCCGGCGAGTTGGGGCGTGCCGTCGACGCTCGGCGACCAGGTCGGCTTCCTCGGCGTGCTGTTGCTCGCGTTCACCGCGGGCCTGGAGACGCGGCAGTCCGCGCACCTGCCCAGCGCGCCCGATGCCGCCCCGCTGCCACGCACACAGGCGATGCGTTTCATCGCCAGCGCCGGCATGGCGCTGCTGCTGCCGTTCGCACTGGGCACGCTGGCGGCGCACTACTACTTCACCGGCCTGCCGGGCTGGGCCGCACCGCAGGGCGGCGCCTGGATGGGCGCGCTGGCGATCGGCCTGTGCCTGGCCGTGAGCGCACTGCCGGTGCTGATCGGCATCGTGCGCGAACTCGGCCCGCTGCACCGCCCGCTGACCCACCTCGCGCTGCGCATCGCAGTGATCGACGACGCCGTGCTGTGGACCGGCCTGGCGTTGCTGCTGATCGCGGCGGAAGGCGGCTCGCTGCTGGACGGCGCGTCGTCGCTCACGGGGGTCGCGATGGGCGTGCTCGTGGTGCTTGCCGCCGCAGGTACGCTCGCGCAACGCCTGCGCGCCGAACCGCCGGCGTGGCTCGTGTGGCTGGCGTTACCGGTGTTCCTGACCACCGGTGCGTGGGCGAGCTCGCACCTGGGCCTGCATGCATTGCTGGGCGCCTACTTCGGCGGCGCGATGGTGCCGTCAACGTGGACGAAGCGACTGCCGGTCGAGCGCATGGGCCAGTTCGCGCTGATCGGCATCGCGCCGCTGTTCTTCGGCCACAGCGGCCTGAAGATCGACGGCAGCGTGCTGGGCTGGGCCTCGCTGCAGGCCTCGCTGGCCCTGCTGGTGCTGGCCGTGCTGGCGAAGCTCGCTGCCGTGCTGCTGTGCCCGCCCGCCTCCACGCTGTCTCGCCGCGAGACGCTCGCGGTCGGCGCGCTGCTGCAATGCAAGGGCCTGATGGAAATCGTCGCGGCCACCATCCTGCGCGACAAGGGCCTGCTGTCCGAACATGCCTTCGCTGCGCTGGTCACGCTGGCGGTGCTGTCGACGCTGCTGACCGGCCCGTTCTTCCGCGCACTGGTGAAGCGCCGGGTGACGGCCGATGCGCATGGCCGCCACGCCGTGTGATCAAGACCCTGCGCAGTGACGCGGCAGCACGGACACTCACAGCAATTCGATGAACCTGGCCTTGCACTGCCCGGCGACATCCTGCACATCGCGTTTGAGCATCGCCATGTCGTCGGCCAGGTAGTCGACCAGCGCGCTGACTTCTGAGGCCTTGTGCCTCGCGAATGCAGAACAATCGCGTTCCAGCAGTACCGTTCCGGTCCGCTTGTCCAACAGCGTCATCCGGCTGATGTAGGTGAACCAGATGCCGGTGAGCCGTGTATTGCGGGATATCTGCCAGGCGTGCGTCTGGACGTCGAGCACCAGATCCGTGTCGGCACTCCTGGCGATCAGTTCATCCACGTCGGTGTCCGCGACAAAGATACCCCGCGGCAGCGTCGCCGGCAGCGTGACCGGCGATGCGGCAGGTTCGTGAGCGATCACGCCCAAGGTCTTCAGGTGCTGCAGCAGGTCCGTTGCCATCGCAGGCGCGGGATCGACAAGACCGGGGATCGATACCGGAATCGCCGCATCTCCCATGTCGAATGTCAGCAGTGCACTGCCCTGTTGGTGGCGGTCGGTGATGCGGCCTTCGGGGTCCGCGAGAAGCACTCCAATGCGCTCCTTCTCTTCGTCCGACGTCACCATGAAACGCACGCCGAACAGCGATGTCTCCCTCGGCTCGTGCACGACGATCGACGCGGACTTGCCCACGATCGACTTGCGCTCCTGCTCGGACAAGGTCTTCCAGTCCTTCGGGGCCGCCAGCGACGCCAGGGGAAGAAGCAACACGCAGGCCGCGAAACACCCGCGCACGATCGTCATCCGCGACACTCCCTTTCCCTGTATAGAACCACGCAGCCCGGCGATGCAACGCGCGCGACGGCCGCTCCCCTGGCATCGATTCTGCTGACGCGCTCCACGGCGCGTCAATGCGGAGGCCTGCCGGAGACGGACGCGCGCTAGGCATCCAGGTACGGACGCGAGGTCTCCGTCAGCCACGCCATGAATGCCTGCACGCGCTGCGGCAGGTGGCGGCGGTGCGCGTACAGCAGCGTCACCGGCATCGGTTCTGCGCGGTACTGCGGCAACACTTCCACCAGCTGCCCCTGCTCGATCAGCGTGCTCAGGCCGGCCATCGGTGCCTGGATCAGACCCAGTCCCGCCATGCACGCCGCCTCGTAGGCGTCGGAACTGTTGACGGTCAGCGCGCCCGGCATCGGCAGGCTGGCGAACTGTGTGCCGTCCCAGTACTCCCATCCTTCCGGCTTGCCGCCAAAGGTGCTGGCGTAGTGGATCAGGCGATGCCCTTCCAGATCGTCCAGCGACGACGGCACGCCGTGGCGTTGCAGATAAGCCGGACTGGCGCAGGTCACCACGCGCAACTGGCCCAATGGTCGCGCGATGAGGCTGGTGTCGGCCAGCGTGCCGACCCGCAGCACGCAGTCGAAGCCCTCGCGCACCACATCCACGCGACGGTCCGTGCAACTCAGCTCCAGCTCCAGTTGCGGATGCGCCTGCAGGAAGTCCGGCAGATGCGGCAACACGAAGTGCCGCGCGAAGCGCGCCGGCATATCCACCCGCAGGCGACCTCGCAACGCCTGCGGTGTGCGCGCGAACAGGTGCTGCACCTCGTCCATGTCGGCCAGCAGGTCGCGGCAGCGCTCGTAGAACGCCTGACCGTCCTGGGTCATCTGCACGCGCCGCGTGGTCCGGTGCAGCAACTGCGTGCCCAGCCAGGCTTCCAGTTGCTGCACGGCGGTGGACACACTGGCCTTGGGCAGGCCCAGGCTGTCGGCAGCCCGGGTGAAGCTGGCCATCTCCGCGACCCGGACGAAGGCCTGCATGGCGTCGAGGCGGTTCACGGCAGCTCCCGGTATTGTTCGCCAATGGCGAACGGTCCAATCAGTTTAAGCCGATTTATCCACACTCAGCGACCCAATACAGTGCTTCCACGGTGAATCCACCGCCTTCCCCGACTGGAGACCTGCCATGAGCACCAACCCTTCCCCCCTCACCCTGATCACCGGCGGCAGCCGCGGCCTGGGCCGCAACATGGCGCTGGCCGTCGCCCGCCAGGGCCATGACGTCCTGCTGACCTATCGCAGCCAGCAGGCCGAAGCCGACGCGGTCGTCGCGGAGATCGAAGCCCTCGGCCAGCGCGCTTCGGCACTGCCGCTGGACGTCGGCCAAAGCGACACCTTCGATGCCTTCGCCGACGCCGTGCGCGCGCAACTCACCGCATGGAACCGCGATTGCATCGACCACCTGGTCAACAACGCCGGCATGGGCGTACACGCCGGCTTTGCGGAGACCACGCGCGAGCAGTTCGATGCACTGGTGGACGTGCACTTCAAGGGCCCGTTCTTCCTGACCCAGACACTGCTGCCGCTGATCGCCGACGGCGGACGCGTCGTCAACATCTCGTCCGGCCTGGCGCGGTTCGCCCTGCCCGGTTACGCCGCGTACGCGGCGATGAAGGGCGCAATGGAAGTGTTGACGCGCTACCAGGCCAAGGAGCTCGGCGCGCGCGGCATCGCGGTGAACATCGTCGCGCCCGGCGCGATCGAAACCGACTTCGGCGGCGGCGCCGTACGCGACAACGCACAGCTCAACGCATTCGTCGCCTCGCAGACGGCGCTCGGCCGCGTCGGCCTGCCGGACGATATCGGCGGCGTGGTGGCCTCGCTGCTGTCGCCAGGGATGGGCTGGGTCAACGCACAGCGCATCGAAGCGTCGGGCGGGATGTTCCTGTAAGCAAACCGTCCCCTCTCCCCGTGCAACGGGGAGAGGGTGCCGAAGGCGGGTGAGGGGCGAACGGAGGCAGGATGACCGAGGTTCGCGATGCTTCCACGTTCGGCGCGCTGCCCCTCATCCGCCCTTCGGGCACCTTCTCCCCGCGATGCGGGGAGAAGGACAGGGGCGATCAGAACTCGATCTTCACCGAAGGCGCACTGCGCTTCGCTTCGCCGTGGTAGACCGCCTCGATGTTGTTGCCATCGGGATCCAGCACGAAGGCCGCGTAGTAACCCGGATGGTACGGACGTTCACCCGGCGCGCCGTTGTCGGTGCCGCCGTTCGCCAGCGCCACTTTATGGAACGCGTCGACCGCAGCCCGGTCGTTGGCCTGGAACGCCAGATGATGCCGTCCGGTGAGTGCGCCCTGCGCGGCCTCGCTATCGGCCGTGGACACGAACAGTTCGTCGGCCCAGAAGTAGCCCTCGTCCTCGCCGCCCATCGGCACGCCCAACGTCTCGAACACCGCGCTGTAGAACGCCTTGCTGGCGCCCAGGTCGCGCACGACCAGCTGGATATGGTCGATCAGGCGACCGCGATGCAGTTCATTCGTTTCCATGGCAACGCCCTCCGGTGATGGTCGCGGCAGTATCCACGCGCATTGTGGACAGCCAGTGTCCGCGATAAGCCGTTAACGCGGCTTCCACACGGCGTGACGGACGCTGGCGCTCCGCCAGCCATCGCGAGCGCACCATGCCCGAGTCCATCTACGACGCCCTGCACGAAAGCCACGAAGCGCAGCGCTCGCTGTGCCGCCGTTTGCTGCGCTCGAAAGCCGGCACGCGCGAACGGCTGGACCTGTTCACCGCCCTGCGCATCGAACTGGCCGCGCACGCCGCCGCCGAGGAACGCTTCCTCTACGTGCCCATCCTGATGGACGACCGCGGACTGAATTCCTCACGCCATGCACTTCACGAGCACCACGAGATCGACGAACTGGTGGAAGACATCCAGTCGCTCGATCCCCGTTACGCTGCCTGGCTCAAGAAAGCGCGCGAGCTGTCGGAAAAGGTGCACCACCACCTGCGCGAGGAAGAGAAGAAATTCTTCCAGGTCTCCGGCCGCATCCTCAGTGCGACGAAGAAAGCGCAGCTGGCACGCCAGTACCGGCGCGACTACGCACGCATGCGGCGGGAGCTGGAAGCCGCGTAGTCGCGGCCCGGCACACCACGACCACGCGCGTCCACGGTAGCCTGCGCGCATGGACTCCCTGATCGCGGCCGCCGGACGCGCACTGACCGCCGGCGATGTGCTCGGCGCGCTCAAGCACGTGGGCTGGCGCGACGATCCCGCGGCGCTGGCGCTGCGGGGCATCGCGATGGCGCAACTGGGCGACTACCCGCGCGCGCGCGACCTGTTGCGCCGTGCTGTGCGCGGTTTCGGTCCGCGGGAGCCGCTCGCACGCGCGCGTTGTGTGGTCGCCGAAGCGGAGGTCGCCCTCGCCCTGCGCGATTTCGGCACCACGCCGCAGCGCCTGGACGAGGCCGCCCTCGTCCTGTCGACCCGCGGCGACCACGCCAATGCCCGCCATGCGCAGCTGATCGCCCTGCGCCGCTCGCTGCTGCTCGGGCGACTGGATGCCGCGCGCGCCGCGTTGGCCGGGCTGGATCTGGAAGGCGCGCCGGCCTCGCACCATGCCTTGGCCGGCCTCGCGGCGGCGGAACTGGCGATGCGCTCGCTGCGCACGCGCGAGGCGCGTCTGGCCCTGCAACGCGCGCAGGCCGCCGCGGCGCATGCGCGCATTCCGGCGCTGACGGCGGAGATCGCGCAGCTCGAATCCCTGCTGCAGCGCCCCGCCGCGCGCATCCTGCATGCCGGCCACGAACAACCGGTCACGCTGGACGAAGTGGAAGCCCTGCTCGCCTCCGGTGCGCTGGTCGTCGATGCCGTGCGCCACACCGTGCGCGATGCCAACGCCGTGGAAACACTCGCGCGGCGGCCGGTGCTGTTCGCGTTGCTGCGCGCGCTCGCCCTCGGCTGGCCTGGAGATGTCGACCGCACGGCGCTGATCGCGCGCGTCTTCCGCACGCGCGACCCGGACGAGACCCACCGCGCCCGGCTGCGCGTGGAAATCGGGCGCCTGCGCCGCCTGCTCGCGCCCTTCGCCGACCTTCCCGCCACCGCGCGCGGCTTCCAGCTCGTGCCACACGGTCCACGCGGCGTGGTGGTGCTGGCGCCGCCGGTCGAGGGCGAACAGGGCGCGCTGCATGGCCTGCTCGCCGACGGCATGGCGTGGTCGACCTCGGCACTGGCGCTGGCCACCGGCGACAGCCAGCGCGCCGTGCAACGCGCGCTCGCGATCATGGAGACCGCCGGCCAGGTTCGCGCCATCGGCCGCGCCCGCGCGCAACGGTGGGTGGCGTCGCCACTGGTCGGATTCACGACGATCTTGTTACTCCCCGCCTCGCCGTCGGCTGCGTAGATTGATCCCATTCCCGCGCACCCGGAGCACGCCATGAACGACACCCCGCGCCACGACACTACCGTCAGCACCGCCGAGATCGCCCGCGAGTACGGCCCGTTCGAGACCAGCAGCGGCATCGCCGGCGTGACCCACGACGGCACGCACGTGTGGGCTGCCACCGGCGACCGCCTGATCGCGATCGATCCGGACAGCGGCGACATCGCGCGCAGCCTCGCACGTCCGGCCGACGCCGGCACCGCGTTCGACGGCACGCACCTGTACCAGCTCGCCGAAGCGCGCATCGACAAGATCGATCCCGCCACCGGCGACGTGGTCGCCTCGATTCCCGCACCGGGCCAGGGCTGCGATTCGGGCATGGCCTGGGCCGAGGGCAGCCTGTGGGTTGGCCAGTACCGCGAACGCCGCATCGTGCAGATCGATCCCGCCACGGGCGCGGTGTTGCGCACGATCGAATCCGATCGCTTCGTCACCGGTGTCAGCTGGGTCGACGGTGAGCTATGGCACGGCACCTGGGAAGGCGATGACTGCGACCTTCGCCATATCGATCCGCAGGACGGTCGCGTACTGGAACGCGTGGAGATGCCGGCAGGCGTCCACGTCAGCGGTCTCGAATCCGACGGCGCCGGTCTCTTCTATTGCGGCGGCGGCCGCAGTGGCCTGGTCCGCGCCGTGCGCCGTCCCGCGCGCACCGGCTGATCGCCCGCCGCCCCGGGCGGCCCCTCGTTTCATCTGCATTCCCGATGCCCCGCGGCATCGGCACGGACGGCGCTTGCCTGCACCCCCGATCTCCCCGACGACCCGGAGTCCACGATGAACACACTCTCCCACGACACCCCCGCCATCGTTTCCCCCGACATGTGGCGCACGGCCCGCCTAGCCCTGCTCGCGCGCGAGAAGGAACTCACCCGTCTGCACGATGCGATCGCACGAGAACGCCGCGCCCTGCCCTGGGTGCGGGTGGAAACGCCGTACACCTTCGACACGCCGCACGGCACGCGCACGTTGGCGGAGCTGTTCGACGGTCGTCGCCAGTTGATGATCCAGCACTTCATGTTCGCACCCGGATGGGAGCAGGGCTGCAAGAGCTGCTCCTTCATGGCCGACCATCACGCCGGAGCCCTTAACCACCTTGCCCAGCGCGACCTCACCCTGATCGCCGTCTCGCGCGCGCCGCTGGCAGACATCGAGGCGTTCCGGCGACGCATGGGATGGACGTTCCCCTGGGCCTCTTCGTTCGGCACCTCGTTCAACCACGACTTCGGCGTCACCTTCACCCAGGAGGAGATGTCGCGTGGCGCGGTCGACTACAACTACGTTCGCCAGCCGTTTCCGCATGAAGAGGCGCCGGGCATCAGCGTGTTCGTGCGCGACGATGACGATCAGGTCTTCCATACCTACTCGCGCTACGGACGCGGCGTCGAGACGATGATGCACACCTATGCGCTGCTGGACCTCGCCCCGTACGGACGCGATGAGGATGCCGACGAATACCCGATGGCCTGGGTGCGCCACCATGACCGCTACGAGACGTCACCGGCCGTCGCAGGCGCCTGCTGTTCTTCGTCGAAGGCCTGAACCGGGAACGAAGACGTGATGCTGCCCGACGCCTCGCTGCCATGGCTGGCGATCGCCGGACTCGGCGCCCTGCATGGCCTGAGTCCGGCAAACGGCTGGCTGTTCGTCGCGGCACGGGCCACGCAGCGTCGCGACAGACGGGATGTCGGCCGTGCGCTGTTTCCACTCGCGTGCGGACACGCGGCCTCGGTGCTGCTGGTGGTCGCCGTGGTGATGCAGGGGATGGCACTGGACCGCGCGCGTCTCCAGCTTGTCGGCGGCGTGGTGTTGCTTGCACTCGCTGCCTGGCGACTCATCGCCGGCAAGCAGGATCGCGCCTCACACGAGGCACCGGGTGCGCGTCGTCCGGCGACGGCGCTGGCGATGTGGTCCTGCCTGATGGGTACCGCACAGGGCAGCGGGCTGATGCTCGTCCCCGCGCTGGTACCCCTGTGCGTATCGTCCGGGCCGGCCGGCGCGATCACCGCAAGCGGTTCGTTCCTGCTCATGCTGGGCGCCGTAGTCCTGCACCTGCTGGCGATGCTGTTCACCACGCACCTGGTCGCTATCGGGGTCTGCCGGGGCCTGCGTGCACGTCGCCTCGATCTGCAGGCGCGATACCTGGCTTCGCTGTGGACACTGCTGCTGGCGCTCACCGGAGCGGCGCTGATCGTGACGCGCTGACACCGCTACGCGTTCTTTACGCGGGCGCACCGGAACCGCATGGCGACGTTATGCGGCACACGCCTATCGTGGCGTCACCGCACTCTGGTGCGACCGACCGCTTCCATGTCCATCCTGATCCTGCGCGGCGTGCATGCCGCCACCCCGTTGCCCTCTTCGTCCCGCCCTTCCTTTGAACGTCCGTTGCACGAACGCGCGAAAACGGCTGGGCAGTCGCTGCAATGCCGTGCCTTCAACAGCGTCCGCGACCTGCTCGCCGGTCTGCAGCGTGCGCGCCGGGAACGTCCTGACATGCTGCTGCTCGACACGGGCGATCTCGTCCTTCAAGACAGCACGCAGGCGAAAGCCCTGCGTGACGCCCTCGACGATCTGTCGTCGCCGTACATCGAAGTGCATGACGACGCCGCGCATGCGCTGGAGCCGCGCGTACGACCGCAACACGCCCCGCTGGTCACCGTCATCCTGCGCAACGACCTGCCACGCGCCTACGCCATGGCGCTCGACATCGCGCTGCGCCGCCTCGATCGCCCAACCGCGACGGACACCTTCCATGCCTGAGCCGGAGACCCTCATGTCCATCCTCGTCATCCGTGGCCCCGAGTGCCGCGACAGCCTGACCTCGGCGCCGTTCCCGCTGCCGCCATCCGTGCTCGGCGCGCTGGTGCAGCGTGCCGGCTGCGCGGGCCAGACGCTGGCCGTGCGCAGTTGCGGCTCCACCACGGAAGTGCTCACCGCCCTGCGCCTGGCCAACGAATGGGGTGTACGCGCCACCCTGCTCGATCCCGGCTCGCTCACCGACCATCCGCTGCTGCAACGCGCGGTGCAGGGGCTGGCGCATCCCTATGTGGAGGTGCACGACGGCCTCGGCGAACAGGAAGCCAGCTTCCCGGCTTCCACCGGCCGTCGCCTCGCGGTGGTCGACGGCTACGGTGCGCGCAGCTATGCGCTCGCCCTGGAGATCGCGCTGGAACAGCTCGGTTGTGCCGAGTGCGAATGCGATGTACATGTCGGCACGTGACGAAACCCGCCACTACTTCGCCGACTACGAGGTCTACCAGGACGGCCATGCCATCGCCTGGGGCCAGGTGACGCACAGCATGCGCATCGATGACGACATGGCTGCCGCCGCATTGGTGGCAGCGTTGCGTGCACACGCTGCCAACGTGCACGACGTCGACACCGGCGCCATCCGGCTGCGCGGCATCCACCGGCTCTGACCTCCGCCCCCTGTCACCGGGATGTCATCGCGGCCGCGTACCTTGCCGCGTTTTGGGGACTGGGTGGGACGTTGGCCGAGCAGGCGATCCGGGCGCTGACACGCGTCTTCACCGACCAGGCGCCCGCGCTCCGTGGTTTCTTCGCACGCCGCGGCGCCAACGACGAGGCCGAAGACCTGGTGCAGGAAACCTACCTGCGCCTGCTGCGCGCGCACCAGGGCGGAGGCGAACGCATCGCCAATCCGGAAGCCTATCTCTACACCGTCGCCACCAATCTGGCGCGCGAACAGGCCGCACGCCGGCAGCGTTCACCGGTACCGATCGAAGACGTCGAACAGGTGGCCGCGCTGATGACCTCTCCGGACGGCGTCGAGGACGCGACCGATCGCGCACAGCGCCAACAGCATATGCATTCCCTGCTCGCCGGCCTGCCGGCACGCACGCGCGCCGTGCTGGTCATGCAGTACCGCGACGGCCTGACCTACCGCCAGATCGCCGACCGCATGGGCGTGTCGCCGCACATGGTGAAGAAGCACGTCGTACGTGGGCTGGCTGTCTGCCGGCGCGCCGTCGGGGACGACCGGTGAGCGAACGCCGATTCGACAGGATGACCGCCACCGAAGAGGCGGCGCACTGGCATCTGCGGCAGCGCGAAGGTGCGCTGGGTGCGGACGAGCAGCAGCGCTTCATGGACTGGCTGGTGGCCTCGCCGGACCACCTGCGCGAGTACCTCGCGATGGCACGCGTGACCGCCGAACTCGGCGACGCCGTGCGCAGCATGCCCGTGGACGCGGAGACCGAAGCCGTCATCGCGGGCCGCTCCGACCACCAGGCCAATGTCATTCCGCTGGGCCGCATGCAGACGGTCGCACCACGATCTTTTCCTTTCCGACAGCGTGCGTGGGCAACCCGCATGGCGGTGGCCGCCACGCTGCTGCTCGCGATCGCAACCGGCTGGCAGGCGGTGTCACCCCCTGCGCGCCACTACACCGCACCGCACGGCGCGCCACGCGTGTTCGCGCTGGACGATGGCACCGTGCTGCACCTCAATGCCGAGAGCGAGGCGAGCGTCTCGCTCGGCCTGTTCCATCGCCGCGTGTCGCTGACGCAGGGACAGGCCAGCTTCGTGGTCGCACCCGGGCGACGACCCTTCACCGTGCGCGCGGCCGGCATGGAAGTCCGCGACATCGGCACCACGTTCGACGTCTCGCTGCATCGCGACCAGGCGCGCTTCGGCGTCACCGAAGGCCGCATCCACGTGATCGATGACAACGGCGCGGGACGCCTGCTGGCCGATCTGAGCGCAGGCCAGGCGGCCCGCATCGCGCAGGCCGACCGCCATGTGCAACTCAGCGAGGAAGACACCGACGTCCTCACCGGCTGGTGGGAGCGCCGCGTGGTGTTCCGCGACGAGCCCCTGCGCGACATCGCCGACCGCTTCAACCGCATGAACCGCGTGCGCCTGCAGGTGGACGACAACGTCGCCGGCGCACTGCGGCTGACCGGCAACCTGCAGGCGGACGACCTTGCTTCGCTGCGCGCGTTCCTCGACGAACAGCCGACGCTGGCCACCACCGCGACAGCGGGCGAGATCCGCGTGCGCTCGCGCCACGTGTTGCTGCCCGGCGCGTACTGAGCCAAGCGCTGTAAGAAAAAATTCACGAAGAAAACGGTGCCCGATCTTCTTCGTCGGGAATCGTAGGGAGGTGAGCACGCGCTGGACGCGATGCCACCACCCCACCCCACTGGACTTCCCGATGCGCCGACTTCTCGCTCTTTCCATCGCCCTCGCGTTGCAGGCTGCCACGGCCAATGTGGCTGCCCAGCAGGCGAACGTCGCCACCGACGCCATTCCGCCGCAGTCGCTCGACACCGCGCTCAACACGCTGTCGCGCCAGACCGGCCTGCAATTCGTCTACAACGCACAGGCCGGCAATCCGCGTACCCGCGCCGTGCCCGCAGGACTGTCCTCCGAACAGGCACTGACGCAGCTGCTCGATGGCACCGGACTGCGCTACCGCTATCTCAACGCCAGCACCGTCACCATCGAGGCCGACAGCGAGGCAACGCCCGCCACCCCGGCCGCACCGGCGCCAGCGACGTCCCCTGCGCCCGCAGGCACCTCGCCGACCGCGCAGGCCGTGGACACGCAGGAGCTGGAAAGCATCGAAGTGGTCGGCAGCTACAGCCGCAGCCTGGAGCAGGCGGTCGACATCAAGCGTTACAACGTCGGCTTCTCCGATTCCATCGTCGCCACCGACGTGGCCGACTTTCCCGAGCAGAACCTCGCCGAGGCCCTGCAGCGCATGCCCGGCGTGACCATCGAGCGTAACAAGGGTATGGGCAGCAAGGTCAACGTGCGCGGCCTGCCGTCCGAGTACACCCACGTGTCGATCAACGACCTGGCCACGGCGTCCGGCAGCGGCGGGCGCGACGTCGAGTTCGACCTTTTCGCCTCCGAGATCATCCAGCAGGTCACCGTGCAGAAGTCGCCGACGGCGGCGGACGAGGAAGGTGGCATCGCCGGTTCGGTGAAGATCTCCACCGCGCGTCCGTTCGACTACAGCGGCCGCAAGCTGGTGGTGTCGGCCGAAGGCGCGCACAACTCCATCTCCGAGGAGACCGACCCGAAGTTCGCGTTCCTCGCCAGCGACACCTGGGGCGACTGGGGTGCGCTGGTGTCGTTCTCGCACGCCGAGCGCACCAACCGTACCGATTCGACCTCGGGCATCAACTTCCGTCCGATGTCGCGCTTCCTCGGTGCCTCCGGCACGCGTGGCTCACAGGCCGAGACGGTGATCGAGCGCGACACCGGCTGGACGATCGACAACCGCGCGAATACGGCCGAGAGCAACCTGATCGTATTCCAGGACAAGGTCGGCGACCGCGTCTACCTCAACGACCAGGAAAAGTGGGGCGCGACGGCGTCGCTGCAGTACAGGCCCAGCCGCACCTTCAGCCTGACCTTCGATGCGATGGTCGGCGGCTACGACACCACCGAGGACGAATACGACGCTGCGGCCTACTCGGCATCCAGCCGCAGCACGCTGGAAACGATCCACGAGTACGACGACACCACCCTGTCCGACTACGGCATGCTGGTGCTGCGCGACGTGTCCTACACCGCCACGCAGCACGAGTTCCTGAGCAAGGAGCGGATCAACAAGACCGACTACGGTCAGTACAGCCTGGCGCTGGACTGGAACAACGACCTGTGGGACGTCGAGGCGATGGTCGGTTACTCCGGCGCCGAGAAGACGCTGGACTATTCGAACCTCAAGCACGTCGCCTACGCGCCCTCGCGCACGCGCTGGACCGGTCGAAGCGGTGAGACCATTCCCAGTGCCAGTTCCGGCGGCTTCGACATGTACAACTCGCCGGCGAGCTACCTGTTCGAGGCCTACGAGACCACGCTGGAGAAGATCAACGACGACAAGTACGCCGCCAAGCTGGACGTGACGCGCAAGCTCGAGCTGCCGTTCCTGCCCGCGCTGCGCAGCGTACAGTTCGGTGGCCGCTACACCGACCGCAGCAAGGAGCGCCAGTACGGTGAACTGAAAATCACCGGACCGTCCGCCGGCGACACCTCATGGGTGAACGTCCGCACGCTGGCCGACAGCCCGCTGCAGTGGATCGGCGACATCGTCCCCGGCGGCGACTACAGCGTGAAGGACCTCGACTGGCAGCAGGTGTCCAATGACTTCGCCCGCGGCTACTTCCGCTACCCCGGCTTCTCCACCCCGTTCGACGATGCGCAGTACTACCGCGTCGATGAAGAGGTGGCCGCGCTGTACGCAATGACCAACTTCGACTTCACCCTGGGCCGCGTTCCCGTGACGGTGAACGCGGGCGCGCGCTACATCGACACTTCGGTGACGTCTTTCGGCTATCACCCGGTGCAGAACCCGGACGGCACCATCGGTTACACCGATACGCCGGTATCCAAGGACGGCGGCTACACCGACGTGCTGCCCAGCTTCAACCTGACCGCCGAACTGGCCGATGGCCTGCTGCTGCGTGCCGCCGGCTCGGAAACGCTGATCCGCCCGGCGCTGGGTGATGTGGCCTACAAGCGCACGGCGAGCTGGAGCTCGTTCCGCTTCACCGACGGCAACCCCGACCTGAAGCCCACCTACGCCAAACAGTGGGAAATCGGCCTGGAGAAGTACCTGGAGAACGGTGGCCTGCTGGCGGCGTCGTACTTCCGCAAGAAGATCGACGGCGTGGTGGTCAGCGCGCTGACCGGCGTGGTCGAGGATGTCGCCGTCTATAACGCCAACGGCACGCTCAACGGCTACTACGACTTCGACGTCTACCAGCCGGTGAATGCCAAGGGCTCGTACGACGTAGACGGCATCGAACTGATTGCCAACCTGCCGCTGGCCACGTTCCATCCGGTGCTCGAGGGCTTCGGCCTCAATGCCAACTACACGATGCTGGACAGCTCGCTGGCCGGCGAATCCGACCTAGGCATCCGCACGCCGATGCCGGGCCTGGCGGAGAAGACCTGGAACCTGACCGCGTACTACGAGAACGCCCGCTTCGACGCCCGCGTGTCGTACAACCACAAGGACGAGTACGTGGAGTCGATCGGCTACAACATGTACCCGATCTGGCGTGATGCCTACGGCCAGCTCGACGTGTCGATCGGCTACCGGATCAGCGACCACCTGAAGCTGAGCCTGAAGGGCATCAACCTGACCGACGAAGAGACCAGCGGCTACACCATGGATCCGTCGTTCCCGACCATGTACGAGAAGTCGGGCCGCCGCGTCAGCCTGGGCCTGCGCGCCGACTTCTGATCCCCTGCGCGCCGACGGCCTTCGCCGCGGCGCGCTTGTCCTTCCTGCGATGCCGCCGTGCCTGCGGCGACGTCGCCGTGTCCTGCGAGGTTCCCGATGCGCCATTTCCTGCTGCTGGCCGTGCTGGCTGTCCCTTCTTCCGCATTCGCCGCCGATGGCGATACCGGCCGTGCCTGGCAACCCGGCGACCATCACGTGCACAGCGAGTGGAGCGTGGACTGGGACCGCACCACCTCGCCACCGACGCCGATCCGCGGAGGCGATTCGCCGTACACGCGCAGCGACAACGCGCGCCAGGCGCAGAAGTACGGCCTCACGTGGATGGTGCACACCGACCATGGCGGCCCCGGTCATTCGGCGGTGACGCGCGACCATGCCTGGCCCGCGCTGGAGCAGGCACGCCGCGATGTGCCTGCGCTGATCCAGTTCAACGGCGCAGAGTTCGATGTGCCGGCTGCCGAGCATGCGTCGTTGATCATCGCCCCGACGCCTCGCGAACGCGATGAACTGGTCGAGATCGAACGCCGCTTCGGCCGCAGCGAGCCGGTCGATGGCGTGCAGCGCGATGATGGCCAGACCATGCTCGACGCGCTGGCGCACATGCGCGCCCTGCCCGCACCACCGGTGATGTTCGTCAACCATCCCTCGCGCACCGCCACGGGCATCGGCGCCTGGGGCGATGTGGAACCGGCCGAGTTGCGCGCCTGGCACGACACCGCGCCGCGCGTGCTGGTCGGCATGGAAGGCGCGCCCGGCCACCAAGCCATCCGCAGCGAACGTGGCCTGTACCGCAACACCGCGGCGCCGACCTTCGGCGGCTTCGACCAGATGACCACGCAGGTCGGTGGCGTGTGGGACGCGCTGCTCGCGGAGGGCAAGCGCTTCTGGATCACCGCCACCTCCGACTCGCACGTCAACCTGCGCGATGGTGGCCGCGACTACGATCCCGGCGAGTACAGCAAGACCTATGTGTGGGCCCGCCACGATGCCAGCGACATCCTCAACGGCTTGCGCAACGGCCACATGTTCGCGGTGACCGGCGACCTGATCGATCGTCTCGACCTGCGCGTACACGCCGTGGGGCAGCCCGCGCGCAGCGCCACGCTCGGCGGCACGCTGACGATGGACGCCGGTGCGATGATGCGCATCGAACTGCGCGTCCGCCAGCCCACGCAACCCAACACGCACGGCGATCTTCCCGCGCTCGCGCAGATGGAACTGATCGTCGGCACATCCGGCGATGACGGCAGCCCAGCGATGCAGACGCGTCATGTTCGCGCCGGCGCATGGCATCGCGAAGGCGATTGGCATGTCGTGACGTGGGACCTGCCAGTGCCTGCGCGCGGCGCGTTCGTGCGCGCCCGCGGCAGCAGCACGCAGGAAGCCACGCCACTGGCTGATGTGCCTGGCGAGGATCCGTGGCAGGACCTGTGGTTCTATTCCAACCCGGTCTTCGTCGACATCGCGAGCGCGCACGCCCCAACGCCGACGCGATGAGGTGCAAGACAGCGCGTGTTCACCCCATCGTGTGACCCGGCCCGCAGTTCGGGCCGCGTAGCCGCAATGCGTTGACGCGATCTTTGCGAACCGCAAGCGACACTGCGGGCGTGGTCGATGCCGCAGCAGCGGCGAGCCGGATCCAGGTGAACAGCCACGGCGACCACAAGGGTACCGTTGTGCGAAGCCTTAGCTTCGTCCAGCTTGGCTGCAGGTGCGTCCCCGTCGAAGGATCGCTGGCGCGGTACCCTCTTCTCTCACCACATGCACATCGCGCACGGCGTCAGCCGCGCGTGTCGTCGCGCGCGTGGAGTGCTGTCGAGTGTGGTTGGCAGGCTTCCGTGGCGGTTGCTGCCACCGTCGCGCGCAATGAATCCGGTGCAACGAACGTGGTGATCGCCAGCGTCGCGACGGCGAGCACGCCGGTCGCGCACAACGGGACCACGTCGGCCGCAGCCCCGTCATCGCGCCGACGTGCGCGCCGGCGTCCGGCATCGGGCGAAAGACGTCTCATACGTTGGGCGGCAACGGCGCGCGCACGCGCAAAGCGATGTCGCTCGGCGCCGCCAATGACTGCAGCTGGCAGAACGTGGCGTCGTAGGCAGCGACTTCTTCCTGGTACTGGCACATCGCGCGGAACGGATTGCGTGCCGACAGCGCCTGCGCGGACGCGCGCAGGCGTTCGCCATCGGGATGACTCTGCACCAGGGCGGCGACCCAGACGGTGAGCGCTTCGAGTTGCCCGGTGGTGCGGGCGTCGCTGGTCTCCAGACGGTCCAGCAGGGTGTGCAGGTGGGCTTGCGAATACAGCAGCATGGGGCATGACATCCGGTCGGTGAGCACCGCAGCCTGGCCCCTGTTCCGGCGACGGTTTCCCTTGATCACGCGCAGCTGCCGCGGATGCGGCCATCGTCGCAGCGGCACGAGTCATGTGGCGTTGGGGAAACCGTGACGAGTGGCCTATCCGCGCAGGTTCACTTCCGCCACCTTGTCCTCGTAGTCCTCTTTGGGATCGACGCCCAGCAGCATCTTCACGCCGGCCAGCAGGCTGTGCTCGTTGAGCCAGATCTCGGCGTGTTCGGCATCGAAGCGCAGCAGCGCGAGCTTGGGATCATCCTTGCCACCCTCGTACCACGCAGCCACGAACGGGTTCCACAGGCGCTCGATCACCGCGCGATCATCATCGCGCACCAGCGCGCCCTGCAGGCTCGCGAACAGGTCGTGCCCCATCGATGCGAACGAGGCGATGGCACGTTGCGGCGCGACGGTGCGCTGCGCCAACAGGTTGTCGGTGGCGGTGAAGATCCACAACGGCCCCCGCCCCTCGTGCTCCAGCAGCGCGGTCATCGGACGCGTATGGCCGTCTTCCGCGCCGTCCAGGCCCAGCATCAGTGTGCGATCGGACTTGATCGCCTTCCACAGCTTCTTCTCGAGTTCTTCGGGCGTGTGCATGACGGTGTCCTCGTGGGCGATGACGCCACGCTAGGCAGGCGCGCGTCGCGCCGCCGTCAACGCGCACCGCGATCGTCAGCCATGCGTCATGTTTGTCGTGCCGGCGTCACGGCAACCGCACTCGCGCATGAACGATACGAAGGGTTTTCACCGCGCGTTCGCGACGCGGCGAGCAGGCTGGCGTCGCGATTCCCACCCAGGAGATCCGCCATGAAAACCTCACGCATCCTGTTGTCGCTTGGCCTGATGTCGGTGATGTCGGCCGCCGCGGCACAGACGTACGGCCCGCAGGACGAAGGGCGTCGTTTCAGCGACGGCAGCAAGGTCGAATGTCGCAACGTGGAAGTGCAGAAGAACAGCCGCGACCCCAACCGCGTGGCCGGCACGGCAATAGGTGCCGTCGTCGGCGGCCTGCTGGGCAACCAGGTCGGCAGCGGCAACGGCAAGAAGGTCGCCACCGTCGGCGGTGCCGTCGCCGGTGGCGCGATCGGCCGCAAGGTGCAGGGCAACAGCCAGGAGAACAACGGCGACCGCATCGTCGAGCGCCGTTGCGAGCGCGTGTACCGCTAAGCGCACCTGCCCCCGGGACAGGTGCCACCGGGCGCCTGCGGTGACGAGGCCGCAGGCGCTCTTTTTGTTTGTGTCACTCCGGTTCTCGCAGTGGCGGAAGCTTTACGCCGGCGGGAAGCCGCGCCATCGGATACAGGTTGTCGCCCGTCGCCAGGGAGCGTATAACGACTGTTATAACACCCGGAACGCGCCACCATGAAGCTCAAGATCACCACCATCGGCAACTCCGCCGGCGTCATCCTGCCCCGCGAACTGCTGGCCCGCCTGCGGCTGGAGAAGGGCGACGAGCTGCATGCGCTGGAGACCCCCGACGGCATCCGCCTTACCGTCTATGACCCCACGCTGGCGGAGCAGATGGAGGTGGCCGAGCAGGTGATGCGTGAGCGCCGCACTCTGCTCAACAAGCTCGCCCAGTAAGGGACGCCATGATTACCTGGATCAGCAGGACGCTGGCGCTGGGCATCCACGACCGGCAACTCGCCGAGCATGGCGGCGGCGGCGGTGTTCGCGATGAACGGCTGCTGGAGTCTGCCCTTGCGCGACCTCAACAGTTGTTCGCTTATGGCGATCCGCCTCCCGACCTCGCCCACCTCGCGGCCAGCGTCGCGTACGGAATCGCACGCAATCATCCCTTCGTCGACGGCAACAAGCGCACGGCAGCCGTCGCCTGCGAAGTCTTCATCGTGCTCAACGGCGGTCGATTGCAGGCGAGCGACATCGACTTGTATCCACGATACATCGGCCTCGCCGACGGCTCGATCAGCGAAACCGAATTCGCCGACTGGCTCCGTCCACGCATCGCGGTGGCGCCGGCGGGCAAGGTGCAGGAACCGACGGCGTCGTACCGCCGCTGACGCCCTAGCCGCGCGTTCCCCAGGCGGCAGACAGCGTCTGCGGTACCTGTACAGGCATGTCCTCGACCGCACGCGGCTTGCCGATGTAGTAGCCCTGCAGCAGGTTGCAGCCCATCGCGACCAGCATCTGCTTCTGTTCCAGTGTTTCCACGCCTTCGGCCACGACTTCCATGCCGAGTTGCTGGCCGAGCAGGACCACCGACTGCACGATTGCCGCATGGCGCGAGCCGGCCGTCATCTGTCGTACGAACTGGCGATCGATCTTCAACTCGTGTGCCGGCAGGTGCGCCAGATAAGACAGGCTGGAATAGCCCGTGCCGAAGTCGTCCACTGAAATGCGTGCACCCGCGTCCACCAGCTGCGTCAGCACCTGCACCGTGCGCTCGGGTTCCAGCATCGCGATCGACTCGGTGATCTCCAGCGTCAGCGCTCCGGGCGGCAGGCCGTGCCGACGCATCGCCGAGGCCACCTGCGCCACCAGATAGTCGCCGCGCACCTGCACCGGCGACAGGTTCACCGACACGGTCGGCACGCGTGCGCCGGCGCGACGCCATACCGCCCACTGGCGGCAGGCTTCGTCCAGCACCCACTGCCCCAGGTCGACGATCAGGCCCACGCGCTCGGCCAGCGCGATGAAGCGGTCCGGCATCACCAGCCCCAGGCGCGGATGCTGCCAGCGCACCAGCGCCTCCATGCCAGCCATGCCGTTGTCCTGCGCGCGTACCTGCGGCTGGTAGTGCAACACCAGCTGCCCACGATCCAGCGCCCGGCGCAGCTCGTAGGTCAGTTGCAGCTGCCCCTGCACTTCATCGCCCATCGACGGCGCGTACAGCGCCAGTCCGTTGCGGCCGGCCTGCTTGATGTAATACATCGCCAGGTCCGCGTGCGCGATCATCGCCTGCGCGTCCTCGCCATCGCCCGGATACTGCGCGATGCCGATGCTCGCGCTGACCGTCACGTCGTCGTTCTCCTGCAGCCGGGTCGATTCCACCAGGGCCGCAAGCAGTCGCTCGCCGCGCGCCGTCGCCTCGCCGACCGCAGTGACGCGCGTGACCATGACGAACTCGTCGCCGCCCAGCCGCGCCACCGTGTCATCGGGCGCCGCCATGCGCCGCAGCGTATCCGCCACGCGCACCAGCAGCGCGTCGCCGAAGTGGTGGCCGAATGCGTCGTTGACGCCCTTGAAGCCGTCCAGATCGATGAACAGCACGGCGAAGCGCTCGCCCTTGAGCTGCGCACGCAGGATGCGTTCCTGCAGTTCGTCGATCAGCCGCATCCGGTTGGGCAGGCCGGTCAGCGCGTCATGCATCGCCAGGTGGGTCAGCTGGCGATTGGCCAGTTGCAGCGAGTCGGACAGGCGCGCGGTGCGCTCGTGCAGCAGGCGATCCAGCGCACTCGCACCGATCGCTGTGCCCAGCACCGCGGTGTTCACCACCACCACCAGCCAGGCCAGTGAATCGGGCGACAGCCCATCGCGCAACGCGGCGCTGCAGATCGAACCCGCAGGGAAATGCGCCGCCGCCATGCCGGTGTAATGCATGCCCACGATCGCCACGCCCATCACGACCGCGGCGAGCAGGCGGTGGCGCCGTTCGTGGCGCGCGTTGTCGCGCAGGCGGTAGGCGATGGCCAGTGCGGCGCCGGCGGCAATGATGGCGATGGCCACCGACGCCAGGAACCACAGCGGCCGGTAGATGATGTCCGGATCCATCCGCATCGCGGCCATGCCGATGTAGTGCATCGCCGCGATGCCCAGCCCCATCACCACCGCGCCGCTGAGCAGCCGCAACCGGGTGACGTGGTCGCGGGTGACCAGCCACAGCGCGTAACCACTGGCGGCGACCGCCATCAGCAGCGACAGCAGGGTGATGCCGATGTCGTAGCCCAGCCGGATCGGCAGGCGCAGGGCCAGCATGCCGATGAAGTGCATCGACCACACGCCGATGCCCATCGCCAGCGCACCACCGGTCAGCCACCAGCGGCGGGCCACCGGATCGCTGGCGCGGATGCGGCCGGTGGTCTTCAGCGCCGCGTACGAAGCCACGACGGCCACGACGAACGACGTGGCCACCAGCTCCGGCACATAGGTCGCGATGAGTCCTGTTTCCATGGAACGTCCCTGGCACTCCCCTTACGACCACGTTAGCGGCCGTGGCGGCCCAAGGATGATGCCCTACCCGGCTCGACGGGCGTGAATGCGCTCCAATGTGGCGACCCGGTCACGGATTGAGCGGCCGCCGCGCCCCGTCCGCGGCGGCGCACTGCGGCGTCAGTGCGGCTTCTGCCGGTCCAGGGTGAAGGCGTCGGCGACCGCATGCTTCGCGCGCTCCCAGCTCAGCCGCGATCCGCCCTTGAAGCGGCCCCATCCTCGCTCGAGATCCGCCGCCAGGCTGTCGTCCCATTCGCGGTCGATGTACTGGCCGCGCGCGTAGGTCCCGTAGCGGTACGCAGGGCGATACTCGTCGAACTCGTCGCCCGCCTGGCGGTAGGGCGCGGTCTTGAAGCGCCTGGCATAGGTGTCATCGGTCCAGGCGTAGGCACCATAGGTGCGATCGGCGCGCTCCCATGCATCCTGCAAGGCAGGGCGTGCACGCTCCCACTCCAGGCGCGATTCGCCGCGACGTGCTTCCCAACCCGCCTGCAGGCGACGCTCGGTGTCTTCCCACGACTGTTCCGGATATTCGCCGCGCGCCACGGCGCCTGCGTGGTAGACGCCGGCGTAGTCGCGCTGGAAGTCGTATTCGTCCGAGTAGTACGGACGGGTGCGGTAGGTCTCACGCCAGTACTCGACCTCGCCGGTCGGGTCGATGCGCTCGGCCACGCCCTTGCCTGCCGCAGCGCCGAGCAAGGTCCCGGCCGCCGCGCCGATCAGCGTGCCGATCGGGCCGAACACCGTGCCCGCCACTGCGCCGGCCGCCAGGCCGCCCGCGGCCCCGCCTACGCCCACGCCGACCGGGTGCGCGCCCGGCGCGCCACTGAGGGGATCGCGGTTGGCGTCGCGTTGTGAAGTATCGCGTGTCATCTGGAAAGTCCTCCGAATGCGGACGCCATGCGACATGCATCGCGCCATTCCGCGCACGCGCCGCGATGGCGCAGCGGGGAGTGCATCCGATGTTCCGCATTTGCAGTGACAGCAATGTGCAGTCGCGTCATGTTGGTGAGTGCGTCGTGACGGAACCGCGCGATTTCCGACAACACCGCATGAATCGCCTGCAGCGCGTAACGCGCCAGCGGCCGATGCGTCACGCTCCACGCTCGTGGCATCCACCGCCGGATAGCGCGGCAGCACGATGACGAACGTGGTCGTGCCGTCACCCGACTGCGCCGTCACATCGCCACCGTGCGCGCGTGCGATCTCGCGCACGATGAACAGCCCCAGCCCCAGGCTCGCGTGTTCGCCCTTGTGGGCGGCCGTGGAACCGCGTCGCAACGGATCGAACAGCGCGGCGAGCGCATCGCCCGACAGCGGTTCGCCGGCGTTGGTCACCGAAAGCCGCACATGCTCGCCCTCGCCCATCACCGACACGCCGATCTCCCCGCCATCGTCGCCGTACTTTGCCGCGTTCGTGACCAGGTTGTGGACTGCCTCGCGGACGCGCACCGCATCGAACTCGCCACGCACATCGCCAGCCACCTGCACCCTCAGCGAGGCACCGCGCAACGACGCGCGCAGCAGCTCGACTTCGTCGGCGACCGCTGCGCCCAGATCGCAGGCCGACCGTTGCAGACCCATGCCGGCACCCAGCGCGCTGCGGCTGTAATCCAGCAGGCCATCGACCAGGCGGCCCAGCTGCAGGCTGCCGCTGAGGATGCGTTCGGCCTGTCGCGCGTGCGGCGTCCCGCGGGTGCCGTCCACCAGCAGGTCCGCCGTGCCGACGACCGCCTGCAGTGGCCCGCGCAGGTCGTGTCCCAGCGCGCCCAGGAAGACATGACGCCACGACTCCACCGTCAGCGAGAATTCGAGCAGCGATTCGGCCACCGCCTGATCGATCGCTTCGTTGAAGCGGATCAAGTCTTCGACGGAACCGGCCGCCAGCGTCTGGTCGGCCGCCCACAGCCGCAGCACCGACGCACGCAATGCGCGGTACTCCGCGACCATCTGGTTGACGCCGAAGCCATCGTGCGCGCGGCTGCGTCCGTGGCTGGTCGCCGCCGACTCCGGTCCGGTCACCACCGGCGCGCGGCCCTCGGACTTGGCGCGCTGCTGCGCGGGACTCTGCGCCGTGCGCAGATCCAGCACGATCGCCTCAAGGATCAGGGGGATGTCGTTGCGCAACGTCTTCAGGTCGAAGCGCACGCCCGGTGGGGTCTGGGTGATCGCGAACTCCACGGCGTCATCGAGAATCCGCGCGGTGTTCGCCTGGATGAAATCGGCAAGTCGCATGGGCACTCCTTTCTGCTGGCATGTCGCGACCCCTGCGGCTCTCCTGCAAGCCGTCCGTCGCGACGTGGGGGGATATCAATCGGCGAGGCTGCGCGGGTCGCGCGGATCGTCGATATGGGTCTGCGGATCCGGTGGCTGATCGCCGGCGGGAACGTCGTCGGAATCGCCCGGATCACGAGGTCCGGGTGGCGTGTCCGGATCTTCCGGGCGATACGGATCGCTCGGTGTACCGGGTTGGCTGGGCTTGCCGGGCTCCGACGGCGCACCGGGGGGCGTGGGCACACCCGGCGGCGTCGGTTTGCCCGGTTCGCTGGGCTGCGGCGTGCCGTGAGCGGTCGACGTCGACATCGCGATCTCCTGCGCGTACCGACGAAACGATCAGTCCTTCGCCGTCGACGCCTGCGGCGCTGCGGCCGATCCGGCATCGCCGGCGACCAGGTCCGCCCAGCGCACTTCCACGCCGTTGCGGCGTCCCTTCTCCACCAGCTTCAGGCCGGTGGGATCGATGGTCAGCGTATACGCCTTGTCGCCGAGGGTGAGTTCGCGCCGCAGCGCCTTGTCGAGAGGGGTCATGGTGCGTCCTATATCTGGGCGGGATGGTCGCGGAGCTGGCCTTCCGCAGCGCCGGGCTGCACGTCCGGATCGTTGCGTTCCTCGTTGGTGCGCTTGCCATGGGATTCGCCTGGCGTCACCGCGCCGTCGGGACGACGCTGCTTCTCCACCGCATTGGGGGCAGGTGCGGTGTCCGATGTTCCGGTCTTGCGGTCCATGGCGTGTGCTCCAGCTTGCGAGCGATCAGCGTGGCGGCCGAAACGTTGACGGTGTGTGATGAGAATGTGCTGGTTTTCAGCTTCTGCTCACGCTGCGGGCCGCTATACGACTGTCCGCTGAACACGCTCACGCACCTCGCACGGCCCGTTTACAAACGCACCGCCAGCATCGCCCCATGCTCTGCCAAGAACGCATCGACGCGCGCCTGTCCGACGCCGAAAGCCTGGTCCGCTCCGGCGCCGATATCGGCGATCCCCACACCTTCCTGCGCAGCCTGTGGACCCAGGTCTACGACCAGGCGCCGATGCACCTGCGTTCGGCCGCACTGCGTCGCCTGCATGCGCTCGCACGGCATCTTGGCGTGGGCTATGAACATGGCAGCGACGTCGAGCCGCCACGCTGACACCAATTACCGTCAGTGCGCGACCTGCAGGCGCGCCAGCGCCGCTTCGATGTCATGCCGGCGATACGGCTTGGCCAGCACCGGGGCATCGGCGAAGCGCTCCGGCAGCCCCTGCTGCCCGTAGCCGGTGGTGAACAGGAACGGGATGCCGCGCTCGCGCAGTGCGTCGGCCACCGGGAAGGACTCGTTGCCGCCCAGGTTCACGTCCACCACCGCCAGATCGATCTCCACCGCATCCAGCTCACCCAGCGCCTGCTCCACCGACGCCGCGGAGCCCGCCACCGCGTAGCCCAGCGTCGGCAGCAGCTCTTCCAGCAGCATCACCAGCATGAACTCGTCTTCGACGATGAAGACGCGGTGGGCGACATCCGAGGTCATGCGGTGGCTCCTTCTTTGGCGATCGGGGCGGTGATCTCGCAGCGTACCCCGGTGGGATGGAAATCAAGGGTCACATGCCCTCCCAGATCATGACGCAAGCCACGCTCGATCAGGCGCGAGCCGAAACCGCGCTGGACCGGCTCGACCACGGGAGGACCGCCCTGCTCTTCCCAGCGCAGCACCAGGTTGTCGCGGTCGTCGTGCGTCTCGCGCGCCCAATGGATGTGCACGTGGCCCGTGTCCACCGACAGCGCACCGTACTTCATCGCGTTGGTGCACAGCTCGTGCAGTGCCATCGTCAGCGCCAGCGCGCGTTGCGGATCCAGTTCGATGGGGAAGCCGCGCAGGGTGAAGCGCTTGTCGTCGTCCTGCATGCAGGGCGCGATGGCCGTGCGCACGATCTCCTCCAGCGGCGCGCGTACCCACTGCTTGCGGGTCAGCATGTCGTGCGCCTGCGTCAGCGCATGCAGGCGCGATTCGAAGCGGTCATAGGCCAGCGCCGGGTCGTCGCTGCCGCGCAACGTCTGCAGCGCAATCGACTGCACGATGGCCAGCGTGTTCTTCACCCGGTGGTTGAGCTCGTTGAGCAGCAGGCGCTGGAGTTCTTCGTGTTCCTTGCGCTCGGTGATGTCGGTGGCCGCGCCGAACCATTCGGTGATCGGGCCACCGATCGGGCGGATCGGTACCGCGCGCGAGGACACCCACGACCACGCGCCACTGTCGTTGCGCACGCGGTGCTCGGCCTTGAAGGTCGACGCGGTGGCATGGGCGCGGGCGATCTCCCGGGCCACCTGTTCGCGGTCGTCCGGGTGGATCAGCACGTCCAGCCATTGCGGTGTCAGCGAGCCGTGCCGGCCCAGCAGCAGGCTGCCGCCGACGATGTCCACCTCGCTCCAGTCGTCATTGGTGCGGTAGACCAGGTCGGTGGTGGCGTCGACCATCGCGGCCAGGCGCTCTTCGCTGCGGCGACGCGCGTCTTCGTGCTGCTTGCGGTCGGTGACATCGCGGGTGGTGCCGGCGACGGCTTCGACGTTGCCATCGGGTCCGATCACCGGCATCAGCAGGTAGTCGTAGATGCGGCGGCCGTTGGTGCCGTTGAACGGCACGTCGCCGCGCACCGGCAGGCGGGTGGCGATGACCTGTTCGATCTCGCGGTCGTGCATGGCCGCGTGCCAGGGTTCGTAGCCGATCTCCAGGCAGTTCTTGCCGATGGCTTCGTCCCAGGTCATACCCCACATGGCCAGCAGCGCGGCGTTGGCGTAGGTGAAGCGGTGTTGCAGGTCCCACACGTAGACCAGGTCGGGCGTGACCTGCAGGATGGTTTCGTACAGCCGGACCCGCTGTTCCGCCGGGGAACCAGGCCCTGCTGCCATCGATGAGCTGTCCACGCGTGTCCTTACCCCACCAGCAACGCGTTCACCTTATCGCCTGAACGCGTAGGCGGACCGTGAAACCGCGGCGCACGGTCACCCGGGGTTTAGCCGTCGCCACGTCGGTCGCCCTTAGTCGATATAGGCCTGCTCTACGGACACGACACGTCCGTCCTTCGCCTTGACCATGCACAGGAAGCGCGACAACGGCGTCACGCCGACGTACATGATGGCGAGCGTGTCGAAGCCGCCCGACGTAAACCAGTGGGCGCTGCGCGTGCTGGCACCGTCCTCGAGCGCGCGGTCGATCAGCGGCGCTGCGTCCGAGCCGGGAAGGATCGACGCGCACATCGTTGCCGCCTTGCGCGCGGCCACGCGGTCGGCATAGGTACCGTAGGCGTCAACGGCCAGCACGATGGCAGCCAACGCAAGCGCGATCTTGCCGAGCCCGACGACCAGGTTTCTCAGGAACTTGAGCATGGAATCGACGCCGCACCACGTGTAGGACGAGACGTCAGCCTACGCGATGCATACCCCACGTAGGGCGGGCTCAAGCCCGCCGCGCGCGATGCCTCAGCTATGGAACCGCGCCACCGCCCCCAACAGCTGCTCCGCCTGGTCCTGCAGGCTATGCGCCGCGGCGGCCGCTTCTTCCACCAGCGCGGCGTTCTGCTGCGTGTTGTGATCGATATGCGTGACAGTCTGGTTGACCTGCTGCAGGGCGAGGCTCTGTTCCTGCGAGGCCAGGCTGATCTGGCCGATCAACGTGCTCACGCGTTCCACGCTGGCGACGATGTCCTCCATGTTGGCGCCCGCGTTCTCCACCTGCTGGCTGCCCGCCGCCACGCGTTCCAGCGAGTCGCCGATCAGCTGCTTGATCTCGCGGGCGGCACCGCCGCAGCGCTGCGCCAGTGAGCGGACTTCGCTCGCCACCACCGCGAATCCCCTGCCCTGCTCGCCCGCACGCGCCGCCTCGACGGCGGCGTTGAGCGCCAGGATGTTGGTCTGGAAGGCGATGCCGTCGATCACGCCGATGATGTCGGCGATGCGCCGCGACGAGGTGCTGATCTGCGCCATCGTATCCACCACGCCATGCACCAGCTCGCCGCCACGCGCCGCCGTCCCGGACGCACTCACGGCCAGTTCGGCGGCGAGCCGCGCATTGTCGGCCGTGTGGCTGACCGTCGCGCTCAGCTCGGCCACCGACGACGCGGTTTCCTCCACCGACGCCGCCTGCTGTTCGGTGCGTTGCGACAGGTCGGCGTTGCCCGCAGCGATGTCGCGCACGCCGTTGTTGACCACGTCGGCCGCCGCATGGATGTCGCCGACCAGACCGGCCATGACTTCCACCAGCGCATTGATGCCCTGGCACAGCTCGGCCACCGCACCGTCCTTGTCGGCGGTGGGCACGCGTGCGGTCAGGTCGCCCGCCTGCGCCGAGGCCACCACCTGCCGGCTCTGCGCCAGCGCGGCCTGCATGGCCAGCGTGGCACGCACCTGGTCGGTGACGTCCGAGGCGTACTTGACCACCTTCACCGGCTTGCCGCAGGCATCGAAGATCGGGTTGTACGAGGCCTGGATCCAGATCTCGCGGCCGCCCTTGCCATAACGGCGGTACTGGCCAGCGTCGTATTCGCCGCGGCCGAGCTTCTGCCAGAACGCGTGGTACTCGGCGCTGTCGCGATACGCGGCATCGGCGAACATCGAATGGTGCCGGCCCTGTACTTCGTCCAGCCGATAGCCCATCGCGTCCAGGAAGTTCTGGTTCGCCGACAGGATGGTGCCGGTCAGGTCGAACTCGATCACGGCCTGCGACTTGTTGATCGCCGCCAGCTGGCCGGCGTAGTCCGCCGCCTGCAGCGTCTGCCGGGTGATGTCGGTGGCGAACTTGATGACCTTGTACGGCTTGCCGTTCTGGTCGAACACGGGGTTGTAGGAGGCCTGGATCCAGACTTCGCGTCCGCCCTTGCCAATGCGCTGGTACTGGCCTTCGTCGAACTCGCCGCGCCCCAGGCGCGCCCAAAAGTCGCGATACGCCGCACTGCCGGCATAGTCCTCGTTGACGAACATGCGGTGGTGATGGCCGACGATCTCCGGCAGCGTGTAGCCCAGTGCGGCCAGGAAGTTGGTGTTGGCGGTCAGGATGTTGCCGCTGAGGTCGAACTCGATGACGGCCTGCACCTTGTGCAGCGCATCCACCTGCGCCTGCAGTTCGGCCAGCCGTGCGCGTCGCTGGGTTTCCTTCGCCGAGACGTGCTGGCCGCCGCCCACCAGACGCGCAATCCACGCGCGCCATTCGAACGCAGGCCGGGAGGTTTCGGGCGAGAGGGCGGCGGCGGTGGTCATGGTCGTAGCTTCCTGTATGTGTTCGCGGTGGTGTATCGGGCCATCCCCGACAGGGTTGGCGCAGACACCGGCGCTTCCCATCCGCTTGCGCCGCACCCTGCATAACGGCCCTGCCCGTGCCGCCTTGAGGCCGCAATGCGCGCGCCACGCACGTAAATGCATATCCGTGACAAACCTCTGTATTTCCGCTGTTTCGCCACGCTAACGCCCGGTGAGCAGCGCTTACGCAGGGCGAAAAGCAAAGGCCCCGCGATGCGGGGCCTTTGCAAGGTGAACAGGCCGCGATGCGGTGTCGAGAACGTGTCAGCCGTCGCGACGAGGCGCAGCGACATGCTTCAGGAACGACCGGCTCATGCGCACGAAGCCGATGGAGAACACGATGGCGAAGCCGCAGTAGACGATCGCAGCGACCAGCAGCGCGACCGGGCCGAAGGTCATTTCCAGGTGGCCGCCCATGGATTGTTCGAACAGGAACCAGAGCGGCAGCAGCAGGATGCTGGCGAGCACGGTGTAGCGCCCGGGCAAGCGTGTCTTGACGGCGACCCATGCGGCTGCCGCCACCACGCAGACGAAGGCCAGCACGGCAAGCGCGAAGCTGATCATCATGACTGTGCTGAGCAGGTCCAACTGCTCGGGCGTGGGCGGGGGAAGATCGACGATCTGCGCGGCGCTGGCGAGCATGGGGTGTGGGTCCGGGTTGGGCGATGCGGCAAGATGGAACGTTGGGCGAACCGTCGGATCGCATCACCCCGTCATGCATCGTTTTCCGCATAACGGATGAGAAGCGCCAGCGCCTCATCCACCTGGGCAGGCGTCGAAGCACCGACCGCAAAGCCTGCCGCGGTCTCGACTTCCAGGAAGTACTCAAAGCCCGGCGCGAGTTGCGCCGCGACCACCGACGTCTGCAATTGCAGCTGCTCGTCCGACAGCACCAGGACCACGCACCTGGAGTCCGGCCTGAAGACGCCACCTACGCGCTCCGCAAAAATGATGCCGTCGTCGGGAAACGTCGTGAACTGGCGGAATGCTTCGGAAAGATTCATATGGCCTGACACTCGGGTTGATGGGTCCGGCGAAGCCGGTTTGTCCTGGATGATCCGCCTGGGACTGCAGCCCGGCCGCTAGCCCCGACGCCTGTAGGCGATGCCGTAACCCAACGCCATGATGCCGATCCCGATCAGCGGAACAATCAATGGCTCGCCGACGGGCGCGTCCGTGTAGGCGCGAATGATCGCCGCCTCACGAAGGCTCATGCCCACAAGAAACCCGGCCAGGCACAGCGAAAGTAGACCGATGACGATGAAGAGTTTCCAGAGTTGCATGCAGGACCTGACGCCTGAATTGGGCCGCCCCGCCAAGCGGATACGACCGGGTGAACTTTCGGACCACGCGCGGATCGACTGGCTACCAGACCTCAACGTGCAGCGGAATGTTGTTGGACGCACACCACGCGGAAAGCTCTGCGTGCAACTGCGGCCAGAGCGACCTCGCCCAAGGCGGCGAATGCTGGGGCCACGACGCCTCGGAAGGAAGAATGACCGACACCACGCCCATCGGCATATCCAGCGAAAAGCTGCCCGCGGGGTGCGAGCACACAAGCTTCTCTTTCCATTTCGGCTGGAACTGGAACTGCGCCACCGGATCGCTCCTGTGCGGTGTTACGACGGGACCATGCGCCGCAAAGCGGCATCACCTCGATTGAACTATCGGGCATCTTCATCAGATGGGTGGCACGTACTTCGGGCTTCGCAACAGATACCAGGCAAACAGATACAGGCCGCCGACGAGTCCCATGCCGCAGAGAATCACGAGCACCAGGAACAGGAGCACCGTGAAGGCTGGCGCCCCAGGGCCCCAGCCGGTGAACTGGGGAAGCTTGACCAGTGCCACCAGCGCAACCAGGCACAGGCCGCCCCAGGCCAGGAAGCGCCAGGAAGAACTCCCCAGCTGGGATTTGGTCAGGTACTTCACGTCGGACCGCGGCCCGATGCTGTAGCCGAACAGCCAGTACACCCATCGTGCGTTCGGATAGCGCGATGCAAGGACAAGCAGCAGCGAGTACGTCACGATCAACGCCGTGCACAGGAGATGGACCAGATTCATGTGGCTTTCTTGAGATACCTATTGTTTGGATCACGCCGAGCCGCGAAGCGGCTTCGGCTCGAATGAATGCTCAGGCGCACGACCGGCCAGCCTGAGAACCGCACGCCTGACCGCAGACGTGGCGTGAACGGCCGCCAGCAGCGCGTAGAGCCAGGCTTTCTCCCAGCGCCGCCGGATCACGAATACATGCATGTGCAGGTTGTGACGCTTCCTGACGAATCCACCGCTGTGGATGACGACGAATGAATGGGCATTGCCCGTGACGCGGGCTGAAAGCTCATGAGCCTCCGCCATGAAGAAGCTCATGACTGCAAAGTCGATGCTGGGGTGATCCGGATCGCCCGGCTCGTGGCAAAGCACAAAACAGTGCTTGCACAGGGGCAATTGATAGGACACCAGGAAGCACTCGCGCTCCCCGTAGCCTGGAGGCGTCGTGATCCTTCTGTTCCTGACGGGGATGTTCATCAGTTCACCTGATCCATGGATAACGCCAGCCCGTCATGTGCGCCCAGTCGCGTGGTAACCGATCCCGCGGATCCGGCTACAACCCTGTCCAAAGCACACCGCCTGGTGGGCTCCCCTTGATGCCGCCCGATCTTAGGGCGACGGGCTTCGGCCAACAAGCGGATGCGCAGCCGCCCTCGATGTCCGATGCGTCGCCACGGGCCGTCGGCGCATGAAAGAAGAAGGCCCCGCGATGCGGGGCCTTCCTGTGTGGAACGGGAGCGCGGGTCAGGTGGACGGTGCGGCATCGGGTGTGCCGCGGCGGCGGCTGAAGCGCGAGGCCAGTTCGCGGCGCGCTTCGTCCACGCCCTTGTCCTTGCCGGCCACTTTCAGCACGCCGTAGACCTCGAGCGCCGCCGCCATCACGTCGCTGCCCAGGGCGAGTTCGGTGTCGGCCATGCGTTGCATCAGGTGGCCGAGCCGTGCGGCACGGGGGCGCAGTGCATCGAGGGCCAGGTGATCCTGGCGGAAGGCGCCGAAGTCGAAATCGCGCGGCATGAGGCCGGCATGCTGTTCGGCAACTTCGAGAGCGGTCGCGCAGAACGCGCGCGACTTGGTACCCATCTTCACCAGATCCTGGCGTTCGTCGGGCGTCAGGGCGATCAGGAGGTCGAGGTCGGCTTCCAGTGCGGACAGGGAAGCGTCGATACGGTCCATGCGGTCGGCGTCGACGGTGATGCTGATACGGTCTTGAGACATGTGATTGCGTCCATTCAAAGTACCGACCAAAGTCAGTCGGCCTCCGCAGCCTACCTGCGCGCAACGCGATCTCGCGCTGTCACTTTGCTAATGGAGGACTTCTCACACTACGCGGCGAGCTTGACCGAAAAAGGGTGTCGCGACACCAAAAAACATCCAGCGTTGGAGCAAAGAGGGTCAACGTTGACCGTAAGTGTTAGAAGAAACACCGAAAAAGGGTCAACGTTGGATCTTAGTGAGAGACGAAACACTGAAAGACTTCCAACGTTGGCCCTGAAAGGGTCAACGTTGACCCTTAATGAGAGAAGAGAGACCGAAACACTTGGAACGTTGACCGAAAAACATCCAACGATGGATGTTTGTGTGAGAAGAGATCTTGTGCCGAACGCGACAGCCACATCAGTTGTCGTTGAGACCGTCGGGCGCTCGGGTATGCAGACGATCCTTCCAGGAACTCTCCACCGCAACTACCTCCGGCATCTCCGTATCCGGAGACACCCGTTGCAGGATGCTGAAAGCGAAGTCCGACGGATCCCGGCCCCGAAGCAGTCGATTGCCGCCATGCCCTGAATCGGCGTAGTTGAGCCAGCGACCCAGCAGGTTCTCGCCGCCCGCCGCAGAACCCACATAGCGCTTTCCCGACGAACGATCGAAGATCAGATAAACGCCCCGCCACTGGGAGAGCATGAGCCGCCAACTGGCAGGCAACAGGGGCAATTGATCCCAATCGATCACCAGTGACTGCCAGTCGGGCATGGGTGGCACCAACAGACTCTCTTCGTGGATGGCATGCACCGGGATCCGGTTCCTGTCCGACCAGCGCCACCAGGAGCGCTCGATACCCGGCCACTGGACTACCAGCCTTCCTTTCCAGTCCGACATGACGACGTTCGGCACCAGATCGAACCATTGCGAATGGTCGCGGTTCTTGGGCCCGCGCGTACCGAGACTGCGCAGTTCCGCATTGCCGGGAAGCTTCCAGAAGTCGCGTGTCGACACCGTTCTTGAGCCGGCCATGTCATAGAGGCCGACGAACACCGCCCTCCCCGCTTCATGACCGATGAAGGAAGCCAGGTAGCGCGCACGCATCAACGCCTTCTCCACGATCGGGCCGTGGTTCTGTTGATAGGCGTTGAACACGCTGTGCCGCTCTGCCGCAAGCCAGGGAAGCACTTTACGTAGCTCCGGCTCGGTCGGACGGTGCCGCATGACGAGCACTTCGTCAGGACGGACACCTGCCTTGGCAAGAAGATCGTTGAGCTCGAAAAGGTCCGGCATGGCATTCAGATCCGCAAACGTAAGTCAGCTCAGCCGAGAATGCCCAAGCCGAGCTTAAGCACGTCATGGGAGATGCATTCAACCTTCGACGTAACTCCGCTCAATCAGGGGCTTGGCCTTCTCGATATCAGCTGTCGTCCGCAAAGTCAGCTCGAGATCACCGGTTCCCCAATGGCCGATCTGCCTGACGTCCCGACTAAAGCCGTCCTCAAGCGCCACCGTATCAGGGTCGACTTTCAGGAATACGAGCATCTTGTTCGGATACATCACCACGCTCACGAAGTTTTTCAACCTACGGAAGGCGGTGTAAAGCTTGAGCTTCCGCTCGATGACGTCATCCCCAAGCGCCATGACGTGCGACGCGAGAGCGTCATAGACCTGTCGGGTCTCAGGCAACGCACCTGCATACTGTTCGTCGAATGACTTGTCCTTGCCGCCCTGCCTCTGGGACGCGGCTGCCTGCACCTCGGGCTTGACTTGGGTGGCGTCAGCGACGCTGACGGCGTTCACCAGCTCTAGCAACAGAAGATCGTCGGCGAACAACTTGTAACGAAGTAGCTCGATGTTCCGTGGAATCTGCTGGACAGCATGCTGATCGTAGCGGGTGAAGTCTGCTGCAATGCAGATCAGCCGGGTGCCAGACCAATCGATAGCGTCCGCCGCTTCCCTACCAAGCCGCTCCATCACCAGCCAGCGGAACTCCGCTTGGTGATCGAGTAGCCAGTCCAGATAGAAAAGGCCCTGATTGATGACATTCTCGTTGCTGTGCCGCTTGTACTCGACGATGACCGGGCAGCCGTTTTCGTCCAGTCCGAGCGAGTCGATGCGACCCTTGTGTGTCTTTCCCGTCGCATACTCGCTTGCGAGAAATCGAACACCAAGAAACGTTGGCATCTGCATTTCAATCAGTGCTTGCAGCTGCTTCTCCACTGCCGCCGCTCGACCCGGCAACTCAGCCACTCCGCCCTCTTTAAGCCTGAACAGTTGGATATCGCTCATACGGAAACTTCCTAGTTATCAGTGCGGCATGAATCCAGACTAGCGGGACTTCCTTCTCCTATCGGCCAGCAGCGATGGCAGCCGCAATCTGCTGGTCTATGTCGCGACCCACCTCGTCCTTGTCTCGGGGCATGAGGTAAAGGCCGTTCTGATACTTGCGTGCCCACAGCTCACCCACCGCCCGCTTGGCTGCATTCTTCGGATGATCGTAGCGATCGTCGCCCTTGTACTCGATCACGAGAATGCGCCCGTCCTTCAACTTCGCAATGAAGTCAGGATAGGTGGAGCCAGTCGCGGTCGGGAATCGGAACTGCGTCGGGTGTGCCAGATTACGCACCCACACCTCCACGTCGGCATTCCTTTCGATGGCGGTCGCGCACCGGAACTCTTCAGCAAGAGTGCCATCCTTGCGCTGGAATGGCAGGTCGCCTGGCACCTCGTAGTAGTGCTTCGGCCACTCCATCGGTGCCGGACATGGCGACCGCATGGGATAGGCCAGGCTCGAGAACTTGAACACCACCGACGGATCGACCACGACTTCTTCCAACGCGAACAGGCGCTGGTGCGCCTGGTTGCCGCGCTTGGTCTTGGCCTCGTCCAGCAGGCCCAGCAAGCGGCGCGCGACGATGAATCGTCCGCGCACCAGTTGGCCCAGGCTGTACCCCTTGTGCTTCAACGGTGCGATGGCCTGCGCGATCCATTCGATCATCGCTTCGTGGCGTACATCGTTCTGGACGACTTTGCCTTCCAGCCATACCAGCAGGTCCGCTTCTCTCCAGTCGCCAGTCAGGCCGGATAGATACTCGGCCTGCGGCTCCTGGATCATGTTCATCTTCACCGCCTTCTCGCCGATGTCGATTTCCCAGGTCTGCGTGCGCGTGTCGAAGGTCAGCGTGTCTAGCGCTCCTGCGGCATCCGCTGGATTCCAGAATCCGTCCTCCACCAGCAGGTCGTTCTCGACCGGAACCACACGGTCGCCGAACTTGATCGACAACTGCGGCACTTCGAACTTCACACCCTTCTGCGCGGGCGTCTCGCGCAACTTGGCGCGCGTGTTGTGCTGTTCGAGCGCAGTCCGCGCCTGTTCCTTAGCCTTGCCGGTGAACACTTTGGCAATGGCCTCGACGCTCTCCGGCTGGATCGCGCCTTTGATCTCCACCTCGAACTTACCCTCTTCCTCGACGGGCTTGATCGTGATGTTGCGCAGGTCGCCTGCCGGCACATTGGCCAGGTCCGGCTTTTTGCTGGTGGTCAGGCGAAGCGTTTCGACTTTGAGCGCCGGGTGCTCGCCACCGCCAGGGATCAACGGTGGCTGGACAGGGACGCTTTGAGCGGCTTCCAACCGCGAGAAACCCATGCCTTCCAGGTGTTCGGTGAACTCGACGGCCTTCGCGCCAAAATATGGCGATACGACATGTGCATAAGCCTTGTTAAGTGCCGCTTGGTCGCGAGTGCGCGCGTAGGGCATACGCAGCACGCGGCCCAGCAACTGTTCGATGTCAGTCGCGGACTTCGTGCCAGACACCGAGCACAGAACATAGGCAAATGAACAGTCCCAACCCTCTTTTAGCGCTTCCATCGTGATGATGACGCGCACGGGGCAGCTTTCCGCGAACAGGTCGACCCCATCTAACTCGCGCTGGTCGCCCGTGGCAATCTTCACCCAGTCCTTGTCGATCCGTTCGCCATCTTCGCCCGTTAGGTGCTCGTAAATGGTGTCGACCGTGGCCTCTCCACCCTTGTGCTCGGCCTGGATCAGCAGGATCGGGCGAATGTAGTCGGGTTCCTTCTTGGCGATTTCTTCCAGTTCTTGCCGGCGCAGTAGCGCATGGCGCAGAGCCACGTCCCAGCCGTCCAGGTGTTCTTCCAGCAGCACCGGCAATTTGATCATTTGCTCGGCGAACAACTGCGAGGCAGAGACGCGCACCAGTACATTGCTAGTGGTCATGTCCGGCGTGGCGGTCAGTTCGATGATGGCACTGGGAACCAGCCGTTCGTACACGACGCCGGACAGGTCGCTAGTCGCGTTGTGCGCCTCGTCGGTGATGACCAGCGGACGGTGGAGGCGTAGCAGGTTGGCGAACGAGAAGCGCGGCCCGGTGCCGTCCTCCGCCTGTTCTAGCTCCGACAGCGGCGCGTCTTTCGGCAGTGCGATGAAGTGCGGTTCCAGCGCCTCCTTGTGCGCGTAGAAATCGCGGATATCAATGTCGTGGACGCGCGCAGCCGCCATCGTGGCAACGACGATACAGGTGCGCGTGGCCAGTTCCTGCGGCGTCAATTGCTCGATGTCGTCGCTGTCCAGCACCGACACCTGGTCACCGAATGCGGCATCGAGTTCGAGGCGGTAGGGGTGACGACGATTCTTGAACGCGTCCAGGGTCTGCTGTTTGATCGTGCGGCTGGGCACCAGCCATACCACCAGCGGGCGGTCGCGCTCCAGCCAGTTGTCCGCCGCGCAGCGGATGAAATGCGCGCCCATCAGGGTTTTGCCGCCGCCAGTGGGAATGCGGATCGCCACATACGGCACGCCACGCAGGCTCGATAGTTCCGCGTTGTCCTTGTCGCGTAGGGTGCGGTACTCCGGCACCAGCATGGACTTGGGATCCGGGTGGGCATTAGCGGCGAACGCCTCGGCAATGCCGTCCATGCGCGCAGCGCGCAGGAAGTCAGCCAGCCGCACGAGGGATTTTTCCTGGTAGTCCTTCAAGTCCACTGAATCACCTCGCCCGGATGTCGTTGGGGGTCTTCTTGAACTTGATCCCCAACGACCGCAGGCGGTCGTTGGTCATGTTCGTGCCTTCGCCGTAGATCACCATCGGGCCGTCGTGTTCCGGCAGACCCGCCAGCACCTTCATGGACAGCATGTTGCCGCCCGAGAGCGTCTTGTCGCCCAGAATGCCGTTATAGAGCAGGTAGTAAGCGGTGCCGTTGTGGACGCCCAGCAGCGGCGACTTCATGGCGCGCGTGCTTCGCGCGGCGCCGGTCTCTGCGAACCAGATATGGGCTGCCAGTTGCTCGAACTTGATTTCGGGATTGATACAGCCCTGGTCGTCGAATACCTTCGGGCCTAGTTGGTAGAAGCGAAAACCGCCACCGCCTTGCCAGTCGAGCGACTTCGACACGCCACCCTGTTCGCCGTCGATCACTTTCACTAGACGCGGCTGACAATGGGTGCGTGCCTGCTCACCCATTTCGATACCGATCCATCGCCGGCCCGTCTTGTGCGCGACTGCCGCAGTGGTGCCGGACCCGAGAAAACTGTCGAGAACCAGGTCGCCGGGTTGTGAAGCGATCTCAATCACCCTGGCCATTAGCCGCTCTGGCTTCGGCGTCATGAAGTTCTCGCTGCCGAACAGCGCGACCACTTCCTTCTTCGCTTCCTGCGTGTTCCCCACGTCGGCGTTCATCCACATGGTCTGCGGCACAACGCCTTGCTTGACTTCGGAGAGGAATCGCTTGATTCGAGGGGTGTTGCTGCCGTTCGCGCCCCACCAAATCCGGCCATCCCTATCCATCTCGTCGAACTTCTCGCGCGAAACTCGCCAATACATTCCGTTGGGCGGTCCGCTGATGGTCCGTCCCGATGGTGTCGTTATTGGATACGTGCCAGCGCCGTAGAAGTTTCGCGCCGATAGATCGCCAGAAGTCCATGACCCACGCGGATCGTCGTCGGGATTCTTGTAGGTAGCGGCTTGCTTCGCCGAACGTTCTAGATGGTTTGGACGCCATACTTCAGCGTTCTTCGCGTAAACAAAAATATGATCATGATCGACGGAAAAATGGCGAGCCGAGTTTTTCGGTGAGAACACCTTCTGCCACAACACGTTAGCGATGAAGTTTCCGCGACCGAAAATTTCATCGCACATTACTTTGAAGTAATGTGCTTCGTTATCGTCCAACGTGATCCAAATGGAGCCGTCCTCGCTCAACAGTTCGCGCAGCAGCACCATGCGCGGATACATCATGGACAGCCACTGGGCATGTTCCAGATTGTCGTCGTAATGCTCGAATGCGCTTTTCGTGTTGTACGGCGGGTCGATGAAAATACATTTCACCTGCCCCGCGTAGTACGGCAGGAGCGCCTTCAAGGCTTCCAGATTGTCGCCCTGGATCAGCATGTTCGGCGCGCCTTCATCGCCGTAGGACAGGGACTGGATCGGTTGAAGCAGGCGGTACGGCGTCTTCGCCGTGGCCTTCAAGTCGTCATCGCGTTTGTGCCACTCCAGCCACGGCATTCGGTATCCCCAATCAAAGGATGGGGCCCCGGTTCAGCCCCACATCAAGTTCCAGCGACGCCAGTATGTAGCGCCGCGGTCGCCCATGATGATACCCGCCGGGGTGGGCGAGACCCACCCCCGAATGACCAGCCTGACCTTGGTTCCGCGCACGAAGCGGGGTTGCATCACAGCGCCCCTCATCCACCTTCGGCACCCTCTCCCCGCTGCGCGGGGAGAGGGAAACGCAGGTCTTGCATGCCGCTGGCGCGCATTGCGCCTCAGAACCCCCGCGACAGCCCGATGAAGATCGAGGCGTTGCTGTCGGTGTCGCGCTCCAGCAGCGGGCTGTCGGACAGCTCGTCCGGCAGGCGGCTGTACTTGGCGAAGCTCATGATCGACCACTTCTCGCCGATCGGGCGGAAATAGCTGAAACCGATGTGCGGCACCGTCACCGAATCCGGCTTGTAGTTCACCACCCCGCGCGCCACCTCCTCCTTCAGCGTGCCGTAGTAGTAGTTGGCCAGGTCATCCGACTGCCAGGTCACGCCCACCTGCGGCGTCAGCTGGCCCTTGCCGATCTGGAACGGATAGCCGTACTGCAGCGACAGCTCCTGGCCCTCGCTGGTGCCCGTGGCGTCGGCCAGCAGCTCGACGTCCAGTTCACCACCGCGGCCCTTCCACTTCGCCGCCATGCCCACGTCGAAGCCCTTGTCGCGGTCTTCCAGCAGACGGTAGTCGATGCCGTTGCGCGCCAGCTCGGCGCGGCCCAGGTCCTTCACGTCGAACCCGTCGAACCGGAACTTGCCGATCGCGGCCAGCTCGAACGCATCGTTGTCGATGAACTTCCAGCCGGCGGTGATGCCCTGGAAGAAGAACCGCTCGCCGTTGTACGTCACCAGCGGGATCGGCATCACGTCCGAGCCCTCGCCCGCGTACTGGCCGTTCTTGATCATCGCGCCCAGCCCCACGCTCCAGCGCGGCGGGCCGCCTTCGGGAGGACCGTCGCCATCGCCGGCCTGGGCGAACGCGACGGACGACATGCCGGACAGCAGCACGGACAACAGGAGCTTTTTCATGGGATGCAGGACCTCGTCAGGGGTGGGTGGGGCGTTCGCGAGGGGGCCCTGCGCACGAAAGCGCGGGGTGCGAACGTCGAGGCCAGAATGGCGAGGCGATGTCGCTGCAATGTCGTGCGTGGCGACGACGCGCTGAACGGATCCTGTCGGCAGACAGCACCAAGCAAGACCTCGTGAACCCGTCATCCCCGCGCAGGCGGGGACCCAGCGACTTCACGCCGCGCAAAAGAGAAAGGCGCTGGGTTCCCGCCTTCGCGGGAATGACGAACTGAGAAATGCTCGGCGCTTCCCTACAGCGGGATGACGCTGGCCGACACGTCCAGGTGCGCGCGCGTGCCGGCGACGGTGCCGGCATCGATGGCGAGGCGCCAGCCGAAGCGCTCGCAGATGCGGCCGATCAGGAACAGGCCCAGCCCCTGCCCGCGCGTGGGCGCGGCCCTGCGCAGGCTCTCGCGGTAGCGCCGTGCGGCCTCCACCGGATTGAAGCCGCTGCCGGAATCGACGACGGCGATGACCCCCTGCGACAGCGTCACTTCCACATAGCCGGCTTCGGTGTTTTCGATGGCATTGCGGATCAGGTTGCTGACCGCGATGCGCACCATCGCTTCCGGTGCCGCCAGGTACGTGGGCGGCAACTCGCCCACGCGCAGCTGCGCGCCGCGCCCGGCCAGCAGGTGCTCGTGGTCTTCGACGATGCGTGGCAGGCATTCGTGCAGCGCGGTGACCTCGGCAGGCTCGCTGCCCGCCTCGGGTTCGCGCGCCAGGTACAGCAGCGCCACCATGGTTTCGGACAGACCTTCGACCGCGTGTTCGATGCGCGCCAGCGCCGGCTGCGACGTATCGGGCAGCGGCATCTGCTTGAGCACGTCGACCGCGCCCGCGATCACCGCGATGGGTGTGCGGAACTCGTGGCTGGCCTGGTCGAGCAGGCTACGCTCGCGCTCGATGAACTGGCCCACCCGCTCCAAATGCACGTTGCTGGCCTGCGCGATGACCTGGATTTCCTCACGCAGGTAAGTGGTCGGCAGCCGTGCCGTGCTGTCGCGCGGATCGATGGCCTGCATGCGGTCGGCCAGGTCGCGGACCGGCCGCACCAGGTTGGCGTGCAGCCAGGCGATCACCGCCCAGATCATCAGCGCGAACGACAACGCCCACACCAGGCTCCACCACGAGGTGCGGTTCTGCTGGTCCTCGATCGGCCCGATGTCGAGCGCGGTGACCAGGCGGCCCGGTGGCAGGTCGACGACCACCGCATGGAAACTGCCGTGACCCTCGAAGCCTTCGAGTTCAGTGAAATTGCGGAAGCCGTTCTCGGTGGAGTACTCGCCCGGCGGCAGGTCGGCCAGGTAGTCCGGCGCCGAGGTCGCCGCGCCGGGCGCGATGTACCACGAGCGCACCAGCCCATCCTGCGGCAGCGCATCGCCCGTGCGCACCAGCGCAGCGTGTTCGTCCGACACCTCTCGCAACAGATCGGCCCAGTAGCGGTGCTCGATCAGGCCCTGGCTGCTGAAGTTCTGGAACGTCAGCGAGGTCATCATGATCAGCCCGAACACGACCAGCGCCACAGTGATGCCACCGTGCACGCCGCGCGGCTTGAAGATCATGGCGAGCACCCTATTCAAGCACGCACAACCGGTAGCCGATGCCGGGCACGGTATGCAGCAGCGTGGTTTCCGGCGCCTGTTCCAGCGCACGGCGCAGCACATACATGTGCGAGCGCAACAGATCGGTGCCGGGCACTTCGTCGCCCCACGCCGCGCGTTCCAGCTTCGCGCGCGACACCACCTGCGGGCTTTCGCGCATCAGCAGCTCCAGCAGGCGGCGCCCGGTACGCGTCAGCACGATGCGGCGCGTGCCGCGCTGGATCTCCATGGTGCCCATGTGGAACTGCAGGTCGCCGACGGCCAGCACATCGTCCGGCGCGGCCGACTGGCGCAGGCGTGCGACCAGCGCGCGCAGGCGCACTTCGATCTCGGGCAGCGCCACCGGCTTGACCAGATAGTCGTCCAGCCCGGACTCGAAACCGTCGATCTTGTCGTTGAGCTGGTCGCGCGCGGTCAGCATGATCACCGGCACCTTCTTCTTCGCCTCGCCACGCAGGCGGCGCAGCACGGTCAGGCCGTCCAGGCGCGGCAGGTTCCAGTCCAGCACGATGGCGTCGTAGTCCTTCGACGAGGCCAGGTGCAGGCCCGACAGGCCGTCGGGCGCGGCATCGAGACTGTGGCCGCAACCTTCCAGGTAGTCGTAGAGGTTGGCCGCGAGCTGCGCGTTGTCCTCGATGATCAGGATCGACAGGGAATCCCTGCTCATGGCACGTGCGCCTCGGAAAATGCGGACGGAAAGAACGGCGACCGGTCGCGCATGGTTCAGTACATCGCCGCGATGCCCGCGCGCTCGATCCACTGTAGCACGGCGTAAACGGGCAGGAAGGCGAGCAAAAGCAGCGCCGTATTCAACGAATATTTCAGCACCACGTACACGCCGCGATGCTGCGCCTTCAGTGTCAGCGCCCGCGTGCGCCATGGCGCGACGGTGGCGAACACGGCAGTCAGCGGACCGCGCCGGTCCTCGTCGGTATTGGGCACGGCCAGCGCGCGCGCCAGCTGCGAATAGAGACGATTGAACGCGCGACCGAACGGGTTCATCGGCCGCTCGACATCGCACATCAGGATCAGCCGCAGCGTGTCGGTGTCGTTGCGTGCGAAGTGCGGATAGGTTTCGTCGAAGACGAAATCCTGGCCGTCGCGCCACGACAGCGCCTGGCCGTCGACGTTGATGAAGCAGGCATCGTCGTTCGGCGTGACCAGACCCAGGTGGTAGCGGAACGAACACGCCAGCGGATCCGCATGCAGGGTCAGCTCCGCGCCCGGCGGCAGCACCGAGAACATCGCCGCGCGGATGCCGGGCACCTGCGCCAGCAGCCACAGCGTTTCCGGGCACAGCCGTTGCGCCGAGCGATGCGGCGTGTCGTACCAGCGCAGGTAGAACTTGCGCCATCCGCGCTTGTAGAAGGTGCGGAAGCCGAGGTCGTGGTAGCCCACCGAACCCGGCTGGGCGGTCGCGTCCAGCGCGCCGCTGGCATACAGCGCCAGCGCCTCGGCACGGATGCGTGGCCAGTGCGCGCGCAGGATGGAGATGCCGTCGAGATAGCGGCTGTCGATCACCGGCTGCCGCGCGGACCGGTGCGTGGCCAGGTACAGCAGGCAGTTGAACGGCGCAAAGACCGGCCAGCTCTTGCGCAGGTATTCGCCGAAGCCGGCGTAGCGCAGCCGTCCGCGCCAGCGGTAGACATAGGCGATGGACGCGGCCGCGTAGAGACCGACCGCGGCCAGCGCGAGGGTGCTGAAGTTCATCGGCGACCCCGGGAAGAAAAAGGCGCGGACGGGGGCGCTTGCCTGACCCCCGCCGCGCAAGAAGGACCTGCAACGATGTGCTCCTTGTCCATCGTGTTCATGCGCCCGCCTCCACCGCCGCCGCGTCCGGACTGCGGCGCGCGGCGACGGCCGTGCGCACGCGGCCGATGACGTCGTCGACCAGGCTGTAGACCACCGGCACGACCAGCAGGCACAGCACGGTGGAAGTGAGCAGCCCGCCGATGACGACGATCGCCATGGGCGCGCGGAAACTGGGATCGGCCCCGATGCCCAGCGCGACCGGCAACATGCCGGCGCCCATCGCGAGCGTGGTCATGACGATGGGGCGGGCGCGCTTGCGGCAGGCATCGATGATGGCGCTCGCGCGGTCCATGCCATGGTCGCGGCGCGCGATGACGATGTAGTCCACCAGCAGGATGGAGTTCTTGGTGGTGATGCCCATCAGCATGATCAGTCCGATCATCGACGGCATCGACAGCGAGGCGCCGGTGAGGAACAGCGCCAGGAACGCGCCCGGAATGGCCAGCACCAGCGCCACCAGCACGGTCATCGGCTGCGCGAAGTCCTTCAGCAGCAGCACCAGCACGGCGTAGACGCAGAAGATGCCGGCCATCATCGCGACGGCGAAGCCGACCACCAGTTCGCCCATCACTTCGGCCTCGCCGGTGGCGGCATGGACCACGCCGCGCGGCAGGTTGCGCAGGCTGGGCAGTTTGTCGGCGGCGGCTTCGACATCGCCCAGCGGCTGTCCGCCGAGCTCGACCGCGAACTCGACGTTGCGCATGCGGTCGTAGCGCGTCAGTTCCGACGGACCGGTCAGCAGTTGCAGGTCGGCCACGCTTTCCAGCGGCACCGGTCCGCGCGCGCCGGGCACCGGCAGGCGGCGCAGCGTGTCGAGGTCGTCGCGGCCGCGGTCGGCCAATCGCACCACCACCGGCACCTGCCGCTCGCTGAGGTTCAACTTGGCCAGGTCCTGGCGGTAGTCGCCGGCGGTGGCGATGCGCAGGGTTTCGGCGATGGCGGACGACGTGACGCCCAGGTCGGCGGCGCGCGCGAAATCCGGCCGCACCACCAGTTCCGGACGTACCAGGCTGGCGGACGAAGTGACCGCGCCGACACCGGGGATGCCGCGCAGTTCGCGTTCCACCACCGCGGCATGGCGCGCGAGGGCCGCGCCGTCTTCCGACGCCAGCACCAGTTCGTAGCCTTCGTCGTCACCACCGCCCACGCGGATGCGGGCGCCGGGCAGCTGTGCAAGCTCGTCGCGCAGGCGACTCTCGATCTGCTGCCGCGTCAGGTCGCGCTCGCTGCGCGGCGCGAGGTTGGCGGTGATCGTGGCGGTGGTGACGGTGCCGGGCTGCGCATCCTCGCCCGGTTCACCGCCGCCGGTGCTCGCGCCGATCGCGGTATAGACGGACACCACCTGGGGTTGCGCCGCGATCAGCGTGCGGGCGCGTTCGGCCAGCGCACGCGTGTCCTGCAGCGTGCTGCCGGGCGGCAGGGTCAGCGTCACCTGCGCCTGGTTGCCGTCGTCGGCTGGAATGAACTCGCCGGGCAGCAGCGCCGCGACGCCGAGTCCGCACACCACCAGCAACGCGGCGGCACCGATCGTCGCCGTGCGATGCCGCAGGCAGGCGTCCGCCAGTTGCAGGTAGCGCGCCAGCCAGCGCGGCGGCGCGTGAACCTTCTTCGGCGCCTTCAGCAGGTACGCCGCCATCGTCGGCGTCAGCATGCGCGCGACCACCAGCGAGAAGAACACCGCCACCGCCGCGGTCCAGCCGAACTGCACGAAGTACATGCCCACTTCCCCGCCCATCAGCGAGGTGGGCAGGAACACCGCGATCAGCGTGAACGTGGTGGCCACCACCGCCAGCCCGATTTCGTCGGCCGCCTCGGTCGCCGCACGCAGCGGCGTCTTGCCCATCAGCAGGTGGCGCTCGATGTTCTCGATCTCGACGATGGCGTCGTCCACCAGCACGCCGACCACCAGCGACAGCGACAGCAGCGACACCGTGTTGAGGCTGAAGCCCATCAGGTGCATCACCGCGAACGTCGGGATGGCCGACAGCGGCAGCGCCACCGCCGCGATCAGCGTGGCGCGGCCGTCGCGCAGGAAGCAGAACACCACCAGCACGGCCAGCGCCGCACCTTCGTACAGCAGCATCATCGAGCCGTGGTAGTTCTCGGCGATGGGCGTCACGTGGTCGACGGCTTCGGCGAAGACGATCTCCGGATGCGCGGCGCGCAGGTCATCGATCACCGCGCGCGAAGCCTCGGCCACGTCGAGTTCACCGGCACCGCGCGAGCGCAGCACGTCGAAGGCGACCACCGGCCGGCCATCCATCAGTGCCATCGAACGCGGCTCGGCGACGGTGTCGGTGACGTTCGCCACCTGGTCCATGCGCAGCCGCCGGCCGTCGCTGAGCGACACGTCCAGGCGCGCGATGTCCTGCGCGGCTTCGACGGTGGCGATGGTGCGCACCGACTGCTCGGTGCCGCCGACATCGACGCGGCCGCCGGAGGCTTCCTGCTGCAGCTCGCGCAGCTGCCGCGAGAGATCGGCTGCCGTGGTGTTGAATGCCAGCAGGCGGACCGGATCGAGTTCGACGCGCACCTCGCGGTCGACACCGCCGACGCGCGATACCGCCCCCACGCCGGGCACGGCCAGCAGCTTCTTGCTGACCTGGCTGTCGACGAACCACGACAGCGCCTCGTCGTCGCGCGTGGCCGAGGACACGGTATAGGTCAGTACGGGCGCGGCAGCGAGTTCGCGCTTCTTGATGATCGGATCTTCCAGGTCCGCGGGCAGGTTGGCACGGGTGGCGGAGACGGCGTCGCGCACGTCGTCCATCGCCTGCTGCACCGGCGTGCCGACCTGGAACTCGGCGGTGATCGTGGCGACACCATCGGTGAGCGTGCTGACGATGTGCTTGAGGCCCTGCACGTTGGCCAGCGAGTCCTCGATCTTGCGCGCGACGTCGTTCTCCAGCTGCGCGGGCGAAGCGCCCGGCAACACCGCGGTCACGGTGATGACCGGGAAGTCGATGTCGGGGAAGTTCTGCACCTTCATCGCGAGGAAGCCGCCGACGCCGGCCAGCGTCAGCAGGATGAAGAGCAGCGTGGTGGCGACCGGATTGCGGATGGACCAGGTGGAGACGTTGAGGTTCACGGGGCGCTCCGCGCCAGCGCTTCGGCATTCGAGCGCGCGACAGCGGAGACGCGCACCTCGGCGCGTTCACGCGCGGCCTCGACCACGCGCACGGTGTCGCCCTCGTTGAGGAAGCCGAGGCCGGCGGCGATCACCGCGTCCGTGGCGGCCAGGCCGGAAGCGATCTCGATGCGGTCGCCGGTGCGGCGGCCCACCACGACCTTCTTCGCGACGACCTCCGAGGCCGGACCGACACGCATCACGTAGTGGAAGCCATCGCGCAGCAGCACGGCGCCCAAGGGCAGCGTCAGCGTGTCGGCTTCGCGCACGTCGACATGGCCGGTGACGAAGGCGCCGGCGCGAAGCGCATCGCTGCGCGGCAGGTCGACGTAGACCAGGCCGCTGCGCGTCTGCGTGTCGATGTCGGGCGCGACCATGCGCAGCGTGCCGCGCACCTCGCCGTGTCCGGGCACCTGCAGCCGCACGTCCTGGCCGGGCGCGAGCGCATCGAGATCGGCGACGGCGACGGCAGCGCGCCATTCCAGCCGGCCGTCCTTGATCATGCGGAACAGCTCCTGCCCCGCCGGCACCACCGCACCCACGGTGGCGCTGCGCGCGGTGATGACGCCATCGCTGGGCGCGAGCACGCGTGTCTGGGCCAGGCGCTTGCGCTGGCGTTGTTCGGTCGCGCGCGCCGCATCCAGTCGCGCCCGTGCGACCGCTGCGGCGGCGAGGTATTGCTCGATCTGCTGCCGGGACATCGCGCCGGATCCGTCGAGCGCTTCCGCACGCCGCGCGTTGCCCGCGGCTTCCAGCGATTCGGCCTGCGCGACGGCGACGGCCGCGGCGGCTTCGGCCGCATCGGCCTCGACCAGTGCGGGATCGAACGTCGCCAGCACCTGGCCACGACGCACGTCATCGCCGACGTTGACGCGGACCTCGGTCAGGCGCAGTGCTTCGGTGTCGGCGCCGATGCTGGCTTCCTGCCACGCGACGATGCTGCCGCTCGCCGGCACCCGCACCGGCAGGGTTTCCACGCGCGGCCGGGTCAGGCTGACCGACAGCACCGGCGTGGGTTCGGCCGGCGCGGCCGCGGCATCGTCGCGGCCGATACCGGCAGCAAGCAGGACGACCGCGACAACGGCGACGGCCAGGACAAGGGCGATGCGACCGCGCTTCATGGGGAAGGGATTCCTCGGACTCCGGTTCCACGGCACGCATCGACGCGCCGCGGCAGCACGCGGAATGGCGTGTGCGCGGCGATGATGGCGGGGGGATGTCGTCGGAATGTCGCGCGGTGCGCGCGTCAGTCGCGAAGCTTCAGCGTCGGATTCTCATCGATCGTGCCGTCTTCGTTGACCACTACGAAGCGGTCGCCTTCGCGGTTGAACAGCACGGGGATCGGGGTCTTGAACAATGGGCGGCGCACGAACTTCAGGCGCCAGTGGAACGCTTCCATGGTCTGCACGGTGGCCTGCTGTTCCGGCGTGAGGCCGGCCAGCAGCGCGGCGTCGTCCATCGTCGGGGCGCCTTTGCGGCGCTCGGGCGTGCGGGGGGCGGTGCCGGCGGTGTCCGGCTCGGGGAGGTCACGGGGGCGTTGCGGATCCGTCATCCGGGTGGGGGCTCCTGATGGCGTGGAAGAACACGCACGCCACCGGCGCGCGCAGGGTTACACCCTGTATCGGCCGACAGGAACAAAACGTGAGGACGGATTTGGGATATCTAGGTTCGGTTCAGCGATGTGGAGCCGTCGCAGCGGATCAGACGCGCAGCTGCAGCGTGGGTTGTTCGTTGAGGGTGCCGTCTTCTTCGATCACCACGTAGCGCGTGTCTTCGCGGTCGAACAGCACCGGGATGGGCGCCTGGAACAGCGGGCGACGCACGAAGGCCAGGCGCCAGTGGAAGATTTCCAGTGCTTCCAGCGTCATCAGCTGCGCCGGCGTCAGGCCGACGCGCAGGGATCCGGGATCCTGTGCGGGAGGCGCCTTGCGGCGTTCCGGCGCAGCGGCCTTGGCCGGCGCGGGAGACGGCCAGGGTCCGGTGATGACGGCGGCACGGGCGGTATTGCGGTACATGGGGGGAACTCCAGCGATGACGAGCGACACCTGTTATCGATAACGGCCAGGCGCCGTCTTCATTAAGGGTCGTGAGGAGACATGCAAGGCGTGTGCCGGAATCGCGACCGCGCAAGCGGTCCCCGCGGTTAGTCCGTGGCGTGCGCTCAGTCGCGCAGTTGCAACGCGGGGTGTTCGTCGATGCTGCCGTCTTCGCGGATCACCACATAGCGGCTGCCGTCGCGATTGAACAGCACCGGAATGGGCGCCTTGAACACCGGCCAGCGCACGAAGCCCAACCGCCACTGGAAGCTTTCCATCGTGTCGAGGGTGTCCAGCTGCGCGCGCGACAGGCCGGAGCGCAGGGCCACGGGATCGTCTGCGGAGGTGGGGTCGCGACGCTCGTAAGGGACGACGGCATCGTCGGCGATCAGCTCGTCGTGCACGGGATCAGTCGGGTCATGCATGGAAGTCGGCTCTGCGGAAAGCGGACGCGCACGCGCACGGACGGCGAACAGCGGCCGACGCAGGCGCAACCAGGGAAAGGAAACTTCTCGCGTTCGGCGCCCTTGCAGCGGGCCCGCCGTTACCGCACAAAAAAAGCCCCGCGATCGCGGGGCTTCCTTGCAGTGCGGCGTGCTTCCGTGCACACCTCAACTGTCGCGCTGGCATGGGGCGGCAGGACAGCCCGCACCCGGACGCACGTCACGTTATGCGAACGGATCCTGCAGAACCATCGTGTGGTCGCGGTCCGGACCGGTGCTGACGATGGCCAGCGGGCAACCGGACAGTTCTTCCAGCGCGCGCAGGTAGGCACGGGCGGCCGGCGGCAGCTTGTCCCACTCGGTGATGCCGTGGGTGTTCTCTTCCCAACCCGGGAATTCCAGATACACCGGCGTGCACTCTTCCCAGCCCGCCGCGTCCAGCGGTGCGTACTCGGTGCGCTTGCCGCGGTACTCGTACGCGATGCATATCTTCAGCGTCTTCATGCCGTCCAGCACGTCGAGCTTGGTGATGCACAGGCCGGAGATGCCGTTGATGGCGACGGCACGCTTCAGCGCGACGATGTCCATCCAGCCGCAGCGACGCGGCCGGCCGGTGGAGGCGCCGTATTCCTGGCCGCGGTCGCGGATGCCCTGGCCGATTTCGTCGTCCAGTTCGGTCGGGAACGGGCCACCGCCGACGCGCGTAGCGTAGGCCTTGCAGATGCCCAGCACGTAGTCGATGGCATCCGCGCCCACGCCGGTGCCGGCGAACGCGCCGCCGACGGTGGTGTTGGAGCTGGTGACGTAGGGATAGGTGCCGTGGTCGATGTCGAGCAGCGCACCCTGCGCGCCTTCGAACAGCACGCGCTTACCCTGCTTGCGCAGGTCGTGCAGGATGCCGGCCACGTCGGACTTCATCGGCTGCACGTATTCGCCGAAGGCGAGTGCTTCGTCGTAGGTCTTCTGGAAATCGACCGCGTCGACGTTGAGGTACTTGGTCAGCACGAAGTTGTGGTAATCCAGCGCCGTGCGCAGCAGCTCTTCCAGCTGCTTGGGGTAATGCAGGTCGGCGACGCGGATGCCGCGGCGCGCCACCTTGTCTTCGTACGCCGGGCCGATGCCGCGGCCGGTGGTGCCGATGGCCTTGCCGCCGGCCGCCTTTTCGCGGGCCTGATCGAGGGCGATGTGGTACGGCATGATCAGCGGGGTGGCCGGCGAGATCTTCAGGCGCGAACGCACTTCCACGCCCGCGGTTTCCAGCTCGGCGATTTCCTTCATCAGCGCGGCCGGCGACAGCACCACGCCGTTGCCGATCAGGCACAGCGCGTCGGGACGCAGGATGCCGGACGGAATCAGGTGGAGAACGGTCTTCTTGCCACCGATGACCAGCGTGTGGCCGGCATTGTGGCCGCCCTGGAAACGGACGACGGCACCGATTTCCTCGGTGAGCAGATCGACGATCTTGCCCTTGCCTTCATCGCCCCACTGGGCGCCGAGAACGACGACTGACTGACCCATGACGGGTAACTCCTCGATTGTTGGCGGCCATCGGGGCCACCGGAAGGGTCGTGCTGGTCCTCGACGCCGTTGCCGCCGGCTGACTCCATCGGGGAGCCGCCCGCCACGCCGGGCCCAGACACGGAAAAAGCCGGCGGTCTTCCCACGCAGGGAGCCCGTCCGGCTTTTGTGCATTATCCGGGTTTCCGGGGACGGGGGCTACCCTGCCGGGGCCGGCGGTCTGAATGTTCAGGAATGGGGCAAAAGCGCCCCCTCATCCGCCCTTGAGGCTCCCTTTACCCCTAGACAGCGAAGAAGGACGCAACCCGGCACTCCGCTTCCCTTCTCCCTGCGAAGCGGGGAGAAGGTGCCCGAAGGGCGGATGAGGGGCGAGCGCGATGGTGATCGCCATCAGTACGGCATCCGTCTCGCGCAACACGACGTCGTTCCAGAATCGCAGGACCTCGAAGCCTTCGCGCTGCAGGCGGAGGGTACGCAGAGCGTCTTGCCTGACCTGTTGCAGATGCTGACTTCCATCCAGCTCGATCACCAGGCCAGCTTCCAGACAGACAAAATCGGCGAAGTAAGGGCCGACGCGATGTTGACGTCGGAACTTCCATCCCAGCAGGCGCCGGTTGCGCAACTGCCACCACAGCACGCGCTCTGCTTCGGTTTGTTCCTGACGCAGGCGACGCTCGCGTTCGTGATCCAAGACACTTCGCATGTGGCGCTCTCCAGCGGATGGAGAACAGCCTGGCTTTTACGCATCGCGCGAGGAATCGGACAAAGGCATAACGACGGATAGGAAAGCGCCCCTCATCCGCCTTCGGCACCTTCTCCCCGTTGGCACGGGGAGAAGGAAACGCCAACGCGCGTCAGCGCTTCAGCGCCCACAGGAACGTCAATCCGAAGATCAGGATGAAGCCGCCTACCGCGCGGACCTGGCCATCGGACATCCGCAGCAGTTGCATCACGCCGCGCTTCCAGCCGGCGGGAATGGCGAACAGCACCAGGCCTTCCAGGATGGCGACCAGGCAGAGGGCGGACCAGAGTTCGGACATGGAAACTTCCTTCACCGCGCGATGCGGGCGATGGGGGCGGGCAGCGCCGCGCGAGATGCAGGGGATGGAACGAAGCCGGCCGCCCTGGGGCGGCCGGCGGTGGAACTCAGCGATCGCTGCGCATGTACTGCAGGAAGGGGTCGTCCTTGTCCAGCACGATCACGCCCTGCCCGTCCTTGAACGAGGCACGATAGGCCTCCAGGCTGCGCTGGAAGGCGTAGAACGAGGCGTCGCGGCCGGCGGCCTGGCCGTAGATGCGGGCGGCTTCGGCGTCGCCTTCACCGCGCAGCTTCTGCGCGTCGCGCTCGGCTTCGGCCAGCAGCACCGCGACATCGCGGTTGGCCTGCGCCATGACGATCCGCGCCTGCTCGGCACCCTGTGCACGTAGGGCACTGGCCACCTGCTTGCGTTCGGCGCTCATGCGGTCGTAGACCTGTCCGATGACTTCGCTGTCGGTGGGCAGGTCGATCTGCTTGAAGCGGATGTCGACGATCTGCATGCCCAGGGTCTTGGCGCCGGCGTTGATGCCCGGCAGCTGCTTCTCGATCAGCTCGTTGCGGTTGCCGGACACCAGCTGGGTCAGCGTGCGCGAGTTGATCTCGTTACGCAGCGATTCCTTGATGATCGGCGCCAGGCGGTCGGTCGCCGTCTCCTGGTTGCCGCCCGTGGCGCGGTAGAAATCCGCGGCATTGACGATGAAGCCGATGGCGATGAAGTCGACGCTGACGTCCTTGCGCTCGGAGGTCAACGAGCGTTCCGGCGGAAACTCGTTGGCGGTGAAGCGGCGATCGAACACGCGCGCGGTTTCCACCAGCGGCAGCTTGAAATGCAGGCCGGGGCCGATCTCGCTGCGCACCACGCGGCCCAGGTTGAGCACCAGGCCCACCTGCCCTTCGCGCACCACGTACACCGAGCCCATCAGGCCCAGCAGCACGGCCACGACGATACCGACGATCAGGGAATTCCTCATGGCTGCGCCTCCTCACGGCCGGTCGGACGCGGGCTGCGCGTCGAATTGCGGGGACTGACCGGGGTGCTTTCGACCTGCGGCAGAACTTCAGTCGGAATGACGCCAGCCGGCGGCTGCGCACTCGCGGGCGCATTGCCCATCGGCACATAGATCAGCTGGCGGCTGTCGCCGCCGACGACCTTGCGGTTACCGCCCAGCACTTGCTGCACGGTGTCCAGCCACAGGCGCTTGCGGGTGACTTCGGGGGCGTTGCGGTACTCGTCCAGCAACAGGGTGAAGCGGGTCGCGTCACCGGTCGCCTTGGCGATGGCGGCGGTCTTGTAACCCTCCGCCGCGGTGCGCACGCCCTGCGCCTGGCCGCGCGCTTCGGGCACGATCTTGGCCGCTTCGGCACGGGCCTGGCTGACCACGCGCTCGTTTTCCTGCTGGGCGCTGTTGACCTCGTCGAACGCGGGCTTGACCTGCTCCGGCGGACGCGCGTCCTGCAGGCTCAGTTCGGTGACGACCAGACCGGTGCGATAGGCCTCCAGCGAGCCCTGCAGGGCGGTGCTGGCGGCGGCGGACAACGGGCCGCGGGCATTCAGCGCGGCATCCAGGTTGGAGCGGCCGATCACTTCGCGCACGGCGCTCTGCGCGGTCTGCTCCAGCACGCGGGTAGCATCGGTGGTGCCGAACAGGAACAGCTTGGGATCGCCCACGCGGTACTGCACGTTGAACGACACGGTGATGATGTTCTCGTCGCGGGTCAGCACCGGCAGGCTGTTGCTGAAGGTACGCACGCCCGTGGCGTTGACCTTGGTGACGCTTTCGATGGGCCACGGGAACTTGAAGTTCGGGCCTGGCTGCATGGTGCGCGCGTACTGGCCGAAGCGCAGCACGACACCACGGTCCTGTTCGCCGATCAGCTGGAAGCTGGAGAACAGCACCAGCAGGCCGATGCCGAGCAGCACCCAGCGCAGCGGACTGCCGCCGCCCCCGATGCCGCCGAACAGGCCGCGCAGGCGCTCGAAGACATCACCGATACCACCGCCTCCCTGCGGGGTGCGTGGCTTCCAGTTGTTATTCCGGTTGCCGTTGTTGCCAGATCCGCCGCTGCCACTGCCGGGGGTGTTCCAGGCCATGCCCACTCCATTCTGAAAGATTCGCGCGGCCGGGGCCGGCGCAGGTTTCGATTCTACTAGATAGGGGCGACCCGGCCGGGAGGCAAGGCCGGGAGGTCATGGGTGCGACGGTCTGCCCTGTGGGAGCGACGTAAGTCGCGAACTTGCCTTACCTACAGGGTCGGTTTGCCGGGGAAGAGCTTCGCGACTTACGTCGCTCCCACACCCATATGCACGGGCCCCGACACTTCTACTGCCAGTCTTCCCGCTCCGCCTGCGGGAGCAGGGCTTCGAGCGGGTGGCCGCCGGCCTGCGACGCGAGTCGCTGGGCGTCGGCCAGGGCGAGGTCGACGGTGACGCGCCAGCCGTTCTCTTCGAAGTCCTCGGCCAGCACCGCGCCGAGTGCATGCAGGCGCGAACGCAGTCGCGCGGAGTTCGCCGGCAGGTGCAGTTCGCCGCGTACGCGCTGGAAGCCCAGCCGTTGCGCCAACGCGCCCTTCAGCAGATCGATCCCCTGCCCGTCGCGCGCCGACAGCCAGACGCGCTCGCGGCCCATGCCGGCACTGGGTGCGTCGCCCTCGTCGACGCCGGGATCGGGCTGGTCGTGGCGCGGGGCAGCGCCGTCGATGCGGTCGATCTTGTTGAACACAAGCATCTGCGGCAGGTCACCGGCGCCGATTTCCTGCAGCACCTCGTCGACCTGCGCGATGCGTTCCTCGCGGTGCGGATCGGCGGCATCGATGACATGCAGCAGCAGGTCGGCCTCGCGCGCTTCGCTCAGCGTGGAGCGGAAGGCGGCGACCAGTTCGTGTGGCAGGTCGCGGACGAACCCGACGGTATCGGCCAGCACCACCGCGCCGCCGGGCAGGTCGATGCGGCGCACCGTGGGATCGAGCGTGGCGAACAGCTGGTCTGCCGCGTACGCCTCGGCACCCGTCAGCACATTGAACAGCGTGGACTTGCCGGCATTGGTGTAGCCGACCAGCGCGACGCGCGGCAGTTCGCTGCGCACGCGGGCGCGACGCATCTGGGTGCGCTGCACTTCGACTTTCTCCAGCCGCTTCTGCAGCTGTTCGACGCGCTTCTGCAGCAGGCGGCGGTCGGTTTCCAACTGGGTTTCGCCGGGGCCGCGCAGACCGATGGAGCCGCCGCGCTGGCGTTCCAGGTGGGTCCAGCCGCGCACCAGGCGCGTGGCCATGTGACGCAGCTGCGCCAGTTCCACCTGCAGCTTGCCTTCGTGGCTACGCGCACGCTGGGCGAAGATGTCCAGGATCAGCCCGGTGCGGTCCAGCACGCGGCGCTGCAGCAGTTTTTCGAGGTTGCGTTCCTGGCCCGGCGACAGCGGGAAGTTCACCAGGATGAGATCGGCGCCGGTGGCATCGGCAGCCGCCTTCACTTCTTCCAGCTTGCCGCTGCCAATCAGCGTGGAAGGATTCGGACGGTCGATGCGCGCCGTCAGCAACGCGGCGATGGTCGCACCGGCGGAGCGCGCCAGATCGCTGAATTCCTCGGTGATGCCGTCGTCGGGACGGCCGCCGGCATGCGGCTGGATCAGCAGCGCATGCTCGCCCTTGCGGGATCTTTCAAACAATGGGGTCGTGCCTCTTCAATCGAGGCACGCATTATCACGCGGTTTCGTCGTCGCCGCCTTCGGCGTCTTCGTCACCCTGCTGCACGTAGCCGCCGCCCGGGCCCACGCGTACGTTGCGCGCCGGCACCACGGTGGAAATCGCGTGCTTGTAGACCATCTGGCTGACGGTATTGCGCAGCAGGACCACGAACTGGTCGAAGGATTCGATGGTGCCCTGCAGCTTGATGCCGTTGACCAGGTAGACCGACACCGGGACGCGCTCGCGCCGCAGTGCATTCAGGAAAGGATCCTGCAGGGATTGCCCCTTGGACATGACGTACTCCCGCCTTGCGTTCTTATAGGTATGTAGTGGTGCCGTGCCGGGCCGACGACCTGCTCCCCTGTCGTCCCGGAACCCCGATGTTACACAACATCGGCCCGGCGGGGCGTTGCCAAGTAAGGCAACTGGTCCCAATTCCGGAGAATGTGGCCCGAACGGCTCACGATGCAGGCAGGAACAGCCCCAGTGCACGGTCCAGGCGGGCGCCGTCGGTGGCCGGATCGAACCAGCGCGCATCCAGTTCCCCGCGCAGCCAGGTCAGCTGGCGCTTGGCGAGCTGCCGCGTCGCGGCGATGGCGCGATCGCGGAAATCGCCCGCGTCGCCCTGCCCGTCCAGGTATTCCCAGGCCTGGCGATAGCCCACCGCGCGTACCGCCGGCAGATCGAGCGGCGCGGGCACTGCCTGCATGCCGGGCAGCGCGCGCAGGCGATGCATTTCGTCGAGGAAGCCGTGTTCGAGCATCAGGTCGAAACGGCGCGCGATGCGCGTGTGCAGCACCGCGCGGTCGGTCGGGGCCAGCACCAGCTTCAGCACCCGGAACGGCAGGCGCGCAGCGCGGGCTTCCTGCTGCCAGTGGCTGATCGGCTTTCCGGTCAGCCGGTAGACCTCCAGCGCGCGCTGGATGCGTTGCGGATCGGTGGCGTGGATGCGGGCCGCGGCCACCGGATCGATGCTCGCCAGCTCGGCATGCAGCGCGGGCCATCCAAGCGTCTGTGCCTGCGAGGCAATGTCGGCGCGCAACGCGGCATCGGCCGCCGGCATGGCCGCCAGGCCTTCGAGCAGGGCCTGGAAGTAGAGTCCCGTGCCGCCGGCCAGCACCGGCAGGCGACCGCGTGCGGCGATGTCGTCCAGCGCACGCCGGGCGTCCTGCGCGAACTCGGCCGCGGAATACGCCTGCCACGGATCGCGCACGTCCAGCAGATGGTGCGGCACGCGCGCCTGTTCGTCTGCCGTGGGCTTGGCCGATCCGACATCGAGGCCGCGGTAGACCAGCGCCGAATCGACGCTGACGATTTCGCCGCCGAAACGCTCCGCCACATCCAGTGCGAACGCCGTCTTGCCCGAAGCGGTCGGGCCCATGATGGCGATGGCGAGCGGGCGTGCGTCGAGCAGCATGCGGGAAGCGAAGGGCGTTGCGCGAGGACGCCAAGCTTAACGCGGCGCCACCGCGGCGAATGGATTCTGCGATGCCGGTCAAGCTTGGCGACGCGCAAGCCGTACGCCCGAGGGACGGTCGTGTACAGTCCCCGGGCGTCCACAGGGGGATGCAGGCTGCGAAGCCGATACGCACGATGCATCGTGCCGTGTTTTCGCCCGCGCAGCGGACGCGACGTTTCCTTGCGCGAGTCGACCGGATGCCTGTTCTTTCGCTGTTCCCGCGGCGGCACCTGCTGCCCCTGTTCGCCCTGGCCGCTTTGCTTTCGGCCTGCGGTACCGAAACCTCCGTGTCCACCTCTGCGGATACCACGTCGGCCACCGCGACGCCCTCGCCTTCCGTCTCCGCACAGCCCTCGCGCGTGATGGCGGCCGCGGTCCCGACCACGGCCGTGCCCAATCCGATCCTGTTCGTGACGCAGGTGCCGATGCAGGGCGATCCGTTCGCCAGCCGCATGTCGACCTTCGCCAACCACCTGCCGAGCATGCTGGCGCTGCCGCGTGGCGGCGACCTGATGATCCGTCATCCCGACGGCACGCTGCGCAACCTGACGAAGGAAGCCGGTTACGGCATGGAAGGCCAGCAGGGCGCCAACGCCATTGCCGTGCGCGAGCCAGCGGTGCACTGGAGCGGAACCAAGGCCATTTTCAGCATGGTGGTGGGTGGCCCGCCGCAGCGTTACGTGCATCCGACGGCGAAGTGGCAGCTGTACGAAATCACCGGCCTGGGCAAGGGCCAGACCGCGGTGATCACCAAGGTGGCGAACCAGCCCGCGGACTACAACAACGTGTCGCCGCTATACGACAGCCAGGACCGGATCCTGTTCACGTCGGACCGTCCGCGCGGCGGCGAGGCCCACCTGTATCCGCAGCTCGACGAATACGAAAGCACACCCACCATCACCGGCATCTGGCAGCTCGATCCGGCCAACGGCCAGGTGCGCCTGCTGAACCATGCGCCGAGCGGCGCGTTCTCGCCCAGCATCGACAGCTACGGCCGGCTGGTCTTCATCCGCTGGGACCACCTGCAGCGCGACCAGCAGGCCGACGCCGGCACCAACGGCGCCTATGACCTGGCCAGCGAATCGTCTGGCGCGGCCAGCATCGGCCTGCAGCCGGAGACCTTCCCCGAATCGCGCACCGGCATGAGCAGCGCCTACGGGAACGTCAACGGCTTCACCTACAACCTGTTCACGCCGTGGCAGATGAACCAGGACGGCACCGAAGAGCTGACGCTCAACCATATCGGCCGCCAGGAACTGTCGTTCGGTTATCTGCCGAAATCGTTCTCCACCGACAGCGCGCTGTCGGACTACTCCAACACCGCGCTGATCGCCAACAAGAAGTACATCCGCATGGATGGCGGCCTGTTCCAGCTGCGCGAGGATCCGACCACGGCAGGCACCTACTACGCGATCTACACGCGCGAGTTCGCCACCGGCGGGACGAACCAGATCGTCCGCATCACGGGCGCGCCCAGCCTCAATGCGGAGCAGATGACGATCGTCGATGCCTCGCCGGCGCCGGATGGCAGCGGCAACCTTGCCGGCGGCCGCTTCCGCAATCCGCTGCCGATGAGCAGCGGCCACATGGTCGCCAGCTACACCAGCAGCCCGGCGTTCCAGGCCGGCGTTCCGCTGCGACTTCACCAGTTGCAGACCAACGCCAGCGGCCTGCTGGTGGCGGGTCCTGCGTTGACGCCCGGCATCACCAAGAACCTGACCTGGTGGGACCCGGACACCCAGCGCAGCTACAACGGCGTGCTGTGGGAAATCGAACCGGTGGAAGTGGTCGCACGTTCGCGCCCGCCGGTGACCACCACGCCGATGGCCTCGCCGGAGGAAGCGGTGTTCGCCGCCGAACAGGTCAACGAGGCCGCATTCCGCGCCTGGCTGAAAGCCAACCAGCTGGCCCTGATCGTCACGCGCAACCAGACCGCGCGCGATCGCGACGACAAGCAGCAGCCCTACAACCTGCGCGTGCCCGGCGGTGTGCAGACACTGGGCGGCAGCGGCAAGATCTACGAGATCTCGCACTACCAGATCCTGCAGGCCAACATGATCCGCGCGTACAACAACGGCTCGATCTACCAGCGCGGCCGCCGTCCGATCGCGCAGCCGATGTCGGTCGCCGCGAATCCATCCAACAGCGGTGGCCCCGCAGGCAGCGTGCGCATCGCGTCCGACGGTTCGACAGCGGCATTCGTGCCGGCCAGTCGTGCGCTGACCTGGCAGAGCACCGACGCCGCAGGCGTCCCGGTGGTGCGTGAGCGTCTGTGGGTGACGTTGCAGCCCGGCGAGATCCGGACCTGCACCGGCTGCCATGGCGAGAACGCGCGCAACCAGGCCGGCGCGACACCATCCACGACGCCGCCGGAAGCGCTGCGATTGCTGCTCCGCCACTGGAAGCAGGAAAACTCGACCGACCCGATCCGGGTCAATGGCTCGCAGCCGCTGGTTCCCAACCGGTCGGCCGCCGCGACGCCGGCGGCCGGTGCGGCGCCCATGCCGGCGAGTACCGGTGCTCCGCTGACGGCCACCTGGTTGAGGGACGTGTCGCCGCCGCGCGCCGGCGCGGCGTCCACCCAGCCCGGACGTGCGGTGCGCTGATCAGGATCGAGCCGATCGCTCAGCGCGCGTCGAGGAACGTCTTCAGTGCGGTGATTTCCTCGTCGGTCATCACCGGATACCGGTAGGCCGCCACGCCACTCATCAGACCGGTCTTCGATTTTCCGCCTGCGGCGATCTCGCCGGTGCGCATCAGCCGTTGGAACTGCGCAGGCGTGTAGGCCTTGGCGACGATAAGCGAAGGCGCAGGATCGCCTTCCCACCCGTTGAGGTCCCAGCCGTGGCATTCGCTGCACGACGTGAAAGCGAGATGGCGACCCAACGCCAGTGCCTGGGTCGGCGGCACCGTCGGCGGTTCGTTACCGGAGTCGGGCATCATGTCCGGCAGCCAGGGATGGGTACCGTCGTTCGTGGTCTTGACCAGTTCGTCCGACCACTTCCCGGCGGGCAGCGCCGGGTTGTCGACGGCTGGCAGGCCGCGCAACCAGGCGGTGATGTCGCGCACTTCGCGGTCGCTGAGGTGCTGGAACATCTTGATCGGCATGCCCCAGGGCACATGTCCGTCATGCGTGCGTCCTTCACGCAGCAGTGCAGCCAGCGCGACATCGTCGTAGAGCGTGCGACGCTGGGTCAGATTGGGCGCGACGAGTCGGCCGAGTTCGGGGTTCTCCATGAACACCTCGCCCGCCCCCTCCGCGCCATGGCAGCCGTTGCAACCTACCCGTGTGGCCACGCGCAACCCCTCGACCGGATCACCCGGCGGCGGGGCGGGTTCGACCGCCACCGCAGGTGTTGCCGCAGGGGGCGGCGCGCGGTTGCACGCTGCGAGGAGCACGAGCAACAGCAGGGTGGCGATGCGCATGACGCGGCTTCCCGGGGAGCGATACCCCCAGCCAACGCGCCGGATGGCTTGCGCCGGCCAGTCAGTCGTCGTCGGGCCAGCGGATCGTGGGCGTGGCGGCCGCCTGTCGCGGCTGCGGTACCGCGGCCACGGCGTTCCAGATCTTCAGCGCATCCACGGTCGCGGCCACGTCGTGCACGCGCACGATGGCCGCACCGCGTTGTACGGCGATCAGATGCGCGGCCACCGACGCGGCCACCCGCTCGGCTGCCACGCTGCGGCCGGTGATGTCGCCCAGCGAGCGCTTGCGCGACAGGCCTGCGAGCACTGGTACACCGAGCTGGGTAAAGCGCTCGAACTGCGCGAGCAGGTGCAGGTTGTGCCCGGTGTCCTTGCCGAAGCCGAAGCCTGGATCGATGACGATGTGCTTCTTGGCGATGCCGGCCATCTCGGCAGCGAAAATGCGTTCGGTCAGGAAGCGGTGCACGTCGCCCACCACGTCGTCGTAATCCGGCGCTGCCTGCATCGAGCGGGGCTCGCCCTGCATGTGCATGATCACGACCGGCACGCCCAGCGCCGCGACCGTCTCCAGCGCACCGTCGCGCCGCAGGCCGTAGACATCGTTGACCATGCCCGCGCCGGCCTGTACGGCCGCACGCATCACCTTGGGCTTGTAGGTATCGATGCTGATCGGGACGGCGACGCGTGCCGCCAGTCGCTCGATCACCGGGATCACGCGGCGCAATTCCTCTTCCAGCGACACTTCGTCGGCACCCGGTCGCGTCGATTCGCCGCCGATGTCGAGCAGATCGGCGCCCTCCTCCACCAGTTTCAAGGCGTGGGCGACGGCGGCATCGACGGTGTCATGGTCGCCGCCGTCGGAGAACGAATCCGGCGTGACGTTGACGATGCCCATCACCTGCGGGCGATCCAGTTTCAGCACACGGCCACCGCAATCCAGCAACGGAGTGGTATCGAACATCACTTGCTCCCGTCCTGATCGTTGCCACGGGAGACCGCGCCCGAGCCGACGCCGAACGCGACGCCCAGCGCTAGGCCGATGGCGATGCCTGCACCGATGTTGTCCATCGCCGTGCCGATCGCAACGCCGATCGCGATGCCCGCGCCGATGCCGATCGGCAACATGGGGTGTTTCGGACGCTTGTCGTCGCCAGCCATGGGGTCCCGTTCAAAGAAAAAGGCCAGACATCAGTCTGGCCTTTCGGTGTCACGCTGGCAACGCGCCTCAAGTCTGCGCGGCAGGGCCTGCGATCGGCGGCAACGGCCGCGACTCCGGCTTGTTGTCATCCTTGTCCGACTTGCCCCAGCCCAGCGGCGGCGGCACTTCGCGGCCTTCCATGATCGCGTCGATCTGCGGCGCATCGATGGTTTCGTACTGCATCAGGGCGTCCGCCATGATGTGCAGCTTGTCGATGTTGTCCGTGAGGATCTGCGTCGTGCGCGAGTAGGCCTTGTCCAGGATGCCGCGCACCACTTCGTCGATCTTGCGCGCAGTGTCGTCGGACACGTTCTTGTGCTGCGACACCGAGCGACCCAGGAAGACTTCCTCTTCTTCCTCGGCATAGGTGATCGGGCCGAGTTCTTCGGACAGTCCCCACTTGGTGACCATGTTGCGTGCCATCTTGGTGGCGCGCTCGATGTCGTTGGACGCACCGGTGGTGACCTTGTCGGCACCGAAGATCAGTTCCTCGGCGACGCGACCGCCATACAGCGTGCACAGGCGGCTCTCGATGCCGGTGCGGTTGATGCTGTACTTGTCGCCTTCCGGCAGGTACACCGTCACGCCCAGCGCGCGATCACGCGGAATGATGGTGACCTTGTAGACGGGGTCGTGCTCGGGCACCAGGCGGCCGACGATGGCGTGGCCGGACTCGTGGTACGCCGTGTTGCGCTTCTCTTCCTCGCTCATCGCCATCGAGCGACGCTCGGTGCCCATGATGATCTTGTCGCGGGCACGGTCCAGGTGGTCCATGCGGACTTCCTTGGCGTTCTCGCGCGCCGCGAACAGGGCGGCCTCGTTGCAGAGGTTGGCCAGGTCCGCGCCGCTGAAGCCGGGCGTACCCCGGGCGATCACCATCGGTTCGACGTCGTCGGCCAGCGGCAGCTTGCGCATATGCACGCGCAGGATCTGCTCGCGGCCCTTCACGTCGGGCAGGCCCACGGTCACCTGGCGGTCGAAGCGGCCCGGACGCAGCAGTGCGGGATCCAGCACGTCGGGACGGTTGGTCGCGGCGATCACGATGACGCCTTCGCCACCTTCGAAACCGTCCATCTCGACCAGCAACTGGTTGAGGGTCTGTTCGCGCTCGTCGTGACCGCCGCCCAGGCCGGCACCACGATGGCGGCCGACGGCGTCGATCTCGTCGATGAAGATGATGCAGGGTGCATGCTTCTTGGCCTGCTCGAACATGTCGCGCACGCGGCTGGCGCCGACGCCGACGAACATCTCGACGAAGTCGGAACCGGAAATGCTGAAGAACGGCACCTTGGCTTCGCCGGCGATGGCCTTGGCCAGCAGCGTCTTGCCGGTACCAGGCTGGCCGACCATCAGCACGCCGCGCGGGATCTTGCCACCCAGCTTCTGGAACTTGCCGGGATCGCGCAGGAACTCGACCAGTTCGCCGACTTCCTCCTTGGCCTCGTCGCAGCCTGCGACGTCGGCGAAGGTGACCTTCACCTGGTCCTCGCCCTGCAGCTTGGCGCGCGACTTGCCGAAGGACATCGCGCCCTTCGCGCCGCCACCGCCGCCCTGCATCTGGCGCATGATGAAGATCCAGAAGCCGATGATCAGCAGGACCGGCAGGAAGTTCAGCAGGATGGTCGTCAGGCTGAGGCCGCTCGGCGGATCCTTCTGGATGATCTCGACCTGCTTGTTGCGCAGGACGTTGATCAGGTCGCGGTCGAACGGCGCGTTGATCGTCTTGGTGTCACCACCGCGCACGGTGTAGGTGATCTCGCTCACGCCAGCGCGGGCATCGCCGCCGAACTCGACACGCTGGACGTTGCCACTGTCGACCTGGTCGAGGAACGTCGAATACGTAGTGCCGCCGGCCATCGCCGCGGTGCTGCCGCCCTTGGGCGAGAAGCTCTGGAAGACGACCATCAGCACGACGGCGACGACTACCCACAGCAGCAGATTCTTGGTCAGGTCGTTCATCCGCATCGGCTCCGCTGTTCCTCTTTGCTCATTCGCACGTTACGCCACCTTACTTGATCTGGGTCCGCTTGCCCTGTCCCAGGGCGTACACCTCGGGGGAGCGCTTGCGGGACGCGTCCGGTTTGCGGATCGCCACCTTGTCATAGCGGCGGCGAAGCTCGCGGATGTAGTCGTCGGAACCGGCCCCCTGGAACAGCTTGATCAGGAACGCCCCGCCCGGCTTCAGATGGCCGTCGGCGAATTCCATCGCCAACTCCGCCAGGTGCATCATCCGCGGCTGGTCCACCGCATCCACACCACTCTTATTGGGGGCCATATCGGACAGCACAAGGTCCACCGGTGCGCCGTCCAGCATGGCTTCCAGTTGCGATAGGACGCTGTCCTCCCTGAAATCCCCATGAAGGAACTCCACCCCGGCCAGCGGCGGCATGTCCAGGATATCCATCGCCACCACCCGGCCACTGTCGCCCAGCGCCTGGCGGACGAACTGCGACCAGCCGCCCGGGGCGGCACCCAGATCGACCACGACCATGCCCGGCTTGAGCAGGCGATCGCGCTCCAGCAGCTCTTCCAGCTTGTAGGCGGCACGCGACCGCAGGCCTTCGGCCTGGGCCTTCTTCACGTAGGGATCGGAGAAGTGTTCCTTGAGCCAGCGCTGGCTGCTCTTGCTGCGGGTAGCCATGTCGGCAAGGTCTCCGGGCACGCTGCGACGGGGGGCGCCGGAGCCGTTCGTGGGGGCCGCCATGATACCCTGATCCCCCTTTTCGACCCGTACCGTGCCGCATGCCTGTAGTCCTGACCGCTGCCCAGACCCGTTTCCTGCGCGGCCAGGCCCACGACCTGAAGGCGCTGCTGCAGATCGGCAACAAGGGCGTCACCCCAGCCTTCATCGCCGAGCTGGACGCCGTGCTGGAGCAGCACGAACTGGTCAAGGTGAAGGTCATCGGCGAGGACCGTGAGGCCCGCGACACGATGATCGGCGAGCTGGCCGACAAGGCCGACGCCGCCCTGGTGCAGCGCATCGGCCACACCGCCGTGCTGTACCGCCCCAGCAAGGAACGCCGGCACATCGTGCTGCCGCGCGGCTGAGGCCGACGGCCGGACCGCCGCCATGCAGCTGAACCACGAACTGCCCGACTACGCCTTCACTCTGCGGTCCGCCGATGGCCAGACCGCGCGGGTGAACGACCGCACCCTGTCGGCCAGTTTCATCCTGTCGCCGCAGCAGCTCGTCGAGGACTGGCCGGTCCGGGACAGCGCCGCGCTGGCGCCGGATGACCTGGCGCCCCTGCTCGCACTGCAGCCGGAAGTGATCCTGCTCGGTACCGGCGAACGCCAGGTCTTTCCGCCTGCCGCCGTCATGGCCGCCTGCCTGCGCCAGGGCGTGGGCCTCGAAGTCATGACCAACGCCGCCGCGGCCCGCACCTTCAACGTGCTGGCGAGCGAATCGCGCAAGGTCGTGGCGGGATTCCTGCTGGCCCCACGCTGACCGCACCGCGATGATGCGGCGCCTGTTCCTGCTGCTCATCGCCCTTCTCGCAGTCGCCTGCTCACCCTCGCCGCCCGACGCCGGTCAGCGCTACGACGCATGGCGACAGCACGCCGATGCCGGAGAGTTGGCTGACTACGAACGCTTGCTGGCACAGGCCGGCGTCCGCGAGGTCGTCCCCATGTCCGCGCTGCTGCGATCGAGCCGGCGCTGGCGCACGTGCGATGCGCCGGAGTTCCTGCTGCCACCGCGTGAGAAGGCCGCTGCCATCGTGCCCGTGCTGCGCGTAATCGCGCAGTTGGAGCGCCTGGGCATCGTCGAAGGCGGCAACGCGCGCTCCGGCTACCGGTCCGTCGAGCTGAATCACTGCTCGGGCGGCAGCAGTCGCAGCCGCCACCTCCTCAACAACGCGCTGGATTTCGACCTGGTCGACGACACCCGCGTGCAGGCGCTGTGCGACTTCTGGCGCACGCAGGGGTCGTCGCTGGGAATGGGACTGGGCTTCTACACGCCGACGATGATCCACATCGACACCGCCGGTCACCGGACGTGGGGAACAGACCACCATCGCGGGACGTCGCTGTGCGTCAGTCCTGTTGGCCGATCCAGCGATGCCGCGCCCAATCGCAGGACGCCATAGCGCGACTGTGGCGCGTCACCTCGGCACACGGCCGCGACCCTGCCGGCTCAGCGCGGCGGCAGATACTGCAGCGGATCGACCGGCTTGCCGTTGTGGCGGATCTCGAAGTGCAGCATCTCGCGCGAGGCGCCGCTGCTGCCCATTTCCGCGATCTGCTGGCCGGCCTTGATGCTCTGGCCTTCGTTGACCAGACGCTTGCGGTTGTGGCCGTAAGCGGACAGCCAGGCTTCGCTGTGCTTGACGATGATCAGCTCGCCATAGCCGACCAGGCCGGCGCCGGAATAGACCACCACGCCATCGGCCGCCGCCCGCACCGCCTGTCCGCCGGTGCCGGCGATATCCACGCCCTGCTTGGTGGCGTCGCCTGCGACGAAGCGCCCGATCAAATGGCCATCGGCCGGCCAGCGCCAGGAAAAACCGCTGCTCGCCGGGGCGGGCGTCGCCGCCGGGCGAGTGACGGGCGCCGGCGGCGGTGCAGGACGCGTGGTCGCGCCGGTGGCCGGCTTGGTCACCGTGGCGGTAGTCGGACGGCTGCCGCTGCTGCCGGGGAACAGCTTGAGCGACTGGCCGGGATAGATCGTGTAGGGCGCCGCCAGGCTGTTCCAGCGGGCCAGGTCGTTGACGTCGACGCCGTTGCGGAACGCGATGCCGTACAGCGTGTCGCCCCGCTGCACGCGCACCGTCGCACCCGGCTTGCCCTGCGACGATGTCTGCCGCGCGGGTGAGGACGCGGAAGGCTCGCGGACCACCGTGGTGGAACAGGCGCCGAGCACGGCGATGGCGATGCCGATCAGGAGCGCACGCGTGATGCGATGGCCGGGGCGGGACGTCGTGGTCATGCGTTCGGTCGTTTCCTCAACAGGGCGGAGCTGGCCGGCTCAACCGGTCAATCGCTGGAACAGTTCGCGCGCAGCCACACCACCACCACCGATCAGCACGCTGAAATAGATGATCGTGCCGATGTTGGCCAGGTGCCCCAACAGGATCGCGCCACCGTCGCGCTGGATGAATCCGATGGCGTACAGCAGCAGAGCCAAGGCTGGCAGGGTGTTGCTGAATGGTACGAATCCGAACGGCGCCATCAGCAGCAGCGCCGCAAGGATGAAAGCCAGGTTGTTGATGACGCCCTGCCCCGGCCCGTCGACGAAGAAGCGCAACCGGTGCGGCCTGCTGATCTTCTCCATGCGGCGCACCCACACCAGTCCGGCTTTCAGGCCAGGACGCAGGCGATCGGCAGGCAGGGCCTTGTCTTTGATGCGCTTCGGCAGCCACAACGGCCGGTTGATGAGGCGACTGACGCCCACCAGCAGAATGGCGGCACCGAACACCGTGCTCACGCCCGGGATCGATACCGGGATCAGGAACACCAGCGTCAGCAGGATGGTCAGCAGCAGCAGGCCCTCATCGCTGAAGACGTCGAGCAGTTCGCCCAGGCTGAGCTTGTCGGGCGGCAGCCGCTCGATGATGCCGGCCACCTGTTCGCCCAATGACGCGGCGCTGTTGGGAAGTCCGTTGGCTTGCGGGGAATCCGTCACGTCGTTCAATCCAGGGTGCCGGACAGCAGCGGCACGAAGACGACCGGCGCCAGCGTGGTTTCCTCGACGCTGCCATCGGCACGCTTCACCAGCTTTACCAGCGACTGCGAACCGCTGCCGCCGACGGGCGCGACGAGTTGCCCGCCCACGGCGAGTTGTTCCACCAGCACCGGCACCAGCGCCGGCGCCGCGGCGGTCACGATGATGGCGTCATAGGGTCCATGCTCGACCCAGCCGATGCGGCCATCGTCGTGCTTGCTGCGCACGTTCATGCCGAGCTGGCGCAACCGCTTGCGCGCCTGCCGCAGCAGGTCGCCAATGCGTTCGACCGTGTAGACCTCCAGACCCAGGATGGCCAGTACTGCCGCCTGGTAACCCGAGCCCGTGCCGATCTCCAGCACCTTCTTCGGCTCCGTCTCCAGCAGCACCTCGGTCATCCTTGCCACCACCCACGGTTGTGAGATGGTCTGGCTGTGGCCGATCGGCAGCGCGGTGTCTTCATACGCGCGCGTGGCGAGTGCTTCATCGACGAACAGGTGGCGCGGCAGCGTGCGGATCGCGTTGAGCACGCGCTCGTCGGCGATGCCCGATTCGCGGAGGCGTTCGACCAGACGGTCACGGACGCGCTGCGAGGTCATGCCCATGCCCACCGCTTCGGGCTGCAGCCGCAAGCGCGGCGTCATGCCGATTCCTCAAGCGCCGCGGACAGGCCGCCAACCCAGCCCGCCACCTTCTCCAGCGCCTGGTAACGGGTCAGGTCGACATGGATCGGCGTGATCGAGATATGGCCGGTGCGCACCGCATGGAAGTCCGTGCCTGGGCCTGCATCCTGCTCGCGTCCGGCGGGACCGATCCAGTACACGGTGTGGCCGCGCGGATCCGGCTGCGGCACGCAGGGCTCGGACCGGTGGCGATTGCCGAGCCGCGTGACCTCGAACCCGCGCACGTCGGCCCACGCCAGGTCCGGCACGTTGACGTTGAGAATGGTGTCGGCAGGCAGCGGATCGGCCTTCAGGCGGGCGACGATTTCCACTGCGGCGCGCGCGGCGGTCTCGTAATGTTTCGCGTCGTGGTTCTTGCTGGCCAGCGACATCGCCACGGCCGGCAGACCCAGGAAACGACCCTCCATCGCCGCCGACACGGTGCCCGAGTAGATGACGTCGTCGCCCAGGTTCGCCGTGTTGTTGATGCCGGACACCACGATGTCCGGTTCGAACTCGAGCATGCCGGTCAGCGCCAGGTGCACGCAGTCCGTCGGTGTGCCCGCGATGCTGCAGGTGTAGTGGTCAATGCGCTTCAGCCGGATCGGCAGGTCGAGCGTCAGCGAGTTGCTGGCACCGGAACGGTCGCGGTCGGGAGCGACCACGTACACCTCGTGACCCGCGCTGCGCAGGCCCTCTGCCAGGATTCGGATGCCGGGGGCGTCGACGCCGTCGTCGTTGCTGACCAGTACGCGCATGGGTTTCCTCGAGAACGGCCCCATGATACCGGAACCGCGCCGAGGCTTCCCGCGCTTGCGTCACGTCGCGATGCCGCTACGCTGGTCATATGTCCAACGCAACGCCACCCGACGACGATGACGCCGCGCTGTTCCGCGATGCGATCGGCGAAGTGCGCAGGCTGCAGGCGGCGCCGGCCCCACCGCGCAAGGCGCCGCCCAGGCCCGCGGCACGCATGGCCGAGCGCGATGAATCCGATGCGCGGAACGAATTCCAGCGTGGCCTGGACGCACTGGACCTGCATGCGGCGGGCGATGTCCTGAGCTATCGCCGGGAAGCGCTGTCTCCACGTGCCTTCCAGCGGCTGAAGCGCGGCCAGTTTTCGGTGCAGGACGAACTGGACCTTCACGGTGCGACCGCCCTGCAGGCGGAAGGACTGCTGCGGCGTTTCCTCGCCGATGCGCACGCACACGACCATGGTTGCGTGCGCGTCATCCACGGAAAAGGGCAGCGATCGGATGGCGACGCGCCCGTACTGAAGAACTTGGTCGACCGACTGCTCCGTCAGCGCTCCGATGTAATGGCCTTCCATTCGGCGCCGCCCACGCAGGGCGGCACCGGTGCAGTGCTGGTGCTGCTGGCGCACCGCTGACCGGGCGCGTCATCCGTGCGAGCGCCCGACTCCTGCCGTGCGTCTTACTGCTGACTGGCGGCCTTTTCTTCGAAGCGGGGCGGATTGATCCAAGTCAGATGGATGCCGCGCCGCTTGGCGATGCGTTCCACGTAAGCGATGTACTGCTGCTCGGCGGTCAGCTGACGCTGTTCCGGTGGCGGCGCGGACGCGGTGCCGCCGGTGCTGGCACAGGACACCAGCAGACCACAGATGGACACGACGACGGCAAGACGAATCATGGCGCTCATGGCGACTCCTCCAATGCAGTGGAAGACGGTCCGGCCCCGCCGATGCCCTTCATTACCGCTGCACGGCGCGCCTGATTCCGCTTATACGCCTGCGGCGGAACGCTTCCAGTGCCCTCAGCCGCGTTCCGACGGACGGTCGTCAACTTGCGACACGTCGACCACCGATCCCAGTTCGTGCAGCACCGCGGTGGCATAGCTGCCCGGTGGCAACGCGAACACCAGGCGCAGCGTGCCGGCCGCCAACCACGACCACGTCAGCCCGTCCGGGCGAAGCCTCAGTGCACGGCGCTCCTGGCGCAGCCCTTCGCGCTCGAGGCCATCCCGCATAGCCTGCGCGTCCTCATCCTGCAACGCGAGCATCTCGCACTCACGCGCAGCGGCCTGTGTGCGCGGCTCGCCGGCACCCCACGAGGGGCCGGTGGGATGGATATCGAAGTCCCGGAGACGTTGCGCCAACACGTCGTCCCAAGGCTCGGGTCCAAAGACGCTGCGGCTGCCGGCGAGCATCCAGACTTCGCCTTCCAGGCCACGATTCCAGCTGCCATCGGCCAGCCTAGCAGCCAACACGCGGTTGAACAGCTCCGAGCGCGCGGCCGAGATCAACAGCGAACGCTGCTCACGCCGGACTCGCCGCCCGGCGAACATCGCCAGCGCTGCCGCCACGTTGCCGCCATCACGGCCGAAACGCTGCTCGCCAAACCAGTTCGGTAGACCCTGTGCCGCGATTTCGTTCAGGCGTGCGTCGATGGCATCGGGATCGCCTGCCACGTCGCGCAGTACGAGTTCGAACCGATTGCCGGCGAGTGCGCCACGCGGCAGCTTGCGCGAATGCCAGGTCGACTCGACCACCTTCAGGTCGTCGGATCCCAGTGTCGCCAGATCCGGCGCCACCTTGCGCGGCAGGTGCACACTGAAGCGCTGCCGGGTGACCGCATGACGATCCTTGAGCCCGGCATAGCCGACGCCCATCTCGGCGATGCCCGCCCATGCAGCGATACGCTTGGCGGCAAAGGCGGTGTTCATTCCCCGCTTCTCGACGGTCAGCAGCAAATGCTCGCCTTCGCCCGAGGGATCGAAGCCGGGCAATTCTTCGACGACGAAGTCCTCCGGCATGCTGCGGATGCGCGCCGACAGCACCGGCGCGCCGAACGCGCGGGGCAACGCCTCACTCACGCGCGCACCAGCAGCGCCACGGCCTGCGCCGCGATGCCTTCGCCGCGCCCGGTGAAGCCGAGCTTCTCCGTCGTCGTCGCCTTGATGCTGACGGCGTCGATATCGATACCCAGGTCTTCCGCCACGCAGGCGCGCATCGCGTCGGCATGCGGCCCGACTTTCGGCCGCTCGCAGATCACGGTGACGTCGACGTTGCCGACCCGCCAGCCGCGCTCGCCGACCAGCGTGTTGCAATGACGAACAAAGGCCCGACTGTCGGCGCCTTTCCAGCGATCATCAGATGGCGGGAAATGCCTGCCGATGTCGCCCAGCGCCAGCGCGCCCAGCATCGCGTCGCACAGCGCATGCAGCACGACATCGCCGTCGCTGTGCGCCAGCACGCCGCGGTCGTGTGGCACGCGCACGCCCCCCAGCATGACGTGGTCGCCGTCGCCGAAGGCGTGCACATCGAAGCCCTGGCCGATGCGGATGTTCAATGAGTCAGGCATGTCGTGTCCGGTAAGGCGTCAGCGGTCGCGCTGCGCCCGTTCGTAGGCGAACCGCGCGAGGTCCGCCGGCGTGGTGATCTTGAAATTGCTTTCGGAGCCTTCCACCAGCAGCGGGCGCAGGCCCAGGCGTTCCATTGCCATCGCCTCGTCGGTGACCTCGACGCCGTCGGTGGTGGCCGCTTCCAGCGCGCGGGTCAGCTGCAGGCGACGGAACAGCTGCGGGGTGAAGGCACGCCACAGACGCTCGCGTGGTTCGGTGCCGTCGATACCGCCATCGTCGCCGGCGCGCTTCAACGTATCGCGCACCGGTGCGGCGAGGATCGCGCCGACAGGATCGTTACGGCCGCGCTCCAGCAACTGCGACAGATCGGCCAGCGACAGGTTCGGGCGCGCGGCGTCATGCACCAGCACGAAGTCATCCGCACGCACGTGATCGGGGAGTGCACGCAGGCCCGCCAGCACCGACGCCGCCCGGCTTGCTCCACCGATACAGGCCTGCACGGGCTTGTCCGCGAACACCGTCCAACCCGGCCAGTCGGGATCGTTCTCCGACACCGGCACCACGGCGCCTTCGACGGCGTCGTGGGCGAACAATGCCGTCAGTGTGTGGGCGATCAGCGGCGCGCCGTCCACTACCAGGTACTGCTTGGGGAGCTCACTGCCAAAGCGGGTGCCACGCCCGGCGGCGGGTACGACAGCCCAGATGCGCGCCATCAGGGAGCAGGCTCCGCGGCGTCACCGTCGCTGCCGTCCCCGCCAGTAGCAGGTGGCGGCGGGACAGGTTCGACCACGCGGTAGAACTTCTCACCCGGCTTGATCATGCCCAGTTCGCTGCGCGCACGCTCCTCGACCGCCGATTCGCCGGACTTGAGGTCCTCGACTTCGGCGGCCAGGGCATCGTTGCGCTCCTGCAGGCCCGCGTTCTCGCGCTTCTGCACCAGGACCTGCTGTTCCAGCGCGACGACCTGGCCCGAACTGCCGACGCCGAACCAGAACTTGTACTGCAGCCATCCCAGCAGCAGTACCAGCACCAGCAGGAGCCAGGGCGCCTTGCGCATGGATTACTTCTTCAGCGACACGAACGCGTTGCGACCGGCATAGCGCGCCTTGCCGCCGAGCGCTTCTTCGATGCGCAGCAGCTGGTTGTACTTGGCCACGCGGTCGCTGCGGCACAACGAACCAGTCTTGATCTGGGTCGCGGTGGTGGCCACGGCGATATCGGCGATCGTCGTGTCCTCGGTCTCGCCCGAGCGGTGCGACACCACGGCGGCGTAGTTCGCGCTGTGCGCCATCGCGATGGCCTCCAGCGTCTCGGTGAGCGTGCCGATCTGGTTGACCTTGATCAGGATGGCGTTGGCGGTGCCGGACTCGATGCCCTCCTTGAAGATCTTCGGGTTGGTGACGAACAGGTCGTCGCCCACCAGCTGCACCTTGCTGCCGATGCGGTCGGTCAACAGCTTCCAGCCGGCCCAGTCGTCTTCGGCCAGGCCGTCTTCGATGGTGATGATCGGATACTGCGCGGCCCAGTCGGCCAGGAAGTCGACGAACTGCTCGCTGGTCAGGCGCTTGTTCTCGCCGACCAGGTGGTACTTGCCGTTGTCGAAGAACTCGCTGGACGCCACGTCCAGGCCCAGCAGTACATCTTCGCCGGCGGTGTAACCTGCCTTGCCGATCGCTTCCAGGATGGTGTCCAGCGCTTCGACATTGCTGCGGAAATCGGGCGCGAAACCGCCCTCGTCGCCGACCGCCGTGCTCAGGCCGTGGCCCTTCAGCACCGACTTCAGCGAGTGGAAGATCTCGGTGCCGGCGCGCAGCGACTCGGCGAACGAATCGAAGCCGACGGGCAGCACCATGAACTCCTGGAAGTCCACGTTGTTGTCGGCATGCGCACCGCCGTTGATGATGTTCATCATCGGCACCGGCAGGGTGACGTCGTTGCCGTTGGCCAGATGCTGCCATAGCGGGACCTTCTTCGACGCCGCCACCGCATGCGCGTTGGCCATCGACACGCCGAGCAGCGCGTTGGCGCCCAGGCGGCCCTTGTTCTCGGTGCCATCGAGATCGATCAGGCGACGGTCCAGGCCTTCCTGGTCGGCAGCATCGAAGCCCTTCAGCGCCGAGGCAATCGTCGTGTTGACGTTTTCCACGGCCTTGCGCACGCCCTTGCCCAGGTAACGGGTCTTGTCGCCGTCACGCAGCTCCACCGCTTCCTTGGTGCCGGTCGAGGCGCCGGACGGCACCATGGCACGACCGAAGGAACCGTCTTCCAGCGTGACCTCGGCTTCGAGGGTCGGGTTGCCGCGGGAATCGAGGATTTCGCGGGCGTGGATCTTGGCGATCTGGGTCATCGTGTCGTGTGCTCAGCTCAGAGAGTGGATTCGAGGAAACCGTTCTTCTTGGTAATGCCGTCCAGCGCCAGCAGCGTTTCCAGCAGCGCTTCCATCTTGTCCAGCGGCCACGCATTGGGGCCATCGGACAGGGCCTTGGCCGGATCCGGATGGGTTTCCGCAAACAGGCCGGCAACGCCAACGGCGACCGCCGCACGCGCCAGCACCGGCACGAACTCGCGCTGCCCGCCCGAGCTGGTGCCCTGCCCGCCCGGCAACTGCACCGAATGCGTCGCGTCAAACACGACCGGGCAACCGGTATCGCGCATCACGCTCAGCGAGCGCATGTCGCTGACCAGATTGTTGTAGCCGAACGACGCGCCGCGCTCACAGACCATGATGTCCTGGTTGCCGGTGGCCTTGGCCTTCTCGACGACCGGCTTCATGTCCCACGGCGACAGGAACTGGCCCTTCTTGATATTGACCGGCTTGCCGGCCGAGCAGACCTTCTTGATGAAGTCGGTCTGGCGCACCAGGAACGCCGGGGTCTGCAGCACGTCGACGACGGCCGCGACCTCGTCCATCGGGGTGTACTCGTGCACGTCGGTCAACACCGGCACGCCGACCTGCTTCTTCACCGCGTCCAGCACCTTCAGGCCTTCTTCCATGCCCGGGCCACGGAAGCTCGTGCCGGAGGTGCGGTTGGCCTTGTCGAAGCTCGACTTGAAGATGAAGTTCATCCCCAGCTTGTCGGTGATTTCCTTGAGACGGCCGGCCACGTCAATCTGCAATTGCATCGACTCGATGACGCAGGGGCCGGCGATCAGGAACAGGGGCTGGTCCAGCCCGACGTCGAATCCACAGAGTTTCATTCACCACTCCTTCGTTGCAGGCACCGCGAACGGCGCCGATGCAGGACAGTTAAGCGCGCGCTTCCTTCAGCAGCTTGCCGCCGGCCTTCTTCTCGCGCGCGGCGCGGATGAAGCCGACGAACAACGGATGGCCATCGCGCGGCGTGGACAGGAATTCCGGATGGGCCTGGCAGGCCAGGAACCACGGATGCACGGCGCGCGGCAGTTCCACCATTTCCACCAGCAGGTCATCCATCGACTTGGCAGCGACCACCATGCCAGCGTCTTCCAACTGCGTGCGGTAGCGGTTGTTGAATTCGTAGCGGTGGCGGTGGCGCTCGGCCACGACATCCTTTCCGTACAGATCGCGGGCCAGCGTACCGGGCTTCAGGCGCTGCTCCTGCAGACCCAGGCGCATGGTGCCGCCCAGGTCGGAGCGTTCGTCGCGCTTCTCGACATCGCCGCTGGCCGTGCGCCATTCGGTGATCAGACCGATCACCGGGTGCGGCGACTGCTTGTCGTTCTCGGTGCTGTTGGCGTCATCCAGGCCGGCCACATGCCGTGCATAGTCGACGACCGCCGCCTGCATGCCGTAGCAAATGCCGAAGTACGGCAGCTTCTGCTCACGTGCGAAACGCGACGTCAGCACCTTGCCTTCGAAACCACGGTCACCGAAGCCGCCCGGCACCAGGATGCCGTCGACGCCCTGCAGCAGGGCCATATCGGTGCCTTCCAGATCCTGCGCTTCGATCCACTTCAGGTTGACGCGCGTGCGCTGGCGCAGGCCGCCGTGCTTGAGCGCCTCGCCGACGGACTTGTAGGCGTCCTGGTGGTCGACGTACTTGCCGACAACCGCGATGGTCACTTCGTCCAGCGGATTGAGCGTGGCGTCAACCGCGGCTTCCCACTCGGACAGGTCGGCGGACTTGGCGTTCTCGATGCGGAACTGGCGCAGGACGATCTCGTCCAGGCCCTGTCCATGCAGCCCCATCGGGATGCGGTACAGCACGTCCACGTCCGGCACGCTGATGACGGCGCGCTCCGGCACGTTGGTGAACAGCGAGATCTTGCGGCGCTCGGAGTCCGGGATCGGCTGCTCGGAGCGGCACAGCAGCACGTCGGGCTGGATACCGATCGAGCGCAGTTCCTTCACCGAGTGCTGGGTGGGCTTGGTCTTCAGCTCACCCGCAGCAGCGACGTACGGCACCAGCGTCAGGTGCATGAACAGCGCCTTCTCCGGACCACGCTCGGTGCGGATCTGGCGGATGGCTTCCAGGAACGGCAGCGATTCGATGTCGCCCACCGTGCCGCCAATCTCGACCAGTGCCACGTCGAAACCTTCGGTGGCCTCGTCGATGCAACGGCGAATCTCGTCAGTGATGTGCGGGATCACCTGCACAGTCGCGCCGAGGTAGTCGCCGCGGCGTTCCTTGCGGATCACGTTCTCGTAGATCCGGCCGGTGGTGACCGAGTTCTTGCGGCTCAGGCGCGTGCGCACGAAGCGCTCGTAGTGGCCCAGGTCTAGGTCGGTCTCGGCGCCGTCGTCGGTGACGTACACCTCACCGTGCTGGAACGGGCTCATAGTGCCCGGGTCGACGTTGATATAGGGGTCCAGTTTCATCATCGTGACCTTCAGGCCACGTGCTTCAAGAATGGACGCAAGCGAAGCGGCGGCGATGCCCTTGCCTAGCGAGGACACAACGCCGCCGGTAACGAAAATCAGGGGAGTCATGGGCGGGGCTCCGGAAAGCCATAGTCTACAGGCAACACGTGTCGCCCGAAAGCGCGACGCCCCGCCGAAGCGGGGCGTCCATCAGCGGATTTCACGCTGGGAAGCCTTATGCCGCAAGGCTTCCAGCGGATCAACGAGAATCAGGGCTTGCGCTCTTCCTCTTCGTCACCCGCCTTCTTCTGCTGGCCCTCCGCGGCCTTGCGCTGCTTGGCGGCGGCTTCGTTGGCCGCACGGCGGCGCGCCTTGGCCTCCGGGTCGGAGGGGTCACTGGTCTGGGACTGGTCCTGCTTGGGCTTGTCCGTGTCGCTGGTGCGGGACTGGGCAAAGGCCTGGACCGCGAACAGCGCGCCAAGGGCGGCGGCGGACAGCAGCAACAGGTTGCGGGACTTCATGGCGATGCTCCTCGTGGATGGCGGAAACATGGGGCGCCGGATGGCGTTTTCCAAGGGCATCCCTGTCCACGCGCGCAGTTTCAGCCTGTGCGACTGAACATGGCAAAAATCCGGGGCAGGCGGCACACTGCCGCTCCCATCAAGCTCCCGACAGAGGACGTCGCATGCATTTCCCCCTCCGCTGGCTCGCTGCCCCCCTCGCCATCCTGGCGCTGCTGCCCACGGCCGCCTGGGCGCAGCGCACACCGCTGCCGTTGAAGGACGTCCCCCTCAACGAGTTGGCGCGGGATACGCAGCGCTCCTACCTGGGCAAGGACACCATGGAACTGGTGTGGGTCATCCCACCGGTGTACTGGGAAGTGTCCGCCGAGCAACAGCAGAACCTGTCCGATGCCGATCGCAAGCAGTTCATCGCCCAGCTGGATGACTACCTGCTGGTCGCCATGGTGCGCGGCAAGGTCGGGATGGCTGGAATTGACGAGTTCTACGACGGAGAGACGATGTTCGGAGGACTGCGTCTCGTCGATACGGCAGGCACCACCCACGAACCGATCCCTCCCGGGCGCATTCCGCCCCGATTGAAGAACCTGCTGTCCATCCTGCGCCCGGTGATGGCCAACATGCTGGGCCCGATGGGCGACAACATGCATTTCGCCGTCTTCAATGCCCGCGACGGCAAGGGCAAACCCTTGATCGATCCGCGGGCGGACGGGCGTGTGCAGATCCGGACGTCGCTCAACACCTATGCGTTCCGCACGCCGCTGGGCAGCCTGCTGCCGACGCGCCACGACGCGAAGACCGGCGAGAGCTTCCCAGGCGACTATCACTACAATCCCTACACCGGCGGAGCCCTGCAGGACTCCGCCCAGCCCCGCTGAGACTACGCACGCATCATGAGCAGTCGTTACAACGCCGCCGACATCGAAGTCCTTTCCGGCCTTGACCCCGTCAAGCGTCGGCCGGGCATGTATACCGACACCGCCCGCCCCAACCACCTGGCGCAGGAAGTCATCGACAACGCGGTGGACGAGGCGCTGGCCGGCCATGCCGGCAGCATCGAGGTCACCCTGTACAAGGACGGCAGCTGCGAAGTCAGCGACGACGGCCGCGGCATGCCGGTCGATATCCACCCCGAGGAAAAGATCCCCGGCGTGGAGCTGATCCTCACGCGGCTGCATGCGGGCGGCAAGTTCAGCAACAAGAACTACACCTTCTCCGGCGGCCTGCACGGCGTGGGTGTCAGCGTGGTGAACGCGCTGTCCACGCTGGTGGAAGTGCATATCAAGCGCGAAGGCAGCGAACACCGCATCACCTTCCGCAACGGCGACCGCGCCACTCCGCTGGAAGTGGTCGGCAGCGTCGGCAAGAAGAACACCGGTACCCGCGTGCGCTTCTGGGCCGATCCCAAGTACTTCGATACGCCGAAGTTCAACGTGCGCGCGCTCAAGCATCTGCTGCGCGCCAAGGCCGTGCTGTGCCCGGGCCTCAATGTCACGCTGTTCGACGAAGCCACGGGCGAGCGCGACACCTGGCACTACGAGGACGGCCTGCGCGACTACCTGCGCGGCGAGATGGCCGGCCGCGAGCTGCTGCCGCCGGAGCTGTTCGTCGGCCAGCTGAAGAAGGACAGTGAAGTCGTCGACTGGGCCGTGGCCTGGGTGCCGGAAGGCGAACTGGTGCAGGAAAGCTACGTCAACCTGATCCCCACCGCGCAGCACGGCACGCACGTGAACGGCCTGCGCAGCGGCCTGACCGACGCATTGCGCGAGTTCTGCGACTTCCGCAACCTGCTGCCGCGCGGCGTGAAGCTGGCACCGGAAGATGTGTGGGATCGTGTCGCCTTCGTGCTGTCGCTGAAGATGACCGATCCGCAGTTCAGCGGCCAGACCAAGGAACGCCTGTCCTCTCGCCAGGCCGCCGGCTTCATCGAAGGCGCCGCGCACGATGCCTTCAGCCTGTGGCTGAACCAGCACGTGGACCTGGGCGAGAAGATCGCGCAGATCGCCATCGAACGCGCCAGCGCACGCCTCAAAACCGAGAAGCAGGTCGTCCGCAAGAAGGTCACGCAAGGCCCCGCCCTGCCCGGCAAGCTGGCCGACTGCATCAGCCAGGATCTCTCGCGCACCGAGCTGTTCCTGGTGGAGGGCGACTCGGCCGGCGGCTCTGCCAAGCAGGCACGCGACAAGGATTTCCAGGCGATCCTGCCGCTGCGCGGCAAGATCCTCAACACGTGGGAAGTCGCCAGCACCTCGGTGCTCGCCTCCGACGAAGTGCACAACCTGGCCATCGCCATCGGCTGCGATCCCGGCAAGGACGACATCAGCGGCCTGCGCTACGGCAAGGTGGTGATCCTGGCCGACGCCGACTCCGACGGCCTGCACATCGCCACGCTGCTGACGGCGCTGTTCCTGCGCCATTTCCCTGCGCTGGTCGCCTCCGGCCATGTGTTCGTGGCGATGCCGCCGCTGTTCCGCGTCGACGTGGGCAAACAGGTGTTCTACGCGCTGGACGAGGAAGAAAAGCGTTTGCTGCTGGAGAAGATCGAGCGCGAGAAGATCCGTGGACAGGTCAATGTCACCCGCTTCAAGGGCCTCGGCGAGATGAATCCGTCGCAGCTGCGCGAATCGACCATCCATCCCGACACCCGTCGTCTGGTGCAGCTGACGGTGGATGACGAACCGCAGACGCGTGGGCTGATGGACATGCTGCTGGCGAAGAAGCGGGCCGGCGACCGCAAAGCGTGGCTGGAGACGAAGGGCGACCTCGCTTCTCTGGAAGTCTGATTCAGCCATTCATTTCGATGGGCCGTTGCGGCGGCCTTTTTTTGCCGCAGGATCGGCATCAACGCACGGCGCGAACGCGTCGTTCACCGCCCCGGTGCGATAACCGGGGCATGGCAACGGATCCCGGCACGCACCCCTACACCTTCGGTCTGGAGGAGGAGTACTTCCTCATCCGCCGCAATGGCCGTCGTCTGCGGCATATGCCCCGGCCCTTCTTCACCGAATGCCGTGAAGCGCTGGGCGAGCGTTTCGGCAGCGAGATGCTGCAGACCCAGGTGGAAGTGCAGACCGGTGTGCACGACGACACACGCGCCGCCGAGGCCGACCTGCGCACGCTGCGCCGCACGGTCGGCAGCATCGCGCACCGGCATGGGCTCGGCATCCTGTCGGCCGGCACGCATCCCTCGGCGCAATGGCGCGGGCAACGCAGCACCGACAAGCCCCATTACGACCAGGTGATGGGCGAACTGCAGATGCTGGGCCAGCGCAACCTGCTATGCGGCCTGCATGTGCATGTGCAGCCCGCTGATCCGGCGCACCGTGTCGCGCTGATGGCGCGCATGCAGCCCTTCCTGCCGCTGCTGCTCGCCCTGAGCACCTCCTCTCCGTTCTGGATGGGGCATGCGACGGGTCTGATGGGCTATCGCCAGACCGCTTACCAGGAAATCCCGCGCACGGGACTGCCACCGTTGTTCCGCGATCAGGTCGAGTACGACCACTACGTGCAACGCATGGTCGACGGTCGTGCGATCCAGGACGCGAGCTTCCTCTGGTGGGCGCTGCGGCCGTCGCTCGCGTTCCCGACGCTGGAGCTGCGCATTACCGATGCCTGCACCGATCTCTGCGATGCCTTGGCCATCGCGCAGCTCTATCGCTGCCTGGTGAGGCATCTGGAACGCCGCCCGACGCTGTATGCCGACCTGCATGCGGGCGACCAGGCGATCATCGCGGAGAACCTGTGGCGGGCCCAGCGCTACGGGTTCGATGCCGGGTTGATCGATCTGGGTAGCCGTGACCTGGTGTCCGCGCGGGAAATGCTGGAGAACACGCTGGATGCGCTGCACGACGATATACGTGCGCTCGACTGCACGGTGCAGGTCGAACGGGTGTGGCAGATACTGGAGAACGGCACCAGCGCGCACGGACAACTCCAGCGCTACCGCGAACGCAGGCAGGCCGGCGACAGCCATGCCGACGCGCTATCACAAGTGGTGCAATGGCTCGCCGATGCGAGCGTGGCCGCCTAGACCATCGGGTCAGCGCGCGACAGCCTTCTGTTGCGACACCACGAACACGCCGGCCATCACCAGCACCGTGCCCGCCACCTGCCACGGGCCCATCGGTTCGCCGAGCAGCAGCAGGCTCAGCAGGATGGTCGACACCGGACCGACCATGCCGATCTGTGCCGCCAGCGCCGAGCCGATGCGTGCCACCGCCATCATCACCGCCAGCACGGGCAGCACCGTGCACAGCGTGCCGTTGACCAGCGACAGCGCATACACCTCCCAGGGCAGCACCAGCGCCTTCATCGGCCGCAGTACCACGAACTGCAGCAGGCACAGCACACTGGCCACACTGCTGGCGTAAGCCGTCAACCGCACCGCACCCACGCGTGCGACCAGTTCGCCGCTGCCGACGAGATACAGCGCGTAGGCCAAAGCGCTACCGAACACCAATGCGCCGCCCAGCAGGATGTTCGACCCGCCCACCTGCAGGTCGTGGCCAAAGGCGAGCGCGACGCCCGCGTAACTCACGAGCAGCGCGATCGCCTGGCGACGCGAGATGCGTTTGCCGAACGCCAGCCAGCCAATCAGTGCCACCAACGTCGGAGTCAGATAGAGGATCAATCGCTCCAGCGTGGCGGTGATGTAGGCGAGACCGGCGAAGTCCAGAAAGCTCGCCAGGTAGTAGCCAAGGAAGCCCAGCAGTACGACACGCCAGCGATCCGCGACGGACAGCGGCGCGCTGCGCCGTGCCGCCCACGCGCCCATCAGCAGGAAGAACGGGAACGCCACCAGCATGCGCAGCGCCAGCAGCGTGACGGCGTCGGTGCCGTAGCGGTATCCGAGCTTGACGATGATCGCCTTGCCCGAAAACGCGACGGCGCCCAAGGCGGCAAGCACCAGGCCGGAGCGGCTGACCAGTTGCAGGGCGGGCCGTGACGCCGGCGCTTCCACCGCCTCGGCCGGTGCCACATCCAGCGGCTGCGCCAGTTCGTCTTCCGCCTGGGGACGCGTCATTGCGGCGGCATCAGGCCAGCGTGCGTTCCAGCAGGCGCCGGATCAGGGCCTGCGTACGGGCGGCACGCTCGGGGGCGTACGCGAAGGTGTCCTCGTCCATGTAGTTCACCTGCGCGAGCTCCAGCTGCACCGTCTGAATACCGCGTGCGACATCGGCGTAGTGGCGGGTGATGTAGCCGCCCCGGAATCGCCCGTTCACCACGAAACTGAAATCGGACTGCGACGCCAGCTCGGTTTCCAGTGCCTGCTGGAGCGCCGGCGAGCAGCTGGCGCCGCCCGCGGTGCCCAGGTTGAAATCCGGCAGGCGGCCGTCGAACAGGAACGGCACCACGCTGCGGATCGAATGCCCTTCCCACAGCACGGCACGACCATGCGTTTGGTGGATGCGGGCGAGTTCTTCCTGCAGCGCGCGGTGATAGGGCCGCCAGTAGGTCTCCACGCGCGACGCGATGTCGTCGGGTGTCGGCTCCTGCCCCGACAGGTACACCGGATCGCCGCTGAAGCGCACGATCGGGCACAGGCCGGTGGTGTTCTGGCCCGGATACAGCGAGACGTCGTCTTCCGGCCGGTTCAGGTCGACCACGTAACGCGAGTACGCCGGGACGATGATCGACGCGCCCAGTTCGCGCGCGAAGGCGTAGAGCTCGGCGACATGCCAGTCGGTATCCGGAACGCGCCGCGCCTCCGGCGTCAGCCGCGCGGCGATGTCGTCAGGCACCGACGTGCCGTTGTGCGGCAGGCTGATGAACAGCGGTGCGGTGCCGCGATGCAGGGTGAAGGTGTCCATGCCGCCATTGTATCGCCGTGCCCACGGGGGCCGGCTCATCGCATCAGCACGACTTCCTCGGCGCTGGTCGGATGGATGGCGACGGTGTCGTGCAGGTCGGCCAGGGTAATGCCCTTCTTCAACGCCACCGCGAAGCCCTGCAGCATCTCGTCGGCGCCCTCGCCCAGCAGGTGCAGGCCCACGACACGCTTGTCTTCGCCCACGCAGACGAGCTTGAACAGGCTGCGCTGCGGCGAATCGGCCAGTGCATGCAGCATCGGCCGGAAACGCGTTGTCAGCACCGTCACGCCGTCGCCGTACTGCGCCCGCGCCTCGGCCTCGGTCAAGCCCACCTGCCCCACCGGCGGATGCGAGAACACGACGGTTGGAATACGCGTGTAATCGAGCTGCGCCTCAGCCTGCCCGCCGAACAGCCGATCCATCAAGCGGCGTGCCGCCGCGATGGCGACCGGCGTCAACGCGGCCTGCCCGGTGACATCGCCTACGGCATGGATGCCGGCCACGCCGGTGTCCTGGAGCGCATCCACCTGCACGAAACCCTTCGGGTCCAACGCCACGCCGGCAGCTTCCAGCCCCATACCCTGGGTCGACGCGCGGCGGCCTGTCGCGAAGATCACCGTGTCGAAACGCCCCGTCCGCGTACCGTCCTCCGCCAGCAACACCACGCCGTCGTCCGGGGCGCGCTCCAGCGCGGCAACCGAATGGCCGAAGTGCAGCCGCACGCCGTGCTGGCGCATGTCGGCGACCAGTTCGTCGGTAATCTGCGTGTCGAAGCCGTCCAGCACGCGCGGCCCGCGCACGAATATCTCCACCTGGCTGCCCAGCGCCTGCAGCACACCCGCCAGTTCGACGGCCACGTAACCACCACCGATGACGGCCACCCGTCCGGGCGCCGCGCAAAGGTTGAAGAAGTCGTCGGACACCTTGCCCAGCTCGGCACCCGGGATATCGGGACGCACCGGATGGCCACCGGTCGCGATCAACAGGTGCTTCGCGCTGAGCGGCACGCCATCGGCATTGACGACGGTGTGGGCATCCAGCAGTCGCCCGTGACAGGGCATCAACACCACCCCGCTTTCGTCCAGGCGCCTCATGTAGCTGGCATGGATGCCGGCAATGTAGCGCTGGCGATGGACGATGAACTCTTTCCAGTCCAGCGTCGGCGGTGTGACATCGAAACCCAGCGACGACGCCAGCCCGATCTTCTGCGACAGCTCCGCCGCCAGCCACATCGCCTTCTTCGGTACGCAACCGACGTTGACGCAGGTGCCGCCGAGTTCCTTCGGCTCCAGCAACGCCACCTTCGCGCCATACGACGCGGCGCGGAACGCACCGGCCAGGCCACCGGACCCGCCGCCGATCACGATGAGGTCGAACGCCTGCGGCTTCATGCGAATCGCTCCGGTCGATAGGGGTTGGGATCGAACGCGGGCGTGTGTCCGGTCATCAGGTCGGCCATCAACTGACCGGTCGCGCTGCTCATGCTGATGCCCAGCATGCCGTGGCCGGCCGCCATCCAGACGTGGTCATAGCCCGGCGCGCGTCCGAGCAAGGGAAGGTCGTCCCATGTCATCGGGCGCCAACCGCACCAGCGTTCGTGCACCTCGGCACCGACGGGTTCGCGCAGGAACTCGCGCGCACCCCGCTCCAATGCTGCCAGTCGTGTCTCGTTGAGCGTGTCGTCGTGACCGGAGAACTCCATCGTGCTGCCCAGCCGGAAGCCGCTCTCCCACACCGTCACGCAGACCGAGCGGTCCTTCAGCACCATCGGATGCCGGGGCACGATTCCAGGACGCGAATAGGTGATCGAGTAGCCCTTGCCTGGCTGGATCGGCGCGCGCACGCCGAGCTTGCGCGCGAAATCCGGTGTCCATGCCCCCAGCGCGATCACCGCGTCGCGACCTTCGCGAGAGCCGTGCGTCGTCGCCAGTCGCACGCCGACCGGCGTCGTCTCCAGCCTGTCCACGCGGCACTGCACTTCGATGAGGCCGCCGCGTTCGCGCACCACGCGCGCCAGTTCGGCCACGTAGCGGTCGGGTCGCAGGCGCGCGTCGCCGGGGAAACGGATCGCACCCGTGACGCCGGGCAGCATCGCAGGCTCCTCATGCTGGTAGGCGGCACCGTCGAACACCTGCGTCGCGATGCCGAATTCCGCCAGTACCTTCGCTTCGTCCACATACTGCTGGAACTTGCGCGGATCACGGAAAACGTAGTCGAGCCCTTCTTCCTCGAACTCGCACGCCAGTTGGTAGCGCGTCACCCAGTCGGCCAGCCGCGCGCGTGCATCGTTGAGCAGCGCTGCCCGGGACTGCGTGCTCTGTCGCCAGTCGCGTGCGTTGCAGCGTGCCGCGAAGCGCAGCAGCCAGTGCCACAGGGCCGGATCGATGCGTGGCTTCAGATAGAGCGGCGCGTCCGGCGTGAACATCCAGCGCAGCGCCTGCGCCACCACGCCGGGTGCCGCCAGTGGCGGCGCGTGGCTGGGCGTGATGGTGCCGCAATTGCCGTGGGAGGCGCCGCCGCCGACCGCGCCGGCATCGATCACACGCACGCCACGACCTGCCTCCAGCAACGCCAGCGCGGTCGCCAGGCCGATGGCGCCACCGCCGATGATGAGGACGTCGTCGTGGGGAGAAGTCACCCCGACAGTTTAGTCCCAATCACCCGGCGCGAAGCCGCAACGGCTGCGGTTTCAGGTAAGTCGCCGACCGCCACAGCCACTCCATCGGACCGAACCGGAACCGCGACAGCCACAGATGGCTCACCAGCACCTGCAGGCCGAACAGCGCCAGCGCGAACACCGGCTGCCAGGCACGCGGCAGCTGTTCGAAGTAGCCCAGCCCATACCCGTAGAAGATCCAGGTGCACACCAGCGACTGCATCAGGTAGTTTGTCAACGCCATCCTGCCCGCCGGCGCCAGCAGGGACAGCGGCCGTTGCCACACCGAGGTATCCAGCGCGCGCACGATCCAGGCCACGTAGCCCAGGCACATCAACAGGTTCGCCATCAATTGCAGCGCGAACGCGGTGGAGGTGCGCAGGTTGAACGTGACGCCGTCCATCGTCGGCGCCAGCGTCACCGAGCCCAGCATGGCCAGCAACCCCACCGGCAAGGCCACCCAACGCAGCCCCGCGTAGAGGCGCGGGAACTCGCGCGGACGCGTGATCGCGCCACTGCGCACGAACCACGCACCCAACAGGAACATGCAGAACACGATGAAGCCGAACATGGTGATGTTGCTGAGCGCCATGCCGGTGCTCTTGAGGCGCTGCCACGTGGCTTCGGCGTAGGTGCCGCTGCCGTAGGCCGTCCGCTCGGCCTCGACCATGGCCTGCATCTGCCCGCCGATCTCACCGATCATCTTGTCCCATCCCTCGGTACCGCCGAGCAGAGACCCCATCGCGCCCATCAGGTACATGAAACCGATCGGCATCACGTACGCGGCCAATCCCAGCCACACGTACCAGCGGTAGGGCAGCGTGCGGAACGCCAGCAGCAGGAACGAGCACAGCGCGTACATCATCAGGATGTCGCCTGCCCATATGAAAAGCGCGTGGATCACGCCAATGGCGAGCAGTACCAGGCCACGGCGCCAGTACACGCCGGCGAACGGGCGGCGCGCCTGCTCGGCACGCTCCGACATCACGGCAAAGCCCATGCCGAACAGCAGCGAGAACAGGGTGTAGAACTTGCCCTGCACCAGCACGTAGACCAGCAGGTCGACGGTGCGATCCATACCGGTAAGCGCAGGGTCCAGGCCGCTGCCCGAGGCCATCACAGGCCCCACGAATCCTTCCAGGTTCATCAGCAGGATGCCCAGCAGCGCGAACCCGCGCAGCACATCCATCGCTTCGATGCGGTCGGTCACCGCGATCGGTGCCAGATTCTCCGTGAGCGTCGCCGTCATTCCTTTCCCCTGTGTGTGTCCACCCGATTAGACCATGTGCGATGGCGCCACCTGCGTGCCAAAAGAAACGGCCCGCTTGCGCGGGCCGTCCGGATCACACGATATCGCGGCACTCAGTGGTGATGGCCGCCGTCGCCGTGCACGTGGCCGTGCTCGATCTCTTCAGCGCTGGCTTCGCGCACTTCCACGATCTCGACGTCGAAGTGCAGGTCCTTGCCGGCCATCGGGTGGTTGAGGTCCACGTCCACCACGCTCATGCCGACCTTCTGGATGGTCACGGCGCGCGGACCGAAGTTGGTCTGCAGCACGACCTGCTGGCCCGGGATCAGGCGCTGGTTGCCGAAGTGCTTCTTGGGTACGCGCTGGGTCAGGCCGTCGCGACGCTCGCCGTAAGCATCGGCCGCCGCCACGTCCACACCGAAGCTCTCGCCGGCTTCGCGGTCCTGCATGGCGCTCTCCAGGCCCGGGATGATGTTGCCGTGGCCGATCAGGATCGCCAGCGGCTCACGGTCCTTCGAGCTTTCGATCGGCTCCTGGCCGGCTTCGGACACGGTGTAATGGAAACGGACGACGCTGTCTTTTGCGATTTTCATGCGGGACTCTGGACGGGGCCTGCCGACCGGCAGGACAGGAGCGGCTTGTCGGCCGCAAGGGAATGCGGCGAAGATGCGCCGCGATGAAGGCCCGACATTATCCCGGCTTGCCCGCGCCCGCGCCACTTCGGCCGTGGACCACCGCCCTGCTCTGCGCGAGCCTGCTGGCGCTGGCCGGCTGCGGCGGCTCCAAGCCGCAGGCCCGCAAGCCGTCCCCGCCCCCTGCCCAGCGCGACTGGCCGGTGGTGCAGGCCGAGGATCCCGCTGCGGCGACGTCCGTGCTGATGCGCGCGATCGGTCTGGTCGGCACGCCGTACCGGTATGGCGGCAACACCCCGGAATCGGGCTTCGACTGCAGCGGCCTGGTGACCTACGTGTATCGCGACATGCTGGACCTGCGCCTGCCGCGAACCTCGCGGGAGCTCGCGCAAGTCCAGGGGCCGAAGATCGAGCCGCGCCGCCTGGCGCCGGCCGACCTCGTGTTCTTCGGCAGCAAAGGCACCGTGACCCATGTGGGCATCTATGTCGGCGAGGGCCGGTTCGTGCATGCCCCGAGCACGGGGGGAACGGTCCGGCTGGACCACCTCGACGGCCCCTACTGGCGGGACCACTACAGCGGCGCGAAACGCGTCCTTCGTTAGGATTCGGTCAACTCTGTGACAGCGAACATTCACACTTAACGAATAAATAACGATTTATGAACCAAATCAGGCCGATCAGCCGGCATTATCGCCCCTGACTTGTTAAATCCCTCCCGCGCGTGACGACCGACGACCTGCCGCCAGGCCAGCCAGCCGCCACCCACCGCCTGCCGCGGAGGGTTTCCCGACTCCTCATCAGCCTTGGCCTGTGCGCCATGGCGTCCGTTGTCCAGGCCCAGACTGCGCCTGCCGACGTCGACGCCGCGTCAACCCCGGCCTCCGCCGATGTCGTGACTGTGCCGGCCGCCCCGGCCAGCAAGTCCGTCACCGCCAGCGTCAAGGAAAAGGCCGCCGAGGCCGCCACCGCCACGCTGTCCGCCCTGCTCCCGCGCCTGGCCGCCAGCGACACGCTGCCGCTGGTTGACCGTTCGGCCATGGTCGCCGGCGACATCAGCAAGCTGTTGGCCGCCTATGACCTGAGCAAGGAAGGCGTCGTCGCGCAGGAACAGCAAGGCGGCAAAGTCCAGGTGGTCCTGCAGCGTGCGCTCGCCCTGATGGGGACGCCCTACCGCTGGGGTGGCACCTCGCCCGACAGCGGCTTCGACTGCAGCGGCCTGGTCGGCTACGTCTTCCGCACTGCGCTCGGCATCGAACTGCCGCGCGTTTCCCGTGACATGGCCGCCAACGCTGACGCCGAACGCATCGGCACGCGCGAAGAACTGCGCCAGGGCGACCTGGTGTTCTTCGGCTTGAAGGGCCGCGTCAACCACGTCGGCATCTATGTCGGCGAAGGCCGATTCCTGCACTCGCCGAGCAGCGGCAAGGACGTGCGCGTGGACAGCCTGATCACCGGCTACTGGGCCAATCGCTACCTGAGCGCCCGCCGCGTCGCGATGTAACGCGCCACGCACGTTGCACGCATGCAGAAGGCCGCCACGTGCGGCCTTCGTGTTTTCCGACTGCGATGCACCGCAGCTTGCGCGGCGCGAGGGATTGCGGCCATCCTCCGGATGCGCGTCGATCATCGCGCACCACCTGTCCGTTGCGCCGAAGGGGAGTCGTACGCGATGCAGGCTTCACTGTTGACCAATCTGCTGTTGCCGCTGGCCCTGGGCATCATCATGCTCGGGCTGGGACTGGGACTGACGCTCGACGACTTCCGTCGCGTCGCGCGCTATCCACGCGCCGTGCTGATCGGCCTCGCCCTGCAGACCCTGGTGTTGCCGTGGGTCGCGTTCGGCCTGGCGATCGGATTCGGCCTGCCCGCCGAACTCGCCGTGGGCCTGATGCTGCTGGCCGCCTCGCCCGGTGGCGCCACGGCCAACATCTACAGCCACCTCGCACGCGGCGACGTCGCCCTCAACATCACCCTGACCGCGATCAACAGCCTGCTGTGCCTGCTGACGCTGCCGGTGATCCTCAACCTGTCGCTGGAGTACTTCCTCGGTGCCGGCCAGTACGTGCCGCCGCCGACGAAGAAGGTGATCGAGGTGGCCGTGATCATCCTGCTCCCGGTCGCGATCGGCATGCTCATCCGCGCCAAGGCGGCGGGCTTCGCCGCGCGCGCCGAGAAACCCATCCGCCTGCTGTCGGTCCTGGTGCTGGCGCTGCTGGTCGTGGCCGCGGTCGTGCAGGAATGGGAAACGCTGGCCACCTACTTCGCCATCGTCGGCCTGGCCTGCCTGCTGTTCAACGTCATCAGCATGGGCGCCGGCTACGTCGCGCCGTTGGCCTTGCGGCTGCCCAAGAAGCAGGCCATCGCCATTGCGATGGAGATCGGCATCCACAACGGCACGCTGGCGATCTTCATCGCGCTCAACGTGCTGCAGAACCCCACCGTCTCGGTGCCTGCCGCGGTCTACAGCCTGTTGATGTTCGTCACCGCGGCCGTGTTCGCGTGGTGGGTATCGCGCGGTGCGCGCGACGCCACCGCCTAGCGGTTCGAATCCGGACCGCGCGCCACGTAGGCCATGCTGATGGATGCGGGCGCCGTGTCGGCGAACCCGAACTGCGCGTAGAGATGCCTGGCCTCGCCGTCGGCGATCAGCATGACGTAGGCGGACTCCGGCGCATTCGCGCGCAGCCATGCGTCCAGCGCTGCCATGATGCGCTTGCCCAGGCCCTGCCCTTGGTACTCGCGTTGCACGGCGATATCCACGACGGCGAACACGGTACCGTTGTCGCCGACCACGCGCCCCATGCCGATCACCTCGCCCGCCTTCAGCAGGCTGACGCCGTACAGGGTGTTTGCCAGACCGCGCACCGCGGCCTCGTGCGACTTGGGCGACAGGCCGGTCTGGACGCGGAGGCGACGATAGGTTGTCGCGTCAGGGAAGGATTCGACCAGCGTGATCCCGTCGCTCATGACGTCGACGCAGCATCATCCCCAAGGCCCACGTTGCTGGACGCGCGTTCGTAGACCTCGCGATCCAGCAGGCCGGTTTCCTTCGCCACCAGTACCGGTACCAGCATCTGGCCGGTGACATTGGTCATCGTGCGCATCATGTCGAGGATGCGGTCGATCGCCACCAGCAGGCCGATGCCTTCCAGCGGCAGGTTGGCCGCGCTCAACACCAGGGTGACCATCACTGTCGCCGTGCCCGGCACGCCGGCGGTGCCAAAGCTGCCCAGCACCGAGGCCAGCAGGATGACGAAGTACTGGTTCATCGACAGGTCCAGCCCGAAGTACTGGGCAACGAAGATCGATGTCAGTGCCGGATAGATCGCGCCGCAGCCGTCCATCTTGATGCTGGCGCCCAGCGGCACCGCGAACGCGGCGTAATCCTTGTCCACGCCCAGGTTGTGGGTGACGCTGCGCAACGCCACCGGCATCGACGCGAACGACGACGAACTGACGAACGCCACTTGCATGCCGGGCGCCGCGCCACGGAAGAACTTCCACGGATTCAGGCCATGCGCCAGCAGCAGGCTGCCGTAGACCACGATGATGTGCAGTGCGCACGCTAGGTACAGCGCGCCGATATAACTGCCCAGCGGCAGCAGTTTCTCGAATCCGTACGTGCCGACCAGGCTGCCGATCAGGCCGAACGTGCCGATCGGGGTCACTTCCAGCACGAAGCGCGTGACCTGCACCATGGTGTCGCTGGCCTCGCCCGCCAGCTTGCGCAGGCCCGCACTGCGTTCGCCCAGCTTGACCAGCGCGAAGCCCACCAGCCCGGCGAAGAAGATGACCTGTAGGATCTTGCCTTCGGTCAGCGCCTTGAACGGATTCGCCGGCACGATGTCGAGCAGCACCTGCACGGGTGTGGGGACCTCGCGCACCTGGTAGTCCGGCGCCATCATCAAGCCGGTGAGACCCTTGCCCGGCTGCACGATCCAGCCCACCGACAAGCCCACGCACACGGCCAGCGCCGCGGTGATGGCGAACCAGAGGAAAGTGCGCCCGCCCAATGCCGCGACCGACTTCTGTCCGTGCAGGCTGGACACGGCATTGATCACCGCGAAGAACACCAGCGGCACCGCGATCATCTTGATCAGGGTGACGTAGAGATCGCCCAACGGCTTGAGCCAGATGCCTGCGGCTGGCCCCATCAGCCAGCCCGCCAGTGCGCCCAGCACGAAGCCGGCGACGACGCGCTGCCAGAACGGGATCTTCAACCAGGCCGAGACCAGCTTCATCCAGACGACTCACAAAAGTGGACGCGACACCTTAGCCCAAGCCCCGGCGGGCGGCGACCCTGCACGCGGAATACCGGGTGTCATGAACAGGACACTGCACGGCCGGCATAATGACGCGTCCGCACTCCCCCGGTTCCCCATGCGCCTGCGCTCCTTCGTATCGCCGCTTGCCGGCATGACTCTGCTCACTGCACTGGCCGGCTGCGCCAGCACGTCAACGTCCACATCGCCTTCACGCACGTCCGCGCTGCACATCGACGTCCCCGCGGTCACGCACCCGCAGGGCGAGACACCGCAGTGGTGGTATCGCAATGGTGCGGCCAAGGCCGCGGCGAATGGCGCCATGCAGGGCCGCGCGAAGAACGTCATCGTCTTCCTCGGTGACGGCATGAGCCTGACCACCGTGGCCGCCGCGCGCATCTTCGAAGGCCAGCGCAAGGGCACGCCGGGTGAAGAGAACCTGCTGAGCTGGGAGCGCTTCCCGCATACCGCCTTCAGCAAGACCTACAACACCGATTCGCAGACGCCCGACTCCGCCGGCACGATGACGGCGGTCGCGACCGGCGTGAAGTCGCATATGGGCGCCATCGGCGTCTCGGCCGGCCGCAAGGGCGAGTGCACGCCCGATGGCAGCAAGGACCTGCTCAGCTGGCTGACGCTGGCCGACAGCGCCGGGCTGGCCACCGGCATCGTCACCACCGCGCGCATCACCCATGCGACGCCCGCCGCGACGTATGCGCACGTCTCGCATCGCGACTGGGAAAACGACACCGACCTGCCGCCCGAGGCCATCGAGGCCGGCTGCAAGGACATCGCGCAGCAACTGCTGGCAGCCGCACGCTTCGGACACGGCCCCACCGTGGCACTGGGTGGCGGTCGCGGCGAATTCCTGCCGATCGACGTGCGCGATCCCGAAGAAGACGACAAGGTCGGTCAGCGCCTCGACGGCCGCAACCTGGTCGCCGAATGGCAGCAAGCGCATCCGCAAGGTGCCTACGTGTGGAACACGCAGCAACTCGAAGCGGCCGCCAACGCACCGCAACTGCTGGGCCTGTTCGAGTACGACCACATGCAGTTCGAACATGACCGTCGCAAGGACGACCAGGGCGAGCCGTCGCTGGCAGAACTGACGCGCGTCGCCATCCGCAACCTGTCGCGCAACAAGGAAGGCTTCGTGCTGCTGGTGGAAGGCGCGCGCATCGACCACGCCAACCATTACGGCAACGCTTACCGCGCACTCGACGAGACGGTCGCGATGTCGGACGCCGTACAAGCCGCGGTCGATGCGACCTCGCGCGACGACACGCTGATCCTCGTGACCGCCGATCACTCGCACACGCTCAACTTCGTCGGCTACCCGGTCCGCGGCAATCCGATCCTTGGCAAGGTCCGCGGCCAGGGCGGCGAAGACGACACGCCGGGCGACCTCGCCCGCGACCAGAACGGCCAGACCTTCACCACGCTGACCTACGCCAACGGCCCGGGCTACACCGGCGCCAGCAACCGCCAACCAGCAGGTCCGAAGCATTTCCTGCACGCGCCGAGCAGCGTCGAGCCGTCGGAAGGCCGACCGGATCTGACCCATGTCGACACCGAGCATCCCGACTACCTGCAGGAAGCGCTGGTGCCGCTGAAGTCGGAATCGCACGGCGGCGAAGACGTCGGCATCTGGGCCATCGGCCCCGGCAGCGACGCGGTGCGCGGCACCGTCGAGCAGAACACGATCTACCACTTCGTCGTTCAGGCGACACCGGCGCTGCGTGCACGCCTGTGCGCCGCGGGGACGTGCGACACGAATGGTGTGCCGGTCGAGTTGCCCAAGCCGGTGGACTTCGAGAAGAAGTAAGGTGAGCACCGCTCCGGCCAACACCGGAGCACGTGGATCAGAACGGCTTCGCCAGCACCGCGCCACGACCAGAAAGAAGCGCCGCGATTGAAAGCGCGTCGCAACGCGCCGTCATACCCTCGAACGAACGGGAGGGAATCAGAACGGTTTCGCCAGCACCAACCAGATCACGGCGATCAATGCGAACAGTGGCAATTCGTTGAACCACTTCAACGCCGTCGGCGAAGGCAGCGACTTGCCTTTCGCCACGCCTTTCAGCCACCGGCCGGTGACGATGAAGTGCGCCAGGATCAGCGCGACGAGCGTCAGCTTGGCGTGCAGCCAGCCGCCGCTGATGCCGAAGTAGAACCACAGCACGCCGCCCAGGATCACCGCGATGCCGAACATGCTGTGGCCGAAGCCGTAGAGGCGGCGGCCCATCAACAGCAGGCGCGCCTGCACGTCGGGCTGTCCGGTCGTCTCGGCCAGGTTGACCAGGATGCGCGGCAGGTAGAAGACCGTCGCCATCCAGGCGATGACGAAGACGAGATGGAAGGTCTTGACCCACAGGTACATGCGGCTGGCTCCGTCTGGCTGCGCGGGATGGCGTGCGGTGCATAGGATAGCGCGCCGCATCGCGTAAGCTTCCCGCCTTTCCGCACCCCGGGCACGCGCATGACCAAGCAGTACGACGCCGACTACTTCCAACGCTGGTATCGCGACGGCGACATCGGTGGCGCCCCTCGCCTCGCGCGCAAGGTGGCGTTGGCGGTCGCGGTGGCCGAGTACCACCTGGAGCGCCCCATCCGCACGGTGCTGGACATCGGCTGCGGCGAAGGCGCATGGCGCGGGCCGCTGCTGAAGCTGCGACCGAAGCTGCAGTACCTCGGCTTCGACGCCAGCGAATACGCCGTCCGCCGTTTCGGCCGCACCCGCAACCTGCACTACGCACGCTTCGAGGACTTCCAGTACCTGCGTCCCTGCGAGCCCGCCGACCTGCTGGTGTGTTCTGACGTGCTGCATTACGTGCCGACGCGGGAACTGAAGCGCGGCCTGCCCGGCCTGGCCGAACTGTGCGGCGGCGTGGCGTTCCTGGAGACGTTCGCGAAAGAAGACGAGTTCGAGGGCGACCATGATGGCTTCCAGCCACGCAAGGCGGCCTGGTACCGGCAGGCCCTCAATGGCGAGGGCTTTCAGTCGATCGGCAACCACTGCTGGCTGGGTCCCCGCTTGGCGGGGGATGTCGCGGTACTGGAGGCGGCGGATTATCGGCCGATAACCTGAACAGGCCACGCGCGGCGACCCCGGCTTTCCGGTATGCTGCGGCGCAGCACCACGCACCAAAAGTGGGATTCGGACCGCCATGACCCTGTACCAACTGCACGAACTCGGACGCGCATGGATGGCGCCGCTGGCCTACATGGCCGAAGCGAACGCACGCATCTTTTCCGCCCCGACCAGTTGGTTGTCCAACGTGCCGGGCGCCGAGCGCATCGCTGCCGGCAACGAACTGATCTACCGCATCGGCAAGGATTACGAAAAACCGGCGTGGGAAATCCATGAGGTGGAGGTCGAAGGCCACACCGTGCCCGTCGTCGAGCAGGAGATCCTGAAGAAGCCCTTCTGCCGCCTGCTCCGCTTCAAGCGCTACACCGACGATGCCGACACCATCACGGCACTGAAGGACGACCCCACCGTGCTGGTGGTGGCGCCGCTGTCCGGTCATCACGCCACCCTGCTGCGCGATACCGTGCGCACGCTGTTGCGCGACCACAAGGTCTACGTGACCGACTGGGTGGACGCGCGCATGGTGCCCGAGTCGGACGGCAGCTTCAGCCTCGACGACTACGTGGCCTATGTGGAGGAATTCATCCGCCACATCGGTGCCGAGAAGCTGCACGTGATCAGCGTCTGCCAGCCGACCGTACCGGTGCTGGCCGCGGTGTCGCTGATGGCGGCGCGCGGCGAAGCCACGCCGCGCTCGCTGGTGATGATGGGTGGCCCGATCGATGCGCGCCGCAGCCCCACCGAAGTGAATAGCCTGGCCACGCGCAATCCGTTGTCGTGGTTCGAGAACAACGTCATCCACACGGTGCCGATGCCCTACCCGGGCGAAGGCCGCCGCGTGTATCCCGGCTTCCTGCAGCATGCGGGCTTCATTGCGATGAATCCCAGCCGCCACTTCATGTCGCACTGGGATTTTTACGCCGACCTGGTAAAGGGCGACGAGCAGGACGCCGAATCGCACCGTAAGTTCTACGACGAGTACAACGCCGTGCTCGACATGCCGGCCGAGTACTATCTGGACACCATCCGCACCGTGTTCCAGGAATTCCTGCTGCCGCGCGGCAAGTGGAAGGTCAACGGTGAGCTGGTCACGCCCGGCGCGATCAGGAAGACCGCACTGATGAGCATCGAGGGCGAACTCGATGACATCTCCGGCCAGGGCCAGACGGCCGCGGCGCACGACCTGTGCACCGGCATCGCGAAGGCCAACCATCGCCACCTGACCGTCGAGGGCGCCGGCCACTACGGCATCTTCAGTGGCCGTCGCTGGCGCGATAAGGTCTATCCGCAGGTGCGCGACTTCATCGCGAAGTACGCGGGCTGACCTGTTCCCTCGTGTGGGAGCGACGTCAGTCGCGATGCTTTCCCTGAAGCGCCGCATGCTCACCGGCGCAATGAAAAAGGCCGCCCTCGCAGGCGGCCTTTTCGTTCGCGACTCGCTTCGTTATCGCAGCGAGCTTCACACCACGGGCGTGCGCACCAGCAGGTGCTTGGCCAGCCAGCCGTGGAACAGGCCGACCGCGCGTGCCAGATGCAGGGTGGCGAACAGCAGGACGAAGCCGATGACGGAGAACAGTGGCAGCAACCAGGGCGCTTCCGCCACCAGGTTCCAGTCCCCGAAGGTGAAGACATACCCCTGGGGCACGAGGAGCGCCACCGGTGCCGCGATCAGGCCCAACGACAGCGCCAACAACGTGATGGCGACCGAGAAGTACAGGGTGCCCAGCGCCTGCATCAGCAGCAGGTACAGCATCGCCGTCCACGTACGGCCGTCGGTGAACAACTCCTTCAATCGCGTCATCCACGGCTTGTCGCGCTGCGTGTACAGCGGCCGACGCGGCATGCGTTCGCCCAGCAGGACTTCGACGATGCGACCCTCGACCAGCGACAGCAGCCGCACCGACATCAAGAACAGCAGCAGCAGCGGAATGCCGATGATCAGGATCAACAGGCCCACCGAGAGGCTGGCACCGGTCACGACCCAGGTGAAATAGAACGTACCCGTCGCCAGCGACAGCAGCATGTAGAACAGCGCGCCATAGGTCCTGGGATCCGCCGCCACGCCGAAGAACCGGCCCAGCAGCGACTTGCGCTTCCGCGGCAGCGGCGGGCGCAATGCCTTGGCGACCGTGACCTCGGTTTCGCGGTAGATGTCGGCGACTTCTTCCGGCGCGCCATAGCTGCCGGCGACCGAAGCGATCACCTCCGCTTCGGACTTGCCGGGGTTCTCCGCCAGCTCGGAGCGCAGGTATTCCTCTGCGTCGTAGACGGCGTCCTGGATCATCGCCTTGTCGGCGCCCGCGAGGGCGGCCCGCAGCTGGTCCAGGTACTCGGGAATGGACGTGGGCAGTCGGCTGCCCGGGACGGTGGTGGTGTTCATGCAGGAATCCCCTCAAGCACGGAATCGACGGAATCGCGGGTGGCGCGCCAGGCGGCGGTCCAGGACTGCAGGGTCTGTCGCCCTGCCTCGGTGATGCGGTAGTAGCGGCGTGGCGGTCCGGCCACCGAGGGCTCGACGAAGCTGTCCAGCAGCCCGCCGCCCTCCAGGTTGCGCAGGACCGGGTAAAGCGCACTCTGCTTGCCGCTGAGCACGCCGTCGCCGACGCGCTCCAGCTGCTTGGCGATCAGATAGCCGTACAACGGCTCACCGGCACGGGCCAGGACCGCCAGCAGCGCCAGCGACACGGTGCCGGCGCTGAGCTCCTTCTGGAACTTCTTCAGGTGGATGTCGGGTTCGTTCATCGCTCCCCCTTTGCGGTACCCCCGCTAGGTTGGAGACGATGCTATTGCGAAGTTTGATATAGCGAATGTGCCAGTAGTCACGCGGACGTTCGGGCCCGCCACGACGCCCGCCCCCGCAGGCCGCAAGGGCCCGTGGAGAGGACCGGACGAACAGGGTTTCTACTTGACCCGACGCTTCTCGAGCTTGCGCGCCAGCGTGCGCCGATGCAGGCCCAGCCGGCGGGCAGCTTCGGAGATGTTGAAGTCGCTGGCAGCCAGCGCTTCGTGGATGTGCTCCCACTCCAGCGTCTTGATCGACGTGGTGCGCTCGGTGAGTTCGACGTCGGTGTCGCCGGTGGCGCGCTGGAAGGCGGCTTCGATGTCGTCGGTATTGGACGGCTTGGCCAGGTAATGGCGCGCGCCCAGCTTGATGGCCTCGACGGCGGTCGCGATGCTGGCGTAGCCGGTCAGCACGATGATGACCATCTCCGGATCGAACGCATGCAGGTGCTTCACGCTGGACAGGCCGGACGCGCCCGCGGCGAGCTTGAGGTCGACGACCGCGTGGGTTGGCGCGAACTCCTCCAGCAGCGCCGGCATGCCCTCCTCACCCGCGAGGTGGCGCACCTGGTAACCGCGTCGTTCGAACGAACGGACCAGCGTACGCGCGAATGCCGCGTCGTCCTCGACGATCAGCAGACGGCGATCACTCTTGCTCGTCATCGTCGTCCTCCTCGATGGCAATGGCCGCCAGCGGCAGCGTCATCGTGACCACCGCCCCGCCCTGCGGCCGGTTCTTCGCCGTCAGGCTGCCACCCAGCGTACGCGCGACATTCACCGAGAGGAACAGGCCCAGGCCGCCGCCCGGCCGGCCCTTGCTGGTGTTGTAGGGCGTGCCCACGCGCTGCAGGACGTCCGCCACGAAACCTGTTCCCGCATCGCTGATCTCGATCACCAGCGTGTCGCCGTCGCAGCGCGCGTCCATCGCCACCCACTGCGGCGACGACTCCAGCGCGTTGTCCAGCACGTTGAACACCATCTGGCGCAGGCCGACGTCGGAGACGATGTCCGGATCCAGGTCGCACCGGTTGCTGTAGCGGAACGACGGTGGGTTGCGCGCCTCACGCCACTCGGCGGCCAAGTCGTCGAGCATGGCGTGCAGCGTGGTCTCGGTCGGCGCCTCCGCACGCGGTCCGCCCGCAGCGAGCAGGATGTTGGTGACGATCGACTTGCAGCGCGCGACCTGCGCCTGCATTTCCAGCACGTCGTTGTGCAGCTCGCCGTCGGAGGCCATCGTCGGCAGGTGCTGCCAGTCGCCGAGGATCACCGACAGTGTCGACAGCGGCGTGCCCAGTTCGTGCGCCGCGCCCGAGGCCAGCAGGCCCATGCGGACGATGTGGTCTTCCTCTGCCGCACGCTGGCGCAGTTCCGCCAACCGCGCATCGCGCTCGCGCAGGATGCGGCCGATGCGGGTGATGAAGACGACCAGCAGGCCGGCGATCAGCAGGAAGCAGATCAACAGCCCTTGCACGTAGTGGTCAGCCAGTCCGCGCGTGGGCTCCACTGTCAGCTCGAGCGGCGTGCGTACCAGCGTCAGCCCGGTCACGCATAGCGCAGCCGCCGCGGCGATCACCCAGCTGAGCGGCGCGCGCAGCAGCACGGTACCCAGCACGACCTGCAGCAGGTAGAGGAAGACGAACGGATTGGTGATGCCACCGGACAGGTACAACTGGATCGTCAGCGATGCCACGTCGACCAGCAGGCCGACCAGCAGCGCGATGCTCGAGACATGTTCGCTTCGCCGCCACCACAGGTGACTCATCAGGTTGAACACCGCCAGCGCGGCCAGCACGCTGCACATCAGGCCCAGCGGCAAGGCGATGCGCAGGCCGTAGTGCACGACGAGAATGGTCGCCACCTGCCCCACCACGGCGATCCAGCGCAGCTGGATCAGCTGCTGCATGTTGCGGACCCCCGCACGATCGCGGGAGCTGCTCACGGCGAACGTCCTGCGTGCGCTCTCGGCAACCTCATCCTGGCTCGTGGGTGCGTGCATGATCGGGGTGCGTGCCTTTCCGGCGCCGATCATGGCGCAATCGGCGCTCCGACGCGACCAGATAGCCGCCGGCCAGCAGTGTCAGCAACGCCATGCCGAACCACGTCAGCGCATAGGACAGGTGCGAATCGCGGAACTTCACCACCGTCATGCCGCCACGCGGCCAATCCTGCGGGACCTGATCGCGGTCGGCATCGATGAAGAACGGCGCGACCCGTTCTGCCGGCAGGTCGTGCTTGCGCGCGATGGCGGCAACGTCACGGGAGTACCAGCGATCTTGGTCGGGCACGTTGTGCCGCAGGAAGCCACCTTCCGGCTCGCTGATGCGCAGCAGGCCTTCCACCACCACGGGATCTGCAGGCGCGGGCGTGGTGGCGCCACCGATCGGCACGAAGCCGCGATTCACCAGCACATAGTCGCCTTCATCGGTCTGCAGCGGCTGCAGCACCCAGTAGCCGCCGCCGAGTTCGGTGACGGCCTGCGTGCGCGTCTCGCTGTCGGGAACGAAGCGACCGCTGATCGACACGCGCCGGTAGCTGTCGGTCGCTTCGGTGATTGCAGGCCATTGCGCAGGGCTCGGTGCGGGAATGGCCGCCGCATGGATGCGGGCATCGACGCGCGCGATCAGGTCGTGCTTCCACGCCATCCGCTGCAGTTGCCAGACCCCCAGGGCGATGAATCCGCAGAAGGACACCGCCAACAACGCGCCGAACGCGACCCGCCACCGCCTGCGCGGCGCATCTGGCGAGGTCGCGGCGGCCGGACCGGTCACGGCAGGCTCTGCGCCGCTTCCTGCATCTGATGCATGTCGTGCGAGCCCGGCATCATGTTGGTGTTCATGTTGTGCATGACCCACAGGGTACCGATCAGCACGATGACGAGCAGGACCGCGGTGAAGATCAGCGCGAACAGGTTCCAGCCGCCTTCCGACTTCGGATTCATGTGCAGGAAGTAGACCATGTGCACGACCACCTGGACCATGGCGAAGGCCAGGATCACCAGCGTCGTGATGGTCGGCGTGGGCAGCACCTTGCCCATCACCAGCCAGAACGGGATCGCGGTGAGGATCACCGACAGCACGAAACCGGTGACGTACTCCTTCACGCTGACGTGCGGAATGCCGTCCTCGAGAAAGTCGTCGTCGTGGTGCGAATCGGAGGAAGGATGGCTCATCACTGCACGCCCATCAGGTAGACGAAGGTGAAGACGCCGATCCAGACGACGTCGAGGAAGTGCCAGAACATCGACAGGCAGGCGATGCGGCGCGTGGTGGTGCGGTTGAGGCCCCACTTATGCACCTGGAAGCACAGCACGACCAGCCAGACGACGCCGAACAGCACGTGCAGGCCGTGCGTGCCGACCAGCGTGAAGAATGCCGACAGGAACGCACTGCGCTGCGGGCCGGCGCCGATGTGGATCAGGTGATGGAACTCGTAGATTTCGATCGACAGGAAGCCCAGGCCCAGCAGGCCGGTGACCAGCAGCCAGCCGATCGTGGCGCGGCTGTTGCGCTTCATCATCGCCAGCATGGCGAAGCCGTAGGTGATCGACGACACCAGCAGGATCGCGGTGTTGATCGCGATCAGGTGCAGGTTCGGGAAGAAGAGGTCGCGGCCGGACGGACCGGCGGCGTAGCTGCCCGAGAACACGCCGAACGTGGCGAACAGGCTGCCGAAGATCATCAGGTCGCTGAGCAGGTAGATCCAGAAACCCAGCAGCGTGCCGTTCTCCGGATGATGCTTGCCCTCGATGTCCAGGAACACCGGCGAGCCGTCGGGGCGATTCAGAGCGATGGACTCAGACATGGACCTGCTCCAGCTGCGCGGTGCGTGCCTGCTCGGTCCGGGCGACCTCGTCGGCGGGGATGTAGTAATCGCGGTTGCGGTCGAAGCTGTGCCAGATCGCATAGACGATCGTCGCCAGCAGCGAGACACCCGCCAGCCACCAGACATGCCAGATCATCGCGAAGCCGCACAGCGTGCTCAGCACCGACAGGATCACGCCGGCACCGGTGTTGCTCGGCATGTGGATGGACTTGAAGCCGCTCTTCGGACGCTCGAATCCGCGCTGCTTCATGTCCGTCCACGCGTCGGTATCGTGCACGACCGGGGTGAACGCGAAGTTGTAGTCCGGCGGCGGCGAGGACGTCGACCATTCCAGCGTACGGCCACCCCACGGATCGCCGGTGTGGTCGCGCAGCTGTTCGCGGCGACGGAAGCTGATGTAGATGCAGAACAGGAACGCGGCGATGCCGATGGCCACCAGCACCGCGCCGAAGGCGGCGATCTGGAACCAGATCTGCAGCGAAGGATCGTCGAAGTGGCTCATGCGGCGGGTCACGCCCATCAGGCCCAGCACGTACAGCGGCGTGAACGCGAACCAGTAGCCGGCCAGCCAGAACCAGAACGAGACCTTGCCCCAGAAGTCGTCGAGCTTGAAGCCGAAGGCCTTCGGGAACCAGTGCGTCATCGCCGCGAACAGTCCGAACACCACGCCGCCGATGATGACGTTGTGGAAATGCGCGACCAGGAACAGGCTGTTGTGCAGCACGAAGTCCGCCGGCGGCACCGCCAGCAGCACGCCGGTCATGCCGCCCACCACGAACGTGACCATGAAGCCCATCGTCCACAGCATCGGCACTTCGAAGCGGATGCGGCCGCGGTACATGGTGAACAGCCAGTTGAAGATCTTCGCGCCCGTCGGGATCGAGATGATCATCGTGGTGATGCCGAAGAACGAGTTGACGCTGGCGCCCGAACCCATCGTGAAGAAGTGGTGCAGCCACACCAGGTACGACAGCACGGTGATGCAGACCGTGGCGTACACCATCGACGAGTAGCCGAACAGGCGCTTGCCCGAATACGTGGACACGATCTCGGAGAACACGCCGAACAGCGGCAGGATCAGGATGTAGACCTCCGGGTGACCCCAGATCCAGATCAGGTTGACGTACAGCATGGCGTTGCCGCCAAGGTCCGTCGTGAAGAAGTTCGTCCCGATGTAGCGGTCCAGCGTCATCAGCACCAGCACCGCGGTCAGCACCGGGAACGACACCACGATCAGCACGTTGGTGCACAGCGCGGTCCAGGTGAACACCGGCATCTTCATCATGCCCATGCCGGGCGCACGCATCTTCAGGATGGTCACCAGCAGGTTGACGCCTGATAACAACGTGCCGACGCCGGCTATCTGCAGCGCCCAGATGTAGTAGTCCAGTCCTACCCCGGGATCCTGGTTGCCCAGGTTGGACAGTGCCAGCCAGCCCGAGGTCGAGAACTCGCCCAGGAACAGCGACAGCATGACCAGCACCGCACCGGCGGTGGTCATCCAGAAGCTGAAGTTGTTGAGGAACGGGAACGCCACGTCGCGCGCGCCGATCTGCAGCGGCACCAGGTAGTTCATCAGGCCGGTGACCAGCGGCATGGCCACGAAGAAGATCATGATCACGCCGTGGGCGGTGAATATCTGGTCGTAGTGGTGCGGCGGCAGGTAGCCCATGTTGTCGCCGAAGGCCATCGCCTGGTGCAGGCGCATCATGATCGCGTCGGCGAAACCGCGCAGCAGCATCACCAAGCCCAGCACCATGTACATGATGCCGATCTTCTTGTGGTCGATGCTGGTGAACCACTCGCGCCACAGCCAGCCCCACAGCTTGTACTTGGTGATCACCGCGACCAGCGCGAGACCACCGAGGCAGGTACCGATGAAGGTCGCGGCGATGATCGGGTCGTGCAGCATGGGAATGGCATCCCAGGCCAGGCGACCGGTGATCGGAGAGTGGGTGACGCTGCTGGTGTAAAAAGCCATCGGGCGAATCCGGTGAATCCAGGGGTGTGGCGGCGGAGCGCGTCAGGGCGCCTTCAAACCGCCAGCGGTCGGAACGGGGGACATGCCGGCAGCCGCCTGCGCCGTCTCGACCGTGCACAGGTCGGAACGGACGAAGGGACCACTGGCGAGGTTGCCGCGACGCGGCCGCTGCAGCGGATCGGTGCTGTCGAGCCCGCGCCCGCCCATCGCGTCGTACGCCATCATCTGGTCCATGCACAGGCGGTCGGTATCGACGCAGCGATTGACCACCGCGTCGAACAGGCCCGGATCGACGGACGCATACAGGCGCGACGGCTCGCGGGAACTCGGCACTTCGAGCTGCAGGTACTCGGCGCGGGTCAGCGCCTTGCCGTCGGCGCGGGCTTCCTCGATCCAGCGATCGAAGCCTTCGTCGGTCAGGGCGTGGAAACGGAAGCGCATGTGCGAGAAACCTTCGCCGCTGTAATGCGACGAGAAGCCCTCGTAGTCGCCTTCCTTGTTCATCACCGCGTGGAGCTTGGTCTCCATCGCCGGCATGGTGTAGATCATGCCCGCCAGCGCCGGCACGTAGAACGCGTTCATCGTCGACGACGAGGTCAGGCGGAAGCTGATCGGACGATCCACCGGCGCGGCCATCTGGTTGACCGACGCGACGCCGTATTCCGGATAGACGAACAGCCACTTCCAGTCCAGCGCCACCACCTGCACCTCCAGCGGCTTGACCTCGGCCGGTACCGGGCGCCCTTCGGCGATGCGGCCCAGTGGGCGGTACGGATCCAGCAGGTGCGTGCCGATCCAGGTCACCGCGCCCAGCGCGATGATGATCAGCAGCGGCACGCCCCAGATGACCAGTTCCAGCTGCGTGGAGTGGTCCCAGTCGGGTTTGTAGGTGGCCTGCGTGTTCGATGCGCGGTAGCGCCAGGCGAACCAGAACGTAAGCGCGATCACCGGGATGATCACGATCAGCATCAGCGCGGTCGCCACCAGGATCAGGTTGCCCTGGCGGGCGGCGATGTCGCCGGCGGGATTGAGGACCTGCAGGTTGCACCCGGACAGCACGGCGGCGGCGGGGATCGCCACGGCGGCCTGCAGGGCTCGACGCATGAGGGACATGGGCGTGGGGCTTACGGATTGATCCGGATCAATGTAGTCGGCCGGCCCCGCGCGGAGTATTGGACGTTTTGTCCTATCGCGACGACGGGTGCGGTCTGCGACCCTATGGGCGTACCTTTCCCCTGGTCCGACCCGGCAGCCCCGTTCCCATGGCGTCCATCAGCCCCACGACTTCCACCCACGACCATGGCACCAAGGCCCATGCCGATGTCGCCCCGGGCGAAATCGCCGTCGGCGTGGTGATCGGACGCGCGTCCGAATACTTCGACTTCTTCGTCTTCGGCATCGCCTCGGCGCTGATCTTCCCGTCGGTGTTCTTCCCGTTCGTGGACCGCCTGGAAGGCACGCTGTGGTCGTTCGCGCTGTTCGCGCTGGCGTTCGTCGCGCGCCCGTTCGGCACCATGCTGTTCATGAAGATCCAGTCGCGCTGGGGCCGTGGCCTCAAGCTGACCGTGTCGCTGTTCCTGCTGGGCACCGCCACCGCGGGCATCGCGTTCCTACCGAGCTACAACACCCTGGGTGCCACAGTGATCGTGCTGTTGGCCATCCTCCGCGTCCTGCAGGGCCTGGCGCTGGGCGGTTCATGGGACGGCCTGCCGTCGCTGCTCGCGCTGAACGCGCCGAAGGAGCGCCGCGGCTGGTACGCCATGCTCGGCCAGCTGGGCGCGCCGGTCGGCTTCATCGTCGCCGCAGGCGTGTTCGCCTTCCTCTACGCCAGTCTGGAAGAAGCCGACCTGCTGACCTGGGGCTGGCGCTATCCGTTCTTCGTCGCCTTCGCTATCAACGTGGTGGCGCTGTTCGCGCGCCTGCGCATCGTGGTGGCGGACGAGTATCAGGACAAGATGGGCGAACTGGAACTGGAACCCACGCCGATCCGCGAGCTGTTCCAGGCCAAGGGTCGCCACGTGGTGATCGGCGCGTTCGCTGCGCTGGCGAGCTATGCGCTGTTCCACATCGTCACCATCTTCCCGTTGTCGTGGATCCTGCTGTATTCGCAGCAGTCGGTCGTCAGCTTCCTGCTGGTGCAGATCCTCGGCGCGTTCATCGCCGCGGGCGCGATCGTGGTCTCGGGCCTGATCGCCGACCGCGTCGGCCGTGCGCGCACGCTTGGCGGTTTGGCCGTCGGCATCGCGATGTTCAGCGGCTTCGCACCGACGCTGATGGAAGGCGGCCCGGTCGGCCAGGGCGCCTTCATCCTGATCGGCTTCGCCCTGCTCGGCCTGTCGTACGGCCAGGCCGCGGGCGCGGTCACCGCCAACTTCGGTCGCCGCTACCGCTATACCGGCGCCGCGCTGACGTCCGACCTGGCGTGGCTGATCGGCGCCGGCTTCGCGCCGCTGGTGGCGCTGGGTCTGTGCGCCAACTTCGGCCTGTCGTGGCTGGGCGCCTACCTGCTGTCCGGTGCACTGGGCACGCTGATCGCGCTGGGCATCAACCGCGCCAAGAACTACAAGACCTGATCGGCCGCGCCTCCGTGTTTCGCGGAGCCTGATTCCCGCACGCCGGGCGCACTACAATCGGGGCATCCCGTGCCCCGGAGTGTCCATGCGCCGTCTTCCGCTGCTGCTCGCCTGCCTGCTCGCCCTGCCCGTCGCCCACGCGGCCGAACCGCCGAAGCCGCTGACGTCCAAGGAGATCCTCGACGCCTCGCCCGATGCGGACTGGCGCACACTGGATCCGGCCAACACGCTGTACATGGACGTGCCCGGCGGCCGCGTGGTGATCGAACTGGCACCGGCCTTCGCACCCGAACACGTCGCCAACATCCGCACACTGGCGCACGAAGGTTTCTGGAACGGACTGGGCATCTACCGCTCGCACGACAACTTCGTCGTGCAGTTCGGCGATGCCGATGCGGAAGACACGGCCAAGGCCAAGTCGCTCGGCACGGCGAAGACCAAACTGCCGGCCGAGTTCGCACGCAAGAGCGCCGGCGTGAACTTCACCCGCCTGCCGGACGTTGACGGTTGGGCGCCGCAGGTGGGCTTCGTCGACGGCTTTCCCGCCGCCCGCGACCCGAAGGCCGGCGAAGCGTGGCTGACGCACTGCTATGGCGCGCTGGGCGCCGGCCGCGGCGGTCCGCCGGACAGCAGCAACGGCAGCGAGCTGTATGTGGTCACTGGGCAGTCACCGCGCCAGCTCGATCGCAACATCACCCTGGTCGGTCGCGTGGTGAAGGGCATGGAACTGCTCAGCGCAATCCCGCGCGGACCGGAGCCGATGGGCTTCTACGAGAAGGCCGAAGAACGCACGCCGATCACCGCCATCCGCCTCGCCCGCGACGTACCGGAGAACGAGCGCGTGCCACTGCAGGTGCTGCGCACCGACTCGAAGACCTTCGCCGCCGCCACCGAAGCGCGCCGCAACCGCCGCGACGACTGGTACGTGCGTACCGCCGGCCACATCGACCTGTGCAACGTGCCGTTGCCGGTGCGCGAAGCGAAGCGTTGAGTCGATGACCTTGCTGCGGGAGCGACGTCAGTTGCGACGACGCTGACCTGACGACGTGATCGCGACTGACGTCGCTCCCACAACAGTCATCAAGACGCCCGCTGGCTCACCGCCACGCTGCCCAGGATCAACGCGCCTGCGGCCAGCATCGCCGGCGTGACCGGTTCGTTGAGGAACAGCCAGGCGAAGCCGGCGCCGAACAGCGGCACCAGATAGGTCACCGTCGCCGCGCGTGCCGGGCCGATGCGGTGGATCAGGCGGTAGTACAGCAGGAAGGCGTAGCCGGTGCAGACCACGCCAATGGCGATGGCGGCGCCCCACGGCCCCGCACCAATGGATGCCGTCGGCCAATGCGTCGCTGCGAACGGAAGCACCAGCAACGCGGCGCAGCTGAGCGTGGCGGCGGCCGCGGCGGCAGGCGGAATGCCCGCGAGGTGCTTGCGCACCAGGTTCACGCCCACACCGTAAAGCAGCGCCGCAGTGGAGCCGGCGATGACTGCGCCGCCGACGCTCAGTCCGCCCGCCTTGCTGGTCGCGAGCACGACGACACCGATGAAACCAACCAGCAAAGCCAGCGAGCGGCGCAGGCCGATCTTCTGGCCGAAGAACAGGAAGCCCACCATCGCGGCGAACAGCACCGTCATCGCGTTGCAGATCGCGCCGATCGCGGCCGGTGAGCGCTGCGCGGCCCAGGCGAACAGCAGGAACGGAATCGCCGAATTGATCGCGCCGATGATCGCCAGTTTCGGCCACATACCGGCGCGGAAATGCGCACGTTCACGCCACAGGAACGGCAGCAGGATCAGCGCGCCCAGCGCGAGCCGCACTTCGACCAGCGCGAACGGCCCGAACGGATTGGCGGCGATGCGCATGAAGAGGAACGAGCTGCCCCAGATCGCACCCAGCACCAGCAGCTCGAGCGGCGTGCGCCAGTCGCGTTCCACCGCCTGCGGAGGGGTCACGGCCATGCTGTCTCCCAGTGCCATCGCGGCGTCCTCGTTCGTGCCTGTCGCCATTCTGGCCGAACCCGTGGCGCCCACAAGCGCGTACCATGCGGCCAAGCCACAAATCTGGCTTGTGCCTGGAGCGACCATGAGCCTGCGCCCTGCCCTGCTGCCCGCCCTCGGTGTTTTCGCCGCCGCCGCGCGCCACCAGAACTTCGCCCACGCGGCCGACGAACTGCACCTGACCGCCAGCGCCGTGAGCCATCACGTGCGCAAGCTGGAGGGCCTGCTGGGCGTGGTGCTCTTCCAGCGCCACGCGCGCGGCGTGCAGCTCACCACCGAAGGCCGGCAACTGGCGGATGCGGCCAATGCGGCTCTCGGCGACATCGATGCGGTCGCCTCGCACCTTCAACTCGCCGGCAAGACCACTACGCTGCGCATCACCACGCTGCATTCGCTGGCCTATTGCTGGCTGCTGCCGCGGCTGCCGCGCTTCTGCGCGCGGCATCCGGACATCCGCCTGCACGTAGACACCGGCATCGCGCTGACGCGCTTCGACGACGACGGCCCGGAGCTTGGCATCCGTCATGGTCCCGGCCACTGGTCGGGGCTGACCGCGCATCATCTGATGGACGACGAACTGTTCCCGGTTGCCTCGCCTGCGCTGCCAGGCCTGGATGCCGTGCAGGAGCCACGCCAGATCGCGCAGTTGCCGCTGGTCACCGATCTCGCGCTGCAGGGCTGGCGCGACTGGTTCCGGGCCGCCGGTGTACGCGGCTTGCGCCTGCCGCCGATGCACAGCTTCAACGACAGCACCGATGCGATGCGCGCCGCCGTGTACGGCGTGGGGGCGGCGTTGGCGCGCCGTCATGTGGCGCAGCCTTACCTGCAACGCTACGAACTCGTCCGCCTGCCCGGTCCCGCGCTGAAGGCCCGCTTCGCCTATTACGCGGTGCACCCCGCGCACAAGGCTCCGAGTGCTGCCGCGCAGGTGTTCATCGACTGGCTGAAGGAAGAGGCGCGCGACGAACGCACGCCCCTGCCACCGATGCCGGATGATTTCCTGGGCCGCGCGACACCACCGGCGCGCAGCGCTGCCGGTTAGAGCTTGGCGCCGTCGAAGGCCGTGACCTTCAGCGTGGCCAGATCGACGTCCGGCAGGCAGCGCACGTTGACGGCGGCCATCTGCGCACCGGTCGCGGGATGGGCGGCTTCACCGAACGGCGCGATGCCGCAGACGGCGCAGAAGTGATGCTGAATGTGGTGCTTGTTGAACGTGTAGGTGGACAGGTCGCCTTCCGGCGTTTTCAGCACCAGCGCCTCGCGCGGCGCGAACCACAGCAAGCCACCGCGACGGCGGCACAACGAGCAGTTGCAGTCGACGACATCGCTGACGTCGCCTTCGACTTCGAACGCGATGCGGCCGCAGTGGCAGCTTCCTTCGTGCTTCATGACCGCGACTCCTGGACCGGGGGCGCCAGCGTATATCGAATGGCACGGGTCCGGGCATGACCTTCGGCCTATGCTGTCGGCTCCGCCCCATCGTGCACCGCAACAGGATTCCCATGCGCAAGACCCTGCTCGCCGCCGCCCTGCTGGCCTCGCTTTCGGCCTGCCAGAAGAGCGAAGCCCCCGCACCCGCCGCCGGCACCGATGCCGCGGCCACCGCCGCCGATACGACGCAGGCCGATGCCGCCTTTGCCGACCTTTCCAAGCGCGCACTCGAAGGCTGGCTGCAGCTGTCGCCCGTCAGCGCCACGCAGATCGGTGAACACAAGTACGACGGCGAACTGGACGACCTCAGCGCCGAAGGTCGCCAGAAGAACCTCGCCTTCAGCAAGAAGACCCTCGGCGAACTGGACGCGATGGACGTCGCCGCACTGTCGCGCGAGAACCAGGTCGACGCCGCCATCCTGCGCAACCAGTTGCAGTACGACATCTGGACAGCGGAAACGCTGCAGAGCTGGGCTTGGGATCCGCAGGTCTACAACAGCGTCGCCGGTGGCGCGATCTACGGCCTGATGGCGCGCGAATTCGCCCCGCTGCCCGAGCGCCTGAAGTCCGCGACCGCGCGCATGCAGAAGATCCCCGCGCTGCTCGCACAGGCGCGCGCGAACCTGGACCCGGCGCGCGTGCCGAAGGTGCATGCCGAGACCGTCGCCAAGCAGAACGCCGGCATCCTCAGCATCGTCGAGACCTTCATCACGCCGAACCTCAAGGACCTGCCGGAAGCCGACCGCGCACAGGCGCAGGCCGCCATCGACGGCCTGAAGACCGCGGTGGCCGAACACCAGGCGTGGTTGGACAAGACGCTGGTGCCGAACGCGAAGGGCGACTTCCGCATCGGACAGGCGCTGTATGACCAGAAACTGCAGTTCGCCCTGCTGTCGTCGCTGTCGCGCGCCGACATCAAGCAGCGCGCGGAAGGCGAACTCAAGCGCGTGCGCGAAGAGATGTACGGCATCGCGCGGACCGTGCTGAAGGACAAGCCAGGTGCGCCTGCGCTGCCGGAAACGCCGACGTCGGATGAACAGCAGAAAGCCATCGAAGCCGCGCTCGAGCTGGCCTACGCCGAGCGTCCCACGCGCGACAAGGTGGTGCCGGACGCGGAAGCCGCGCTGGCGCAGGCCACCGAGTTCGTCCGCAAGCACGATCTGGTCACGCTCCCGGATGCGCCGGTGGAAATCATCGAGATGCCGGAATTCCAGCGCGGCGTCGCGGTGGCCTACTGCGACTCGCCGGGCCCGCTCGACAAGCACCTGAAGACCTTCTACGCCGTCTCGCCGATTCCGGAAGACTGGGACCAGAAGCAGGTCGACTCGTTCCTGCGCGAATACAACAGCCGGATGATCCACCTGCTCAGCATCCACGAGGGCACGCCGGGCCACTACCTGGAAGGCTGGCACTCGGCCAAGTTCCCGTCGACGCTGCGCGCCGTGCTGCGCTCGGGCATGTTCGCCGAAGGCTGGGCGGTCTACACCGAGAAGATGATGTCCGACGCCGGCTACTTGGACAACGATCCTCTGTTCCACCTGGTGCAGATGAAGTTCTACCTGCGCTCGATCGCCAACGCGATCCTCGACCAGGGCGTGCAGGTGGACGGCTGGACGCGCGAGCAGGCGATGGACCTGATGATGCGCCAGACCTTCCAGCAAGAGAGCGAAGCGGCGAAAAAATGGACGCGCGCGCAACTGACCTCGGCGCAACTACCCACCTACTTCGTCGGCGTGCAGGAGCACTTCGACCTGCGCAAGGCCGCCGAAGCCAAGCAGGGCGCGCAGTTCAACCTGAAGGCCTACCACGACCAGGTGCTGTCCTACGGCGCCCCGCCGGTGCGCTTCGTGCGTCAGCTGATGCTGGACGAACCGATCAAGTGACGTCCCGGCGCGCGCGCAGCGCGCCTTTGCCGGAACGTCACCCCCGCGCAGGCGGGGGTCCAGCGACTTTCCGTTATCCAACAATGAAGAGGGCAGGCGCATCGCCTGCCCTTCTTTTTCATGCCTCGTGCAACTCGGCGTTGGCGACCAGCACGCCATTGGCATCGGCATAGATCCAGTCGCCCGGCGTGACCGACACGCCGGCGAACGACACCGGCACGTCGACCTCGCCCAGGTCGCGCCGGTCGGTCTTCATCGGATGCGAGGCCAATGCCTGCACGCCCAGCGGCAGCGTCGCGAGCACCTCGACGTCGCGCACGCAGCCGAAGATCACGAAGCCGGACCAACCGTTCTTCACCGCGTTCCCCGCGATCAGGTCGCCCAGCAATGCGCGCCGCAGCGAACCGCCGCCGTCGACGACGATCACGCGCCCTTCGCCCGGCGTCATCGCCAACTCGCGGACGCGCGAGTTGTCGTTGAGGCACTTCACCGTCACCGCCGGTCCGGCGAATCGCGGCTGTCCGCCGAAGCTGCGGAAGACCGGTTCGGCCACCTGCACGTCGGGGAACTGGTCGCAGAGGTCGGGCGTCGTCCAGGTCATGCGAGATCTCCGGCGTGGGGTGCTCGGATGGTAACGCGGTCGCGACGAGCGCCGGGCTATGCTGCCGGCATGGACGATCTCTTCGCTTCGGCTCCCCCCAGCGCGACCGCCGGCATCCGCGTCGGCATCGGCGGCTGGACCTTCGCGCCCTGGCGCAGCAATTTCTACCCGGCCGGCCTGGTGCAGCGGCGCGAGCTCGAATACGCCAGCCGCCAGCTGACCGCCATCGAGATCAACGGCACCTACTACGGCGCGCAGAAGCCGGCGACCTACGCCAGCTGGCGCGACCAGGCGCCGGACGGCTTCATGTTTTCGGCCAAGGCGCCCAAGCGCATCATGCAGTCGCGCTCGCTGGCGTCGACGCAGGCGCAGGTGGACGACTTCGTTGGCGGCATCGCCGAGCTCGGTGCGAAGCTCGGCCCGCTGGTCTGGCAGTTCGAGGCAGGCCGCCGCGTCGATGCGGACGAACTCGATGCCTTCCTGTCGCTGCTGCCGCGCGAGATGGACGGACGGCTGTTGCGGCATGCGCTGGAAGTACGCGATCCCGCCGCCGTGAATGCGGAGCTGATCGATCTCGCACGCCGGCACCAGGTCGCCACGGTGTTCACCGATTCCACCGAGTATCCGTCTTTTGCCGACCTCACCGCCGACTTCGTCTACGCGCGCCTGATGCGTTCGCAGCCGATCGACACCGGCTATCCGCCGAGCGAACTGGCGCTATGGGCAGAGCGTGCAGGCGCCTGGTCGCGGGGCGAGGACATCGCCGGCCTGCCGCACGTGGGCGGACCCGCACCGGCGCTGCCGCGGCGCGACGTGTTCGTCTACTTCATCAGCAGTGCGAAGGAACGCAATCCCGCCGCCGCGATGGACCTGATCCGCCAACTGGGTGCGTAGCGCAGCTCAGTAACGCAGTGGCCGCTTCACCAGCACGTACACCGCCACGGCCACGCCGACCGCGCAGGTGAGCGCGACGTAGTGCGCAGGCGCAAGCACCCCCGCGCGCTGCGACAGCCAGCCGATCAGCGGCGGGGTCAATCCACCGAACACGGCGTACGCCACGTTGTACGAGAACGACAGGCCGGTGAAGCGCACCTCCGGCGGAAACGCCGCCACCATCAGCGCCGGCGTCACGCCGGTCACGCCGCAGCAGAAGCCGGCCAGCGCGTACCACGCGACGAACTGGTCGTGGTGGCCGGCCACGAGCGCGCCGTACAACGCATACGCCGACACGCCCAGGCCGAGCGAGCCGATCAGCAACGCGCGACCTACGCCGATCCGGTCCACGGCCCAGCCCGCGGCGAGACAGCCGAACACCAGCGCCAGCGTCGCCAGGCTGTTGCCGCGGAACGCGGTCGCGGCATCGATGCCGAAGCCCGTCTGCACCAGCGTGGGCGTCAGCAGCACGATCACCACGATCGCCGCCGTCAGTTGCCACGAGGCCAGCATCGACAGCACCACCGCCGGCCGGTGCACGGCCAGCACCTGCTTCACCGGCAGCTGGCGCGCCAGCTGCTTGCGTTCGCGCATCTCGACGAACACCGGCGTTTCCTCCAGCCAGCGCCGCAGCCACACCGCGATGAACCCGAACACGCCGCCCAGCACGAACGGCAGCCGCCAGATACCTTCCTGCACCTCGGCCGGCGTGTAATTCGCGTTGATCCAGGCCGCCAGCAGCGAACCGATCAGGATGCCGGCCGTCAGCCCCGCGGTCAGCGTGGCGCAGGCGATGCCGACGCGGCTGCGCGGCACGTGTTCGGCGACGAACACCCACGCCCCCGGCACCTCGCCGCCCACCGCGATGCCCTGCACCAGCCGCATCACCAGCAGCAGCACCGGCGCCAGCACACCGACCTGCGCATAGGTGGGTAGCAGGCCGATCAGCAGCGTCGGCACCGACATCATGAAGACGCTGAGCGTAAACATCCGCTTGCGCCCCAGCCGGTCGCCGAAGTGCGCCATCACGATGCCACCCAGCGGCCGCGCCACGTAGCCAGCGGCGAAGATGCCGTACACCTGCAACTGCGCCAGCCAGGGCTCGGTGCCGGGCGGGAAGAACAGCGCGCCCAGCGCCTTGGCGAAGAACACGAACACGACGAAGTCGTAGAACTCCAGCGCCCCGCCCAGCGCGGACAGGCCCAGGGTCTTCGCATCCCGCCGGTCGAAGGGGCGTTGTGGCGGAAGCGGTGCGTCGCCGGTGCTCATGCGGTGATCCTGCAGGTCGGTACAGCCATGGCGCGCGACCATCGCATGGCGGACCACACGCGTCCAGCCTCTGCCCCGCTCCCTGTAGGAGCGACGTAAGTCGCGACCGTTCGCCTGCCGAACCGTGGAGCCCCATCGCCGGCAGCACATGCACTGCCATACCTGCCTGGTAACGGTCGGTTCGCGGTCGCGACTTACGTCGCTCCTACAGGCGAGTCCCACGCGCCCATCGCCAGCCCCGCAACGCTTCGGCGACAATGCGCGCCATGCCGATGACACCGACCGCCAAGGCCCAGCTGCAGATCCACCTGTGCGTGCTGCTGTGGGGCTTCACTCCGATCCTGGGCAAGCTGATCAGCCTGTCCGCGCTGCCGCTGGTGTGGTGGCGCATGCTGATCGTGGTGGTCGCCCTCGCCTTCCTGCCGCGGGTCTGGCGCGGCCTGCGCGCGATGTCGCCCAGGCTGATCCTCGCCTATTGCGGCATCGGCGTGATCGTCGCGCTGCACTGGCTGACGTTCTACGGCGCCATCAAACTGTCCAACGCCTCGGTGGCGGTGACCTGCATCGCGCTGGCACCGGCCTTCACCTCGGTGATCGAGCCGTGGCTGACGCGACGGCCGTTCTCGTGGCGCGAGCTGCTGTTCGGCGTCGCGGTGCTGCCCGGCGTGGCGCTGGTGGTCGGCGGCATTCCGGACGGCATGCGCCTGGGCGTGCTGGTCGGCGCCCTCTCCGCGCTGCTGGTGGCGGTGTTCGGCCCGCTCAACAAGCGCCTGATCGACCATGGCGAACCGCTGACCATCACCGGCCTGGAACTGGGCGCGGGCACCCTGCTGCTGACCGTGCTCGCGCCGTTGATGCCGATACTGTTCCCCGCTTTCGCGGGTGACCTGTTCGTCCTGCCCGGCTGGAAGGATGGTGCGCTGCTGGTGGTCCTGTCGCTGGCCTGCACGCTGCTGCCGTTCGCGCTATCACTGGTCGCGCTGAAGCATCTGAGTGCCTACGGCGTGCAACTGGTGACCAACCTGGAGCCGGTCTACGCCATCGTGCTGGCGATCGTGCTGCTCGGCGAACAGCGCGAGCTGACGCCGCAGTTCTACCTGGGCGTGGGCATCATCCTGGCGGCGGTGTTCATGCATCCGCTGGTACAGCGCCCCAAGCGCATCCAGCACCCGGAAGTGCTGGGCACCTCCGAGGCGAAGAACATCGTCGACTGAGAACGTCGTCGACCGGAGCCGCTCAGCGCGCGACCAGCACCGGCACCGGGCTCAGTGCGATCACCTTCAGCGCGACGGAGCCGACGAACAGCTGCTTCAGCGCACCGCGGCCGTGCGTGCCGACGACGATCAGCTCCGCCTTCGACGCCTTCGCCTGCTTGACGATGCTCTCCGCGGGCTCGCCCACCACCACCTTCTCCACGAACGGCAGCTGTGCGCGCTTGAGCGCCGTGCGCGCCTTCTTCATGGCATAGGCGCCGTTCTCGGCGTGGTAGCGCTCCACGCCGTCGTTGCCCAGTTCCAGCGCCACCGACCGCAGCAGCGGCGGATCGACGTACACCAGCGTCACGGAAGGCGTTTCCGCCAGCGCCTTGCCGAACTCGACCAGGTGCCGCACCGCGGCCATACCCACTTCACTTCCATCCACGGCCAACAGGATCTTCATCGTCGTGCTCCGCCTGCGTGGCAGCGCACGGTGCGCCGCCGACACGACGACGATGCGTCAGCCGGTCGCGGCCCGCATTGATCGCGATCAACTCAGCGCGCGGCGATCACCCGGTCGCGGCCGCTGCGCTTGGCGTCGTACAGCGCCTGGTCGGCACGTTTGAACATCGCCTCCGCGCTGTCCTCGCGCTGGCGCGCGGCCACGCCGATGCTGACGGTCACCGGCAGGCCCATCGGCAGCAGGCCCACGCTCTGGCGCATGAACTCGCACTGCAGGCGGGCCTCCTCCAGCGTGGCGCCCGGCATCAGGATGACGAATTCCTCGCCGCCGTGGCGCGCCGCCAGCCCGCGACCGGCCGCCTGCGACTTGAGCATGTCGGCCAGCGCCACCAGCACGCGGTCGCCTTCGTCGTGCCCGTGGATGTCGTTGACGGTCTTGAAGTGGTCCACGTCCAGCACCGCGATGGCGAGCGGATCGCCGCTCTGCGCGGCCTTCTGCATGGCGGCGTCGAGCGCGGCAGTGAACGCGCGGCGGTTGGGCAGCCCGGTCAATGGATCGGTCTTCGTCTGCTCGGACAGGTCGGCGTTCTGCTGCTCCAGTTCGTCCTGGTAGAGCTGCATCTGCTGCTCGTACCACGCGCGTTCGTGCAACTGATGGCGCAACTGCTTGCTCACGCGGCGCAGTTCGAGCAGCTGCACGATCTGGCGCGACAGCGCATCCAGCGCCTGCAACTGGAACGGCGCCAGTTCATGCGGTTGGTCGTCCACCACGCACAACGCGCCGAGCGCAAAGCCGTCCTGCGTCACCAGTGGCGCTCCGGCATAGAAGCGGATGCCGTTGGCGGTGGCCACCAGCGGGTTGTCGGCGAAGCGGTGGTCACGGGTCGCGTCGGACACCACCGTCGCAGCGGCGGGGTCCAGCACCGTGTGCGCGCAGAACGACGTCTCGAGCGAGGGGTCCGGACTTTCCATGCCGACCTGCGCCTTGAACCACTGGCGGTCGCGGTCAATCAGCGTCACCGCGGCCATCGGCACGCCACAGATGCCGGCGGCGATGCGGACCAGGTCGTCGAAGGCGCGCTCGGGTTCGCTGTCGAGGATATCGAAGCTGCGCAGGGCGGCGAGACGGGCTTCTTCGTTGTCGGGCTTGGGCGGTCGACTCATGCCGGCAAGGGGAGTGAAGAGACCGCAAAAGTATGCCTGCACCCGCGCGCACGGGAAGCCCTGCCACAGGGATGGAGTTCACGCTATCGCGTCACCAGCTCTCCTGCTGCGGCAGCAGTCCGCGCAGTTCCTGGTCGGTGAGGTTGCGCCAGCGGCCGACCTTCAGGTCGCCCAGCTTGACGTTGTCGATGCGCACGCGCCGCAGCTGGGTGACGCGGTAATCGAATGCCGCCGCCATCAGGCGGATCTGCCGGTTGAGGCCCTGCGTCAGGGTGATGCGGAAGCCAAACTTGGCGATCCGGCTGGTCCTGCACGGCAGCGTCATCTGCCCGTGCACGCGCACGCCGCGCCCCATGCCGCGCAGGAACTCGTCGGTCACCGGCTTGTTCACCGCGACCAGGTATTCCTTCTCGTGGCGGTTCTCCGCTCGCAGGATCTGGTTGACGATGTCGCCATTGCTGGTCAGCAGGATCAGCCCTTCCGAATCCTTGTCCAGCCGGCCGATCGGGAAGATGCGCTGCTCGTGGCCGATGAAGTCGACGATGTTGTCCTTCACCGACGACTCGGTGGTGCAGGTCACGCCGACCGGTTTGTTCAGCACGATATAGACGTGCTTGCGCTTGCCGGCCTTGGCGGCGCGCTGCTTGATCGACTGGCCGTCGACGCGCACCTCGTCGCCCTCGCCCACCACCGCGCCCATGCCGGCGGCGATGCCGTTGACGGTCACGCGGCGCTCGGCGATCAGGCGGTCGGCCTCGCGGCGGGAACAGAAGCCGGTCTCGGCGATGTGTTTGTTGAGGCGGATAGTCATGCCGCCATTATCCGGGATCGGCCGCCCGGCGTGCGCGTCACGCCGGCTCGACCGGGGCCAGTTCGGCGTACACGGGCTCGCCGCCGGCCCAGGCTTCGGTCAGGTCGGACAATGGACAGGGGACGTGCACCGCATAGCCCTGTACGTAGCCGATGCCTACCTCACGCAGTTGCGCCATGACCGACGCGCACTCCACCCATTCGGCGATGGTGACCTTGCCCAGTGCCTGGCCCATCTGGCTCATCGACCGCACCAGCGCCAGGTCGGCGTCACCCTGCGACAGGTCGCGGATGAAGGCGCCGTCGATCTTCAGGATGTCCACCGCCAGCCGCTTGAGATAGCCGAACGACGACAGGCCGCTGCCGAAATCGTCCAGCGCGATCCGGCAGCCGCGTGCGCGCACGGCTTCGATGAAGCGGCAGGCGTCGTCCAGGTTGGCGATCACCGCGGTTTCGGTGATCTCGAAGCACAGGCTGCGCGCGACCGCCGGATGACGATCCAGCAGCGCGGTGACGTGGTCGAGGAAGGCCGGTTCTGCGATCGACTGCGCGGACACGTTCACGTGGCACAGCTCCAGGCCCGCCAGGTGGCCCGGGTACTGGACGAAGTGGCGGAACAGCGCATCCACCACGTAGGTATCCACCGCCATGCCCTGTCCATAGCGTTCCATCGCCGGCAGGAACACCCCCGGTGCGTGCAGCCGGCCCTCGCGGTCGCGCAAGCGCACCAGCACCTCGTACTGCAGGCGGCCGCTGCCATCCAGCGCCACGATGCGCTGCGCATACAACGGCAGGCGCTGCTCGGCGATGGCCAGCTGCGTGTGCGCCACCCACTCCAGTTCGTGCCGCCGCTTCGACAGGCTGGGATCGGAATCGCGGTAGCAGCGGATGCGGTTGCGCCCCTCTTCCTTGGCCACGTAGCAGGCCGCGTCCGCCGCACGCAGCAGCCAGTCGACATCCACCGCGTCGTCGTTGATCTCGGCCACGCCGATGCTGCAGTTCATCCCGAACGTACGGCCCGCCCAGCTGAAGCCCGTATCGGCAAGCACGGCGTGGATGCGCGCCATCGCGGCCTCGGCTTCTTCCAGCGTGGTGTCGTGCAGCAGGATGGCGAACTCGTCGCCGCCCAGCCGGCCCAGCCAGTCGCCGCGGCGAAGTTGCGACGACACGATGGTGGCGAACTGGCAGAGGAAGCGGTCGCCGGCCTCGTGCCCGCAGGTGTCGTTGACCAGCTTGAACTGGTCCAGGTCGATGTAGCAGAGCGTGTGCCGGCCCTGCGCCTGGCCCAGCGCGCAGCCCAGGCGGCGCGCGATCTCGCGCCGGTTGATCAGCCCGGTCAGTTCGTCATGGCTGGCCTGGTGCGCGATCTCGCAGGCCAGTTCGTGTGCTTCGGAAACGTCCTCGGCCAGCACGAACACGCGTTCGCCGCGACCCGCGCGCGCATCCACCACGGATGCCGTCCAGCGCACCCAGCGCACTTCGCCGCCCGGCCGCACGAAGCGACGCTCGCCGGGCTCGCGCAGGCGGTTCCAGTCGATGCCACCGGCCGCGTCGCGCGCCAGGTCGTCCGGGTGCAGCACGTCCGCCAAGCGCAGCGCGCGCAGGTCCTGCAGCGGTCTGTCGAGGATCTGCGCGAGCGCTTCGTTGGCCTGGGTGAAGCGGCCTTCGCGGTCCAGTTTCAGCATGCCCACCACCGACTGGTGGAAGGCCATGCGGAACTCACTCTCCGTTTCGCGCACGCGCCGCAACGTGCCGCGCATGACATACAGGGCGTAGGCGCACAGGGCCACGAACACCAGCGCGCTCAGCGCGAGCAGCACGCGCCGCATGAAATTCGCGCCATCGGCCAGCGACCGCGAGAACGCCAGTTCCTTCGGCCGCAGGCGCGCATCGATCTCCAGCAGCCTGCGCTGGTACGCCAGCACGTCCGCGTCGGCGAGTGGCGCCTTCGCAACATGCGCTTCGAGCGCATCGGCCACCGCGACCAGTTGTTCGATCTCCACTTCGGCTTCCCGCCACAGACGCACCGAGTCGCGGAAGTAAGGCGCCTTGCCCAGCGCGCGGTACATCCAGATCAGCCGATGGATATCGCCCGGGGCGTTGTTGCCTTGCAGGAAGCCCGCGCGTGCGGCCTCGAGATCCACCGGGTCGCGCTCCAGCGCCTCGCGTCCCGCGCGGTCGCCGAGCGGCACACGCAACGCCTGGCGCGCGTCGTCCAGGTCGGCCTGGCGGGCATGGCCGGCGTAGCGGTACAGGGACAGCACGGCGCGCTGGTGCGCCTTCGACCAGTGGCTCTCGCCGATGATGTAGGCGGTGGCGCCCGCCTGGGTTTCCAGGACGGCAGCCGTCAGCAGGGCACCCAGCGCGGACAGCAGGATCAGCGCGGCCACCCGCACGGGCAGCCGTTGCAGTCCGCGGTCGTCGTCCTGACGGCCGGGTCCGCCCCACGCGCTGGTCACCCCGTTGTCCACATGCCACTCCTGTCGTTCCATACGGAAGGCAGGCGTCCACGCCCGTCCCGCCGTCGTTCATCGGCCCGGCGCGGTCCGGCTTGAGGGTTCATTCAGGTCGCAGACGCGATCCGCCGACCAATGGTCGTGCCGCGTCAGTTGTTGCCGTCGAAGGCGGCTTCGGCATCGACCACGCGGTCGCGCCCGGCGTGCTTGGCACGGTACATCGCGCCGTCCGCCCGGCGCAGCAGCGAGGCGGCGTCGGTGTCTTCCGGCGCCAGCGTGGCCAGGCCGATGCTGGCGGTGACCACCAGGCCGTCGAAGCCCAGGCCGGCACCGGCGGCACTCACCTGGTTGCGCATGGCCTCCAGGCGAGCACGTGCGCTCGCGCCACCGATCCCCGGCAGCAGCACCAGGAATTCCTCGCCGCCCATGCGGATCACGTCGGCCGGGTCGCGCACGGCTGCCGTCAGCGTCGAAGCGACCGTCACCAGCACGCGGTCGCCGGCTTCGTGCCCGTGCACGTCGTTGATGCGCTTGAACAGGTCGATGTCCAGGAAGCCCACCGCCAGCGTGTCTTCGCCGGCGCGCGCATCGCGCATGTGCTGTTCCAGCCGCTTCAGGCCGGCACGGCGGTTCGGCAGACCGGTCAGCTCGTCGGTATCGGCCAGCGCGCGCATCTCGTCGCGTTGGCGGCGCAACTGGCCCAGGCGCAGGTTCAGCACGTACGCGCTGACGGTGAGGAACCAGGTGATCGACAGCTGGATGGCTTCCACCCGGTACTGGATCAGCATGCCGTTGTCGGCCAGGTCCATCCCCGCCATCGCCAGGAACGGCAGCACGGCCGCGATCGCGGCGGTCGCATCGGCGCGGTGGCGAGGCAGCGAGGCCAGTCCGACCGCGAACACCACCACACAGCCCATCACGAAGCCGGTATCCATCGCGGTCGCCAGGCGGGACAGGCCGGCGGTGGGAAGCCAGACCGTCGCCACGCCAAGCGCACACAGGCAGGCGGTGAACCAAGGCAGCCAGCGCTGGGTGGTCGGCCAGAAGCGCGCACCGCCCACCAGCAGCCACATCACGTACAGCAGGATCGGCAAGCCCAGGCACGAGAACGCCACCAGCCAGCGGGTTTCCTGGCCGTCCACCGGCAGCCACGGTTCGGGATAGCCGCTCAATCCGCTGAGCACCGACTGCCCGAGCACGCTCAGCGCGCACAGCAGGGTGTAACCGAGGAACACGCGGTCGCGCGTGCTCAGGAAGCCCATCAGCGCCATGAAGGCCAAGGCGATGGCGATCGCCACGCATGCCGTGCGCACCAGCAGGCGCGCGGTGTCGAACTGCTGCACCGGGCTGGGTGCGCCGATGCGCACCGTCGGGATCCAGCCGGGCTTGAGCGGCTTTTCCCAGGCCACCTGGATCGGCTCGTGGTTGCCCGCCGGCGGCACCACCACCATGCCCACACCGGCACGGAAGCGCGAATCGCGGGTGCGCGCGTCGTGCATGCGCCCGCAGATCTCGCGGTCGCCGTGATGCACGCGCACCTCGCCAGCGAAGATGTTGAAGACGTTGATCGCCTGCGGCGCACCCGACCAGCCACCCGGCGGCGCGGGAATCTCGACCCGTTCGGTCAGTGCGGCCAGCATCGCGGGCGTGCAGTGACGCTGGGGGGCCTGTTCGGACGTGGGGGCGCCCGTGACCAGATAGTCGCGACCCGGCTGTGGGGCGGCGAGCGTCGGGCACGACAGGGCGACGAGCAGCAGCAGCCACCCCGCGATCCCGCCGATTCGCCCCCTGTTCCCCTTCACAAACACTCCGGTACGTCGCCGCTTCCCGACTTCCGGTGCGCTGGCTTGCGTCTACGAAATGCAACTTCCGTGCCACCCCGGTGCTTCCGCACCGGTTCCACCCTGCCTCCCGGCGCTTTCGCGCCGGATGTCGTCACTCGCGCGGCGGCCCCTTGCGATGCGGCTTCGCCCCCGGCTTGCCCACACCGAACGGCCGGTCGCCACGCGGCTTGCCCTTGCCCGCCCCCGGCCCGCCGAAGCGGCGCGGCGGCGCGGCGCCTGCCCCGCCCTCCTCGCCCAGCTTGTGGATGCGGAGTTGCTGGCCGGATACCCAGACCTTCTTCAGGTGCATCAGCACCTCGCGCGGCATGCCCTCCGGCAGGTCGAGCGTGGTGTGGTCGTGCTGGATGTCGATGCGGCCGATGTAACGGCTCTCCAGCCCCGCCTCGTTGGCGATCGCGCCGACGATGTTGGCCGGCTTCACGCCATGCGCATGACCCACTTCGATGCGGAACGTCTCCATGCCGACCTCCGGCTTGTCGCCGCGCGGCGGCTTGTCCGCGCGCGGGCGGTCGGTGTCGGGGCGCTCGATGCGCGAACGCTCGGGCTTGTCGAAGCTGCGTGCCGGGCGCTCGCCCTGCGCATCGTCGCGGCGCGGACGGTCGTCGCGCTCACGGCGCGGCGCGTTGCCGTAGGTCTCGCTGCGCACCGGACGCTGTTCGCGCGGCGTGCGTTCCTGCGAGAGCAGCAGCGGCGTGTCGCCCTGCACCAGTTGCGCCAGCGCGGCGGCGATGTCCACCGCCGGCACGTTCTGCTCGCGCTCGTAGCGCTCTATCAGCGCGCGGAACTCGCCGGCCTTGCCCGACGCCAGCGTGTCGGTGATGCGGGCGAGGAATCTCTCCACGCGGCGGTCGTTCACCGCTTCCACGCTGGGCAGCTGCATTTCTTCGATGGGCTGGCGCGTGGCGCGCTCGATCGCGCGCAGCATGCCCTTCTCGCGCGGGGTGACGAACAGGATCGCGTCGCCCGCACGACCGGCACGGCCGGTACGGCCGATGCGGTGCACGTAGCTCTCGGTGTCGTACGGGATGTCGTAGTTCAGCACGTGGCTGATGCGCTCCACGTCGAGGCCGCGCGCGGCCACGTCGGTGGCGACCAGGATGTCGAGCTTGCCGTCCTTGAGCTGCTGGATGGTCTTCTCGCGCGCCGCCTGCTGCATGTCGCCGTTGATCGCCGCCGCGGCCAGGCCACGCGCCTGCAGCTTGTCGGCCAGTTCTTCGGTCGCCGCCTTGGTGCGGGCGAAGATGATCATGCCGTCGAACGGTTCGACTTCCAGGATGCGGGTCAGCGCATCCAGCTTGTGCATGCCGCTGACCCACCAGTAGCGCTGGCGGATGTTCGCCGAGGTGGTGGTCTTCGAGGCGATGTTCACCTCGACCGGGTCCTTCAGGTACGTCTGCGCGATGCGGCGGATGGCCGGCGGCATCGTGGCGGAGAACAGCGCGACCTGGCGCGTTTCCGGGGTCTTCTTTAGCACCGTCTCGACGTCGTCGATGAAGCCCATGCGCAGCATTTCGTCGGCTTCGTCCAGCACCAGCGTGGTCAGGCCGGACAGGTCCAGCGAACCGCGTTCAAGATGGTCGATGACGCGGCCCGGCGTACCGACCACGACATGCACGCCGCGCTTCAGCGCCTGCAGCTGCGGGTAGTAGCTCTGGCCACCGTAGATCGGCAGCACGTGGAAGCCCGGAATCTTGGCGGCGTACTTCTGGAACGCCTCGGCGACCTGGATGGCCAGCTCGCGCGTGGGCGCCAGCACCAGCGCCTGCGGGCTGCCGGCATTCAGATTGATGTTGGCCAGCACCGGCAGCGCGAACGCGGCGGTCTTGCCGGTGCCGGTCTGCGCGGTGCCCAGCACGTCGCGCTTGGCCAGCATGGCGGGGATGGTGGCGGCCTGGATCGGCGACGGGCTCTCGTAACCCACCTCGGTGACCGCCGCCATGACGGGCGCGGGCAGGCCGAGATCGGCGAACAGGAGGGGGGCTGGCGAGGGGGATTCGGTAGACATGCGGGCACTCCGGTGGCGTCGCGGAGCCGCACGCCGAGCCGCATATTGTGCGCCTTCGGGGCGCTCCTGTCGCGTTGCAGCACGATTCGGGGCCGGCAGGCGTGATTTTTCCCGCGCCCCGGCGAATCACCTTCCAGACCGCACAATCCACCGGATGCCGGGATGGAAACGATCACGATCATGAACCCCCTGACGGACACGGACGCCTTGCAGGACTTCCCGGCCCTGCTGCAGCAGCACCGCGGCATCCTGGCCAAGGTGGCCGGTACCTATGCCTGGCACCCGGACGACCGCGACGACCTGATGCAGGAGATCGCCGCCCAGCTGTGGCGCGCGTGGCCCGGCTACGACACGGGCCGCCCGTTCTCCACCTGGATGTACCGCATCGCCCTGAACGTAGCGATTTCTTATGTGCGCGGCCGCACCCGCGGCGTTCAGCCGGAGTCGTGGCACGAGGACCATCACGACCTCGCCGATCCGAATCCGCACGACCACGAAAGCCACCAGCAGGTGGACCAGCTGTACCGCTTCATCCAGACGCAGCCGCCGCTGGACCGCGCGCTGCTGCTGCTCTACCTGGAAGACCGCAGCTACCGCGAGATGGCCGACGTGCTCGGCCTGAGCGAAACCAACGTCGCCACCAAGATCAGCCGGCTGAAGCAGCGGCTGCGCCAGGAACTCTGACCCGATGACTTCTCCTTACGGAACGACAGCCATGGAACCCGATGACCTGAAACTCGCCTGGCAGACGCTGTCGCGTCGCTTGGAACGGCAGGAAGCGCTGCAGACCCACGTGCTGCTGGAGCAGCGCAAGCAGAAGGCGCTGTCCAGCCTGCGCCCGTTGTTCTGGGGCCAGGTGGTGCAGACGCTGTTCGGCATCCCCTTCATCCTGCTGGCGGCGCTGCTGTGGATCCAGGGCGGCCAGTCCGCCGACGGCCTGCCGTGGACGACCATCGTGGCCGGCATCGTGGTGCAGCTGTACGGCATCGCGACCCTCGCGATGGCCGGCCAGACGCTGCTGCGCATCCGCGAGATCGACTACGCGCAGCCCATCGTCGAGATCCAGAAACGGCTGTCGACCCTGCGCCGCACCTACATCGTCAACGGCATGCTGGCCGGGTTGCCGTGGTGGTTCCTGTGGGTGCCGCTGCTGATGGTGCTGGCCGGGCTGGGCGGCGGTGACCTGTACGCCCGTGCGCCGAGCGTGGTCTGGATCGGGCTGGGGGTTGGCGCCGTCGGGCTGGCGGCGACGGCGTGGTTCCATCGCTGGTCGCGCGACCCTGCCCGCCCCCGCCTGGCCAAGGCGATGGAAGACAGCGTGAGTGGCGGCAGCCTGCGGCGCGCGCAGGCGCAGATCGACGAGGTCGCGCGGTTCGAGGCCGACTGAACGACCCTCGCGTAGACTGCGCGCATGCAACGCATCGACTTCGACCTGGACCCCGGCCACGAGTACGTGGAACTCAACCAGCTCTTGAAACTGGTCGGCATCGCTGACAGCGGCGGCCAGGGCAAGGCCATCGTCGCCAGCGGCGCGGTGACGGTGGACGGGGTGCAGGAGCTGCGCAAGACCGCGAAGATCCGCGCCGGCCAGACGGTGCGGATCGAGGACGTCGAAATCCTGATCAGCGACGCGTAGAAGACGTCGCTTCTTCTCGCCGCCCGCCGCGCCCCTCGATTCACACCAGCGCGCACGAGAGCGAGCGAAAGCCTCTCTCCTCACACATCGAGTCTCGTTGAAGGCACGCCCCGGCTCTGCGGAGGCGGACAACGCCGCTCCCGGCGCGCGGACTCAATCGGCCGTGCCCGCCGTTTCGGGCAACACGACCGGCGCATCGTCGCTGTCGGCCATGCGGTCGAACTCCGACAGCGGGCTGTCGGCCGGGCACTTGTCGTCCGGGAACCCGAACTGCGTGCGCAGCTCCAGGCCACAGGCCTGCATGTCGTCCAGTCCTGCGCCCGCCTTCTTGCAGGTGCTGTCGAAGCTGCGCATGAAGGCATCACGGCGCATCACGAAGTCGTCGCCGCAGCGGCGCATCAGCTGCAGGCGGTCCAGGTCGTCCTGCGCGGCGTTGGTGCCATCCAGGCCGTATTCCTGCAGTTCTTCCTTGCTGAGCAGGCGCAGGCGGCGGTTGGGCACGGTCATCATCAGGTCGGCCACCGCGACGGCCACGCCGTTGCGCGACAGGTAATCCTTGACCCGGTCGTAGACGCCACGCAGTTCCTCGTTGAGCTCGGCGCGCGTGGTGGCGGTGGAACTCATGCGGATGATGCGGTGCACGCCGACCTTGCCGGAGATCATGCGGTTGTCGCCGGCGCCCAGCACGAACACGCAGGCGCTGTGGCACACCGAACCCTCACGCACCCAGATGGTCCAGCCGCCGGCGCCGATGACGTCGCCGGCCTTGATCGCGTCCTCGACCTGGCCGCCGGCGGAGTCGAGGTCGAGGATGCGCTTGTGGATGCCCATGCGGCCGGCGATGTCCGCCACGCGCGAGACGAGGTCGGTGAAGTCGGCGGCGATCTTGCCCTGGTAGCGCAGGCGCAGCACGCCCCCCTTCTGGCACGGCGACAGCGCATCGACCACGCTGAAGAACGCAAGCGACTCCAGCGGGGCGCCATCGCCCTCGTCGGTGTTGTACTCGGCCTGGCAACTGACGTGGGCGACGCCCGACGTCACTTTCGCCGTCGGCCATTCGGTGGGCATCGCCTCGGCGGGCTTGCGCGCCTCGGTCGCCACGGGACCAGTGGAGACCGCACCGTCACCGCGTTCGGCCTGCTGGGCGGGGGTGTCCTTCGGCGGCTCGGCCGGCGCCTGCGCCAGTGCGTCGGGGGCCACGTCCTGCGAATCCATGCGGCACGCCGCCAGCAGCAGCGTGGCCAGCAGCAGGAGGGGCATCAGCGGGGAGATACGCAACAGCATCCGGTCGGTCGCACTACGCCCGCGTGCATGCACGCGGGCCTGAATGGGGGTGTCCCTAGTCTAGTGTCAATCGGCCGTTCCAGCCCTGCCCTGCGATGAACCCGCGGCCCGCAGGCTCACAGCAGCGCCCACAGGACCTGCAGCAGCCCCCACAACGAAACCGCCCACACCACCGTGCGCAGGTAGGGCACGCCGACGGCGTACAGCGGTACGTAGACCAGTCGCGCCCAGAAATAGCACTGCGCACCCAGCGCGGTGTCGGCGTTGCCGCGTTCCAGCACGACGACCGCCAGCACCGCGGCGGCGAAGAATGGGAAGGTCTCGAGGAAGTTGCGCAGCGCGCGATCGACGCGCGCCGCGGCACCTGTCAACGGAGGCAGCACGGCATCGCGCGCACCGACGTTCCACTTCAGTCCACGCTGGTGGGTGGTGAGCGCCGCGCCCAGCAGCACATGCGCCAGGCCCAGGGCGACGGACCAGGCCAGCATCTTCAGTTCGATCGGCATGACGCACCCTCGTCAGAACGATGCCGCCACTCTAGCGCAGCCTTGCGCCTGCCCGGTGCGTTGGCGCCCGGCGCCATGGGTCCACGCTGCCACGCGGATATCGCGCGCGCTTCACGCGGCCCGTGGACGTCACGGACATTACCTACCGTGATCCTGCATGGCATGCGTGTTCAGTTGCACGCGCCCGGCTACCTGCATTACACCCGCCGCATCGACGGAAAATTGACGCGCATCACGCGCACGCGTAGCGCATGCTTCGCCCATTGAAGGTGGGGACGAGTTCCTGCACTACACGCATTTCGTCCTGTCCGGCGCGTTTATCGCCAGCGCACATCGTCGCGCTCCCTGAACGGAATTCGCCGCGCTTGCGGCCTGTCGGTGATTTGGGTATCACAGTGCCACGGAGCGTCGGCTCCGCAGGGGAATGCATTGGCAATACACCAGGACCTTTGGCGGCCCGTCCAGTGGGCGCAGCGCTTTGCAGCGGCGTTCGCGTGGCTGTTGGCCGCCGTGTTCACCCTGGTGGATGCCGGCAGCGGCCACTTCCTCGATGACGGCGTGCCGGTGGTCGGCGTGCTGGTGGCCATCGCGACCTGGCGCAGTACCGAGCGCCCGGTCCGCCTGGCCGTGGCGGGGCTGCTGAGCGCGCTGCTCCTGCTGCATCTGTGGCAGTTCCATACGCTGGGCACCTGCCTGGTCCTCGCGGCGGCGACAGCCATCGCCTGGGCGCGCGTCTGGCGCGGGTTCTGGCCGGAATTCGTCATGCGCGTCTTCGCCGCAGCAGCGCTGCTGCTCGCCGTGCAACCGGTACTGGGTGCCTTGCAGGCCGGCGGCGCCGGCGCCGAGATCGGCTGGTCGCTGTCGCTGTCGGCGCTGGCGATGTTCCTGCTGGTATACACGCCGTCGCTTCGCGATGGTCGCATGCTGGATACGAGCACCGAACTGGTCGCCTTCGTGCTCGCGTTCGCGCTGATCGCGCTGGTCGGATGGCATGTCCCCGGCAGCCTGGTCGGCAGGATGGGCGTCGACTTTCCGCCCATGCGGCCGATCTCGACGCTGAGCGTCGCGCTGGTCGCGCTGGCCTTGCTGCTGCGCCAGCGCGAGCAGGAGCGTGCGGCCTGGATCGTCCTGGCCCTGGTCACCGTGCCGTTGCTGTTCACGCTGTTGCAGACGCTGGGCGGCGTGACCACCCCGGTCAACGCCCTGCTGCACCGGTGGGGGTGGCTGCCACGCCCCACGACGCCGCTGATCGGCGGCTACACCGACTACGGCGTGCTGACCGCATGGGTGGCGGTGGCCATGCTGCCGCAGGCGCTGCAGCGGTGGGAGAGCGTGCGGTGGGGCATCACTCGCGGCCTCGGAATCGCCATGGCCTCGGTCGCCGGCATGGCGACGCTCGGGCTGCTGATCCAGCTGCCCTATCACCGCGAAGGCCTGTCGATCTACCAAATCTCGCTGACCGCGTCGGCACAACTGGTGGCACTGGGCCTGTCGCTGGCGGTCGCCGGCGAGAACTCGCTGCGCGAGCGCATGTTCGGCGTGCTGCCGATGGCGGCGGCGCTGATGCTGGGCGGATTGTACTGGGGAGCCGCGTCCGGCGATCGCGATGCGATGGCGCGCAACGTGATGAAGACGCAGACCGCCAGCACGGCGCCGACCTTCGTGCGCGGCATCGAACTGCGCCGCGCCGCGTTGCGCCAGCTGTCCGCGTCGCTGACCGCCGCCACGCCCGAAGCCGCCGAGAACCTGTTCGACAACTACGTCGAGGACATGGTCGGCGCCTTCGCGGGATTCCGCGTGGTACGCAGCGTCGGTGAAGGCCACGAGTTCCGCTGGGTGTCACCCGGCTTCGACGCACCGGTCGCGCCTTCGCCGCCCTTACCGGTGGCGGATGCGGGCCTGCTGCAACCGGTGCCGGGTGGCTGGTGGCTCACGGTCGACACGGCCGGACGGCGCACGCAAGGCTTCATCGCACTGGACGACTTCGTGCGCACGCTGAGCAAGGCGGTCTTGTCGGACCGCCCGGTGCGCGCCACCGCCGAGGGCATGCCGCCGGTGGAACAGGGCGAACCGCAGGGCGCTCCGCTGTCGATCGAACGCGTCGCGCTGCCCGGTCATGACGTGCAACTGGAACTGTGGGCGCCGCCCGCGCTGACCTCGTTCACGCTGCCACGGGCACTGGTGGTCGGCGGCCTCAGCAGCGGCCTGTTGATCGCCTTCGTGCTGTTCCTGCTCGACATCTCGCGGCGGCGTTCGTCGGAAGCCGCGGAAACCGCGCGCTCGCTGCTGCTGGAAACCGAGCGCCGCCTGGATGCGCAACGCCGGCTCAATGATGCCGCCGCGATGGACAGTGCGACCGGACTGCCACGCTTCTCGGCGCAGTCCAACCTGATCACCGAGAAGATCGCGGCTCCGTCGACCGCCGGTCATGGCCTGGCGATCGTCGACCTGGACGGCTTCGGCATGGTCAACGATTCGTTCGGACACGACGGCGGTGACGAAGTGCTGCGGCGCATGGGCCAGCGCATCCTCGCCGCCTGCGACGGCAAGGGCAGCGTGTACCGGTACGGCGGCGAGGGCTTCCTCGCCCACTTCACCGACATCGACATCGACCAGCTCACGCGGCTGGCCGAAGACATCCGCCGCGCGGCGGGCCAGCCGATCGCGCTGTATTCCACGCATCCGTCGTTCACCGTGACCGCTAGCATCGGCCTGGCGCATTCGCCCGAACATGGCGCAGATCTGCAGACGTTGCTGCGCAGCGCCGACGACGCGCGCCACCTGGCCAAGCGTGCCGGCCGCAACCAGGTCCGCCTGCCGTCGGCGAGTACACAGCAGGAAGCCAACGATCGCCTGAGCCGCGTCACCGCGCTGCGCGAGGCGGTCGTGCGCGGCCAGCTGCGGCTCGCCTACCAGCCGGTGGTGGCCGGCGACACGTCGCAGCTCACCGGCTTCGAGGCGCTGGCGCGCTGGCGGCACCCGGTCTGGGGCGAGGTGCCGCCGTCGGTCTTCATCCCGCTGGCCGAGAGCGCGGGACTGATGGAAGACATCGGCCACTTCGTGCTGGAACAGGCCTGCCAGCAACTGGCGCGCTGGCGCGGCATGGGGCTGCGCACGCTGGGTATGGCGGTGAACCTGTCGCCCAGCCAGTTGGGACAACCCACGCTCGCGCCCTGGATCGCCGAATGCCTGCAACGGCACGAGCTGCCGGCCGACGCGCTGACGCTGGAACTCACCGAAAGCGTACTGGTGGAAGACATGGGCGCCGCGCAGCAAATGCTGCAGACCCTGCACGCACTCGGCGTGCGACTGGCGCTGGACGACTTCGGCACCGGCTATTCCAGCATGTCGTACCTGCAGCGGTTGCCGCTGGACATCATCAAGATCGACCGCAGCTTCGTCGACGGCATCGCCGCCGAGAGTACCGACCGCGCCATCGCGCGCACCATCCTCGTGCTGGCGCATGAAATGGGCATGCGCACGATCGCCGAGGGTGTGGAAACGTCCGAACAGATGCACGCGCTGCAGCAGATGGGCTGCGACGAGATGCAGGGCTACTTCTTCGGTCGCCCGATGGAAGTCGACGAAGCCACCACGCTTGCGCGCGGCGAATTGCGCAACGCTACGGGCTGACGCTCAGCCTCGTAGCAGATCCCTCATTCCTGCTGCACCACCGCTGTCGGGAAACACGCGCGATTCGAGCGTGGTGCGCGGGATTCCCAGGTGATCGCCGACCACGCCCTTGAACACGCTGCGCAGGTCGGTCGTCGCACGCAGGTCGCGACCGTCGTTGAGCTGTGACGGCGACAGACCCGGCCAGTCGCCAGCGATGCGGCCGCCGGCGACCGCGCCACCTGCCAGCATCGCCAGCGTACCGGTGCCGTGATCGGTGCCACCGGTACCATTCACCGCCGCCGTGCGACCGAACTCGGTGACGACGACGACCACGGTGCGTGACCAGGCTTCGCCGATCCCGTCATGGAACTGCCTGAGGCCCTGGTCGAGTTCGGCCAGCTTGCGCGCCAGCACCGGCCCCTGCTGCGCATGCGTGTCCCAGCCGGTGTTCTCGACGAAGCCCACCCGCGGCCCATCGTCTGCCTTCATGAAGCTTGCCGCCGCAGCCATCGCCTGCGGCAGCCGCGCGACATTGCCGTTGGCCTGCATGCCTTGCGCGGCCATCGCCTGCTGGAACGGATGCGCCAGCCGGGCATCGGCGGCGTACAGCGTCTGCAGGCGTTGCAGCAGGATCGGGTTGACGTCATCCGGCAACGGCGGCGACCACGTCGTCGCCTCGGCGGGACCGCGCAGGATCAGCGGCATTACCGTGCTCACCGACAATGCGCGGGATGCCGGCAGCGCGGCCACGCACCGGTTGAGCCAGCCATCCGACGCGCCGCCGGTAGCCGCCGCACCGCTCTCCAGATTGTCCTGCGCCTCGAAGTGCGAGCGCTGCCGGTAGGGCGGCGCCACCGCCAGCACCGGCAGCCATTCGCGCCGTGCATACAGCTCATGACTGAAGGCGAGCGCCGGATGCAACGCGAAGTCCGCATCCAGTCGTTGCGCCTCGGCGACCGTCAGGCGACCGCGCAACGCGGCATGTTGCGGGTCGCCGGTCGGAATGACGGCATGCAGGCCATCCAGCCCGCCACGCAGCAGCACGACCAGCAGGCGCGTATCGCGGCCTTCGTTCGCTTGCGCGAAACGCGACCACAGGCTGAGCGTGGTGGCGGCCGCGCCGGCGGCAAGGAAATGGCGTCGGGTCAGCGACATGATCAGGTCCTCCATTGGAACGCGGGACTGGCGAACAGCAAGGCCATCCCTTCGCGCGGTGACTCCGCACGGCGCACGGCGGTCAGCGTGTCGGCATCGAGCGCATCGCCGAACACGTTCGCTGCGGTGCGCAGCGGATCGGGGTCTTCGGTCGCCGCGGTCTCCGCCAGCGACTGCGCGGCCTGGATGCGCTTCCACACCGCATCGGCGCCGCTCCAGTCGGCCGTGCCATCGGCGAAGCCTTCCGGCGAGCGCGGCGCAAACGGAGGTTGTCCGAGGCGCCCGAGCAACCCGGCCAGCGCGCGTGGTTGTGCCACGGTCGCCGTGCCGGTGCTGCGCAGGGTCGAGACGACGAAGTCGTCCGGCGTCTTCAGCTTGCGCGCGTCGGCCGACCAGGCCTCATCGCTGTCGATCAGCGCCGTGTACACCAGCCGCAGCGCACCGCCACTCCGCTGCCATACCGTTGCCATGCGTTCGATGACCGCAGGCGGTGGCGTATCGCTGATGAAGTGGCGTGCCAGTTTGCCGCAGACGTGCCGTGCCGTCGCGGGATGCATGGCCAGGTCGCGCAGTATCGCGCGCCCTTGTGCTTCGCCATTGGCCGCGTAGCGACGGCCCAGCACCGCGCGCGGGCCGGCTTCGTGCGCATTGGGCCGGAACTTGAACGCCGTACCAACGCCAGCGGCTTCCCGTTCGCGGGCTGCCGGCACACTCCAGCCGGTGATGGCACGTGCGAGCTCACGCACGTCATCCTGCGTGTAGCCGCCATCGACGCCGAGGGTGTGCAGCTCCAGGATCTCGCGCGCGAGATTCTCGTTGAGACCGGTACGCTGCACGGCGCCGCCCTGCGCACGGCGGCGCTGCCGCTCGGCCAGCCGCGACTGCTCGCCGACCGAGCGCACGTTGTCGAGGTAGCGCAGCATCGCCGGATGCTGTTCCACCGCCAGCAGCAGGTCGGCGAAGTTGCCGGTGGCATGCGGACGGATGGCTTCGCGCTCCATCGGGGCGGCGTAGAGCGTGGCGGTGCGCTTGTCGACGGAGACGGCGAAGTGGTTCGACCAGAACCGCACCAGCCGTTCGACGAAATCCTGTTCGGTCACCACGGCCTGGCGATAGCGCCAGCCCAGCTCCGCTTGCTGCTGTCGACCGAAGCGTTCACGGAATCCCATCGCCGCGTTGCCGGAGGTGCCGGCCTGGCGCGCCTCGCGCCGATCACGCTGATAGTCGTATTCCGCCTGCAGGTAGTCGGCGCTGGAGGGCAACGCCGCGGGGGACGCCACCGGGGCAACGGCCAACTGTGCGTGCAACCAGTCGCGCGGATCGTCGATGCGACCCAGCGTGCCGGGACGCGCGCCGAGTCCGAACCGGTTGGCAGCGCTGACGGCTTCGCGTCGGATCATGGGAAGCTCCGTGGGAACGACAGAGGTTCCAACGCGCCGCACGTCGATGCGTTGACACCGCGGCGAATGCCTTCAGCGATGTCGTCGTTGCTTCACGCGCATGAATACGCCAACGACTACGTCGCTCCCTCGCGCAGCTGCGCGAGGAAGGCGCGGCCGGCCGGACCGGGCGGCGTGTCCTTGCGGTACACCGCGCGCATCGGCATCTGCGCGTAACGCGGATCGGCGTCGGCGATGCGCAGCCGCTTGAGGCGACCGCTGGCGAGATCGTCTTGCACGATGTGCAACGGCATATGTCCCCAACCCAGGCCCGCGCGCAGGAACGCATGCTTCGCGCCCAGGTCCGCCAGCCGCCAGGTCAGCGGCGACTGCACCGCGAAGTCGCGGCCTGCGGTCAGTGGCGTGCGATCGGTCAGCACCAGCTGCACGTGCTTGACCAGCGTCTTCGTCGGCACGGTGCCGCGTACATTCGCCATCGCATGCGAGGGCGCGACGACGGTGACGAAGGGCACCGCCTGCAAGGGTTCCGTCTCGAGTTCGTCCGGAAGATCCGGCAGCGACCCCACCACGCCGATCCTGCACGTGCCATCCAGCACCGGACGGACCACGCCGCCCAGCACCTCGACGTACAGCCGCAGCGGCGTGTGCGGGAATGCGGTGCCGCTGTGCGCGGCCGCACGCGTCAGCGCCTGCATCGGGAACATCACGTCCACCACCACCGACAGTTCCGGCTCCAGCCCTTCGGCGACGCTGCGCGCGCGGGCCTTGAACGTATCCATGTGCTCGGCCACCGCACGTGCCTCGACCAGCAGCGCGCGGCCGGCGTCGGTCAGTTGCGGATAGCGTGCACTGCGGTCGAACAGCGCCACGCCCAGCTGCGCTTCCAGGTTGGCGAGGGTCTGGCTGACCACCGACTGCGCGCGTCGCAGCCTGCGCCCCGCGGCGGAGAAGCTGCCCTGCTCGGCGGCAGCGATGAAGGTGCGCAGCTGGTCGAGGGTGAAGGCGTCGAGCATATATCGCTCCAGACGATGGATTTCATCGAAATATATAGGCTTCCGGGATAGGTTGCGACGGCCTAACCTGCGCTCCGTACCCGCTGCACCCACCACCACCTTCCCTGGAGCACCCGATGTCCACCGTGACTGTTACCCCGAGCACTACCCGCATTCCCGCCCTGCGTGGCGCCGCCGATCTGGCCGGCCGCACCCTGCTGGCGTCGCTGTTCGTCATCTCCGGCCTCGGCAAGCTGGCCGCCTACGCCGGCACCGCCGGCTACATGGAATCCGTCGGCGTCCCCGGCGCGCTGTTGCCGCTGGTCATCGCCCTGGAAGTGCTGGGCGGCCTGGCCATCGTCGCCGGCTTCAAGACCCGCGTCGTCGCCAGCCTGCTGGCGGTGTTCTCGATCGCCAGTGCCGTGCTGTTCCACAACAATCTGGGCGACCAGATCCAGCAGATCATGTTCCTGAAGAACATCGCCATTGCCGGCGGCTTCATCACCCTAGCCGCACGCGGTGCCGGTGGCTGGAGCATCGACAACCGCTGAGCCTTCCCGCTCAACCGCGAAACCGACGCCGGCCTCGTGCCGGCGTCTTCGCGTGATGATCTCAGGGGCACCGCACGGCGGTACAAGCCCGGCCGACACCGGTATGCCAGCGTGCAGGCTGCCCCGCCGCTGGAGTCCAGCATGCCCGGTCTTCGCCTCCCCGCCCTGTGCCTGGCAGGCCTGTTCGCCTGCATCGCAGTGCAGGCCGAAGAGAGGGAGCGGCTGCCTGTAACCGCGTTCGCGACCCTGCCTGCCGACGTGCGCCATCCGGAGAGCCTGACGGTCGATCCGGCCAGCGGCGAGATCTATGTCGGCACGTTCGACGCGCGAGAACCGGCAACGGCGCGCAACAACCAGCTGCTGCGATTCGCCGCCGACGGCCGCCTGCTCGCCCAACGTAGTTTCGGCGCGACGCCGTTGACCGGCATCGGCTTCTTCCGGGGAAAACTGTACGTACTGAACTTCGGTGCGTCGAAGCTGCAACGGATCGATGCTGCCTTCACCGCCACGTCGCCCATCGAAGACCTGGCGAGCTTCGCCGCACTCACGCCCCCTGCCCCACCCGCGCGCCGCGTCGACAATCCGGACGGCAGCCACGACAGCATCGCCTTCGGCTCGGCCGGCTTCCCTGCAATCAACGGCCTGGTGTTCGACCGTGCGGGCACGCTCTACGTGTCCGACTCCTTCCAGGGCGCGATCTACCGCATCGCGGACGCCACGACCTGCGTGCCCTGCCGCGTCGAGGTCGTCGCGCGCGATCCGCTGCTGGCCACCACCGGCGCGCTGCCGTTCGGTGCGAATGGGCTGGCGTTCAACGCGGACGAATCGATCCTCTACATCAACAACGCCGGTGACGGCCGCGTGCTGCGGCGACGCATGCCGGAGGGCGTCATCGAAATCCTGGCCGATGGCGTCTACGGCGCCGATGGCCTGCTGTTCCACCAGGGACTGCTGTGGGTATCGGCGAACCAGATCGACACGCTCGTCGCGCTCGACGAACACGGTCGCGTGCGCCATCGCGCCGGCGATTTCATGGGCGTGTCCGCGGATGGCGAACCTCGCGGATTGCTCTTCCCCGCGGCTTCCGCCGTACAGGGCCGCAGGATGATCGTCGCCAATCTCGCCCTGCCGCTCACGCCTGCCGCCGGGGACGAGTGGGAAGAAGACGTCACCCGCTGGAACCTTATGCAGTTCGATCTTCCCGATCCGCCGCCGCCTGCCCCCTGAGGAACATCCCATGCTCAACATCACGCCCTTCGGCTGGTTCCACACCGCCATCAGCCTCGTCTCGTTGTTCGGTGGCCTGTATGCACTGCTGCGCTACCACGACATCCGCTACGCGACCCCGCTGGGCAAGACCTACACCTGGTTCACCGTCGCCACCTGCATCACCAGCTTCTTCCTGATGCGGACCGGCAAGCTGAGCGAAGCGCATGGACTGACCGTGCTGACCTTGATCGTGCTTGCCGTCGCGCTGCTGCTGGGCCGCAACGCGGTGCTCGGTTCGTGGCGGCATGTCGCGGCCTCGCTGGCGTTCACGCTGACGGTGTTCTTCCACTTCATCCCGGGGTTCACCGAGACGCTGACCCGTGTTCCGATCGGATCACCGCTGGTCTCCGGCCCGCAGGATCCGCTGCTGCAGAAACTGGTGGGCGCGACTTTGCTCGTGTTCCTGGTCGGAATGCTGTTGCAGGTGCGCGCATTGCGCCGCGGTCGCACCCAGCTGCCGCATCCGGCGACATGATCCGACAGGGCGCCGGTCGCGATGCTGACCACGCTGCCGACCCTCGATGCCCTGCTGGAGACGCACGCATCCCGGCTTGGCCGCGATGCCACCGGTTATCGGCATCACGCCTACCGGGTGGCGAATTTCTACTGGCACCTGCTGCCCGGCAACGCGGAGATGCTGGAGAAGCTGAGCATTGCCGCGGCGTTTCATGACCTCGGCATCTGGACGGCGCACACCTTCGACTACCTGCCGCCTTCGCGTGCGCTGGCAAGCGAACACCTGCGCGCCATCGGCAGGGTGGCTTGGCAGCAGGACGTGGACGCGATGATCGACCATCACCACAGGATCCGGCACATGCCGGCCGACACGCATGCGAGCGTGGAGATGTTCCGGCGGGCGGACTGGATCGACGTCAGCAACGGCGTGTTGCGCTTCGGCCTGGACCGAAAGGTCGTTCGCGAAGTGAGAAGGATGTTCCCCGATGCGGGTTTCCATCGCCGCCTGCTGCAGCTCACGCTGCAACGCCTGGCGCGACATCCGCTCTCGCCCCTGCCGATGATGCGGTGGTGACATGGGCATGGCACTGGCCTGCGCCGACGGACGGCCATTGACTTATATAGTTAGGACTCCTAACTTACTATCCATGATCGATACCCCCTTCCAACGCAGACAGGCCACGCGCGGACTGGAGCAGCTCGCGTCGCTGGTACGTGCACAGTCGTGGCGCCAGGACGGCACGCCGTCGTTGCCGCCGACACAAGCGGCGGTGCTGCGCATGCTTCAAGGCGTGCAGGACGGGATGCGCGCGCGGCAGATCGCCGAGCGCCTCGGCATCTCCGCCGCCAGTCTCAGCGACTCGCTGAAGGCGCTGGAAGGCAAGCAATGGATCCGCCGCACGCCCGATCCTGACGATGCCCGCGCCGCACGCGTCCGCCTGACCTCGTCCGGCTCGCGCATGGCTACGCAGTTGCAGCGCCCCGACCAGGGCATGGGCTCGCTGGTCGAAGCGCTGGGTGATGCCGATCTCGGCGCGCTGCTGCGCGTGACCCAGTTGCTGGTCAACGAGGCGCAGGAACAAGGGCTGGCCACCGGCCTGCGGACCTGCCTGGGTTGCGAGTTCTTCCGCCCGTTCGCCTCGGGCAAGCGCGAGGCGCCGCATGTCTGCGCCTTCCTCGACAAGGCCTTTGGCGATGCCGAACTGCGCGTGGACTGCGCGGAGCAGCAATCCGCCGACGACGCACGACGCCAGGGAAGCGTCATCCGCTTCCGCCAACCGACTCCGCCCTAGGCGGAAACAAGAAGGACGGCGCCCGACTGCCATCGGACGCCGCCCGGTACCTCCCACCCACCCTACGAGAGCAAGCAAGAGGAATTCGATTATGCGCCAGAACACTACCCGACGTTTCGCGTTGGCCGCCGCGCTCGCGCTGGCCATCGGCGGCGTGCACGCCCACGACGGCAAGGCCCACACCGGTGGCATCGCATCGGCGGCGAGCAAGGCCGTCATCGCCGATTTCGACATCGTGCATACCAAGATCACCACCGAGAAGAACATCGCCACCTTCCACATGGCGGTCTCCGGCAAGGCCGGCAAGACCACGCCTGCGGCGACCGGAAAGCTGGCCGGCAGCGACGTGTTCTCCTACGTTTGGCCGACCACCATCGATCCCTATGAAGTCGGCTTCGAGAAAGGCGCCGGCATCCTGGCGATGGCGGTCACCGCGCACCCCGACTTCGACGACACGCCGCTGTACGACGAGAACGGCGATGGCAAGCTCGACAACGACGGCGACCTCTGGCACAGCCACTGGGTCGTGCTGCAACCGAACGAAGCCTGCGGCCCCGGCGCGCTGGGTGTGGTCGACATCCCCGAAGGCAGCAAGCCGCGCCTGCCGAAGACCTGGCCGGGCTTCCCGATCCTGCTCGACAGTCCGGGCTGGAGCCCCACGCTCAACGCCGAAACGGTGGAAGTGAAGGTGCCGTTCGACGACATCGGCGTGGTCACCGCCGGCAGCTTCGACGGCGTCACCGCCGGCCTGCGCGTCAACGCCAGCGTGCACGCACCGCTGCTGTGCGTGGTGGATGTGTTCAAGGTCGCGTCCGGCAACCTCAGCCTGCCCGGCAAGCCGAACAAGTAAGCCACTCCCCCTGTCGCGCCGGTCCACACGGGCCGGCCGCGACCCTCAGAGACCTTCCCCCATGAACGCCATTGATCGCCCGGCGCCACCCTGGCAGGTGGACCGCTGGTTCAACACACCCCACGCCATCACCCTGGAATCCCTGCGCGGCAAGGTGGTCGTGCTGGAAGCCTTCCAGATGCTCTGCCCCGGTTGCGTGTCGCACGGCCTGCCGCAGGCGACGCGCATCCACGCGACCTTTCCGCACGACCAGGTCGCCGTTGTCGGCCTGCACACGGTCTTCGAACACCACGCCGCGATGACGCCGATCGCGCTGGAAGCGTTCCTGCACGAGTACCGCATCGCCTTCCCCGTCGGCGTGGACCCGCCTGGCACGCACGGCCCGATTCCACGGACGATGGAGGCCTACGCGATGCGCGGCACACCGACGCTCATCCTGATCGACGCACAGGGCCGCCTCCGTCACCAGCACTTCGGCCAGGTCAGCGACCTGGTGCTGGGCGCGCAGATCGCCACCCTGGTGCATGAAGCGCAGGCCATCGCAGTGTCGGAAGAGACGCAGATTCCCCCGCAGGCGGCTACAGGCTGCGCGACGGACGGTTGCGCGATTCCCGTGTAACGGGCATGGCCGGTGCTTTCCGGCCGCGGCGTTAAAGCGGACACAGGGGCTTCACGGCGCGTTCGCGCCACTCAGGTTTGGATAGCACCATGCACCGCGCGCCCGCCCCGTTTTCGCTGCTGCATCGCCTGGCCTTCATGGGCCTGGGCATGACGCTCGCCGTGCTCAGCGGCGCGCTGCTTCCCTGACCGGGAAGCCGTCAGTCCTCCCCGGCCGGATCCAGTTCCGCGGCCCAGTCCAGCGCGATCGAGCGCTCTTCCGGCGCGAACGTCCGCATGGCCGTGTGCGGCATGATCCTGTCCGCCATCCCGGTGACCGCCACCAGCCAGCGCTTGTCCGTCACCACGGCGGCACGCGCGAAGCGGTCGTACTCGCCGCGCTTGGACAACGCGTAGCGCAGGTCCTTGCCGACCACGTCCAACGACAGGCCATGCAGGTCACTGATGTCGCTGACCACCGCGATCCGGGGGAACTGCAGGAGCCGGGATTCGAGGTCGGCGATGCACGCGTCGTAGTCCGCGCCGGTCAGCTCGTCGGTGAAACGATAGGCCGCCACATGCGGCGGACTGGCCAGGATCTCGATCATGCGCACACTCCATCAATACCAGCGGCGACCTTAGCCGCGCCGGCCTGCGCGTGCGTCAAATCCGCCTCACGAAACTGCACCGCGCCGACAGGTACGGATCAGCCCTCCGTGCGCGTCAGCGACCAGAACCCGACATCGCGACGCACACGGTAGCCGAGCTGCTCGTACAGCGTCTTCGCGCGTGGATTCTCGTGGCTGACGTGCAGGAACGGTTGCACACCACGCGCCAGCGTCTCGTTGGTCAGCCACGTCGTCAGGTGTCGTGCGTAGCCGCGGCCGTTGAAGTCCGGATGCGTGCAGATGGCGCTCATCTCGCGACTGTCAGCACTGCCCAGTCGCTCGCCGATCATTGCCGCAAGTCGGCCGTCCTCGTAGATGCCGAAGTAGCGGCCCAGTTCCATCGTGCGTTCGCGGAAGTAGTGCGGATAGACCAGCGCGGTCAGGGCGAGGACGTCCCCGCGCTGCGCCTCGCCGAGCGGCACGATGTCCGGACCTTCGGCCACCGCGAGCGGCGCGTCGCACACCATCTGCGCGAGCGGGCGGAAGGCCTGCAGGCTCCAGCCTTCGTGTCGCGACGGCGCGATCCCGATCAGGTACACCGACTCGCCCGGGGCCACCAGCGTGTCGAATGCGTGTTCAACCGAAAGGTCCGCGGACGCGATCCCCAGGAATGGGGCATAGGCGGCCGGGTAGCGCGCCACCTCGCCGGCGCGCAGGGCGATGTCGCCGTGGATGGAATCCAGGGCGGACCAGAACGGGTTGTCGAGGGCAGTGGTCATGGGCGTGCGCGTCGGGGGAAACGCGATTATCCACGCGCGGGCCCGTGGTGCATCCGGCGGTGGCGCTCCGTATGCTGCGCGCATGACGACCTCGCCCGTTCTCCGGCTCTTTCGTGCCGCATCCATTGTCTCGGTCCTGTTGCTGGCCGGCTGCGTGACCGCCCCGCCTGCGCCCACGCGTCCTCCGGCCGACACCCGCAGCGAGATCGTGCGGCGCATGCCCGCCAAGGTCGTCGACCGCGAGCGCTGGGCGGCCGACATCGAGACCGCGTTCGCCGCGCAGCGGATAGAACCCAACAGCGAGAACATCTGCGCCGTACTCGCCGTGACCGAGCAGGAGTCCGGTTATGTCGCCAATCCCGCTGTCGCCAACCTGCCGAAGATCGCGCGCGGCGAGATCGACCGCCGCGCCGCGTCGATGCATGTACCGAAATTCGTGGTCGATGCGGCGCTGGCGGTGCGCTCGCCGGACGGACGCACCTACGCCGAGCGCCTGCGTTCGGTCCGCACCGAGCGCGACCTCAGCGATATCTACGAAGACATGATCGGCAGCGTACCGCTGGGCAAGCGCCTGTTCGCCGACTACAACCCGGTGCAGACCGGCGGGCCGATGCAGGTGGGCATTCCGTTCGCCGAATCGAAGGTCGCGGGCTATCCCTACCCCGTCGACGGCAGCATCCGCGACGAAGTGTTCACCCGCCGCGGCGGCATGTACTTCGGCATCGCCCATCTGCTGGGTTACGAGACGCCGTATACGCGCAAGGTGCATCGCTTCGCCGACTACAACGCCGGCTGGTACGCCAGTCGCAATGCGGCGTTCCAGAGCGCGGTCGGCATTGCGACCGGCACTCCGCTGACGCTGGACGGCGACCTCCTGAATCCCGGCGCTCCGCTGGACAAGCCCGGGCAGACCGAGCGCGCGGTGCGCCAACTGTCGACCGCACTGCGCATGGACGACCGCGCCCTCCGCGATGCGCTGGAACGCGGCAACCGGCTCGACTTTGGCGACACCGATCTGTACGCACGCGTGTACGCCCTGGCCGAAGCGCGCGCCGGCAAGCCGTTGCCGCGCGCGGTGATCCCCGGCATCAAGCTGGAAAGCCCGAAGATCACCCGCGACCTGACCACCGCCTGGTTTGCGACGCGCGTGGACGAGCGCTACCGGAACTGCCTGCAGCGCTGACGGCCCCGCAACGGCGCGACCGGCGGTCATCACACCGTTGTTCCCGCGGCGGGGGCAGATTGGGTCCGAGGCCCGAGGGTCGGATGTCGAAATCATCCCGGCCCGTTCGTCGCAGTCAGGAAGGCGCCATCCCGGCGCCGCATCCCCCGGAGGTTTCCATGCCGTACATCGATGGTTTCGTGGCCGCCGTGCCCACCGCCAACAAGCAGAAGTTCATCGACCACGCGAACATGGGCGATCCCGTGTTCATCGAACAGGGCGCCACCCGCGTGGTCGAGTGCTGGGAAGACGACGTGCCCGACGGCAAGGTCACCGACTTCCGCAGGACCGTGCAGGCCAAGCCGGACGAAAGCGTGGTGTTCTCGTGGATCGAATGGCCGGACAAGGCCACGCGCGACGCCGGCATGAAGAGGATGATGGAAGACCCGCGCGTGCAGCCGGAGAACAATCCGATGCCGTTCGACGGCAAGCGGCTGATCTTCGGGGGCTTCGTGCCCACGGTGTCGCTGGGGCCCGATCGCGTGCCGTCGTCGTACGTGGACGGCTTCGTCCTTCCGGCGCCGGCGAACGGCAAGGACGCGTTCACCGACTTCGCCGGCACCTACGACGCCATCTTCATGGAGTACGGCGCCGCCCGCATCATCGAGGCCTGGGGCGACGACGTGCCACACGGCAAGCAGACCGACTTCTTCCGCGCGGTGCAGGCCAAGGACGACGAGAACGTCGCCTTCTCGTGGATCGAATGGCCGGACAAGGCGGCGCGCGATGCGGGCAACAAGAACGTCATGGCGGACCCGCGCATGGATCCCGCCAGCCAGGGCGACACTCCGATGCCGTTCGACGGCCAGCGCATGATCTACGGCGGCTTCATCCCGGTGGTCGAACTGCGCGCCTGATGCCGTGCCATGCCGGGGCGCGATGTGTCGCCCCGGCATGGAATGTCGTGCGCTCGATAGTGCATGGCGACACTCACGCCGGCTTCACGCCAGGCGTTTTCACGCGACGGCTGCACACGCTTGCATACACGTGTATTCATGCGTTTCGTTACGCATGCACGTTGCTGATGCAATGCGCACCACGTCAGTGCGTAACGCAGAAACCGTATGGAAACAGCGGCATTCGGGACATAACGCCGATTACCTTTTTGTCGTTCCGCTTCGCCATGTGATGGCCGCCTCACTTCACGCGCTTCACCGCCCCCTAAGGTGGTTGCGGTAACGCGACGCTGTTGCAGAACAGCGTTACGCCGGTTACCGATGTGCTTGGGACAGCGCTTCATTCATTGCTTCCCGCACACGAGAGGGACTCACCACTTCCAACGCACTATTTAGGGGCGCATCGCATGGGCAAGAGAGAGAAGCCGTACGCAGGTGTTTCGAGGGCGCCGTTGGCGTCCGCAGTGAGATGGGCCTTGATCGCCGCCGCGCTGGCCGGCAGCAGCACCGCCGTCGCCCAGACGGCAGAGCCGGCCGCCGCGCCGGCCGCCACGCAATCCAGTGAGGAAGCCACGACGCTCGATACGGTGTCGGTGCTGGGCAGCCGCGGACAACCGCGCTCGGTCGCATCGTCCGCGGTGCCGATCGACATCATCAATGCCGAGGAGTTCCGCAACCAGGGCGCCACCGACGCGCTCGACCAGCTGCGCGTGCTGGTGCCTTCGTTCAACGTCAGCACCATTCCGATCGATGACGCCGCCAGCCTCATCCGACCGGCCAACCTGCGCGGCCTGCCGCCGGACAACACGCTGGTCCTGGTCAACGGCAAGCGCTTCCATCGCTCCGCAGTGATCACGTTCCTGGGCCACGGCCTGTCGGACGGCTCGCAAGGTCCCGACCTGTCGGTGTTCCCGTCGCTGGCGCTGGAACAGGTGGAAGTGCTGCGCGACGGTGCAGCGGCGCAGTACGGCTCGGACGCCATCGCCGGCGTGGTCAACTTCGGCCTGAAGAAGATCAGTGAAGGCGGCGCGTTCGAAGCCTTCGCCGGCCAGTACTACGAAGGCGACGGCTTCACCACGCAGTACTCCGCACAGATCGGCCTGCCGTTGACGTCGAACGGCTACGCCACGTTCACCGCCGAATGGCGCCAGGCCGACGACACCTCGCGCAGCGTGCAGCGCAACGATGCCGCGGCCGCGATCGCCGCCGGTTATCCCGGCGTGCCGGTGCCGGCGCAGATCTGGGGTTCGCCGAAAGTGGACGACGACCTGAAGTTCGTCGCCAACCTCGGCATCACCGGTGAGAGCGTCGACGTCTATCTTTTCGGCAACTACGCGCAGCGCGAAGTCGATGGCGGCTTCTATTTCCGCGATCCGACCGCACGTTCCGGTGTGTATTCCAACGACGGCGGCGAGACGCTGCTGATCGGTGACACCACCGGTGCCGGCGGCTGCCCCACCATCGCCCTGCGCGACGGCGCCGGCAACCTGATCCCGTACAGCACGGTGAGTGCGGCGGTCGCGGCGCTGCCGTCGAACTGCTTCACCTTCCTCTCGACGCTGCCCGGCGGCTTCACGCCGCGCTTCGGCGGAAGCCTGGAAGACATGTCGGTGGTCGGTGGCGTCAAGGGCACCTGGGGCAATGCGTGGCACTGGGATGTCAGCGCGACGTACGGCCGCAACGACATCGACTTCGTCATCTACAACACCGTCAACGCCTCGCTCGGCGCGGCGCAACCGCAGGGCCTGCGCTTCAATCCCGGTGGCAACACGCAAACCGAGAAGGGCGTGAACTTCGATGTCGGCACCGACATCGAGACCGGCTTCACCGTCCAGCCCCTGCGGCTGTCGGCGGGTGCCGAATGGCGTGAGGAGAGCTTCGAAGTGAAGGCCGGCGACGCCGCCTCGACCGGCATCGGCCCGCTGACCGAGCAGGGCTTCGCACTCGGCTCGAACGGCTTCAATGGCTTCAACCCGCGTACCGCCGGCGAGTGGGACCGCAGGAACTGGGCGGTGTACCTGGACCTGGAAGCCCAGTTCACCGAGCAGTTGCTGCTGGCGGCTGCGATCCGTCGCGAGGACTTCGATGACTTCGGCAGCACCACCAACGGCAAGCTGACCGCGCGCTACGACGTGACCGACACGTTCGCCCTGCGCGGTGCGTACAACACCGGCTTCCGTGCACCCACTCCGGGCCAGGCGAACATCAGCCAGATCAGCACGGCGTTCAACGGCAGCGTGCTGGAAGACATCGCCACGCTACCGCCGACCAATCCCATCGCCATCCTCAAGGGCGCGCGCGCCCTGACGCCGGAAGAGTCGAAGAACGTGTCGCTGGGCATGGTGTGGAGCAGCGGCGACTGGCTGGTCACCCTGGACGGTTACCGCATCGAAGTCGAGGACCGCATCGCGCTGAGCACCAGCTTCGCGCTGACGCCGGAAGAGCGTGATGCGCTGGTCGACTCGGGCAATCCGGAAGCCGCGTCGCTCAGCTCGGTCACCTACTTCGGCAATGCGTTCGACACCACCACCACCGGTGTCGACCTGGTGACCAGTTGGGAGACCGACCACTTCGGCGGCACCACGACCTACTCGCTCGCGATGAACTGGAACAAGACCGAGGTGGATCGCTACGACCCCGACTTCATCAACGAGGCCCGCGTCTACAAGATCGAGGAGTCGCTGCCGAAGACCAAGGGCTACTTCAGCATCAACCACCAGCGCGAGGTCTTCCACGCCAACCTGCGACTCGGCTACTACGGCTCGTGGTACGAAGACCACCTGGACAGCGGTGCGATCACCGTGGAAGACGGCGGCCTGCCGATCTACGAAGACAGCAAGGTGATCGTGGATGCCGAGGTGGGCTGGAAGTTCGCTTCCGGCCTGTACGTCAACGTCGGTGCGCAGAATCTGTTCGACGAAACCCCGGACGACAACCCTTGGGGCGCGGCGGTCGCCGGCGCGGCCTATCCGGTGCACTCGCCGTACGGTTTCAACGGCGGTTTCTACTACGCCCGCGTGGGCTGGAAGTTCTGATCGTGTCGTAACCGGATGCCGGTGTCCCGCAGGGGCACCGGCATCCCGATCACCCGCGCGTCGCCCCGGTCGCGACGTCCTTCGCCACTTCCGCGACCAGCGCGCGCAACCACTGGTGCGCGGGATCGTGGCGATAGCGCACATGCCAGGCCATCTCCAGCGGGAACGTCCCCAGGTCGACCGGGGCCGGCAATACCTTCAATCGCGGATCGCGCGCCAGCCGCGCACAGATCAGCTTCGGCAGCGTGGCGCAGTAGTCGGTGGCCGCCACCAGTTCTGGAATCGACAGGAAGTGCGTCACCGACACGGCGACCTCGCGCCGCAGGCCCTGCTTCTCCAGCGCCTGGAACAGCCCGGCGCGCAGCTTGCCCGGCGGCACCACGTTGACGTGGCGCAACTGCTCGTACTGCGCCTTCGACAGGCGCTTGTTGACCACCGGATGATCGGCCCGCACCACGCAGGCGATGCCATCGTCGCCCAGGTGCTGCACCACCAGATTGTCCGGGGGCTCGACGAACCGCCCCAGCACCATCGCGGTTTCGCCTGACATCGCCCCTGTCTCGGCCAGATCGGTGCCGAACGGGACCAGGCGCAGGCGGATGCCCGGTGCGCGCTCGCGCAGCCGCGCCGCGATGGCGGGTACCAGCACGAACTCGAAATAGCTGTTCGGCGCCAGGGTGAAGAGCCGTTCTTCCTTCGCGGGATCGAACTGGCGCTGGCCCAGCACGGCCGCATCCAGCTGCGCCAGCGCCGCCGCGATGCCGGGCGCCAGCTCGACGGCCTTCTGTGTCGGCTGCATGCCGTAGCGCTCACGGATGAACAACGGGTCCTGCAGCATCTCGCGCAGCCGCACCAGTGCGTTCGACAGCGCCGGCTGGGTGATGCCCAGCCGTTCGGCGGCACGGGTGACGTTGCGCTCGTCCATCAGCGCCAGGAACACGGGCAGCAGGTTGAGGTCGTAGCGCATGCAGTCATATTGAATTCCATATATCTGGAATTCAACAAATAAATTGGCCGAATGCCTTGGCGGCGCGCAGGCTGTGTCCATCCCGGCGAGGCGCCGGATCGGCAAGCGAAGGCGCCTCTCCTCCCCGCACCGCCCTCCCGGAGTCCGCCATGTCCAACGCCGCCCTGTTCTCCCCCACCCGCCTGGGTGCCATCGAGGTCCGTAACCGCATCGCGATGGCGCCGCTCACCCGCTCGCGCGCCGGCATGGACGGCGTGCAGACGCCGCTGGCCGTCGACTACTACGGCCAGCGCGCCTCCGCCGGGCTGATCATCACCGAAGCCACCAACATCTCCCGCCAGGGCCGCGGCTACGCCTACACGCCAGGCCTGTACACCGATGCCCACGTTGACGCGTGGAAGCCGGTCACCGAGGCGGTCCACGCCCGGGGCGGCCGCATCGTCGTGCAGCTCTGGCACGTCGGTCGCATGTCGCACACCAGCCTGCAGGAAGACGGCGTCGCCCCGGTCGCGCCCTCCGCGATCCAGGCCGGCGGCAGCGTCTTCACCGAAGCCGGTCATGTGCCGCCTTCGATGCCGCGCGCGCTCACCACCGACGAGATCGCCGGCATCATCGAGGACTACCGCCAGGCGGCGCAGCGCGCGAAGGACGCCGGCTTCGATGGCGTGGAAGTGCACGCCGCCAACGGCTACCTGCTGGAACAGTTCCTGCGCGACAGCACCAACCATCGCGACGACCGCTACGGCGGCTCCTTGGAGAACCGCGCACGCCTGCTGCTCGAGGTCACCGAGGCCGTCGCCGGGATCTGGGGCGCGGATCGCGTCGGCCTGCGCCTGTCGCCGCTGTCCACGGCCGTCGGCAACACCCCGCTGGACAGCCACACCCTGGAAACGCACCTCTACATCGCCCGCCGCCTCGGCGAGATGGGGCTGGCCTATCTGCACGTGGTCGAAGGCCAACTGCATGCCGGCAACGGCGCCGACGATTTCGATGTGAAGGCACTGTGCGACGCGTTCGGCGGGGCCTACATCGCCAACAACGGCTACGACCGCCAGCGCGCGCTCGACGCCACCGCCAGCGGCCACGCCGACATGATCGCGTTCGGCAAGCCGTTTATCGGCAATCCCGATCTGGTCGAACGCCTGCGCGACAACGCGCCGCTGTTCGACGCGCCGACGGCCGGTTACTTCGGCGGCGGCGCGGAAGGCTATACGCAGTTCACCGCGCCGCAGGCCGACGCCGCCTGACCGCCGCGCATCACCTCTCCCCCTCACCGCATCCCGATCCCCCAGGAGTCCACCATGTCCCTCCACGATCTGCTTCCCGGCAAACTCGGCTTCGGCACCGCCCCGCTCGGCAACATGTTCCGCGACATTCCGGAGGCCGAAGCGCGCGCCACCGTCGATGCCGCCTGGAACGACGGCATCCGCTACTTCGACAACGCACCCTTCTACGGCGCTGGCCTCGCGGAAATCCGCATGGGCGACGCGCTGGCCGACAAGCCGCGCGATCAGTACGTCATCAGCACCAAGGTCGGTCGGCTGATCCTGGATGAGGTCGAGGACATCAGTGCCCGCGACCTCGGCGAGAAAGGCGACGTTTTCAAGTACGGACGTCCCAACAAGATCGTCAACGACTACACCTACGACGCCACGCTGCGCTCGATCGACGACAGCCTGAAGCGGCTGAAGACCGACCGTATCGAGATCACCTGGGTGCACGACATCGCGCAGGACTTCTACGGCGATGAGTGGCTGTCGATGTTCGAACAGGCGCGCACCGGCGCCTTCCGGGCACTGGACCGTCTTCGCGACGAGGGCGTGATCCAGGCGTGGGGCCTGGGCGTGAACCGGGTCGAGCCCATCGAGCTGCTGCTCGACCTCGAAGGGCCGCGTCCCGACGGCTTCCTGCTGGCAGGCCGCTACACCCTGCTCGACCATGCACGTGCACTGCAGCGCGTGATGCCGAAGGTGGCCGAACGTGGCCTCGGCATCGTGGTCGGCGGTCCCTACAGCTCAGGTGCGTTGGTGGGCGGTCCGAACTTCGAGTACGCGCCCGCCACACCGCAGATCCTCGACAAGGTGGCGCGGATCAAGGCGCTCGCCGACCGCCATGGCATCAGCGTCAAGGCGGCAGGCCTGCAGTTCGCGCTGGCCAATCCTGCCGTCGCCGCGGTCATTCCCGGTGCCAGCAAGCCGGAGCGCATCGCAGAGGACAGCGCGGCGCTGAAGGAAACCGTCCCCGCCGGCTTCTGGCGCGACCTGCGCAGCGCGAATCTGGTGCACCCCGACGCCCCGCTGCCGGCCGGCGCCTGATCCGGGCAGTTACCACCGCCTTCGTCAACGCGAAGGCGGTTTGCGTTCGGGAATGCGACGACGCGGTGCCTGCGCTTCCCGCTCGTCCATCTCGCGCACGCGGCGGCCGGCCTCGCGGATCAGATCCGGCAGCAGGTGCGCCTCGGGCAGGTGCTTCCAATACTTCTGCGGCATTTCCTGCCGCATCATCCGCGTGTTGAGCCGCGCCGGATTGAAGATGTTGGCGTAGTACGTCCGCCACAGCGCGTCCTCGGCATCGTCGGCCGGGGCATCGGCACGTTGCGCACCCTCACCCGCCCACAGGTCCGCCCCGTCCCATTGCACGCTGCGATACGGCGTCAGGATCGCCCAGCGCATGCCGGCGAAGCGGCGCGTGAAGAATGGCGCCACGCGGTCGACGATGTAGTGGTCGGGTTCGAACCAGGCGATATAGGCGTTGTCCTCGCCATCGACCTGGCGGAAGCGCACGAACGCCTTCATCTTGTGCGTGTCGCGGCGAACGGCCTGCGACCAGCGCGTCGCCCGGTGCACATCGACATCGGTAGCGCGATCCAGCAGCGCACGCTCGCCGTTGCCGATCCGCCACAGCAATCGATAGAGCAAGGCGTGGCGACCGGCATCGCGATGACACAGCACGGACGCGGCGAACGACATGAACTCCGCGGGCACCGACAGGCCCGTGCGACGCCCGGGCTGGTCCAGCACCGCCGCCGCCGCGAGCAGCTCGCCCTGCGCGTCGGCCTGCCATTCCACGGCTTCCGGCGGCAATTCCGCTTCCCAGGCATGTCGCGCCTGCGAGCGCCACGCATCCAGATCCCACGCAGGCATCACGGTGGCGCGGAACATCCCCACGCCTCAGCCGAACAGATCGGCCTGGCGCGGCGCCGGCGCCAGTTCGCTGCGCAGCCGCACCGGATCGTCGAGGCGCTGCCGCGGATGGTGGTCCAGCAGCACGACGAACGGCAGCACTTTCTGCAGCGGCGCACGCAGCCGCGCCAGGTCCGCCACGCGCAGCCGGCCCTGGCGGCGCGAGTCGACGATGCGCTGCACGTTGCGCGCACCCAGTCCCGGCACGCGCAGCAGCATCTCGCGCGGCGCCGTGTTCAGATCAACCGGGAACCGGTCCGGATGGCGCAACGCCCAGGCCAGTTTCGGATCGATGTCCAGGTCGAGCATGCCGCCTTGCGTGCCCACGTCTTCGACGATCTCCTTCACGTCGAACCCGTAGAAGCGCAGCAGCCAGTCGGCCTGGTACAGACGGTGCTCGCGCTGAAGCGGCGGCGCACGCAGCGGCAGCTGCGTGGATGCATCCGGAATCGGGCTGAAGGCGGAGTAGTACACGCGCCGCATGCGGAACTGCCGGTAGAGCGCATCGCTGCTGGTCAGGATGGCGCGGTCGTCAGCCGCGTCAGCGCCAACGATCATCTGCGTGCTCTGCCCCGCCGGCGCGAACTTCGGCGGTCGTTTCCGCTTCGGTTGCGCTTCCTTCTTGTCGGGCTTGGCCGCCTGGATGCGCCAGTGCAGTTCGCCCATCGCATCGCGGATGCCCTGCGCCTCCTTCTGCGGCGCCAGCTGCTTCAGGCCGGCTTCGGTCGGCAATTCGACATTGATGCTCAGGCGGTCCGCGTAACGACCGGCGGCGGCGAGCAGTTCCGGTGATGCTTCCGGAATGGTCTTGAGGTGGATGTAGCCGGCGAAGCGGTGGTCCTCGCGCAGGCTGCGTGCGACTTCGACCATCTGCTCCATGGTGTAGTCGCCGTTGCGGATGATGCCGCTGGAGAGGAACAGCCCCTCGATGTAGTTGCGCTTGTAGAACTCCAGTGTCAGTCGCACCACTTCCGCCGTGGCGAACCGTGCGCGCGGCACGTTGCTCGATACGCGGTTGACGCAGTACGCGCAGTCATAGATGCAGAAGTTGGTCAGCAGGATCTTCAGCAGCGACACGCAGCGTCCGTCCGGCGTGTACGAGTGGCAGATGCCCATGCCCTCGGTGCTGCCGATCCCGCCCTTGCCCAGCGAATGGCGCTTGCCGGCGCCGCTGGACGCGCACGACGCGTCGTACTTGGCCGCATCGGCGAGGATCGAGAGCTTGTCTTTCAGTTGCATGTCGTCATTCTAGCCAGCGCCCTCTCGCACGATGAGACGAAACGTGGACGCAACACACGCCATCCGCAGTGTCTGAACGGGAACGCCGACGTCGAGGACAGGATTGCGCCGCCCGTGTCCGTGAAGACGATCTGCATGGCTGCCATCACCCACACTAGACGGCGAGGATCGACTTCCAGTGCGCCAGCCGGTCCGCGATCAGCGCCGCTCGCTGGCGATCGTCGCGCCCATCCAGGATCGCGATCTCCTCCGGCTCCGCGCGCAGGTAGACGCCCGCCGTGCGCGCGTTGACGTCGTCGCCCCGGGTCGTGAAATAGCCGGTGGCGCGCTCCGACGACTCCAGCCTGACCTCGCCCGTGCCCTCCAGCTGCGGTGAATCCGGGTGCAGGGGACGCTCACCCTTCCAGTAGTAGAAGACCGCAGAACCGTCTTCCTTTTCGCGCATCGCCTCGCTCCAGTAGCGCGACGACAGCGTGCCGTCCGCATGCCAGCCGCTGCCTTTCATTTCCAGCGCACCGGCGCGGTTGCGCACCAGGCGCACCAGCCCCAGCGCCGAGGGTTCCTTTTCGGTGCGCTGGGTCAGCGAGAACTGCCACCACGCACCCTCGATGCGCGAAGACAGACCTTCGCTCTGGATGGCATGGCGCAACTTCTGGCAGATCGCCTTGGTTTCGGCGGCCGTGCCTGCGCCCTCGTAACGCACGCAGGTCAGGCCCAGCAGGTCGGTGGGCAGCTTGGCGCCACTGGCATGCAGGATGAAGGTGCGCCGCATGCCCAGCACGCCACCGAACAGGCCGGCTTCGAACACGACGTTGTCGCGCGGCGATGCCTGCCCGGGCAACGACTCGTCGACCGCCGGCGTGCGCGTGGTCCAGTCGTCCTGGGCGAACACGAACGCGGCGAAGTCCACCTGCCGCGTCAGTTCCAGCAGCCGCCCCAGCGTGGTGGTGCCGGGATTGAACGTGGTGGTCCAGGGCTCCACGTCGGCGACGTCTTCCAGACCGCGCGTCAGCGCCTGCAGCAGCTTCGCCTGCTTGCCCGACGATCCCAGGAAAATCCGCGGCTTGGCCATGCTGCGTACCCGATGGAGGGAATCGATGCCGCCAGCGTAGCGCCAACATCGCCTCCGGAGCGCCGACGCCTCACCGGTCTTCCGACCTACGGTAACCGGGATGCCGACGGAGCCGTCACCAGGGCTGGGCGCCTACAGCTTGAACAACGGCTGCAGCCGGCGTGCCAGCCAACCCGGGAAGCGCAGCGGTGCGTCCAGCGCGGACACGCAGATGCAGGCCGCGCCCGGCACCGTCACCGGCTGGTGTTCGACATCGCTGTCGAGGTCGGCCACATCACCTGGCGCGAACTGGCCGAGCGCATCGTGGTAGGCACCGCGCAGGATCTGCGTCAGCTCGGTGCCGCCGTGGCCGTGCACCGGCATGCTGCGGCCGGGGCCGATCTTCAGCAGCAACAGTGTGCCGGTCTTCGTGTTGGGCGCGCGGATGCAGTGCACGCCGGGCGCCATCCAGCGCCACTTGAGCGCGCGGTAGGAACTGCCGAAGTACGGATGCAGCGGCATGGGCAGGCGGTCATCGTCCTCGTACGGCGCGCCACGCGGCGTCGGTGCCGCGGGTGCGGGCGACGGATCGTCCAGACATTGCAACATCGCCTCACGCAGGTCCGCGAAGCGATCCGCCGCGACCATGGTCGGCTGCTGGTGTTCGATCAACTGGCCGCCGATACGCTCGGCTTCCTCCACGCGGGCACGGCAGTGCGCGCAGGTTTCCAGATGGGTGGCGGCCACGGTCGCCACTTCCACCGCGAGCGCGCCGGCGGCGTAGCTGACCACGGTGGAAGGATCGAGATGATGATGCGGATTCACGACTGACCTCGTACCAGACCCTGCAGGCGCAGGAATGCGCGCCGCAGGTGCGATTTCACGGTGCCCAGCGGCATCTGCAGTTCGTCCGCAATGTCCTGGTGGCTCTTGGCCTCGAAGTACGACATGCGCATCAGCCGGGCCTGCACAGCCGGGAGTTCCTCGATGCGGCGCTGGAGATGGGCATGCTCCGCGTAGTCCTCGGCCGAACTGAAGGGGCGCGCCATCTCCTCGTCGCTGGCGGGCAGCGCGTCCTCCAGCACCTGCACCCAGCCCGGTTCGCGTCGCACGCGGTCGATATGGAGGTTGCGGCCGATGCGGAACAGCCACGTCGACACCGCCCCCTGCTGCGGGTCGTAGAGCGAGGCGCGCTGCCACAGACGCAGCAGGGCTTCCTGCGCAAGTTCTTCCGACACGCTGTCGGGACTGCCGAGACCGCGCAGGTAAAGGCAGAGCCGCGGCATGAAGTGGTCGTACAGGCGCATGAAGCTGGCACGGTCGCGCAGCCGGGCCACCGCGACCATGTCGCCGGTCCAGTCGTGGGCGTCGCGCGGGGAAGGCGTGGGCGTGGACACCGTCCGGGCCGCCCCGGGGGGCGGCAGTCTCCTGATGAAATCGGACGGCATGGTAATGCCCGCTCCCGTTGCGGCTCGTGACGGCAGGCTCTACGGGCTATCGGGCGATTTGGATGCAGGGCGCATCACGCCCCTGCCTGCATCCGCCAACGAAGCCACGCCGTATGCACGACCAAGCCCCCGGAGACCGGTCGCATGCCTGCACGTCCCTTCCCGTCCGCGCTGGCCTGTGCGGTGATCCTCGTCGCCGTGAGCCACGCCGCCGCGGCGACCACGGAGATCCAGCAGCAGGAAGCCCGCGCCTACACGCGCAAGGGCGACACGCTGCTGTACCGCGAGTCCCACTGGCGCTACCGGCAGGACGGCGACGCGCGTCGCCTGGTGCTGTACCGCTGCCCGGACGGCCGCGCGTTCGCACGCAAGACGGTGGTCGAACGCCCGCGTGCGCAGGCACCGGACTTCGATTTCGAGGATGCACGCGACGGCTACCGCGAAGGCGTGCGCAGCGGACCGCAGGGACGCGTGGTCTACGTGCGCGAGGGCACGAAGGCACCGCAGAAGGAACGTCCGCTCGCGGTTCCGGCCGATGGCGTGATCGATGCCGGCTTCGACGCCAGTGTGCGCCTGCACTGGGACAGGCTGCGAGGCGGCAGCGCGGTGACGCAGCCGTTCCTGCTGCCGAGCCGCATGGCGTTCATGCCGGTCAAGTTGGAGCCGGGACCCTCGGTCCGCTGGAACGGCGTTCCCGCACAGCGCCTGACCATGCGGCTGGACCGCTGGTACGGCTTCGTCGCACCGACGATGCAACTGACGTACGCCAGCGCGGACCAGCGATTGCTGGAGTTCGCAGGCATCGCGACGATCCGCGACATGAAGGGAAAGCACCAGGACGTGCGCATCGCCTTCCCGCAACCGGCGGTGTCCGCGGATGCGCGTGCGTTGCGGGAGGCGCTGGCGACACCGCTGGTGAAGCAGTGCACGTCTTGAGCGATATCGCTGCATCCAATCCCTCCGCGACTGCGTATGTCTCCTGAACGCAGCGGAGACCCACGCGATGCCGGCAGTTGCTTCCCCCTCCCTCCCGCTGGGCGCCCGCGCGCTGGCCACGCTGCGTCGCTGGTTCGATACCGCTGCGCGTGAAGAGGACGCGACGACGCCGGCACACCGCATCGACTGGCTGCGCGCAGTGCCCTTCATCAGCATGCACCTGGCCTGCGTGGCGGTGCTGTGGGTCGGCGTGTCGCCGGTCGCGGTGATCGTGGCAGCGGCGCTGTACGCGGTGCGCATGTTCGCCATCACCGCCTTCTATCACCGCTATTTCTCGCACCGCACGTTCCGCACCTCGCGCACCGTGCAGTTCGTGTTCGCGCTGATCGGCGCCGCCAGCGTGCAGCGCGGTCCGTTGTGGTGGGCGGCGCATCACCGCAACCACCACCGGCATGCGGACACGGCGGCGGATCCGCATTCGCCCGGCCAGCAGGGCTTCTGGTGGAGCCATGCCGGCTGGTTCCTCACCCGCGAAGGCTTCCGCACCGACTGGTCGCGCATCCCCGACCTGGCCGGCTATCCGGAACTGCGCTGGCTCGACCGCTACGACACCGTGGTTCCGGTCGTGCTCGCCGCCGGTCTCTATCTGCTTGGCGAGGTGCTGGAACGCGTCGCGCCCTCGCTGGGCACCAGCGGCCCGCAGCTGCTGGTGTGGGGCTTCTTCATCTCCACCGTGGTGCTGTTCCATGCCACGGTCACCATCAACTCGCTGGCGCATCGCTTCGGCACGCGCCGCTTCGATACCCGCGACGACAGCCGCAACAACCTGTGGCTGGCGCTGCTGACCTTCGGCGAGGGATGGCACAACAACCACCACTTTTTCCCCGGCACGGCGCGCCAGGGTTTCCGCTGGTGGGAAATCGACCTCACCTGGTACGGGCTGCGCCTGCTCGCGCTGGTCGGCCTGGTCCGTGATCTCAAGCCGATCCCCGCCTGGGTGCTGGCCAAGGCGAGGCGCTGAGCATGCGCATCGCTGTCATCGGTTCCGGTATCGCAGGCCTGGCGTCGGCCTGGAAACTGTCGCAATACCATGAGGTGGTGCTGTACGAAGCCAACGATTACCTGGGCGGACATACCCATACCCACGACGTCGAACAGGCAGGTCGGCGCTACGCCATCGACAGCGGCTTCATCGTCTTCAACCAGGATCACTACCCGCTGCTGTGCGGACTGTTCGACGAACTCGGCGTGGCGTCGCAGACCACCACGATGAGCTTCTCCGTGCACAGCGATCGCAGCGGCGTGGAGTACAACGCCACCACGCTCGACACCCTGTTCTGCCAGCGTCGCAACCTGCTGTCGCCACGCTTCCTGGGCATGCTTCGGGATCTCGCCCGCTTCTACCGAGAAGCACCCGCGCTGCTGGAAGGCGACGGCCCCGGACCGACGCTGGGCGACTATCTGCAGCATGGCCGCTACGGCATCGCGTTCTGCGACGAACATCTGATCCCGATGGCGTCCGCGCTGTGGTCGTCGCCCCCGCAGGACATCCTGGCGTTCCCCGCGCGGTATCTCGTGCAGTTCATGGCGAACCACCACATGCTGACGCTCGGCGAGCGCAAGCCGTGGCGCGTGGTGAGCGGCGGGTCGGCCACCTATGTCCGTGCCCTGCGCGAGCGCTGGCAGGTGCAGGAGCGCCTGTCCTGCCCGGTGTATGCGGTGAAGCGCGATGCGCACGGCGTCGAGATAGTCAGCGAGCACGGGCGCGAGCGCTTCGACCACGCCGTGCTCGCCTGCCACAGCGACACCGCGCTCGCCCTGTTGCAGGGCGACGCCGATGCGCGCGAGGGGGACATCCTCGGCGCGATGCGCTACCAGACCAACGACACCGTCCTGCACACCGACGCGCGCCTGCTGCCGCGTCGCCGCAAGGCCTGGGCGGCGTGGAATGCGCACGTGCCGCGCGATCCCGACGCACCGTGCACGGTCAGCTATTGCATGAACCTGCTGCAGGGCGTCGAATCGCCCGCGCCCTTCATCGTCACGCTGAACCGCAGCGAGGCGATCGATCCGTCGCGGGTGCTGCGCCGGATGCAGTACCGCCACCCCGTCTACGACCACGCCATGGTCGCGGCGCAGCGCCGCAAGGCCGAGATCCAGGGCCGTCGCCGCACGTGGTTCGCCGGTGCGTACTGGGGCTGGGGCTTCCACGAGGACGGCATCCGCAGCGCGCACGAACTGGTCGCCGCGTTCGACGCGCATCTGCGCAACGAGCGCCTGCAGCGCGACGAAACGGCCATGCCCGCATGAGCGCACCGCTGGCCAGCGCGGTGTACGAAGGCTGGGTGCGCCATCGCCGGCATGCGCCGCAGCGGCACGCCTTCCGTTACCGCATGGCGCAGCTTTACCTGGACCTGGACGAGCTGGAGCAGATCTTCGCCCGGCGGTGGCTGTGGTCGCTGGACCGCCGCAACCTGGCCGAGTTCCGCCGGCGCGACTACCTGGCGCCGGACGACCGACCGCTGGCCGAGGCGGTGCGGGATCGGGCCGAACGGGCCCTCGGCCGCCGTCCCGCCGGTCCGATCCGCCTGCTGACCCATGTCCGCTACGCCGGTTACGTGTTCAACCCGGTGAGCCTCTACTACTGCTTCCAGCCCGACGGCACCACGCTGGACGCCGTGGTGGCGGAGATCACCAACACGCCCTGGCGCGAACGCCACAGCTACGTGCTGCCGGTGCACGACGGCACGCCGCGGGGCGACGGCTGGGAATGGGGCTTCGACAAGGCTTTCCATGTCTCGCCGTTCCTGCCGATGGACTGCAACTACCGTTGGCGCTTCAACACGCCGGAAGACGCCCTGCGCGTGCACATGCAAGTGGCACGCGAAAGCCGTGCCGCCTTCGACGCGACGCTGACCTTGCAGCGCCGTCCGCTGGATGGCCGCTCGCTCGCGCGCGTGTTGTGGCGCTATCCGCTGATGACCGCACAGGTGATCGGCGGCATCCACTGGCAGGCACTGCGGCTGTGGCTCAAGCGCACGCCGATCCACGACCACCCTTCCCTCACCCGCGAGATCCCATGAACGAGATCGCCCAGGTTTCCGCTTCGCCCTCTTTCACCGCGCTGGAGCGCATGCTGCGTACGCAACTGCTGGCCCGCCTCGACGGGCTGGCGCACGGCACGCTGGTGGTGCGCGACGCGCTGGGCGAACACCGCTTCGGCCGCGCCGGCGAAGACGCACTGCCCCCCGTACACGTGTGGGTGGACGATGCCGCGTTCTACCGCGCCGTCGCCGCACAGGGCAGTGTCGGCGCTGGCGAGGCCTACATCGCCGGCCATTGGCGCTGCGACGACCTGGTCGCGCTGGTGCGACTGCTGGTGCGCAACCGCGCCCTGCTGGACGGCATGGAAACCGGGCTCGCGCGCCTGGGCGGCTGGGCACTGCGCAGCTGGCATGCGCTCCGCCGCAACACGCGCGAAGGCAGCCGTCGCAACATCGCCGCGCACTACGACCTGGGCAACGATTTCTTCGCGCTGTTCCTCTCGCCCGACCTGATGTACTCGTCGGCGATGTTCGCCTCGCCGGAGGACGACCTGGACACCGCCTCGTTCCGCAAGCTGGACGCGGTGTGCCGGAAGCTGGCGCTGGCGCCGGGCGACCGCGTCATCGAGATCGGCACCGGCTGGGGCGGTTTCGCCCTGCATGCGGCGCGCCACTACGGCGCCCACGTCACCACCACCACCATCTCGCGCGAGCAGCACGAGCTCGCCCGCCAGCGCGTGACTGAGGCCGGCCTGCAGGATCGCGTCACCCTGTTGCTGCAGGACTACCGCGACCTGCAGGGCGAGTACGACAAGCTGGTCTCCATCGAGATGATCGAAGCGATCGGCGCGCAGTACCTCGACACGTTCTTCGGCAAGCTCGGTCGCCTGCTGCGTCCCGGCGGTCAGGCGCTGCTGCAGGCCATCACCATCGAGGACCATCGCTACGCGCAGGCGCGCGACTCGGTCGATTTCATCAAGCGCTTCGTCTTCCCCGGCAGCTTCATCCCGTCACTCGAAGCGATGTACGGCGCGAAGACCCGCGCCAGCGACCTGCAGGTGATCCACCAGGAGGATTTCGGCCTGTCGTACGCGTACACCCTGCGCGCATGGCGGCGCCGCTTCCTGACCCGCCTGCAGGACGTGCGTGCGCAGGGCTTCGACGAACGCTTCATCCGCCTGTGGGAGTTCTACCTGGCCTATTGCGAAGGCGGTTTCCTGGAACGTTCGATCGGCGTGTCGCACCTGCTGATGCAGCGTCCGTCCCACGTGCAGGCGGCGGCGTGATGGACCTTCTGCCTGCGCTCGCCGTCGTCTGGGGCGTGTCGCTGCTGGCCATGACCGTCGGCTGGGCGTGGCAGCGGCGACACGACAACGCCGGCATGGTCGATGTGGTGTGGACCGGTTGCGTCGGCTTCGCCGCCGTCTGGCTGGCCGTCTGTGGCGACGGCGCCTGGCAGGCGCGTGCTGCGCTCGCGATCCTCGGCGGCAGCTGGGGCCTGCGGCTGGCCATCCATCTGTGGGATCGCGTCACCCATGAACCGGAAGACGGCCGCTACCAGTACCTGCGTGCCCACTGGCAGGGCCACCAGGGCAAGTTCTATCTGTTCTTCGCCGGGCAGTCGCTGCTGGTGCTGCTGTTCGCGCTGCCGTTCGCGGCGGTGGCGCGCAGTCCGGTCGCGACGTTCTGGCCGTGGATCGCGCTGGCGGCACTGATCGGCATCGTCAGCGTGGTGGGCGAAAGCCTGGCCGACCGCCAGCTCGCCCGCTTCCGCGCCGATCCCGCCAACCGCGGCCGTACCTGCCGCGACGGGCTGTGGCGGTACTCGCGCCATCCCAACTATTTCTTCGAATGGCTGCACTGGTTCGCCTACATCGCCCTGGCCGTGGGCTCGCCGTGGTTCTGGCTGGCCTGGAGCGGACCGCTGGTGATGTTCGTGTTCCTGCGCTGGATCAGCGGCATTCCCTTCACCGAGGCGCAGGCGCTGCGCACGCGTGGCGACGACTACCGCGAGTACCAGCGCACGACGCCGATGCTGTTCCCGTGGTTCCCGAAATCCGCCGCCAAGGAGACGACGCGATGAATGCGATGGTCGAAGAACTCGCCGCCGACCGCGCGGCCCCCGGCCTGCTCGGTCTGGCCGAACGCGGGCTGCTGCCGGATGCGCTGGTGCGCGCCGGCATCCGCCAGCTCTGCGTTCAGCGCCTGCGCGACGAAAGCGCGGGTGGCCAGGTGGCCCAGTCCGCGCAGCTGGCGCATCGCTTGCGGGCCCTCCGGCAGGGTGCGGTGGCCGTGCATACGGATGCTGCCAACCGCCAGCACTACGAAGTACCGGCCGACTTCTTCCGCCATTGCCTCGGCCATCGGCTGAAGTACAGCAGCTGCTACTACCCCACCGGCACCGAGACGCTCGACCAGGCCGAAGACGCGATGCTGGCGCTGTACGGCGAACGTGCGGCGCTGGCCGACGGACAGGACATCCTGGAGCTCGGCTGCGGCTGGGGCTCGCTGACGCTGTGGATGGCCGAGCGCTATCCGAACGCACGCATCACCGCCGTCTCGAACTCGCACTCGCAGCGCGCCCACATCGAGGCGCAGTGCGACCAGCGTGGCCTGCACAACGTCCGCGTCATCACCTGCGACGTCAATCAGCTGCAGCTTGAGCCCCGCACCTACGATCGCTGCGTATCGGTGGAGATGTTCGAGCATGTCAGCAACCATGCCGCGCTGATGCACCGCATCCACGACGCCCTGCGTCCGGGTGGCGCGCTGTTCGTGCACATCTTCGTCCACCGCCACCTGATGTATCCGTTCGAGACGCAGGGCGAGGACAACTGGATGGGCCGGCACTTCTTCACCGGCGGCATGATGCCGTCGGCCGACTTGCTGCTGTTCTTCCAGGACCACCTGCGCCTGCAGGAGCGCTGGCTGCTCGACGGCACCCACTACCAGCGCACCGCCAACCACTGGCTGGAGAACCACGACGCGCACCGCGACGCGGTGATGGCCGTGCTGCGCGAGACCTACGGTGACGCCGCTGCGTTGTGGCACCAGCGCTGGCGCATGTTCTGGATGGCCTGTGCCGAACTGTTCGGCTACCGCGACGGCCAGGAATGGCTGGTCGCGCACTACCGCTTCCAGCGCCCCGTGGAGGCCTGACATGCGCCCGCTCCCGCTCGTCCTGTTGCTGGCCGCCGTCGCGGCGACCTCCGCCTGCCGCTCGAATACCGTCAAACCGTCGATCACCACCGCGGCGCCGGTCGATGTCGACCGCTTCATGGGCGGCTGGTACGTCATCGCCCATATTCCGTCGTTCCCCGAGCGAGACGCGTACGCCGCCGTGGAGTCGTACGCCAAGCTGCCCGATGGCCGCATCCAGACCACGTTCCGCTACCGTAAGGGTGCGCTCGATGGCCCGGAGAAGACGATGCATCCCGTCGGCACCGTGGAGCCGGACACGGGCGGTGCGGTCTGGGGCATGCAGTTCGTCTGGCCCATCCAGGCCGAGTACGTCATCGCCTACGTCGATGCCGACTACCAGCAGACCATCGTGGGTCGCAGCAAGCGCGACTATGTGTGGCTGATGGCGCGGACGCCGCGGATTCCCGAAGCCGACTACCAGGCACGTATCCGCCAGATCGAGGCGATGGGCTACGACGTGTCGAAGATCCGGCGCGTGCCGCACTGACGGAGCGCCTCACGCGGCATCGGGCCGCCGCGTACGGGATGGATGGGTCCCAGGAGACCCGTCCCCAAAACTTCATACGACTCAGCCCGGCGAGAAGCCGCGCGTCGCCTTCTTCTCATTCTTGTCCGCGCGCTTTTCCTTCAGCGTCTTCGCGGGCTTTTTCTTCTGCTCTTTCTTCTTGTCCAGGCCCTTCGCCATCACATGCACTCCCATGGTCGTTGCGACCGCGGCGAGCATGCCACATCCGCGCACGCCCGGCGTACAGGGCGTCAGGAGGCGGGCCTCACCCGTCCTGCGGCGGGGTCAGGAACTGCTCCGTCGGGCAGGCCCGCGGACGCCACCCCACCATGAAGAGCGCAAGTGCAGTCTCGCCTTGAGTTCTCTTCATCAGAAGCCGCTCTTTCTGAAGGGAGTATCTGTTGATGCCCTGGAACCGCTACTCCCTCGCGGCCGACATGCGCCCGGCGATCTCCTGAGCGACGACGATCGAAGGCATCGACGAACGCTCCGATCTGGAACCCTCTCCGCACCGGGCCCTAAGGCCAGTTTCCCACGTAGATGTAGTACTCGCGTTCCTTGTTCGTTCCCGGCTCCAGGAATACATACAGATCGCAGAACGGGGGCTCGCTCTCGCGCTTCAGGCCACACTCGACAAGACCGCGGCTCTGAAACTCCAGACCCGTCGGAACATTGACCGAAAGCCAATGTTTCTGAAGGCTGACCCGAAAGGTCCTGTCCGCACTGGCAAGCTTTCTTCCAGGTACGGCAATGATCACCGGGGAGGCTGAAGTGGCGTAAGCCTCGGAAAAGACGAAGGTGGGGCTCATCGGTGTGCCGTGGCCAAGCACCTCAAAGGACTTGAACGGCGCGTCGCCGCTCTGGGCCGCGGCAGGAAGGCTGAAGACGAAGAGGATCAACAGGTTCCGCAGGAATCGGGGCACTGGCATCGTCCTTGTGCTGGGAGTGAACGGAACAGCGGGGGTTGCACGAGACATACGCGTCCGGGACATCGGTGACCTGGCTGACGATGCGCTCCGGCGTGTCAGGGTTCTCGGGTTGAGCGGGCAGGACACGGACGTCACCCGCCGAGTGCTTACGTGTCTCCCGGCGTCGATGAGGGCAACACGCTCTGCGACCCTTCAGTCCAATCGAGCGGGATGGTGGCCGTTCCGGAATATCGACAGAAGCAGACGGTCGTGGTGGTGATGCAGTCCCCGCCCGACCAGTTGTAGCGGATCTTTCCCGTACTGATGGGAGCGAGCTGCGCGGGCCACTTTGTCGACAGGGACTGGGCCAGCGCCTCGATCTTCTTCTTGCACTCCACCATGTACGGGCCGTCCACCGGGATCTCGATGCGCTTCTCGCACGACACGCGCAGCTGATCGCCATTGCTACGGAGGGTTTCCATCGACGCAGACTGCGCATCCTCGATACCGCATCCCGGCGCCCCGGCAGAGCAGGAGGCAGGCCACGTACGGCTGGAAGTCCGTTCGATGTCCCGTTGCCCTGCGCAGGATGCGGCAAGCAGGGAAACGACGAGCAACAGCCCTGTGCGCAATGCATTTTTCAACGGCACGCTTGCAGGTACACGTGCCGATCCGCGAGGCGACTGTCGCTTGCAGGAACCCCTGGTTCGCATTCCCCACCTCGATGAGTGAAAGACCTTGTTGCGGACCAACAGCATCGGATGCTGCCTGAAATGCAGACGAACACAGCGTTGTCGATCGTCTCGACGCGGGTGAGGCGTGGAACACGTCGTTAGACGGATCTCGCCGGAATGGAATGTCCAGACGCTCCTACGTGGCAGGCCATCCCCTTGCTACGAAACGATCTTAGGGTGGCCGGAGCCAGTCAACAAGCTGACGTGTCCCCCCGTTCGACGGCATGGAATGACCGCTGCCGACTATTCGTCGATACGTTGCGCTATGACGCGACACACGTGCGGTACTGACCGGCCATACCAAGTGGTATCACCTTCGATACCAACAGGTATCAACGCTGATACCGATGAGTGTCTCCGGTCATGCTTCGGGGAGTGTCGTGTCATAAGCACGGGTATCAACGTTCATATCGCGCCCTATGGCGCGTGACATGCAGTGGTATCAACGGCCATGTGATCGATCATGGCGCGACATACGCCGAACACTCGATCACCACTTCGCAAGACAGGGGCGATGACGTGGTTCGCATGCCAAGGCGACACGAGGCGACCTGACGGGACCCGTGCCGCCGCATCGCCCGATACCCGCCGCAGGTCGCCCGACAGGCCCCGCCCCGACACTCACCCGCGTGATGGGCATCGTCCCTGACGGGTCGCGAGATATGCCGGGAAGTCGCCCATGGCAGCGCAGCACGGCGGCGTTCCGGTAGATTGCGCGCTGGCAGGACACTCGACTGCCACCGGACCTCCGTCGTTCCTACCTCCCCGCTTGGCGGTGACTGTCGATGATCGGATCCACCGCACCAAGGGGGCACCGTGCGCTGGCGGGTTGGCTGGCGGCCGTCCTGTCGTGCCTGTCCGCATCGCTGATGGCCACTCCGCTGCCGGACGGCGGCATCACCACCGAATGGCGGTCCATGACGATGGACGAAGGCGACGACATCGCCTTCAGTCGGGTGGAGAACGCGCAGGACTTCCTTCCAGCGCGCGTGGGCCAGATCAGCCAGGACGACCAGGGCTTCATGTGGTTCGGCACCCAGTACGGCCTGTACCGCTTCGACGGCTACGGCCACATCGCCTTTGCAGCGGATGCCCGCGACAGGCACCAGCCCGGCGGCGTTTTCGTCCACGCCATCCACAAGGACAAGGCGGGACGACTCTGGATTTCCACCGACGGCGGCCTGGACGTCTTCGATCCCCGCGCGGGCACCTTCCGCCGCGTCCACTACGCGACCACCGCCACCGTGCCGCTGGTCCAGGCGTTCCACGAAGACCCGCAGGGGCTGATGTGGCTCGCGACGACGGGCGGGCAGTATGCACTCGATGCGGAAGGCAGGGTGCGCTCGCATGTGCACGCCGATCCTGCCGATCCCGGCGCGCTCGCGAGCACCGACGTGCGGTTCGCCACGCGCGATCGCGCAGGCATGTTCTGGATCGGGGGCACCGCGGGACTGGAAGCCATCGATCCGACTTCGGGCCGCGTGCGCACACGCATCCCGCTGCCGGAACCGCGCGAGATCAGCTTCATCGAAGACCGTGCCGGCGTGCTGTGGATCGCGCATGCCGGCGGCAACGGGCTTTCCTCCTTCGATCCTTCGACCCGCACGCTCGCGCACTACCGGTTCGTCGACGGCAAGGGCGCGCCTGTTCCGCGCTTCGGCATCTTTTCCGCGCTGCAGGATCGCGACGGCGGACTGTGGCTGGGCACGGGCGGTGCCGGCCTGCTGCGGCTGGATGCCGAACAGCGGCGCGTGGTCCGTTACCGCAACAATCCCGGCGATCCGCAGAGCCTCAGCGGCGATGACGTGGCCGCGCTGTTCCAGGACCGGGACGGCGATGTGTGGGTGGCGCTGCATGGCGAACGGCTCAACCTGTTCTCGCCGCGCAAGGCGCCCTTCCACAAGCTGCCACCGCGACCGGCGTCCGTTCCCTCCCGCAGCGAGAAGATGGTCAACGCGATCCTGGAGGTGAACGAGCGGACGCTGTGGATCAGCTACCTGGGCATGCTGCTGGGGGTCGACCGGGCTACCGGGCAACGCGAAGACCTGCACCGCGCGCTGGGCCTGCAGTCGGACGTCATCGCGATGGCGAAGGATGCGCGCGGGCGGCTCTGGCTGGGCACCGTGGGCACCGGCGTCGTCATGCGCGAACCGTCCGGTCGCCTGACGCACTATCGGCACGACCCGACCGATCCGCGCAGCCTGCCGGACGACGTGGTCAACGACATCCTGGTGGACCGGTCGCAGACGCTGTGGTTCGCGACGTGGGGCGGCCTGGCACGACTGGACGAACGCACCGGCACCTTCGACACGCACACGCCCAAGGGACTCGACCCGAAGTACCTGACCCTGACCGACGACGGCACTGGAGCGCTCTGGCTGGGCACCCATCGCTACGGACTGCACCGGTTCGATCCGGTGACGAAGGCGTTCGATGTCTATCCGCCGACGGGTGCGCCGCGCGGCGTCAGCAACGGCCGCATCAACGCGGTGCATGTGGACCGACGTGGCACGGTGTGGGTGGGCACGCAGAACGGCCTGGACAGACTGGACCCCGCCACGGGACGGATACACGGCTACCACGCGCAGGATGGTCTGCCAGGAAACGCGGTGAGCTGCCTGCTCGAAGACGCGCGCGGTGGCCTGTGGCTGGGCACCAACAACGGCATCGCGCGACGGGACGCCGCGAGCGGGAAGATGCAGGGTTACTCGCGCAGCGATGGACTGCCGGGCGTGGATTTCACCGGCTGGGGTACGTGCCACCGCGGTGCGAGCGGCACGATGTACTTCGGTGGTTTCTCGGGAGGCACGGCGTTCCTGCCGGACCAGGTGCGCGCGCAGGGACAGGTGCCCTCCGTGGCGCTGACGGACCTGACGGTCGCCGGCCGCAGGTTTTCTGCCGGCACGACGGCTGCGCAGCCGCAGGTGCTGCCGGTGCCGGAGGCGCTGGCGTTGCCGTACTCGCGGAACTCGTTCACCGCCGGCTTCGCGGCGTTGCGTTACGCCAATCCTTCCGCGATCGACTACCGCTTCCGCCTGGCGGGACTGGAAAAGGACTGGCACGTGGTCGGCAGCGACCGGCGCGTGGCCGCGTACAACTCGCTACCGCCCGGGGATTACCGGCTGGACGTGCAGGCCTCCGTCGGCGGAGGCGACTGGTCCGACAGCACGTCGCTGGCACTGACGATCCTGCGCCCGTGGTGGCAGGCCATGTGGTTCCATCTGCTGGTCGGACTGCTGTTGGTCGGCGCGGTGTTGCTCGCCTACCGGTTGCGCGTTCGGCAGGTGATGCAGCGTTTCGAGATACGCCTGGACGAACGCGTGGCCGAGCGCACGCGGATCGCGCGCGAGTTGCACGACTCCCTGCTGCAGGGTTTCCACGGCCTGATGTTCCGGCTGCAAGCGGTACGCAACCTGCTCCCCGCACGTCCCGATGACGCCGCCGCGGTGCTGGACGAAGCCTTGCGACGCGGCGACGACACCGTGGCGATGGCGCGCGAGGCCGTGACCGACCTGCGCACGTTCGGCACCGGCACCCTGGATCTGGAAGCGGCGCTGCGGATGATGGTGGACGACGTGGCCGCGCCTTACCGCGACGATCCGCCCGAATGCCGCATCACCGTGGAAGGGACACCCCACCCGATGATTCCGCTCGTGCGCGACGACGTGCTGCAGATCGCGCGCGAAGCGGTGCGCAATGCGTTGCAGCACGCGCAGGCGAAACGGGTACGGGTGGAGGTGCAGTGGGGCGCGCAGCGGTTCGTCCTGCGCGTGCAGGACGACGGTGTCGGCCTGGACCCGGGGTTCGCCGAACACGGTCGCGATGGCCACTGGGGCCTGCATGGCATGCGCGAACGGACCCGCGACGTGGGCGGCAGCCTGGAGATCCGCAGCGAGGGCACCGGCACGCAGGTGGAACTGGGAATTCCCGCCAACCGCGCCTACGTGCGCGCCGGCTGAAGCGCGACCGCCCTACTCGCTGATCGACGGCAGGATGCCGCGCGCCAGCGCCAGCGTCACCGCATGGGTGCGGTCGCTCGCCCCCAGCTTGGCCATGATGTGTTTCATGTGCGCCTTTGCGGTTTCCCGGCTCACCGACAGCCGCTGGCCGATTTCCTCGTTGCTGTTGCCTGCCGCCACCAGGCGCAGCACGGCGATCTCGCGTGGCGACAGGCACTCTTCGCCCCGATGCGCCGCCAGTGCCCTGGCCACGTCGGCAGTGACGTGCCTGCGCCCCAGGTGTACCGAACGGATGGTATCCAGCAGTTCCACGCGCACGTCGCCCTTCAGCACGTACGCGTGCGCGCCGGCATCGAGGGCGCGCTGCGCCAGCGCATCGCCGCCATAGGTGGTCAGCACGATGACGCGTGCACCGGGAAACTCGGCACGGAGGGCCACCAGTGTTTCGATGCCGCCCATGACCGGCATCTGGATGTCGAGCAGGGTGACGTCGGGACGGAAGACGCGGAAGCGCTCGAGTGCCTCCACGCCCGTGGAGGCTTCCGCCACCAGCGCCATGTCGGACTGTCCGGCGATCAGCGCGGCGATGCCGCCCCTGAGCAGGGGATGGTCGTCAACGGCGAGGACACGGATGGCCATCATGCTTCCTCGTTGATGTACTCGATGCCGATGCGTCGGCGGGAGCCGGGCGCGAGTTGCGCTTCGATCCACTGGCCTGTCTTTTCGCGGACGCGCCGGTGGCATCGACCGTTGACCAGGTCGTGATCGCCGCCCTCGAACACCAGCAGCGTCCTGTCCCGGGAACCCGCGTAGCGATGAAGGTACTCGCTGCCTGACGGCGGCGCCATCGCGTCGTCTGATCCCTGCAGCAGGAGTAACGGCAAAGACAGAGCACGGACGGTGTCGCGCAATCGCCGGTCGGCATGGACCAGCGCCATGCGCGGCGCCCGCAACACGCGCGCGAGCCGGGGGTGCTTCCGGAAGATCGCAGCACACCAGGGCGGGTCCAGCAGGATGGCTTCGCCGATCAGGCCATCCAGGTCGGTCGGGTACCGCAACGCATGGCGGCAGACCACGAGCGCACCGGCACCATGGCCGAACGCGAACAGCGGGCGCGCGGGATGGCGCAGCCGCAGGCACGTCGTCAGGGTCCGCAGGTCGGCCAGCGTGTGCGCCGGCGAGGACGCCTACCCGCAGACATACGTTGTCCCTTTGCCTTCATCCACCTCGACGGCGTAGCTGGCGATGCCGTGCGTCGCCAGCACGTGGGCGATGCCGTCGTAGCGGATGCCGGCCGACCCCGGCTCATGCGCGAAGGCAACGACCGCACGCACACCGTCGGGTTGCCAGCAACGCACCCGCAGACGCCACCCGTCGGGCGATGCGATGTACTCCTGCGACATGGCGGGCCCGACGTGCGATGTCATGCGGCCCTCCTGGCGGCAGAGGTCCGGTAGATACCAGACGCGCCCCGGGCGCCGGTTACCCGTTCGGGGAATTCGACACGCAACGGCCGCGCGCATGCTCCGGCCACGTGCGCCGGTGCGGACGCACGTCCATTCGCCAGGAGAGAGCGCCATGACCCGCAACACCCGTCCCGATCACACCGACCTGCAGCGACGCGGCGTGCTGCAGGCGGCCGGTGCCGCCATCGCGGCGTCGGCACTGCCGTCGGCCTTCACTGCGCAAGGCACGCAGGTGACCGGTGTCGCATCGTCGCTGGGATCAATCGGGGGACGCCTGCGCGGCGTGCAGCACTTTGGGCTGACCGTCCAGAACATGGACCGCGCGTTCGCGTTCTACACCGACGTGCTGGGTGGCACCGAGGTGATGCGCGATGGCGACTTCCATGGCGAGCGCATCCACAACACGCTGTTGACCGACCAGGTGATCGAATCGAACGCGCGCAAGGTCAATCCCGTCACGATGGGCATTCCCGACCTGCGCAGTGGCGCACAGCGCCTCGACGTCCGCTTCATCCAGTTCGACAACGTCGTGATCGAGCTGCTGCAGTACCGGGACTCGCAACAGCCCGCGGGCACGGGTGCGGCCTTCGCCGAACCGCTGGACCACATGAGCCCGGCCTTCCCCCGGATGATGCATATCTGCTTCCACATCCGCGACGACGTGGACTTCAACCAGTTCATCGCGGACCTGGAAGCCGAGTCCGCACGCCGTGGCATGACGCAGGTGCGCGCCAACCGCGTCCTGACGGTCACCACCGAGGCCCAGCGCAAGGCGGCGCCGCTCGATGCCAACAGCAACGGCATCACCGAGGGCAAGTCGAACGGCTGGCGGCTGATCTACTGCAAGGGATCGGAAGGCGAGCAACTGGAGTTCGTGCAGGCACTGGGGCCGGTCAAGCGTGTCTTCGACAGCGCGCTTGAAGCACGCACGCGCCTGGTGTCCGGCGCCTAGTTCCCACGCCCGCGACGTACCGCCCTCCACCACTGAAGGACATGCACCGATGAAACGCTACCCCCTGTTGCGCGGCGCTCTCCTCCTCGCCGCCCTCGCCCTCCCGGGCACACCCGCGATCGCCGCAGATACCTCCCCCCTGCAGTACGGCGCCCTTCCCGCGGGCGCCTACGCCGTCGTCGCGGAAGTCCGGGCGAAGGCCGGCAAGGAGGAGGCGTTACGCGCGGTGACGCTGCCGCTCGTCGAGCAGGTCCGCGCGGAGCCCAACAACCTGCTCTATTTCCTGCATGAGGATCGCCAGGCGCCGGGGCACTTCGTCTTCTACGAGATCTTCAAGACGCAGGCCGACTTCGAAGCGCACAACGCGACGCCGCATGTGCAGGCTTGGTTCGCGCACCTGCCGGAACTCGCCGACGGCGGCGTGAAGGTGATCCGGATGGAGATACTCGGCAACGAGGGCACGCGCAGCCCATGAGCCGGAACACGCAGGGAATCCCTTGCCGGGATTCCCCGCCTGTGGCTGTCAACGCGTGGACGCTGCGGCAGCGGCTTGCGGCAGGCTCTGGATGACCTCGCCCGACTCATCCAGGAAGTCGAGCTTCGGCGTACCGCTGGGATCGACCAGCATCATGATCCTCGGCCGTCCCTGGGTGTCGGCGAGAATGACGGCCGACGATTTGCCGCGCGTCTTGCCGACGAACAACCGCTTGGTCTGCCGGCCACCGGCGTCGATCCACTGCTGCCTCAGCCGGTCTTTCTCCGCCCCTTCAGGCGCTTTCCTGAAGGCTTCGTAGAGCGGGCCGTACTCGGCTTCGAGTCCGCGGTCATAGACGTTCAACCCACTCTCCATGGTGCCGCCGGCTTCGTAGTGTCCCAGCGCGAGTTGCTGGTCGCCGCCGTAACGATCCATCGAGAAATGCATGCCCGCGCTGGGTTTGCCATCCTCGCCCGGCTTGCCGTCGAAGATCAGTCCCCCGTTCTCGTCGCCCTGGGCGTTGTAGAAGATGATGCCGGGCATGCCGCGATCGTCATCGCTTTCTTGGCCATTGATCACGGCCCGCGGCAGCCGATGGCGATTGGCCAGCACCAGTTCGCGCTTTCCGTCGGGCGTGATGATGTTGATGCGCTCGACATCGATCTCGGTGTACTTCGCCTTGGTATCCGGCGCCTTGGCGGCCACCGTCAGCAGCACCGCGAGCGACAGGCCCATCGTGCCCAACAAGGCCTTCAACAACCGGTTCTGCCGCACGAGCTGCGCGACGACGTCCTGTGGGTTCTGCATCGAATCTTTCTCCTGACGGCCAATGGGTGGAGACCCGGGGTCCGGTCGTGTGTGTGATGTCCTTGACGCCCCGCGTGGCACGTCATCCCCTGGATGCGGTTCGATCTTAGGGCCGCCTGCCGGACACGGCAATCGCATCGCCAGCCGTGAGAACGCACTGCGATGAACACGCTCTCTCTTGGCTGGAAGCAGTGCCCTCGACACGAGGCCTTCGCGTGCAGAGGACTCTCAGGATCCGCATGCAGTGATCGACTGGCGTCCGACCACCTGCTTCATGCAGGCAACCACAGGACCGCGCCGCGATCCTGTCATGCGCGCCGATCGAGGGCCGCCGTCAATTCGGGCGCACTGTCGAAGCACTCGAGCAACAGATCGATGAGCACGCGCACTTTGCGGGGAGAATGCTGGCCCGGCGGACGGACGACGTAGATGCCCGCCGCAGGAGGCGGATAGCGCGTCATGATCGGGACCAGCGCACCGGAGGCCACGTACTCCGCGGTCAGGCCATCCGGCAGCCACCCGATACCCAGTCCCGCCACGGCGGCCGCGACCAGTGCGATGCCGTTGTCCGCCTTGAAGCGGCCACGTGGATGCACCGTCACCACGGTGTCGCCGTCAACGAACTGCCAGGCTTCGGTGCCCTGCATCAGCGCTTCGTGCGTGCTGATTTCATCCGGCGACGCCGGCTCGCCATGTGCCTTGATGTAGTCGGGGCTGGCGACCAGCTTTCCGTAGATCGGACCGACGCAGCGCGCGATCAGGCTGGAGTCCGGCAGGTAGCCGACGCGGATGCCGCAATCGAAGCCCTCCGCCACCAGGTCCACGAAACGATCGCTGTAGTAGGTGTGGATATGGAGCTGCGGATGGCGACGGCCCATTTCGGCGAGCGCCATGGCGAAATGCGTCGGCCCGAACGTTAGCGGCGCCGCGATGCGCAGGCGGCCGCGCAGATCCCCTTCGGGCAGCAGCGTCTCGCGTGCGGTATCGATCTCGGCGCAGGCACGCGCGGCGTGGTCGCGGAACACCTGCCCCGCTTCGGTCAGCGCGGCGCCGCGCGTGGTGCGTGCAAGCAGTTGCACGCCCAGATCGGTCTCGAGCCGTCCCAGCCGTCGGCTGACGATGGATTTGGCGACGCCCAGCCGGCGCGCCGCAGGCGATACGCCGCCAGCGTCCGCCACTTCCACGAATGTCCGCAGGTCTTCGATATCCATGAGGCGTTCCTGATCGAGCGACACAGCGTGCCACGGGGAAGTCCGATCCGGCGTTCCGGATTCTGCGACACAGATTGGCATGGAACGACGCTACCGCGCCGTGGAGGCCGATGACAAGGTGGAAGACCACACAACGCAGCGCACGGTGCAGATGCCGCTGCGACACACCCACCACCCCGCACCCGAGGATGCCTCCATGACCTTTCGCAACGGCCTTGATTCCCTGCTCCGCCCCGAAGATTCCGTCCTCGTCCTGATCGACCACCAGCCTTACCAGCTGTCGAACCTCAACAGCCACGACCCGCACATGGTGGTCAACAACACGACCGGCCTGGCGAAGGCCGCCAAGGTCTTCGGCGTGCCGACCATCCTGACCAGCGTGCTGGAAGCGCGCGGCGGCAAGATCTTCCCCCACGTCACGGACGTGTTCCCGGACCAGCCGGTGATCGATCGCACCTTCATCAACACCTGGGAAGACCGCAAGGTCGTGGATGCGGTCAAGGCGACCGGTCGCAAGCAGCTCATCATTGCCGGCCTGTGGACCGAGATCTGCGTGGCGATGCCGGTGATCCAGGCCCTGGGCGAAGGCTGGGACGTCACCGTGATCACCGATGCCTGTGGCGCGGTAACGCCTGAAGCCCACCAGGTCGCGATCCAGCGCATGATCGCCGCCGGCGCGAACATGATGACGTGGCTGGCGCTGGCCGCGGAATGGCAGCGCGACTGGGCCCGCATGGACACGGCGCTCGCGCTGAACGACGTGATCAAGTACCACGCCGCGGGCAGCGGCATCGCCTTCCTGTGGGAACAGCAGCTGCTCAACACGCCGGTGCCGGCCAACTGAGCCTGCGACGACGACGGGGGCATGACGACGTGCCCCTGCTTCGTTGTCGATACGCGGCCACCCCACGGAGGACATCTCGAGGATGCACGAGTGCCTGCGCAACTGCTCGCCCCTTCCCCCGCGATCCTGCACACGGAAAGACGGTTCCCGCACGATCGACACCACTGTAGAGCGTCACGACGTGCGCATGCGTGCGCTGGTGCGCGCCCTCGTTCACATCGAAGCGCACTTCCGCGAGCCGCTGACACTAGGCGTGATCGCCGACGTGGCCTGCGTCAGCAAGTTCCACTTCGCGCGCCTGTTCCGCGCCGAGATCGGGATGAGTCCGATGCAGTACGTCCGCTGGCGACGCGTGATGGAAGCCAAACGCCTGCTCCGCGCCGGGCAGCAACCGCTCGTCGCCATCGCGCTGGGCCTGGGCTACTTCGACCACAGCCACTTCTCCCGCTCCTTCCACCTGGCCACCGGCATCCGCCCGCACCAGTACATGGCCACCCGCGCACGCAGCGCGTGACGCTTCGCCCTCTCCACACAGGACAACCGCATGTCATTGGATCGCTTCCCCGTCGGACAGGAAATGGACGTGTCCTACCCGAACTTCCGTGTCGCCCTCGCGTTGCTGTCCGCCACGCAGTTGCGCTTCACGATCGCCGAAGGGCCTTTCGCGCGCACGGAGGTCGTCGATATCCAGGTCATTCCGCTGGGTAACGGCCTGTTCGCGGTCAGCTGGCAGGAAAAGGACGGCGCCACCGTCACCAATGTCCAGGACTACGATCGCGGCGTGGTGCACTCATTCGCCACACTGCCCGATGGGCAGTTCCTGCGGATGACCGGGACGCTGACCATCACGCGCACGTCGGATCGCGCCAACGACCACCGTCCCCAGCGCAACAAGGCGCTGGTGCTGGAGGCGATGACGTCGTTGTTCCAGCGTCGCGATGCCGCCGCCGTGGACCGGCTGTATGCCGTGGACTACATCCAGCACAACCCCAACATCCCGCAGGGTCGCGAGGCATTGAAGCAACTGGTGGCCGGCCTGACGCCCGACGTCCACTACGAACCCGGCCTGATGGTCGCGGAAGGTGCGTTCGTCGCCATCCACGGCCGCATCCGCGGCTGGTCCGACGCGCCACAGGTGGTGATCGACCTGTTCCGCATCGAGGACGGCCGGTTGGCGGAGCACTGGGATGTGCTGCAGGACGAGGTGCCGGTGAACGCCGCGCGGGCCGGCGTGGCGATGTTCGACCCCGATGAACGTGCGCGGCAGGTCTGACACGGCGTTGTCCGCGGCAATTGACGCCACCGAACGCAGAACGGCCCGGTAAACCGGGCCGTTCGACAGACGCATGAAAGCGCCTGCGGATCACACCATCGGCAGCTTCAATCCCTGTTCTTTCGCGCACTGCACGGCGATGTCGTAGCCGGCGTCGGCATGACGCATGACGCCGGTGCCGGGGTCGTTCCACAGCACGCGGGCGATGCGCTGATCGGCAGCCTCGCTGCCATCGCAGACGACGACTACGCCAGAGTGCTGCGAGTAGCCCATGCCCACGCCGCCGCCGTGGTGCAGCGACACCCAGGTGGCGCCGCCGGCCACGTTCAACATCGCGTTGAGCAACGGCCAGTCGGATACAGCGTCGCTGCCGTCCTTCATCGCTTCGGTTTCGCGGTTCGGCGAGGCCACGCTGCCGGAATCGAGATGATCGCGACCGATCACCACCGGCGCCTTCAGTTCGCCATTGCGGACCATCTCGTTGAACGCCAGGCCCAGCTTGTGGCGCAGGCCCAGGCCCACCCAGCAGATGCGCGCCGGCAGGCCCTGGAAGCTGATGCGCTCGCGCGCCATGTCCAGCCAGCGATGCAGGTGCGCATCATCGGGAATGAGTTCCTTCACCTTGGCATCGGTCTTGTAGATGTCCTCCGGATCGCCACTCAGCGCGACCCAGCGGAACGGACCCACGCCACGGCAGAACAGCGGACGCACGTAAGCCGGGACGAAGCCGGGGAAATCGAATGCGTTCTTCAAGCCTTGATCGAACGCCATCTGGCGGATGTTGTTGCCGTAGTCGAACGTCGGCACGCCCCTCTGCTGGAACGCCAGCATCGCTTCCACATGCACGCGCATCGCCTGCTTGGCGGCATCGCGCACGCGCTCGGGTTCGGCCTTCTGCGCGGCCAGCCATTGCTCGACCGTCCAGCCGATCGGCAGGTAACCATGCACCGGATCGTGCGCACTGGTCTGGTCGGTGACGGCGTCGGGACGCACGCCGCGCTTCACCAGCTCCGGCAGGATCTCGGCCGCGTTGCCGAGCAGCGCGATGGACTTCGCTTCGCCGGACGCGGTGTACTTGGCGATGCGTGCGAGGGCGTCGTCGAGATCGGTGGCCTGCTCGTCCACGTAACGCGTGCGCAGGCGCATGTCGATGCTGGACTGGCGGCATTCGATGTTCAGCGAGCTGGCGCCGGCCAACGCCGCGGCCAGCGGCTGCGCGCCCCCCATGCCACCGAGACCGGCAGTGAGGATCCATTTGCCGGTGAGGTTGCCACCGAAGTGCTGGCGGCCCATCTCGACGAAGGTCTCGTAGGTGCCCTGCACGATGCCCTGGCTGCCGATGTAGATCCACGAGCCGGCCGTCATCTGGCCGTACATCGCCAGGCCCTTCTTGTCGAGTTCGTTGAAGTGTTCCCACGTGGCCCAGTGCGGCACCAGGTTGGAGTTGGCGATCAGTACGCGCGGCGCATCGGCGTGGGTGGGGAAGATGCCGACCGGCTTGCCCGACTGCACCAGCAAGGTCTCGTTGTCATCCAGCTCACGCAGCGACGCGAGGATAGCGTCGTAGCAGGCCCAGTCGCGCGCGGCGCGGCCGATGCCGCCGTAGACGACCAGCGAGGTGGGATCTTCCGCGACTTCCGCGTCCAGGTTGTTCTGCAGCATCCGGTACGGCGCTTCGCTGAGCCAGGACTTGCAGGTGAGCGTGGCGCCGCGCGGGGCGCGGATGACGCGGGACGGGTCGTGGCGGGGATCGGACATGGCGGGTTCCAGATGCAGACAGGCCGCCATTATCGACGCGGCCGGCGGTCGGGTGCGAGCCGGCGCGATGCTGCAGTGCGTGATGACGCGCGTGGCAGAATCCGGCCATGGCCATCTTCCGCACCGTCGTTTCCGCCGTGCTGCTGGGAACCCTGCTGTCCGCGACACCCGCCCCGGCCGCGCCACCGGAGCGCGTGCTGATCTTCACCAAGACGGCCGGCTTCCGCCATGACGCCATTCCCACCGCGGTCGCGACCTTGCGCACCCTGGTGGCCGATGCGGGCATGGCGGCCGACCACACCGAGGACGCGAACGACTTCAGTGCCGCCAACCTCGCGCGCTATCGCGTGGTGGTGTTCGCCAGCACCACCGGAGATGTGCTGGACGAGGCGCAACAGGCGGCAATGGAAGGTTTCGTCCGCGGTGGTGGCGGTTTCGTGGGTGTCCACGCCGCAGCGGACACCGAATACGACTGGCCCTGGTATGGGCGCCTCGTCGGCGCGTATTTCGCCAGCCATCCGCCGGGCCTGCAGTCGACGCAGGTGCAGCCGGAGCTCGACGGCCAGCCTGCGGGTGCACGCTGGCCGATCACCGACGAGCTGTACAACTACCGCACGAATCCGAGGCCACAGGTGCGCGTGATCGCCACCGTGGACGAGCGCGGCTACAGCGGCGGCACCATGGGCGCCGACCACCCGATTGCGTGGTGCCATGACTACGACGGTGGTCGCAGTTGGTATACCGGGCTGGGCCACGAGGCGAACGTGTACGCCGACGCGAACGTCATTGAGCAGCTGACGCGCGGGTTGCGTTACGCAGCATCACGGTCGGACGATTGCTGACCGCCACCGCGCTCCCTGAGCACGGGAAACGCGGTGGCAACACTTCACCCTTCAGCGGATCGACGGATCCAGGGTGCGCAGCGCGTCGGACAGGTTGAGGTGACCGGTGCTGTTGAGGTCATCCTTGGTGTATGCGCGGCCCGGCTGGCCGGTGCAACGCGACTTGCCATCGCGCCTGGTGATGCGGCTGCCGGTCTCGCGTACGCAGTTCGCTTCGGACAAGAGCTTCTTGTCAGCGTCGGCTGCGTGCGTCGCTGACTCCGCAGCCTTCGCGGCGTCCTGCGTGGCCGGCGTCGTCGTGGGCGTCTGCTCGGCGGTGGTCTGGGCCTGTGCAGTAGCGGCAGCCAGGCCAGCGGCGAGCAAGAACATCAGAGGAAGGCGTTTCATGGGCGGCTCCCGGACGTGAATGTGACTTCACGATACGCCCCCGACACGTCCGCAGGGACCGACGTCGCACCCAGCATTCAGGCCGAACTCAGGCTGACGGACAGGCAGCGCGTTCACCTTCGCGGAAGCGTTGCGCGGCCGCGGCGTCGGCCGGTTGCGGGGGAATGCCGTCGTCGAACAGTACACGCCAGACGCCGTCATCCCCGCGCTGCCAGACCGAGCCGAACCGGCCCAGCCGCGTAGCGCCGCTCTTCGGGTCCTCGTACAGCGCCGGACCGCTGGAATAGGCCGTTCGCCCGTCACCGCCCAGGGTCACGACGGCGGGGTACCAGCGCAGGATCAACACAGAACCGTTGATCAGGCCGGCCCATTCGCGGGTGATCGCGTCGCGGCCCCGCGTGGGCTTGCCGCTGACCCCGAAGGCGGCGTCGGGGTGGAGGTGCTCGGCGAACGCGGCCGCGTCGTGGTCGGCGACCGATCGGGCGAAACTCCGTTCACGTTGCCAGACGGCGCATTCGGCCATGCGGATGTCCTCGGGCGTGGCCGCATGGACGGGCGCGATGACGCAAGCCAGTGCCAGCAAGGACGAAAGTCGGACAGCCTGTGTCATGCGGATGCCCCCGGAGTCTGCCAAGCTGTACGCGATTTCAGCTTCTGCACGTACCGCATGCGCCTGCCATTGGTCAGGGTGACGGTGCTGGCGCTCCTGCTAGGGACAGCCGGCTGCACCACCACCCGCCCCTCCTTGCCCGCGACGCCTCCTGCCCCGCACAGCGTCGTCCTGATCTCCATCGATGGCCTGCCGGCCAGCGCCTTGGGCCGCGGCAACACGCCCGTCCTCGATGCGCTCGCCCGCGACGGCGTGCGCGCCGAATGGATGAACCCGTCCTACCCGGTGCTGACGTTCCCGAACCACTTCACCCTGGTGACCGGCCTGCGGCCCGACCGCCACGGCATCATCCACAACAGCATGCGCGACGACGCCGTCGGCGGCTTCAAGGTGGCCGACAAGACGGCCGGCGCCGATGCACGCTGGTGGCAGGGCGAACCGATCTGGAACACCGCCGAAAAAGCCGGCCTGCGCACCGCCATCTGGGCCTGGCCGGGCAACGCGGCCCCGATCGAGGGACTGCGCCCGACGCGCTGGGTGCCCTATTCGCCCGAGATCAGTTCCGCCGACCGCGCCGACCAGGTGGCGGCGTGGATGACCGAACCGGCCACGACTCGCCCGCGGCTGGCCGCGCTGTACTTCGAGCGCGTCGACAACGTCGGCCATGACCAGGGACCCGAGGCACCAGAAACCCACGCCGCGATCCGCGAAGTGGACGCCGCCGTCGGCCGGCTGGTGCAGGCGCTCGACGCGCACGGACTGCGTGCCAGCACCGATGTGGTGGTCGTGTCCGACCACGGCATGGCACCGGTGCGGCCGGACCAGTACATCGCGATCGAAGACATGGCCACGATCGAGCAGGCCGAAGCGGTCAGCACCGGCCAGGTGATCGGCTTCAATCCGCGCGCAGGCCACGAAGCGGCCACCTACCAGCGCCTGCTCGGCCGCCATGCGCACTACACCTGCTGGCGCAAGCAGGACCTGCCGGCACGCTGGCACTACGGCACGCATCCGCGCATCCCCGCGATCGTCTGCCAGTTCGACGAAGGGTGGAACGGACTGCCGGCCGCACAACTGGCCCGTGCGACGACGGAGCACCTCAACCGCGGCTCGCACGGCTACGACAACGCGTTTCCGTCGATGCGGGCGGTGTTCGTGGCGGCCGGCCCGAGTTTCCGTCATGGCATGACGCTGCCCGCGTTCGACAACGTGGACGTCTACCCGTTGCTGGCGAGGCTGCTGGGCGTCACCCCGGCGCGCAATGATGGCTCGTCCGACGTGTTCACCCCCGTGCTGACGCCGCGGACCGACACCGCCCATTGATGTCCGGAAACGGCGAGTCCGTGCGCAGGGGCGGTGCTAGCCTGCGCACATGCCCGCTGCCGATGCCACCGCCCTGCCCGATCCGCGCGTCTGCGAACAGGCGCGCCTGAGTCGCGACGCGCGCTTCGACGGCCTGTTCTTCACCGCAGTCACCAGCACGCGCATCTATTGCCGGCCGGTCTGCCCGGCGCCCGCACCGAAACCCGCCAACATCGTGTACTACCGCCATGCCGCAGCAGCGGAGGCAGCAGGATTTCGTCCCTGCCTGCGCTGCCGCCCGGAACTCGCGCCCGGCGACGGCGCATGGCGACGTGGCGATGACGTGGTGGCGCGCGCCTTGAAGCTCATCGAACAGGGCGCGCTGGTCGATGCGCCCTTGTCGACGTTGGCCGACAAGGTGGGATTGGGCGAACGGCAGCTGCGTCGCCTCTTCAGCGAACGGCTGGGCGCCACACCCAACGAGGTGCACGGCACGCGCCGCCTGCTGTTCGCCAAGCAGCTGTTGACCGAGACCGCGCTGCCGATCACGCAGGTGGCGCTGGCGGCGGGCTTCGGCAGCCTCACCCGTTTCAACACCGCGTTCCGCGAGGAGTACCGCATGGCGCCGCGGGAACTACGCAAGCGCGATGTGCCGCCCGCGGACGACGGTGTGACGCTGCGGCTCGGCTATCGCCCGCCCTACGACCTGACGGCGATGCTGGATTTCCTGCGCGGGCGTGCATTGCCCGGCGTTGAAGCGGTGGACGACCGCAGCTACCGGCGCGTGGTCGGCACGGCCGACGCCCCGGGCTGGCTGCGTGTCAGTGCCTGGGGCGGCGATGCGCATGCGCTCAGGCTGGAACTGCATGGCGCCGCGCCGGCCGGCCTGCTGGGCATCGTGCAGCGGCTGCGTCGCATGTTCGACCTCGACGCGGATCCGCACGTCATCGCGCAGGCGCTTGGCGGCGATGCGCGCCTGCGCCCGTTGCTGGAGGCACGCCCCGGACTGCGGCTGCCGAGTGGCTGGGACGGTTTCGAGATCGCGGTGCGCGCGGTGATCGGCCAGCAGGTCAGCGTGGCCGCCGCACGCACGCTGACCGCGCGGTTGGCGCAACGACACGGCACACCGCTGCCGGTCGCGTTCGACGGGTTGACGCACCTGTTCCCGACGCCGGACCGGCTGGCCGATGTCGACCTGACCGAAATCGGCCTGACCCGTGCGCGCGCCGACACGATCCGCGGACTGTCGCGCGCGTTGCTGGAGGGCCGCGTCGACTTCAATCCCGAGCGGACGCTGGAGGATTTCACCTCGCGCTGGGTCGCGTTGCCCGGCATCGGTCCGTGGACCGCGCACTACATGGCGCTGCGCGCGCTCGGCCATCCGGATGCATTTCCCGCCGACGACCTGGTGCTGCAGAAGGCCGTCCCCACCGATGGCGTGCGCATGACCGCCAAAGCATTGACCGCGCGCGCGGAAGCGTGGCGGCCGTGGCGCGCGTATGCGGTGATCCATGTATGGAAGGGCAGCATGGCGGCAGCGAAGCCCTCCGCTGTTGTGGGAGCGACGTAAGTCGCGATGAAGCTTTACCGATGACCCATCGCGACTTACGTCGCTCCCACATCCAAGCTGCCCTATCCTGCCCACGCCATGATCCTCTTCCGCCATCTCGACAGCCCCGTCGGCACGCTGACCATCGCCGCGACGGATGCCGGCCTGCATGCGATCGAGTTCCCCCGCAACCGACATCCGGCGGACCGGCAAGGATGGACGGAAGGCGACCACGCCGTGATCGATCTCGCTGCGCGCCAGTTGGACGAATACTTCGCAGCCACGCGGCGTGCGTTCGATCTGCCGCTGGCACCGCGTGGCACCGAGTTCCAGCGCACGGTGTGGATGACGCTGGCGGGCATCGGCTATGGCGACACGATCAGCTACGCACAGTTGGCGCAACGCGTGGGCAAGCCGACCGCGATGCGTGCGGTGGGCGCGGCGAACGGACGCAATCCGCTGCCGATCGTGCTGCCCTGCCATCGGGTCATTGGCGCGGACGGGTCGCTGACCGGCTTCGGTGGCGGCCTGCCGACCAAGCAGTTCCTGTTGCAGTTGGAAGGCGCGCTGCCGCCGGCCGACGACCTGTTCGGCTGACCGGCTACATGCCGCGGAATCGCTGCTGGAACGCAGCGCTGACTGGCAGCACGTCGCTGCGACCCTTGATGCTGAGCTGCTGCCGGCCGAGTTCGTCCTTGCGTACGCGGTCGATCGCCTGCACGCGCACCAGGACGCCACGGTGCACCTGCCAGAACACATCCGGATCCAGGCCACCGAGCAGTTCCTTCAATGGCATGCGGATGATGGCCTCGTCGGTGGCGGTCGCCACGCGCACGTACTTGTCCTGCGCCTGGAAGAACAGCACGTCGTCGACGGCGATCATGCGCACGCTGTCGCCGACGCTGGCGGTGATCCAGCGGATCAGCCGATCGCCCTGCGGCCGCAGGCGGGCCTCCAGATCGTCGATGAGGGTGCGCAGATCGGGCTTGCGCGCATCGGCCAGCCGCTCGCGTACGCGCGCGACCGCCTGCTCCAGCCGCGCGTCCTGCACGGGCTTGAGCAGATAGTCGGCCGCGCCGGCCTCGAAGGCCCGGATCGCGTAGTCCTCGTACGCCGTGGTGAAGACGACCAGGCCGCCTTGCGCCACCACCTGTCGCGCGACATCCAGCCCGCTGACGCCGGGCATGCGGATATCGAGGAAGGCGACCCGCGGGCGATGCTGCGCGACGGCCTCCATCGCCGACACGCCGTCCTCGCAGATCGCCACCACGTCGAGCTCCGGCCACGCCACGCGCAACTGCTGCTGCAGCGCGCGGCGCTGAGGCGCTTCGTCTTCGGCGATCAGGGCGGTGACCGGCGTCATGAGGACGACCCTATCGGCACGCGGATCTCGGCGCAAACTCCGCGCCCGGAATCACCGGCCGTCAGCGAGAACATGGCCTGCGTGCCGTAGCGCGCGGCCAGTTGTTCACGGACATTCGCCAGCCCCATCCCCGTGCTCAGGCCGGGCTGCAGGCCGGCGCCATCGTCGCTGACGCGGACGCGCAAGCCGGCACCGTCGCGCACTGCGGCCACCTCAACCCGCCCCGCGCCGGGGCGCGGCTCGATGCCGTGCTTGATCGCGTTCTCCACCAGCGTGATCAGCAGCGACGGCGGGAACGGCAGCGCGCGTAGCGATTCATCCGCCTGCACGGCGTACGCCAGTCGCCCGCCCATGCGCACCTGCATCAGCGCCAGGTAGCTCGCGCAGATATCGAGCTGTTGGCCCAGCGTCGCATGCAGGCTGCGGTCTTCGCGCAGCTTGGGAATGGTGGCGCGCAGGAAGTCGACCAGCGCGTCGAGCGTGGCCTCGGCCTGCACCGGATCCTGCCGCACCAGCGCGCGCACCGAGGCCAGCGTGTTGAACAGGAAGTGCGGTTCGACCTGTGCCTGCAGCACGCCGAGGCGAAGATCGGCCTCGTGCACGCGTCCTTCCAGCGCGTGCACTTCACGCGCATGGTGGTGGTCGTCCCAGCGACGACGCTCGCTGAAATACGCCCGCAGTGCCAAGCCGCCACCGAACAGTCCGTAGATGAGCACCAGCGCGGCGACATTGATCGCCAGTCCTATCGCCTTCAGCAGCGGTGCGGGCGGCACTACCTGCTCGGGCATCGGCAGGCCCGCGGCCAGCATGCCCGGTCGGATCAGCTGGTCGAGGTACGACGATGCCACGCGGTCGACGAAGAAGCTCAGCACCATGCCGACCAGCACTGCCACCACCACCGCCTTGCGCTCGCGTGCCTCCGGCCAGCGCAGGTGGCGCACCGCCGTGGCCAACGCCGGCCCCAGTGTCGCCATCAGGCTGAAGGCGACGAACTGGGTCGCCGTCACCTTCAACGCGATATCGAACTGCCGTACCGCGAGCCCGGTGCCCGCCCCGATGAAGCCCGCCACCACCACGATGATGCTGCAGAACAACAGACTGCGGCCCGCCAGCCAACGGGAGCCGAACACCGGATACCGGCGATAGCGGCTCAGTACCGAGCCACCGCCAACGAGTACGTCGGCGGGCAGCGGCTGCGTCAGCGCATAGTCCTGTCGCGTGGTCACTGCTTCTCGCCCCGCAGTTGCTGGCCGGCCTGCTTCAACGTCAACGCGGCGACCTTGCCGGCGGCATCGCGCTCGAAGCGGATTTCCGCGCCCACCGCATCCATCACGAACACATCGCGCTCCACCGCCTGCACGGGCAGTGCAGGCTGTCCGGTGCCCTGGATGGTCAACGCATCGCCCTGCACCTTCACCGTCAGCCCGAAGCCCGGCACGAGCGGATACTCGCCTTCATAGTCGCGCAGCGTGGCGGGATCGACGGCGAACGCCGGCGTCGCGACCGCCTTGTCGATGCGCGTGGCCGGCAGTGCGCCCCCCATCTGCATCCAGGTGAAGGTGTAACCGTTCGCGCCGCGTTGCGGCCGCAGGACGGCATCGAAGTCACGCGGATAGAAGTCGCCCGCGCTGTCGTAACTCATCGCGTACGTACCCTGCCCTGCGGGCTGGATTTCCAGCGCATTGCCCTTCCGGCGCAGCGTCATTTTCATGCCGCCGGCCAACGCGTAGTCGCCCACCAATGCGTCGAGCAGCGCGGCATCAGGTGTGGCTTCCAGGCGCGGCGCACCGAGCGGAAGGCTGGCATCGACCAGGTGCAGGCCCAGCGACCCGAGGCTGCCGATCGAGTTCCAGGTCGTATCGGAGAGGATCACTACGCCACGGCGTTTCTCCTTGTCGAACGAGACGAAGGACGAGAAGCCTCCCGTGCCGCCCTCGTGCACATGCACGGTGCGTCCGCCGACCGGCATCAGCATCCAGTTCATCGCCATCGGGGGCGCGTCGGACACCTTCTGCTGCGACAGCTTCAGTGCAGGCGCGATAGCGCTTGCCTCCGCGTCGAGCTGTCCCTGCAAGTAGCGGACCATGTCGTCGAGTGTGGCGCGCGCGCCGCCCACACCGGCGAGATTGGTCTGGAAATGCCAGGCGGACGTCGGTCGCGCATTCGGCGTATGCCCGGCCGCCGCGCGAACGCCTGCGGGCGGGGTGTTGATGTAGGCGTGCTCCATGCCGAGTGGCGCGAACAGTCGCTGCTTCATCAGCGTTTCCAGATCCGTGCCGGCGCGGTGGGCAACTGCGAACGACAGCACCATCGACGCGAAGTTGGAGTACTCGAACTTCGTCCCCGGCGCGGCGTCCAGGGTCACGTCGCCCAGCGACGCGAGCAGTGCGGCCTCGTCCAGCTTCGCGTACGGATCCGTCATGTCGGGCGCCCCCATGCGTGATGGCAGCGCCGGCAATCCGGAGGTGTGGGTCACGACATGCCGCAGAAGAATGGGCTTGCCCTGGAAGTCGGGCAGCTTCGTGCCCGGTGGCAGCCATGCCGACAGCGGATCATCCAGCGATCCGTTGCCCTGGGAGATCAGGTCGGCCAGCAGCGCGGCGGTCATCGTCTTGGTGACGGAGCCGATTTCGAACGCCGTGTCGGGTCCGATGCGCGACGTGTCCTTGGCATCCGCACACTGGAAGGTGCGGGCCACCGACCCGTTCTCGACAATGGCCACCGCCATGCAGGCACCGGTCCGGTCGCCCTGCAGGCGCTGGCTGACGGTATCGGCGAGCGAGGCATCGGTCATCGCATGGGCGGAACCGCTGGCGATCGCCAGCGTCAGGGCAAGGGTGTGTGCGTAGGGCATGGCGCGGCTCCTGAGGGGACGGAGGCCATGCTGCCGTGCCTTCTCCATCGCCATGCGGACATCGGATGGACGCCGGCCTGCCCGCGACGGAACCCCCGATCCGGCCGATGATCCGCCACGCGGCGACGTCATCCTCCGGCCGCCTCAATCACGCAACAGCTGCCGGAGCGTTTCACCGTACCGGCGCGCGATGGCCTCGCGCTCCACATGCTGCCCATCGGTGACGACCTCGCGACCGGCGACGCGCACCTGCTTCACCAGCGACCGATTGCCGGCGAACAACCAGCGATCCACCAGGTCATTGCGCGTTGCGCCAACCAGCGCCGGTGCATCGGCATCCAGCAGTACCAGATCATCTTTGCCACCCGGGAAGCCAATGGCGTCCGTCGCACTTTCCAGTACGCCCTGCAGCAGCGTCTCGCCGACACTGGGTGAATCTGCGGTCACTGCGATGTTGCGATGGCGCGTAACCAGACGCTGGCCATACTCCAGCCAGCGCAATTCTTCCACCGGCGACACCGAGACATGCGAATCCGATCCGATGCCCCAACGCCCGCCCGCCTGCAGGTATTCGCGTAATGGGAACAAGCCGTCGCCGAGGTTGGCTTCGGTCGTCGGACAGATTGCCACGGTCGCGCCGCTGGCGGCGATGCCATGCGTCTCTTCCTGCGTCAGATGCGTGGCATGAACCAGTGTCCAGCGCCGGTCGACCTGGAACTCGCGTAACAACCATTCGACCGGTCGCGCATTGCGCACCGCCAGACAGTCCTGGACTTCGCCCACCTGTTCGGCGATATGGATGTGGATCGGTGCGTCGGCGGGCAGTGCGGCCAGCACCTCACGCATGGCGGCTTCGGGCACGGCACGCAGGCTGTGGAAAGCGCAGCCGACGCGCAGTTGGTCATCCTGTAGCGGACGCAGGCCGTCGATCAGGCGGAGGAAGCCGTCGACGCCGTGACCGAAACGCTGCTGCCTGGCCGACAGCGCGCGCCCATCGAAACCACCGGTCATGTACAGCACCGGCAGCAGCGTCATCCGGATGCCGGTATCGCGTGCCGCGGCGATCAGCGCCTTCGACATGGCGGCGGCATCGGCATAGGGCGTGCCGTCCGGCTGGTGATGGACGTAGTGGAACTCGCACACCGTGGTGTAGCCGGCTTCCAGCATTTCCGCGTAGAGCTGTGTCGCCACTGCGTACGTGCTGTCGGGATCCATGCGCGCAGCGAAGCGGTACATGATCTCGCGCCAGGTCCAGAAGCTGTCTTCCGGATGCGTCTGCCGTTCCGCCATGCCTGCCATGGCCCGCTGGAACGCATGGGAATGCAGGTTGGCGATGCCGGGCACGCGCCAGCCGCCTTCGATGGCATGGACCTGGCCTGCGGTGGAGTCGGGATTGGACATGGCGATGCTTACGGCCGGCGACAGGGGTGCGTTAGGCTACCGCGTCGCTACCTTCCCTGGCACGTCCATGGACCTTATGGAAATCTTCCTGCTTGCCGCTGCGGCGATACTTTTCGCGCTCTTCGTGTTCGTCAAGGCGGCGCGAGGCGGGCATGACAGTGGCGGCAACGGCAGCGTCCACGGGTTGGAAGGCGATTCGGATGGAGGCGGCGATGGCGGAGGAGATTGATCTCATGGCGAGCCGCTGGGATGGCCTGCTGTTGAATGCCCGACTGGTGACGCTGGCTGGCGACACCGGCTACGGCGTGAGCGAGAACGCCGCGCTGGCATGGCGCAATGGCGTTCTGACCTATGCAGGCCCTGCCGACCAGCTGCCTGCATCATCTGATGCGCTGGCTGACGCCGTCATCGACGCATGCGGCGAATGGGTCACGCCCGGCCTGATCGACTGCCATACGCACGTGGTCTTCGGCGGCGACCGCGCCGGCGAGTTCGAGCAGCGCCTGCAAGGCGCCAGCTACGAGGACATCGCGCGCGCCGGTGGCGGGATCGTCTCGACCGTGCGGGCGACCCGTGCCGCCAGCGAGGCGGGCCTGTTCGCGCAGTCGCTGCCGCGCGCGCAAGCCTTGCGCGATGACGGCGTGACCACGCTGGAGATCAAGTCCGGTTACGGGCTGGATCTGGAGAACGAACGCAAGATGCTGCGCGTGGCGCGCCGCATCGGCGAGGAACTCGGCATCACGGTACGCACGACCTTCCTTGGCGCCCATGCGCTGCCACCGGAGTACGCCGGCCGTGCGGACGACTACATTTCCGCGGTCTGCGAGTGGTTGCCGCTGCTGCACGCAGAAGGACTGGTCGATGCGGCGGATGCGTTCTGCGAGCGCATCGGGTTTACGGACGCGCAGACACGGCGCGTGTTCGAGGTTGCGCGTGAACTCGGGCTTCCGGTCAAGCTGCACGCGGACCAGCTCAGCGATGGCGGTGGTGCCGCACTCGTGGCCGGTTTCGGTGGCCTGTCCGCCGACCATGTCGAGTACACGTCAGAGGCGGGCGTCGCGGCGATGAAGCAGGCCGGCAGTGTCGCCGTGCTGCTGCCGGGCGCGTTCCACGTGCTGCGTGAAACGAAGCTGCCACCGCTGGAGGCGTTCCGTGCCCAAGGCGTGCCGATGGCGGTCGCAACCGACTGCAATCCCGGCACGTCACCGCTGCAATCGTTGCGACTGGCAATGTCGCTCGCCTGCACGCATTTTCGTCTGACGCCGGAAGAAGCGCTGCGGGGTGCCACCGTGCATGCAGCGCAGGCCTTGGGGTTGCAGGATCGCGGACGCCTGGTGACCGGACAACGCGCGGACTTCGTCCGCTGGCGCATCAGCGAACCCGCGCAACTCGCGTACTGGCTGGGCGGGGATCTGGTTTCCGCCGTCCATGTCGGCGGACGCAACGTCACCCGCGACTAGAAAAACGAAAACCCCGGCCAGGGCCGGGGTTTCGTGTTCGCTGCCGGCGATACCGGCGCGGATGGCTTACGCCTTGGCGACGGCCTTCTTGGCCACGGCCTTCTTCGCCGGCGCCTTCACGACCGACTTCTTGGCGGTGGCAGTGGCAGCGATGCCGGCCTTGGCGACGGTGCGCTTGCGCGCGTTGCCGTAGCTGGACGAATAGCGCTTGCCCTTGGCCGTCTTGCGATCACCCTTGCCCATCTTTGTTCTCCTGATTCGATGAAAAGTCCGTCCCGGTCGGGACGGTTGCGCGGTTGCCCACAGGTCCGGGGGCCACGCGCGAGGCCGCAAAGCCTACCACAGCAAGGCCTTCCGGGCCGCAGTCCGGCCCGCTCCACGGCTCAATGCGCGCAGCTGGCGTCGTGGACGTGCCAGTGGTTCAGGCGCAAGTTCAGCAGGTGGGCCAGGCCCACCAGCATGCCGCCGATCGTCATCACGATGGCGTGGGGAACGACGGATTCATGCAGCGGCGTGTACAGCACGCCGGCCCACAGGGCGGACAGGCCGAACAGCAGCATGCCCAACGCGCGGAAAACACGGTGGCGGCGGTAGCCCCAGATCAGGCTGAAAAGCCCCAGCACCGTGACGAACACGACGAAAGCCCGCTCGAATCCATCGCCCAGCCAGACCGACAAGCCGAGCGAGGGAATGACGGCCAGCAGCAACGGCGTGATGGCGCAGTGGAGCGCGCAGACCAGCGAGCCGGCAGCGGCAAAGCGGTCGATCAGGGAGCGGAAAGAGGACTTCATGGGGGACAAGTATGACTTCCGGGAGGGTTATATTGTCACTATTGGTATATTATAACATCTTCAACTTCTCCACCATGAGTGACGTCACGCCCATGCCATTCCCCCGCAACGTGCTTCCCGCCCCCCACCTGCTCGCCGCCGCCCTCGCCTTGGCGCTCGCCTCCCCCGCCGCGCTGGCCGATGACGCCGGCGGCACCCAGGCCAAGGACCTGGATGCCGTGGTGGTGACCGCTTCGCCGTTGAAGGGCAATGCCGAATCGGTGGCCACCCCGGTGGACGTGCTTTACGGCGAAGACCTAGACAAGGCCAAGGCCGGCACCCTCGGCGAGACCGTCGCCAAGCTGCCGGGCGTGCAAACCACCTACTTCGGTACCGGCGTCGGCCGTCCGATCATCCGCGGCCAGGAGGGCCCGCGTGTGCAGGTGCTGTCCGGCGGTATTGGCTCGATGGACGCCTCCACGGTCAGCGCCGACCACGCCGTCAGCATCGAACCCTTTCTCGCCGACCAGATCGAAGTGCTGAAGGGCCCTGCCACGCTGCTGTTCGGCAGCGGCGCCATCGGCGGCGCCGTCAACGTCGTCGACGGTCGCCTGGCCGAATCCATCCCCGACCAGCCGCTCAGCGGCCGCGCAGAGGTCCGCGGCAACACCGTTAATGACGAGCGCACCGGCATGTTCCGCCTCGATGGCGTGAACGGAAACTGGGTGCTGCACGTCGACGGTCTGGTGCGCGACACCGACGACTACGACATTCCCGGCGTTGCCATCCTGCACGATCACGAGGAAGGCGAGGAACACGAAGAAGAGCCGCAGCCCAACGGCACGCTGCCGAACAGTTCGATCAAGACCAAGGCCGGCGCGATTGGCGCCACCTATCTCGGCGATCGCGGCTATTTCGGCCTGGCCGCCAGCACCTACCGCAGCAACTACGGCATTCCCGCCGGTGCGCACGTGCATGGCGAGGAAGACCACGATCATGACCACGACGGCGAGGAGGACCATGATCACGAGGAGCACGAGGAAGGTCCGGTTCGCATCGACATGGTGCAGAACCGCCTGGACATGAAGGCCGGCGTCTACAACCCGGTGTCCTTCCTGGAAAGCATCAACCTGCGTGCTGCCTGGAACGACTACGAGCACATCGAACTGGAAGGCGACGAGGTCGGCACGCGCTTCACCAACGAAGGCTACGACGCACGTCTGGAGGCCGTGCAGAAGGCGTGGAACGGCTGGCGTGGTGCGTTCGGCCTGCAGTTCGGCAGCACCGACTTCAACGCCGTAGGCGCGGAGGCCTTCGTGCCGCCGACCGTCACCGATACGCTGGGCCTGTTCGTGGTGCAGGAGAAGGATTTCGGCCCGTGGAAGCTGGAACTCGGCGGCCGCTACGATCAGGTCAAGCTGAAGCCCGAAGATCGCGCCTCGACGGACTTCGATGCGATCAACCTGTCGGCTGCCGCCATCTGGCGTCTGAGTGACGGCTTCGACCTGCGCTTCGGCCTGGACCGTTCCGAGCGCGCGCCGACCAACGAGGAACTGTTCGCCGGCGGTACCCACGTCGCCACGCAGTCGATCGAGATCGGTGATGCGACACTGGATACCGAGAAGGGCGTGCGTGCCGAGATCGGTGCGCATTGGCACACCGATCGTGTCGACCTGAAGTTCGCGGTCTACCAGACGAAGTTCAAGGATTTCATCTACCTCACCGACACCGGCGTGGAAGAAGAAGGCTATCCGGTTCGCTTGTGGACGCAGGACGATGCCACGTTCACCGGCGCCGAGGCCGAAGCGAAGATCCAGCTCGCCGACACGGCCGCCGGCATGTGGGATCTGCGCCTGTATGGCGACTACGTGCGTGCGAAGCTGGATGGCAGTGGGCTGCGAACCGTTGCGTTCGAAGTCCCGCATGGCGACCACACGCACGGCTACGAGGTCGATATCGCGCAGGGCGGCTACCTGCCCCGCATCGCCCCGATACGTGTCGGCGCGGACCTGGGCTGGTCGCTGGGCGGCTGGCGCGCATCGCTGGGTGCGGTGCGCTACAGCAAGCAGGACGACGTTGCGCAGAACGAGCACACCAGCGACGGGTATACGCTGGTCGATGCCCATGTGGCGTACCGCTGGGATCGCACCGCGTCGAGCTGGGAGGTGTTCCTCGATGGCAGCAACCTGACCGACGAAGAAGCGCGCCCGCATACCTCGCTGCTGCGCGACTACGCGCCGCTGCCGGGCCGTGGCGTGGCGTTCGGCATCCGCGCCTACTTCTGACCTGCGGTCTCTCCGGGGCGGCTGGCCGGGATGGCAGCCGCCCTTCTTGACAGTCATTACGTGCATATACACATAATTGACCATCCACCCACATGCGCACCTCCATGACCGCCACACCCCCTCCCGCCGCAACCAGCAGCGTGTGCACCTGCTTCCGCCTGCGGCGCGCCAGCCGCCGCGTGACCCAGGTGTATGACCACGAACTGGCCAGCGTGGGACTGAGCCTCAACCAGTACTCGATCCTGCGCCGGACCGAGCGCGAGCCACGCGTGCTGGGCGGATTGGCGGAAGAACTCGGCATGGACCGCACGACATTGACGCGCAACCTGTCGCCGTTGATGGATGCAGGCCTGCTGGAAACGGTCCGCGGCAAGGACGCCCGCCAACGGGTGATCGCACTGACCGAGGAAGGCCGCGTCCGACTCGCTGCCGCGAAGCCGCTCTGGCATCAGGCGCAGTCGGTCATCGACACCATGCTCGGCGAGGCCGCCGTCCAGCGGCTTCACGGAGAGCTGGATCGTCTCGACAGCCTGTTGCGGCAACACCTGGGAGAAGCCGCATGAGCACCACGACGACGCCGGTGCCACGCATGCATTGGGGCCTGCTGCTGGCGGCGTCGGCCACGCTGATGATCACGATGGGCGCGCGACAGACCACCGGTCTGTTCGTCGCACCGATCCACCAGGACACCGGCATCGGCATCGCGGCCATCAGTTTCGCGCTGGCGATCGGACAGTTCACTTGGGGCGCAGTGCAACCCATCTTCGGGGCCGTCGCCGACAAGCGCGGCTCCACCGGCGTGCTGGTGCTCGGTGCCATTCTGCTGTCCCTCGGTCTTGCCCTGACGCCGCACCTGACGTCGCCATGGGGGCTGATGTTCACGCTCGGCCTGCTGACGGCGGCGGGCGCTGGCGCCGGCAGCTTCTCCATCTTGATCGGCGCCACGGCACAGCAGTTGGCGCCGGAGAAGCGTTCGTTCGCCGCTGGCTTCATCAACGCCGGTGGGTCGCTGGGACAGTTCGTGTTCGCGCCGCTGGTCCAGGCGGTCATCGCGTTCGCCGGTTGGGCCAGCGCCATGTACACCTTGGCGGTCGCCTCGCTGCTGGCGATCCCGCTCGCATTCCCATTGCGCAAGAAGGCAGTCGCGGCATCCAGCACACCGACCGCCACCGCGATCGGCGACATCAGCCTGAAGCAGCAGATCGCCATCGCACTACGCGATCGAAGCTATTGGATGCTGCACCTCGGCTTCTTCACCTGCGGCGTACACATCGCGTTCCTGGTGACACACCTGCCGGGCGAAGTGGCCTTGTGCGGCCTGCCGGCAAGCGTGTCGGCCGCTGCGCTGATGCTGATCGGCCTGTTCAATGTGGCAGGCAGCCTGATCGCCGGTGCGCTGGGTCAGCGTGTGCGGATGAAGTGGATCCTCGCCGTGATGTACGCCAGTCGCGCGGTGATGATCGCGCTGTATCTGATGGCGCCACCGACGCCGCTGACGTTCTACATCTTCGCCGCGGCACTGGGCTTCACCTGGCTGGCGACGGTTCCACCGACGGCGGGCCTGGTCGGCAAACTGTTCGGCCCACGCTACCTGGGCACACTGTTCGGACTGACGCTGCTGTCGCACCAGATCGGTGGATTCTTCGGTGCGTGGCTCGGTGGCCTGGCGCTCGAACGCTCCGGCGATTACACGTGGATGTGGTATCTCGACATGGGCTTGGCGCTGATCGCAGCGGCAGCCAACCTGCCGATCCGCGAACGCTCACCGAAGGCGGTACCGGCAACGGTCTGAGGAAGCTTGGTGTGGGAGCGACGTAAGTCGCGAGCTTTCCGTGCTGCCAGAGGAAGAGCTCGCGACTTACGTCGCTCCCACAGCCAGCAACACCTTATGCAGCCGCGCACCGCGCACACAGCCCATGCACTTCCAGCGTCTGCGCCTGCGGCTGGAAGCCCAGCGCCTTGGCGCGCGCATCCAGCGCCGCCACGACCTCACGGTCTTCCAGCTCAACCGCACTATGGCAGCGGTCGCAGATCAGGAACGGTACCGAATGCTGTGCGCTGTTCGGATGGTGGCAAGCGACGAAGGCATTCACCGACTCCAGCTTGTGCACGAAGCCGTTCGCCATCAGGAAGTCCAGCGCACGGTAGACCGTCGGTGGTGCATCCGCGCCGACACCTTTGGTGGCGCGCACCCACTCCAGCAGTTCGTAGGCCTTCACCGGCTTGCCGGCTTCGGCGATCAACTGCAGCACGCGCGCACGGATCGGCGTCAGCCGCAGCCCACGCTCCTGGCACGCATGCTCTACCGCGGCCACGAACGCTTGCGCGTCATGGACGTGGTGATGAGGGTCGGTACAGGCGTGGGAAGACGGCATGGGCGATCCGGAGTCAGGCGGACGTATCTACCTTGATAAGTGCGGCGTCGATGCGTTTCAAGGCCTCGTCGCGGCCGGCCAGGTAAACGGTCTGCGAGATGTCGGGGCTGACCTGGGTGCCGGTGATCGCGACGCGCAGCGGCTGCGCGACCTTGCCCATGCCGAGTTCCAGCGCTGCGGCGGCTTCGTGCAGCGCCACCGATACGCTTTCCGCACTCCACTCCGTCAGCGCCGCCAGGGACTCGCGCGCCTTGGTCAGCGGGGCCTGCGCCGCCGCGCCCAGATGCTTGGCCACGGCCGCGTCGTCGTAGGCCGTCAGAGGCTGGTACCAGACCACGGCCTTCTCGGCCATGTCCTTCAGCGTCTGCACGCGATCGCGCAACGCGACCACCACGTCGGCCGGTGCCGGGCCTGCGGTCAGGTCGACGCCGAGCTTTTCCAACTGGTAGACCAGATGCGGCGCGATGTCCGCGGGCGCATCGGTCTTCAGGTAATGCTGGTTCACCCAACCCAGCTTGGCCATGTCCAGGCGTGCCGCCTTCGAGTTCACGTCCTTCACGTCGAACAGGTCGATCAGCTCCTGCCGCGAGAACAGCTCCTGGTCGCCATGCGACCAACCCAGCCGCGCCAGATAGTTGATCAGCGCATGCGGCAGGTAGCCGGCGTCCTTGTACTGCATCACGTCGGCCGCGCCGGTGCGCTTGGAGAGCTTGGCGCCCTCCTCGTCCAGGATCATCGGCATGTGCGCGAACTTCGGCACCGGCGCGCCCAGCGCTTCGTAGATGTTGATCTGGCGCGGCGTGTTGTTGATGTGGTCGTCACCGCGGATCACCTCGGTGATGCCCATGTCCCAGTCATCGACCACCACCGCAAAGTTGTAGGTCGGGTAGCCGTCCGGACGGAAGATCACCATGTCGTCGAGTTCGCTGTTGGCGATCTCGATGCGGCCCTTGATCAGGTCGTCGAAGGCGACCACGCCATCCAGCGGATTCTTGAACCGGATGACGCGGTTCGGATCATCGCGGTGCGGCAGGTTCTGCTCGCGCGCGGCGCCGTTGTAGCGCGGCTTCTCCTGCTTCGCCATCGCCGCCTCGCGCATGGCGTCCAACTCTTCGCGCGTCTCGTACGCGTAGTAGGCCTTGCCGGCCGCGACGAGTTGCTCGGCGACTTCGCGGTAACGGTCGATGCGCTGGGTCTGGTAGATCGGACCCTCGTCGTAGCCCAGGCCCAGCCAGTCCATCGCATCGAGGATCGCGTCGATGGCCGCCTGCGTGCTGCGTTCCCGATCGGTGTCCTCGATACGCAGGATGAAGTCGCCGCCGCGATGGCGCGCCTCCAGCCAGCAGTACAGCGCCGTGCGGGCGCCGCCGATGTGCAGGTAACCGGTAGGACTGGGGGCGAAACGGGTACGGCAGGCCATGGTGGACTCGATGAACGGTATGCCGCCAATTTTAACCCGCGCGGGCCGCGTTTCCCTGCCTGCTCCGGGGGCAGGGCTTAGAATTACGCCATGACCACGCTCTTCATCTCCGACCTGCACCTGGACGCCGAGCGTCCCGCCGTCACCGAGCTGTTCGGCGCGTTCATGCAGAAGGAAGCCACGCAGGCCGATGCGCTGTACATCCTCGGCGACCTGTTCGAGGCCTGGGTCGGCGACGACGATCCGTCCGACAATGGCGCCTACGTGGCCGCCTGCATCCGCGAGGTCGCCGATGCCGGCGTGCCGGTGTTCTTCATCCGCGGCAACCGCGATTTCCTGCTGGGCGACGCGTTCGCGCGCCGCGCCGGCATGCGCGTCCTGCCCGACCCGGCGGTGGTCATGCTGTACGGAAAGCCGACCCTGCTGATGCACGGCGATCTGCTGTGCACCGGCGACACGGCCTACCAGGCATTCCGTGCACAGACCCGCAACCCGGCCTGGCAGGCGCAGTTCCTGTCGCAACCGCTCGCCGCCCGACTGGCCTTCGCGGCGCAAGCGCGTGCAGCCAGTGCAGCCCACCAGGGCGGCATGAAGCAGAACGACAAAGCCCAGTTCGAGACGCTGACTGATGTGGCGCCGGCTACCGTGGATGCGACGTTCGCGCAGTTCGGCATCGACACGATGATCCACGGCCATACGCACCGGCCGGCGATCCACGAACTCACCGTCGGCGACCGCGCCTGCCGGCGCATCGTGCTGGGCGACTGGTACGAACAGGGTTCGGTGCTGCGCGTCGAGCCGGACGGGATGTCGCTGGATTCGCTCTAAGCGCTGGCGCGCAACGAGATGCCGGCTGTGGGAGCGACGTAAGTCGCGATGACGGCACCGCGGGGGTTCATCGCGACTTACGTCGCTCCCACACATGGGTCCACGGGAGACTTCGGACCTACGGCGCTTCGAGCGCCGCGAGTTCGTCCTCGTCAAAGCCCGCCAGCAGGCGCGCTTCGATATTGAACGGGCCGTGCAGATAGCCGCCGGCGTATTCCTTCAGCAGCTCGCGGAAACGCGCGCGCGGCTCGATGCCCCGCTGCGCGCAGTACCAGCGGTACCAGCGCGATCCGGCGGCGACATGCGCGACTTCCTCGCGCAGGATCACGTCGAGGATCGCGACCGTGGCCTCGTCGCCCAGCTCGCGCAGTTTGACGATCATCCCGGGCGTGACGTCCAGGCCGCGCGCCTCCAGTACGCGCGGCACCAGCGCCATCCGCGCGAGGCCGTCGTGCGCGGTTTTCTCGGTCATTTCCCACAGCCCGTTATGGGCGTCGAAGTCGCCGTAGTCGTGGCCGAGCTCGCGCAGGCGATCGCGCAGCAGGACGAAATGGCGCGACTCGTCGTGCGCCACCGCCACCCAGTCGGCATAGAACGCCGCCGGCAGGCCGCGGAAGCGGTACACCGCGTCCCAGGCCAGGTCGATGGCATTCAGTTCGATATGTGCGATGGCGTGGATGAACGCCGCCCTGCCCGCCACGCTGCCCAGTCCACGACGTGGCAGCTCGCGTGGATGTACCAGCGTCGGCTTCTGCGGACGGCCCGGCATGCGGATCGGCTCGGGAGCTGTCGCATCGGTCGGGATCGCGAGTCCGCCCTGCACGAAGGCGGCGGCGTACTGCTGTGTCAGCGCGACCTTGGTGTCGACCTCCGCCGCATCCAGGCAGATGCGCGCGGCCTCGAACAACGTGGTCATGCCGGGGCGTGCCGCGTCAGCCGACGCGGCGCTTGCGCTTGGCTTCGTCCGAGCGGGCCTGTTCGATGCGCTCGAAGTAACCCGGCTCGATGCCGGTGACGTACTGGCCATCGAAGCAGGACGAATCGAAGTCTGCCAGGTTCGGGTTGCCCTCGCGCACGGCGGCTTCGAGGTCTTCCAGGTCCTGGTAGATCAGCCAGTCGCAACCCAGCTCGCGTTCGATGTCCTCGACGGTGCGGTTGTGCGCCACCAGTTCGTCCGCGGCCGGCATGTCGATGCCGTAGATGTTGGGATGGCGCACCGGCGGCGCGGCACTGGCCAGGTACACCTTGCGCGCGCCCGCATCGCGGGCCATCTGCACGATCTGCTTCGACGTGGTGCCGCGCACGATGGAGTCGTCGACCAGCAGCACCACGCGGTTGCGGAATTCCAGGTTGATCGGATTGAGCTTGCGGCGCACCGATTTCACGCGCTCGCCCTGCCCCGGCATGATGAACGTGCGGCCGACGTAGCGGTTCTTGATGAAGCCTTCGCGGTACTTCACGCCCAGCACGTTGGAGATCTCGAGCGCGGCGTCGCGCGAGGTGTCCGGGATCGGGATGATGGTGTCGATGTCGTGGTCGGGACGCAGGCGCAGGATCTTCTCGCCCAGCTTCACGCCCATGCGCATGCGCGCCTTGTGCACCGACACGTTGTCGATCATCGAATCGGGGCGCGCGAAGTACACGTACTCGAAAATGCACGGCGAATGTTCGGGCGCATCGGCGACGATCTCGCTGAACAGCTCGCCGCGCGCAGTGATCACGATTGCTTCACCCGGCTGCACGTCGCGCATGCGCACGAAACCGAGGATATCGAGCGCGGCGGATTCCGAGGCGATGATGTACTCGGTGCCTTCGCTGTGCTCGCGCTTGCCCAGCACCAGCGGACGGATGCCGTGCGGATCGCGGAACGCCACCAGGCCAAGGCCCAGCACAACGCTGACGACGGCGTAGCCACCCTTCACGCGGCGGTGCACGCCGGCGACGGCGCGGATCGCCGCTTCCGGGGTCAGCGTGCGCTGCAGGTCCAGCTCGTGCGCGAACACGTTCAGCAGCACTTCGCTGTCCGAATCGGTGTTGATGTTGCGGCGATCCTGCGCGAACACGTCCTGCCGCAACGATTCGGTATTGATCAGGTTGCCGTTGTGCGCCAGCGCGATGCCGTACGGCGAGTTGACGTAGAACGGCTGCGCTTCGTCCATCCCCTCCGAGCCGGCGGTCGGATAGCGACAGTGGGCGATGCCCACGCGGCCTTCCAGCACGCTCATGGCCTTGGCGTTGAATACGTCCCGCACCAGCCCGTTGTCCTTGTGCACGCGCAGGCGCGTGCCGTCGGCGGTGGCGATGCCGGCGGCATCCTGTCCGCGATGCTGGAGGACGGTCAGCCCGTCATAAAGCTGGCCGGCAACGTTCTGGTTGCCGACGATTCCGACGATGCCGCACATGGGGGATCTACTCCGGTTTCGACGCGGGTGAGGCGGACGAGGGGGCGTGGTCCTGCGGTGCGCCGGGTTCTTCCAGCGGCAGGGGCAGCAGGTTTTGCAGGCGCGCATTATCGCCCGCCGGCCGGCCATTGCCAAAGTCCAGTTCCTGCACAGTCCATTCCGGCAGCCACTGCGACAGCCACTGCGAGCCGGGCAAGAGGACCGGTACGACGGATGACCGATGCCATTCAGTTTCGCGCGGGAGATCCGTGAAGGCCGCCAGCAGCAGCACGATGCAGGCCACGAATGCACCGCGCAGCAGCCCGAGCGCCAGGCCGAGCACGCGATCCAGCCCCGACAGACCAACCGATTTCACCAGGTTCCGGATGGCCCAGCCTGTCAGACCGACGAAAATCATCACGCCGACGAAGCTGAGCACATAGCCGCCCAGCAGTTCGCTGGCCGACGGCTGCCCGTCGCTGGACAGCCAGTGCGCGGCATCGCCGCCGTAGTGGAACGCGACCCAGCCGGACAGCAGCCAGGCGACCATCGAGGCGAGCGCGCTGATGAAGCCGCGCATTACGCCGAACAGGGTCGACACGCCGACGATCGCCAGCAGCGTCAGGTCGAGCGCGCTCACGCGGCGCGCCCGGAACGGTCAGTCGCGCAACAGGACGGATCCATCAAGGATGCGGTCGGACCATGCCGTCCACGCCGATCTTCGAGGCGACCTGCGCCTTCAGTCGGTCGGCATCGGCACGGTTGGCGACCGGACCGATGCGCACGCGGCTGAGCGTGCCCTTGTCGGTGCGGACCTGCTCGACGAACGCGCTGAAGCCGGCGCCGCGCGCGCGATCACGCAAGGCATTGGCATCGGCTGCGTTCGAGAAGGCGCCCAGCTGCACGGCGAAGCCGGTGCCGGACGCGGCCGGTTTCGGCGCTTCGGTCGGCTTGGGCGCGGTGGCGACCGGCTTGGCGGCCGGCGGCGGGACGGGTTTGGTCTCGGCCGGTGTCGCCGCAACAGGCTTGGCTTCGGTCGCTGCAGGCTTCGGGGCCGGCTTGGCGGGCTCCGGCGGCAGCGTCTGCGTGGTGACTGAAGGCGAGGCAGGGGCGGCGGTGGCGGTCGAGGCCGAAGACGCCGGTGCGGGCGACGTCGTCGCAGGTGCGTTGGCCGCGGCATCCAGCGTCACGACCTGGGCGTTGACGTCGCCGCGGATCTTGATCGCATCCAGCCGCGCGGCTTCGGCCTGCGGACGGTCGGCATAAGGACCGACGCGCACCCGGAAGGCCGGCTTGCCATTGATGGTCGCCGGTTCGACGAAGCCGGGGAGCTTGGACTGCTTCACACGGGCCAGCACCGCGTCGGCATCGGCCTGGGTGGCGTAGGCGCCGAAACTGACGGCGAAATCGCCGCCGGCAGTGGCGGCTGGTTGCAACGTCCCCGTGGTTGGCGCCGGTTCCGCTGCCGGTGCAGCCACCTGCCCTTGAAGCCCCACCGCGCCAGCGGCAGGCGCGTTGCCCGGCGTCACCAGCGGCAGTTCGCGTGTTTCGAATTCGCCATCGGCGGCGGGCGGTACGTCCAGCGGCACGTCGGACACGCCACTGTCGGGCGCGGGCCCCTTGACCAGCATGGGAAGGAAGATGACGGCCAGCGCCACCAGCACGACGGCGCCGATCAGGCGCTGTTTCAGGGCAGTATCCATCCAAGTCCACGGCAGCTGCGGCGGGAATGCCGCGGCGATTATACGGCGCGCTCCGGCGCGCTCCCCGTCATCGACCTGAATGCAGAACCTGCAACGCGTCGGCAACCGTGTGGAACGAGCCGAACACCAGTACGCGATCGCCAGGGGCGGAGGCATCGAGTGCCGCACGCAGGGCGGCGTCCACGCTGGCATGCAGGCTCGCCGCCGTCGCGATTACATCGTCCAGCCGGGTCGCCAACTGCTCGGCCGTCTGCGCGCGCGGGCCGGACGACAAGCCCGCCAGGAACCAGTGCAACGGCACGCTGGCGAACGCGTCCACCACACTGCGTACGTCCTTGTCGGCGAGCGCGGCGAACACAACGCGGGTCTTCCCGGCGATGGGGTGCGCCTGCAGCCACGTCGCCAGTTCGCGGGCCGCCTGCGGGTTGTGGCCGACGTCGAGCACGACGTCGATATCCTCGTGCGTCACCTGCTGCAGGCGCCCCGGCAGGACTGCCTTGGCTACACCTTCGGCAAAGGCCTCGTCCGGGACAGCTTCGCCCGGCAAGGCACGCAGCGCCGCAATCGCGGTGGCCGCGTTCGCACGCTGCGACGGTGCGGTAAGTGCCGGCGACGGCAGTTCCAGTTCGGCGCCGACTTCACGCCAGCGCCAGCGCTGACTGTCGATGGGCTCGTGGAAGAAGTCGCTGCCCAACCTCAACGCATTCGCGCCGATGGCGTAGGCATGGCGTAACACGCTGGACGGCGAGTCCACTTCGCCCAGCACCAGCGGCTTCCAGGCGCGGGCGATGCCTGCTTTCTCGGCGCCAATCGTTTCGCGGTCGTTGCCCAGCCAATCGGTATGGTCGATGTCGACCGTGGTGATGACGGCGACGTCGGGATCGACGATGTTCACCGCATCCAGTCGTCCGCCCAGCCCGATTTCCAGCACGGCCAAGTCCAGCCCGTTGCGCTGGAACAACCACAAAGCGGACAGCGTGCCGAACTCGAAGTACGTCAGCGGCGTGTCACCGCGTGCGGCTTCCACCGCCTCGAAAGCTTCGACCAGCGAGGCGTCGTCGGCGTCCGTACCGTCGATGCGCACGCGCTCGTTGTAGCGCAGCAGGTGCGGCGAAGTGTAGGCGCCGACCTTCCAGCCGGCGGCGCGCGCGATGGCCTCGAGGAAGGCCACGGTCGAGCCCTTGCCATTCGTTCCGCCTACCGTGACGACGCGGGCGGCGGGCCTGCCCAGCGAAAGCCGCGTCGCGACCTCGCGCACGCGGTCCAGGCCCATCTCGATGGACTTAGGGTGCTGCTGCTCGACGTAGGTCAACCATCCGTCAAGGTTCTGTGGTGCGCTTGCCATGTCAGCGGCCTGATTCGATGTGCACAATGCTCGCGCCGAACGGGGATCGGCGCCCCACCAGCACGACCGGGACCTGTTCCTCGGGGTGGCGATGATAGAACGTCTCGCTGACGCACAAGTAGCGCGGGAAGGCCCGCTCCATCGGGCCTCCCTCCAATCGGTATTCGCACGTGCGCCTACTGCTCACGTAGTACGTCTTCATGATGTGCGATTCGCGGAATTCCCCGCCGAACGCGCGTGTCCATGCCCATGGCAGGGCCTTGACCAACACGCACCAGCTTACGAAACCCAGCAGGACCGGCATTCCACAGAAAAAGAACAGGAACTTCGGGAACCCTTTGTCGAGCAGGACGTGCATGCGTCCGTGACGATCGCGATGTCGAAGCAGCCCCGCGGTACCGATGACCCCGATCACCAGGAACAGCAGGGTGACGTGCATGCCATGCAACGCCGGAGCAGGCACGAAATCGACGGACATGCCGATCAACGCCAGTGCGCCGGCGCCGAGACTGACCAGGGTGATGTCGACCCGGCGCCGGATGCGCGTCTCCGAGCCGAGCCATGCCGTCTTCCAGCCCATGCGGATTCGCCCGTAGACGTCGTTGCCCGCGTCAGAGCGCCCGGTGCTTCGCTTCGCCGAAGAACGGCGTGTGGTGTGCGCAGTCGTTCAGGCGCACGACTTCCAGCTGATCCACTGACGGCCCTTCCAGCAGGTTGAGCGTGGTCGGCGCCTGGCGGAAGCTCCACAGCTTGGCGATCGGCAAGCCCAGGATGCGGCACAGCAGGACGCGGTTTACCGCGTCGTGCGCCACGATCAACAACGTGTCGTCATCGCCCAGCCCTTCGGCGGCACGCGCGAGACCGCGCCATGAACGGTCCAGCACCTGGCGCAACGATTCGCCGCCCGGCATCAGCACCGTATCCGGTTCTTCGCGCCAGGCGAGCAGACGCGCCGGATCCTTGTCCTGGATCTCGCTGGCCAGCAGGCCTTCCCATTCGCCGTGGGCGATTTCCTGCAGATCAGCGTCCGTCTGCAGCATGTCGGCACGTGCATCGCCCAGGGCGAGCTTCGCAGTCAATTGCGCGCGGGACAGCGGTGATGCCACCGCGCGATCGATGCGCACGTCCTTCAAGCGCTGGCCCAGCGCGGTGGCCTGGCCTTCACCGACCGGCGAGAGCGGGATGTCGATCTGGCCCTGGTAGCGGCCTTCGGCGTTCCAGGGCGTTTCGCCATGACGGGCAAGCAGGATGCGCATGCGGAGTGTTCCGGTGTGTGAGACGAGTCCGTGTCTGTTCCGACGGCCGGAAACGAAGACGGGAGCGGATGATAACCGCTCCCGTCCCATGCCTGCCGGCTCAGTTGCAGGTGTTACTTGCCGACGCCCATTTCCTTGAGCAGCTGCGGTGCCGGATAGACCTCCTGCATGATCCAGCGCAGGTAACGACCGTCGACGGCGATCATGCGGGTCATCTTCGGATCGAACACCCAGTTGGAGCTGACCGACTCCCAATTGCCATCGAAGGCCAGGCCGATCAGCTTGCCGTGTGCGTCCAGGACCGGTGAACCGGAGTTGCCGCCGGTGATGTCCAGGTTGGACAGGTAGTTCACCGGCACCGAGCCGAGGCGCTTGTCTTCCAGTCCGCCGTAGCGCTTGGCCGCTACTGCGTCGAGCAGGGCCTTCGGCGAGTCGAACGGATCCTCGCCCGTCTCCTTCGCGACCACGCCTTCCAGCGTAGTGAACGGGGTGTACTCCACGCCGTCCTTCGGCGCATAGCCCATCACGTTGCCGAAGGTGATGCGCAGCGACAGGTTGGCATCCGGATAGACGAACTCGCCCTGAGTCTTCTTGTAGTCGGCAAGCGCCTGCAGATAGACCGGACGCGCGGCCAGGTTCTCGCCGGCGCGCGTCTTGCGCTCCTGCTCCAGCTGCAGCAGCGTCGGCATCACCGCGACGGCGTACTGGATGGCGGGATCCTTGCTGGCCTCGAACGCCTTGCGGTCGGCGGCGAACCATTTCAGACGCTCATCGGTGCTGCCAAGCTGGGTGCCGGCAAGGCGATCCAGCGCGCGCTTCACCGCAGCAGCGTCGTTGCCGCCGAGCCACGTGTCGATGGCGGCCACGCGCTGGTTCGCCGGCAGCTTGAGGTACTCGTTCAACCAGTACTCCTGCAACTGGCGGTCCATCGCGGCCACGTAGCGACGCTCGAGCTGCTTCTGCGCGCCTTCGATGGACGGCAGGTCGCGCTCCTGGTAACCGGACTCGCGCTCGGCGTTCGGCTTTTCGCGCTCGATCGACAGGCGGTACAGCTGAGTGGCGGAACCGACCATCGCGGTGTTGTTGAACATCGCCAGGGCCAGGTCGCGCTCGCGCGTGGCCTTGTTCTGATCAAGCAGGGCCAGCAGCTTGGCGTGCGCGTCGAGCGCGGGCTGCCCCTTCGTGCCCTGCCCCTTCAGCCACGCCAGCACGGCGGCCTCTTCGTGCTGCTTCTGGCCGGCGGCGTCGATGCGTTTGAAGCCTTCCAACTGGCCGTCGTAGTTCTTGCTGGTGTTGTTCCAGCCGGCCATGGTGTTGGCGTACTTCACCTGGATATCGGCGTTCTTCTTGCCGGCGTCCTGCACCATCGCGATCTGGTTCTTGTAGTGGCGCGCGATGGTCGGATAGGTCCAGGCGGCGGTGTTGTCGAACTCGGCCGCCAGCGCGTAACGGTTGGTGGACCCCGGATAGCCGGCCACCATCACGAAGTCGCCCTCGCCCAGCGGCTGGTCGGCGAACTTCAGCCAGTGCTTCGGCTGGTACGGCACGTTGTCCTTCGAGAATGCCGCCGGCTTGCCGTCCTTGCCCACGTAGGCGCGGTAGAACGCGAAGTCGCCGGTGTGGCGCGGCCACATCCAGTTGTCGATGTCGCCGCCGTACTTGCCCACGCTACCGGGAGGCGCGTACGCCAGGCGGACGTCCTTGATCTCCAGGTTCTTGAACAGGCGGTAGGTGTTGCCGCCGGAGAAGCTGTACAGGCGGCAGCGGAAACCGGCATCGGCCTCGCAGTCGGCGATCAACTTCTTTTCGAACGCTTCCAGCGCCTTGGTCCGTGCCAGCGCGTCATTGCCGGCGGAAGCGATGGCGACCTGTGCTTCCTTGGTCACGTCGGTGATTTCGTCGAGCACGAACACGCGCGCGTTCGGGCCGGCGCTGACTTCATCACTGGTCGACGGCGCGTTGAAGCCGTTCTTGATCAGGTTGTTCTCGGCGGTCGAGTTCAGCTGGATCGCGCCGTAGGCGCAGTGGTGATTGGTCACCACCAGTCCGTTCGGCGATACGAAGCTGGCGGTGCAACCGCCCAGCGCGACCACCGCACCCATCGGGTCACCCGTGAGGTTGGCGAGCTGCTGCGGCGACAGCTTCAGTCCGGCCTTCTTCAGCGGCCCGGCGATTTCGGGCAGCTGCTGCGGCACCCACATGCCCTCGCCAGCGTGGGCGAGTTGGGCGGCGAGCAAGGACAACGGAACCGCGATGGCGGCGGCGAGCAGGTTCGGACGCATGGAAACCCCGGGAACTGGCAGGAAAGTTCCGATTGTAATGAACCTGTCACGGCAGCCGACCCATGACTTTCGGACTAGGAGGGCGGCTGCCGGGACGTCCAAGCGTGTCAAGGCGCCCTGCAGCAGGGCACCACAGAGGCGGGGCGTATAATCCGCGCCCTCATTCCCTGGATCGACGCCCGATGGCACAGACGATGAAGGCGCTGGTGAAGCGCGAGGCCGGCAAAGGCATCTGGATGGAGGAGCTGCCCGTTCCGCAGCCCGGCCCCAACGAAGTGCTGATCAAGCTGGAGAAGACCGCCATCTGCGGCACCGACCTGCACATCTACCTGTGGGACGAGTGGAGCCAGCGCACCATCAAGCCCGGCCTGACCATTGGCCACGAGTTCGTCGGCCGCATCGCGCAGCTGGGTTCCGCCGTCACCGGTTACGAGGTCGGCCAGCGCGTGTCCGCCGAGGGCCACATCGTCTGCGGCCATTGCCGCAACTGCCGCGGTGGCCGCCAGCACCTGTGCCCGAACACCGTCGGCATCGGCGTGAACCGCAACGGCGCTTTCGCCGAGTACATGGTGATGCCGGCCAGCAACCTGTGGCCGATCCCGGACCAGATTCCGTCGGAACTGGCAGCGTTCTTCGATCCTTACGGCAACGCCGCGCACTGCGCGCTGGAGTTCGACGTGGTCGGCGAGGACGTGCTGATCACCGGCGCAGGCCCGATCGGCATCATCGCCGCCGGCATCTGCAAGCACATCGGCGCGCGCAACGTGGTGGTCACCGACGTCAACGACTTCCGCCTGAAGCTGGCCGCCGACATGGGCGCCACGCGCGTGGTCAACGTGGCCAATACGTCGCTGAAGGACGTGATGGCCGACCTGCACATGGAAGGCTTCGACGTGGGCCTGGAGATGAGCGGCAACCCGCGCGCGTTCAACGACATGCTCGACTGCATGTACCACGGCGGCAAGATCGCGATGCTCGGCATCATGCCCAAGGGCGCCGGCTGCGACTGGGACAAGATCATCTTCAAGGGCCTCACCGTGCAGGGCATCTACGGCCGCAAGATGTACGAGACCTGGTACAAGATGACGCAGTTGGTGCTGAGCGGTTTCCCGCTGGGCAAGGTGCTGACCCACCAACTGCCGATCGACGATTTCCAGAAGGGCTTCGATCTGATGGAACAGGGCAAGGCCGGCAAGGTGGTCTTGAGCTGGAACTGAGCCTGTTACTTCGCTGAAAAAAAGGGCGCCTTGCGGCGCCCTTTTTTTTCATGCTCGACGGCTCAGGGAACCGCCACGGCGATGGTGAACACTAGGCCCGGCTTGTAGATGTCCGAGCCACGACGCAGTTCGGACGCATCGGAGCCGAAGGTGTCGTAGTAACCCAGGGTCGCCGTCGCAGGACCAAACCCCTTCGATACCGTGATGGAACCGTCGTAGAAGTCCGTGCGGCCGTCGCTACCGGCGTCGATCGAGGTATAGCCGGTGCTCGCGCCCAGCGAGAAGCCGGATTCGCCGATGTCGTAGCTGGCATTCAAGCCGGCATAGATTTCCTCAGCGCCCGTGTTGCTGTAGTCATCGGCATAAGCCAGGATGCCGCCGACAGTCACTGGGCCGCTCCACGTTACCTTGGCGATGTACTCGTTGTAATCGATGTCGCCATAACCGCTGGAAGCGCCTTCATAGGTATAGCGATTCACGCCCAGGTCGATGTTCCAACTGTCGTTCAGATCCTTGTTCCAGCCGACGAAGTAGTCCACTTCGAAATTGGGGCCACGGACACCCAGTTCGGGGCTACCGAAGTCGACGTTGGAACCCCACACGCCGGCATACAGACCGAAAGGCGCCGAGTAGCCGAGTCCGGCCTGGAATGCGATCTCATTGTCGGTCTGTGAAACGCCACGGAACACGTAATCGCTGGTCACGGCGAAGCTGGCGCTGAAGGGGGAAGCTTCTTCTTCTGCTTCCTGGGCGAAGGCCGCCATGGGCAGGGACAGCAGCAGGGCGGTGGCGAGGGCGGTGCAGAGCTTGGCGGGCGTCATCCGGGGTTCTCCTGGGCGGTTGGGGCGTTGGCCGTGAGTTAAACCGTCATCACGACTTCACGGTTTTTTAACTGCGCCCCGATAGTGCGCCGCACCAATCGCTCGCGTCAAGTGTCGGATCAGCCTTTGTAAAATTGGTTTCTTTTTCAATTAATTCAGCAAGTTATATCGCATCACGCTGGTGCCGACGCACCATCCAGGGGAAACCAGCCGAACCGTTTTGGTGCCAAACGCACCGCCTTGCCGGGTGCAGTCGCGTCGCCTTCGCGATCAGCAGGCAGCTCCACATCCAGCTCGACATCGCTGTCCGTCAGCCGCGCCCGCAGACGCAGACGAGGTCCCGTCCGCTGCGCGCCGATGATCGTTGCCGGCCAAGCCGCGGACGCCGTCGCATCCACCAGATGCAGGTCCTCCGGCCTGACATAGACCTCGGCCTCGCCCTGCCCCGCCTCGCCGCGCGGCTGCAGCGGGAGTCCCGCGACCTGCAGCGCGCCGTCGTTCCACTGTGCCGGCACGCGATTCACCGCGCCGACGAACGAGTAGACGAACGGCGACGCCGGCACGTCGTAGGCATCGGCGGGGCTGCCGAGTTGCTCGATCCGGCCGCGGTTGAGGATGGCGACGCGGTCGGCGAGTTCCAACGCTTCTTCCTGATCGTGGGTCACGAAGATCGTGGTCAATCCGGTGCGGTCGTGCAGTTCGCGCAGCCAGCGCCGCAGGTCGCGGCGCACCTGCGCATCCAGCGCGCCGAACGGCTCGTCCAGCAGGAGCACGCGTGGCTCGATGGCCAGCGCCCGCGCCAGCGCCACGCGCTGCCGCTGGCCGCCCGAGAGCTGCGCCGGATAGCGTGCACCGAATCCCTCCAGTTGGACCAGCGAAAGCAGCTCCGACACGCGCGAACGGACCACCGCATCGGGTACACGGTCGCGCCCCTTGCGGACGCGCAGGCCGAACGCGATGTTCTCCTCCACCGTCAGATGGCGGAACAGTGCGTAGTGCTGGAACACGAAGCCCGCGCGCCGCGCCTGCACGCTGAGGCGGGTGGCGTCCTCGCCATCGAACAGCACGCGCCCGCTGTCCGCATGTTCGAGGCCGGCGATCACGCGCAACAGCGTGGTCTTGCCCGACCCCGAAGGCCCCAGCAGCGCGAGCAGCTCGCCCTGGCGGATGTCCAGCGACACGTCATCCAGTGCGGCGAAGCTGCCGAAGCGCTTGCCCAGGTGTTCGATCTTGATGCCCATGAGGTCGTCCTGTCAGTGACGGTGGTTGGCAGCCAGCGCTTCGCCGTGGCGCCATTCCAGCCAGGTCTTCAGTACCAGTGTCAGCAGCGCGGTCAGCGCAAGCAACGAAGCCGCCGCAAAAGCGGCGCTGTACGCGTACTCGTTGTAGAGAATTTCCACGTGCAGCGGCAGCGTGTTGGTGCGTCCGCGGATATGGCCGGACACGACCGACACCGCACCGAACTCGCCCAATGCGCGCGCACTGCACAGCAGCACGCCGTACAGCAACGCCCAACGGATGTTCGGCAGCGTCACCCGCCAGAACGTCTGCCAGCCGCTCGCACCCAGGCTGAGTGCGGCCAGCTCTTCATCGGTGCCCTGCTGCTCCATCAGCGGCATCAGCTCGCGTGCGATGAACGGGAACGTCACGAAGATCGTCGCCAGCACGATGCCCGGCAGCGCGAAGATGATCTTCGGCAACTGCAGGTGCAGTTCGCCGAGTAACGGCAGGGTGAAGTGCCAACCTTCGTCAATCAGCGAATATGCCCAGCCTTGTGCACCAAAGATCAGCACGTAGATCAGGCCGGCGACCACCGGCGACACCGCGAATGGCAGATCGATCAGCGTCACCAGCCAGCGTTTGCCGCGGAACTCGTGCTTGCTGACCGCCCACGCAGCGGCCACGCCGAAGGCGAGGTTGAGCGGCACGACGATGGCCGTCACCAGCAAGGTCAGCTGTACGGCGGCGAGTGCATCGGTCTCAGTGACAGCGGAGGCGAACGCCACCCAACCGCCGCGTAGTGCCTCGACGAACACCAGCGCCAACGGCAGCAACAGGAACGACAGCAGGAATCCAAGCGCGCCCAGCACCAGCAGCACCTGCACCCAAAGCGGTTCGGTGGTGGCGGCATGACGGCGGACGGCAGGACGTTCGTGCACTTCCACGGCGGACGACTCCGGGGGAATGGCGATGACGGCGGAGATACTGTCGCCCATGTTAGCCCCCTGCCCGCTTGCCCGTGCGCTGCAGTCGCGCCTGCAGCGTGTTGATCAGCAGCAGCAAGGCGAACGACAGCAGCAGCATCGCCGCCGCGATCGCGGTAGCTCCCTCGTAATCGAACTCCTCCAGCTTGATCGTGATCAGCAACGGAGCGATCTCCGACACACCCGGCAGGTTGCCGGCGATGAAGATCACCGACCCGTATTCGCCCACGCCGCGCGCGAACGCCAGCGCAAAGCCCGCCAGCACGGCCGGCCACAGGGTTGGCAGCACCACGTGACGAACGGCTTGCCAGCGGCTTGCACCCAAGGTGGCGGCCGCTTCTTCAAGCTCGGTCTCGATCTCCGCCAGCACGGGCTGCACCACCCGCACCACGAACGGCAGGCCGATGAAGACCAATGCTACGGTAATGCCCAGCGGCGTGTAGGCCACCTTGATGCCGGCCGCTTCCAGCCATTGGCCGATCCAGCCGGTCGGCCCGTACAGCGCCGTCAACGCGATGCCCGCCACGGCGGTCGGCAACGCGAATGGCAGGTCGATCATTGCGTCGAATACACGCTTGCCCGGAAAGCGGTAGCGCACGAACACCCAGGCCACCAGCGTGCCCATCACGGCATTGAAAGCAGCCGCCGCCAGTGCGGTGCCGAAACTGATGCGCAGCGCCGCCAGCACGCGCGGCTCGGTCCAGATCGCCCAGATGCCGGCCGGCCCCAGGCCGCTGGCTTTCGCGAACACGCCCACCAGCGGAATCAAGACAATCAGCCCCAGCCAGGCCAGCGTATAGCCCAGGCTGAGGCCGAAACCAGGAATGACGCGCCGGGGGCGCGCCTTTCCCGGCCAGGGATTTACTGCCGCCACGTTACTTCGCCTGGATCTGGTCGAACACGCCGCCATCCGCGAAGTGCGTGGCCTGCGCCTTCGCCCACGAGCCGAAGACGCCGTTGATCGTCACCAGCTCCAGCTTGGGGAAGCGCGCGATGTCTTCCGGTGCGGCGTACTGCGGATAGCGCGGACGGTAGTAGTGCTTGGCCGCCAGGCGCTGGCCCGTGGGCGAGTACAGGTACTTCAGGTAAGCCTGCGCCGCCTCGCGTGTCCCGTGCTTGTCCACGTTGCGGTCGACCAGCGCCACCGGCGGCTCGGCCAGGATCGACAACGACGGCACGACGATGTCGAACTTGTCCGGCCCCAGTTCCTCGATCGACAGGAAGGCTTCGTTCTCCCACGCCAACAGCACATCGCCGATGCCGCGCTGGACGAAGGTGGTGGTCGAACCGCGCGCACCGGTGTCCAGCACGGGCACGTTGCGGAACAGTCCGCGCACGAAATTGCGCGTCTTCGCTTCGTCGCCCTTGAAGATCTTCAACCCGTAAGCCCATGCCGCCAGATAGTTCCAGCGCGCACCACCGGAGGTCTTCGGGTTCGGCGTGATCACCGAGATACCGGGCTTCACCAGGTCGTGCCAATCGCGGATCTTCTTCGGGTTGCCCTTGCGCACCAGGAACACGATCGTCGACGTATACGGCGCGCTGTTCTCCGGCAGGCGCGACTGCCAGTTGGCCGGGAAAAGTCTGGCACGCTGGGAAATCGAGTCGACGTCGTACGCCAGCGCCAGCGTCACCACGTCGGCTTCGAGGCCATCGATGACCGAACGGGCCTGCTTGCCCGAACCGCCATGCGAGGTCTCGATGCTGACCTTCTGCCCCTTCGTCTTCTGCCAGTCGGCGGCGAAGGCCGTGTTGAACTCGCGGTAGAACTCGCGCGTCGGATCGTACGACACGTTGAGCAGGTTGAGGTCCTTGGCACCGGCCGCAGCGGCGACGGTAAGGCCGAAGGCAAGCAGGGCGTTGCGGATATGGCGTCGGATAGTGGGTTTCATGGCTTGTCTCCGGGAATCAGAAGGCGACCTGCAGTCGCGAGAACACGGCCTTTTCGTCTTCGCGATCACCGCTCGCGGCGCCGCCCTCGAATTGCGTATCCAGGTAGTTGAGTACCAGTTTCAGGTTGCTGTTGAGGTACCAGTTGACGCCCAGCGTCCAGGCCTTCGTCCGGCGCGCGGATACCACCGGATCGGCGAACAGCGGGAAGGCGCCGTCATCGATCTCCAGCTCGCCATAGCGGCCGACCAGTTCCCAGGCACCCCAGTCACCCTTGCCAGGACTGAAGGGCTTGGACGGCTTGACGACACCGCGGTAGCTCGCATCCTCGCCGGTCAGCACGTAGCTGGCGGTCGCCTGCCAGGCGGTGTTTTCCAGCTCCGCGGACACAACACCGACCTGCAGCTCCTGCTTCGACGCGATGTATTCCGCCAGCAGCCCGAACCCGTTGCGGTAGAAGTAACCCTGCGGCGACCAGCGCGTACGCTTGCCGTCGGCGGCGACGGCACTGCGATAGTTGAAGAACTGCACCTGGCCCGGCGTCCGATAGCGCGGCAGGATGTTGTTGCCGGTGCCCACGGTGTCGCCGACGCTGCCACCGATGCCAAAGCCGAGGCCCGACCAGAAGCCCGCGCTGTCCTTGAACGGTTCGACGAAGAGACGACCGGCGACTTCGAATTCATCGTCCGGATTGGTGGTCACCGCATCGCGTCCGTCGACCGTGCCATTGAACACGCCGATCGCATAACTGACCTTGCTGCCGGCCAGTTCACCCTGCAGCTGTACGCCGATGTCGCGGTTCGGCGCCAGTTCGCTGGGCAATGCGCGCTCGATGTCCGACAGTGCGGACGATGACTGCAAGCGTTCCAGGCCGACCGGCGAGGTGAACTTGCCCAGCCGTACCGTGGCGGCAGGCGAGAACTTCAAGTCGGCGTAGGCATCGACGATGCTGGCGCTGTCGCCGGCGAACTCCGGCGTGAAGCGGAAGCCGATCCACTTGCCCAGCGTGCCCTCGATGGTGGGACGCGCCGTGCGCAACAGGAAGGTGTCGTAGGTTCCCGACGGCACGCCGCTGCTGAAGAAGCGCCCATCGCCCTGCAACAGACCGCGGATCCTGATCTCGTAATCGCCGTTCGCCGACTTCAGCGAGGCGCCCTTGTCGTTCACGGCGACAACCGGTGCTTCCTTGGCCTTGGCCGCGGTTTCTTCCTGCTGCAGCTCGAGGCGGCGCTCCAGGATGCGCAGGCGCTGGTCCAGATCGCCCAGCGTCGCCGGGCCGGACTCGCCGTCTTCGGTGGCCACGCTTGCGGGCGCGTCGCCGACGCGACGCTCAAGGGCTTCCAGGCGTTGCAGCAGTTCTTGCACGGTCGGCTGGCTCTGTGCGGATACGGGAACAGCCAGCGAACAGACCAGCGCGCCCAGGATGGCGACGCCGCTGCCCTTCCGCCTGCCCAGTCCCGAGTGTGTCCGCATGACCGCTTTTCCCCGTGTGAAGGCCCGTCGTGGGCCGGAAACGCGATGCTGCGTGCGCACATGCGGGCAGGGAAATGACGAAACGGGGCCCGCTTATGCCGTATCCGCATGACGCCGCGGGGGCCGGATGGGCCGCGGGTAGAATGGCGCCTTTCCCGCTCATCTCCCTGCCATGTCCAACGCGCTGACCGCCCACTACGCCACCACCCTCGACGAGATCCGCGCCCAGGGCCTGTTCAAGGCCGAGCGGATCATCACCAGCCCGCAGTCGGCGGAGATCACGCTGGCCGACGGGCGGACGGTGCTGAACTTCTGCGCCAACAACTACCTGGGCCTGGCCGACCATCCGGACGTCATCGCCGCGGCGAAGGACGCGTTGGACACGCACGGCTTCGGCATGGCGTCGGTGCGTTTCATCTGCGGCACCCAGGATTTGCACAAGAAGTTGGAGCAGACGATTGCCGACTTCTTCGGCACCGAAGACACCATCCTCTACGCGGCCTGCTTCGACGCCAACGGCGGCCTGTTCGAGCCGTTGCTGGGCGAAGATGACGCCATCATCTCCGACGCGTTGAACCACGCCTCGATCATCGACGGCGTGCGCCTGTGCAAGGCCCAGCGTTTCCGCTACGCCAACTGCGACATGGCCGATCTGGAAAAGCAGTTGCAGGCGGCCGATGCAGCCGGCTGCAAGACCAAGCTGATCACCACCGACGGCGTGTTCTCGATGGACGGCTTCATCGCCCCGCTGGATGAGATCACCGCGCTGGCGAAGAAATACAACGCGCTGGTGCATATCGACGAATGCCATGCCACCGGCTTCCTCGGTGCGACCGGCCGAGGCTCGGCCGAGGTGAAGGGCGTGCTGGATCGCATCGACATCATCACCGGTACGCTGGGCAAGGCGATGGGCGGTGCGCTGGGCGGATTCACCACCGCACGCAGGGAAGTGATCGAACTGCTGCGCCAGCGTTCGCGTCCCTACCTGTTCTCGAACTCGCTGCCGCCGCACGTGGTGGCCGCCGGCATCAAGGCGTTCGAGATGCTGTCCGCCGCTGGCGACCTGCGCGAACAACTGCAGGAAAACACGCGCTACTTCCGCGAGAAGATGACCGCCGCCGGCTTCGACATCAAGCCGGGCGTACACCCGATAAGTCCGGTGATGCTGTACGACGCACCGCTGGCGCAACGCTTCGCCGAGCGGCTGCTTGAGGAAGGCATCTACGCGATCGGCTTCTTCTTCCCGGTGGTGCCCAAGGAACAGGCGCGCATCCGCACACAGATCAGCGCCGCGCACACGCGCGAACACCTGGACCGCGCAATCGACGCCTTCATCCGCATCGGCCGCGAACTGGGCGTGATCAAATCCTGATCGCTGCGCCGGCGCGTCCGCGTATCAGCGGGCGCGCCTGGCGGTGCTGGCGGTCTTCGGCTTCGCCGGCGCGCCCTTGGCCACACGGATGCCGCGGGCTTTCATCCAGGCGTCGAACTCCTCGGCCGTCATGCTGCGCCCGTTCTGCTGCATGTCGAAACGGTGCCCGTGCGGGCCGACCTTCACGGTGACGATCTCCTCCGGGGCGGCCTGCTTTATCGCAGCGGTCGGCGATTTCGAGGCGCAGCCCGACGACAGGCCAATGACGAGCAGCACGGCGCAGCACAGCGGCAGGCGCGGAATCGAACGGTACATGTGGTTTCCCCAAGGTCAGCGTGAGCGAGTGTAGGCAGGCGCCCGCTCGCGAACCCGGACGACCGTCGCGCAATCAACGCCCGGTCGTCGGCGCGAGTGCGTCGCGCTCATGCGCTTCGAGCACGCGCCATGCGCCCTTGCCCAGTTCCCCCAACGTGAGCGGACCGATCGCGACGCGCACCAGCCGCAACACGCCGATGTCGAACGCGGCGAGCAGCCGGCGGATCTGTCGGTTGCGTCCCTCATCGAGCACGATTTCCAGCCACGCATTGCGCTCGCCGCTTCGCAGCACACGCGCGTCGCGAGCGGACAGATGCTCCCCGTCGACGCTTACCCCGGCCTTCAATCCCACCATCAAGCCGTCGTCGGGGAGCCGGTCGATCTGCACGTGGTACGTCTTGTCCGGCCCCTGCACGGGATCGGTGATGCGTGCCGCCCATTCGGGATCGTTGGTGAACAGCAGCAGGCCTTCGCTGGCCTTGTCCAGCCGGCCGACCGGCGCGACCCACGGCAGCCCCGCGCCGTCCAGGCAGCGGTAGACCGTGTCGCGCCCTTGTTCGTCGCGCGCCGTCGTGACCAGGCCGCGCGGCTTGTTGAGCATCATGTAGCAGCGCTCCGGTGCCGCATTCGCTTGGCCATCCACCTGGATCACGGCGCGTCCGGCAACCACGGGAAACTCGGGGTCGCGCACGATGCGCCCGTCGACCGACACACGGCCGTCAACGATCCAGCGCGCGGCTTCGCTGCGCGAACACACGCCCTGCTTGGACAGCACGCGGGCGAGACCATGGCGTACGCCCTGCACGCCAGGTGCACGGACGCTTCCCCTGCGCGAGGTCTCGCGGGAAGGTGGTCTGCGTATCGTCATGAGGTAGAAAGAAGAACGGCCGGGAAACCGGCCGTTCGTGGATCAGTTCTTCTTGGCGGGATCGACCGGCGCCGGTGCGGGCGCCGCAGCGGGCGCACCTGGCGCCTTCACCACGCGGACACCACGCGACTTCATCCACGCATCGAACTCGTCGGCGGTCATGCGCTTGCCGTTCTGGCTCATGTCGAAACGCCAGGGCGTGTTGTCGTGGGCGGTTTTCGGCTGGTACGCCGCCGGGCTCGCCGTGGCGGCCGCAGTCGTGGGCGCGGCCGGCAGGGCCTTGGCGATATTGCGGCAGCCCTCGATGCGCAGACGCATCAGCACGCGGTCCACCGATTGCGATTCATCAAAGGCGTGCGATGCCAGCACGCCCGAAGGCGCGCCCAGCTGCGTCGCAGCTGCGGTGAACTCCGGCGCCACCGGCGCGATGACCGTGGCGGGCGTCTTCAGCGGTGGCGGGACCAGGCTGCCACTGCAGTCGGGTGCGGCATGGGCGGCGGGAATCGCGGCGATGCACAGCACACTGGCAAACACATGACGACGCATCGGCACAACTCCTGAACGTTCACTACTGGGCGTGCCCGGAGTGTAGGCAGCGCACCGGGGCATGGCAAGAAATTGCCTGCCCTGCGACGCGCCAATGCGACAAGACGGAAGCGCGGTCACGCAAATCCCGCGTACACCGCCAAAAAACGAAGCCCGGCACAAGGCCGGGCTTCGGTTACTTCGGGAAGAGCGTCAGATTAGTTCTGGACGTTCAGTTCCGTACGACGGTTACGCTCGCTCTTGCAGCCCGGCAGGGTCTGCGCGGTCGGCTCCAGCGGACGGCTCTCGCCGTAACCGATCGGGCCCACCAGACGCGAGGCGCTGACGCCGTTGTTGGTCAGGTAGTCGTACACGGTCTGCGAACGACGCTGCGACAGCGACTGGTTGTAGGCGTCCGCACCGCACAGGTCGGTGTGGCCGGCCACTTCGACGCGCAGGTCGGGGTAGCGCTTCAGGATCTCGGCAGCTTCGCTCAGGATCGCGATTGCGTCCGGACGCAGCGTCGACTTGTCGAAGTCGAAGTTCACGCCCTTCAGGTCGATCGAGACCTGCACCGGGCAGCCGTCCGGACCGATGGTCTGGCCAGCCTGCGAACCGGGGCACTTGTCGTCGCAGTTATTGACGCCGTCACCGTCGTCATCCAGATCGGCGCAGCTCGGCGCAGCCGGCGGGGCCGGCGGGGCAGCGACTTCGGCCTTCGGACCCAGCGGGATCACGACGCCGACCGATGCCAGCACGTCACCGAACCAATCTTCGCTTGCACCGGCGACGCTCTGGTCGTCGAAGTCAGCGCGGTAGGCCAGTTCGGCACGCACGCCGACGCGCTTGTCGAGCGTGGTCTGCAGGCCGACGCCCAACTTGGCGGCGAGATTGTTGTCACGACGCTGCGCCGGCGAATCCGGGCTCACGATTTCGTACTCTTCTTCCGAACGCTGCATGCCCAGGCCCGCCACGATGTACGGGTTCCAGCCACGGCCTTCCTGGATGAAGTGGCGACGCAGATCCAGCGATATGCCGTACTGGCTCCACAGCAGGTCACGGTTGTCTTCGAACTTGGGGTTCTGGTAGTTCAGCTCACCGTCCAACGACCAGTTCGGGCTGATGAACTTGCCCAGGCCCAGACCCAGGAAAGGGGCGTTGCGGGTGGTGCGGTCATCGTCCTGCACATTGAAGCCGGTCGTACCCGTGAGGTACCAGCGGTCATCGAACTCCTGGGCCATCGCGTGGTTCGCGAAGCTCAGGCCGCCCAGCAGCGCGGCGCAGAGAATCTTCTTGTTCATTTGCAGCTCCTTTCCTTGTAAAAGTTCAGTAGTAGAGAAACCGAAGTACTCGCTTGCGGCATTTCTAGTTGTTATTCGAGGCGACAGGCTTCCGTCGCCTTGCTGAACAGATTATGCGGGGTCATGTGAAGACTGTGTTAACGGTACCATAACAAGTTGGGCGCGGTTAACACTCTTCAGGTGAACTGGCGCAGATCGCTCACAAGGATAAACGCCGCGGATCCACTCCAACCTACAGCATGCGAATGGGCAACAGACCGGTCCATGCATGAGACTTGGTAAGCGCCAAGCGGAAGCCGATGCTCGCATCATGAACCTCCCCGCCGCTTCCGTACATCTTCCCAGCCTTTTCCTGTCCCACGGCTCGCCCATGCTGGCTGTTGAGGACTCGCCGACTGGTCGTTTCCTCGATCGCCTGGGTGAACTGCTGCCCAGGCCGCGGGCCATCGTCGTCGCCTCCGCGCACTTCATCCATGCCCGTCCGACGCTGACGGCCACGCCACTGCCGGACACCATCCACGACTTCGGCGGCTTCCCCGAGGCGCTCTATCAGATCAGGTATCCCGCGAACGGCGCGCCCACGCTCGCGCATGACATCGCCACGCGCCTGACCGCAGCGGGCTTCGAGGCTCGCGAAGACGATCACCATGGACTCGACCACGGCGTCTGGGTGCCGCTGCGGCGCATGTATCCGGCTTCTGACATCCCGGTGGTAGCGCTGTCGGTGAATCCGTCCCGCAGCGCCGAATGGCACTACCAGTTGGGCCGGGCGCTCGCGCCGCTACGGCGGGAGGGCGTGCTTGTCGTCGGTTCCGGCGGTTTCTCGCATAACCTGCGCGCGCTGGACTGGCAGCACGCGACAGCACCCGCATTCCCCTGGGTTGCTGCGTTCACCGATCCCTTGCGGGCGGCGCTGCTGGCCGGCGATGTGGACACCGCGCTCGACTGGCTGGCGCTGCCCTATGCGCGGGAGAACCATCCGACCACCGAGCACCTGTATCCGCTCTACGTTGCGCTGGGTGCCGGTGGCGAGAACGCCCGCGGAAGGCTGCTCCACCGCGACGTTGAAATGGGCGGCCTGGCGCTGGATGCGTTTGCCTTCGACACGGCGTAGTCACGCTGTCAGGCCGCGCTCCCAGGGCGGATGCTCACCGAATGCATCTGACAGGAAGTCCACGAAAGCGCGGACCCGCGGCGGTACCAGCCGTCGCTGTGGCATCACCGCACTGATGGCCGTCGTCGCCAGCGGATAGTCGGGCAACACCACCTTGAGCCGGCCGGCCCGCAGATCGTCGGCAACATGCCACAGCGAGTGCACGACGATGCCCTGCCCCGCCAGCGAGGCGTCGCGCAGCACTTCACCGAAGTTGCTCTCGAACCGGCCCTGCACGCGCACCGCAACCTCGCCGCCCTCCGGCGTCTCCAGCCGCCATACGTCCTGGCGTCCGCCGCTGCCGAACAGCAGCAGGCAGTCGTGCTCAGCCAGTTGCGCTGGTATCTGCGGCTCGCCGCGCCGACGCAGGTAGTCCGGCGAAGCGCATAGCACGCGCCGGTTCGGCGCGATCCGCCGGGCGACCAGACGCGAGTCGTCCAGCGCGCCGATGCGGATGGCGAGGTCGAAACCCTCGCTGACCAGGTCCACCACGTTGTCGCTGAGGTGGATGCTCAGCTTCAGCTTCGGATGCTTCGCCATGAACGCGGGCAACAACGGAGAAACGTACTGGCGCCCGAACGAGGCCGACATCGTGACTCGCAGCGTTCCCGCCACTTCCTGTGCGGCCTCACGCAGGCCCGAGCCGAGCGTCTCCAGTTCCTCCACCAGCACGCGGCCCTGCTCCGCGAGCGCCGCTCCCTCCGGCGTGGCGTGAAGCCGCCGCGTGGTCCTGTGCAGCAGCCGCACACCCAGGTCCTTTTCCAAACGCTTCAGGCGTTGGCTGGCCACCGCCACGGACAGGTCCAGGCTGTGCGCCGCGGCCGTGATCGAGCCGAGGTCGAGCACGCGCAGGAACAGGGTCAGGTCACCGACACGATCCATTTTCAATATTTCATTGAAAGTGATTCGCCATCTTCTCGGTTTTTCATCTGCGAGGGAAGGGGCACGCTGCACGCCTTCTTTCCCACCCCACCCTCTCCCATGTCGCCCGTCTCCCCCTCTTCCCGGATGCCGCTGGGGCTTTACGCCCTGACCGCCGGCGCCTTCGGCATCGGCACCACCGAGTTCGTCATCATGGGCCTGCTGATGCAGGTCGCCGCCGATCTGCACGTTTCCATCGCGGCCGCCGGTCTGCTGATCTCCGGCTACGCGCTCGGCGTGTTCGTCGGTGCGCCGCTGCTGACTGCCGCGACCAGCCGCATGCCCCGCAAGGCGGTGCTGGTGGCGCTGATGGTCGTCTTTACGCTGGGCAACCTGGCCTGCGCCTTGGCGCCGAACTACGAACTGCTGATGGCGGCGCGCGTGGTGACCTCACTGGCGCACGGCACCTTCTTCGGCGTCGGCGCGGTGGTCGCCACCGGCATGGTCAGCGAAGACCGCAAGGCCTCGGCCATCTCCATCATGTTCACCGGCCTGACCGTGGCGACGCTGCTCGGCGTGCCGGCGGGGGCATGGCTGGGTCTGGAGTTCGGCTGGCGTGCGACGTTCTGGGCGGTGACCGCCATCGGCGTGCTGGCCACGATCATCATCGCGACGTTGGTGCCGGCCGACCGCAGCGCACCGGCGCCGCTGTCGTTCCGCGACGAATTGCGCGTGGTCACCCGTCCGCAGGTGCTGCTGGGCTTGCTGATGACCGTGCTCGGCTTCGGCGGCATGTTCACCGTCTACACCTACATCCAGCCGCTGCTGACGCAGGTCACCGGTTTCAGCGATGCGGCCGTCTCGCCGATCCTGCTGGTATTCGGCGTCGGCATGATCATCGGCAACCTGTTGGGTGGCCGCTTCGCCGACCGTCGCCTGGCGCCGGCCCTGCTCGGCACGCTGGCACTGCTGGCGCTGGTGATGGGCGCAATGACCTTCGTGCTGCAGAGTCAGTGGGCAATGATCGCCTTCACCGGCCTGCTCGGCGCTGCCGCGTTCGCCACCGTCTCGCCGCTGCAGCTGTGGGTGCTGCAGAAGGCCAGCGACGCGCAGAGCTTGGCATCGAGCCTGAACATCGGCGCTTTCAATCTCGGCAATGCGCTGGGCGCCTGGCTGGGCGGCGTGGTCATCTCGCAAGGCTTGGGCCTGTCGGCACTGCCGTGGGTCGCTGCGCTGGTACCGGCGTCCGCCTTCGCCGTTGCGGTATGGGCTCTCGCCCTGGAGCGTCGCCAGCGTTTCCCGCTGGTTCCCGAAGCGGACTGCGCCTGATCCGCCCTTCGTCGCATCGCCTCTTTCCTGCGCACGCCGCATCATCGCGGCACGCCTCCCGACTCCCCCACGAGGATCCACCATGAAAGCCGTCGCCCTCACCCGTTACCTGCCCATCGACGATCCGCAGTCGCTGGCCGATGTCGAACTGGACACGCCCACCGCTACCGGCCACGACATCCTCGTGCGCGTGGAAGCCGTGTCGGTGAATCCGGTCGACACGAAAGTCCGTTCGCCGAAACCGCAGGTCGAAGCGCAGCCGAAGGTGCTGGGCTACGATGCCGCTGGTGTGGTCGAAGCCGTCGGCGATGCCGTCACCCGCTTCAAGCCCGGCGATACCGTGTACTACGCCGGCGACATCACCCGTCCCGGCAGCAATGCGCAGTTCCAACTGGTCGACGAACGCATCGCCGGCCGCAAGCCGGCGTCGCTGGATTTCGCGCAGGCTGCCGCGCTGCCGCTGACCACGATCACCGCGTGGGAACTGTTGTTCGACCGCATGCCGTACGCCATCGACGGCGGCGGGAATGGCAAGTCGCTGCTGGTGATCGCCGGTGCCGGTGGCGTCGGCTCGATCGCGATCCAGCTGGCCAAGCGCGCCGGCTTCACTGTCATCGCGACCGCGTCGCGCCAGGACACCATCGACTGGTGCAAGAGGATGGGCGCCGACCACGTCATCAATCATCGCGAACCGCTCGGTCCGCAGCTGAAGGCGCTGGGCTTCGACACGATCGATGCGGCGCTGAATCTCGCCGACACCGACCGCTACTGGACCGAACTCGGCGAGCTGCTCGCGCCGCTGGGCCATGTCGGCCTGATCGTCGAACCGCGCGGCGAGTTGCGCATCGGCGATCCCTACAAGGCCAAGAGCATCGGCATTCACTGGGAAATGATGTTCGCCCGCCCGCGCTTCCGTACTGCCGACATGGGTGAGCAGGGTGCGATCCTGGATCGCGTGGCCGACCTGATTGACGCCGGCACGCTGCGCGGCACGCTGTCCGACACACTGTCGCCGATCAATGCCGCGAACCTGCGCGAAGCGCATCGCCGGCTGGAATCCGGCACCACCATCGGCAAGCTGGTACTTGCCGGCTGGTAAAGGAAAAAAGAACTGTGGGAGCGGCGTGAGTCGCGACTGGACGCCGGAGACATCTTCATCTCCTGACGACTCCATCGCGACTTACGTCGCTCCCACAGGATGGCGCTTCTCACGCGGCCGCGGCGTCTCCGGTGCGGTCGCGTTTCAGTACGGCGACCGGTTCAGCCCACGTGCTCGCAGCGCGGCGCTTGCTGGTGGCCAGCACCAGGTCGGACGGCTCGAACACGTTGACGTTGTGCGTGATCGGCGTGGTCAGGATGTACTGCGCATCGGTCGAGCGCAGGAAGCGGCCGACTTTCTCGATGTTGGCGACGTCCAGGTGCGCGAACGGTTCGTCGATGAAGACGAATCCGCCCGGCTGCTCCTCGTCGCGCAGCAACGCCACCAACAGCAGCAGCGATTTCATCACCTGCTGGCCACCCGAGGCTTCGCCGTCGTCGAGGCCGATCCAGCCCTTGCGGTCAAAGTCGAAGCGCACGGTCAGGCCGGCCTGCGCCAGCGCCGTGTCCTCGTTGACCAGCTCGGGCAGCTCCGCGTCGACGCCGATGCCGGCGAGGTCGCCTAGCGCCGCCAGGTTGCGCTTGTAGCGGCGCACGGTGGCGCGCAGCACGTTGATATAGGCGCCGCGCGCCTCCTCGGTCAGGCGGCGGGCACGATGCAGGTGCGTTTCGCGCTTGCCGATGGCCGCTTCCAGACCCGCGTGGTCGGCGCCGAACTTGTCGCGCAACGCGACGCAGCCCTCGTCCTCGACATAACCGCCACGCGCGATGCGCTCATCGATGCGTTCGAGTTCGCGGCGCACCGCGCTTGCGCTTTCGTATTCCTCGCGTGCGGCACGGAGCACTGCAGCGCTGCGCCATGCAGCCGGCATCTGTGCGCGACGGCGACGGAAGTCGACGATGCGCTGCGCCAGTGTCAGGCGTTCCTGGCCGATCTGCTGGCCACGCTCCTTCAGCTCGCCGGCGAGCGCCTTGATCTCGCCCGCGCGGCTGGCGGTGGCAATGCCTTCGGCCTTGTCGAGCGCCTCCAGCCCGTCGAGCCGCTGGCGCGCCTCTGCCAGTGCAGCGGCCGCCTCGGCGGCGGCATCCGCGAGTGCCGGCAGTCGCTCGGCGGCATCGGCGAACTCGGCGGCGCGCGTAACCAGTTCCTGCCCGGCATCCAGGCCGAGCAGGCGCGACTGCGCGCTATCGAGCTGCCGGCGCAGGGTTGCCAGGGCGTCTTCGCGCACCTGCGCACGGTCCTGCAGCATCGCCTGCTCCGACCGCAGCGATGCCAGATGCGCCTGGCGCGCACCGGCACCGAAGTGATGCGCGCCACCGCCGATATGGCGGCCACCACGCTGCTCGCGCAGATAGCCCTTGGCGGTGATCCAATCCTGTCCCTTCGACAAGCGATGACCCGCCTCGACGTCGGCCACGCGCTGGATGCGGTCCAGATGGCGTGGCAGCCACGCAGGCGGATCGTCGGAGAAGCGCACGACCTCGAGCAGTGAGCCCTTCGTCGCCTTCTCGACCGGCGCGCGATCCGCCACGACGAAGTGCCGGTACTGCAGCTGCTCACCGAGACGCCAGGCCTCGCGCGCGTCCTTCGGATGTTCCAGCAGCACCAGATGGCGGTACGGCGCCAGGACGGCCTCGACGGCGGTCGCCCATTCGGGGTCGACGACATCGACCAGTTCGGTCAGCACGCGATGCGGAATGCCCTGCCGGTCCAGCGCGACGCGGAAGTCGCGCTCGAACGGTTCGACCACCCGACCGCCGCCGCTGAGGGCCGCAACCTGCGCGACGATCTCGCCGGTGCGCTGGCGGTCGCGTTCGGCCTCCAGCTTCAGTTCGGCCTGGCGACGGCGACCGTCCTCCAGTTCGCGGCTCAGAGCGTCGACATCGGCGCCGCCACGTTCGGCCTGCAGCTTCGCCAGCTCGTCGTGGCGGCGCACCAGCGACTCGGCATCGCGTGCATGGTCGCGTGCCTGGGTAAAGGCGGCTTCGGCCTGCTTGAGCTGCGCGCGCGTGTCGACCAGATCGGAGCCGGCGCGATCGCGCTGCAGCTGCGCGGCGACTTCCTGCGCGAGCAGATTGGCGTGCGCGCGTTCCCGCTCGCGCAGCGCGCGGCGCAGGCCCGTGAGACGCGGACGCGCGCCTTCGACGGTGGCGCGCAGATCGGCGAGCTCGACCTTCGGCGCGATCTCGGTCTGCAGGCGGTTGCGCTGCGAGCGTAGCGACAGGCCGTCCTCGAACGAGCGTACGTCGGCGCGTGCGGATTCCAGCTTCACGTGCAGCTCGGCCAGGCCCTGCTGCAGCTGGCCGATTTCCTTCTCCACGTCGAACTGCTCGCTGCGGGCGCGCTGATAGTCGTCCAGCACCGCCTTGTCTTCGAACACATCGAACACCAGCTGCAGCAGTTCACGCGGCGACAGCTGGCACAGCTTGTCGGTGGCGCCCTGTTCCAGCGTCAGCACGCGGCAGATGGCGCGGCTCAGACCGGCGCCCGCCAGCCGCACGCGGTAATCGCGCACGCCCAGCCAGTCACCACCCTGATCCAGCGTTTCGACCGGCACGTCACCGGCGACGATCTGGTAGTCGCGCGACCAGTCGCCGCCGCGCTTGCGGATGCGGCAGGCGATGGTCACCTGCTCGTCCATGTGCGGGAAGAATGCGCGCTTGCCGCGGCGGTCGACCGGATTGCTGACCACCGCGCGCAGCCAGGCGTACGGCTTGCCGTTGTGGCGCAGGTAGGTCTTGTAGTCGCGCGCCATGTCGCGGTCGTCGATGGCGAGCAGCGTGCGCAACGCATCGAGCAGCGTCGTCTTGCCGGACCCGTTCGGCCCGACGACGGTGATGACCGACGCGTCCAGCGGCAGCGTATAGCGCTGCCAATAGTCCCAGTGCACGACTTCCAGGCTGCGGAACTCAAACATCGGCCTGCTCCTCGTTCACTTCGTCCGTGTTGTCGTCTGCGGGCAATGCGGGTGCATTCGCCTGCGAGGCACGCGCTTCTTCGATCACGTACGCCAGCGCGCCGTCCATTACCCGGCTGGCGATGCGTTCGTAGTCGAAGGCCAGATCGAGCAACGGCCCCTCTTGGATGCGCTCACGACGGCGCACGATGAAACCGTGCCGCTGCAGCGTGCCGAGGTTCATCTGCAAACGACCCTTGCCGCCCAGCTTGTCGGCGAAGTCGGCCAGCAGCGTGCGCTCGTTGATCGGTTCGATCAGTTCGGACCCGACCGGCACCGGCTTCAGCTCGGCGAACATCTGCTCCTGCTCATGCTGGCGATCGCCCTCCTGACGTGCGATCTGCCGCTGGCGCTTGGGCAGCACCAGCAGGGCCCACAGCACGACGAGCAGCGCGATGGTGTCGCGGCCCAGCGACAGGTTGCTGGCCGCCCACGCATCGCCGTGGCCGAACACCTCGCTCTCCTGCGCGCGCGCGATGCCGACGGCGACGTGGGCGGCGTAAGGATGTTCGAGCAGGCGCAGGCCGGCGGCAGCAAGGCGGCGGTCGAGGTCGTCGCGCAATTCGGCGTCGACGAGCACCTGGCGCACGGCGCGGTCGTCGCGCGGCAGCCAGCGCTCGGCCAACAGCCGCGCGATCAGGGAAGCGATGGGATCATTCATGCGGTACGGGCTTTCTTCTTGCGGGAAGGCGCAGGCGTGGCCTGCGTCTCAGGGGTCTGCGGCAGCAGGCGGCCGCGGCTCATGTAGGCCACGCCGGCGCGCTGGACGGATTCGAATTCGGCATCGACATGCCACTGCATCGGCAGTTGCGCCAGCGAGGCCGCCACGCCGTTGCGGTTCTCCGCGCCGGCGTCGCCGATCAGGCCCAGCAGCGACAGGCGGTAGGCGCTGACCGCGAAGCCGTCCTGCGGCACCCAGTCCGACAGCGGTGCTTCGGTGTCGAGCGCGGCGAGCTGGTCGAACCATTGCTCGGCGTGGCCGTAGTCGTTCTGCACGACCGGCGCCTGCGTTTCCGTGGGCGCGGCCTGCGAAGGCGGGAGCGAGGCGTCGTCCTGGGCGGCGCGTTCGCGTTCGACCAGTTCGTACTCGGCGACGTCCAGCGCGATCGGCCCCAGCGCGAACGCCGGTTGCGGCATGCGCGAGAGCACGTCGTCGGCGAGCGCGGTGAGCGCGGCGGTATCGAGCACGCGCAGGTAGCGGTTGACGTCGGACGACGACAGCCCGCTCGCGCCGAGGTGCACGCGGTGGCGGTCCAGCTGGTTCAGCGCGCGCTGGAACACCGACGCCTGCCGCAGCAGCGCGCTCTGCGCGCGACCGATCTGCTGGGCGACGCGGTGCGTGGCGGTATCGAGTTCACCATCGGCAGCGATGTCGCGGATCAGCTCGGTGCCCTTCTCCACCCACTGCCAGACCGACTGCAGCGTGTCGGCGGCGCGCTGGATACGGTGTTCCGAGCCGCTGAGCACGGCCTGGTCGAAGTCCTCGCGCAGTTCATTCAACCGCGACAGCAGGTGCTGCAGGTCGTCCGCCTTGACCCGCCCGACGGCCTGCCCGGCGGCGAGCTGTGCGGTGACGTAGGCCAGTTCGTCGCCCTCGCGCTGGAACTGCAGCAGCAGGCCGATCGAGGCCAGCGCCTGACGGCCGACCGGACTGATGCGGTAGCGTTGGCTGGCGGCGTCCCACAGCAGCAGGCCGTTCTCGCGCAGGCGGCCGAGCACGGTGTCGAACTTGACCGGGTCCAGGTAGGCGAACTGGTCGCGCAGTTCCTGCGGCGACCAGTCCGGCGCCTCGCCGCGTTCGCCAAGCGTGCGCAGGACCAGCAGGCGCACCATGACGCTCTCCTCGCCGCCGTGGAACAGCGTCGAGAAGGCCCGTAACAGGTCGCGGGCGTTGAGCAGGGGGTGGAGGTCCGGCAGGTCGGCGGCGGCGAAGCCGGCGCGCAGATAGTCGTGCAGGGGCGGTGAGGCGGTATCCATGAAAGGCCGGGAACCTGGGTGCCCCCATGGTCCCCGAGCCGCTGGCGCCGGACAACTCTTGCAAGGCGACCGGGTCTGTGCCCTGCTTCGCGCCGCGGATGCCGCTTGCGCCGGACGCCCGGGCGCGGCATCGTTCGCTCCTTCCATACGCACGCGTATCCAAAGCCCGCATGACGTCGACCGCCGCCGCCACCGACTCTCCCGCCTACCCGCACCTGTTCACCCCGCTGGACCTGGGCTTCACCACGGTGCGCAACCGCGTGCTGATGGGGTCGATGCACACGGGGCTGGAGGACCGGGCGAGGGATTTCCCGCAACTGGCGGCCTACTTCGCCGAGCGCGCGGCCGGCGGCGTGGGCCTGATCGTCACCGGCGGCTTCTCGCCCAACCTGGTGGGCTGGCTGAAGCCGTTCGGCGGCAAGCTGTCGTGGCCGTGGGAAGCCCGCCCGCACAAATTCGTGACCAAGGCCGTGCACGAACATGGCGCGAAGATCTGCGCCCAACTGCTGCATGCCGGTCGTTACGGCTACCACCCGCTGACGGTGGCGCCGTCGAAGCTGAAGGCGCCGATCAACCCGTTCACCCCGCGCGCGCTGTCGGCCCGCGGCGTCGAACGCCAGATCAATGCTTACGCCAATGCGGCGAAGCTCGCCCGCGACGCCGGCTACGACGGCGTCGAGATCATGGGCTCGGAGGGATACTTCATCAACGAGTTCACCGCCCCGCGCACCAACAAGCGCAACGACGCCTGGGGCGGTACGCCGGAGAAGCGCATGCGCTTCGCGGTGGAGATCGTCCGCCGCGTGCGCGAGGCGGTCGGTCCGGACTTCATCATCATCTACCGCCTGTCGCTGCTGGACCTGGTCGAGGACGGCAACCAGTGGGAGGAGATCGTTGCGCAGGCCAAGGCCGTGGAAGCGGCCGGCGCCACGATCATCAACTCCGGCATCGGCTGGCACGAGGCGCGCGTGCCGACCATCGTGACCTCGGTGCCGCGTGCGGCCTTCGTGGACGTCACCGCCAAGCTGAAACCGCACGTGCGCGTGCCGCTGGTGGCGACCAACCGCATCAACATGCCGGACGTGGCCGAGGGCATCCTTGCCGCCGGCAAGGCTGACATGGTGTCGCTGGCGCGCCCGCTGCTGGCCGATCCGCAGTGGGCGGCCAAGGCCCGCGCCGGCACGCCACAGGCGATCAACACCTGCATCGCCTGCAACCAGGCCTGCCTGGACCACGTGTTCGAGAACAAGCTCGCCAGCTGCCTGGTCAACCCGCGCGCCTGCCACGAAACCGACCTCACCTATAAGAAGACGTTCGCGCCGAAGACGGTCGCGGTCGTCGGTGCCGGTCCGGCGGGCCTGGCCTGCGCCACGGTCGCCGCCGAGCGCGGCCACCGGGTGACGCTGTTCGATGCGGCGGACGAGATCGGCGGCCAGTTCTACTACGCCAAGCGGATTCCGGGCAAGGAAGAGTTCCACGAAACGCTGCGCTACTTCCGCCACCGGCTGGAGGAAACGCGCGTCGACGTGAAACTGTCCACGCCGGTGACCGCCGCCGACCTGGCCGGCTTCGACGAGGTCGTGCTGGCCACCGGCATCACCCCGCGCAAGGTCGCGTTCCCCGGCGCCGAGCACGCCAAGGTCGTCAGCTATGTGGACGTGCTGTCCGGACGCGTCACGGTGGGCGCCCGCGCGGCGCTGATCGGTGCGGGCGGCATCGGCTTCGACGTGGCCGAGTACCTGACCCACGAGGGCCACTCGCCTTCGCTGGATCCGAAGCGCTGGATGGCCGAATGGGGCGTGGACCCGACCTTCGAAGCCCGCGGCAGCCTAGTGAAGCCGCAGCCGGAACCGCCGGTGCGCGAGGTCTGGCTGCTGCAGCGCAGTGCCGGCAAGCCCGGCGCCCGCCTGGGCAAGACCAGCGGCTGGGTGCACCGCGCCACACTGAAGGCCAAACAGGTCCAGATGCTGGGCGGCGTGGAGTACCTGGGCGTGGACGACACCGGCCTGCGCATCAAGGTGGACGGCGCCGAACAGCTGCTGCCGGTGGACCACGTGGTGGTCTGCGCCGGCCAGGAACCGCGGCGCGAACTACAGGCGGACCTGGTCGCGGCCGGCAAGACGCCGCACCTGATCGGCGGCGCCGACGTGGCGGCGGAACTGGACGCCAAGCGCGCGATCGACCAGGGCAGCCGGCTCGCCGCCGGGCTGTAAACACCGTATCCGGAGGGGGCTTCGCCGGGTCCTGGACGGGCCGCGGCTGCGACGCCCCTCACAGTTTCCAGCCAGACGGGCACCCTTCGCGTCAAGCCGGCCCGTTCAGGCCGAGTTGGGACTGCCCCCCCTACCTTGCGCCGACTTTCCGGCCCGCCGCCCAGTTCAGGCGGGCTGAGCCCGGCGCTCGGACCCCTCTTGGTCCGGCCTTGCCGGTCCCCGGGCAGCCCGTGTGAAGGCTGCCTCCCCATGACGCCCTGCCGCATGTCCCAGGTTTGCCGCTCCCATCGTGACGGGAGAGGCAGGGGTGCGGGAAAGACGGAGCAAGGAGTTCCTATGAAACTGGCCTGGATCCTATGGCTGTCGCAGATGTTGCCGCAGCCGGCCGCCGATTCGCTTTGCCTCAGCACGACCGTTTACCTGGAAGCCCGCGACCAGACCCTTCGCGGCCAGCAGGCCGTCGCCGAGGTGGCCCTGCGCCGCCGCGACAGCGGCCTGTGGGGCGACTCCGTCTGCTCCGTGGTCACCGCCCGCAAGCAGTTCGCCCCGACCATCGTCGGTCCGAACACCCGCCTGAAGAACCCGGACGCCTGGGCCAAGTCGGTCAGCGTCGCCCTGAATGCCGAGCGCAACTGGGCCCTGCCGCCCGGCCAGCGCAAGGAGATCGTGCCGGGCGCGAGCCACTTCATGGCGCACCAGATCGCCAGCCCGAGCTGGCGCAACGCGTACCACGTGGCCACCATCGGCGACCACACGTTCCTGCGCGTGCAGAAGCTCAAGCCGCGCTCGTAAGACGGCAAGCCGCGACGGTGCGACGGTCCGTTGCACCCCGCATCACGCTGCAACCATTGAAGGCCCGCGATAATCGCGGGCCTTTCTTTTTTCCACGGGGACATCGCATGAAGCTCTACACCAAGCCGGGCGCCTGCTCGACCGCCGACCACATCGCGCTGCAGTGGACGGGCCAGCCGTTCGAGGTGCAGGTGATGACGGCGACGGAGATGAAGGAACCCGCCTACCTCGCGATCAATCCCACCGGCGCGGTGCCGGCCATCGTCGATGGCGACTTCGTACTGACGCAGAACGCCGCGATCATGGGCTACATCGCCGATACCTATCCGCAGGCGCACCTGGCAGGTGACGGTTCTCCGCAGCAGCGCGCGCTGGCAGCGAAGTGGCTGTCGTTCGTCAACTCCGACCTGCACCCGGCGTTCCACCCGCTGTTCGGGCCGGCGCGTTTCATCGGCGACGAAACGCAGTTCGACGCGGTGAAAGATGCCGCGCGCAAGCGCCTGCGCGGCCTGTTCGAAAGCGCGGAAAAGCAGCTGGAAGGCCGCGAATGGCTGGCGGGCTTCCGCAGCTTCGCTGATCCGTATTTCTACATCACGCTGCGCTGGGCCGCGCGCACCGGCGTGGATCTCTCCGGCCTGCCGAACATCGCCGCGTTCACGCAACGCATGGATGCCGATGCCGGCGTGCAGGCCGCCTTGAAGGCCGAAGGCCTGAGCTGATTGTGATGCGCGCGCGTCAGGCCACCGACGCGCGCACTTCCTCCAACCAGCGGGTGGCGAAGGTGTGGTCGCGCGCCTTCGTCAGCGCGGTGGCCACGTCAGGCAACAACGCCACCAGTTCGTCTGCGTCGGCGCAACGTTCGACCTTCAGCTGCAGGAAGTAACCCTTCAATCCGATGTACGACCGGATGTCATCGGTGATGCGCGCGTACAGCAGGTTGTAGCGGTCGGCCGGCGTCGTGATGGACGGTTGCACGGTGTCGCCAGGTTTCGGTGCCGACACTGCGGCCAGCACCCACGCCGCACCCGAGCGGCGCTCGATCAGGCCTTCGGCCGCCAACTGCTGCAAGGCATCCTCGGGCGCATGCAGCCCGCTCATCATCGTGCGCAGTTCGTCGTCGTTGCGCTGCCCGTCCACCAGCAACAGGATGGAGCGCAGCACCGCCGGCAACTTGCGCGTGCGCTGCTGGATCTCGTTGCGTCCGGCCTCGGTCTTGCACCACATGGTCTGCATGGCGTCCCCCGGCATCGCGCGACGGGCCCCTCCCGACGGTCGCGACGCACACCCCCTAGCGACCGCCAGTAGTACCGCGCCAGGCCCCTCCCGGGCTGCCACACGGGTCACACAAACGACACGGGGCCGCCCGACCTTCGTCGAAGCGGCCCCGCGGGCGCCTGCCGGACCGGCTCAGCGCTGGTCGATCGGCACGAAGGCCAGGTCTTCCGGACCAGTGTAGTTCGCGCTCGGGCGGATGATCTTGCCGTCGATGCGCTGCTCGATGACGTGCGCGCTCCAGCCGCTGGTGCGTGCGATCACGAACAGCGGGGTGAACATCGCCGTCGGCACGCCCATCATGTGGTAGCTGACCGCGCTGAACCAGTCCAGGTTCGGGAACATCTTCTTGATGTCCCACATCACCGATTCCAGACGCTCGGCGATGTCGTACATCTTCATGTTCGACTGCTCGGCCGACAGGTCCTTCGCCACCGCCTTGATCACATCGTTGCGCGGGTCGCCAACGGTATAGACCGGATGGCCGAAGCCGATCACCACTTCCTTGCGCTCCACGCGCGCCTTGATGTCGGCTTCCGCTTCGTCCGGCGTTTCGTAGCGCTTCTGTACTTCGAACGCGACTTCGTTGGCACCGCCGTGCTTGGGACCCCGCAGCGCACCGATGCCGCCGGCAATGGCCGAATGCATGTCGCTGCCGGTGCCGGCGATGACGCGGCAGGTGAACGTCGAGGCGTTGAACTCGTGTTCGGCGTACAGGATCAGCGAGGTGTGCATCGCACGCACCCAGCTGTCCTTCGGCTTCTCGCCATGCAGCAGATGCAGGAAGTGGCCGCCGATGGAGTCGTCGTCGGTCTCGACGTCGATGGCGCGGCCGTTGTGGCTCCAGTGGTACCAGTACAGCAGCATGGAACCCAGCGACGCCATCAGCTTGTCGGCGATGTCGCGCGCGCCGGGATGGTTGTGGTCGTCCTTCTCGGGCGACACGCAGCCGAGCACGGACACGCCGGTGCGCATCACGTCCATCGGGTGCGCCGACGGCGGCAGTTCTTCCAGCGCGGCCTTCACCGCGGCCGGGATGCCGCGCAGCGACTTCAGCTTGGCCTTGTAGCCGGCCAGCTCGGCCCGGTTGGGCAGCTTGCCGTGCACTAGCAGGTAGGCGACTTCTTCGAACTCGCTGGTCGTGGCCAGGTCGAGGATGTCGTAGCCGCGGTAGTGCAGGTCGTTGCCGGTGCGGCCGACGGTGCACAGCGCGGTGTTGCCGGCGGCGGTGCCCGACAGCGCGACGGATTTCTTCGGCTTGAAGCCGGGGACAGGCGTGGTTTCGCTCATGGTGGACTCCCTACTTACTTCTTTGCGGAAAACAGGGCATCGAGCTTCTGCTCGAAGGCGTGGTAACCAATGCGGTCGTACAGTTCTTCGCGCGTCTGCATCGTGTCCACGACGTTCTTTTGGTGGCCGTCGCGGCGGATCGCCTCGTAGACGTTCTCGGCGGCCTTGTTCATGGCGCGGAACGCCGACAGCGGATACAGCTGGATCGCCACGCCGACCGAGGCCAATTCGTCGCGGGTGAACAGCGGCGTCTTGCCGAACTCGGTGATGTTGGCCAGCACCGGCACCTTCACCGCCTCGACGAAGCGCTGGTAGGTGGGCAGGTCGTAGGCGGCCTCGGCGAAGATGCCGTCGGCACCGGCCTCGACGCAGGCAATGGCGCGCTCGATGGCGGCATCGACGCCTTCGACCTGGATGGCATCGGTACGCGCGATCAGGAAGAAGTCCGGATCGGTCTTGGCATCGGCGGCCGCCTTCACGCGGTCGGTCATTTCACCGGCAGAAACGATCTCCTTGCCCGGGCGATGGCCGCAGCGCTTGGCGCCGACCTGGTCTTCGATGTGGCACGCAGCGGCGCCGGCTTTGATCAGCGACTTCACCGTACGCTCGATGTTGAACGCACTGGGACCGAAGCCGGTGTCGATGTCGACCATCAGCGGCAGGTCGCAGACATCGGTGATGCGGCGGACATCGATCAACACGTCTTCCAGCGTGTTGATGCCCAGGTCGGGCAGGCCCAGCGAGCCGGCGGCGACACCGCCGCCGGACAGGTAGATGGCCTTGTAGCCGGCGCGCCTGGCCAGCAGGGCATGGTTGGCGTTGATGGCGCCGATCACCTGCAGCGGCGATTCAGCGGCGAGCGCGGCACGGAAACGGCTGCCTGCGGACGGGATGCTCATGCGACGGGAACTCCTCGTGTTCGGGGCCGGCCATCGGGGCCGGACCGGAGGTGCGTGAAGGGTACGCCCCTCCTCGGGCCGCAAATCTGTCACCATCCGCAGGGTTGATCAATCTTGATCGAACGAATCAATATTTCCACATGGCCGCTGCCACCGATCTGCTGACCGCCCGCGAGACCTGCCGCCTGCTCGGCATCAGTCAGGCCACGCTGTACGCCTACGTCAGCCGCGGCCTGCTGGAATCGCGCCCGGGCAAGGACCACCGCAGCCGCCTGTACCTGCTGCAGGACGTGGAACGGCTGGCCCAGCGCAAGCAAGTGGGCCGTGGCGCCGCCCGTGGTGCCGCGCAGAGCCTCGATCGCGGCCTGCCGGTTCTGGAGACGCGCATCTCGCTGATCCGTCCGGACGGCCCGTACTACCGCGGTCGCTCGGCGATCGCGATGGTGCAGGAAGGCGCCACGCTGGAAGACGTGGCGCGGCAGCTGTGGGACGGCGGCGAGGACGATCCCTTCGCGGCGCCCGCCCTGACGCAATGGCCGGCCGTCGTGGCGCCGCTCGCCTCCGATGCCGCCCTGCCGCCGCTGGAGCGCGCGATGGCGGCCATTCCACTGCTCGCCCTGGACGTGCGCCACTCCTTCAGCTCCGCGCCGCGCGTGCGCCACGAGATCGCCGCCGGGCTGCTGCGCCACAACGCCGCCCTGCTCGTCGCCCGGCCGCCGTCCGACGCACCGGTGCATCGCGTGCTGGCGGAGGCCTGGCATCCCGACGACGAAGGCTTTGCCGAACTCGTGCGGGCCGCGCTGATCGTCTGCGCCGACCATGAGCTCAACGTGTCCGCGTTCGCCGCGCGCGTGGTGGCGTCCACCGGGGCGCATCTGCACGCGACCGTGTGCAGCGGTCTCGCCGCCCTGTCCGGCCCTCGCCATGGCGGCGCAACGGCGCGTGCGTACGCATTGATTGCCGACGCGCAGCAAGCACGATCTCCGCGCGCGTTCATCGCACAGCGTTGGCAACGCGGTGACGACCTGCCCGGCTTCGGCCATGCGCTGTATCCGCATGGTGATCCGCGAGGCGCTGAACTACTCGCGCGCGCCCGCCTGCGCCATGCCGGCATGCGCGAGATGGCCGCGCTGGAAACCCTCATCGCCGCCACGGAAGACATCAGCGGCCTGCGCCCGAACATCGACTTCATGCTCGCCGCGATCTGCCATCTCAACCGGCTGCCGGCGACGCCAGCGCTGGTGATGTTTGCCGCAGGCCGTCTTGCCGGCTGGCTGGCGCACGCGCTGGAACAGCAGGCGCAGGGTCGCCTGATCCGTCCGCGCGCGAGTTACACGGGCGTCACGCCGCCCGCAGCACCGAATTGACGCCGCACGGTGTGAACCGCGCGCACCGTCGGGTTTGACATCGCCGGCGCATGCAGGGACCCTGCGGATGTCCGCTCTCCGCGACTGCTGCAATGCGCCCTGCCCTCACCCTGTGCCTGCTGCTGACGATGATGACCCCCACCACCATCGCCCGGAACACCCACATGCCGGAGACCGCGACCGCGGCATCCTCCGCCACACCCGTTCCTCCGCCGCCGGCATGGCTGCCCGGTCTGGATGCGCTCTACGACACGCAGCTGCGCGTGGCCGGGCTGGAAGACCGCAGCTTCACTGCCGAACATTGGTGGTCGGTCGCCACGCCGCTGCTGGAAAAGCAGCGTGGTTTCCGCACCGAAGAAATCGGCCGCAGTGTCGAAGACCGTCCGCTGCGCCATGTACGCTGGGGCACGGGAAAAACCTCCGTGCTGCTGTGGTCGCAGATGCATGGCGACGAAAGCACCGCGACGATGGCACTGGCCGACCTGTTCCGCTTCCTGGGCGAACATGCCGACCATCCGCTGGTGAAACAGTTGCAGGCGAACACCACGCTGCACTTTTTCCCGATCGTGAACCCTGACGGCGCTGCGCGCTTCCAGCGCCGCAACGCGCAAGGCATCGACCTCAACCGCGATGCACGGATGCTGGCCACGCCCGAGGCGCGCACGCTGAAGGCATTGTTCGACCAGGTAAAGCCGAAATACGGCTTCAACCTGCACGACCAGCGCGTCGGTTACCGCGCCGGCGACTCCGACCGCGGCACCGCTATCGCGCTGCTGTCGCCACCGTACAACCACGCCGCCGACGTCAACGAGGTGCGCACCCGCGCCATCGAAGTGGCGGGCGTCATCCGCACCGCGCTGGAGCCGTATCTTGCCGGCCACATCGCACGCTGGGACGAAGAGTTCGATCCGCGCGCGTTCGGCGACCTGACCACGCAATGGGGCGCCAGCACGGTGCTGATCGAGGCCGGCGGCATCGAAGGCGATGTGCAGAAGCAGCGCCTGCGCAAGCTCTACTTCCTCGGCATGGTGGCCGCACTGGACAGCATTGCGACTGGCAGCCATGCCGGCGTGTCGCCGGCGCTTTATCGTGACCTGCCGGAGAATGGCGACGTCTGGCCGGACCTGATGCTGCGCGGCGGCACCCTGGCCGTGCCCGGCCATCCGCCCACACGCGCCGACCTGCTGGTCAACTTCCGCAATCCGCTGGCCGAGACCGACGGCGCGATTGCCGACGTCGGCGACCTGGGCACGAAGAAGGTGCGCCGGAGCATCGACGCACGCGGGCTGTTCATCGTGCCGATCGCCGGACACGCGGGCGAACGCACCGTCATTGAAGCCAATGACGATGACAGCGAAGACACGCGCGCGCCGGCCCCGCTCACCCCGGGCGCGTCGGCGCGTTTCGTGCTCAGCCGCGACCCGCAGGGCCGCGACGTGGTGTGGACGCTGGATGGCAACGTGGATCCGGCAGCGCCCTCTCCGCCGGGATCCTGAGTTTCAGCTGCCGACCTCGGGGCCGCGCAGCAGCGCGCGCTTCACTTCCTCCAGCGCGTTGGGATCGTCCAGCGTGGAAAGATCGCCGGGATCCGCGCCCTGCGCCAGCGCCTGCAGCGAACGCCGCAGCAGCTTGCCGGAGCGCGTCTTCGGCAATGCATTGACGATGTAGACGCGCGCCGGCCGCGCCACCGCGCCTAGGCTCTGTTCGACCGTGCGGCGCATGCCATCGGCGGCGCGCACGCGTTCGTGCGGCTCGTCGGTGGCCTGGCGCAGCGTGGCGAACACCACCGGCACCTGCCCCTTCAGTTCGTCGGCCACGCCGATCACGGCCGCTTCGGCGACCGCGGCGAAGCCGGAGACGGACTCTTCGATCTCGCGCGTGCCTAGGCGATGGCCGGCGACGTTGATGACGTCGTCGGTACGGCCGAGGATGAAGGTGTAGCCATCCTCGTCGCGGATCGCCCAGTCCAGCGAGCTGTACAGCAGTTCCCTGAAGTGGCTGAAGTAGCTGGACAGGAAGCGCGCATCGTCGTTCCAGATGGTGGTCATGCACCCCGGCGGCAACGGCGGCTGCATCACCAGCACGCCTTTCTTGCCGGGACCGACTTCCTCGCCCGAGGCTTCGTCGATCACCTTCATCCGGTAACCGAGGTTCGGGAAACCGGGCGAGCCGAAGCGCACCGGCTTCATGTCCAGGCCCGGCAGCAGCGTCAGCGCCGGCCAACCGGTCTCGGTCTGCCAGTAGTTGTCGATGACGGGCTTGCCGATCGTATCGGTGATCCAGTGCGCGGTGGGTTCGTCCAGTGGCTCGCCGGCCAGGAACAGATACTTCAGTTCGGACAGGTCGTGGCGCTTGATGAAGTCGATGTCGTGCTTCTTCAACACGCGCACCGCGGTCGGCGACGAGAACATCGTGCGCACGCCGTACTGCTCGCACAGCGCCCACCAGATGCCGGCATCCGGGTTGGTCGGCAGCCCCTCGTACAGCACCGACGTGGCACCGACGATCAGCGGCCCGTACACGTTGTACGAATGGCCGACCGCCCAGCCGACGTCGGACGTGGAGAACATCACCTGCCCCGGCCCGACATCGAACACGGTGCGCATCGACAGCGCCATCGCGACGGCATAGCCGCCGACATCACGCTGCACGCCCTTGGGTTTGCCGGTGGTGCCGGAGGTGTAGAGGAGGTAGCTGGGTTCGTTCGACTCCAGCCATTCCACCGGCACCTCGGCATCGCCCACCTCGGCACGCAGCGAGGCGTAGTCCTCGTCGCGGGTAGCGATCCTGGGCTCGGCAGGGTCGAGTCCGCGCGAGACGATCAGCACCTTCGGCGGCGGCGTGAGCGCCTTCGCGCAGGCTTCGTCGACCAGCGGCTTGTAAGGAATGACCTTGCCGCCGCGGCTGCCGGCATCGGCGGCGATCAGCAGCTTGGGCTGCGCGTCGTCGATGCGCAGCGCCAGGTTGTGCGCGGCGAAGCCGCCGAACACCACCGAGTGCACCGCGCCGATGCGCGCGCAAGCGAGCATGGCGAACACGGCTTCCGCCATGTTGGGCATGTAGATGACGACGCGATCACCGCGGCCCACGTCGAGCTTCTTAAGCACCGCCGCGAACGCATTCACTTCGCGATACAGCTCGCGGTAGGTCAGCTCGCGGGTGACGTCGGTTTCGGTGGACACCGCCACCAGCGCCAACTGGTCGCCACGCTCGGCGAGATGGCGGTCGATCGCGTTATAGCAGAGGTTGGTCTGCCCGCCGACGAACCAGCGGCGGAACGGCGGATTCGCGTAGTCCAGCACCTGCTGCGGCGGCACGTGCCAGTGGATCGCCTTCGCCTCTTCACCCCAGAAGGCTTCGGGCTGCTCGACAGAGCGCCGGTAGACGTCTTCGTATGCCATGCGATCCTCCCAGATGCAGCGACTGGAAGGAGCATAGTCCTCTGTCCTGGCGGCGACCTTCCTACCTTGGTCGCACGGCACGTCAAAACGCTTGCGATCCGCCCCCACCGGATGTCGCAGGCCGCTCGGCCAATCGCGCGACCGCTGCGCACAACAGGGGCGCAAGCACGAAGAGACCCAGGAAGTATCGTCCCTGCACCTCGAACACCACGTGCACGCTCCAGAATCCCACCAGCCACAGCAACGGCAGCGCGCCCAGCGGATTCCGCCTCCTCAACAGCACGAGGGCCGTCCAGACGCTCGCCAGGATGATCAGCGCGCGTGCCCAGCCGTACACCTTGCGTTCCGCGCGAAGCGCCTGTTGGTAGGTGGCATTGATCTGCTCATGGTCCGGACGCGCATCGATGGCCGCCCGGACATTGGGCGATTCGATCAGCCAGTACAGCGCATACGGTGGCGGACTCAGGATCTCCGGCGCCTTGCAGCGCACCACCGACACCCAGTGACTGGCCGGCTTCGCCCGCAGGCGATCAATCACGGCTTCCGACAACGGCTTGTGCAGATCATCCTTCGCCGCCTGCGCCGCTTCGACGGACCAGTAGCCGCACCCTTGGGACCGCTGGTCGCTCGACACCAGCAGACCGCCATAGAGCGTGACCGCGGAACTGGTGCGGATCTGCTCCGTCTTGCCGCTGGACACGCGCATTGCCATGTCCACTGCGAAGCCGAGCACGGACCCCACCAGGAGCGCCAGTAGCACGCGCTGGAAGCCGGACGACAAGGACCGGCGCAGCAGCCATGCAACCGGAAGCGTCAACACCAGCAGCGCCCAAAGCACGAGCGCGTACTGCGGCTTGGTCGACACAGCGAACACGATACAGGCCACGGCAAAGCCCGAGCGCCAGCGGGATGCCATCCTGAGTCTGTCATCCGCCAGCAGCCAGAACGCCGTACCGAGTGCGGCAGCGGCCACCAGATCGAGTTGCACGATGCCCGCAAAAGGCGTGATCAGCAGCAGGTACAACGCGACCAGCTGGGCGAGGATCTTCCAGCGTCCATCGTCCAGTCGATAGGCAAGGAACAGCAGCCACAAGGCCGAGGGGACGTTGATCGCCAACGATGCCGCCACCGGTGAAAGACCGAGGACCTTGGGTAGCGCGAGCAACCACAGCCCCAGTCCGCCACGCACGTAGGCCTCCGGTCGCCCTGCCGCCTGCCAGTAATAAGCCCAGTCGCTGTGCGGCTCGGGCCACCACCACAGGGCGAGTGCGATCCCACCGACAATCAACAGCATCACCTGCGCACTTACCAGAGTCGCCCAGGCCCAGCGGTAGCGCGGCGCACGTGGATCCATCATGTCCATCCCGTCCTGATCATCGTTCTGCAATCGGCAGCGATCCTATCGCAGGTCGTCGTGCGAGCCGAGGGCGGGAAGTAAACGCCCGGTCACGCCAGTGGCAACGTGCTCTCCGCGCGGCACAGGCGATCGTGCAGCGCTCGCACGGCGTCGATGCCGGGATCGGTCGCGCCATCGCCGAGCGTGCGGACGTAGCGGCATGCCGCAAAACCTTCGGAACGTCGCTCGTACTCGGCCACCCAACGCATGCGGTCGGCCATGCGTTCCGGATCGATCGGCCATGTGCCGGGACGTGGCCGCATGTGCTGGCCGATGCCGATGCGCCATGGCTTGGGGCTGACCCGCGCGCGGAAGCAATGCTGGCGCACACACATCACGGCGTACACCGGATCGGTCTGTAACGCGGTGAAACAGGCTTCGACCTCCCGCTCCTGCGGATCGAACGCACGGTGCATCGCCAGCAGCCGGATGCCCGCGGGGGTGCGGTACTGGCGTAGTTGCCAATCCGGATGCTGCTCGACAAAGGCCTCGATCCGACGATCCGCCCGAGCCTCCGGACCACCATCCCTGCCCATGCATGATGCGTGGATGCGACGACTGACCCATGCGGCCAGCCACAGCGCGAACGCGGCCGCCACGATGCCGACCAGCCACGACGAAGCTGCCAGACCGGCCCACAGGGCCAAGGCCAGCAGCGGCCATCGGACCTTGCGCTTGAGCGCCGGCTCCGGCCCTGGATCGTGCAGGTCGATATCCACGAACAATGCATTCGGCGTATTGAGGCAAAGCGCGCCATAAGAGTTGCGCGTGATGACGCAGTCGCCTTCCCGCGCGACGATCTCCTCGCGGATCGGCACGCCCACGGCACCGTTGTAGGCCCGCTTGTCCTCGCGGCGAGGCAACGGCACGCCGGCCAGCACCTCGTCGAAGGCCTCGCGCGTGCGCTGGTCCGCGAGCGCCTGCGCATCTTCCTGACTCAAGTCCGACCAGCCGAAGCGGCGCACGGTGACCTGCCGGCCCTTTGCACGGTGCCGCAACCGCCCTTCGGCCCAGTACTGCGGAACGATCATGTGCTCCCTCTCTGCCGGTCGCCCACCCCGCACGGGGCAAAAAAAAGCGCCGGGATCTCCGGCGCTTCTTGTACACCATGCCGGCACGATCCGCCCAGAGTGAAGAGCTATCGGCTGATGCCGGAAGATATCGGCACTTTTCCACGAACTACCCACCGACCGGACGGAAACATGCAATCGACCTAATCAGACGCAAGCTCAAGCTCGCTCACAAACAGCCAACTTCCATTGGTAACCACTCTCAACTCAATAAATCTGCAAACCGCAGAAATCGGACTCGTGTTTCCAAGCAGGTACTCTTCACCAGTAGACGTCAAGAGCGCCGCGGCAGAAAACGGCGACGAAATAGTCGCAACCTTGTTGAGGCTTCCAAGCGACTGTCCGCAATAAACATCTGCCGATGTGGAGGACCTGATGCCCCACGATGGATAGGTAAGCATATGCAGACCAATCCAGTCAGTCTTTTTTGCAACCCCGAGATCCACCGTCATTTTTACCACTCCGGCTGCGCCCGGAATCCCGATCCACGCCCGATCCGTTGGATTCATGGGGTCGCCAGTCTGTCCATCGAACAGTTCAAAGCCTGTTGAATCAGGATAAGAAGCGTTTGGAGAGGTACCGAACGAGTAACCAGAATAATTAAGTGAAGTCAGGCGGGCCGCTCCGCCAATGCCGTAGATCGACCGATAGAGACCTTGCGCCAGAGGCGCTTCAACGTATCCCCGGCTGGGGCCTATGACCTCCGACATATGCCACTGGTGCAACCATGAAACGCGCTTTGCGGCAGCACGTGCGCTCCAAAGCTGCTGATTGATGCGAGTCGCTGAGGCCGAACGGTATCCGCCGGTCATCACCCCGCCGACTCGATTTATAAGCGGCTTTCCGTAGTTGAAAACTTCAATGTCCGCCCACAGCCCACTGGCGCCCAGCGCTGACGCAAGCGCACTGTAATACTGCTCCGACGAGTAGCCAGCGCGCGACCAATGAAACAACTTCGTTGCACCCAGGTTGTCCTGCCACACCTGAATGTCGACTCCGGTCGCGCTTCTGAATGCCAGCGCCCTGGACGCGATCGTTGCTGGCGAAAGGCTTTCCGCTTCTGAGAAATGTGGTGCAACCAGCACAAGCTTTCCAGGTGCCACATCCTTAAGAGCAGCAACCACCCGCTGATAGTGCGCGTGCTTGTCAGCATCCAACAATCCCGGCTCATCGGACACGTACCAGCCCGAGAACGCCGGATGAGATGCGTACTGCTGTGCTACCAGTGCGTGGCTTTGATAAACGTCCTGTTCAATTGACAAGGAATTAGTGCCCTGCCAGAAATTCCAGCACCCCGAACTCAACGTCGTTCCAACGAATACAGAAATTCCGCGAGAGTGCGCCGCATCCAGCAATGTGGATAGCTTGGAAGGAAAGCCCTTCACCCATTCGAACTGGGTCGATGACGTTGCACAGGCTTGCGTTTTCCCCGCCCGCGTCTGATTGATAATTATGGCGTCATTTCCCAGATCCTGAAGCTCATCCAGCAGCGCAGGAATCTGGTCATCCCGGATGACTTCCTCATTCGCACCATACCCGAAGTGCAAAAACGCGCCACTGAGCCGGGAAGATTGTGCGAATGCCACGCAGGGAGCGCACATGACAAAAACTGTAAAGACCCTCAATAGAAAGCTCATTCAATCCTCCTTGGTTGATGACACTTACATCCATGCCTCGAATACACACCACATGCCAGACCTACCATCGCCAGATGAAGCTCTCGGCCGCAGGTTAAACCAAAAAAGCCGGGCAAAGCCCGGCTTTTTTGTCGTGGAAGCTTGATCCATCAGCCCAGCAGGTGCGCCACGCCGCTGCGCTCTTCTTCCAGCTCGCCCAGCGTCTTGTCGATGGCGGCCTGGCTGAAGGCGTCGACCGGCAGGTCCTTCACCATCGTGTACTCACCGTTCTCGGTGGTGACGGCGAAGCCGAACATCACGCCTTCCGGAATGCCGTAGCTGCCATCGGACGGAATGCCCATCGTCACCCACTTGCCGTTGCTGCCCAGCACCCAGTCGCGCACGTGGTCGATGGCGGCGTTGGCGGCCGACGCGGCCGACGACAGGCCGCGCGCTTCGATGATCGCGGCGCCGCGCTTGCCGACCTTCGGAATGAACTCGTTGGCGTTCCAGTCGGCGTCGTTGATCTTGTCCTTCAGCGACTGGCCGTTGACGGTGGCGAAGCGGTAGTCCGGATACATGGTCGGGCTGTGGTTGCCCCACACGACCAGCTTCTCGATGTCGCCGACGGCCACGCCAGCCTTGTTGGCCAGCTGCGACAGCGCGCGGTTGTGGTCCAGGCGCAGCATGGCGGTGAAGTTCTTGGCCGGCAGGTCCGGCGCGGACTTCATCGCGATGTAGGCGTTGGTGTTGGCCGGGTTGCCGACCACCAGCACCTTGACGTTGCGCGACGCGACCTTGTTCAGCGCGGCGCCCTGGGCGGTGAAGATCTTGGCGTTCTCCAGCAGCAGGTCCTTGCGCTCCATGCCCGGGCCGCGCGGACGCGCGCCGACCAGCAGGGCGACGTCGGCGTCCTTGAACGCGACTTCCGGATCATCGGTGCCGACGATGCCGGCCAGCAGCGGGAACGCGCAGTCTTCCAGCTCCATGATCACGCCCTGCAGCGCGGCCTGGGCCTTCTCCAGCGGCAGCTCGAGCAGCTGCAGGATGACCGGCTGGTCCTTGCCCAGCATTTCGCCGGAGGCGATGCGGAACAGCAGCGCGTAGCCGATCTGGCCAGCAGCGCCGGTGACGGCAACACGGACGGGGGTTTTCATGATGCGGATCCTCGGGGTTTCGTAGGGCGGGCATCGGCCCGCCGCGTGGGGACAGCGTGGGCCGTGGCCCACAGTGCGATTACTTCAACTCGGCGAAAAATTCCTGGAAGCGTTGCAGGCCCGGCGCCAGCTGCGGCGTCGGGCAGGTGTAGCTGATGCGCAGCGCGCGCGGCTCGCCGAACGCGGAACCCGGCACGCAGGCCACGCCCTTGGCCTCGAGCAGCGCGTTGCAGAAGTCGACGTCGTTCTCGATCTTCACGCCGTTAAGCGACTTGCCGAATGCGCAGCTGATGTCGGGGAACACGTAGAACGCGCCCTGCGGACGCGGGCAGACCACGCCCGGGATCGCCTCCATCGCCGCCAGCACCTGGTCGCGCTTGGCCTGGAACTCGGCGTTCTTCTGCGCGGGCACGTCCTGCGGACCGGTCAGCGCAGCGATCGCCGCGGCGGTGACCACTTCCGGCACGTTGGTGATGTGGTTGGAGTTCATCGTGGTCAGCGCTTTCGCGACGGACTCCGGACCGGCCATGAAACCGACGCGCCAGCCCGGCATGCCATAGGTCTTCGACAGCGAGTCGACGAACACCGTGCGCTCGCGCAGTTCCGGCCGCGCCTGCACGAAGTTGGTGTAGGCCAGGCCGTCGAACAGCATGCGGTTGTAGATGTCGTCGGTGATGATCCAGGTGTCCGGATACTTCACCAGCACGTCGGCCAGCGCAGCGATCTCGTCGCGCGTGTAGACCATGCCCGTCGGATTGGACGGGTTGTTGAACAGGAAGACTTTGGGTTTGTGCGTCGCCAGCGCCTCGTCGAGTTGCGCCGGCGTCAGCTTGTAATCCTGGCTGGCCGGACACGGCAGCGGCACGGCCTTCGCGTTGACGATGTCGGCGATGTCGGCGTACGTGGTCCAGTACGGCGACGGATAGGCGATGGTGTCGCCTTCGTCCAGCAGCGACTCGGCCAGGTTGTACAGGATGTGCTTGGCGCCAATGCCAGTGGACAGGTTGGCGCGGGTGTAGCCGGTCAGGCCGAGCGCTTCTATGTGCTGCAGGAAGGCATCGAGCAGCGCATCGGTGCCACGGTTGCTGCCGTACTGGCCGGAGTCCTTCGCCAGCGCGTCGCGCGCGGCCTGGTAGACGTGGTCGCCGGGCAGGAAATTCGGAACGCCGATCGAAAAGCTGATGATGTCGCGGCCTTCGGCCTTCAGCTTCTTGGCCTTCTCGGCCACCGCCATGATCGCACTTGGCTTGGCGCGACCGATGCGCCGGGCAAGCAGGGGCATTGCACAACCTCGCGTGGGAACGGTTAGGGAGCGTCGCCGCCGTCGTTTTTGCGGCGCAAAATGGTATCACGGCACCCCGCCGCGACCGACTAGCCCATGGTCTAGGCCGCGGGCATCACCGGCCCCCGGTCACTGGTAGTCGACGACGTCGCCCAGGTCGTAGTTCTCGTCGAAATAGGCCTGCCACTGCGCATAGGCCGCGCGCAGGCAGGACGGCGAGTCGCAGGCATCCAGTTGGCGGGTCGCCGCGGCCACCGTCCTGTCGCCGTCGGGATAGCGGTCCGCCAGTTCCTTGAACTGCTTGCGCATGCCGGCATCCAGCGCGCCGAACTCCTCGTGCCCGCAGACCAGCGCCGCACGCACGCTGCCGGCGGGCGCGTCGGTTTCGCAGGGACTGTCTTCGCCCTGCCCGGCGGTGCGGATCGCTTCCGCCACGCCCTCGCGGTCACGCGCGGTCAGCCGGCGCACGAAACCCAGGTCTTCGGTCTGGCCGCCGCCCCAGGTAATCCGCAGGGTGAAGGCGCCTTCCGTCGTCGCGTCCGGCACCTTGCGCACCGTGACGGTCTCGCTCGGCCCGCTGTCCGAGGTCACGTGCAGGGCCAGCGTGCCATTGTCCAGGTCGACATCCTCGACGGTACCGTTGAGCCAGACGCCGTCACGCACCACGCGCAGCCCGCCACTCGCCTGCCATTCAAAGAGATAGAGCGTTTCCGCGTCGTCCCCCTCGCTTTCTTCCGTGCTCCACAGACCTTCCAGGCTCTGCTGGAAGCTTTGCGCCGACGGCAGCTCGACTTCCGGCGCCGCCTCGATGGGGTCGGTATCGGCGTCCTGGCGGCAGGACGTCAGCATCACGACGGCCGCGAGCAGCAGGGCCAGGCGCACGAAGCGCAGGCAGCGATCCTTCATGGTGGTGCTCCCAAAGAAAAAGGGCCGGTCAGTGACCGGCCCTTTCATTCCATCACGCGGACAGGAAGCGGTTCCACTCCGCCACGCGCTCGGCCTTGGCGGCCAGCACGGCATCGGCGTCGCCGGCGATGGTCACCTTGGTGATCAGGTCGCCCTGCTTGACCGAATCCACGACGTCCTGACCTTCCAGGACCTTGCCGAACACGGTGTGGCGGCCATCCAGGTGCGGGGTGGGCACGTGGGTGATGAAGAACTGGCTGCCGTTGGTATTCGGGCCGGCGTTGGCCATCGAAAGCACGCCGCGCTCATGGCGCACGCCGTTGTTGGTCTCGTCCTCGAAACGGTAGCCCGGGCCGCCGCGGCCGGAGCCTTCCGGGCAACCGCCCTGGATCATGAAATCGGCGATGACGCGGTGGAAGTTCAGGCCGTCGTAGAAGCCACGCTTGGCCAGGTTGACGAAGTTGGCGACCGTCAACGGGGCCTTGTCGGGGTACAGCTCGATCACGATCGGGCCGCGGGAGGTGTCGAAGGTGGCGGTCAACTGACTCATGGAACGGTTCTCCAGGGTGAAAAAAAGGCGCTGCGGGCCGTCGCTTGCGTTCCGTCCCCTGCCCCACCCGGTATCAGGAGTCGGTCTGGGGACGGGGTGCGGCGGACCCGCCGACCCGGCCGGTGTCGACAGGGGCTGCGATGGGGAAGACCAGGCTCCGCGGTGCGGGTCCGGCCCTGTTGCCAGATCACGGCGCCGGCCAGGGATTTCAAGGGCGGGCCCCGGCGGCGGCGTTCATTCTGGCGTTTTTCGATAAATCAGGTGCTTAGCGCACCGCAGCCCGTTATAATACGCCGCTTCCTTTCCCCACTCTGAGCGCGCCCGTTCGCGCCCCTTCGGCATGTCCATCCAAAACCTCCGCAATATCGCGATCGTCGCGCACGTCGACCATGGCAAGACCACCCTCGTCGACCAGCTGCTGAAGCAGTCCGGCACCCTCTCCGAGCGCACCGTGCTGGCCGAGCGCGTGATGGACAGCAACGACCAGGAAAAGGAACGTGGCATCACGATCCTGGCCAAGAACACCGCCATCACCTGGCAGGGCAACCGCATCAACATCGTCGACACCCCGGGCCACGCCGACTTCGGCGGCGAGGTCGAGCGCGTGCTGTCGATGGTCGACACCGTGCTGATCCTGGTCGACGCGATGGACGGCCCGATGCCGCAGACGCGCTTCGTCACCCAGAAGGCGTTCGCGATGGGCTTCAAGCCGATCGTGGTGATCAACAAGGTCGACCGCCCGGGCTCGCGTCCGGAGTGGGTCGTGGAGCAGGTGTGGGACCTGTTCGACCGCCTGGGCGCCACGCCCGAGCAGATGGACTTCCCGATCGTCTACGCGTCGGCGCTGAACGGCTACGCCGGCCTGGAAGACAGCGTCCGCGGCGGCGACATGACCCCGCTGTACGAAGCGATCATGCAGCACGCGCCGAAGCCGGAAGTCGATCCGGAAGGCGCCTTCCAGATGCGCATCAGCCAGCTGGACTACAACAACTTCGTCGGCGTCATCGGCATCGGCCGCATCCAGCGCGGCACGCTGAAGAAGAACATGCCGGTCGCCGTGATCGACCGCGAAGGCAAGAAGCGCCAGGGCAAGGTGCTGCAGGTGCTGGGCTTCCTGGGCCTGGAGCGCATCGAGCAGGACAGCGCCGAGGCGGGTGACATCGTCGCCATCTCGGGCATCCAGGACCTGACGATCTCCGACACCGTCTGCGCGCTGGACACCCCGGAAGCGCTGCCGGCCCTGACCGTCGACGAACCGACCATTTCGATGACCTTCCAGGTCAACAACTCGCCGTTCGCCGGCAACAAGGACCTGTCGGGCGGCAAGTTCCTGACCAGCCGCCAGCTGAAGGAGCGCCTGGAGCGCGAAACCGTGCACAACGTGGCACTGAAGGTCGAGCAGCTGGAAGACGCGGACAAGTTCCTGGTCTCCGGCCGTGGCGAGCTGCACCTGTCGGTGCTGATCGAGAACATGCGTCGCGAAGGCTATGAACTGGCCGTGTCGCGTCCGGAAGTGATCATCAAGGAAATCGACGGCCAGCAGATGGAGCCGATCGAGCAGCTCGTCGTCGACGTGGAAGAGACCCACCAGGGCGGCGTGATGGAGAAGCTCGGCGTCCGCAAGGGCCAGCTGAAGAACATGGAACCGGACGGCAAGGGCCGCGTGCGCCTGGACTACCAGATTCCGGCGCGTGGCCTGATCGGCTTCCAGAACGAGTTCAAGACGCTGACCCAGGGCTCGGGCCTGCTGTTCCACGTGTTCGACCACTACGGTCCGAAGGAACAGGGCGCCATCGCCAAGCGCCTGAACGGCGTGATGATCGCCAATGCGCCGGGCGCCACGCCGGCCTACTCGCTGGGCCCGCTGCAGGAGCGTGGCAAGCTGTTCGCCGCCGAAGGCGACAACGTGTACGAAGGCCAGCTGATCGGTATCCACTCCAAGGACAACGACCTGACCGTCAACGCGATCAAGACCAAGCCGCTGACCAACATGCGCGCCTCGGGCAAGGACGACGCCATCCAGCTGACCCCGGCAATCAAGTTCTCGCTGGAGCAGGCGCTGGACTTCATCGACGACGACGAACTGGTCGAGATCACGCCGAAGGAAATCCGCCTGCGCAAGAAGTTCCTGACCGAAAGCGATCGCAAGCGCGCCTCGCGCGCCGCCTGATCGCCGCACCGCGCCTTGGAGACGTCCGCGTACAACCCGGATCCCAGGGCGCATCCCGGCCTGCACGCCATCGCCTTGTTCGAGGGCGCCAAGGGCGTGCTGGCCCTGGCCTTCGCCGGCGGCCTGCTGGCTTTGGGTCCCGATCGCCTGCGCGAGAGCGTGCAGGCGATCGTCGCGCGCATCGTGCCCAGCGCCGGTCCTGGCGTGATGGGCCAGTGGCTCGACAAGATCAATCCCGAGTCCGTCCACATCGCCGTTCTGGTCATCGCGGTCTACGCCGCCATGCGCCTGCTGGAAGCCTGGGGCCTGTGGCGTGCACGCGCCTGGGCCTCGTGGCTGGGCTGCATCGGTTCGGCGGCCTACCTGCCGCTGGAAATCCACGCGCTCTACCACCATCCCGGCTGGCCGACGGGCGCGCTGCTGGCCATCAATCTCGTGATCGTGTGGGTGCTCTGGCGCGACATCCGCCGGCGCAGGAAGATTTGACGCGCAGGCGCGCGGCTGCGTAGCCTGCGGCAACCCCGCTAAGGTGCCCGCATGCGTCGATCCCTGCTGCCGCTTGGCCTGATGCTCGCTCTGGCAGCCTGCCAGCCGGCGCCGCCCCCGGCCACGACCGCGCCGGCACCGACCGACTTCATCTACGCCGAACTCGACATCGCCGACCTGCAGGCACGCATGCAGGCGGGCGAGCTCGACAGCCGCAAGCTGACGCAGGCCTACCTGGACCGCATCGCCGCCGTCGACAAAGCGGGACCGCAGCTCAACGCGGTGATCGAACTGAATCCGGACGCGCTGAAGGAAGCCGCGCTGCGCGATGTCGAACGGCGTGCGAACGCCGTGCGCGGCCCGCTGCACGGCATCCCGGTGCTGCTGAAGGACAACATCGACGCCGTGCCGATGGCCACCTCCGCCGGCTCGCTGGCGCTGAAGGACTTCCACCCGGGCCAGGACGCCTTCCTGGTCCGTCGCCTGCGCGACGCCGGCGCGGTCATCCTCGGCAAGGCCAACCTGAGCGAGTGGGCCAACTTCCGTTCCACGCATTCCACCTCCGGCTGGAGCGGCCGGGGTGGCCAGACCCGCAATCCCTATGCGCTGGACCGCAATCCGTGCGGATCGAGCTCGGGCAGTGCGGTGGCGGTGTCGGCCAACCTGGTCACCATCAGCGTAGGCACCGAAACCCATGGCAGCATCCTCTGCCCCGCCGCGATCAACGGCGTGGTCGGCCTGAAGCCGACGGTCGGCCTGGTCAGCCGGCAGGGCATCCTGCCGATCTCGCACAGTCAGGACACCGCCGGCCCGATCGCACGCAGCGTGTCGGATGCCGCGCTGCTGCTCGCTGCACTGGCAGGACGGGATACCGCGGATGCGGCGACCACCCAGGCCGCCTGGAACACCACACTCGATTACAGCGCGCGTTTGAAGCCCGGCGCGTTGAAGGGCGCCCGCATCGGCGTACTGCGCAGCAAGGCGGCGATCCATCCCGATGCCGCCGCCGCGCTGGAAGGCGCGATCCAGGTGATGCGAGAAGCCGGCGCGATCATCGTCGATACGGAGATCCCGACCGACGGCCAGTGGAACGAGGACGAGCTGCAGCTGATGCTGTACGAGTTCAAGCACGGCGTGGAGCGCTACCTGACCGAGCGCAAGGCCCCGCTGACGACGCTGACGCAACTGATCGGCTACAACGAGCAGTACCGCGTCTCAGAGATGCCGTTCTTCGGCCAGGAGCTGTTCGAGCAGGCCAACGCCAAGGGCGGGCTCGGCGACGCGGAGTACATCGCCGCCCGCAGCCGCGCGCGGCGCCTGGCGGGCCCGGAAGGCATCGATGCCGCCCTCAAGGCCCAGCAGCTGGTCGCCCTGATCGCGCCGACCACGGGCCCTGCGTGGCTGACCGACCACAAGGCGGGCGACCACTTCCCCGGCGCGGGCTACGGCGCCGCCGCCGTCGCGGGCTACCCCAGCCTCACCGTGCCGATGGGGCACAGCGACGGTCTTCCACTCGGCCTGGTCTTCATCGGGCCGGCCTGGAGCGAAGCGCAGCTGATCGCGCTGGGCTATGACTACGAGCAGCGCACGCGGGCGCGCAAGCCCCCCGAGTATTGGCCGACGCTACCCCCACGCACACCGCGCCGCTGAGGTCCTGCGGCAAGTGTGAGCCGTTTTGTGCACGCGAGTGCTTGCAGCGGTAACGGGTTCGTGGCGTCATAACCACCAGACCAGCAGGTGGGGATCTCTCGCGTGGAGTCAGGCGCGGACCGGGCATCGGAACTGCGGGCGTTCAGTGGATCCGGATCCACCGCCCGACGGCGGCAGCGCAACCTGAATTCGCTGGCGTGGGGTGTGCTGGTGATTGCCTGCCTGCTGTCGCTGTGGGCCGCCACGACGGCCTGGCGACAGACCCGCGAACACGCGCGTGCGCAGTTCGACGCCCGCGCCGACGCGGTGGCCACGGCCGTGGCGACCCACATGAATGCTTACGAAGACACGGTCCGCGCCGCCGCTGCCGTGCTGGAGGGGCGTCAGGACATCGAACAGGACAGCTTCCACGCCTTCGTGGAGAAGCTGCAGATCCCCACCCGCCAATCCGGTGTGCACGGGCTGGGATTCGCCCGCCGCGTGCGTCTGGAAGAGCGCGATGCCTACCTCGCCACGCAGCGCACGCGCTATGGCGACGCCTTCGCCATCCACCCCGTCGGCGACCGCGACGAGTACGTGGTGATCGACCTGCTGTATCCGGATGCGCCGGGCATGCGGCCCTTGCTGGGCAAGGACGTGATGGCGGAAACCGTGCGCCGCGACGCCATCGAATCCGCGCGCGACAGCGGCGAACTGGCCACGGCTCCGCTGGTCGCACTGGGCGATGCCTCCAAGGGCAGCACGGGCCTGGCCGGCTTCCTGCTGTACGCGCCGGTCTACGCCGATCCGGTCGCGGCACGCGAAAGCGTGGACGCGCGCCGCCGCCTGTTGCGCGGCTTCGCTACCGCCGGATTCGGCTGGCAGCGCGTCATGGAGGACGCGGTCGGCCATGCCGGCGGCGACGAATTCGATCTGCAGTTGCTCGAACGCGACCATGGCGAACAGCCGATCTTCCAGACCCAGGCCCTGAAAGACCGCTACGGCGACGACTGGCAGCCGGCATTCACCGCACAACGCGAGTTCCGCCTGCTGGGAAGCGAGTGGCGCCTGGTGCTGCGATCGCCGCCGTTGCGCGAAGCGGTGCCCGGACTGGCATCCATCGCCCTACTGACGCTGTGCGGCATCGGCCTGGGCCTGCTGCTGTTCCTGCTGCTGCACAACCTTGCGCGCACGGAGCGCCGCAGCCGCGCGTTGCTGGACGCCGTCGCTGACCATCTCCCTGCCCTGATCGCCTACATCGATGGCAGCGGCCGGTACGGCTTCGCCAATCGCGCATGCCGCGCGTGGTCGGGTTCTACCGAGAGCTGGAGCGAACGGCACGTGGACGACGTGCATGCCAATGCCCCCGACTTCCTCGCCTCGCTCAAGCGCGCGATGCAGGACTGCACGCCGGACCACTGGATCGCGTGGGAAGCCGAACTGGGGCAGCCCGCGCGCGCCGTGCACCTGTACCTGGTACCCGACGTCGAATCCAGCCGGAAGATCGCCGGCTGGTATCTGATGGGCAACGACGTCAGCGAGCAGCGCCAGGCACATCGTGAACTGGCAATGGCACGCGACCACCTCAAGCGTGTGACCGATCGCCTGCCGGCGATGATCGCCCAGTTCGATGCGCAGCAGCGCCTGGTCTTCCACAACCGCGCCTTCGCCGACCAGGTCCGGTGGCGGACGCCGCCGCAGCCCGGCGTCGCCATGCGCGAGCTGTTCGGCGAGGAAGCCTATCTGCGCCGCATGCCGCACATCGAAGCCGCACTCGCCGGGCGCGACGGCGAGTTCGAGAGCGGCTTCTCCACGGCCGACGGCGCGCGGCGGATGCACAGCTTCTATACGCCCGACATCGACGAGACCGGGCGGGTCTGCGGCTTCTTCGTCATGTCGATCGACATCACCGAGAAGGCCCGACTGGAACACGCGCTGCACGACGCCAACGAACTGGCCGAGGTCACGCTGACCTCCATCAGCGAAGCCGTGATCACCGTGAACGTCGCGAGCCGCGTGACCTACATGAATCCAACCGCGGAGGCGCTCTGCGGCTGGAGCCTGGAACAGGCGCTGGACCAGCCACTGGACCAGGTGGCGCCGCTGGTGCGTGTCGAAGCGCAGGAGTCCGACGACACCCCGCATCCGATGGCGCAGCCAGGCGATCTGCAACTGGTGCGCCGCGACGGCAGCCGCATGCTGGTGGAGTGCTCGCTGTCTTCCATCCACGACCGCGACGAGCGCATGGTCGGCACGGTGATGGTGCTGCGCGATATCACCGAGTCCCGCGCGCTCAGTTCGCGCATGACCTACCTCGCACACCATGATGCATTGACCGGCCTGCCGAACCGGCTGCAGCTCAACGAGCGTCTCGGCCAAGCCATTACCCACGCGACCAACCACGGCAACGGCATCGCAGTGCTGTTCCTGGACCTGGACCTGTTCAAGCACGTCAACGATGCGCTCGGCCATCACACCGGCGACGAACTGCTGCAACAGGTGGCGCGTCGCCTCCAGCGCAACATCGGCAACCTCGGCACGGTGTACCGCACCGGTGGCGACGAATTCGTGGTGTTGCTGCCGAACGTGCTGACGCGCGACAGCGTGCTGCAGCTCGCCGACCGCCTGCTGGCCCTCGGTGGCACGCCCTACACCGTCGCGTCGCACGAGCTGCACCAGGCCTTCAGCATCGGCATCAGCCTGTTTCCGGAGGACGGCTACGATGCCGCCACGCTGATGATGCGCGCCGATGCCGCCATGTACCTGGCCAAGCGCAACGGCCGCAACGCCACGCGCTTCTATACGCGCGAACTGGCCTCCAGCGTGGACGCACGCATCGAACTGGAGAACAGCCTGCGACGCAGCCTGCGCAACGGCGATCTTTCACTGCACTACCAGCCGCAGGTCGACCGCGTCAGCGGCCGCATCGTCGGCGTGGAAGGCCTGGCCCGCTGGCAGCGCGGCGATCGCCTTATGATGCCGGGCGAATTCCTGCCGATCGCGGAAGAAACCAACCTCATCGTCGACATCGACCAGTGGGCGATCCGCGCCGCCTGCCGGCAGAACCGGATCTGGCAACAGGCAGGCCTGCCGCCGATCCGCGTCTCGGTCAACGTCGCTGCGGCCAACTTCGACACGGACGACCTGGTGGACACCGTGGTGGAAGCGCTGCAGGACAGCGGCCTGCCTGCCGAGTTCCTCGAACTGGAAGTCACCGAGACCACGCTGATGCGCGACGTACAGCGCACCGACCGCACGCTGCGCGCGCTGAAGGCACTGGGCGTGCGCATCGCCATCGACGACTTCGGCACCGGCTTCTCAAGCCTCAGCTACCTCGGCAACTACGGCTTCAACGTGCTGAAGATCGACCAGTCGTTCGTCCGGGACGTGTCCGAGCCGAACCAGGCCGCCATCACGCGCGCGATCATCAGCCTGGCCTCACAGCTGCAATGCCGCACAATCGCCGAAGGCGTGGAGACGCTGGAGCAGGCCGCCTGGCTGGCCGCCAACGGCTGCGACGAACTGCAGGGGAACTACTTCAGCAAGCCCGTGCCCGCGGCGGAGTTCGCCAAACTGTATGCGCGCGGCATGACCTGGGACATCCCGCAGGCCAGCGCCGGCGACGACACGCCGGCGCCCTAGAAACGCCCCGCGGGCAGCGGATCAACGTGCCGCAGGCGCGGCCAGCTGGTTCTGCTTGCGCACGATGCTCATCGCGATCTCCAGCGACTGCTCGTAGTTCAGGCGGGGATCGACGGTGGAGCGATACGCCCGTTCCAGATCCGCATCGGTGAGTTCGCGCGCACCGCCCGTGCACTCGGTGACGTCCTCACCCGTCAGCTCCAGGTGCACGCCGCCCAGGCGCGTACCGGCGGCGGCATGCAGGTCGAATGATTGCTCGACTTCGCTGCGCACATTGTCGAACCGGCGCGTCTTGAACCCGTTGCTCGTGCTTTCGGTATTGCCGTGCATGGGGTCGCTGACCCACAGCACGCGGCGACCATCACGGCGTACCGCGTCGAGCAGCGGCGGCAACTTGTCGGCGATCTGCGCGGCGCCCATGCGGTGGATGAAGGTCAGGCGGCCAGCCTCGTCTTCCGGATTCAGCACGTCGATGAGGCGCAGCAGCTGGTCCGGCGTCACCGACGGGCCAACCTTGATGGCGATCGGATTGCGCACGCCACGCAGGTACTCCACATGCGCGCCGTCAACGGCCGCAGTCCGCATGCCGATCCAGGGATAGTGCGTGCTGAGGTTGAACCAGCCCCACTGGCGCGGCACCTCGCGGGTCAGCGCTTCTTCGTATGGCAGCAGCAGTGCTTCGTGCGAGGTGTAGAAATCGATGCGGTTGAGGTTGTGCACCTCGGAGCCCGACAGCGTCTCCATGAACCTCACCGCATCGCCGATCGAGGCGACCATCTGCTGGTACTCGGCCGCCAGCGGCGAGTAGCCAACCCAGTTGAGATTCCAGTACTCGGGATGGTGCAGGTCGGCGAAACCACCGTCGATCAGTGCGCGAACGAAATTCATCGTCATCGCCGAGCGCGCGTGCGCCTTGATCATGCGACGCGGATCGGGCACGCGCGCTTCCGCCGTGAAATCGGGCGCATTGACCACATCGCCGCGATAACTGGGCAGCGTGACGCCATCACGCGTTTCGGTATCCGCCGAGCGCGGCTTGGCGTACTGGCCCGCGAAACGGCCGACCCGCACGACCGGCAGGCGCAGGCCGTGCACCAGCACCAGGCTCATCTGCAGCAGCACCTTGAGCCGGTTGGAGATCAGCCCGGATTCGCAGTCGCTGAAGTTCTCCGCACAGTCACCGCCCTGCAGCAGGAAGCGCTTACCCTCCTGCGCCTCGGCCAGCTGCTTCTTCAGCGAGAAGATCTCCCACGACGTCACCAGCGGTGGCAGTTGGCGCAGTTCGCCCAGCGCGGATTCCAGCGCCGTGGCGTCGGGATACGTCGGCATCTGCATCGCCGGCCGCGCGCGCCAGCTGTCCGGCGCCCAGTTGGGCGGCAGGGTGACGGCGCGCAGATTGCGATCGGACGGATTCATGGTGGACTCCTGGCGGCCCACCATCGTGCCAGATTGGTGCGCCGCGTCAAATCAGCGGAAGGTGGAGGTCCTGCGAGCGCGGAAGCCGATCCAGAGCGCCCAGATCGCCAGCAGCACGAACCACACCAGGCTCCACATGGGCATGGTCAGGCCGAGGAAACTCCAGTCGATCGTGCTGCAGTCGCCCTTGGCGGCGAGCACCTTCTGGACGACGCCCAACCAGGTGTTGTTCTCGATCATGTAGTCCCAGCCAGGACCACAGCTCGGCATCAGCGGCGGATACAGCTGCACCCATACGTGCTTGCCCGCGATACCGATACCAGTCGCTGCCCCGAGGAACGCCAGCACCCCGTATACACGCCGTCCGCCCGCCTTCCTCGGCCCATGCAGCGCACCCAGCAGGAACAGCACGCCGGTCGCGGCGAATGCCAATCGCTGGAAGATGCAGAACGGGCACGGCTCAAGCTGGTGGGCGAACTGTACGTACAGCGCGTAGCCGAGCAGGCCTGCGCAGATCGCGAAACCCAGGAAGCACTGCGCGCGGAAACTCCAGCGAAGAGGATTCATTGGTACCGGTAGCGTGAGGTCTTGTCCGCATTATCCATGCGAGGCAGGTCGCGCGTCACCCTGCGACGGTTTGCCGCGTGTGCCGCAATCGCGCGAGGCACAGAAGCAAAAACCCCGGCATGGGCCGGGGTTTCTGGTGTCTTACGGGGAGCGGGGCTTACTCGGCCGCCGCTTCCGGACGATCGACCAGCTCGACGTACGCCATCGGGGCGTTGTCGCCGGCACGGAAGCCGCACTTCAGGATGCGCAGGTAGCCACCCGGACGCGACTGGTAGCGCGGGCCGAGGGTGGTGAACAGCGTGCCGACGGCTTCCTTGTCACGCAGGCGGGCGAAGGCGAGGCGGCGGTTGGCGACGCCATCGATCTTGCCGAGGGTGATCAGCGGCTCGGCGACGCGGCGCAGTTCCTTGGCCTTCGGCAGGGTGGTCTTGATCAGGCCGTGCTTGATGAGCGAGGCAGCCATGTTGCGGAACATCGCTTCGCGATGGGCGCTGGTGCGGTTGAACTTGCGACCGGCTTTCTGGTGGCGCATGGGTTGGATTCCTAGTGAATGATGGGACGTTGGATTTCGCTGTCGCCGTCCTGGCGTCGTAACAGTGGACTGCGGGTGGTCCGGACCGGCCATCCTTGACCGGAGCGTCGCGGGCCTTCAGGTCCGTCGACGAGGTACTGCGCTTGAAACAGCGGAACTCCCGCGCGAACGCGGGAGTTCCTTGTTACTTCATCAGCCGAGCATGCCGTGCTGGGCGACACCGGCCGGCGGCCAGTTCTCCAGCTTCATGCCCAGGGACAGACCACGCTGTGCCAGGACTTCCTTGATCTCGGTCAGCGACTTCTTGCCGAGGTTCGGGGTCTTGAGCAGTTCGACTTCCGTCTTCTGGATCAGGTCGCCGATGTAGTAGATGCTCTCGGCCTTCAGGCAGTTGGCCGAACGTACCGTCAGCTCCAGGTCGTCGATCGGGCGCAGCAGCACCGGATCCACGCCGCTGGCAGCCTGCTTCGGTGCGCCGCGGTCGCGGTGCGTGAAGTCACCGAACACCGACAGCTGGTCGCTGAGGATGTCGGCGGCGGTGCGCACGGCTTCCTCGGCGTCGATCGTGCCGTTGGTTTCGATGTCCAGGACCAGCTTGTCCAGGTCGGTGCGCTGCTCGACGCGCGCGGCTTCCACCGCGTACGCGACGCGGCGTACCGGCGAGAACGAGGCGTCCAGCACCAGGCGACCGATCGCACGGGTTTCTTCGTCCGGACGACGACGGGCGGCGGCCGGCTGGTAGCCGAAACCACGCTCGATCTTCAGGCGCATGTTCAGCGCCGTGTCCTTGGTCAGGTTGCAGATGACCAGTTCCGGATTCAGGATTTCGACGTTGTGGTCGGTCTTGATGTCGCCGGCGGTGACCACGCCCGGGCCCTGCTTGGCCAGGCTCAGCGTGGAGGAGTCGCCGCTATGGATGCGGATGGCCACATCCTTCAGGTTCAACAGCACTTCCAGCACGTCTTCCTGCATGCCTTCGATGGTGCTGTATTCGTGCAGCACGCCATCGATCTCGACTTCGGTGATCGCGAAGCCGGGGATCGACGACAGCAGCACGCGGCGCAACGCATTGCCGAGCGTATGGCCGTAACCACGCTCCAGCGGTTCGATGACCACCTTCGCGCGATTGCCGGTCAGGCGCTCGATCTGCGGGCCGCGGGGGCGCAGCACTTGCTGAGTAATACCCGTCATGTTGCTTTGTCTCCTGCGGTCCCCCGGTCGCCCGGGGGTGCGTGAATGAATTACTTCGAGTACAACTCGACGATCAGCGCTTCGTTGATGTCGGCGGGCAGGTCCGAACGCGCCGGAACCGCCTTGAACACGCCGCTGAACTTCTTCGCGTCGACTTCAACCCACGACGGGTTCAGGTCGAGCTGCTCGGCAACCGTCAGCGACTCCTGCACGCGGAGCTGCTTCTGGGCCTTCTCGGACAGCGCGATCGCATCACCGGCCTTGACCTGGTAGGACGGCAGGTTGACCGGCTTGCCGTTGACCAGCACGCCACGGTGCGAGACCAGCTGGCGAGCGGCCGGACGGGTCACGGCGAAGCCCATGCGGTAGATGACGTTGTCGAGACGGGTTTCCAGCAGCTGCAGCAGGTTCTCGCCGGTGTTGCCCTTCTTGGTCGAGGCCTTCTTGTAGTAGTTGCGGAACTGACGCTCCAGCAGGCCGTAGATACGCTTGACCTTCTGCTTTTCACGCAGCTGGGTGGCGTAGTCGGACAGCTTGCCCTTGCGGGCGGTGGCGCCGTGCTGGCCGGGCTTCTGCTCCAGCTTGCACTTGGAGTCCAGCGCACGGGCCGGGCTCTTGAGCGACAGGTCGGCGCCCTCGCGGCGCGCGAGCTTACAGGTAGGACCGATATAACGAGCCATTTCTTATCGCCCCCTTAGACGCGACGCTTTTTCGGCGGACGGCACCCGTTGTGCGGGATCGGCGTCACGTCGATGATGTTGGTGATCTTGTAGCCCACGTTGTTCAACGAACGCACGGCCGACTCACGACCCGGACCCGGGCCCTTGATGCGGACTTCCAGCGACTTCACGCCATAGTCCAGAGCGGCACGGCCGGCCTTTTCGGCAGCGACCTGCGCCGCGAACGGCGTGGACTTGCGGGAACCGCGGAAACCGGCACCACCCGAGGTCGCCCACGAGAGCGCATTGCCCTGGCGGTCGGTGATGGTGACGATGGTGTTGTTGAAAGAAGCGTGGACGTGGGCAACGCCATCGGTGATGACGCGCTTGATCTTCTTCTTGACTTTGGCAGCAGCTGGCTTGGCCATGATGGTCGCCCCTTACTTCTTGATGGCTTTGCGCGGACCCTTGCGGGTGCGGGCATTGGTGCGGGTGCGCTGGCCACGCAGCGGCAGGCCGCGACGGTGGCGCAGACCGCGATAGCAACCCAGATCCATCAGGCGCTTGATCGCGATGCCGACTTCACGGCGCAGGTCGCCCTCGACCACGTACTTACCGACTTCGGCGCGCAAGCGCTCGACTTCCGGCTCCGACAGGTCGCGGATCTTGGTGGTCGATACGACGCCAGCGGCTTCGCAGACCTTCTTGGAACGGGTACGGCCAATGCCGTAGATGCTTTGCAAACCGACCCAGACATGCTTCTGGGCAGGCAGGTTGACACCTGCAATACGCGCCATGACGCGGCTCTCCAACTGTGAGTATTGGCCCGTGTACGGTCATCCCGGGCGGGATTCGCGCAGACAGGCGGAGTGAACTGGAAATTCTAACAAGATCCGGTGTTTACAGGAAGCCCGTGCCGGCGGAGCCGACAGCGGACCGGCATGGGGAGTGTGCCCATGCTCCGGCGCCGAAGCCTGCCTGGTGGAGAACCGGGGTTTCCCCCTGCTCTCCCCGCCCGCGCTACTCTGGCGCGGGACTGGCTGGCTCACACCCCCGCACCGGATCGCTGCGGGGGCCGCCCATCTAAGTCAGCCGGCCATGAGGGCCGGACTGGTGCGGGAAGCCCGCGATTATACCTCAGCCGCGGGGGGCAAGACCGCCCCGCGAACCGCCCTTCAGATTGGCCTTCTTCAGCAGGCTCTCGTACTGGTGCGACATCAGGTGCGCCTGGATCTGCGCAATGAAGTCCATCACCACCACCACCACGATCAGCAGCGACGTGCCGCCGAAGTAGAACGAGGTGTTCAGCTGCGTGCGCATCACTTCGGGCAGCAGGCAGACTGCGACCAGGTACATAGAACCGATCGCCGTCAGGCGCGTCAGCACGCCGTCGACGTAGTCGGCCGTGGCCTTGCCGGGACGGATGCCCGGAATCAGCGCACCCGACTTTTTCAGGTTCTCGGCCGTTTCCTGCGAGTTGAACACCAGCGCCGTGTAGAAGAACGCGAAGCCGATGATCATCGCCGCGAACACGATCATGTGCAGCGGCTCACCTGGAGCCAGCGCATTGGAGATGCGCTGCAGCCACGTCGTCGCGCCACTGTTCTGGCCGGACCACATCGCCAGCGTGGCCGGGAAGGCCAGGATGCTGGAGGCGAAGATCGGCGGGATCACGCCAGCCATGTTGAGCTTCAGCGGCAGGAACGAGGTCTGGTTCATGTACGCGTTGCGACCGCCCTGGCGGCGCGCGTAATTCACCGTGATCCGTCGCTGTCCGCGCTCCACGAACACCACCAGGAACGTGAACGCCAGCACCACCACAGCAATGATCAGCAACGAGATGAAGCTCAGCGTGCCGTCGCGGAAGGCACCGACGGTCTGGATGACCGCACCCGGCAGGCCCGCGACGATACCCGCGAAGATGATCAGCGAAACACCGTTGCCGATACCGCGCTCGGTGACCTGCTCGCCGATCCACATCAGGAAGATGGTACCGGCCGTCAGCGCTACGACGGCCGTCAGCACGAAGCCCATGCCCGGCGCGTAGACCACCGGCATACCGCCCGGTGCAACCTGGTTCTGCAGCGCGGTGGCGATACTGCCGCCTTGCACGATCGCCAGCAGCACTGCGCCGATGCGCGAGTACTGGGTGATCTTGCGACGACCGGACTCGCCTTCCTTCTGCAGCGCCTTCAGGCTGGGGAAGATGTGAACGCCCAGCTGCATCACGATCGACGCCGAGATGTAGGGCATGACGTTCAGCGCGAAGATGCTGAAACGGTGCAGGGCGCCGCCCGAGAACATGTTGAACATGTCCACGATGCCGCCGCCCTGCGCCTGCATCATCGCAAGCATGGCATCGGGATTGACGCCCGGGACCGGGATGAAACAGCCGATCCGGTAGACGATCAGCGCACCCAGGACGAACAGCAGGCGCTGGCGGAGTTCGGTGAACTTGCCTGCGCCTGCCAGTGCACCGGCGGCATTACCCTGCGCCATGCGTCCGTTACTCCTGCACGCTGCCGCCGGCAGCCTCGATGGCGGCCTTGGCACCGGCCGTGGCGGCCACGCCCTTCAGCACGAACTTCTTGGTCAGCTCGCCCTTCTTGACGATCTTGGCGCGCTTGGCGGTGCTGGGCACCAGCTTGGCGGCACGCAGCGCAGCGAAGTCGATCTCGCCGGCTTCCAGCTTCTCGAGCTGGTACGACAGCACTTCGGCGCAATCCAGCTTCAGCTTGGAGCGGAAACCGACCTTCGGCAGACGCTTGATCAGCGGCATCTGGCCGCCTTCGAACTTCGCCTTGATCTTGCCCTTACCGGCGCGGGCGAACGAACCCTTGTGACCGCGGCCCGCGGTCTTGCCCAGGCCGGAACCGATACCACGGCCGACGCGAGTGCGTTCGGTGCGGGCGCCATCGGCGGGCTTCAGTGTGTTGAGACGCATGTTGATTACTCCTCGACCTTGACGAGGTAGTGAACCTTGGCGATCAGACCGCGCACCTGCGGGCTGTCCTTCAGTTCACGCACATCGTTGAGCTTGTTCAGGCCCAGCGCCTTCACCGACAGGCGGTGACGCGACTGGGAACCACGCAGGCCGCGCACCAGGCGCACCTTGACGGTCTTGTTGGACTCATTAGCCATTGAGGAGTTCCTCCACCTTCTTGCCGCGCTTGGCCGCAATGCGGGTCGGCGACTGCATGTCGCTCAGGCCCTTCAGCGTGGCGCGCACCAGGTTGATCGGGTTGCGCGAACCGACGGCCTTGGCCAGCACGTTCTTCACGCCCACCGCTTCCAGCACGGCGCGCATGGCGCCGCCGGCGATCACGCCCGTACCTTCCGACGCCGGCTGCATGAACACGCGCGCCGCGCCGTGGCCGGCCTTCACCGGATGCCACAGGGTGCCATTGTTCAGATCGACGTTCAGCATGCCCTTGCGGGCATATTCCATCGACTTCTGGATGGCGACCGGCACTTCGCGTGCCTTGCCGTAGCCGAAACCGATCTTGCCGTTGCCGTCACCCACCACCGTCAGTGCGGTGAAGGTGAACTGGCGACCGCCCTTGACGGTCTTGCTGACGCGGTTGACCGCGACCAGCTTCTCGATCATGCCGTCGTCGACTTTCTCTTCGCGGTTACGGTCGCGATCGCGACCTCGCGACTGACGTTCTTCTGCCATTGCTTGAATTCCTTGGTTGTTGAGGTATGTACGGCTTGGCCGCTTATGGTTGTGGTGTGGAGCGGTGACGCAACGGCCGCTGCAGAAGAGCGACCGTGCCCGGCGCTACCCGCGCCGGCAGGTCAAGGCATGGGGTCGCCCCCATGCCTTTCAAGATTAGAACTGCAGGCCGCCTTCGCGGGCCGCGTCGGCCAGGGCCTTGATGCGGCCGTGGTAGCGGTAACCCGAGCGGTCGAACGCGATCTTCTCGATGCCTTCGGCCTTGGCGCGCTCGGCGATGACCTTGCCCACGCGGGCAGCGGCATCGCTGTTCTTGCCGTTCTTCAGGCCATCCTTCACATCGGCCTGCAGCGTGTTGGCCGACGCGATGACCTTCGAGCCATCGGCGGTGAACAACTGGGCGTAGATGTGCTGGCCGGTGCGCAGCACCGACAGGCGCGGCACGCCGAGTTCGCGGATGTGCGCGCGGGTCGACTTGGCACGGCGCAGGCGGGCGGTGTTCTTGATGCTCATGATCTGGTTCCTCGAAGCCGAAAGCCCGGTTAGGCCTTCTTCGCTTCCTTGCGGATGATGGTTTCGTCGGAGTACTTCACGCCCTTGCCCTTGTAGGGTTCCGGCGGACGGAAACCGCGGATCTTGGCGGCCACTTCACCAACGCGCTGCTTGTCGGCGCCCTGCACCAGGATTTCGGTCTGGGTCGGGGTGACGATGGTGATGCCTTCCGGCGTCTTGAACAGGATCGGGTGGGAGAAACCCAGCGACAGGTTCAGGTCCTTGCCCTGCATCGCGGCGCGGTAACCCACGCCGACCAGCTCGAGCTTGCGCTCGAAACCGTCCGAGACGCCCTTGACCATGTTGGCCAGGATCGCGCGGATGGTGCCGGTGATGGCGTCGTCGGCCGGGGTGACCGGCGACAGGTTTACCGTACCGTTGTCGACGTTCAGTTCGACGCCGGCCGGCTTGGCGATGGACAGGGTGCCCTTCGGGCCCTTGACGTTGAGGGTTTCACCCTGGGCATTCAGTTCGACGCCCTTGGGGAGATTGATCGGCTTCTTGGCTACGCGGGACATGTCTGGGCTCCTTCGCTTAGGCCACGAAGCACAGGACTTCACCACCCACGCCGGCCGCACGGGCCTGCGCATCGGTCATGATGCCCTTCGAGGTGGAGATGATGGCGACGCCCAGGCCACCGAGGACCTTGGGCAGCTCGGCCTTGCCACGGTACTGGCGCAGGCCCGAACGGGACACGCGGCTCAGCTTCTCGATGACCGGCTTGCCTTCGAAATACTTCAGGACGATCTCGAGCTCGGCCTTGTTGTTCTCGGTCTTCGTCACGCGGACGTCGCCGACATAGCCTTCCGCCTTGAGGACGTTGGCGATCGAGGTCTTGATCTTGGAGGACGGCATCTTCACCGTCGGCTTGCCAACAGCGGCGGCATTGCGAATGCGCACCAGCATGTCGGCGATGGGATCAGTCATGCTCATTAGAGTCTGCCTTATGAGTAGCACCGATATCCGCTTTCGCGAAAATCTTGTGTTGTCCCTGGAATCCCCCAGGCGGGCGGCCGGTTCCCCGACCCTCCCCCGGCCAAGCCGCGGGAGCCGAACATTGTACAACAACAAGTCCGGCATGTGCCGGACTTGTCCTTGAATCCACGGGGGAGCCCGTATCGGGCGCCCCTGGCGTCCTTACCAGCTGGCCTTGCGCAGGCCGGGGACGTCGCCGTTCATGGTGGCCTTGCGCAGCATGTTGCGGCCCAGGCCGAACTTGCGGTACACGCCACGCGAACGACCGGACAGCTCGCAGCGGTTGCGCTGGCGGCTCGGCGAGGAGTCGCGCGGCAGCTTCTGCAGCTTGACGACCGCGTCGGCCTTCTCTTCGTACGAGGCGTTCTGGCTGGAGATGATCTTCTTCAGCGCGTCACGCTTGGCGGCGTACTGCTTGGCCAGCTTTTCCCGCTTGATGTCGCGGTTGACCATCGAGGTCTTTGCCATGATGTCGTTTTCCTAGCGAATCAGTTGCGGAACGGGAACTTGAACGCTTCGAGCAGCGCCTTGGCTTCGGCGTCGTTCTTGGCGGTCGTCGTGATGGCGATATCCATGCCGCGGATCGCGTCGACGGCGTCGAAGTCGATTTCCGGGAAGATGATCTGTTCCTTCACGCCCATATTGTAGTTGCCGCGACCGTCGAACGAACGGCCGGACACGCCACGGAAGTCGCGGACGCGCGGCAGCGAGATGCTGATCAGGCGATCCAGGAATTCGTACATCTTGGCGCGACGCAGGGTGACCTTGCAGCCGATCGGCCAGCCATCGCGGATCTTGAACGAAGCCACCGACACGCGGGACTTGGTCGTGATCGGCTTCTGGCCGGTGATCTTGGCCAGGTCGGCCACGGCGTTTTCCAGGATCTTCTTGTTGGTCGCCGCTTCACCCACACCCATGTTGATGGTGATCTTGGTGATCTTCGGCACTTCCATCGGATTGGTGTAGCCAAACTTCTTCATCAGAGCCGGCGCCACTTCTTCCTTGTAGATTTTTTCGAGACGGGTGGTCATGTCCTCATTCCTCAGGCGTCGAGCGCCTCACCGCTGGAGCGGAACACACGCAGTTTGCGTCCATCCTCCAGCACCTTGAAACCGATACGCTCGCCCTTGCCCGTTGCCGGGTTGAACAGCGCGACATTGGAGATGTGGATCGAGCGCTCGCTCTCAACCACGCCACCCGCGATACCGGCCTGCGGGTTCGGCTTGGTGTGGCGCTTGACGACGTTGACGTTGGACACGACCACGCGGTCGCCGTCCACACGCACCACATCACCCTTCTTGCCCTTGTCCTTGCCGGCGGTGACGACGACCTGGTCGCCCTTCTTGATACGGTTTGCCATTTCTATGTCCTCCGCTCAGAGCACTTCAGGCGCGAGCGAAACGATCTTCATGAACTTCTCGGAACGCAGCTCGCGGGTCACGGGCCCGAAGATACGGGTACCGATCGGCTCCTGCTTGTTGTTCAGCAGGACGGCGGCGTTGCCATCGAAGCGGATCAGCGAGCCATCGGGACGGCGGACACCCTTGCGGGTACGCACGACCACGGCGTCGTAGACTTCGCCCTTCTTGACCTTGCCACGCGGGATGGCGTCCTTGACGGTCACCTTGATGATGTCGCCGATGCCGGCGTAACGGCGCTTGGAGCCGCCCAGCACCTTGATGCACATCAGTTCTTTGGCACCGGAGTTGTCGGCTGCATCAAGGTAGCTCTGCATCTGGATCATGAGTCAGATCTCCTTTATTCAGCCGCGCGGGTGATGATTTCCACCACGCGCCAGTTCTTGGTCTTGGACATCGGGGCGATCTCGGTCACGCGCACCACGTCGCCTTCCTTGCAGCTGTTGTCCGCGTCGTGCGCGTGCAGCTTCGTGGAACGCTTGATGTACTTGCCGTACAGGGCGTGCTTGACCTGACGCTCCACCAGGATGGTGACCGTCTTGTCCATCTTGTTGCTGACGACGCGGCCTTCGATGGTGCGTTGCGCTTTGTCTTTGTTATCGCTCATCTTGGTCGCTCCTTACTTCTGGCTGCCCAGCAGGGTCTTGACGCGAGCGATCTCGCGACGGACCCGGCGGGTTTCATGCGTCTTCGGCAGCTGGCCGGTCACCTTCTGCATGCGCAGGGAGAATTGCTCCTTGCGCAGCTCGGTCAGGTGGGCTTTCAGCTCGTCAGCCGATTTCTCGCGGAGTTGCTTGAGTTCCATTAGCGCACCGTCCGGGTCACGAAAGTGGTGGTGACCGACAGCTTGGCCGCGGCCAGGCGGAACGCCTCGCGCGCGATTTCCTCGCTGACGCCTTCGATTTCATAGATCATGCGGCCCGGCTGGATCTGGGCGACCCAGTACTCGACGTTACCCTTACCCGAACCCATTCGGACTTCGATGGGCTTCTTGGTGATCGGCTTGTCGGGGAACACACGGATCCACATCTTGCCGCCGCGCTTCACGTAGCGGCTGATCGAGCGGCGGGCCGCTTCGATCTGGCGCGCGGTCAGCTGACCGTGCGCCGTGGCCTTCAGGCCGTACTCGCCGAAACTGACGAGGTTTCCGCTCCAGCTCAGGCCTTCGTTACGGCCCTTGTGCATCTTGCGGTACTTGGTTCGCTTGGGTTGCAACATGACTGATTACCTCGCGTCGCGGTCACGAGCCGGGCGCGACGGACGTTCGCTGCGCTCGGGGCGCGCGTCGTCCTGCTTCTCCTGACCCACCTGGCTGAAATCGAAGATTTCGCCCTTGTAGACCCACACCTTGATGCCGATGATGCCGTAGGTGGTCTTCGCCTCGGCAAAACCGTAATCGATGTCGGCACGCAGCGTGTGCAGCGGCACGCGGCCTTCGCGGTACCACTCCGAACGGGCGATTTCCGCACCGTTCAAGCGGCCTGCCACGTTGACCTTGATGCCCAGGGCACCCAGGCGCATCGCGTTGCCGACGGCGCGCTTCATGGCGCGACGGAACATGATGCGGCGTTCCAGCTGCTGCGCGATCGATTCGGCCACAAGCTGTGCGTCCAGCTCGGGCTTGCGCACTTCGGTGACGTTGATGTGCGCCGGGACGCCCATCAGGTCGCTCACTTCCTTGCGCAGCTTCTCGATGTCCTCACCGCGCTTGCCGATCACCACGCCCGGACGGGCGGTGTGGATGGTCACGCGGGCGGTCTTGGCCGGACGCTCGATCAGGATCTTGGAAATGCCCGCCTGCGCCAGCTTCTTGCGAAGCATCTCGCGCACCTTGAGGTCCGCGGCGAGGTAGTCGGCGTAGTCGCGCTTGTTGGCGAACCACTTGGAATTCCAGTCCTTGGCGATGCCCAGGCGGATACCGGTCGGATGAACTTTGTGACCCATACTTATTTGCCCTCGCCCACGACCACGGTGATGTGGCTGGTGCGCTTCAGAATGCGGGTGCCACGGCCCTTGGCGCGGGCCATGAAACGCTTCAGCATCGGACCTTCGTCGACCATGATGGTCTTGACCTTCAGCTCGTCGACGTCGGCGCCCTGGTTGTTCTCGGCGTTGGCGATGGCGGACTCCACGACCTTCTTGATCAGGTGGGCAGCCTTCTTGTCCGAGAACTTCAGCAGGTTGACAGCGCGTTCGGCAGGCAGGCCACGCACCTGGTCAGCGACCAGGCGAGCCTTCTGGGGGGAGATGCGCGCGGTGCGCAGGATGGCTTTCGCTTCCATGGTCATCTCTCCTTACTTCTTGCCGCCGGCTTTCTTGTCGCCACCGTGACCCTTGAAGGTACGGGTGACGGCAAATTCGCCGAGCTTGTGGCCGACCATGTTCTCGTTGACCAGCACCGGAACGTGGTTCTTGCCGTTGTGAATGGCGATCGTGAAGCCCACCATTTCCGGCAGGATCATCGAACGGCGCGACCAAGTCTTGATCGGCTTCTTGCTGCCGCCCGCGGCCTCCACCTTCTTGACGAGGTGGTGATCGACGAACGGGCCCTTCTTGAGTGAACGTGCCATGGTCGATTAGCCCCTACGATCGCGGACGATGAATTGCTGCGTGCGCTTGTTCTTGCGCGTCTTGTAACCCTTGGTCGGGACACCCCACGGGGTGACCGGATGCGGGTTGCCCTGGCCGGCCTTGGCCTCACCACCACCGTGCGGGTGGTCGACGGGGTTCATGGCCGCACCGCGGACGGTCGGCTTGACACCGCGCCAGCGCTTGGCACCGGCCTTGCCGAGCTTCTCCAGGCTGTGCTCGTCGTTGCCGACTTCGCCCACCGTGGCGCGGCACTCGACCTGCACCTTGCGCATTTCGCCGGAGCGAAGACGCAGCGTGGCGAAGCCCTGCTCACGAGCGACCAGCTGCACGGCGGCGCCAGCGGCGCGGGCGATCTGCGCGCCCTTGCCCGGCTTCAGCTCGATGCCGTGGATCGTCGTACCGACCGGGATGTTGCGCAGCGGCAGCGTGTTGCCAGCTTTGATCGGGGCATCGCTACCGGCGATGACCTGGTCACCGGCCTTCAGGCCCTTCGGGGCGATGATGTAGCGACGCTCGCCATCGACGTAGCACAGCAGCGCGATGTGCGCGGTGCGGTTGGGATCGTATTCGATCCGCTCCACGCGCGCCGGGATGCCTTCCTTGTCGCGCTTGAAGTCGATGATGCGGTAATGCTGCTTATGGCCACCGCCGATATGACGGGTGGTGATGCGACCGTGGTGGTTGCGACCGCCGGACTTGCTCTGCTTCTCGAGCAGCGCAGCATGCGGAGCACCCTTGTGCAGGTCGGGCGTCACCACGCGGACCGCCGAACGGCGACCGGGGGAGGTGGGCTTGAATTTCATCAATGGCATGTGGGTCTACCTCAGGCCTTGGCCGACACGTCGATGGCCTGACCATCGGCCAGACGCACGTACGCCTTGCGCCAGTCGCCGCGGCGGCCGGCGCGGTTACGGAAGGACTTGTTCTTGCCCTTGACGTTGACCACGTTGACCGTCTCGACCTTGACGTCGAACAGCTGCTCGACCGCGGCCTTCACATCGGCCTTGGTGGCATCGTTCGAGACTTCGAAGACGTATTGGTTGGAGAGTTCCTGCAGGCGCACGGTCTTTTCGGAGACGCGCGGAGCACGCAGCACGGCAAAAATCTTTTCGTTGCTGATCATGCCAGCCACTCCTCGATCTTCTTGACGGCGTCGGCCGTGATCAGCACGGAGTCGGCACCAACCAGCGCCGCCGGGTCCAGGCCCTGCACGTCGCGCACTTCCACGTAGGGAAGGTTGCGGGCGGACAGGTACAGGTGCTCGGAGGCATCCTCGGTGACGATCAGCGGACGCTGACCCAGATCCAGGCCCTTCAGCTTTTCAACCAGGGCGCTGGTCTTGGTGGCGTCCACGTCGAACGCTTCCACGACCTTCAGGCGGTTCTGGCGGTTCAGCTCGGACAGGATCGAGCTGATGGCCGCGCGGTACATCTTGCGGTTGACCTTCTGCGCGAAGCTGCGCGGCTTCGCCGCGAAGGTCACGCCGCCGCCGACGAAGATCGGCGCGGTCAGGGCACCGTGACGAGCACCGCCACCCTTCTGCTTCTTGGACTTCTTGGTGGTGCCGTTCACTTCGGCGCGCGTCTTCTGCGCCTTGGTGCCGGCACGACCGGCGTTGCGGTAGGCAACGACGACCTGGTGAACCAGATCTTCGCTGAACTCGCGGCCGAACACGTCGTCGGAGACCGACAGCTTGTTGGCGCTACCTGTAATGGCTAGTTCCATGGTCGTTCTCCTCAACCCTTGCTCGCCGGACGCACGATCACGTCGCCACCCGGCGCACCCGGCACGGCGCCGCGAACGGCGATCAGGCCGCGCTCGGCGTCCACGCGGACGACTTCCAGGTTCTGCGTGCTCTGCTGCACGGCACCCATGTGGCCCGACATCTTCTTGCCCGGGAACACGCGACCCGGCGTCTGGCGCTGACCCAGCGAACCCGGTGCGCGATGCGACAGCGAGTTACCGTGGGTGGCGTCGCCCATGCGGAAGTTCCAGCGCTTGATGGTGCCCTGGAAGCCCTTGCCCTTGGTGACGCCCTGGACGTCGACGATCTGGCCGACTTCAAAGATGTCAGCCTTGATCTCGCCGCCGACGGTGAAGTCGCCCAGCTTGTCGGCTTCCACGCGCAGCTCCCACAGGCCACGACCGGCTTCGACCTTGGCCTTGGCCAGGTGACCGGCGACCGGCTTGGTGATCAGCGAGGCGCGACGGGTGCCCACGGCGACCTGCACGGCGCTGTAGCCGTCGGCTTCCGGGGTCTTGATCTGGGTGATGCGGTTCGGGGTAGCTTCGATCAGCGTCACCGGAATGGACTTGCCATCTTCGGTGAACACACGGGTCATGCCAGCCTTGCGGCCGACGAGACCCAACGAATATTTCTTCGCGGTCATGGTCGTGGGCCTCAGGTCAGCTTGATCTGCACGTCGACGCCAGCCGCGAGCTCGAGCTTCATCAGCGCGTCCACGGTCTTGTCGTTGGGATCGACGATGTCGAGCACGCGCTTGTGCGTGCGGGTTTCGTACTGGTCACGCGCGTCCTTGTCGACGTGCGGGGAAACCAGGATGGTGTAGCGCTCGATCTTGGTCGGCAGCGGGATCGGGCCGCGCACTTGCGCGCCGGTCCGCTTGGCCGTCTCGACGATCTCGCTGGCCGAGCGGTCGATCAGGCGATGATCGTACGCTTTGAGCCGGATTCGGATCTTTTGGTCCGCCATGACGGAAATTTCCTTCGTTAAAGAGCGACGGGCGCGGCCTCTGGGATGCCTTGCCCCGGTTAGTCCAAGCTGTTCCAGCTCCCCACCGGCCGCGTGAACTCCACGGACGGGCAGCGCCGGAATCGGCTGGGGATCTTCCTGAAAAACTAGGCAGGCCGGTAAACCGGCCCGCCCAGACATGAAAGTATAGGACGCGTGACACACCCCGTCAACCATCGGGGCGCCCTGCCCGGCTCGAAAGCCTGCAGGAAGGCACGCGACACTCCGTGTCTGGCGAACACGAGGCGCTTCCTGCACCTCTTTTCGCGGTATTACCAGCGGCCTCCCAGGGGGCGCTGGCGGATCAAGCGATTCCTATCGGGCCAAGCGGCTTTCAAGGGGCGCGCATCATAGCGCATGTTTTGCTGTTTTGCAGCATCTCCGCCCGAATGGCGAAGAACTTTCTGCAAACAAAAGGCGGACCGAGGTTCCGGTCCGCCCTTGTCGCTGTCCGGCGAGTCCTCGCCGGGACCGCAGGGGCTTACTTGATGATCTTGGCCACCACGCCGGCGCCGACCGTACGGCCGCCTTCGCGGATCGCGAAACGCAGGCCTTCGTCCATCGCCACCGGGTTGATCAGGGTGACCACCATCTTGATGTTGTCACCCGGCATCACCATTTCCACGCCTTCCGGCAGGGTCACGGCGCCCGTGATGTCGGTCGTGCGGAAGTAGAACTGCGGACGGTAACCCTTGAAGAACGGGGTGTGACGGCCGCCTTCATCCTTGCTCAGCACGTAGACTTCGGCTTCGAACTCGGTGTGCGGGGTGATCGAACCCGGCTTGGCCAGCACCTGGCCGCGCTCCACGTCGTCACGCTTGGTGCCGCGCAGCAGCAGACCAGCGTTGTCGCCCGCCTGACCCTGGTCCAGCAGCTTGCGGAACATTTCCACACCCGTGACCGTGGTCTTCTGGGTCGGACGGATACCGACGATTTCGATTTCCTCGCCCACCTTGATCACGCCGCGCTCGATACGGCCGGTCACCACGGTGCCGCGGCCCGAGATCGAGAACACGTCTTCCACCGGCATCAGGAACGGCTTGTCGACGTCGCGCTCCGGGGTCGGAATCCAGGTATCCAGCGCATCGACCAGCTTCAGGATCGCCGGCACGCCGATTTCGCTCTGGTCGCCTTCCAGCGCCAGACGGGCCGAACCCGAGATGATCGGGGTGTCGTCGCCCGGGAATTCGTACTTGCTCAGCAGCTCACGGACTTCCATTTCGACCAGCTCGAGCAGCTCGGCGTCGTCGACCATGTCGGCCTTGTTCAGGAACACGACGATGTACGGCACGCCGACCTGGCGCGAGAGCAGGATGTGCTCGCGGGTCTGCGGCATCGGGCCGTCAGCGGCCGAACACACCAGGATCGCGCCGTCCATCTGGGCCGCACCAGTGATCATGTTCTTCACGTAGTCGGCGTGGCCGGGGCAATCCACGTGCGCGTAGTGGCGCGAGGCGGATTCGTATTCCACGTGGGCCGTGGAGATCGTGATGCCGCGCGCCTTCTCTTCCGGCGCCGCGTCGATCGCGTCATAGGCCTTGAACTCGCCACCGAAACGCTCCGCGCCGATCTTCGTCAGCGCCGCCGTCAGCGTCGTCTTGCCGTGGTCAACGTGACCAATCGTGCCCACGTTCACGTGGGGCTTGGTGCGTTCGAACTTACCCTTTGCCATTGTCTTCTACCTTGTTATGCGTGATTCGTGACGGGAATGCAGGGCACCGCAACCGCAGCGCCCTGCCCCAAACTCTTAGTTCTTCTTGACGACCGCGTCGGCAATGTTGGCCGGCGCCTCCGCGTAGTGGTCGAACTCCATCGAGAACGTGGCGCGACCCTGCGACATCGAACGCAGCGTGGTGGCGTAGCCGAACATTTCGCCCAGCGGCACCATCGCGGCGATCACCTTGCCGGACGGACTGTCGTCCTGGCCCTGCAGGATGCCGCGACGACGGCTCACGTCGCCCATCACGTCGCCCAGATAGTCTTCCGGGGTGACGATCTCGACCTTCATCATCGGCTCCAGCAGGACCGGTTGGGCCTTGCTGAAAGCTTCCTTGAAGGCCATCGAGCCGGCGACCTTGAACGCCATTTCGTTGGAGTCGACGTCATGGAACGAACCGTCGACGGCCTTGATGGCGATGTCGACCACCGGGAAGCCGGCCAGCGGGCCGCTCTTCATGGCATCTTCGATGCCCTTACCGGCAGCGGCAACGTATTCCTTCGGCACGACGCCACCGACGATGGCGCTTTCGTACGAGAAGCCCACGCCGCGCTCGACCGGCGACATTTCGATGACGATGTGGCCGTACTGGCCGCGACCGCCCGACTGGCGCACGAACTTGCCGTCCTGCTTGACCGACTTGCGGATGGTCTCGCGGTAGGCCACCTGCGGCTTGCCGACGTTGGCTTCCACGTTGAACTCGCGCTTCATGCGGTCCACCAGGATTTCCAGATGCAGCTCACCCATGCCCGAGATGATCGTCTGGCCGGACTCTTCGTCCGTCTTGACGCGGAACGAGGGATCTTCCTGCGCGAGGCGACCCAGGGCCAGACCCATCTTCTCCTGGTCGGACTTGGTCTTCGGCTCCACCGCCATCGAGATGACGGGTTCCGGGAACACCATGCGCTCCAGGGTGATGATGTGGTCGAGCGAGCACAGCGTGTCACCCGTGGTGACGTCCTTCAGGCCGACGGCTGCCGCGATGTCGCCCGCGCGCACTTCCTTGATCTCGTCGCGCTGATTGGAGTGCATCTGCAGGATACGACCCACGCGCTCCTTCTTCGACTTGACCGGGTTGTACACCGCGTCGCCGGAGTTCAGCACGCCCGAGTAGACGCGGAAGAACGTCAGCGAACCCACGAACGGATCCGTCATGATCTTGAACGCCAGCGCCGAGAACGGCTCGTTGTCGCCCGCCTTGCGGCTGTCTTCCTTCTCGTTCTCGTCGATGCCCTGCACCGGCGGACGATCGGTCGGCGACGGCAGCAGCTGGATCACGCCGTCGAGCATGGCCTGCACGCCCTTGTTCTTGAACGCGGAGCCGCAGTAAACCGGGATCACTTCGACCTTCAGGGTGCGCTCGCGCAGGCCGGCGATGATCTCGGCTTCGGACAGGTCGCCTTCATTGAGGTACTTGTCCATCAGCTCTTCGCTGGCTTCAGCGGCGGCTTCCACCATGAAGGCACGGTCCGTCGCCGCCTTGTCGGCCAGCTCGGCGGGAATGTCGCGGTACTCGAACTTGGTGCCCTGGGAAGCGACATCCCAATGGATGTACTTCATCTTCAGCAGGTCGATGACGCCCTCGAAGCCGTCCTCGGCGCCGACCGGCACCTGCATCGGCACGGGGTACGCGCCCAAGCGGGTCTTCAGCTGGTCGACGACCTTGAAGAAGTCGGCACCGGTGCGGTCCATCTTGTTGACGAATGCAAGGCGCGGCACGGCGTACTTGTTCGCCTGGCGCCACACGGTCTCGGACTGCGGCTGCACGCCACCGACGGCGCACAGCACGAACACGGCACCGTCGAGCACGCGCAGCGAGCGCTCGACTTCGATGGTGAAGTCGACGTGGCCGGGGGTGTCGATGATGTTGAAGCGGTGCTGCGGCAAGGACTTATCCATGCCGGTCCAGAACGCCGTGGTGGCGGCGGACGTGATGGTGATGCCGCGCTCCTGCTCCTGCTCCATCCAGTCCATGGTCGCGGCACCGTCGTGCACTTCACCGATCTTGTGGCTGACGCCGGTGTAGAACAGGATGCGCTCGGACGTGGTGGTCTTGCCGGCGTCGATGTGCGCCATGATGCCGAAATTGCGGTAACGCTCGATGGGAGTGGTGCGAGCCACGACAGTCTCTCTTTTCTGATGGAGGGCCAGCAGGATGCGGGGGCCTTCCGTGGAGGGCGGATCTTCAGATGGCCGAATGCCGCCTTTCGGCGGCCTTCGGTGCGGGGCGCGGAATACGCGCCCCAGGTGGCACCTAGATGATGCCGGTGACCCTTGCTTGCAAGGGTCCGGAGGCCGTTACCAGCGGTAGTGCGCGAACGCCTTGTTCGCTTCCGCCATGCGGTGGGTCTCTTCACGCTTCTTGATGGCGCCGCCGCGGTTCTCGGAGGCATCCAGCAGCTCGGCAGCCAGCTTGCGCGGCATGGTGTTCTCGCCACGCTTGCGCGCGGATTCGATCAGCCAGCGCATCGCCAGCGCCATGCGACGCGACGAACGCACTTCGACCGGCACCTGGTAGGTCGCGCCACCGACACGGCGCGACTTCACTTCGACGGCCGGGGACACGTTGTCCAGCGCCTTCTCGACCAGCTCGAGGGCGTTGGGATTCTTCTCACCGATGACGTCCATGGCGCCGTAGACGATCTTTTCGGCGACCGACTTCTTGCCGCTCAACATCACCATGTTGATGAAGCGGGCAATCGTCTGGCTGCCGTGCTTGGGGTCCGGCAGGATTTCACGTTGGGGGGCAGAGCCTTTGCGCGACATGATTCTTTTTCCTTAAGCCTTGGGACGCTTGGCGCCGTACTTGGAACGGCCCTGGCGGCGCTTGGCGACGCCCGAGGCGTCGAGCGAACCGCGCACGGTGTGGTAGCGCACGCCCGGCAGGTCCTTCACACGGCCGCCGCGCACGAGCACCACGGAGTGCTCCTGCAGGTTGTGACCTTCACCGCCGATGTAGCTGATGATTTCTTCCTGGTTGGTCAGGCGCACCTTGGCGACCTTGCGGAGAGCCGAATTCGGCTTCTTCGGGGTCGTCGTGTAGACGCGGGTGCACACGCCGCGACGCTGCGGGCAGTTGTCCAGCGCGGGCGACTGGCTCTTGTACGTGGGGGCCTGCCGCGGCTTGCGGACCAGCTGATTGACGGTTGCCATAGTGGATTCTTCGTGTGAAGGCCGGAGCCTTGTTTGACATGAAAACGAAGGCAGGCCGTATGACGGCCCACCTAGACGGAAAAGTATAGCCGGCAACCCGCCCGACCGTCAACGCGACGGAGGTGGGTGCCTGCCAACTGACTGCGATCCCGCCCTTCCTGGGCCGAAAACGAGGCGCATCCTGCGCCTCTTTTCGTGGTCTGGGACGGCCCGAAGGCCGTCAGGTAGTACGGTTTAGCTGGCGCTGGACTCCTCGCCGGCTTCGTCGGACGCGACCACCGCAGCCGCCGGAGCGGCCTCGGTGCTGCCACCCGACAGGGCGTTCACCTCGGCCTCGGTCAGACCGGAGGCGTTGCGGCGACGCTGGTTGTGGTACGCCAAGCCGGTACCGGCCGGGATCAGACGACCCACGATGACGTTTTCCTTCAGGCCGCGCAGGGTGTCGCGAGTGCCGCGAACGGCTGCCTCGGTCAACACGCGCGTGGTCTCCTGGAACGACGCCGCCGAGATGAACGACTCCGTCGCCAGCGAGGCCTTGGTGATGCCCAGCAGGACCGGGTCGTACTTCGCCGGCAGTTCGTTGCGGGCCAGCAGCTTGGCGTTCTCTTCGATGAAACGCTGCTTCTCGACCTGCTCGCCTGCCAGGAACTTGCTGTTGCCGGCGTCGGTGATTTCCACCTTGCGCAGCATCTGGCGGGTGATGACTTCGATGTGCTTGTCGTTGATCTTCACGCCCTGCAGGCGGTAGACGTCCTGGATTTCCTTCACCAGGTAGGCCGCCAGCGGCTCGACACCCAGCAGGCGCAGGATGTCCTGCGGGCTCGGCTCGCCGTCCACGATGGTCTCACCCTTGGCCACGTGCTCGCCTTCGAACACGATGATCTGGCGGAACTTCGGAATCAGCTCCTCGTGCTCCGAACCGTCGGTGTCCTTGATGATCAGGCGCTGCTTGCCCTTGGTGTCCTTGCCGAAGCTGATGACACCGGAGCGCTCGGCCAGGATCGCCGGATCCTTCGGCTTGCGGGCTTCGAACAGGTCGGCGACGCGCGGCAGACCACCGGTGATGTCGCGGGTCTTCGAGGCTTCCTGCGGCACCTTGGTGACCACGTCGCCCACGCCGACGGGCGCGCCGTCCTGCAGGTTGACGATCGAGCGCGGCGGCAGCAGGTACTGCGCCGGCAGGTCGGTACCCGGAATGCTCAGGTCCTTGCCGTCCTTGTCCACGATGCGGACGATCGGGCGCAGGTCCTTGCCCTGCGAGCCACGACGCTTCGGATCGGTGATCTCGCGCGAGGCCAGGCCGGTCAGGTCGTCGGTCTTCTCGATGACGGTGACGCCGTCGACGAAGTCGACGAAGCGCACGAAACCGGCCACTTCCGACACGATCGGGTGGTTGTGCGGATCCCAGTTCGCCACGGCCTGGCCGGCGGTGATCTGGTCGCCGTCCTTGACGTTGATCGTGGCGCCGTAGGGCAGCTTGTAGCGCTCGCGCTCGCGGCCATGGCCGTCGAGCACTGACAGTTCGCCCGAGCGCGACACCGCGACCAGGCTGCCGTTGGCGTGTTCGACGAACTTCAGATTGTTGAACTTGATCGAGCCGGTCGTCTTGACCGTGATGTTGTCGACCGCCGCCGCACGCGATGCCGCACCACCGATGTGGAACGTACGCATGGTCAGCTGGGTGCCGGGCTCGCCGATCGACTGCGCGGCGATGACGCCGACCGCTTCGCCGATGTTGACGATGTGGCCACGGGCCAGGTCACGGCCGTAGCAGTGCGCACAGACGCCGAAGTCGGATTCGCAGGTGATGGTGGAGCGCACCTTCAGGGCCTGCACGCCGGCATCTTCCAGCTTCTGCACCCAGGCTTCGTCCAGCAGCGTGTTGCGGGTGACGATCGGATCCTCGTCGTTGCCCGGCAGGAACACGTCTTCGGCCACGATGCGGCCCAGCACGCGATCGCGCAGCGGTTCGACCACGTCGCCGCCTTCCACGATCGGGGTCATGGTCAGGCCTTCCTGCGTGCCGCAGTCGACCTCGGTAATCACCACGTCCTGCGCCACGTCGACCAGGCGACGGGTCAGGTAACCGGAGTTCGCCGTCTTCAGCGCGGTATCGGCCAGACCCTTACGGGCACCGTGGGTGGAGTTGAAGTACTCCTGCACGTTCAGGCCTTCGCGGAAGTTCGCCTTGATGGGCGTCTCGATGATCGAACCGTCGGGACGCGCCATCAGGCCGCGCATACCGGCCAGCTGGCGGATCTGCGCCTGGCTACCACGGGCGCCGGAGTCGGCCATGATGTACAGCGAGTTCATCGACTTTTCGTTGATGGTCTCGCCCTTGGCGTTCTGCACCTTGTCGGTACCGATGGTGTCCATCATCGCCTTGGCGATGCGCTCGTTGGTGCGCGACCAGATGTCGACCACCTTGTTGTAGCGCTCGCCGGCGGTGACCAGACCGCTCTGGTACTGCTCCTGGATCTCCAGCACTTCCTGTTCGGCTTCGCCCAGGATGCCCTTCTTCTCGGCCGGGATCAGCATGTCGTCGATGCCGATGGAAACGCCGGCGCGCGTGGCGTACGCGAAGCCGGTGTACATCAGCTTGTCGGCGAACACGACCGTGTCCTTCAGGCCCAGCATGCGGTAGCTGGAGTTGATCAGGCGGCTGATGGCCTTCTTGTTCAACTCGGTGTTGACCAGCGCGAACGGCAGGCCTTCCGGCAGGATCTCGGCGAGCAGCGCACGACCGATCGTGGTGTCCACGATGCTGGTCTGCTGGCTGCGGCCGCCTTCCTCGTCGATCACGGTGCCGCTGATGCGGACCTTGACCTTCGCGTGCAGTTCGACGGCGCGGTTGTCGTAGGCGCGCTTGACCTCGGCGATGTTGGCGAAGGCCATGCCCTCGCCCTTCTTGTTCTCCAGCGCACGGGTCATGTAGTACAGACCCAGCACGACGTCCTGCGACGGCACGATGATCGGCTCGCCGTTGGCCGGCGACAGGATGTTGTTGGAGGACATCATCAGCGCGCGCGCTTCCAGCTGCGCTTCCAGGGACAGCGGCACGTGCACGGCCATCTGGTCACCGTCGAAGTCGGCGTTGAACGCGGTGCAGACCAGCGGGTGCAGCTGGATCGCCTTGCCTTCGATCAGCACCGGCTCGAACGCCTGGATGCCCAGGCGGTGCAGCGTCGGCGCGCGGTTCAGCAGCACCGGGTGCTCGCGGATGACCTCTTCCAGGATGTCCCAGACTTCGGCTTCTTCGCGCTCGACCAGCTTCTTGGCCGCCTTGATGGTGGTGGCCAGGCCGCGACGCTGCAGCTTGGCGAACACGAACGGCTTGAACAGCTCCAGCGCCATCTTCTTCGGCAGGCCGCACTCGTGCAGGCGCAGGGTCGGGCCGACCACGATGACCGAACGGCCGGAGTAGTCGACGCGCTTGCCCAGCAGGTTCTGGCGGAAGCGGCCCTGCTTGCCCTTGATCATGTCGGCCAGCGACTTCAGCGGGCGCTTGTTGGTACCGGTGATGGCGCGGCCGCGACGGCCGTTGTCCATCAGGGCGTCAACCGACTCCTGCAGCATGCGCTTTTCGTTACGCACGATGATGTCCGGAGCGTTGAGCTCCAGCAGGCGACGCAGGCGGTTGTTGCGGTTGATGACGCGGCGGTACAGGTCGTTCAGATCGGAGGTCGCGAAGCGGCCGCCATCCAGCGGCACCAGCGGACGCAGGTCCGGCGGCAGCACGGGCAGCACGGTCATGACCATCCATTCCGGACGGTTGCCCGACTCCAGGAAGGCTTCCATCAGCTTGATGCGCTTGGTGAGGCGCTTGAGCTTGGTTTCCGAACCGGTGCTGGCGATGTCTTCGCGCAGGTTCACCATCTCGGCCTGCAGGTCGATCGTGCGCAGCAGGTCGTAGACGGCTTCGGCACCCATGGCGGCGTCGAAGTCGTCGCCGTGCTCCTGGCGCGCCTGCATGAACTGCTCTTCGGTCAGCAGCTGGCGGCGCTCGAGCGAGGTCAGGCCCGGCTCGGTGACGACGTAGGCTTCGAAGTACAGCACGCGCTCGATATCGCGCAGGGTCATGTCCAGCATCAGGCCGATGCGCGACGGCAGCGACTTCAGGAACCAGATGTGCGCGACCGGGCTGGCCAGGTCGATGTGGCCCATGCGCTCGCGGCGCACCTTGGCCAGCGTCACTTCCGTGCCGCACTTCTCGCAGACCACGCCGCGGTGCTTCATGCGCTTGTACTTGCCGCACAGGCACTCGTAGTCCTTGATCGGGCCGAAGATGGCCGAGCAGAACAGGCCGTCACGCTCCGGCTTGAACGTACGGTAGTTGATGGTTTCCGGCTTCTTCACTTCGCCGAAGGACCACGAACGGATCAGGTCCGGCGAGGCCAGCGCGATCTTGATCGCGTCGAAGTCCAGCGTCTGGCGCTGCTGGTTGAAGAGGTTGAGCAGGTCTTTCATGGTGTTTCTCCGTCAGGAGGAATCTTTGTCGATGGCGGGTTGACCAGGGTCGATCGGCGCAGCGGCAGGTCAGTGCCGCCGCGCCACATCGGTCAGTCTTCCAGTTCCATGTTGATAGCGAGCGAGCGGATTTCCTTCACCAGCACGTTGAAGGATTCCGGCATGCCCGCAACCATCTCGTGGGCACCATCGACGATGTTCTTGTACATCTGGTTGCGGCCCTGCACGTCGTCCGACTTGACCGTCAGCATTTCCTGCAGGGTGTGCGCCGCGCCGTAGGCTTCCAGCGCCCAGACTTCCATTTCACCGAAGCGCTGGCCGCCGAACTGCGCCTTGCCGCCCAGCGGCTGCTGGGTGACGAGCGAGTACGGACCGGTGGAACGCGCGTGCATCTTGTCGTCGACCAGGTGGTTCAGCTTCAGCATGTGCATGTAGCCGACCGTGGTGTGGCGATCGAACGCCTCGCCGGTGCGGCCGTCGAACAGCTGCGTCTGGCCGCTGATCGGCAGGCCCGCGAGGTCGAGCATGTGCTTGATCTCGGTTTCCGCCGCACCGTCGAACACCGGGGTGGCCATCGGCACGCCGTCGGTCAGGTTCTTGGCCAGCGCGATCAGTTCGGCATCGCTGAACTGGTCCAGGTCCACGCGGTCCTCGCCCAGCTTCTGGTCGTGGTTGTAGATCTGGGTCAGGAACTTGCGCAGGTCGGCGACCTTGGCCTGGGCTTCCAGCATCTCCTGGATCTTGCGACCCAGGCCCTTGGCGGCCCAGCCCAGGTGGACTTCCAGCACCTGGCCGATGTTCATACGCGACGGCACGCCCAGCGGGTTCAGCACGATGTCCACGGTCTCGCCGGTGGCCATGTACGGCATGTCCTCGACGGGCACGATGGTCGACACGACGCCCTTGTTGCCGTGGCGGCCGGCCATCTTGTCGCCCGGCTGGATGCGGCGCTTCACGGCCAGGTAGACCTTGACCATCTTCAGCACGCCCGGGGCGAGGTCGTCGCCGGCGGTGATCTTGCCGCGCTTGTCGGCGAAGCGACGCTCGAATTCCTTCTCATGCGCCTGGATCTGCATCTGGGCGCGCTCGATGGCGTCGGACGCGTCATCGTCCTTCATGCGCAGGGTGAACCACTCGGCCTTCTTCAGGCCATCCAGATAGGCGTCGGAGATCGCGTCGCCCTTCTTCAGCGTGCCCGGACCACCGTTGGCAACCTTGCCGACCAGCTGCGAACGCAGGCGGGCGTAGATGGCGCCTTCGAGGATGCGGAACTGGTCGTCGAAGTCCTTCTTGACGCGCTTGATCTCGTTTTCCTCGATCTGGCGCGCACGCTTGTCCTTCTCGATGCCGTCGCGGGTGAAGACCTGCACGTCGATGACGGTGCCGTCCATGCCCGGCGGCACGCGCAGCGAGCTGTCCTTCACGTCCGAAGCCTTCTCGCCGAAGATCGCGCGCAGCAGCTTCTCTTCCGGGGTCAGCTGGCTCTCGCCCTTCGGCGTGACCTTGCCGACCATGATGTCGCCGGCGCGCACTTCCGCACCGATGTACACCACGCCGCTCTCGTCGAGGCGGTTCAGCGCCTGCTCGGAGACGTTCGGGATGTCGGCCGAGATTTCCTCCGGACCCAGCTTGGTGTCACGCGCGACGCAGGTCAGCTCTTCGATGTGGATCGTGGTGTAGCGATCCTCTTCCACCACGCGCTCGGAGAGCAGGATGGAGTCTTCGAAGTTGTAGCCGTTCCACGGCATGAACGCGATCAGCATGTTCTGGCCCAGCGCCAGCTCGCCGATGTCGGTCGAGGGACCGTCGGCCAGCACGTCGCCGCGCGCAACCACGTCGCCCACGTTCACCAGCGGACGCTGGTTGATGCAGGTGTTCTGGTTGGAGCGCGTGTACTTGATCAGCGAATAGATATCGACGCCGGCATCGGTTTCGCCGGAGATCTCGACCTCGTTGACCTTCACCACGATGCGGCCGGCGTCGATCTGCTCGACCACGCCGCCACGGCGGGCATTCACGGTCACGCCCGAGTCGCGCGCCACGGCGCGCTCGATGCCGGTACCGACCAGCGGCTTCTGCGCACGCAGCGTAGGCACGGCCTGGCGCTGCATGTTGGCGCCCATCAGTGCGCGGTTGGCGTCATCGTGCTCCAGGAACGGCACCAGCGCCGCGGCGACCGACACGGTCTGCATCGGCGAGACGTCCATGTAATCGACTTCGCTCGGCGGCTTCAGCAGCGACTCGCCCTGGTAGCGGCAAGGCACGAACTGTTCGGTCAGGCGGCTCTTGGCGTCATGCAGCGCGTTGGCCTGCGCGATGACGTACTCGTTCTCTTCGATCGCCGACAGGTATTCGATCTCGTCGGTGATCGTGCCGTCCACGACCTTGCGGTACGGCGTCTCGAGGAAACCGTAGCTGTTGGTGCGGGCGTACACGGCCAGCGAGTTGATCAGGCCGATGTTCGGGCCTTCCGGCGTCTCGATGGTGCAGACGCGGCCGTAATGGGTCGGGTGCACGTCGCGGACTTCGAAGCCGGCGCGCTCGCGGGTCAGGCCGCCCGGGCCCAGGGCCGAGACGCGACGCTTGTGCGTGACTTCCGACAGCGGGTTGTTCTGGTCCATGAACTGCGACAGCTGCGAGGAGCCGAAGAACTCCTTGATCGCGGCAGCCACCGGCTTGGCGTTGATCAGTTCCTGCGGCGTCAGGCCCTCGGACTCCGCCATCGACAGGCGCTCCTTCACGGCGCGCTCGACGCGGACCAGGCCCACGCGGAACACGTTCTCGGCCATTTCGCCGACCGAACGCACGCGACGGTTGCCCAGGTGGTCGATGTCATCCACGGTGCCGCGGCCGTTGCGGATCTCGGTCAGGACCTTGATGACGTCCAGGATGTCCGAGGTCTCGCCCAGCTCGGCGACCAGGCGCTTGGCCTCTTCGTCGTTACGCGCACCGAAGTACTTCTTGTCGTACAGCACGGCCTCGCCGGTGGTTTCCTTGCGGCCCACGCGACGGTTGAACTTCATGCGGCCGACATTGGACAGGTCGTAGCGCTCGAAGGTGAAGAACAGGTTGTGGAACAGGTTCTGCGCGGCGTCCTTGGTCGGCGGCTCGCCGGGACGCATCATGCGGTAGATCTCGACCAGCGCTTCCAGCTGGGTCTTGGTCGGGTCGATGCGCAGCGTGTTGGACAGGTACGGACCACGGTCCAGGTCGTTGACCCACAACGTGCCCACGGCGTCCACGCCGGCCTTGCGGAACTTGGCCAGCTGGTCGTCGGTGATCTCGTCGTTGGCCGCGGCCAGCAGCTCGCCGGTGTTGGCGTCGATCACGTCGTGCGACAGGATGCGGCCGACCAGGTATTCATCCGGCACGGCCAGCGCAGCGATGCCGGACTGCTCCAGCTGCTTCACGTGGCGCGCGGTGATGCGCTTGCCGGCTTCCACGATGACCTTGTCGCCATCGGCCAGGTCGAAGTTCAGCGTCTCGCCACGCAGGCGCTCGGAGACCAGCTCCAGCTGCACGCCTTCCGGCAGGATGTGGAAGGTGTTGACGTCGAAGAACTCGTTGAGCATCTCCTCGTTGGAGTAGCCCAGCGCGCGCAGCAGGATCGAGACCGGCAGCTTGCGGCGGCGGTCGATACGCGTGAACAGCGCGTCCTTCGGGTCGAACTCGAAGTCCAGCCAGGAGCCGCGGTAAGGAATGATGCGGGCGCTGTACAGCAGCTTGCCCGAGCTGTGCGTCTTGCCGCGGTCGTGATCGAAGAACACGCCCGGCGAACGGTGCAGCTGCGAGACGATGACGCGCTCGGTGCCGTTGACGATGAAGGTGCCGTTGTCGGTCATGAGCGGGATCTCGCCCAGGTAGACCTCCTGCTCCTTCACGTACTTGATGGCCTTGGTGGACGACTCACGGTCGTAGATCACCAGGCGCACGGTCACGCGCAGCGGGGCGCCGTAGCTCAGGCCACGGTTGCGGCACTCGCGCTCGTCGAACACGGGCTCGCCGAGCTTGTAGCCGACGTATTCCAACGCGGCATTGCCGCTGTAGCTGGCGATCGGGAAGACCGACTTCAGCGCGGCGTGCAGGCCACGGTCTTCGCGCTTGGCGGGATCGGTGTGCTCCTGCAGGAACTCACGGTAGGAATCGACCTGGATGGCCAGCAGGAACGGGACCTCGAGGATCGACCGCTGCTTGCCGAAATCCTTGCGGATGCGCTTCTTTTCGGTGAACGAATATGTCGTCATGTGACTGTGCCTCTGGCAGCGTGGGGCGCGCGTCCGCGACCACACGGGGGACATTCTTTCGAACGGGGGAATTTCCAGTTGGAAGTCGCTGGTATTGCCGGCACCAGCACGCCTTCTGCCGCTACTTCCAACTACAAACTCGCGTCTACATCGCTACGTCTTGAAACGACCGAAGGCCAGGGGCTTTCGCCCCCGGCCTCGGGTTGTCGCCTGGGTGAACCGGCGACGGATACGACTTACTTGACTTCGACGCTCGCACCAGCGGCTTCGAGTTCCTTCTTGAACTTGTCGGCGTCTTCCTTCGAGATGCCTTCCTTCAGCACGCCACCGGCTTCGGTGAGGTCCTTGGCTTCCTTCAGGCCCAGGCCGGTGATGGCGCGGACAGCCTTGATGACGTCGACCTTCTTGGCACCGGCGTCCTTCAGGACGATGGTGAACTCGGTCTGCTCTTCGACCGGGGCGGCAGCGGCGGCCGGACCGGCAGCGGCGACGACCGGGGCGGCGGCGGAGACGCCGAACTTCTCTTCGATGGCCTTGACCAGCTCCATCACTTCCATCAGGGTCTTGCCGGCAATGGCGTCGACGATCTGTTCGTTGGAAAGGGACATTGTGTTTACCTTTGGAAATTATCTGGGATTAGGGTTCGTAGAACCGTAAAGACGTCGAACTCAGGCTTCGGCCGGGGCTTCGGCAGCGGCTTCCGCCGGTGCTTCGCCACCACCCTGCTTGTCGGCCACGGCCTTGACGGCGCGGGCGAACATGGACGCAGGTTCCGCCAGCACGCGGGCCAGCATGGCCAGCGCCTGATCACGGGTCGGCAGCGATGCCAGGACTTCCACGTGGCTGGCCGGATACAGCTGGCCACCCACGGAGACGACCTTCGGCTGCAGCTTGTCGTTGCCCTTGGCGAATTCCTTGATCAGGCGACCGGCAGCGCCGGGCTCCTCGGTCGAAAACGCATACAGCAGCGGACCGACGAGCTTGTCCTGGACAACCTCGAACTCGGTACCGGCGATGGCACGCACGGCCAGCGTGTTCTTGACAACCTTCAAGTACACGCCGGTCTCGCGGGCCTTCTTGCGCATCGCGGTCATCTGGGTGACCGTGGTGCCTGCGTATTCGACAGCGACCAGGGAGTGCGCCTTGGCGGCGACGTCTGCCAGTTCGGCGACTACTTCTTGCTTCTGGGACAGATTGAGAGCCATACACTCCTCACTAATTGACTCCGCTTGCGGCTCCTGCCGCTCGCGGTCCTGGACGGCGTCCATCCTGGATGCCGGGGACTTGCGGTCCCGTCGGTGGCCTGTCTGACTGGCCGACCTCGCGGTCAGCACCAGAAAACTTCCAGAAGGCGGCACCATCTACGCAGGCGCACTCCCTTGCGGGGAATGGATTAAGCGATCCCGCTAGCCACGACGGCGATTCCCTGCCAACACGAGCCTCCGTGCCCGTCGTCGTTGCGCGCTGACCGCACCTGCGGTCTTTGACGGCTGTCGCTTGCACCGGAGACCGGCCTGGGCGACTGCCCTCAAAATTTCGTTGCGCCCTGTCCCGCGTCGCGGGACAGGGATGACGCGATTACTTCAGGGACAGCGAGGACTGGTCCACGGTCACGCCGGGGCCCATGGTCGAGCTGACCGAGATCTTCTGCAGGTACTGACCCTTCGAGGTGGCCGGCTTGGCCTTCACCAGGTCGATCAGCAGCGCCTGCAGGTTCGACTTCAGCGCTTCGTCTTCGAAGCTGGCCTTGCCGATCGTGCAATGGATGATGCCGGCCTTGTCGGTGCGGTAGCGCACCTGGCCGGACTTGGCGTTCTTGACCGCCTCGGCGGGGTTCGGCGACACGGTGCCGACCTTCGGGTTCGGCATCAGGCCGCGCGGGCCCAGCACCGTACCGAGCTTACCGACCACGCGCATCGCGTCCGGCGTGGCGATGACCACGTCGTAGTTGATGTCGCCAGCCAGCATCTTCTCGGCCAGGTCATCCATGCCGACGGCTTCGGCGCCAGCGGCGGCGGCTTCGTCGGCCTTGGCGCCCGCCGGGGCGAACACGGCCACGCGGACCGACTTGCCGGTGCCGGCGGGCAGCACGGTCGAACCGCGCACCTGCTGGTCGGACTTCTTCGCGTCCACGCCCAGACGGACGGCGACGTCCACGGACTCGACGAACTTGGACTTGACCGCGGTCTTGATGATCTTCAGGGCCTCGTCAATGGCGTACGCCTTGCCGGGGGTCACGGCGGCCAGGATGGCCTTCTGTCGCTTGTTCTGTGCCATCTCTTAACCCTCTACCGTCAGGCCCATGGAGCGGGCCGAACCCGCGATCGTGCGCACCGCTGCGTCCAGGTCGGCCGCGGTCAGGTCGGGTTCCTTCGCCTTGGCGATGTCCTCGAGCTGCTTGCGGGTGACCTTGCCCACCTTCTCGGTGTTCGGGCGCTTGGAGCCGGACGTGATGCCGACGGCCTTCTTCAGCAGGATCGACGCCGGCGGCGTCTTCGTGATGAAGGTGAAGGTACGGTCGGAATAGGCCGTGATGACCACCGGAATCGGCAGACCCGGTTCCAGCTTCTGCGTGGCGGCGTTGAACGCCTTGCAGAATTCCATGATGTTCAGGCCGCGCTGACCCAGCGCAGGACCGACCGGCGGCGAGGGGTTGGCCTGACCGGCCTTCACCTGCAGCTTGATGTAACCGACAACTTTCTTTGCCATGTGAGTACTCTCCGGGTGCTAACGCCTGGGTAACAGGCTCCCCATCGGACCGGGAAAATCACGCGTCCCGGCATCGCGTTTTCTAGAACGCACCAATGGCCACCCGAGGGCGGCCATGGCTCCTGCCCGGCATCGCCGTCAGGGAGCCGCGCAGTATATCAGGGTTTTGCGGACCCGGCTGAACGCGCCGGGCCGCCGGGTCAGGCCTTCTCGACCTGCCCGAATTCCAGCTCCACCGGGGTGGAACGGCCGAAGATCAGCACCGCAACGCGCAGGCGACTCTTCTCGTAATTGACTTCCTCGACCACGCCATTGAAGTCGTTGAACGGGCCATCGGTGACGCGGACCATCTCGCCCGGCTCGAACAGCACCTTGGGCTTCGGCTTCTCGACGCCTTCCTGGACGCGATCAAGGATCGCGGCCGCCTCTTCGTCACGGATCGGCAGCGGACGGTCGGCGGTGCCGCCGATGAAGCCCAACACCTTGGACGTGTCCTTCACCAGATGCCAGCTTTCATTGTCCATGCGCGGGATGCCCGCTTCGTCATGGGTCTCGATCTGGACCAGCACGTAGCCGGGGAAAAACTTGCGCTCGGAACGGCGCTTCTGGCCGGAGCGCATTTCCACGACCTCTTCGGTCGGGACGAGGACGTCGCCGAACTTTTCCTGCATTTCATCGCGGACGATGCGATCACGGAGGGCCTGGGCCACCGACTTCTCGAAGCCCGAGTAGGCATGGACGACATACCAACGCTTCACTGCGGCACTCTCCTCAACGACCAAAATTCAAGAACAGCTCGATCGCCTTCTGGATGCCGAAATCGAAGGCAGCCAGGATCAGGCTGAGGATAATGACCACGATGACGACCACCCAGGTCGTGCGTGTCGCTTCCTCACGGGTCGGCCACACGACCTTGCGCAGCTCGAAACGGGATTCGGACAGGAATTCGCGCGTCTCGCGACCCTTGCCCGTCTGCAGGAACACCAGCGCACCCAGCACCAGTCCTGCGACCACCGCCAACGCACGCACCGGCGTAGCCCATTGGCCGTTGAACCACCACCACGCGACGAGGCCAGCCACGACCAGCGCCAGCGCCAGGACGTACTTGGTGATGTCGGCTGCAGGCGTGCCGGCTTTGGATTGTTCGACCTTGCTGTTCAAGTCAGTTGTCGCTCTTTGCTTTTGGGGAGTACCGGGGACCCGGACTCCGCGAGGGAGGAAGTGGCACGCCAGGAGGGACTCGAACCCCCAACCTGCGGTTTTGGAGACCGCTGCTCTGCCAATTGAGCTACTGGCGTATCGATTTGCTACAACCTTCCCTTAGACGGCGAAGGCGGACCGAGGTTCCGGTCCGCCCTTGTCGCTGTCCGGCGAGTCCTCGCCGGGACCGCAGGGGCTTACTTGATGATCTTGGCCACCACGCCGGCGCCGACCGTACGACCGCCTTCGCGGATCGCGAAACGCAGGCCTTCGTCCATCGCCACCGGGTTGATCAGGGTGACCACCATCTTGATGTTGTCACCCGGCATCACCATTTCCACGCCTTCCGGCAGGGTCACGGCGCCCGTGATGTCGGTCGTGCGGAAGTAGAACTGCGGACGGTAGCCCTTGAAGAACGGGGTGTGACGGCCGCCTTCGTCCTTGCTCAGCACGTAGACTTCGGCTTCGAACTCAGTGTGCGGGGTGATCGAACCCGGCTTGGCCAGCACCTGGCCACGCTCCACGTCGTCACGCTTGGTGCCGCGCAGCAGCAGACCGGCGTTGTCGCCCGCCTGACCCTGGTCCAGCAGCTTGCGGAACATTTCCACGCCCGTGACCGTGGTCTTCTGGGTCGGACGGATACCGACGATTTCGATTTCCTCGCCCACCTTGATCACGCCGCGCTCGATACGGCCGGTCACCACGGTACCGCGACCCGAGATCGAGAACACGTCTTCCACCGGCATCAGGAACGGCTTGTCGACGTCGCGCTCCGGGGTCGGGATCCAGGTGTCCAGCGCATCGACCAGCTTCAGGATCGCCGGCACGCCGATTTCGCTCTGGTCGCCTTCCAGCGCCAGACGGGCCGAACCCGAGATGATCGGGGTGTCGTCGCCCGGGAACTCGTACTTGCTCAGCAGCTCACGGACTTCCATTTCGACCAGCTCGAGCAGCTCGGCGTCGTCGACCATGTCGGCCTTGTTCAGGAACACGACGATGTACGGCACGCCGACCTGGCGCGAGAGCAGGATGTGCTCGCGGGTCTGCGGCATCGGGCCGTCAGCGGCCGAGCACACCAGGATCGCGCCGTCCATCTGGGCCGCACCGGTGATCATGTTCTTCACGTAGTCGGCGTGACCCGGGCAATCCACGTGCGCGTAGTGGCGCGAGGCGGATTCGTATTCCACGTGGGCCGTGGAGATCGTGATGCCGCGCGCCTTCTCTTCCGGCGCCGCGTCGATCGCGTCATAGGCCTTGAACTCGCCACCGAAACGCTCCGCGCCGATCTTCGTCAGCGCCGCCGTCAGCGTCGTCTTGCCGTGGTCAACGTGACCAATCGTGCCCACGTTCACGTGGGGCTTGGTGCGTTCGAACTTACCCTTTGCCATGGCTGCTGGTTCTCGAGTGGATCAATGGATGGAAGTGGTGCTCACGAAAGGAATCGAACCTTCGACCTCCTCCTTACCAAGGAGGTGCTCTACCGACTGAGCTACGTGAGCGTGAAACCGGTTGTGTTGCCTGGATTGCCGCTGGTCTTGCACGGGTGTTCAGTGGAGCGGGAGACGGGAATCGAACCCGCACTAGTAGCTTGGAAGGCTACAGTTCTACCATTGAACTACTCCCGCACCGGGAGACCACTACAACTCGAAACAACAACGAAAAACTGGTGGAGGGAGGTGGATTCGAACCACCGAAGGCGTAAGCCAGCAGATTTACAGTCTGCCCCCGTTGGCCGCTTGGGTATCCCTCCGGGATCACCGGACTGACTGGGCCAAGGGCCAAATCAAACCAGGGTGAAACAGCCCGAGATTTTGGCGTGTGCCGGCACGTCTGTCAACGCGTTCGGGACACTTTTTTCTCAGACGTTGAACCGGAAATGCAGGACGTCACCTTCCTGCACGCGATATTCCTTGCCCTCCAGCCGCAGGCGGCCGGCATCGCGGGCACCCGCCTCGCCCTTGTACTTGAGGAAGTCGTCGAACGCGATGGTCTCGGCGCGGATGAAGCCCTTCTCGAAGTCGGTATGGATCACGGCCGCCGCCTGGGGGGCGGTGGAACCGCCCCGCACCGTCCAGGCGCGGACTTCCTTCACGCCTGCGGTGAAGTAGGTCTGCAGGCCCAGCAACGTGTAAGCGGCCCGGATGACCCGGTTCAGGCCGGGCTCGTCCAGACCGAGGTCGGCCAGGAAGGCATCGCGGTCAGCGTCGTCGAGCTGGGACAACTCCTCCTCGATGGCCGCCGACACCGGCACCACCTGGGCGCCTTCGGTCGCGGCACGCGCGCGCACGGCATCCAGGTGCGGATTGTTCTCGAAGCCGTCCTCGAGCACGTTGGCCACGTACATCACCGGCTTCAGCGTCAACAGGAACAGGTCGCGGACCAGCGCCTTCTCTTCGTCATCCAGGCCCAGTGCGCGACCCGGCTTGCCATCATTGAGTCCGGCCTGCAGCTTCTGCAGCACGGGCTTACGGGCAATGGCGTCCTTCTCGCCCTGCTTGGCCGAGCGCTCTGCACGATTCAGCGCCTTCTCGACGCTATCGAGGTCCGCCAGCGCCAGCTCGGTATCGATGGTGTCGATGTCCGACAGCGGATCGATGCGATTGTTGACGTGGATGACGTCGTCGTTCTCGAAGCAGCGCACCACATGCGTGATCGCATCCACTTCGCGGATGTGGGCCAGGAACTTGTTGCCCAGGCCTTCGCCGCTGGCCGCACCCGCCACCAGGCCGGCGATATCGACGAACTCGACCGCCGTCGGGATCACCTTCTGCGGCTTGACGATCTCGGCCAACTGGTTGAGGCGCAGATCCGGCACCGGCACCACGCCCACGTTCGGCTCGATGGTGCAGAACGGGAAGTTGGCCGCGGCGATGCCCGCCTTGGTCAGCGCGTTGAACAGGGTGGACTTGCCGACGTTCGGCAGGCCCACGATGCCGCATTTGATGCCCATGTCTACTTCCCGGATTCGTAATTCGTGATTGGCGATTCGTGGCGGATACCGCCTGAAAATCGTCAATCACCAATGACCAATCATGCCTTCTGCGTGTGCAGTCGCGTCATCGCGTCCATGAAATTGCCCGCCACCGCCAGCGGCAGCACGTCCATCGCATCGTCGATCGCACGCGCGATCAGCACTTCATCATCCTTGCCCGGCTTGCCCAGCACCCAGCCCGTCACCCGATCCTTGTGGCCGGGATGACCGATACCGATCCGCAGCCGATGGAACTTGCCGTGCCCGAGGTGCTGGATGGTGTCGCGCAGGCCATTCTGGCCGCCGTGGCCGCCATCGAACTTCAGGCGTGCGGCGCCCGGCGCGAGATCCAGCTCATCATGCGCGAGCAGCACTTCTTCAGGCGCGATTTTCCAGAAGCGCAGCGCGGCCGCTACCGACTTGCCGCTGAGATTCATGAAGGTGGCCGGCTTCAGCAGCCACACCGGCTGGCCGGCGACCACGACCTTCGCGGTTTCGCCGAACAGCTTGCTGTCCAGCCCGAAACGCTCACCCTGCCGTTCCGCCAGGGCGTCGACAAAATGGAACCCGGCGTTGTGCCGGGTTCGGGCATGTTCGGCACCGGGATTGCCCAGCCCGACAATGAGGCGCAAGCCTGCCATGGGGACGCAACGCGCACCTGCGCCCGCGCGAGCGGGCGCAGGATCACGCGATTACTTGTCGTCCTTCTTGGCGACCTTCGACGCCGGCACTTCGGCCGATTCCGCCGGGGCTTCTTCAGCCTCTTCCTTGCCGTGCTTGGCGATCACGACGGCGACGTCGTGTTCCTTGCCCAGCTTCAGCTCGGGAATGGTCACGCCGGCTGGCAGCTTGACGTCGGACAGGTGGATCACCGCACCGATGGCCAGGTCGGCCAGGTCGATTTCGATGAATTCCGGCAGATCCTTCGGCAGACACTCGACGACGACTTCGTTCAGTTCGTGGGTGACCACGACTTCGGCGGACTTGCCGGCCGGCGACTTGTCTTCGTTGAGGAAGTGCAGCGGCACCGCGGTGCGCAGCGTCTCGTTCTCGTTCACGCGCTGGAAGTCCAGGTGCATGATCTGCTGCTTGAACGGGTGGCGCTGCATGTCACGCAGCAGGACCTTCTGGATGTCGCCGTTGAGGCTCAGGTCCAGGATCGACGAGTAGAACCAGTCGTGCTGGGAGGCCAGCCAGACTTCGTTGTGGTTCAGCTGGATGCTGACCGGCTTCAGTTCGCCACCGTAAACGATGGCAGGCACGGTGCCCGCGTGACGGAGGCGGCGGCTCGCACCCTTACCCTCGTCTTCGCGGCGCTCGACCTTGATTTCATGCGTCTTAGCCATTTTCTTCACTACCTAGTTGTTGGACCGCCCTGCGGCGATCTGATGAAAGGTTCACCCGCGACCAGATGAACCCGGAATGCCGCCCGCCGATGTTCCGGCGCGCAGCGGAGACTCAATCCACGTACAGCGAACTGACCGACTCGCCGAAGGCGATGCGGCGGATCGTTTCCGCCAGCAGTTCCGCCACCGACAGCTGGCGGATCTTGCTGCAGCCCTGCGCCTGCGGCGAGAGCGGGATGGTATCGGTGACGACGAGCTCGTCGAGCACCGAGTTGTTCAGATTGTCCACGGCCGGGCCCGAGAGCACGGGGTGGGTGCAGTAGGCCGCCACCTTGTTGGCGCCATGCTGCTTCAACGCCGCCGCCGCGGCGCAGAGCGTACCGGCAGTGTCGACGATGTCGTCCACCAGCACGCAATCCTTGCCTTCCACGTCGCCGATGATGTTCATCACCGTGGCGACGTTGGCGCGCGGACGGCGCTTGTCAATGATCGCCAAATCGGCGTCATCGAGGCGTTTGGCCACGGCACGGGCACGCACCACGCCACCGACGTCCGGCGATACCACCAGCAGGTTCTCCGTGCCGTAGGCGCGCCAGATGTCGGCCAGCAGCAGCGGGGACGCGTACACGTTGTCGACCGGGATGTCGAAGAATCCCTGGATCTGGTCCGCATGCAGGTCCACCGTCAGCACGCGGTCCGCGCTCACCGCGCCGAACATCTTCGCCGCCACCTTCGCCGTGATCGGCACGCGCGAAGAGCGCATGCGGCGATCCTGGCGGGCGTAGCCGAAGTACGGCACCACCGCGGTGACGCTGCTGGCCGATGCGCGCTTCAGCGCGTCGATCAGGACCAGCAGCTCCACCAGATTCTCGGCACTCGGCGCGCAGGTCGGCTGCACGACGAACACTTCCTGCCGACGCACGTTCTCCTGGATCTCCACCTGCACTTCGCCGTCGGAGAACCGGGACACCAGCGCCTTGCCGGGACGCACGCCCAGCTCGCGGCAGATGCTGTTCGCCAACGGCTTGTTGGCGTTGCCGGAAAACACAAGCAGGTTACGTTCGTCTTGCATGGTCGTCTCGGCGGATGCGGCGTGACTGGATTGGCAGGGGCGGAAGGATTCGAACCTACGAATGCCGGGATCAAAACCCGGTGCCTTAACCACTTGGCGACGCCCCTAGGCGTTTTTCTCCGTCCCGCGGACCTGCGCCAGCGCATCCAGCAGCGGCGAGCGCGCCGCGCCCTGCACCACCCGGACGTGAAGCCCGGCAGGCAGTGACGCCAGCGCGATCTCGGCAGAGGTCCGGTCGGCAAACTCCACGAAGCAGCCGCCACCGGAACCCGTCAAACGTGGCGTACCGATCTGCGACAGGGCCTGGAAGACCGCCTCGATGGCAGGCTCCCGGCGACGCACGACCGGCTCGAACGCGTTGCCGAGCAGTGATCCCGAAACGAAGTCCGATATTTTCGCGGGTGCAGCATCACGCGTCAAATCCGGTGACGCGAAAAGCGCCGCCGTGGGCACGTGGACCCCCGGATCGACGACCAGATAGCAGGCGGGAGGCAGCGCCAGTGGCGTCAGTTGCTCGCCCACCCCCTCCGCCCAGGCATTCTCACCCAGGATGAAGACGGGCACATCCGCGCCGAGCTGGAGTCCGAGGGACGCCAGTTGGTCTGGATCCAGACCGCAATCCCAGAGCACATTCAGCGCGACCAGCACGGTAGCGGCGTCCGAAGACCCCCCACCGAAACCACCACCAGCCGGAATGAGCTTTTCGACTCCGATATCCACACCTTTGGCGACATTGGCGTATTTTTTAAGCAAATTGGCGGCACGAACAACCAGGTCGTCAGCCTCCGCAACACCCGGAACGGACTCCCCCACGCGCCTGACGTCACCATCCTCTCGAAGCCGCAGGTGGATCGTGTCACCCCAGTCCAGCAGCCGGAAGACCGTCTGCAACAGGTGATAGCCGTCCGCCCGGCGCCCGACGATCTGCAGGGCGAGATTGAGCTTGGCCGGCGCCGGCCAGGCCGACCAGCCGTCCGCGGCCGGGAACGCCGTCATTGCGGCGCCAGTTGCCACTGGTCGACGGCGACCTTCACCGTCGCGCCTTGCCGGCGCGCCTCCATCCGGCGCGGCATGACCGGCTGGGCACCCTCGGGCGCGAACCAGTCCAGGTAGTCCACCCGCCAGCCCTGCTGGGTCAGCGTCCGCAACCGCCCCTCGACGTCGTACTCCACCGCCTCGGCGGGCGCAGACGGATCGGCCACACCGCGCGCCCAGTGCGCCATCGACGCGACGGGAATGTCCCAGCCCGTGGCCTCGCGCAGCAGGCGGTCAGCATCGGCGCCCTCGCGTGGCCCGCCCTCCAGCCCTTCGAGTCGTGCGGCACGGGACTGCAGATCCCCGCTCAGACGCCAGCTCTGCCGGGTGACGGGGGCACTCAGTGCGACGAGGTAACCCGCGCCGGTCTGCTGCCAATCGATGCGGCCGCTACCGCCCTTTCCATTCGCGCTGACGGCCACCCGGCCGGCAAACGACCAATCCGCCTGCGAGGCCAGCCACGCAGCGCGGGTCGCCTGGCTGGCCTGCGCCGCCGCCAGCGCCTCGGGGTCGCGCAGGACCGGCGAATCCACGGACGCGCCACGCGTGGCGCAGCCCGCCATCGACAGGGCCGCGAGCCCCGCCAGCAGGAAACCTGAAACCTTCATGCGCCTGTCTTCTCCAGCGCCCGCAGCAGCGAGCGGTTGTCGGGATCGAGCTTGCGCGCCTCATCGAAGTACCGGCGCGCCTCGTCCTTCTGCCCCATCACCCACAGCACTTCGGCCACGTGGGCGGCGATCTCGGGATCCTTCTGCAGCGTAAAGGCGCGCCGCAATTCGACCAGCGCTTCCGCGTTGCGGCCCAGCCGGTAAAGCACCCAGCCATAGCTGTCGATGATGGCCGCGTCATCCGGCACCGCAGTGCGTGCGCGATCGATCAGCTCCAGCGCTTCCTGGTAGCGCGTGGTGCGGTCGGCGAGCGTGTAACCCAGCGCATTGAGCGCCGCCACGTTGTCCGGCTCGATGACGAGAATCCGGCGGAAATCGGCTTCCGCGTGATCGATGCGGTCACGCCGCTCCCACGCCAGGCCACGCGAATACAGCAGCGCCAGGTCGTCGGGATACGCCGCCAGTCCGCGCGCGAAGACTTCCAGTTCACCCTCGTCCTGTTCGTCCTGCTGACGCAGTTCGGCTTCCATCAGATAGGCGTCGCGGCGCGTGCCGTCTTCAACACTGGCATCGCCCTGCAACGCACGGGCCTCGGTGAAGGCTTCGTCCTTGCGCCCCAGATCGAACAGCGCCTTGAGTGCGCGCAGGCGTGCGTCGGCACGCTGGTCGCCAGCCGGCACACTGCGGTACCAGGTCAGGGCTTCCTCGCGCAGTTCCAGGAACTCGGCCATCTGGCCCAGCAGCAACCGGCGATCCGGGCTGTACTGGGTGGGCTGGTCAACGCCGGCCTGTTTCAGTTCCTCGTAAAGCGCGGTCAAGGCCACCTTGTCGTCGGCCTTGGCGAGCAACTGGGCACGCAGTCCGTAGGTCAACGTGTCCTGCGGACCCTGCCCCATCGCGCGCGACGCCGCGGCCGGATCGCCCAGACGGTCATATTCCTCGGCCAGCTTGAGGCGCAGGGCCGGGTCGGTCGATGCTTTCGGCAGCAGGGTGTCCAGTACGGCACGCGCTTCCGGCTTGCGGTCCGCCTGCTGCAACTGGCTGGCCTGCAGCAGCGCCACCAACGGTTCGCCGGAGAAGCGCTTCACCACGTCGCCCACCATGCGCTCGGCAAGCGCGGGCTGCTCCAGTTGCTGGGCCAGGCCGGTGAACGCCAGCCATGGCTGCAGCTTGTTGGGGATAGCACCGTCGTCCACCAGCTCCCGCAGCAACCGTGGCGCCAGCGCCGGGTCCTTGCCGCCGCTGCCCAGCGCGGTCAGCGCGTAGCGCCAGCCCAGGTCATCGGCATCCTTCATCAGCGCCGCCAGCTCCCGGCGCGCCACGCGTGCCTGACCCTGGCGCAGCGCCAGCGTGGCTTCGGCACCCCGAAGCGCCAGCGTCCGCGGGGACCGTGCGCGCCACAGCTTGAGGGCCTGGGCGGCCCGGGCATCGTCCTTGGCCAGCAGGGCAATGCGGGTCGCCCGTTCGGCCAGTCCGGCGTCATCGCCCTGCTTCGCCGCATCGAGGTACCAGCGCGCGGCATCCGGCAACTGGCCCGCCTGCAGGGCGAATTCGCCCGCCATGACCGTGGTCAGCGCGTCGTCTTTCGTGTCGGCGGCCTTGGGCGCGGTTGCCGCGCCTGCGGACGGGATCGCGGCTGCAAGAACCAGCGCCGCAACCCACCTGCGAATCATTTCGGGCATGAACGTCACGTCGGCCGTAAAATGGCGGCCCTGATATGAGCCAGCAGCTTACTGCAAGCACCTGAACGATGACGTTGTGGGTCCTCGGATTGAACCACCAGACCGCGCCGGTCGACCTGCGCGAACGGGTGGCGTTCGACGCCGGCACGGTGCCGCAGGCGCTGTCGTCGCTGCGGGCGCTGCCCGACGTGGTCGAGGCCGCCCTGCTGTCGACCTGCAACCGCACCGAGCTGTACGCGGTGGCCGAGGATGGCGACGTGCTGGCGAGCTGGCTGGCGACGCATGCGGAAGGACTGGACGGTTACCTCTACCGCCATCGTGATGCCGATGCCGTCCGCCACCTGTTCCGGGTCGCGACCGGGCTGGACTCGATGGTGCTGGGCGAGCCGCAGATCCTCGGCCAGGTGAAGGACGCCTGGGCCACGGCGCGCGAACACGGCGCGCTGGGCAACCGCCTGGACCGCCTGTTCCAGCAGACCTTCGCGGTCGCCAAGCGCGCGCGCACCGACACCCGTGTCGGCGCGAACCCGGTCTCGGTCGCCTCCACCGCCGTGCGCCTGGCGCAGAACTCCTTCGCCCGCCTCAGCGAGTCCACCGTGCTGCTGGTCGGCGCCGGCGAAACCATCGAACTGGCCGCCAAGCATTTGAGCGAAGGCAAGGTCCGCCGGCTGCTGATCGCCAACCGCACGCTGGCGCACGCGCAGGAACTGGCCACGCGCCATGGCGGCTACGCGCTGCCGCTGGCCGAGCTGGAACGGCACCTGGCCGAAGCCGACGTGGTGTTCTCCGCCACCGCCGCGCGCGAGCCGGTCGTGCTGCAGGCGCAGGTCGCCGCCGCGCTGGCCAAGCGCAAGCACAAGCCGATGCTGCTGTTCGACCTGGCCGTGCCGCGCGACATCGAAGCCTCCGTGGCCGACTTGCGCGATGCCTACCTCTACACGGTCGACGACCTGGAACGTGCGGTCGAAGACAACCGCCGCAGCCGGCGCGAGGCCGCCGACGCCGCCGAAGCGATCATCGACGTGCAGGTCGGCCGGTTCATGGAGAACCTGCACGCCGGCGCCCGCCAGGAACCGCTGAAGCGCCTGCGCGCGCTCGGCGAATCCACCCGCGAGGACGTGCTGGCCAAGGCACGGCAGCAGCTCGCCAGTGGTCGCGAGCCGGAGCAGGTGCTCGAGTTCCTCGCCCATACGCTCACCAACCGCCTGCTGCATCCGCCGACCGCGGCGCTGCGCGAAGCGTCGCTGAGCGGCGATGCCGAACTGGCGCGCGCGGCCGATCGCCTGTTCCCCGCGCAGCCGCCCTACTCCCATCTGAAGAAAGACGATGACGCCGACGCTGCGCCGTAAGCTCGAAGCGTTGGCCGAACGCCGGGAAGAACTCGAACGCCTGCTCGCCGACCCCGGCGTGATCGGCGACAGCGACCGTTTCCGCAATTTCTCGCGCGAGTTTTCGCAGCTGGAACCCGTGGCCACCGCGATGGCGGAGGAAAAGCGTGCGCAGGCCGACCTGGCCGCCGCGCAGGCCATGCGCAACGACCCGGAACTGGCGGAGCTGGCGGACGAAGAGATCACCGCCGCCCAGCAGCGCCTGGCGCAGCTCGACGACGAACTGATGCTGTTGCTGTTGCCGAAGGACAACCGCGACGAAGGCAACCTGTTCCTCGAAGTGCGCGCCGGCACCGGCGGCGACGAGGCCGCGATCTTCGCCGGCGACCTGTTCCGCATGTATGCGCGTTATGCGGAGCGTCAGGGCTGGAAGGTCGAGATCGAATCCGACAGCCCCGGCGAACACGGCGGCTACAAGGAGGTCGTCGCGCGCGTCGTGGGCCGCGGCGCGTACTCGAAGCTCAAGTTCGAATCCGGCACCCATCGCGTGCAGCGCGTACCGGAAACCGAATCGCAGGGCCGCATCCACACCTCCGCGGCGACCGTGGCGATCATTCCGGACGTGGACGAAGTCGACGATATCGTCATCAACCCGGCCGACCTGAAAGTCGACACCTTCCGTTCCTCCGGCGCCGGCGGCCAGCACGTCAACAAGACCGAGTCGGCGATCCGCATCACCCACGTCCCCAGCGGCGTGGTGGTGGAATGCCAGACCGAGCGCAGCCAGCATGCGAACCGCGACAAGGCGATGAAGCGCCTGAAGGCGCAGCTGCTCGACGCCGAACGCAGCAAGCAGCAGGCCGCGCAGGCGGAGACACGCAAGCTGCAGGTCGGCAGCGGCGACCGCAGCCAGCGCATCCGCACCTACAACTTTCCGCAGGGCCGCATCACCGACCACCGCGTGGACGGCCTGACGCTGTACGACCTGCCCAACATCATCCAGGGCAACCTGGACGAACTGATCGACCGCCTCGGCCGCGAGCATCTGGCGGACGAATTGGCACGACTGACCGAGGCGGCCTGAGCCGCATGCCGGCCAGGCAATCCCTTCACCGGGATGCCGACGCCACGCCACATCGTGGGACAAGGAAAGAACCGTGAGCCTCTCGATCACCCGCGCAACTCCCGCCGACATCGATATCGTCGCGCCCCTGTTCGACCTGTACCGCGTGTTCTACGGCAAGCCGTCGGATCCCGCGCTGGCGCGCGAATTCATCGAAGCCCGCATGACGCAGGGCGAGTCGGTGATCCTGCTGGCAGAGGTCGACGGCAACGCCGCCGGCTTTACCCAGCTCTACCCTGCCTTTTCGTCGGTCAGTGCCACCCGCACCTGGATCCTCAACGACCTGCTGGTGCTGCCTGCCGCGCGCCGCCAGGGCGTTGCGCGTGCCCTGCTGACGGCCGCCGCCGACTTCGCCCGCGCCGACGGTGCGCTGCGGCTGGAACTGGAAACCGACCACGACAACACCACGGCACAGGCGCTGTACCACGCGATGGGCTGGACCGCGTACGACGACACGCTGCGTTTCCGCCTGCCCCTGCGATGAGTGCTGCCGCCAGCGAACGCGACCGCCTGCGCCAGGCCGTCAGTGCACAGCCGCAGGACTTCATCGCCTGGGTGATGCTGGCCGACGCCGAACTCGACCACGGCGATGCCACTGCCGGATTACGCGCCTCCGAGCGCGCCCTGCTGCTCCGCCCGCGCCATCCCGAAGCCCTCGCGCGGCTCGGTCGCAGCCATTGGCTGTCGGGCCGCCACGTGCAGGCCGCGCAGGCGTTGAGCGAGGCCGCCGCGCAGGCACCGCAGCATCCGGGCATCGCGCTGTGGCTGGGGCACGCACTGGAAGATGCAGGCGAAGCCGAAGCCGCCGCGCAGGCCTACGAGCACGCGTACCGGCTGGTGCCGGACGAACCGATGTTCGCTGCGCACCTGTTGAACTGGCGCCGCAAGCTCTGCGACTGGCGCGAACTCGACACCTTGTCGGCGCAGGTCCGTCGCGCCGTGCGCGAAGGCCGTGGCGTCGTCGAACCGTTCGCGTTCCTGAGCGAGGACGCCAGTGCGCAGGAACAACGCGCCTGCGCCCAGCAGCGCGCGCAGGCGCTGGCGTCTGTCATCCGTCCGTTGCCGCCTGCACCGCACATGCCGGAAGACGCGCCACTGCGCCTGGGCTTCCTGTCCAACGGTTTCGGTGCGCATCCCACCGGCCTGCTGATCGTGGCGTTCTTCGAAGCCTTGCAGGCGCACGACACGACATCGGTGCACCTGTTCTCCCTGACGCCCGATGACGGCAGCCCGATCCGGCAACGGCTGGCGGACGGGACACAGCTGCATGACGTCGCCGGGCAACCGCATGCACGCATCGCACAGACGATCCGCGACCAGCGCATCGACGTGCTGTACGACCTGCGCGGCTGGGGCGGCGGCGGTACGCCGGAAGTACTCGCGATGCGGCCCGCTCCCGTGCAGGTGAACTGGCTGGCCTATCCCGGCACCTCCGGCGCGCCGTGGATCGACTACGTGCTGGCCGATCGCTTCGCCCTGCCCGATGCACTGGTGCCCGCCTACAGCGAAGCCGTGGCCTACGTGCCCGGCGCCTTCCAGCCGTCGGACACGCGCCGCGCGATCGGTACGCCACCCTCGCGCAGTGAATGCGGTCTTCCCGACACCGGCGTGGTCTTCGCCTGCTTCAACAACAGCTACAAGCTCAACCCGCGCAGCATGTTCCGCATGCTGGACGTGCTGGCGAACGTGGACGGCAGCGTGCTGTGGCTGTTGTCCGGCCCGGGGCGTGCCGACGATCGTCTGCGTGCCGCCGCGCAGGCGCGTGGCGTGGATCCAGCGCGTCTGGTGTTCATGCGCAAGCTGCCGCATGCGGACTACCTGGCGCGCTATCGGCACGTCGATCTGTTCCTGGACACGCATCCATACAACGCGCACACCACCGCGTCCGACGCCCTGTGGGCGGGGTGCCCGGTGCTGACCTGCCCCGGCATGACCTTCGCGGCGCGCGTGGCGGGCAGCCTCAACCACCATCTGGGCCTGGACGAGATGAACGTGGCCGATGACGCGGCCTTCGTTGCCGCCGCCATCCGGCTGGGCAACGACGTCGACGCGCGCACGGCGCTCCGTGCACGCCTGCAGACCGCGATCGCGAGCGCGCCCCTCTTCGACATGCCGCGCTTCGCGGACGGCTTCGTGCACGTCGCGCAACGCATGGCTGACCGGCACCGGAAGGGACTCCCGCCCGCGCCACTCGACTGACCCGCGATTGCGTTACCCTGCGGGCATGAGCCATGCCGACGCACTGATCCCGCTGCACCTCTGCGTACTGACTGTCTCGGACAGCCGCACGCTCGCCGAAGACCGCTCCGGCGACTACCTCATCGACGCACTCACGCAGGAAGGCCACCGCCTGCACGAACGCGCCCTGCTGCCGGACGATCGCTACCGGTTGCGCGCGCAGGTCTCGCAGTGGATCGCCGATCCCGCCGTCGACGGCATCCTGGTCACCGGCGGCACCGGCTTCACCGGTCGCGACTCCACGCCCGAAGCGCTGCTGCCGCTGCTCGACAAGGAAATGCCCGGCTTCGGCGAACTGTTCCGCCATGTCAGCGTCGAAGAGATCGGCACCTCGTCGCTGCAGTCGCGCGCGTTCGCCGGACTGGCCAACCAGACCTTCATCTTCTGCCTGCCGGGGTCCACCTCGGCCTGCCGCACGGCGTGGGAGAAGATCATCCGCGCCCAGCTCGATGCACGCACGCGACCCTGCAACCTGGCCACGCTGCGTCCCCGCCTGAAGGAATGAGCAAGGAGAGCCTGCGATGTCCCTCGATGCCACCCTGCGTCTGCTCACCAAGGCCAGCGGCCTGACCGCCGCCGACCTCGCCGCCGCCATCCCGCGTGCCGGCGTCGCGACGGTGAAGTCCTGGCTCGCCGGCGAGAAGATGCCCGGCGGCGACCAGCTCGCCGCACTGGCGCGCGCCTTCGGCGTACCAGCGGGCGCGCTGCTGTCGGAACTGGCGACCACGCTGGACCCCGCCCGCACGCAGGGCGAACACGACCTGCTCGCCGCCTACCGCGCGCTCAATACGCGACAACAGGGCGCACTGCTGGAAGTCGCCCGCGGCATGGCCGGACACAAGGCCCGCCGCAAGCGTTGATTCCCCCACCACCGCACAGGATGCCGCGATGAAACCGCTCAAGCGCAAGGACTACGACGCCCGCCTCAAGCCGCTGCAACTGGAACTGGCCGCGATGGCCCGTTGGGCCTCGCACTGCGGCGCGCGCATCGTGATCGTGATGGAAGGCCGCGACACCGCTGGCAAGGGCGGCGCGATCGGCGCGATCACCGAACACCTCAACCCGCGCCAGTGCCGCGTGGTGGCGCTGCCCAAGCCGAGCGAGCGCGAAGCCACGCAGTGGTATTTCCAGCGCTACATCTCGCACCTGCCGGCGGCGGGCGAGATCGTCCTGTTCGACCGCAGCTGGTACAACCGCGCCGGCGTCGAGAAGGTGATGGGCTACTGCACCGACGAGCAGCACGAACGTTTCCTGCAGCAGGCACCGGTGTTCGAGCGCGGCATCACCGACGACGGCATCCTGCTGTTCAAGTACTGGCTGTGCGTGGACCAGGCACAGCAGGAAGAGCGCTTCGCCGAGCGCGCCGAAGAGCCGCTGAAGAGCTGGAAGCTGTCGCCGATCGACCTGAAGGCGCGCGAGAAGTACGCCGACTACACTGCCGCGCGCGAGACCATGCTCAAGGCCACGCATACGAAGCATGCACCGTGGACCCTGGTCGACTTCAACGACCAGCGCACCGGCCGCCTCACCCTGATCCGCGACCTGCTGGACCGCCTGCCCGACACCGAGGTGCCGCTGGAACCGCTGGGCCTGCCGCCGCTGAAGGGCAAGCTGCACAAGGAGCGCTACGGCGTGCTGAAGCCGATCAAACCGCAGCGCGGCGACTGACGCATGCGGATGCCGTTGATGGCCGCACTGTGGCTGGCCGCCTCGCGCGCGATGGCCCAGGACCCCGACGCCACCACCACAACCGACGACGATCCGGCCACCACGCTGGATACGCTGGTCGTCAGACCCGAACCAGAAGAAGTGCTGGATCTCTACCGCTTCCAGAATCCGGTCGACGTGCCGCCGACCGCCTTCGAGCGCCGCTGGAAGGAACCTCCCAGCCTTGAGCAGCTGGGCAAGAACGGCGGCATCGTGCCGGTGCTGGCAGGACTCGCGGCGAAAGGCATCCAGACCGGTGCGCGCAAGATTCCCGGCTGGAAGGAGCCGATGCAGACCGTGATCGCGCGTCCCCCGCCGCTGGACGAGGAACAGGCCGCACGCGCCCTGCGCCTGCGCGACACCACGGGCGACTCGCCCTGATCCACTCCGTCAGCCGGTGACGAAGCCTTCGGTCACCGGCCCCGTCCACACATCGCGCACGACAGTATCGACGCGCGCGGCGGGTGGCCCGTCGTGCAGCCACGCTTCCAGGGCATCGAGCGCCGCCGCATCACCGTCGGCGACCACTTCCACGCGCCCATCCGGCAGGTTGGTCGCACGGCCGGACAGCCCGAGATCCATCGCTCGCTCACGCGTCGAGGCGCGGAAGAACACACCCTGCACCTTGCCGCTGACGATGAAACGCGCCGTCGCCATCACGCCTTCGCTGGCGGGCCACCGGCCGCGGCGATGGCCGCTTCGATCTCCTTGCCGGTGACCGGGCCGAGGAACTGCTTGGCCACTTTGCCATCCGGCGCGATCAGGTAGGTCAACGGCAGACCGCGCGGCGTGGCGAAGTCGGCCGGCGGGTTGTACACGTCGAGGATGGCGATGGGATACACCACCGGCCGTTCGGCGAGGAAGGCCTTCAGTTCGTCCGCCTCGATCTCTTCATAGGCCAGCCCGATCACTTCGATGTGCTCGTTGTCCTTGTCCAGCGCGGACAGGTCGGGCATTTCCTTCAGGCACGGCGCGCACCACGTCGCCCAGAAGTTCACCACCACCCACTTGCCGCGATGCGCGGCCAGGGTGTAGTCGGCATCGTCGAGTGTCTTGACCTGCAGGGTGGGCACGTCCGCCGTGCGATCGGCCGGCTTCTGCGTGGCGGGATCGACGGTCTGCACATGCGCCTCGATCGCCGGCTCGGCCACGCCGGCGGGCGCCGATCCGGCATTGCAGGCGGCCAGCGACAGCACGAGGGCCAGCGACAGGGAAGAAACGGACTTCATGCAGGCTCCTGGTTGGATTCGACGAACAGATCGCTGACGCGCTTCTTCAACAGCTCGCGCAAGGGCATGCGCAGATCGTCCAGCGCGGTGCGCGCGGCACAGCCCAGCGCATCGTCGTGGAACGGAAGATGCGCTTCCGCGACGGGAATGCGCAGCTGGCAGGCTTCGTAGAGATCGCCGAGGGTCAGGTCGTCCAGGTCGCGCGACAGCAGCCACTCGCCTTCCTCGTCGCGGCGCAGCAGGTTGATGCCGGACAACTGGCCGAGCATCTGCTGGATCAGCGAATCGGTCAGCATCGGCTCCATCGCCAGGATCTGGTCGCTGTGCAGGCCACGCCCTTTCTCGCGCGCCTGCGCGAAGCGCCCCAGCATGCGCAGCAGGCCGTAGAGTTCGTAGCCGAGCGGCAGGCGCAACGCGACCGGCTGGTAGCGGAACGCCGCCATGCCGGAGGCGAGCGATGCGCCCAGCAGCACCGCGACCCAGCACAGGAAGATCCACAGCAGCAGGATCGGCGCCGCCGCCACCGCGCCATAGATCTTCTGGTACGCATTGAAGCTGCCGAGGTAGAGGCCCAGCCCCCACTTCGCCAGTTCCAGCAGCACGGTGGCCAGCAGCGCACCGGCCACGGCGTAGCGCCACTTGATGGTCCGGTGCGGTACCACGCGGTAGATCACCACGATGGCCGCCAGTTCGATCAGCACCGGCGCCACGGTCAGCGACAGCGTCTGCAGCCACTTGCCGCCGCTGGTCGCGAACACGGGCAGCGCATAGAAGCGTGCCGACAGCGCCAACGAGGCCGCGGCCATCAGCGCGCCCAGCGTCAGCACCGTCCAGTAGACGAGGAAGCGCGACAGCTTCGGGCGGGCGCTGTGCACGCGCCAGATGCGGTTGAAGGTGGTCTCGATGCTGTTGAGCGTGATCAGCAGCGAGGCCACCAGCGCGATCACGCCCACCGCGGTCAGCTTGCCCGTGTTGGCGAGGAAGCCGTCCAGCTTCTCCTTCAGGCTGACCGCCGCGCCGGGCAGGAAGTTGGCGAAGATGTAGTCGCGCAGCTGCGCGCTCCATTCCTGGAACACCGGGAACGCGGACAGCACGCCGAACACCACCATCGCCAGCGGCACCAGTGCGAACAGGGTGGTGTAGGCCAGCGAACCGGCGGCCTGGAACAGGCGGTCGTCGAGGAAGCGCTTGGCCAGGAAGCGGAAGAACGTGCCCATGCGCGCGCGGTCGCGCACGCGTTCGGTCCAGCGGTTCAACGAGTCCAATGGCTCCATGGGCGGAAGGGTAACCGATGCGTCACGGGACCGACATCGCCGATACTAGGCCCCTTCCACGCAACGAAGATGGCCCGATGCCCGAGATCCTGGTGCTCTACTACAGCCGCGGCGGGTCCGTGGCGCGGCTGGCGCGGCAGATCGCGCGCGGCGTGGGCGAAGTGGACGGCATGTCCGCGCGCCTGCGCACGGTGCCGCCGGTGGCCGCGGTGACGCAGCAGGCCGCACCGCCGGTGCCCGAGGACGGCGCGCCCTACGTGGACAAGCAGGACCTGGCCGAATGCAGTGGCCTGATCCTCGGCAGCCCCACCCGCTTCGGCAACATGGCCGCGCCGGTCAAGCACTTCATCGACGGCCTGGGCGCGGAATGGGCCAGCGGCACGCTGGTCGGCAAGCCGGCCGCAGTGTTCACCTCCACCGCCACCCAGCACGGCGGGCAGGAATCGACCCTGCTGTCGATGCAGGTACCGCTGCTGCACCACGGCTGCGTGATCGTCGGCATTCCCTTCACCGAGCCGCAGCTCAGCACCACGCGCACCGGCGGCACGCCGTACGGCGCCAGCCATGTGGCCGGTGGCGAGGACGACCCGCACCCCAGTGACGAGGAAGCCGCGCTCGCCCGCGCGCTCGGCCGCCGCGTGGCCGACATCGCACGCCGCCTGGAGTCGCGCTGATGGACCGCTCGCGCCTCGTCCTGGCCGCGCTGCTGCAACTGCTGGCCATCCTGTATGCCGTGTGGTTCTACGGCGACCGCCAGTACACGCTGGCGCTGCTGGTGTTCGCACTGCCGCCGTTGCTGCTGATGATCGGCGTGATGGCGCGTCGACGCACCGCCGCGTTCTGGGCCGGCGTCTTCGCGCTGTTCTGGTTCTCGCACGGGGTGATGGTGGCGTGGGCCGATCCGGTGAAGGCGAAATTCGCCTGGGTGGGCATCGTGCTGTCGATCGGCATCGTGCTGGCGACCAGCTGGCCGGCGTTCGCCAAGCGGTTCGGCCGGAAGCCGTGATGCGCTTCGCCGTCGCGCTGCTGCTGTGCCTGCTGGCGCCCTGCGCGTGGGCGCAGGAAGACGCGGTCTGCGAGCCGGGCGAACCGGCGCGCGCGGAGAACCGCGACGGCAGCGTGTTGACCGTGCAGACCGAATGCGCCTCGCCCGAGCTGCGCCGCTACGTCGCCACGCTCACCTGCGATGCGGGACGCGTGTGCGACCGGTTGGAGGTCACGCAGGAGGTGGTCTACAACAGCATGGGCCACGTCGACCTGGTCGACCTGGACCAGGACGGGATGCACGAGGTCGAGGTGCGCGGCATGTGCGGCGCCGGGCCGAACTGCGAGGGCGACGTCTACCGGATCGACCCCGCCACGCAAACACTGCGCCACTTCTTCAATGGCGGTTACTACGAGTTGCAGGTCATGGACGGCTGGCTGGTGGAATCGGGCCGCAGCAGTTGCTGCAGCTGGGAATACCACCTGTGGAAGCTGGATGCGCCGCACGATCTGCCGCTGAACTACGACAACATGGACCTGATGGTGCAGGTGGGCGCCAGTGGCGACGCGGACACCGTCGACGGCGTGGTCTGCACGTTCCTCCGCCAAAGCGGCGATAATTCCCGTGTCGTCGCCCCGCCCTCGCCCGCGCTGGAAAAGATCTGCGAGCACTACGGCGAGCCGTACGACCTGACTTCCCCGGATACAACGCCAGGCGCGCCGTGAGCGCCGGCAGGAGCATTGAGATGGACGAGCTGCTGATCGTCACCACCGGTGGCACGATCGACAAGATCTACTTCGACGACAAGTCCGATTACCAGATCGGCGATCCGCAGATCGGCATGATCCTGCGCGAGTTGGGGGTGACGTTCCGTTTCACGGTCATCCCGATCCTGCGCAAGGATTCGCTGCATATCACCGACGAGGACCGCGAGCTGGTCCGCGCGACCATCGCGGCGCAGTCCACGAAGCACGTGCTGGTCACGCACGGCACCGACAGCATGGTGCAGACGGGCCACGTGTTGGCCTCCATCCCGGACAAGACCATCGTGATGACCGGCGCCCTCAGCCCGGCCCGCTTCCGCGGCTCGGACGCGGAGTTCAACATCGGCTGCGCCATCGGCGCAGTGCAGTCGCTGCCGTCGGGCGTCTACATCGCCATGAACGGCCGGATCTGGGATCCGGCGAAGGTGCGGAAGAACGTGGCGGCGAATCGGTTCGAGGCGGTCTGACACCGAACGATCCTGACGCACCAACGACAGGGCCCGCTGACGCGGGCCTTTCGCTTTACGGGCCAGGAAGCTGCTTTCTGGCCCCTTCCCGCGACGCTATGCTCGGCGAGGCCTCCGGCCACTCCCATTTGGGAGTGGCGCGGAGCGCGGATGATCGGGGACATTCGCGAAGGATCGAGAGCGCACACGGGCGCGGATCAGCGCAGGGCGTCAACAGGGGATCGTGCATGACTTGTCGTGGTGTTCTATGGCGCGCAGCGCTCGTAGTCGGATTCCTGTGGCCGTTCATGGCTGCAGCGCAGGGCTATGATCCCAACCGGCATGGCCAGTATGGGTACATCTTCATTCCCGGAGCGTCTGCTTCCGACAGCAAGGTGGCAGGCTTCTTCTCCGGCATTCTGGAATACGACCCACGCGAGTGCCCGGGGGTAACGTCAGCTGCCTTCTTCTCCACCGCCGTTGACGCGTTCGCGGAGCGCCTCAAGGGCCAGAAGGCCACCTTCACTTTGGACAACAACCGCCTTCGCCACGTCCACTTCAATTCCGGCAGCTCAGCGCTCAGTGATGAATTCCAAGCGCACAACAAAGAGATTGGTCCGGGCAGAACGAGCAATCAGATGTGGGGAATGGATTGCAGCCATCGGGCCATCGTTGATCTCGTCCGGTCAGGAGGAGGTGGCGATCCTCGAAGCACGCTGCAGGTCAACTCGCTCAGGAGCGGCGGCGCGCCCGGTGCGGCCTCCAGGCAGCCACCATCGCGCTCGGCTGGAGCAGATACGCAGCAGCAGGCGGACTTCCAGAACGCCCTGAGCGCGGCCGAACGGAAGGATGCGGCGGTGGCGGCAGAGCGCAAGCGCTTCGGATCGGGCCGGGACAAGGAGATCAGGCAGCTGGTGGACCTGCGGGAGCGGATCGCGACCAGGCGCCCCAGGATGTGCAGATCGAATGCGACGAAGAATGTCATCAATTTCAACTACCTGCCCGGCGTGATGCTCATGACACGGGAGCGTGCCGAGACCATCTACGCCGACATGAAGAGGAAGAGCGCCACAAGCTGCCAGCAGTCCTCGCCTGCCAAGCTCGGGCCCTTGAACTGCGATGCAGTCAAAGGATTTTCTTCTTGCACCGTGACCATGGAATGCGCACCTGTGCAGTATCCATGTCCCGCTGGCGCGCAATGAGGGCGATGGGATGGACATGAGATTGTTGACACTGGCAGCCTGCGGTCTTCTTGGCCTGATGCCCTACCAGGCCAACGCGCAACTGGCCATGAGTTCGGAAGACGCACAGCGCTTCCTGAGCCAGATGCTCCAAAGCCGCACCATTGCGTTCACCATCGGCAATGATCTCAACGACCGTGAAACTTTCGGCCTGGTCGCCTCGACCACGGCAGTAGCCACCAGCTACAACAAGAAGTTCCTGCGGGGCTGGAGCGAGCACAGCTCGTTCCGCAAGCCGGTCCATGCGCAGTTCGATTTCACCGACTTCGGGCACGTGGGAAAGGAAGAGAAGTACGACGACTGCTCGACATCCGTAACCGTCAACGTTACGGGTGCGAAGAACACCGACTACAGCTTCACGTTCCCGGCAGACGGCCTGACCAAGGAACGCGTCTACAGTGAAGACTCGAAGTGGGTGTACAACTTGGAGGGAGATCCCCGCATCCGGTTCGGCGGCCCCTATCGCATCGATTGGCGCATCGCCACTTTCCAGCGATCGAAGAGGCAATGGATCGGCCTGACTGATTTCCTCATCAAGACCGACCAACGCGCGCCCTACGCACTTATCTCCGTCAACAACGAGGACCTCGCCGACTACGTGGAGAACGCCCTTCGCGTGTTGCAGCTGTCGTGCCAGCCCTGACAGGACGGGCAGGCAGCTCCGTGTGCGAAGGAGCCGTGAGGTAAGCGGACTCCCCGAGCTCGGCGCGGTGCAGTCGCTGCCGCCGGGCGTGTACATCGCGATGAACGGACGGATCTGGGATCCGGCGAAGGTGCGGAAGAACGTGGCGGCGAACCGGTTTGAGGCGGTTTGACGCCGAACGATCCTGAGGCACCAACGACAAGGCCCGCTAACGCGGGCCTTGATCGTTATGGGCTCTCGGAAGGAAGGAGATCCGTCGCCTTCAGTTGATGGTGATGTGCACGTCTTCGCGGAACCGGCGCTTGATCATCAGTTCGAGGCGGTCTTCGCTGTCCTGGGTGGCGCCGTTCCACTGGTACTGGAAACGCGTATCGGGGATGTTGCGCTGGCTGGCGGCGCGGCACTTGGCCAGGAAGTCCGCTCGCAGGCTTTCGACGATGCGGAGCGCCTCATTGCCGGATCCCGGCGGCAGGAAGCCGGGGCCGCCCCACCCCGCCGGACCTGGCCGACTGATGATGTTCGAGTAGCAGGTGGGATTGACGGTGTCGCTGCCCGCCGGGTCCATGCCGGCATACAGGACGAACCGCAGCGGCTTGGTGGCGGGCGTCGTGGCCTGCACCGGCGCACCGGTCATGGAAAGGCACAGGGCCATGAGGGCCGGTACGCACATCATGCGGGCTTTGAACGCCATCTCTGTCTCCAGTGGTCGAGTTCGGGAATGCGATGCAGGACCGGCGATCCACCTCCCTGATACGCCAGCGGCGCCAGTTGAACGCACTGGCAGGCAACGGAACACTCCCGGCCGGGTCTTGACAGTGAGGGTCGACGTTGTGCGGAGGTCAGGCTGCAATCTGGGCGATGCAGTCGTTGCCGTCGGATATGTACATCGCCGTTAACGGCTTGAATGAACTGTCAGGTGCCGGACGACAGCACCCGAAATACAACGACTGCCGTGAACAATATTGGCGGAAGCATGAGTACACCAAGCTCAATCTTGCGATGCAGTGGACGTGGCGCCGGTAACGCCCGAAACCTGGCCTGGCCATAGTAAATAGCGAAACCCGACAGCAGGCTGGAGACAACCAAACTCGTGGCGGTCAGGAGCAGCCACATCATCGCGTGGTTGTTCTGTTCTGGAGTGGGACGAAGCGCATACGCGACGCCCAAAGGGAGGGCGATGGCGATGATGCTCGCAATGACGGAAAGAGCTCTTCCCATGGTACCTAGCGCCTGAACTGAGCCGACCCGCGAAGCGGGATCGGCTTGAATGAACTATTGGCTAACACTTAAAGCTAGTCCGACGGGTGGCTCGGACGGGTAGATATGTGCACCCTTTGCACGTCGCTCGCAATGTTCCCAAGGGCCACCTCAATCTCACTAAGTCTATGGTTGATGACACTCAAGTGATCGCGAGTTGATGAAAGCTCCGCAAGTGCAGTGCCGCGAATCTCCACGCTTGCTCGGCTGCCGCAGCGAAGAAAGATCAGAAACAAAAGAATTAGGGCGATCCACTCGAAGGTTGTCATCTCGTATCTCTGCCTTGGGCTCGAATTTACTAGTGTCAGCTAACGCCTGAACTAAGCCGACACGCAAAGCGGCGTCGGCTTGAATGGCCTTTTAGATCTCCATGCTTGGAACTGAGGCAAGAAGCTTTTGTTGTTGCTGACCAGCTTTGTGATGCCTAGCAAGGTCATGAAGCAGTTGAGGATGTGTCGAGCGGACTAGCTCAAAGGTATCCCGGATGACCCTGTCAATGCGCGGGCCGCGACCCCCGAGCAAGGTCTTTGCTAGCGCGGGGATAACAGTTCCTAGAACTCCAGAATAGGGCGAAGTCGTGAAAGCCAGGGCCTGGAGGGCGTGTGCCCGCCTTAGGTTGTGGGGCTCAGTGCCAGCGATGGCCAGAAGCTCTGAAACCCACTCCGCGGCCAATTGCGGGTCGATCCTGGCCAGAGCTCCAACAGGCCGAGACGCGACTGTAACAACGCGATTTGGCTCATCCTGTTCTTTTGCCGCAGCAAAGGCTTTAGAAAGCGCGGCCAACTGCTCTTTGCCAGACAGTTGTTCCGCAGCGGCCGTAAGAGACTGGCACCGATACCACGCATGAGTGATCGTGCCGGCTAGCTCAAGCGCAGCCTTGGGATCAGTGGCTGCAAGGCGAGAGACCTTCGCTCGGCCTTGAACATCGCTTGCAGAAACTTCCATGAATATCTAACGCCTGAGTTAAGCCGACCCGCGAAGCGGGCTTCGCTTGAATGAGTTGTTAGGCAGCAGCATGCCGATGCTTGCGCCACCTTGCAACGAAGGTCACCACTGCAGCAGCAGAGAGGACGATGGATGCGAAACCAAAACCAAGAAACATGGGTTTGGAGATGGAATTGGGGCGAGCCACCCATATCTGCGTGAAGAGATCGAAAGCCAGCAAGACAGCGATTGCGAGGCACGCCAGCGAAGTGACGGCAAGGTTGCGAGATCCTCGTGCCCGAGGGCGGCGCCATTTGGCGAGAACATACAGGTTGCCGATAGCGGCAGCGCCGGCCAAGGAAGTGATCACCACAGACTTGATCATGTGCTGCCTAGCGCCTGAGTTGGACTGCGCCGCGATGCGGCGTCGGCTTGAACTTATTAGGTTGCACTGGCCGAAGAATCACCAGAGCCATCCTTGATGCGCTTGATGTTGCGTACGAACAGGTACACCCCAGCGCCGCAGATCATGAGCTTAACGAGCAAGGGAACCGTGAAGCCGCTTGCTTGGAACGACAGGTAAGACTCAAGCGCGTAGAAGCCGGCGACGATCAGGCCGACTACGGCGAGCAGCAGCGCTTTGATACTCATGAACTCTCCCCAAAGACAGCCTAGCGTTTGAGTTATGCCGACCCGCGAGGCAGGTTCGGCTTGAATGAATTGTTAGACCACGAGCTGGACCTAGTACGGGCGCAAGTCGGCATCCACATCTGCTCCAAGGTCCGGTGTAACCACGACAGTCACGGCGTACTGCCCACCACCTTCAAAGTAACCACTGGGAGGCAGAACAACATGTCGCCCTTGAGAGTGAAAAGACACTTCAAGACCGGACTCCCCTTTGGGAAAAATCATCGTTGTGGCCGTCACTCCTGTAGCGATATCGCCGAGAGGCTGCTCGAAACCAGAGCCTGAGATAACAACATCCTCCAGAATCCCGCCCGACTGATTGTCGACGCTGACTGGTGTTGCGCGACCGCAACCGACCGCAGAGAACGCCATTGCTATCAGAAGCAGCGGTGCGCGCATTCGCGGCCTAACGCCTGAGTTAAACCGACCCGCCAAGCGGGTTCGGCTTGAATGAACTGTTAGGTGCCGCCCGTCCTAGCAGCCTGGCAACAGCATCACTTTTGGCAGCGGCCATTTCTCGTGGGGTCTTACCAAACTCCGACCGGATGTCAGGGTTGGCACCCGCCTCCAGAAGCGCCTCGACTAGCTCCGAATTCTCCTGGCGAACGGCGACGTGCAGAGGGGTCTCACCCATGTCGCCGATGCCATCTGGTGCGGCTCCTGCCGCGATCAGGGCCTTCGCCCCCGCAGAGTCCCCTCTCCAGGCCAATACGTGCAAGGGCGTATATCCATTGCAGTCTTGGCTGTCGAGGGAGACCTCGCGCTCCCCAAGCTCTGCGGGGAACAAGACGTCCGAAGTGGACTGGAGGATTTCCTGCAGGGTTCGCATATCCGTTCGCGGCACCTAACGCCTGGCAGCCCCCGGTCTGGGGTGATAACGCCTGAGTTAAGCCGACCCGCGCGGCGGGTTCGGCTTGAATGATTTGTTAGACCGCATCTTGCTCCTCTTTGTCGCGATCACTGCCAGAAGGAATGACAGGCCAAGCCACAGAATCAGAACTGATTCGCACACGCGGCCAATTATGTGCATATTTCCGACAGCATAAATTGCTGAAGCCACATCTAGTTTGCCAGCTGACACGTGAGGCACTTGGGTGGTGCCGAACAAGAAAGCATCAAGCCACTCCACGATGGGCTCGCTCCACATGCTCCATAAGGCTATCGCTAGCATGCAGACGATCAGGATGCTGCCGAAAATCTTGCCTGCGCGATACGAGAGCAGCAGAAGGCCGGCAAGAACCGCCAGCCATCCGAGGCTTTCAGCGACCTGGGTTACAAGCTGCATGAGCCTATCCTATGCGGTCTAACGCCTGAATTAAGCCGCGCCACGAAGCAGCGTCGGCTTGAATGAATTGTTAGGCCCGTTGGTATGGGGTGACAAGCGCATTTACCACATCTGCGTTGTTTCCAGACTGCTTGGCAATGCAGTCTCTCACGTACTGAGCCATGGGCTGATCTGGGTCGAGCCAAGACAGTCGAGCCAACTGTACCAACAGTTCAGATCGCGGGTGCTGTTTGAGCCACCACTGGAAGGCTCCGTGACGATCATGCTCCGATGCACCCTCATGCCCAGGCTCGTAACCGGAAAGCTGCTTGGCCGCTAGTTCTGAGGGAATGAGGTTCCATGCCGTCCACTCGGGCGGGAACTGCATAAGCTCTAGCCAGTCACTGTGCGTCATACGATCTCAGCGGGCCTAACGCCAGAATTAAGCCGATCCGCGAAGCGGGTTCGGCTTGAATGAATTGTTAGCGGCCTGCCCGGGTAATGACATGTCTGCGCTCAAACGGGAAGTGCCGGTTTGGGAGAGAACTCAAGCTCGCTGTACCCAGCGAGGCTGTACGTCTCCATCCAGACGTGCCGACAATCCTCGCAGCCCACCCACACAGTGACTTGGCCATTCTCTGGCCAAGAGGGAGGTGCTTTATCTAGCCTCGCACCGCCACACACGGGGCAGGACGCTCCACCCGATTGCGCATACCCTGCGGAAGATGTTGGTGCCATTGGGTCTTTGTGTGTCTAGTTGGAACGCCGAATTGGGCCGCTAACGCCTGAATTAAGCCGACCCGCGAAGCGGGTTCGGCTTGAATGAATTGTTAGGTGTCGCCCGTCCGCCGCTTGGGCTTGCACCCCGTAAACTCTGGACTGTCCGGTTGCAGATTGCGATATGTGTAGCTTAGTGGATAGCCAGAGTAGATTGCACTTGTACGCTGATCCTCTAGCTTGACGCCATCCGGAACCGAAACCTCAAGAGTGTTTGAGTCAAGCCACCGGAGGCCGATGCCATGCTGAAGCGTGTGGAAGGTCACGATGTTGCCTCCGAGTCGTTGCGAGCCAACAACACAATCAGTCATGGCTTGGGTCGTGACGCCCCCGGAGCCATAGTCAGTCTGGTAGTAGTAGGCAGAGCATTGGCCGCCGGGATGAGTAACAGGGGCGCTTGAACAGGTGGGGTAGTCCGCGCTCGGGCAGCCGACAAGGAGAGTCGGAAGAACAATAGCTATTGGAACGAATAGCCGATTCCTCACAAGCGGCACCTAACGCCTAGTAGACCCCGTTCTGGGGTGATAACGCGGAGTATTCAGTTGCGCGAGCGGGGGCGTCAACACGGGGAAGGCAGTCCCTGCAAGGCTTTGGAGGACATGCCTGCGAGTCGGGGGCCTCCGAGTCACCCGTGCTATCCAGCAGATATGCTGTGCCCGCGGATTATCAGGGCAGCGTCGGGGTGATAACGCAGGTTGCCGTGCATCGGGAGATGCTGGACGCTTGAGCGATGTTGCGGACCGCATCGCCACCTACAGATGCGACTACGGCGCCCGGTACGCATGCTGATTGAAGCCGCGAGGTTCAGTCCGGAGGACGCAGGGCCACGCGCTGGCCTGGCCCGATCGATCCGTCGCGCGTTCGCCCCTGCACCGGCAACTTGAACGCAGAACGGCCCCGCATCGCGGGGCCGTTCTGTTTCCACCCAGTGCGCAGCGACAAGCCGCTGTAGCGCTGCGGCCGCGGCCTGGCTGCCCGGTACTGGCCCTTGTCGTCAGTCATGTTCAGGTCCTTCCGAAGCGCAATCGCGCATTACTTCGTCCAGATAGCTCAGGTCGTCGGCTGACGAACTCTTGGTAAGCACGTCGCCATCAGCGATCAAGGCGGGCTCGCCATTAGCGCTCTCCTTCACTTCACCGACGACATTCCAGTCGAGCGCACCGCTGTCGAGCTTGGCCGTCACCAAGTAGATGCCACGACTCCTTCCGCTTGTTATGGCGAGCACGGCGGTGGAATCCACCACCGTCCCGATGATGGATCGTGGCTCGCCTTCGTCCAGGCGATTCGCTCTTTGATCGAGACCACCATACGTTCCGCAGATGCGCGAATCGCTTTGCGACAGGTAGGCGCGGAAACCTCCGCAGGACCTACCGGAAACCACAGGCTCCTCGCACCACCAGACACTCCACACGCCTGCAAACGGCCTTGCAGGCTGGGCAGGAGCGTCCGATGCGTTCGCGACCGACGATCGCACTGGCGTTATCTCGCGCGGGGTTCCACATGCCGAAGTTGCCCATCCTAGCGACAACACCAGAATCCAGGCACTGGCTAATCTCTTCGTCGATATCACTGCCGATCCTTACTTGCAGGGTTCAAGTTTTCATGTTCGCTCATCACCAAGACCTTCGGCATCAAGCGCTGGCCTGGATCACTGGCCGGGTTGTACTCGGCGTGGGCAAGCGCAAGATTCGGCGTTGTGCGTTCACGTTCGAGCCTCATGGCGCCTTCTGTCTCTAATACCTGACGTCGATGATGCGGACGCTCCCCACGGAGCCGATGGGCGACAGGTCTTTGCTGCTCAACCGGATCACCTTGTCGCCGATGGCGATGAGGATCGTGTTGTCCCGAAGGTCCACCGCGAGCGTCGGGAGGGTGACCCAGCATTTTTTCTCGCTGTTGTAGTCGGCAATGATCTTCGTGATCGGCTCGAACCCAGGTTCGACCTCCTGCTGCAAGGGCGCCTGCGTGCGAGCGACACAGGCCGTTGTCTCGCAGATGGATTGCCCCGCGAACAGATGTCGCACATCGATCGGTGTATCGACGCCCTTCGGCATTCCGTCGGGTCCGGTCACGGTGGTGTGCTCAAACAGGTAGTCACCCAGCACGACGTCATGGCCGCTACCCTTCTGATCCTTCCAAGCACCATAGATCGATGGTTGGTCGGTACCTACGGTGTACGGTATTCCCGGGACGGACGCATATCGATGCCCACTACGGTCCGTGAAACTGTAGGCGAAGGTGTAGTCCAACCTCTCGGCGGGAAAGTTCGAACCGGTCGACTCGACCTGGACATCCGCGACGCGCTCACCCGAGAAGAATTCCAGGGCCTGCGCCACGCCGCTCTCATGCGACGACATCAGCCATAGCTTGGAAGGCTTGCGGCGCTCATCGATGATGACCTCCACCGCCGGGAACTCACGCTCTGCTACGACCGTAGCTGGCCAGTCCACAGAGGGCTGGATGGGCGCAGGCACTGCCACGTCCGTTCCTGCTGCCTGCTTGGAGCTGTCCTTATCTACGAAAGGATCGAAGTGATCGTCACGGACCGGACTGCGATCGCGACATCTGGTGTCGGGACGCAGAGGGTCGCAGTACGGCAGTGGCCATAGCGATCTGGGCACCCGCTGTCGAATCTCGAAGCTCTTCCCGTTCCAGACCACAAAGCCGAGATGCAACCCGTCTCCCAGTCTTCTGGTCTCGCGAACCCAATCGGGCATCGCGACTGGATCGTACTCGTGATCGTCCACCCGTCCGGGCGGCGAGGCGTCCTTGAGCGGTACGACCCATCGCATGACGGGTGCGTAGTCCAGTTTTCCGGTCTCCAGATTTGGCCTGAAGGGCGCGGTCAATGCGTGCTCGGCCGGCGTCATTGAAGGCACGGGCAGATACGCACTGGTGACGTCGCGCAGTTTTCCGTTGGCTACCCATTTGTAGAGGCGCGTCTCGGCATGCGCCGACTGGCAGGCTTCCGTTCCCACCAGATACTCGCCTTCCCGCGCGACCAGCGGATCGCCGTCGATGCATTTGAAGGGGCCCACAACGAGGTAAACGGTATCCGAAGGGTTCGTGCCCTCAAAGGAGCGCAGCAGGATGCCCTCAAGCATGTCGACACTGGCCATGACGTCTGGCCGGCCTCCGCGTCCGGGCAGCGCCAGATAGGACTGTGGTCGACGGACCTGGGCAGTTCGCTCGGCGGTGGACAGGAATATCTGTTCAGTGGGGATGGCGACCAGAACGTCAGCCAGATGCCTGGGCAGCAAGCCAACGCACGCCCTGTTGAGCCCGCCATGTCGCACCCTGCCACTCTCGTCGCTTGGATCGTCCGGGCACCACTGCGCCCCCATGCCCTTCTCGATTGCGTACGGCGTCCACGACTGGGCGTCCCGTAGAAGTGGCTGAGCGTCGGATGTGGCTTCGGATGAACGTGCGCCCCGGTCGGCGCCTTCCACCCGGTCACTGGACGCGCACGCGCCGAGGACCATGAAGAGCGCGAGACTTGCAAGGTTCCTTCCATGCATATGCAACCTCCTGTTGATCGATGCCCCGTGGCGCGACATTCCCGGGCTTGAGCGTTCGCCGCAGGGCCTACTGAGATCCACACGCTAGCGCTGCGGCCGCGGCCTGGCTGCCCGGTACTGGCCCTTGTCGCCGGCACGCGCGCCCTCCGGATCGGCATTCGTGCAGACCACACCGCCACAGATCACCGCGTCGGAGGCGTAGAAGGCCTGCACGACCGGCACGGCGTCCTCGTAGCGCTGCAGTTCTTCCCGGGTATCGGCTAGCTCGCGCCGGTAGTAGCCCAGCACCGTCCACGCGACGAAGAGCACCAGCAGCAGGATCGCGGCGGCCGCGCCCAACCACATCCACACCACCCTGCCCGTCCCCCGCAATTGCGCGACGGTGACGGACACGGCATGACCGTACTCGGCGGTGACGGGCGACACGGCCTCGCGGGCATCCTGCGCGATCCGCGTACCGGCGCCGTCCACGATGGCAGCGACATCGCGCCGGAACTGGCCAACTTCCTGGCGCAGCGACTGCACCTGTTCCGTGATCGCCGTGCTCATGCGCGCCTCGCGCTGCGCCATCTCCGCACGCAACACCATCAGCGCCTTGATGGCATCCATCGGCGTGGCCGCCGGCACCGCACTGACGTCTTCCATGACACCTCCTCGTTATCTGCATCCGTGTGAGCGAAACCCCATGACAGCCGGCTAGCGCGCCATCTGCCGATCCTGCGCTTGGGTCTGCTCTGCCGCCTGCTGCTGCGCCAGCCACTGCTCACCCTGGACTCCCATATGCCGGCCTTCCGCCGAGCGCGCGAACTCGATGGCGGCACGATCGGCCGAGGCGCTGTCGCCGGACATGACGGCGGCGAGGTAGCGGTCTGTCAGGGATTCGTCCAACCGCCCGGGCGGTTCATAAAGCATCCCCTGGCGTCCATCGGCTTGTCGGCCCTGCTCCTGCTGCGGTTGCTGAGCACGCTGAAGTTCCCTTCGACGCACCACCTCGGTGGCCTCCTGCAATCCTCGCTCCACCGCATCTGCATTGATCGCGTCGCGGGTGCGCTCATCGGCCAGTCCGTTCGCCGGTGCAATGCCTGCATCATCCTGGAATCGACGGACTGCCTGTTGCGTCGCGTTGTCATAGCTGCGGCTGATGTTCAGTGGACGTCCGTTGCCACCCCGAAAGCCGAGTCCTTGCAACTGCTCCTGCAATTCGGCGACAGAATCACCGCGATCACCAGGACCGAGAACCCCATCCTTCAGCGGCCCATGCAGATCCATCATGGTCTTGAGCCGGAAGTCCGGATTGGTCCGCAGGGCATCACCTCGGATCCGGTCAAAAATTGCCGGGTCCACCGTGCCGGTGGTTGGAACTCCGGCCGTGCGCTGGTAACTCCTCACCGCCTGATCGGTCGAGCGCCCGAAATCTCCATCCGGAGACAATCTTCGGCCCGCAGCATCCGTTATGTTCAAGGCAGCAAGGTATTGCTGCAGTTCGAAAACGCGGGCGTTTGCGTCACCGCGCTGGAGCGGCGTATCGGCCCGGCGTGCTTCCTCCAAGGGCGTCAGATCGACGCCGTCGCGCCGGACTGCGATAACCAGGTCACCAACACTGGGCTCCCAGGCTCGAGCAAGCGCCGCGACATCAGCTGCCCGGTCAGTGCCATTCACGATCCTGCGAGCGTTCGCGTAGTCAGTTCTATCAGCGGTGACGTAGTCGTCCAATCTACGCCCAGTGAAATGCCCATCACGCATACCCACAACCAGGACACGCGATGCCACCTCCGGATCTGCAGCAAGAGACGGATTATCCAGCAACTCGTTACCTCGCCCCAAGGTCTCGCCGAGATCCCGATAGTTCTCCCAATGCGTCAGGTGCGCGTAGCCGCGCCCGAAATACTCTTCGCCACTTCCATAGCCAGCTCGCTCGCCCCCTCTATAACCGATCTCCGCCGCCTGCTTCCTACCGCTGCTCTCTTCAGGACTAGTGAAGTTCTGGCTTTCGTGCTCGGCAGTCGCCAGCACGTAGGCAATCTGGCGCTCATCCGTGACGCCCTCTTCCAGGCAGGTTCGCACGATCAGTCGCACTGTCTGTTCACGCGTGATCGGGGATGCAGCGCTGCGTCCGTATCCGTCGCTCATTTCTTTGGCTCCCCTTCCAGTTTCATCCAAGAGTCGTCGGAGATGTCTTCACTCTCGATCGCATTTTCTCCGCAGGTGGTGTAGTCCCTTCTCGCCAGGATCTCCGCGCCATCTCCACGGATTCCAATCAGCTTCTCGCCACGGTCGCACGGACCGCTGCGATACCACGCGAACAGTCGACCATCAATGATGCGCGACAAGGAGTTCCCTTCCATCAGCTTTGCCAATGCCTTGTTCTCGACCAAGCGCCGGGCCTCCTTGTCGTACAGATAGTAGGTATAGGACGGGTCCCCATAGGTGCCATCGGGACCGCTCCAGACCACCAGATCCTCGTGGCCATCCATGTTGATGTCGGACAGGATGATGGCGTGCGTATCATCTCCGAACGCCCAACGCACCGATCCTCGGAAGCCTGTCCTTTCAGGGTGGCGCGGCGGAATCGCGACTCGAATCCAGACCTCTGGAAGCGACAGCGTTTGTCGGCGAAGCTTCGAAGTCGAGATCGTCAGTTTGACGTTGCTGCAGATAAGCCTGTTGATCATCCGGTGAGAACAGCCATCCGACTGGAGGATGATCGCGGCGTCGCCAAGGCGCATCTCCATGAACCCGCTTTCGTCTGGCGTGTCTTCTGCCCACCGTTGTTCAAATGCAACCCCTTGAATGTGGTCAACGCGCGTCTTGGCGACGCTATTGCAGCCCGAGAGTGCCGCTAGCGGAAGAAAGGCGAAGAGGATCGCCCGCCAACACCCGTGGCGCAGCGGATGGTCGTCTCGTCGGTCAGGGTGATCGTTCTTCGCATCCGCCGGAGCGTGCGCATCCGTAGCTCTGCCGCGGGTGGAGTTTTCAGTCTTCATAGAGCCCTCCTGGCTGTCGGTCGTGTCTTAATCGAGATAGCGATCGGCGCTGCTCTCGTATCCCTGGTCGCATGTCGGCAAACCCGATGATCGGCATGGCCAGAGTGCTGATGGCACCCTTTCGCGCGACGCCATGCGGCGCCCGTTCCAGACCAGGAAGCCGAAATGCGCAACGTTTCCGGTACCCCAGTAGTCGTCCTTGAAAGCGCGCGCGTCCGAGCTCGGCATGCCGGGCGGCGTGTACTCGCCCTCCTGGACGGGGCGCAGCACCCAACGTAGCGCCGGAACGTAAGCCAGCCTGCTGATATCCAACTGGATGTCGCCATCGACTGCGTCGCCCGTTGCTCGAACATATCGTCCATAGCGGCGACCCTCGTCGCCAGCCAGCCGTGGCGCAGGCGGCGCCAGCTCCGCGGTCACATCCTTCGGAACCCCGCCTTTGTCTACCCGATACAGGGTGAAGTCCCTCAGGTACGCTCCTTCGGGACGGCATTCGGGTTCCGAGAGCCTGCCACTTCCGGGCAGCGGGGCTGCGCACTCTGGCCCATACGCCAGATAGACGGTGACGTCGGGATCCGGCCCTTCGAACGAGCGGATCCAGAACGGACGGTAGTGATGGATCACGACGAGGATGTCGGGGCGCGCACCCAATCCCTCGACAAGCTTGAAACTGTGCTTGGAATGCGAGAGCTGATTCTTCTCATGTCCAGACAGGAATGGGTGCCCGTTCGGGATGTTTCGGAGAAACGAAGCGAAATACTCCGGAAGATGGCCGCTGCACGCCATGTCCTCCAGCGGCGCATCGGTAATCGCCGCCGGACCACAGTCGGCCCCCATCGCGCGCTCTTCAACGAAATTGACGACCGCAGGAGCATCAGGTGCTTCGGGCATGACAGCGACCGGAAGACGTTGCGGTTGAGGCGATTCGGCGTGAGCGAGATCTGAAAGGGGGACGCAGGCGGCGAGTGGAAGGAGCAGCATCAAACCTGCCACTGATACCGATGCACTGAACGACATACAGACCTCCTGTCAGAAGCAGCATTCCTTTGGATGGATCGTCGAGACGTTCGCGAACGTCGTGCCATCGATCCTGATGGCCTGTCTACACCGCGCGCCAAGGAAATGCACTTACACGAATCTGCAGTCTCCGAGTTTCGGCAACCGGGTGCCGGGGGATTTCTGATTTCCATCTCGCGTGAGTACGCTGAAACCGCGCGAACGCAGCAAAAAAAGAACCCCGGCCAATGCCGGGGTTCTTCATGCACGTCCTTGCGCACTCCCCTGGGGGACGATCCTTAGAAAGTGACACTCCAGCTGTTGATGTAGCCCACGTCGGCCGCGGCGCGGTCGCGGACGCGCAGGGACCACGAGCCGTTCAGCGCTTCGCTGGACAGGTTGACCGTGTAGGTTTGGTTGATGTTGTCCGCGCTGCCGCCGGTGCGGTTGTGCAGGTTGTAGACCGAGCCATCGGGCGCGACGAGGTCGACGATCAGATCGCCCTTGTACGTGTGCACGATGTTCACCGCCACCTGCGCATTGCTCGGCGCATTGCCCGTACGGCCCGACACCGCAATCGTGCTGCTCACACCCGTCGTGTTGTTGTCCGGGATGTTGACGTCGGTGCCGTTGGTGTAGGTCTGCGTGCCGCCACCCGGCGGCGTACCGCCCTGCGCGGCGACCACCGCGGCATCGGCATCGACGATGCCCGCACCGCAACCACCCGAACACGTGCCCGGCAACGGACGCGCGGTGTTCTTGATGATGGTCTCCACCTGCGACGGCGTCAGCGGCGACGGCGCGACCGCCTGCATCAGTGCGACCACGCCGGCCACGTGCGGTGCCGCCATCGACGTGCCGTTGTACGACGCGTAGCTGGCGCTGCCCGGCGTGGTGGTGCCGGTGTTGAGCGTGGACAGGATGCTGGCGCCCGGTGCGGAGATGTCGATGCCCGTGCCGTAGTTGGAGAAGCTGGCGCGCGAGCCGGCCGAGGTCGTCGCCGCCACGGCGATGACGTTGGGGCAGTTCGCCGGTACGGCCGTGGAGACGTTGGCGTTGCTGTTGCCCGCCGCCACCACCACCGTGGTGCCGCGACCGACGGCGCCGTTGATCGCGTTCTGGTAGGTGGCCGAACACGTGCCACCGCCGCCCAGCGACATGTTGATCACTTCGGCCGGGTTGGCATTGGTGGGCACGCCGCTCACGGTCCCGCCCGAGGCCCAGGTGATCGCGTCGGCGATGTCCGAGGTCAGACCGCCGCAGCGACCCAGCACGCGCACCGGCACGACTTTCGCACCGAATGCGGTACCGGCCACGCCGGTGCTGTTGTTGGTGACCGCGGCCACGGTGCCGGCCACATGCGTGCCGTGCCAGCTGGAGTTGCTGACCGGCGAACCGCTGTAGCACTCGTTCGCCACCGGGTTCCAGTCGCCTTCGTCGTTCGGATTCGAATCGCGGCCGTTGCCGTCGCGCGAGACGAAGGTGTCGCTGATGAAGTCGTAGCCCGGCAGGATGTTCGCGTTGAGATCGGCATGGTTGGTGATGCCGGTGTCGATCACCGCGACCACCACGCCTGCGCCGGTGGACTTGTCCCACGCCGGACGCACGTTGATGCCCGACGCGGTGGTGCCGAAGCCCCACTGCTCTGACAGGCGCGTGTCGTTGGGCGTCAGCACGGCGTACATGCGCTGGTCGACTTCCACGTATTCGACGTTCGGATCCGCGGCCAGCTGGCGCATCAGCGATTCGGCTTCCACGCGGTCCAGCTTGCGGTCGGCGCGCACGACGTCCGCACCACCGGCGGCCAGCCGGCGCAGCTTCTGCAGGCCCAGCGCGCGACCGCCACGCTTGGCGACACCGGCACTGGCGGCCGTGGTCAGCGAGCGCTGCAGCTGCGTCGCATTGGTGCTCTCGGTACTGCCGTCGCGGTACTTCACGATGAAGCGATCGTAGCCACCGGGTTCTTCCACCTGTAGGCCACTCATGTCGACGCGACCGGCCATGGCAGGCAGTGCGTACAACGACGCCAGCACGGCCGACGACAGGCACAGCAGGCGGACACGCGAACCACGCTTTGCAAATCCGGACATCAGACTCTCCCTCAAAGTTGTCGAAAGCCGCCAAAGCGGCAAGAGCCCGGTCGAGGGCGCGAGGTTGGCACGGGAGGGGGTGGACAGGCTGTTGCGTTCGACCGGGTGCACGTCATGCAATGCATGGCGCAAGGACGACGCTAACGGAGCGCGTCGAAATGAATCAGCGATGAAGGACACACTTCACTGCATCATGTTTCAAACGTAATCATTGGAATACATGCATGAAGCGATAGTCACCGGTAGACATCGCTGCGTAGATTCATTTACGTGGCAAGCGCGTGATGACTAGCGATTTTTTATTCGCAACGTGCGCTTCGATTTACGCAAACAGGATGTCGTTGACGTCGTGCACTGTGACTCGCCAACGCGTCGTCGCGCGTGTATTGATGGCATGCAGGCAAGGACGACAAAAAGGAGAGCAGGATGAAAGGATGCCGCACGCAATATCTTGGGCTGGCCTTGGCCATCGCATGCGCGGAGTGCCTCGCGTGGACGCCGTCCACGATGTCCGGCGGCGACCAGGCGGAGACGCAAGAGGGGGCTGCCCCTTTGACCCGATTGCCGGACATTTTTACCGGTGTCTGGTATCCCGACGACGCAGAGGGCGCCTCGGAGTGCGAGAGATATCGGGCACTGCTGCCTGTCAGGAGCGGGCATGACGGCGTCGATATCGTGCCGGTAGGCAGTCTGGTGATAACCCCGGGCCTGATTCAGGCGGTCGCCGAGTATGGCGAAGGAAATTTCTATGCCGTCGACCGTATCGAAGCGGAAGGCGCGGGCGCGTGGCGAGTCACCACACGACTCGGCATCGATGTCCTGCCGGATGAGTCGTCAGAAGAGGAACCCGTCGTGACCCGGCTTTCGCTGCGCGGGGACAAGCTTCACTGGGAGCCTGACGGACGACGCGGGGATGCTTCCCTGAGGTACTCCAGATGCGATGTCGAACGCACTGACGGCGAGAAGCACCCATGATGTACCGCAATGCCACGATAACGACTGCCGTGAGCCATCCCGAAGGTCGTAAGACCATGCGAAACGGGCCGTCTTTCAACGGCCCGTTTCGATCAAGACACGGCGTCAGTCGCGCAGCTTCACCAGCCAGCCATGGCGATCCGGCAGGCGGCCGTACTGGATGTCGGTGAGCTCCTTGCGGATGCCCATCGTCACTTCGCCGGCCGGCGCACTGATGTCGCCGACTTCGAAGCCCTTGCCCTTCAGCTGGCCGATTGGCGTGATCACCGCGGCGGTGCCGCAGGCGAAGACTTCGACGATGTCGCCCGAGGCGACGCCCTGCTTCCACTCGTCGATGGAAATCTTGCGCTCTTCGACCGTGTGGCCGCGGTCGCGTGCGATCTGGATGATGCTTTCGCGGGTGATGCCTTCCAGGATGCTGCCCGACAGTTCCGGCGTGACGATGCGGCCGTCCTTGTAGACCAGGAACACGTTCATGCCACCCAGCTCTTCCAGGTACTTGCCTTCCACCGGATCGAGGAACAGCACCTGCGAGCAACCCTGCGCCTGCGCTTCCTGCTGCGGCAGCAGCGAGGCGGCGTAATTGCCGCCGCACTTGGCCGCACCGGTGCCGCCCTTGCCGGCGCGCGCATAGTCTTCGGACAACCAGATGGACACCGGCGCCACGCCCTTGGCGAAGTATGCACCCGCCGGGCTGGCGATGACGTAGTAGCCGGCCTGCTGCGCGGCGCGCACGCCGAGGAAGGCCTCGGTGGCGATCATGAAGGGACGGAAGTACAGGCTGGTTTCCGGCGCCGACGGCACCCAGTCGCCGTCGATGGCGACCAGCTGGCGCAGCGATTCGACGAATTCGTTGACCGGCAGCTGCGGCAGCGCCAGGCGCGCGGCCGAACGCTGCAGGCGCTTGCCGTTGGCATCGGGACGGAAGGTCCAGATGGAGCCGTCGGCGTGGCGGTAGGCCTTGATGCCTTCGAAGATTTCCTGACCGTAATGCAGCACCGATGCGGCGGGGTCGAGCGACAGCGGACCGTAGGCGCGCACTTCGGCGTCGTGCCAGCCCTGCGCCTTGTCCCAGGTGATGGCGACCATGTGGTCGGTGAAGTGCAGGCCGAACCCGGGGCTGGCGAGGATGGCGTCGCGCTCGGCCGTGGTGCGGGCCTTGTCGGAGCGGTTCACGCGGTAGGTCAACGGGGCGGCGTTCATCACGTTCATCTCTTCATTCCTGACGGGTTCTGCAAGGGACGAGCCGGAGGCTCAGAGCATGCCGGTTTCCAGCTTGGCGGCATCGGACATCATGTGGCGGCCCCACGGCGGATCGAACACCAGGTCGACGTCGGCCTCGGCGATGGTGGGGATCATCTCCAGCTTGCTGCGCACGTCGTCGACGAGGATCTCGCCCATGCCGCAGCCGGGTGCGGTGAGCGTCATCTTGACCTCGACGCCACGCTGGCCGTCGTCGCGGGTGGTGAGGTTGGCTTCGTACACCAGACCCAGGTCGACGATGTTGAAGGGGATTTCCGGATCGAAGCAGGTGCGCAGCTGGTTCCAGACCAGCGCTTCGACCTCTTCATCGCTGGCGTTGTCGGGCAGCGTCAGCGGTTCGGTGGGTTCCTTGCCGATGGCGTCGGCATCCTTGCCCGCGATGCGGAACAGGTTGCCTTCCACGAAGACGGTATAGCTGCCGCCCAGTGCCTGGGTGATGTAGCCATAGCTGCCGGCCGGCAGGGTGACGAGTTCGCCCTGCGGCACCAGGACGGCGGCGCAATCGCGGGAGAATTGGACGGGTTCGCTGCTGCGGGAGTACATGCCGGATCAGATGGGGACGCGCGTGGGGCGCTGCAAGGCGACCTATTGTAGCCCCCGGGCCCCGGCCGCCGCGTTCAGGCCGTATCCTTGGCGACCCTTCCGGAGTCTCCATGCCCCCCGCCCCGCGCCGCATCCCCCGTTGGTTGCTCCCCGTGATGCTCGTCGTGGCCAGTGCCTGCGTGCTGGTGATCTGGGTGGCGCTGGCGCTCTACCTGGGGCGCCAGACCGGCTGGATGGCCCTGCTGGTTGCCCTGGACGTGGTGCTGGTGCTGCGCCTGGGCGGGATGGCCGCCGGCACGCGCCGCGCGCTGCTGGCCGCACTGGTCACGGTGATCATCTCGGCGCTGGCGCTGTGGTCCGTGCACGCCACCCAACTCGGGTTCGCGTTCGGGCTGACCCCTTGGGAATCCGCACTCCGGCTGGGTGCGCACCACGGCTGGACACTGATCTCCCTCACCACCACGCCGCTGGACGTGGTGGCGCTGGTGGCGGCGCCTCTGCTGGCGGCGTGGTGGACGCGCTGACGCTGCGGCGTCAGGTCCGCTTCTTCAGAACCCGCTCACCGGTGACCCCGGTCACCAGGTCGAACCGCTCGCGTACGAGTGCGGCATCGATCCGCGCCGTGTCGTCGTAAAGCCGCTGGCTGCACAGGTCCGCCGGCAGCAGCAGGAACTGCACCTCGCAGTCGCCTCCGGCATCGCGCTGGAACAGACCGACGCCATGGCGACGCGTCTGCGCATGCCGGATGCGCGGCTCGCCCGCCGCCAGCAAGGCATCCAGGCCGGCGACGAGCCGCTCGCCTGCGGATGCGGTGGCGGGATCCGACTTCGCCGCATCCCCCATGATGGCCGACAGCGTGGAGGACGAGATCGCGGGCGCGGTGAACTCCACCGTCCGCGCCGAATGCTGCGTGGCGAAGCTGGCATGGATGTCGCCCGATAGCACCACCGCGCCGGCCGTGCGGTCCAGCGCCGACACCAGCGCATCGCGCTGCAATCCGAAGCCGTCCCACTGGTCGACGTTGAGATAGAACTTCCGGCGCAACAGTGGCGGCGCATCGAGCGCGGGATTGGACAGATCGAGCACCATCGGCGTCATCGAGACCGAACTCGCCACGAAGAACGAGCGCGTCGGCGCGTCGGCCAGTTGCGCGGCCAGCCACGCCTGCTGCGCATCGCCCAGCGCGGACGGCAATGCGCCGTCCGCCCGACGCAGCGCCAGCAGCAGGTCGTAGCTGTCTTTCACCACCATGTAGCGGCTGCCCAGATGGCCGAAGAGCGCGCTCTTGCCGAAGGCCAGCCACGGCAGGCCGCGCAGGTAGTCGTCGTGGGCGTCCGGCGGAAGATCGACTTCCATGAAGCCTGGCACTGCGGCGTTGTAGCGCGTCAGCACATCGCGGACCACGTAGACCGCCATCGGCAGCATGGACAAGGCGGTGGCGCGTACGGTGGCGTCCCGCTTATCCACACCGGCGTCCGTGTACGCCTTCGCCAGCGCACGCCTCAACGGCTTGCGCAGGTCGGCCCACGCATCGTCGGCAAGATCGAGGTAAGGCATCAATGCCGTCGACAACGCCGACCAGTCCATGCCGAGAGCGGGCGCCAGCCGGCGCAGTGCAGCTTCGTCGTAGGCCAGCGCGCCGGGGAACGCATCCTCGGGAATCGGATGGTCCGGACGGTGGCTGCGGTAGTCCAGCAGCAACAGGCTGACATCGCGCCCGTAGTCCAGTCGGCGCCACAGTTGGCCATTCGGGTGCAGGCGGTTGTCATCCACGATGTGTGCACCGGTAGCGTCCACCGCGCCGACGGCGACATCGACCGGCATGTATTCGAAGTAGGCGCGCTCGGCGTTGCGGCGACGACGCAGATTACCTTCCTCGCGGCGTCCGTCTTCGTACGTGGCGTGATCCTGCCAGCAGTCGTCACTGAACTCATGGTCGTCCCAGATGGCGACCAGCGGCGCGCGCTCCAGCAAGGCCTGCAGCGCGGTATCCGTGCGGTATTCGCGATGCAGCTGGCGATAGTTGTCCAGGCTGGCGGCGGCGAGATAGCCACTGTCCGCGGCGCCGACGCGCAACGCGCCGGCCATGTCGTCGAACACGATGCCGCGTGCGCCGTCGGCGCGCTGGAAACTCGTGTCGCCTACCGATTCGTAGATGAAATCGCCCAGGTGCAGGACGAAGTCGAGGTCTTCCTGCAGCAGCGGTACCAGGCTGTTGTACCAGCGACCGCCGTAGTCCTGGCAGCTCATGAAGGCGAAACGCAGCGGCGGCGTAGGCGCTTCCGCCGCGGGCGCAGTGCGCGTCCTTCCGACCGGTGACGAGACCCACGCGCCTTCGCGCTGCCGCAGGAAACGGTAGTGATAGCGGTGTCCGGGCAGCAGGCCGTCGACGCGTACGCGCAGGCAGTGATCATGGCCGGCGTGCGCCGTCAGTTCGCGCTCGACACGCAACTGCGAAAACGCCGCATCGTCGGCCACCTGCAGGCGCACGACGACATCGCGCCGCTCGACGTCGGGCACGCGCGTCCACAGCAGTACACGGTCGGGACGCGGATCGCCGGAAGCGACGGACTGCGGGAAGTCCGCGCGCGACACGCCGGGCACCTGCGCATGCGCAGGAAACCAGCGGCTGGCGAACGGCAGCGTCGCCGCCGCGAGCGACAGCTTGAGGAAGGCACGGCGCGACGTACGCGCAGACGACGGATCGGATACGGCCAAGGCGGCACTCCACGGAAGAAGCGGGAGCAACGCCATCCACAGGCCGCCGCTCGCAACGCGAAGCCGCGGAGGATCGCCGCCGCATATTGCGGTGATATGGCAACGGCACCGTCATGGCACAGCAACATGAACAGGTCAGCCTGTGTCGCCATACCGCTGCGCACGCAAGGCGCGGCGTGCCGCCCTTTCCCTCACGCCACGGTCCACCATGACGCCGACTCCCCGCCCCGTGCATCGCCCCGTCCGTCACGCCCTCGCTTCCGCGCTGGGCGTGGCGCTCGCGCTCTCCGCCACCCAGGCGCTTGCACAGCAGTCGCCGGACGCCGATGCCGGCAGTCCCACCCAGCTGGACACCATCGTCGTCACCGCGCAGAAGCGCGAGCAGCAGGTGTCGGAAGTGCCGATCGCGATCACGGCGTACTCAGGCGATTTCCTCGACCGCCAGGGCATGACCACGCTGGGGGATCTGGCGGGTTTCGTGCCCGGCCTGCAGGTGCAGGAACAGAGCCCGAACAACCCCGGCTACGTGATCCGCGGCATCACCTCCGACAGCGGCGAAGCCAACGTGCAGCCGCGCATTTCGGTGTTCCAAGACGGCGTGTCGATCAGCCGCTCGCGCGGCGCGTCGGCGGCGCTGTTCGACATGGAGCGCGTCGAAGTGCTGCGTGGCCCGCAGGGCACGCTGTTCGGCCGCGCCGCGCAGGTCGGTGCGGTGCACTACATCCAGAACAAGGCCAAGGACGACACCAGCGGCGCATTCGAACTGGGCGCCGGCAGCGACAGCCAGCGCCTGGCCAGTGGCTACTTCAACGCGCAGATCGCACCGGAAGCACTCGCGGCGCGCGTGGCCGTCTTCCATGAAGAACGCGATGGCAGCATCGAGAACGCGGCCAGTGGCACGCTCAACGGCAAGGACACCACCGCGCTGCGCGCCAGCCTGGGCGCGATGATCGGCGAGGCCAGCCGCATCGACCTGATCGCCAACTACCAGAAGGACACGCCGCCGGGCACCGCCTTCATCAGCGGCACCATCCCGAACCGCCAGGGCAGCACGAGTCCATTTGCGGACGCGGAACTCAACCGCGGCGAGGAGCTTGGCCTGGACCGCACCGTGCGCAGCCTGACCGCGCTGGGTTCGTTCTGGCTGGGTGGCAACTGGACGCTGGACACCATCAGCGGCTGGCGCAGCTTCGACTCGCACGAGGAGTTCGACGCCGATGGCTCGCGACTGAAGGCGATGGAATTCGCCGAGATCGCTGAAGGCGACCAGTTCAGCCAGGAAGTCCGCTTCAACTTCGACAACGACACCTTCGCCGGCTTCTTCGGCGCCAGCTACTTCGTCGAGGACGGCTCGCAGTACGTGCCGTTCGCCACCGACGAACGCAGCCTGCTGGCGCTGCTGTCGCAGGATCCGTCGTTCAGGCAGCAGATCGGCGCGCTGCTCGGCGGCATTCCGTTCCCGGCGATCCCGCTGTTCGGACCGGACGGCAATCCGCTGACCGGCTATACCCTGCCAGGCGGACTGCACACCCTGCTGAATCCGGATCATCGCGAGGCCTTCGCCAACTACGGCTCCACCACGTCATGGGATGTGTTTCTCGATGGCACTTGGCGCGCCACGCCGTCGCTGGAACTGAGTGCCGGCCTGCGCGCCACGTGGGAGAAGCAGACCGCGGGCTACCAGGGCTTCGCCGGCAACGCACCGACGCTGTTCAACGGTCTGGGTGCGGGCGCACCCGCCCCGCTGATGGGCAACAACATCCTCAACAGCGCCACCGCCGGCAAGCTGGAACGCAGCGAGAACTTCGATTCGGTGGTCGGCCGCGTCGCCGCCCGCTACGTGTTCTCGCCGACGCTGAGCGGGTTCGCCACGGTGTCGCGCGGCCGTCGCCCCAACGTCATCGACATCACGCCGCAGGGCAGCCAGATCCTGCCAGCGGAGATCGTCAACAGCTACGAGATCGGCATCAAGGGCGGCACCGCCGGCGGTCGCCTGGCCTATGACGTGTCCGCCTACTGGTACGACTACAGCGACTTCCAGACGCAGATCCCCAACCCCAGCGGCGGCACGCCGTTCCTGATCCCCACCAACGGCGGCAATGCGACGGCCAAGGGCATCGAAGCCTCGATCACCGGCGAAGTCGCCGACGGCCTGGTGCTGTTCGCCAACTATGCGTGGACACATGCGCGCTTCGACGATCGCGATGACGACGGCAACGCACAGCTCTACGCCGGCCACCGCTTCCGCCTGACACCGGACCACGCCGCCGCGATCGGCATGGACTGGCGCGTGCCGATGGGCAGCGCGAGCTTCTACCTGCGCCCGTCGTACAACTGGAAGTCGAAGGTGTACTTCGAAGACGAGAACACCCCCGGCCTGGAGCAGGACGCCTACGGCCTGTTCAACCTTCGCATGGGTGTGACGCTGGCCGATGGTCGCTGGGACCTGGGTGTCTGGGGCAGCAACCTGACCGGCGAGGACTACCTGATCGACGCCGGCAACACGGGCCGCCAGTTCGGCACGCCGACGTTCGTGGCCGGCCAGCCGCGTGCGTACGGCATCACCGCCAAGGTCCGGTTCTGATACGAAGCACTCCGCTCCATGAAAAAGCCGGGCAATGCCCGGCTTTTTCTTTGCCCCGCATGAACGCGTGTGCGGTCAGTGCCCGCCGTCGAGCGCCTTCAGTTCGCTGACCAGCGCATTCGCCATCTCGGAACCATCGCCGTACAGCATGCGCGTGTTGTCGGCGTAGAACAGCGCATTTTCGATGCCGGCGAACCCGGTGCCCTTGCCGCGCTTGATGACGATGGTGTTCTTCGAATTGACCACGTCGAGGATCGGCATGCCGTAGATCGGCGAGGCGGGATCGGTCTTCGCCACCGGGTTCACCACGTCGTTGGCGCCGATCACCAGCGAGACGTCGGTGTTGGCGAACTCGGGATTGATGTCGTCCATGTCGGCGATCAGGTCGTACGGCACGCCGGCTTCGGCGAGCAGCACGTTCATGTGGCCGGGCATGCGACCGGCGACCGGATGGATGGCGAACTTCACCTTCACCCCGCGATCCATCAGCTTCTGGCTCAGTTCCCAGATCTTGTGCTGCGCCTGCGCCACCGCCAGGCCGTAGCCGGGCACGATCACCACGCGCTCGGCGTAGGCCATCATCGCCGCGACGTCCGCGGCTTCGATGGGCTTCATCGAACCGCCGATCTCCTGCATCGCCGCGCTGCCGCCGCCGAAGTTGGAGAACAGCACGTTGGTGATCTTGCGGTTCATCGCCTTGGCCATCAGCCGCGTCAGCAGCATGCCGGCCGCACCGACCATGGTGCCGGCGATGATCAGCGCCTCGTTGCCCAGCACGTAGCCTTCAAAGGCGACAGCGAGGCCTGTGAACGCGTTGTACAGCGAGATCACCACCGGCATGTCGGCGCCGCCGATGGGCAGCGTCATCAGCACACCCAACGCAAGCGACAGCACGAAGAACGCGATGATCCACGGCATCGCCAGCGTGGTCAGCGCCATCACGCCGCAGACCACGGCGGCCAGCGCCACCAGTGCGTTGAACCACTGCTGCCCGGGGAACGTGTAGCGCTTGTCCATGCGCCCGTCGAGCTTGGCCCAGGCGATCACCGAGCCGGTCAGCGACACCGCGCCGATCAGCGCACCGATCACCGCCAGCGACAGGGTGAAGGTCGACGGTGCGGGTTCGCCGGCCGAATAGCGCACCAGCTCCACCGCGCCGATGGCTGCGGCCGAACCGCCGCCCATGCCATTGAACAGCGCGACCATCTGCGGCATGTCGGTGATGGCGACCTTCTTGCCCCAGATCCAGTTGAGGCCCACGCCGATCACGATGGCCGCGATCATCAGGCCGATGTTGTGCAGGCCCGGCAGGAAGAACGTCGCGATGGTCGCGATCAGCATGCCGGCGCCGGCCCACTGGATGCCGCTGCGCGCGGTCTTGGGGCTGGCCATGCGCTGAAGGCCCAGCAGGAACAGCGTGGCGGCCACGAAGTAGCTCAGTTTCACCAGGGTGAGGGCGCTCACTTGCCGCTCTCCGGCTTCTTGCTGCTCTTGAACATCTCCAGCATGCGCTCGGTGACCACGTAGCCGCCGGCGGCATTGCCGGCGCCCAGCAGCACGGCGATGAAGCCGATGGCCTTTTCCAGCGGGGTATCGGCGTGGCCCAGCACGACCATCGCGCCGATCAGCACGATGCCGTGGATGAAGTTGGAGCCGGACATCAGCGGGGTGTGCAGGATCACCGGCACCCGCGAAATGATCACGTGGCCGGCGATGGCCGCCAGCATGAAGATGTACAGCGCCACGAACCCGTCGCTCATCCGCTCCCCCATCCTGTCCACGTTGTCGGTACACGGGCGTTGCCCGGTGCGTCCGCATCATAACCGCACCTGAACCCGACGGAGGATGGCATTCCGACGTCAACCGGCGGCCATCTCGGGCGTTTCCGTACCCGCAACGCCCACCCCACGAAGGAGCCGACCATGAAGCGCATGTCATTGCTGGGCCTGACCATACTGCTGCTGGCCACCGCGGGTGCCGCCACCGCAGGCGACCGCGGTGATCGCATCGACCAGCGCCTGGATCGCAAGGGCGACCGTATCGAACACCGGCTGGACGCACGTGGCGATCGCATCGAGCGCCAGTTCGACCGCCGTGCCCAGTGGGCCGATCACCATGGGCGTCCGCAGCTGGCGAACCGGTTGGAGCACCGCGGCGATCGCGTCGATGCACGGCTGGACCGCAAGGGCGAGCGTGCCGAAGCCCACTGGGACCGCCGGGGCGATCGCATCGACCGCCGCCTGGACCGTCGCGGCTGATTCACGGCAGCGGCCGCTAAGCTATGTTGGTGAGCACCCCTTCCAGTCCGTTGCCGGAAACGTCGTCGCCCGCCCCGCTGGCGGCGACGATCGAACTGTTCCTGGCGGACATCGGCCCCCGCGCATTCCGCTTCGCCGAAGCGGGCCTGCGCCATCGCGAAGATGCGCTGGACGCGGTGCAGGACGCGATGATGAAGATGCTGGCCTATCGCGAGAAACCAGCGGAAGAATGGTCGCCGCTGTTCTGGAGCATCCTGCGCCGGCGCATCGTCGACCTGCAGCGCCGCGCCGGTTTCCGGCTGCGCTGGCTGCTGCCCACGGGCGACCGCGGCGATGAAAGCCCGATCGACTGGGCGCCCGACCACGGTGCCGGTCCGGCACAGGCACATGATCAGCGCGAGGCGTATACCCGCCTCGTGCAGGCACTGCGCGGACTGCCCGCGCGCCAGCGCGAAGCGTTCACCCTGCGCGTGCTGGAAGAACTGGATGTGGCCGACACCGCGCGCGCGATGGGTTGTTCGGAGGGGTCGGTGAAAACCCATCTCTCCCGCGCACGCGAGGCCCTGCAACGGCAACTGGAGGAATTCCGATGAACCCCGTCCACGACGACGGCCCTGGCATCGACCAGCAGGCCCGTCGCCTGCACCAGGCCGCACTGGCCCAGGTCTCGCCGCAGACGCTGATGCGCCTGCGCGCCGCGCGCCATGAGGCCGGACAGCAAGCGCCCGCCCGCGGTCGCGCCCGCACGTGGCGCTGGCTGACGGCTACCGCGTTCTCGGCGGTGCTGGCCGTGGGCCTGGGCGTGCAGTGGCTGCCCCGCACGCCCGAGACGCCCGCCTATCCCGCGACGCCCTCCGTGGCGCAGGCGGACAGCGACCTTTCGACCGACGAGTTCGGCGCCTCCAGCGCGCTCGATGAAGATCCCGACCTGTACCTCTGGCTGGCGTCCGCCGACGCCCAGCCCCTTGCCATGGAGTCGACCCCATGAATGCCTTCGTCCCCCGCCTGCTCGCGCTCGGGCTGCTGCTGGCGACCAGCCACGCACTGGCGCAGTCGCCTGCCCCGGCCCCGCTGCCAACTTGGGAACAGCTGACCCCGCAACAGCGTGAAGCCCTGATCGCACCGCTGCGCGACCGCTGGAACCGCGAGCCGGAAGACCGTGCCCGCATGATGGAACGCGCACAGCGCTGGCAGGCCATGACGCCGGAGCAGCGCGCGCAGGCGCGTCACGGCCAGAAGCGTTTCGAAGGCATGAATCCCGAACAGCGCCGCCAGGCGCGCGCGCTCTACGGGCACATGAAGACGCTCACGCCCCAACAGCGCGATGCACTACGCGAGCAGTGGAAGAAGATGACGCCCGAACAGCGCGAAGCATGGATGCGTGACAACGCTCCGCCGCGCGATCGGGACCGCCGACCGGAGCGCTGACGCTCTCCGTCAGGCGACGGCAGGCGTTGCGGTCACCCGCTCGGGCCACACCGTCTTGGCCAGCAATTCATCGTCCCAGTCGAACTGCAGCGCGCCGTCCTTGACGAACAAGGCGACGAAGTTCAGCACGTTGCGGGCGTACATCTCGCTGGCATGCACGGCGCCGAGGCTGGCGAGGTTCAGCGGCCCGGCGATGGTCACGCCGTTGTGCGCGTAGGTGTCGCCGGGACGGGTCAGTTCGCAGTTGCCGCCGGTTTCCGCAGCGAGGTCGACGATGACGCTGCCGGGTTTCATGCCTTCCACCATCGCCGTGGTGATGATCTTCGGCGCCGGGCGACCCGGCACAGCGGCGGTGCAGACCACCACGTCGATGCCGCGGAGATGGTCAGCGAGACGCTGCTGCTGCAGGGCGCGCTCTTCGTCGGTCAGCTGGCGCGCATAGCCGCCCTCGCCCGCCGCACTGACGCCGAGGTCGAGGAATTTGCCGCCCAGCGATTCGATCTGCTCGCGCGTCTCCGGGCGCACGTCGAAGCCCTCGACCTGCGCGCCGAGCCGCTTGGCCGTGGCGATGCCCTGCAGCCCCGCGACGCCCGCGCCGACGATCAGCACCTTCGACGGACGGATCGTGCCGGCAGCCGTGGTCAGCATGGGAAAGAAGCGCGGCGCCAGCTGCGCGGCGATCAGGACGGCCTTGTAACCAGCCATGCCCGCCTGCGAACTCAGCACGTCCATGGCCTGCGCGCGCGTCGTGCGCGGCAACCGCTCAAGCGGGAAGGCCTGGAGGCCGTTCGCCTGCATCGCGGCCGCCCGCGCCGGATCGGCGCCGGGCTGCAGCACGCCGACCAGCGTGGCGCCGGACTTGAAGCCATTGATGACGTCCGCCGACGGCGGTTGCACGCAGAGCAGCAGATCGGCACTGGAACGGCCCACGTCATCGCCGAGTTCGGCGCCCGCGTCCGCATAGGCCTGGTCGAGGAAGCCCGCGCCCTCGCCGGCACCGCGCTCCACGACGACGCGTGCGCCGGAGGCGATCAGCTTCTTCACGGTTTCCGGTGTCGCGGCCACGCGGCGTTCGCCCGCGGCAGTTTCCTTCAGTACCCGAACTTCGACCGCCATTGCGCCCCTCGTCGTTAGGTCGTCCGTGGGGCGATGCTAGCAGAGCGCGGCAGGGCCGCGCGGAGGCGATCGGGTCAGGCCGGTGCGGCGGCCGAGGGGGCGGGTTCGAGTCGTTCGATCACGCCCTGCATCGCGCTGTCGAACGCGTCTTCGCTCTGGTGCGTGCGCAGCCGGCCCATGCGCACCATCACCGCCAGTTCCTCGGGGGAGGCAACGCAGAAGCGCACGCCGCGGCGGTTGACGAACAGCAGGCGCGAGGAGATCGGGCTGACCCACGACAGTTTGCCCGCCTGCACCTTGTTGTCCTTGTCGACGAAATCCAGCCACGTGCCGATCGGCAGGCCGCGGAAATGGTCGGCATCGCTGTGGTCGAAATCGAGCGTGTCGGCGCCACCGACCAGCTGGATCGCCGCAGTGTCCTCGTCGACGATGGGCTTGGGCAGCACGACCTGCGGCAACTCGGGCAGCGCCTTTTCCAGATCCGGACGGGCGGAAGCGACCGCCTGCAGCGTGTCGTGCAGCGCATCCACGGCGCCGGCCGCCGCGTCCTGGTTCATGCCTACGCTGGCGAACACCTTCAGCATTTCGGTGCGCCACGCCTGCAGCCACGGCTTGCCGACCACATGGCGTTGCGCTTCGGTCAGTTCCTCGAGCACGCCGTCGGCGAGCGCCAGCGATTCGCGCAGGCCCGTGCCGTCGTCGCCTTCCCGCAGCACCGTCATGGTCACGTGGTGGGCCCACGGCTGACGCAGGAAATCCTCGATGGCCTGCGGCACGCGGCGGTCCGCCAGGCGCTCGTCCAGCTCGGAGGTCATGCGCGCGCGCGCGGCTTCCAACCGTTCCTGGCCGCGCTGGATCTCGGCAGCGCGCCGTTCGGCGATCTCGATGCGGCGGCGATGCTGGTCGAGGTACGCACGGAATTCTTCTTCCAGGGTCAGGAAGATCGCGAGGTTCTCGTTGAATTCGGCGACCAGGCGGTCGACGACTTCCTCGACCTTCGTCAGCAGGGTGCGCTCGGCGGCGCTCTCGCCGTTGTTGCCCTCGCAGGCCTCGGCCAGCACGTTGAGCAGGCGGCGCGCCGGATGGGTCTTCTGCACGAACATGCGGCGGTCCAGCAGCGCCACCTTCACGAACGGCACCACCAGCCGGCCGATCAGTTCGCGCGGTCGGCCTTCCAGGTCGCGCTCGTCGAGCATGACGTCGAACAGCATGCCGACCAAGTCGATCGCGTCCTCGTCGACCGGCGCCAGGCGCGCCTGCGACGGGTCCACGCCCAGCTGCGTGGCGCTGCTGAGCACTTCATTCTTCAGCCGCTGCGACAGCGACTCGCCGGTGTCACCGATCGCCGCGCGCAGCGTCGCACTGGGCGATGCCTGCAGCAGCGACAGCACCGACAGCATCTCGCGTTGGGACAGGTCGCGGCGGTGCTGATCGGCGGGGCGCGCCTCCGGCGCGTCGCCCGTATCGCGGCCACGGCGCGATTCCTGCAGCAGGTGGTGCAGGGCTTCGAGCAGCACCCCCTGCGCGCCCGGCCCGGACGCGTAACCGGGCGGAACATCGCCGAAGCCCGGCGGTGCGACCGGCGCCGCCTGGCTGGCCTGCAGCCCGCGGCTGACGCCCGCCATGCGGTTGAGGAAGCGCGCCGCCCAGGCGGGCGCGCCGGGTTCTTCTTCGCCAGTGGCCGCGAGGTCCGCGGCAGCATCCGCGACCGGTGCCGCCGCCGCAGGTGCGCGGCGGGCCGGCAGCTCGGGCATCACGCCGACCTGCATCAGGCGCTGGTCCAGGGCCGCGTAGATGCGCGCGATGGCGGGCACGAAGTCGCGCTCGCACAGTTTGATCACCACCAGGCGGACGTCGGGCGCGAGGTCGCAGCCGGCGAACGCCTGGTGCACGGCCACGCCGATGTGCTCGGGACCGATGGGATTGAGGTCGGCATCCAGCGTGATGTCGCCGGCGATCCAGCCCAGCCGGCGGTCCAGCCGTGCCAGCACGGGCTTGCAGTCGCGCTGGATGACGCTGGCGAAATTGCGGACGGCCAGGCGCGACTCGAGTTCCTGCTCGGACACCAGGCTGAGGGTTTCTTCGGCCGACTCCAGGAACACGCGCTCGATCGGCAGCGGCTGGCCGGCTTCCAGCGCCTTCCACGAGCGCTGCAGTTGGGCGCGGAAGCGACCGATGATGTCGTCGCGGCGGCGGCGCAGTTCGCGCATCGCATCCAGGAAGGCCATCTGCGAGGGACCGGCGCGCTCGGCGCGGTCGAACAGCGCATCATCGAAACGCCCCAGCGCCACCGCGAAGGCATCGACCAGCGGCGGGATCGCGGCGTCGCGCGCCTGCTCCAGCAGGCGCGAGTCGCGCCCTGGGCGGTCGGCGATGTTGAGGACGTTCGACATGCGCAGGGGTCCCCGCCCGGGGGGGCGAAAGAAAGGTGGGGGATGCGGACGGGGATCCGCAGCGACATCGTAGGAAATCCGCCCGACAGGCGACCGTGATGGCTTCGGCAGTTTGGTGCCGTGCAATACGATACCGCACAGGAAACCCTTGCGGCACAGGGCTTGCATGTCCGGCGTGGCGGCCGGCTCAGGGCGGCGCGGGCGTCACCAGGCGGTCCACCACGCCCTGCATCGCACTGTAGAACGCGTCCTCGTCGCGATGCATGCGCACGCGGCCCAGCTGCGCCATCACCACCAGCTCCTGCACCGAGGCCACGCAGATGCGCGCGCCCGCCCGGTTGACGAACATCAGGCGGCGCGACACCGGGCTGATCCAGCTCAGGCGGCCCGCCTGCACGCGATTGTCCTTGTCGACGAAATCCAGCCAGCTGCCTTCCCGCAGTTGCTGGAAGTAGTCGGTCATCACCGGGTCCAGGTGTTCCAGGCCCTCTACCCACTCGTGTGTTTCCAGCAGGCCCGGCAGCACCGGTTGCGGCAGTGCGGGCGCAGGTTCCGACGTCGCGGCGCGCGGCTCCGGCGCCGCGGCCTGCGGCGTGACCAGGGCGGCGAACAGCGTTTCCCGCAGCGCGGCGATCGCGGCCCGCGAATTCCCGGATGCCATCCACATCGGCTGCAACCAGTCCATCGCGGTATGCCAGGCGCGGACGTCGTCGCGGACATGGGCGTCGTCGATCGCCTGCAGCAGACCGTCCAGCATCATCGGCGCGGCCTGCGGCTTGTTGAGCGACTGCATGCGCGCGGCATAGGCCGGCCATCCCTCCCGCAGGATGTGCCGCATCGCGGCAGGCACCTCGCGCCCCTGCAGCTTCGCCTCCAGCGTGGCAGCGAATCCCGCCAGGATGGCGGCTTCGGCATCCTTCGCGCGCTGTTCCGCGGCCAACGCCTCTTCGGCCTTCTCCGCCTCGGTGCGGTAGCGCGCATAGAAGTCGTTGAAGTCGGTCCGCGCCGTGCGGAACACCGACTGGCTTTCGTCGAAATCGGCGACCAGTCGCTGCACGGTGTCGCGCACCTTCTCCAGCAACAGGCGCTGCGCTTCGTTCTCGCCCGGATTGCCGTCGCAGGCTTCGACCAGCAGGTTGAGCAGACGGCGCGCCGAGTGGGTGGCCTGCAAAAACAGCTTGCGGTCCTGCAAGGCGACCTTGGTCATCGGTGCCATCAACCGGCCGAGCACGTGGACCTGTTCGTCGCCGAGGTGGCTCTCGCGGAAGATCACCTCGAACAGCATGCCGACCAGATCGACCACGTTTTCGTCGGCCTCCGAGATCGCCACGGCCTCCGGCGCGACACCGAGCTGGGCCGCATGCAGGAAGATCTGCTGCTTGAACGCGGCCTGCAGCTTGCGCGGATCCGCGAGCACTTCGGCGTGCACCTCGGGCGAGGCGATCTGCACCAGGGTCAGCGCCACCACCAGTTCGCGCTGCGACAACGAGGTGCGTGACGAAGGCGGGCGAGCAGCATCTCCTTCGCGCGCACGCTGCTGCCTGGACGCTTCAAGCAGGTGGTGCAGCGCCGGCGGCAGGCTGGCCGCGTCCGGCGACGCCGCATTCGCGCTCCCCTCCTCCTGGTCCCACGACACGAAGAAGCGCGTCATCCAGTCGGGCTCGCTGGACGCCTCGTCCCCGCTGCTGGGAATGGCCTGCGCGCGGCGCACCCTCGACGTCGTGCTGTCCTGCGCACCCAGCCGGCGCACCAGCCGGGCGTGCAGGGATTCGTAGATCGGCCCGAGCAGTTCGACGAACTCCCTGCCGCAGCACTGCACAGCCAGCGCACGCACGTTGCCGGGCAGCGATGCGCGTGCAAAGCCGCGATAGACGGCCATCGCGATGCGGGCAGGCGAATACGGCGCGCTGTCCGGCGCCAGGCGCACGCCCATGTCCAGCCACGTCAGGTAGCCGTTGAGGCGCAGCAGCTCGGATTGCCATTCTCGCGAGATGAGGTCCGCCAACTGGTCGGTCGCCAGCCGGACGTCCAGTTCATCTTCTTCCACCAGTCCGAGGTCAGAGCCGGGCTGTTCCTGGCCGAAGCGCGCCGTGGGCGCCTCGCCTTCCGCGGCCGCCTGCCAGGCCGCCGCCATGTCTTCACGGAATCCGCGCAGGATCAGCTCGCGGCGATCCTTCAGCGCAAGCAGCCCGTCCAGATAGGGGCCGCGATCCAGCTCCATGCGCTCCAGGCGGTCCAGCATCGGCTGGCGCAACCCGTCCACCACGTCGGCGAATGCGGCATCCAGCGCCGGCTGCATCGCCTCACGCAGCAGTTCGACGAGCTGGTTGCCTGACGTGGGAAGAGGCGGTGGCGTGGCGGGCATTGCGTCGTTGGGTCGGCCGGGTTGTCCGCTGCGACCCGTCCAGCTTCACGGATCCGTGCGTGGCGCGGACCGTGACGCATCCGCTGCGATTAAACTGATGCATCGATACCGTGCACTGCATCCCACTATAAGGCGACTCGATGCTCACTGAAAGTCTGTTGCAGGCACTGGACGCACGACGTTCCGTGCCATCCAAGCAATTGGGCGAACCCGGCCCCGATGCGACCACGCTGCTGCGCATGCTGGCCTCGGCGGTTCGCGTGCCGGACCACGGCAAGCTGGTGCCGTTCCGCTTCATTCATATCCACGGCGACGCGCGCCACGCGCTCGGTAACCACCTGGCGGCCCGCACGCGTGCACTCGATCCCGATGCGCCGGACGCGGCGGTGGAGAAGGATCGCGGCCGCTTCTCCAGCGCGCCCGACATCATCACCGTGGTCGCGCGCCTGACGCCGGGCCACAAGGTGCCCGAGCAGGAGCAGTTGCTCACCGCCGGCAGCGTCTGCTTCGCGCTGCTGCAGGCGGCGCAGGCGTTCGACTTCGGCGCACAGTGGCTGACCGGCTGGATGGCGTACGACGCGCATGTCGCGCAATTGCTCGGCCTGGCCCAGAACGAGAAGGTCGCCGGCTTCATCCATATCGGCACGCCGCGACTGGAAGCCCCGGAACGGGAGCGCCCCGATCCGGCCGCACTGCTGTCCGAATGGACCCCCGATGCCTGAATCGCCGCGCCCGCGTCCGCTCTATCTGGTCGATGCCAGCCTGTACGTGTTCCGTGCCTGGCATTCGATGCCGGACGAGTTCCAGGATGCCGAAGGCTGGCCGACCAATGCGGTGCACGGTTTCGCGCGCTTCCTGCTGGAGTTGCTGGAAAAGGAACGTCCGGCGCACATCGCCATCGCCTTCGACGAAGCGCTGGACAGCTGCTTCCGCAACCGGCTGTATCCGGCCTACAAGGCCAATCGCGATCCTGCGCCGGAAGAACTGCGGCGCCAGTTCACCCACTGCAAGGCGCTGTGCGCCGCGCTCGGCCTGAGCGTGCTGGCGCACGGCGAGTACGAGGCCGATGACCTGATCGGCAGCGCGCTGCATGCGGCGCGGCCGCAGGGGTTCCGTGGCGTCATCGTGTCCGCCGACAAGGATCTCTCGCAGTTGCTGTGGGAATACGACGAGCAGTGGGACTTCGCGCGCGGACAGCGCTGGGGTGCGGCCGGCGTGAAGGCGCGGCATGGCGTGGAAGCGCGGCAGATCGCCGACTACCTGGCACTGACCGGTGATGCGGTCGACAACATTCCCGGCGTGACCGGCATCGGCGCGAAATCCGCGGCCGTGCTGCTGGCGCATTTCGGCAACCTGGACACGCTGCTGGACCGGATGGATGAAGTCGCGTTCCTGCGCCTGCGCGGCGCCGCCACGATGGCCATCCGCCTGCGCGAACAGCGCGAGCAGTCCCTGCTGTGGCGCCAGCTGACCACCATCGCACTGGACGCCCCGCTGGGCGATGTCGCGTCCGGCCATGCGCGCGGCCAGGCCGATGGCGACATGCTGGCCGGCCTGTCGGACGCGCTGCGCTTCGGCCCGATGACCCGGCGCCGGCTGCGCGTGGCCGCCGGACTGGAAGACCCCGCCTACTGACGCGTCTGTAAAACGTCATCGGCACCCGATAGCATCGCCCCATGGACGAACACGACAAGCGACGCGCGCCCGCCGAGGTGGTATGGCAGGGCAAGTACCAGCGCATGATGGTGCGGGGCACGTGGGAGTACGTGGAGCGCGCACATGCGGGCGGCCTGGCGGCGATCATCATCGCGGTGACGCCGGACGACGAAGTGGTATTCGTCGAACAGTTCCGCGTGCCCTTGCAGGCGCACACCATCGAAATGCCCGCCGGCCTGGTCGGCGATATCCACGCGGACGAATCGATCGAGGTGTCCGCGATCCGCGAGCTTGAGGAAGAAACCGGCTGGACGGCCGATCACGCCGAAGTGCTGATGATCGGCCCAACGTCCTCCGGCAGCAGCAGCGAGAAGATCGCCTTCGTCCGCGCCACCGGCCTGCGCAAGGTAGGTGCGGGTGGCGGTGATGGCGACGAAGACATCACCGTGCACATGGTGCCGCGCCAGCGCGCGGCGGCCTGGCTGGCGCAGAAGATGGCCGAAGGCTACGAACTGGATGCCAAGCTGTGGGCCGGGCTGTGGATGATCGACCACACCCTCGACGGCACGCCGCGCGGCTGAGTCTTCAGGCGACCTTGACGCCGTAACCGGCGAGGCGCCATACATCCTGCTCTTCGCGCCTCAGCGTGACGATTTCGTGGTGCCTCGCACTGGGTGTGCCGAACGACACCGAGAACTCCAGCCTGGCGTACGTGCCGGGCAACCACTGCGCCTGCGCCACGGGCTGGTCGACCCGGATCGCGGTCCAGCGCCGCCCCTCCCCTCGCCCCAGCGTTTCATGCCGCTGCGCCAGCGAGTGGATGAAGGCATCGCGCGACGTGGAATGCCGGATGGCGCTCGATGCCGCACCCCACAGCACTTCGTGCTGCCCCTGTTCGATGGCCTTGATGAAACGCATCGCCGCCATCCCCAGCCGCATGATGTCGACGTCTTCCAGCCCGATCCTGCCCGCGCCCAGGTGCCCCGTATCCATCATCATCGCCATGCATGTCCGAGAGGTATGATCCTCGCCATGCCTCCGATGGCGCGGTATCCACCCGAGTCGTTCGCAGGCGCATGCGGGCACCGGACAACCCGCGCTGCGCCAATGCGCAGCGTCGTGACGCGCGTCTAGGATCCCGCCAGATGATCGCGGAAGAAGGCCAGCGTGCGCTGCCACGACAGCTCGGCCGCCGCCGCGTCATAGCGCGGCGTGGTGTCGTTGTGGAAACCGTGGTTGACGCCCCGATAGACGTGGGCGGTGTACGTCGCTCCGGCGGCCTTCAACGCCTGCTCGTACGCAGGCCATCCGGCGTTGACGCGCGTGTCCAGTTCGGCGAACTGCAGCAGCAGCGGCGCCTTGATGCGTGCCGCCTCTTCCGCCGTAGGCTGCCCACCGTAGTACGGCACCCCAGCGTCGACGAGGTCAGGCAACCGTGAGGCGAGCAGGTTGGTCACCAGGCCGCCGAAGCAGAAGCCGACCACGCCGAGTTTCCCGTTGTTGCGCGGCAATGCGTGGGCGAAGCGTGCCGCAGCCTCGAGATCGGCGAGGACCTTCGCGCGATCCAGCTTCGCCTGCATTTCGCGCCCCGCGTCGTCGTTGCCGGGATAGCCGCCGAGCGGATACAGCGCATCGGGTGCGAACGCGATGAAACCGGCCACCGCGAGCCGACGTGCGACGTCTTCGATGTACGGATTGAGCCCGCGGTTCTCGTGCACCACCAGCACCACCGGATGGCGCCCTTCGCTGCGTGGCATCGCCAGCAGGCCGCGGCCTTCGCCATGGCCGTCAGGCGCCGGGAACGTGCGGTAGACCGTGGTGATGCGCGGATCGTCGGCGGCGACCTGGGCGGCGAACGCGTACTGCGGCGTCAGTGCCGCGAGCAGCGCGGCGGCCGTGGTGCCGCCGACGGCGAACTGCGTGGCACCCGCCAGGAAACCGCGCCGGTCGACGCGGCCGTGCACGTAATCGTCGTACAGGTCCAGCACACGCTGGTCGAACGTGGACGCGGCGGCACGCGACTGTTCCATGGCGCTCTCCTGTTTGCGACGACGTGCGGTCAGGCGAAGGCGTCGGTCGCGCGCACCAGCGCGTCGACGTTCTCGGCCTCGAACGCGGAGTGGCCCGAGGCCGGCGTGATCTCGAGCGTCGCCTTCGGCCACGCCTTGTGCAGCTCCCACGCGTTGGCGACCGGGCAGACGACGTCGTAGCGCCCATGCACGATCACGCCTGGGATGTCCGCGATCCGCGACGTATCACGCAGCAGCTGGTCCTCGACCTCGAAGAAGCCGCCGTTGACGAAGTAGTGGTTCTCGATGCGCGCGAACGCAAGCGCGAACTCCGGCTCCTCGTGCCCGCTGACGAAGTCGGCGTCCACGTGCAAGAAGCTGGTCGCGCCTTCCCACACGCTCCACGCCTTGGCCGCGGCGAGACGGGTCGCCTTGTCGTCCGAGGTCAGGCGGCGATGGAAAGCCGAGATCAGGTCGTGGCGTTCGACCGGCGGAATCGCGGTGATGTAGTGCTCCCACGCATCGGGGAACAGGCGGCTGGCGCCTTCCTGGTAGAACCACTCCAGCTCCCAGCGGCGAAGCATGAAGATGCCGCGCAGCACCAGCTCGGTCACGCGCTGCGGATGCGTCTCGGCATAGGCCAGCGCCAGCGTCGAACCCCAGCTGCCGCCGAACACCTGCCAGCGTTCGATCCCGAGTTGCTCGCGCAGCTTTTCGATGTCGGCCACCAGATCCCAGGTGGTGTTGCCGACCAGGTCTGCATGCGGCGTCGAACGCCCAGAACCACGCTGGTCGAACAGCACGATGCGGTACTTCGCCGGGTCGTGGAAGCGGCGCATCTTCGGACTGCAGCCCGCGCCCGGCCCACCATGCAGCAGCACCACCGGCTTGCCGTCCGGGTTGCCGCACTGTTCGTAGTACAGCGTGTGGCGGTCGTCGACCTTCAGCGTGCCGGTGTCGAAAGGCTCGATATCGGGGTACAGCGTGCGCATGGGCGGCATGTCCTGAACGAAAGCGGACAGTCTAGCGGTTGCCGTCTTGCCCTTCCGTTACGCGGCCGAGCGTGACGCGGTCGCGCTGCTCCAGGTCCAGTTCCGTCGCGACGTCGATGAAACCGGCGCCATACAGGAGCCTCCGGATCGCCTCGCCCTGGTCCCAACCGTGTTCGAGCAGCAGCCAGCCGCCGGGGAGCAGATGCGATGGCGCAATGGCGACGATCTCGCGGATCGCGTCCAGACCGTCGGCACCGGAGGACAGCGCGGTGGGCGGCTCGAAACGCAGGTCGCCCTGCGCCAGGTGCGGATCGCCGTCGGCGATGTAGGGCGGATTGCTGGCGATCAGATCGAAACGCTCACCCGCCAACGGGGCCAACCAGCTGCCATGGCGGAACGCAACGTTGGCGACTTCGTTGCTGCGGGCATTTTCCTGCGCGACCTGCAGTGCTGCCTCGCTGAGATCCGTCGCCACGACGTCGGCCTGCGGGCGTTCGCTGGCGATGGCCAGGGCGATGGCACCGGTACCGGTACCGAGATCGGCGACGCGTATCGCGCGATCGACTGGCAACCGCTCCAGCGCCAGTTCGACCAGGCGTTCGGTCTCGGGACGCGGAATCAGCGTGGCGGGCGACACCTGCAGGTCAAGGGTCCAGAACCCGCGCCGGCCGAGCAGGTAGGCCAACGGCTCGCCCGCCTCCCGCCGCGCCAGCAGGGCTTCGAAAGCCAACGCCTCTGATCCAGACAGCGGATCGTCGCCATGGGCGAACAGCCACGCCCGGTCCCGCCCCAGCACATGCAGCAGCAGGTGTTCGGCTTCATGGCGGGCATCGGGACCGGTCAGGTGGGCCGACGCGGCACGCAGGGCCAGATCGAGACGGGCGGTGGGCAGGTCGGCGGGCATCGTCGCGCATGGTACCGGGCCGAGGCATCCCGGACGCGCCCGTATCGCCGCGCCGCACCATCATGGTGCTCAATGGCGTATGGAGCGACTTTCACCGCCCAAGGGCCGTGTGCGCGTCCCGCTGGATCTTTGGCCTGCATGGTCAATACCTGCCATGTAACGGTGCGCATCACGCGAAGAAATGCTAACCCACTGAAAAAACTTACTTTTTATGAGTGCCTTGCTTGGCCGCTTGCCTGGACCACTGCCCGACCCCACTTATTGATAGCCAAAGACTATCTATCCAATTCCATCAATCGATTTGAGATATCAATAGTCGCTGCCTACCATGGCGCCATCGCTTCACCACACCCACTCCACTCACGAGGATCTTCCATGTCCCTGATCAACACCGCGGTCCAGCCGTTCAAGACCACCGCCTTCCACAACGGCGAATTCGTCGAAGTCACCGACGGCACCCTGAAGGGCAAGTGGTCGGTCCTGATCTTCATGCCGGCCGCCTTCACCTTCAATTGCCCCACCGAAGTGGAAGACGCCGCCGCCAACTACGCCGAGTTCCAGAAGGCGGGCGCGGAGGTCTACATCGTCACCACCGACACGCACTTCTCGCACAAGGTGTGGCACGAAACCTCCCCGGCCGTGGGCAAGGCCCAGTTTCCGCTGGTCGGCGATCCGACCCACCAGCTGACCCGCGCCTTCGGCGTGCACATCGAAGAAGAAGGCCTGGCCCTGCGCGGCACCTTCGTCATTAATCCGGAAGGCGTCATCAAGACCGCCGAGATCCACAGCAACGAGATCGCCCGTGACGTGTCGGAGACCCTGCGCAAGCTGAAGGCCGCGCAGTTCACCGCCGCCAACCCCGGCCAGGTCTGCCCGGCCAAGTGGAAGGAAGGCGCGCAGACGATCGCCCCGTCGCTGGACCTGGTCGGCAAGATCTAAATCCCGCTTCAACGGCGCGTTCCTCCTGCGAACGCGCCGTGCTCCACCCAGTTGCACCACCGCATCACACCACCTCCGAGCCACCGGCCCGGAGGTCGGTCGCCCCTCGGACGTTTGCAGCAGCGGCATGCGCCGCTTGCCGGTTCCCCCTCCCTGACCGGCTCCCTCTCTCCCCCGGCGCATGCCGCTCCTGCAAACGCCTGACCTCCCTCCCCCCGATTTCTTTCACGGAGACGTTCGCCATGCTGGACGCCAATCTGAAGACGCAGCTCAAGGCCTACATGGAAAAGGCCGTGCGCCCGATCCATATCACCGCCCACCTCGACGACAGCGCCGGTTCGACCGAACTGCAGGCGTTGTTGAAGGACCTGCAGGACGTCTCCGACAAGATCACTGTCACCGAGCAGCGTGGTGGCGAACGTACGCCGTCGTTCGCGCTGACCTCGCCGGGCCATGACATCCACCTGACCTTCGCCGGCCTGCCGATGGGCCACGAGTTCACCTCGCTGGTGCTGGCACTGCTGCAGGTCGGCGGCCATCCGTCGAAGCTGGCACAGGACGTGATCGAACAGATCCGCACGCTGGACGGCGAGTACCGCTTCGAAACGTATTTCTCGCTGTCGTGCCAGAACTGCCCGGACGTCGTGCAGGCGCTGAACCTGATGGCGGTGCTGAATCCGAAGATCCAGCACGTCGCCATCGACGGCGCGCTCTTCCAGCAGGAAGTCGAACAGCGTGAAGTGATGTCGGTGCCGACCATCTTCCTCAACGGCGAAGTCTTCGGTGCCGGCCGCATGGGCGTGGAAGAGATCGTCGCCAAGCTGGACACCAACGCCGGCAAGCGCGAGGCCGAGAAGATCAAGGCAAAGGCACCGTACGACGTGCTCGTCGTCGGCGGCGGCCCCGCTGGCGCGGCCGCGGCAATCTACGCCGCGCGCAAGGGCATCCGCACCGGTGTGGCGGCCGAGCGTTTCGGTGGCCAGGTGCTGGACACGATGGCGATCGAGAACTTCATCTCCGTGCCCTACACCGAAGGTCCCAAGCTGGCCGCGGCGCTGGAGCAGCACGTCAAGGACTACCAGGTCGACGTGATGAACCTGCAACGGGCGGAAGCCCTGGTGCCGGCCGGCAGAGACGGCCTGGTCGAAGTGAAGCTCGCCAACGGCGCCTCGTTGAAGTCGAAGACCGTGGTCCTGTCCACCGGCGCGCGCTGGCGGCAGATGAACGTGCCCGGCGAAAACGAGTACCGCAACAAGGGCGTGGCCTACTGCCCGCACTGCGATGGCCCGCTGTTCAAGGGCAAGCGCGTGGCGGTGATCGGCGGCGGCAACTCCGGCGTCGAGGCGGCGATCGACCTGGCCGGCATCGTGGCGCACGTCACCCTGATCGAATTCGACAGCCAGCTGCGCGCCGATGACGTGCTGCAGCGCAAGCTGCGCAGCCTGCCGAACGTGCGCGTCGTCACCAGCGCGCAGACGACGGAAGTGCTGGGCGATGGCAGCAAGGTCAACGGACTGGTCTACAAGGACCGCGCGGGCGGCGATACGCACCGCGTGGAACTGGAAGGCGTCTTCGTGCAGATCGGCCTGCTGCCGAACACCGAGTGGCTGAAGGGCGTGGTGGCGCTGAGCCCGCGCGGCGAGATCATCGTCGACGACCGCGGCCAGACCAGCGTGCCGGGCGTGTTTGCCGCCGGTGACGCCACCACGGTGCCGTACAAGCAGATCGTCATCGCCATGGGCGAGGGCTCGAAGGCCGCGCTGAGCGCGTTCGACCACCTGATCCGCACGTCGGCGCCGGTGGAAACCCCGGACGCGGTCGCGGCATGATGTCCGGGTGCGGGCTGCGTGGCGGCCCGCACCTCGTCGCACGCACGGCGGTTCCCTGAGGGAGGAGTCCGATGAACCTGCGCGATCTCAAGTACCTCGTGGCCCTGGCCGACCACAAGCATTTCGGCCGCGCCGCCGCGGCGTGCTATGTCAGCCAGCCCACGCTGTCGACCCAGATCAAGAAGCTGGAAGACGAACTGGGCGTGCCGCTGGTCGAGCGTGCGCCACGCAAGGTGATGCTGACGCCGGCCGGCCGCGACGCCGCCGATCGCGCGCGCCGCATCGTCGCCGAAGTCGAGCAGATGAAGGAAGCCGCACGCCGCAGCCAGGATCCCGAGGCAGGCACCGTGCGCCTAGGCATCTTCCCCACGCTCGGCCCGTACCTGCTGCCGCACGTGGTGCCACGCATCCGCGCGCGCTTCCCGCACCTGGAACTGCTGCTGGTCGAAGAGAAGAGCGACGTGCTGCTGTCGCGCCTGCGTGAAGGCCGGCTCGACGCGGGCCTGCTGGCGTTGCCGGTGACGGACGACCAGTTGCATACGGAGTTCCTGTTCGAGGAGCCCTTCGTGCTCGCGGTGCCGGAATCGCACCCGCTCGCGCGGCGCGACTCGCTGAGCCTGGCCGAACTGTCGCAGCAGCAGTTGCTGCTGCTGGAGGACGGCCATTGCCTGCGCGAGCAGGCACTGGACGTGTGCCGGTTGTCGGGCGCCAACGAGAAATCGGAGTTCCGCGCGACAAGCCTCGAAACCCTGCGGCAGATGGTGGCGGCCGATGTCGGCATCACCCTGCTGCCGACATTGGCGGTGAAGCCGCCGGTCGCGCGCTCGGAGAACATCCACCTGCTCGGCTTCAGCGACTCGCACCCGAGCCGCCAGATCGCGATGGTGTGGCGCAAGAGTTCGGCGATGAGCGATTTCCTGCAGCAGCTCGCGCAGGTGTTCCGCGACCTGCCGCCGGGGCTGTTCGAACCCGACGCGCCGTTCTCCCGCCCACTGGCCTCACCGGAACGCGCGGCCACCCACGCAGCTTGAAGCCACCCCGCTTACGGGCTACGGTAAGCACGCAAAACAGGACACCGATGGGCGGCGCGGCAACGCGTCGCCCGTTTCCTTTTCTGCGCCCCCGAAATCCAGAGACCACGCCATGAACAACACCCGCACCAGCGGCCTGCCGCCGTCGCTTCCCCCGCTCATCGTCTCCAGCCGCGACCTGTCCCGCCTGGAGGCCCTGCTGGACACGCCCGTGCTGCGCCGGCATCCGGCCGCCCTCGCGCTTATGGACGAATTGAACCGCGCCGACGTGCGCACGCCGGACGACATGCCGGACAACGTGGTGACCATGCACTCGCGCGTAGAATGCGAGGACGAACTCACCGGCGAACACCATCGCCTGACCCTGGTGTACCCCCACGAAGCGAACGTCGAGACCGGACTGGTCTCCGTGCTCGCGCCCGTCGGCAGCGCATTGCTGGGGCTCTCGGTCGGACAGACGATCGACTGGCAGGCTTCCGGCAACCGGCCGCTGCGGCTGCGCGTCACCGCCATCGCCTACCAGCCGGAAGCCAGCGGCAACCTGCACCGCTGACCTGCGCCCGCGCTATCGCCTCAATCCACGAAAACCATCGTCCCGTGCCGGGTCCGCCCGTGCGGGACAGGGCATACTTGTGACCCCGTTTTCCCCCTGCCCCGAATCCCATGTCCGATACGTCCCCCTCCAAGCTGCAGCAGCTCCGCGAACTCTCCGTCGTCGTCGCCGACACCGGCGACTATGACGCCATCAAGCGCCTCAAGCCGGTCGACTGCACCACCAATCCCACGCTGGTGAAGAAGGCGCTGGACCTGCCGGTCTACGCCGACCTGATCGAGGAGCAACTGGCGTGGGCGCGCGCGCAGGGCGGTGGCGAAGATCTCGTCGACGAGGTCGTGGACCGCCTGACGATCGGCGTCGGCGCCAAGCTCGCCGGCCTGATCCCCGGCCGCGTCTCCACCGAGGTCGACGCCGACCAGGCCTACGACACCGCCGCCACCGTGGCGAAGGCGCGCAAGTTCGTGCAGATGTACGCCGACCAGGGCATCGGTCGGGACCGCATCCTGATCAAGGTCGCCTCCACCTGGGAAGGCGTGGAAGCCGCGCGCGTGCTGCAGGCCGAAGGCATCGACTGCAACCTGACGCTAATCTTCAATCCGACCCAGGCCATCGCCTGCGCCGAAGCCGGCGCGTTCCTGATCTCGCCGTTCGTGGGCCGCATCCTCGACTGGTACGTCGCCAACGGCCAGGCGCCGGCGAGCATCGACGAGGATCCGGGCGTGGTGTTCGTCCGCGGCGTCTACGCCGAGTTCAAGCGCCGCGGTTCGCCGACGGTGGTGATGGGCGCCTCGTTCCGTTCCACCGCACAGATCGAAGCACTCGCCGGCTGCGACCGCCTGACCATTTCGCCCGACCTGCTGGAAAAGCTGGACCAGGACCACGGCGACCTGCCTCGCAAGCTGTCGCCCGGCGCCAGGGAAGCCGTGGACGCGGCACCGGTGACGGCCGAGAGTTTCGCCGCCGCGATCGAGGCCGATCCGATGGCGAAGGAAAAGCTCGCCACCGGCATCGAGATCTTCGCCAAGGACCTGGCTGCGCTGCGCGCCACCATCCGCGAGAAGCTGGCGGCGAACTGATGTAATGCTGGATCACCACGCGCCGCAACGGCGCGTGGTGCGTGATCAGGCCTCCAGGCCGATCGGGCAACTCACGCCGGTGCCGCCCAAGCCGCAGTAACCGTTCGGATTCTTCGCCAGGTACTGCTGGTGATAGTCCTCGGCGTAGTAGAACGGCGGCGCGGGAAACACGATCTCGGTGGTGATTCCGCCGTAGCCGGCGGCCTGCAGCTTCTGCTGGTAAGCCTGCAGGCTGGCTTCGGCCATCGCCTGCTGCTCCGGCGTATGGCAGTGAATGCCGGACCGGTACTGCGTACCGACGTCGTTACCCTGGCGCATGCCCTGCGTGGGATCGTGGCTTTCCCAGAACACCTGCAGCAGCCGTTCGAACGACACCTGCGCCGGGTCGTACACGACGCGCACGACCTCGTTATGCCCGGTCTGGCCGGAGCAGACTTCCTCGTAGGTCGCGTTCGGGGTGCCGCCGCCGGCGTAGCCGACGGACGTGCTGTAGACGCCCGGAACATTCCAGAACTTGCGCTCGGCACCCCAGAAGCAGCCCAGGCCGAACTCGACCTGCTGCAATCCGTCGAACGCGTCGCGCAGCGGATGGCCCTTGACGAAATGCACGTTGTGCAGCGGCAGCGGCGCGCTGCGGCCCGGCAGCATGTCTTCCGCGCGCGGCATGCGCTGCTTGTAGGCTCCGATACCCAGCATGGCGAACCTCGTGGTGATGGAACGACGGATCAGGCGGGCAGGATGCCCATGCCTTCGTCGTCGCCTTCCAAGATGGGGCCGTCGTCGCGCGATTCCAGTCCCAGCGCCTGCACGATGCCCTGCGCTTCGGGGAACGCTGTGTCCGGTACGCAGACCCGCAGCACGCCGAACAAGGGCAGCTCGCCCATGCCGCCCAGCAACGATTCGCCGAACACGAACGCCGGGATCTCCGCCTCTTCCAGCGCATGCTTCACCAGATGGGCATCGAACAGGTTGTCTGCCAGGTAGATCACGCGCATGGAGGCCTCCTTTGCAGCCAGCCTACACCCGCATTCCGCTAGGTCGACCGCCGGAGCCTGTCCGTGTCCGCCACCGATTCAGTTTCCGCCGCGGCAGCGGTACGCCATTCCTGCATCGCCGACAGCGCGAACAGCGCCTGCATGTAGGCACGTGCCGTGTCGTCGACCTCCACGCCGTAACCGTCGAAGCGGACCGCCACCGGCGCGTACATCGCGTCGACGATCCCGAACGTACCGAACAGGAAGTCCCCGCCCTTCCCGTGCGCAGCGCGCAGTTCCTGCCACAGTGCCTGCACGCGATCGATGTCGCGTTGCGCGGCCTCATCCCAGGTGTAGGCATCCGGCGTGCGCCGGCTGTTCATCGGCAGCTGCGTGCGCAGCGCGACGAAGCCCGAATGCATTTCCGCGGCGGCGGCACGGGCCAGCGCGCGTGCCGCCAGGTCTGCAGGCCAGCCACCGCCATCGAGCCAGCGCTCATTGGCGTATTCGCAGATCGCCAGCGAGTCCCAGACATGGACCTCACCATCGTGCAGCGCGGGCACCTTGCCGGTGGGGGCATGCCGCCTTGCCTGTGCCGTGAAGTCCGGTGCATCCAGCAGCAGCCGGACCTCCTCGAAGGCCACGCCGAAGTGCCGCAGCAGCAGCCAGGGTCGCAGCGACCAGGACGAGTAGTTCTTGTTGCCGATGACTAGGACCGGAAGGCTCATGCGGGGATCGCGGCACGTCAGGGCTGTTCAGGATAGACCAGCGCCGCCCCGGGACCGGCTAAACTTGCGCCTTTCCCTGCCTGCCTGCCGCCGATGTCCGACGTTGCCCCTTCCTCCGCCCCCCTTGCTGACGATGCCGCCCCCGAAAAACGGGACTTCATCCGCCAGATCGTGCGCGAGGACCTGGCCGCGGGCCGGCATGCGTCGGTGAAGACGCGCTTCCCGCCCGAGCCCAACGGCTACCTGCATATCGGCCACGCCAAAGCGATCTGCCTGGACTTCGGCATCGCCGGCGAGTTCGGCGGCGTCTGCAACCTGCGCCTGGACGACACCAACCCGGCCAAGGAAGACCCCGAGTACGTGCGCGCCATCCAGGACGACGTGCGCTGGCTGGGGTTCGACTGGCACGACCTGCGCCACGCGTCGGACTACTTCGAGGTGCTGTACCTGGCAGGCGAGAAGCTGATCCGCCAGGGCGACGCCTTCGTCTGCGACCTGAGCGCGGAGGAGGTACGCGAGTACCGCGGCACGCTGACCGAGCCGGGCCGCAATTCGCCGTACCGCGACCGCAGCGTCGAAGAGAACCTGGATCTGTTCCGCCGCATGCGCGCGGGCGAATTCCCGGACGGCGCGCGCACGCTGCGCGCGAAGATCGACATGGCCAGCGGCAACATCAACCTGCGCGATCCGGCGCTGTACCGCATCAAGCACGTCGAGCACCAGAACACCGGCAACGACTGGCCGATCTACCCGATGTACGACTACGCGCACTCGCTGAGCGATGCGGTGGAAGGCATCACTCACTCGCTGTGCACGCTCGAGTTCGAAGACCACCGCCCGCTGTACGACTGGTGCGTGGACAAGGTGGATCTGGCCGGCTCGCTCGAGCTGATCGCGCCGCTGCTCGCCAAGGGCCTGCCGAAGGAAGCCAGCAAGCCGCGCCAGATCGAGTTCTCGCGGTTGAACTTCAACTACCTGGTGATGAGCAAGCGCAAGCTGCTGGCGATGGTCAACGACAAGCTCGTCGACGGCTGGGACGACCCGCGCATGCCGACCCTGCAGGGCATCCGCCGCCGCGGGTACACCCCGGCCGCGCTGCGCCTGATGGTGGACCGCGTGGGCATCAGCAAGCAGAACTCGCTGCTGGACATCTCGATCCTGGAAGGCGCGCTGCGCGAGGACCTGGATGCCGCCGCGCCGCGCCGCATGGGCGTGATCGATCCGGTGAAGCTGGTGCTGGCGAACCTGCCGGAAGGCCACGAGGAATCGCTGACCTTCTCCAACCATCCGAAGGACGAAGCCTTCGGCCAGCGCAGCGTGCCGTTCTCGCGCGAACTGTGGATCGAGCGCGAGGACTTCGAGGAAGTGCCGCCGAAGGGCTTCAAGCGCCTCACCACGGGCGGTGAAGTGCGCCTGCGCGGCGCGGGCATCGTCCGCTGCGATGAAGTGATCAAGAACGACGCCGGCGAGATCGTCGAGCTGCGCGGCTGGCTGGATCCCGAATCGCGCCCCGGCATGGCCGGCGCCGAGCGCAAGATCAAGGGCACCATCCATTGGGTCAGCGCGAAGCACGCGGTGGCGGCGGAAATCCGTCTGTACGACCGCCTGTTCACCGTGCCGAACCCGGACGACGAATCGGAAGGCAAGACCTACCGCGACTACATGAACCCGGACTCGCGTCGCACGGTGACCGGTTACGTGGAGCCGGCAGCCGCCAGCGCAGCGCCCGAACAGTCGTTCCAGTTCGAACGTACCGGCTATTTCGTCGCCGACCGCTACGACCACACGCCGGAGCATCCCGTGTTCAACCGCAGCGTCACCCTGCGCGACACCTGGGCGACCAAGGCCTGACGCCGGCGGCTTTCACCGCCCGTTGAGGCGGTGGCCGGCAGGCTGGCGCGCACCACCATCGAAGGAAGGAGTCCGCCATGTCCCGCACCGCACTGCGCCTGCTGCCTGCCCTGCTGTCCTGCCTGCTGCTGTTCGCGCTGACAGGGTGCGCCGCGCCGGCGTCCTCTGATGGCACGGCCGGCGATCCGCCATCCACGTCCACGCCGGCGCCCAAGCCGACGGGGGGCAACCTGCCGCCGCGCGAGGCCGGCGCGGTCACCGTGGATTACGCCTGCAGGACCAGCGCGGATTGCGCAGTGAAGAACGTCGGCAACTGCTGTGGTGCGATGCCGGCCTGCGTCAACAAGGACAGCCCCACCGATCCCCAGGGCGTACAGGCCCAGTGCGCCGCCAGTGGCCGCATGGCCGTCTGCGGCTTCGCCGACGTGTCGGCCTGCCAGTGCGTCAGCGGCCGCTGCGAATCCGATTCCTCCTCCTCGAAACTGCCTGCCCAGTAATGCTCTACCAACAGATCCACCTGACCCTGCCCGCCTGGACCCACGACCTGGTCGATCCCGCCGCGACCTTCGCGAGCGACGAAGACAAGGTCGCACTGGCCATCGACCTGTCGCGCCGCAACGTGGACGCCAACACCGGCGGGCCGTTCGGCGCCGTCGTGTTCGGCCCGGACCACCGCGTGATCGCGCTCGGCGTGAACCGCGTGATGCCGCATACCTGTTCGCTGGCGCATGCGGAAACCATGGCCTACATGCTGGCGCAGCAGCGCCTGCAGACGCCGCGCCTCAACGACCTCACCGCGCCGGTCGTGCTGGCGACGTCGTCGCAGCCGTGCTGCCAGTGCTATGGCGCCACCATCTGGGCCGGCATCGACCGGCTGCTGATCGGCGCGCGCGCCGAGGACGTGATGGAACTGACCGAGTTCGACGAAGGCCCGCTGCCGGCCGACTGGATCGGCGAACTCGGCAAGCGCGGCATCGAAGTCGTGCGTGACCTGCGCCGTGACGACGCGCGTGCCGTGCTCAAGCTGTACGGCGAATCCGGCGGCGACAAATACTGAGCCATACGCAGGAGAAGCCATCGTCCCCGGCTTCTCCTGTACCCTGTCCGTGCGGCAGGAGCCGCAGCCATCCGCTTCACGCGACCGCGCCATGTCATCGACGACCGGCCTGCTGGCTTTTTGCCGCCAGGGATTCGAACCCGAACTCGCTGCCGAACTGACCGAGCGCGCCGCGCTGGCCGGGTTCGCCGGCTATGCGCGCGCGCAGCGCAACGACGGCCATGTCGTGTTCGTCTGCGAGCAGGCCGAGGCGCTCGATCGTGCGTTGCCATGGCGCGACCTGATCTTTGCCCGTCAGAAGCTGCGGCTGCTCGCCGAGTTGCGTGGCATCGATCCGAAGGACCGCATCACGCCGATCCTCGCTGCGCTGGCCGGTGCCGGGCGCTATGGCGACCTGTGGGTCGAGCATCCCGATTCCGACAGTGCCAAGCCGCTCGCCGGACTGGCGCGCAGCTTCGGCAATGCGCTGCGTCCGGCGCTGCGCAAGGCGGGCTTCCTCAGCGAGAAGGACGACGCACGCCTGCCGCGCCTGCATGTGGTGTTCGTGCAAGGCGATCACCTGTTCCTCTGCGTCGCCAATGGACACGACAGCGCACCGTGGCCGCTCGGCATCCCGCGCTTGAAGCTGCTGCCCGACGCGCCTTCGCGCTCGGCGCTGAAGCTGGAGGAAGCCTTCCTGTCACTGCTCGACGAACGCCAGCGCGAGGCCTTGCTGAAACCGGGCATGACCGCCGCCGACCTGGGCGCCGCGCCGGGCGGCTGGACCTGGGTGCTGACGCGCCACCACCTGCGCGTGACCAGTGTCGACAACGGCCCGCTCCGCGAGCACGTGCTGGCCACCGGGCTGGTCGAGCACCTGCGCGCCGACGGCTTCCATTGGAAGCCGACACAGTCGCTGGACTGGATGGTCTGCGACATGGTCGAACAGCCGCGACGCGTGGCCGAGCGGATGGCGCAGTGGTTCCGCGAAGGCTGGTGCCGGCACGCGGTGTTCAACCTCAAGTTGCCGATGAAGAAGCGCTGGGACGAAACCAAACTGTGCCTGGAGCTCTTCGCGGAGCAGGCGGAGCGACCGCTGGAGGTGCGCGCCCGCCAGCTCTACCACGACCGCGAAGAGATCACCGTCTTCGTCACGCCCGGCTGAGACCGGCATTCCACACGTACGCCACCCGAGGGGAAACGGATGACGTCATCACGCTCCAACACTATCGCCGCCGTGTTCCTCGCCCTGATGCTGGCAGGCTGTGCGCATTCGGAAGCTTCGACCAACATTGATACGGAAGTGCTGTACGTGGCGCGCGACGTCATCGACGACGGCGTCTTCAGCGCAGGCATCGAAGGACCGGCGTTCGGCCCGGACGGCGCGCTGTATGCAGTGAGCTACGGGCGCGACGGCACGATCGGACGTGTGACGTTCGACGCGCACGGTGCCGGCACGGCCGCGCTGTTCGTGACCCTGCCGGAAGGTAGCACCGGCAACGGCATCCGCTTCGATGTCGACGGCACTATGTACATCGCCGACTACAGCGGCCACCACATCCTGCGCATTCCGCACGGTACGCAACGGGTGGAAGTGCACGCGTCGATGCCGCAGGCGAACCAGCCCAACGACATCGCGATGTCCCCGGACGGCACGCTGTACGCGAGCGACCCGAAATGGGCCGACAACACCGGCCAGCTGTGGCGCATCGATCGCAGCGGCACGCCACACCTGCTGGAAAGCGGCATGGGCACGACCAATGGCGTGGAAGTCAGCCCCGACTGGAAGCGCCTGTACGTCAATGAGAGCGTGCAACGCAAGGTATGGGTCTACGACATCCGCGCCGACGGCAGCGTCAGGAACAAGCGCCTGCTGATCGCCTTCGACGATCACGGCATGGACGGCATGCGCACCGACATCAAGGGCAATCTCTACATCGCGCGCTACGGTGCCGGTGTGGTGGCGGTGGTATCGCCCGACGGCAACCTGCTGCGCGAAGTGAAGCTGAAGGGACAGAAGCCCACCAACGTCGCGTTCGGCGGCAAGGACGGCCGTACGGTGTACGTCACGCTGCAGGACCGGGGTGCAATCGAGGCGTTCCGCGCCGAACATCCGGGCCGCGAAACCGGCCTGTGACGGCGCGCACCGCAGGTCTCAGGCCCTGACACCCCGGCGTGGCAAGATGCCTCCCTGACAAGGAGACCGACGATGCTGCCCATCGAACTCAAGGATCCCGCCGGTTTCGGCACCGAGTTCCTGCGCCTGACGCTGCTGCAGGGCTTCCAGTCGCTGACCAAGCGCGACCTGGAGCTGCTGATCTTCGTGCTGCTCGAGCGCGATGGCGCCATCGGCCGCGACGAGTCCAATTTCACGGTCGCCGGCAAGCTGCGGGTGACGCCAGCGAAGATCAAGGCGCTGCGTCGCGATGGCTACGCGCGGTGGCGTGCGCTGGTGCCGGAGGAGCGTGATGCCGCCCTGCAGCGCATCGTCGCCAACGCCCTGACCGAGGCGAACCTGAAGTCGGGCGCGAAGCATGTCAGCGAACGCAGCCGCAAGGACGGCTTCCTCGCCATCCGCGTCGAGCATCCGGACGACCACCAGCAGTTCGAACAGGCCATCCTCGACGTCGGCGCGCTGCCCGTCTATGAGCGCAACCGCGAAGTGGTGGCGGTGCGCTTCGACACGCTGCTGGCGATCGCCGAACGCTGGGGTTACCTGCAGCCCGATCCGGCCGCGGTGACCGAAGCGCTGAAACAGCTGACGCCCACCGCCGAAGAAGTCGCGGACCTGCTGAAGAAGGACGTCACCAAGCTGCGCTGGCAGGACGCGCGCAACGCGCTCAACAGCCTGGGCGCGAAGGCGGTGGCGAGCACCGCCGAGGGCGGACTGAAGGGGCTGCTGAAGATCGTGTTCCCGTTCATCCCGGGCTGACGGGATTCAACCGGCGGCGATCTCCATGCGGCTCCCGCCAGCGCGCGCCGACGCGAAGATCGCGTCCAGCACCCGCATGTCGCGCCAGCCCTCTTCGCCGGGAACCCGCGGCGCGCGTTTCTCCAGGATGGCCAGCGCGTCGGCATCCATCTGCCGCGCCTGTTGCGCCGGCGTGGCGCCGATCACCGCGTCGAAGCGGCGTCCGTCACTGGCTTCGCCACGCACGCCTTCGTAGGCCTGGAACGGCGACAGTTCGTACCATCCGTCCGCGCAGTCGGCACGCAGCAGATTCATGTTGCGACCGAAGCTGGTCTCGCCATCGGCGATGACGCCCTCGGGGAACTCAAGGCGGAAGCGCATGGTCTCGTCGACGCCACGGAAGAGGTCGGTGCGCTCAATCTCCTGCGTCGCCGTCACTGCCACGGGTTCGGCGCCTGCCGTATAGCGCGCCGCGTTCAAGGCGTACACGCCCATGTCGTACATCGCACCGCCGCCTCGCGCGGGATCCAGACGCCAGTTGTCGGGAGATGCTCCGTCGAATCCGCGGAATCCCGCCTCGGCCCGGATGCGTTGCAGGCGTCCGAAGGGCTTCGAGGCGGCGAGCGCCATCACCGCTTGCGTGTTGGGTTCGTGTTGCATGCGGTAACCGATCGCCAACTGCACGCGATGATGCTGGCAGGCATCGATCATTGCGCGCGCCTCGGCCGCGTCCATCGCCATTGGCTTCTCGCACCACACGTGTTTGCCTACCGCGGCAGCGCGCAGGGTGAAGGGTTTGTGCAGATGGTTGGGCAGCACGACGTAGACGACGTCGATGTCCGGATTGTCGGCGATGCGGTCGAACCCGTCGTAGTCGTAGACGTTGCGATCAGGAAGGCGATAACGACGTTGCCATTCCTTCGCCTTGGCCGGTGTACCGGTGACGATGCCGGCCAACCGGCAATGCCGCGTCATCTGCAGCGCCGGCGCCAGCAGGTCACGGCTGTAGTAGCCCAGGCCCACCAGCGCGACGCCGAGTGGGCGTGACGCACGGGCGCGCGCCACCGGCAGCAGAGTGGCGAAGCTGGCGGCGCCCAGCGCCCCCAGCAGGCGACGACGGGAAGGATCGGTGGAGGAACGCTCGGCGCTCATCGCGGACAGCCTCGGGCAGGGAACCGCGAGGCTACCGCATGCGTCGCGCCGACGGGGTCAGTGCGTGCGTTGTCCGGCGGCATGCCGCCAGAAGAAGTCCACCAGCGGCGGCAACTTGCCGGCCAAGCCCAGCAACGGCCCGCGCAGCAGGGTCAGGTGCATCTCGTCGTTGGAGAACAGCCTGTTGATGCCCTCGAACGCGTAGGCCGCGGTCGCGTTCTCGCTACGCCGCTGCCGCGCCCAGCGATCGAGGCGATGCGGTGCGGCCCAGTCCACGCGCTTGCCCTGGGCCGCGCGGATGCCGTCCCTCAACGCAGCGACATCGCGCAGGCCGAGATTGACGCCCTGCCCCGCGAGCGGATGCACGACATGCGCAGCATCGCCGGCAACGATGACGCGGCCGGCGACATACTCCTTCGCCAACTGGCGCCGCAACGGAAACGCCGCGCGCGGCGACGCCGCTTCAACCTGGCCAAGCTGCCCACCCATTGCCAGCGTCAACTCACGGCCGAAGGCGGCATCGTCCAGCGCCAGCACGCGCTGCGCTTCGTCGTCAGGCAGCGTCCAGACGATCGAGCTCTGACCTTCGGTGAATGGCAGGAAGGCCAGTGGGCCGGTCGGGAGAAAGCGCTGCCACGCCGTGTCGTCGTGCGGCGTTCCGGTGTGTACGAATGCGACCACGCCGCGCTGCACATAGTCGTGTGCGGCAACCTCCAGCCCGGCCAGGCGGCGCAGCGTGGAATCGGCACCGTCGGCCGCGACAGCCAGTCGCGCATCAAGGCGCGACCCGTCGTCCAGTCGCAGCGTCACCCCGGCCTCGTCCTGCTCCATCGCCTCCACGCGCGCCGGGCAACGCACCTGCACGCCGGCCGCAGGCAACGCGGCCCACAGGCGGTCGACCAGCAGTGCGTTCTCGATAATCCAGCCCAGTTGCGTGCGGCCCAGCGCGTCGGCATCGAAGCGGAGTTCGTCGCCACCCGCCGCGTCCCACACCCGCATGCGGCGGTATGGATGCGCGCGCGCGTCGCGCACCGCCTGCCATACGCCGGCTTCATCCAGCAACGCGGCGTTGTCGGGCGCGAAAGCATAGACACGCAGGTCAGGCTGCGACGACGACCAGCGCGGCGGCTCGCGACCTTCGACCAGCGCGACCTCCAGACCTTCACCCGCCAGCAGCAGCGCACAGGCGGCACCCACCACGCCACCGCCGACGACGGCGACATCGATCTGTCCACGCCGCTTCATGCCGCCTCTCCACGACACAGCACCGGGACATCGCCGCGGAAGCCCATCGCGCCGCCCACCAGGAACGACTGCAACGACGGCTGCGCATCCACCGCCACCAGCCCGAGGCTGCGCAGCGGCTTCAGCAAGGGCGACGGGTTGGCGGTCAGGCGCGCCAGTCCGTCGGAGAACGCCAGCGTGCGCTCGCGGTCCTCCTGCCGTCGTGCGGCGTAGGCCGCCAGGCTATCGGCATCGCCCGGATCGTCACGGCGTGCGATCTCTTCGGCCAGCGTCAATGCATCGCGCAAACCGAGATTGAACCCCTGGGCACCGATCGGATGGATCGTCTGCGCGGCATTGCCCAGCACCACCGCTCGGTCGGCGACCAGACGCTGTGCGACGACGCGGATGATCGGATAGGCGCTGCGCTCCCCGCTGCCGGCCAGCCGGCCGATGCGCCAGCCGATGGCCTGCTGCAGGCGCGCCAGCCAGGCCGCTTCGTCCAGTGCGGCGACAGCGTCAGCCTCATTGCGCGCCACGCCGTGCACGACGCCCCAGTGGCGGTCGCCGCGCGGCAGCAGTGCAGTGGGTCCTGCATCGCCGAAACGTTCGTGTGCGGTGCCGTCCGGTGCCTGCGTGGCACGCACGCGGGCGACGAACAGGGTCTGGTCGTAGTCGTGTTCGTCCGCTCCGATGCCGAGCGCCTCGCGCACGGCGCTGCGGGTCCCGTCGGCGGCGACCACCAGCCGAGCCTGCAACGTGCGTTCGCCGTCCGCATCGGCGATCCGCAGCGCGCGGTGTCCGGCTTCATCCGGCGCAAACCCGACGAAGCGCGCCGGCCGATAGCGTGTGAGCCGCGACAGGCCATCCAGCCGCGACTCCAATGCCTCGCCGAAGTCGCGCGCCACCACCACGTGGCCGAACGCCTCGCGACCGTAGTCGCCGGCATCGAGCTTCACCCGCCCGAAATCGCCCTGACGACTGATGTGGATGCGCCGGATGGGCCCCGTGGGCGCGCGCAGCTGCTGCATCACACCCAGCGCGGTCAGCGCGTTGACCGTCGCCGCCGCGAAGCTGAGGTTGCGCTGATCGAACACGGTCGGCATCTGCCCGGCCGGACTCGCTTCCACCAACCCCACGTCCAGCCCCTGCCGGTCCAGGGCGATGGCCAGGCTGGCACCGACCAGTCCCCCGCCCACGATCACCACGTCATGCCGTTCTTTCATGCGGCCATGATAGCGCCCCGCCTCCTGCCCCCCGTTCGTCGGCCTCCGGCGCGCTGGCTCCGGTAGAATGCGGGGCTGAGTCTCCGGAACCGTGCCGATGAACACCACTTCCCAACGCGCCCTCGTGCTGACCCTGGTCGCTGCCCTGCTGGTCCTGACCCGACTGCACCTGCCCACCACGTTCGGCCACATCGGTCCGTTGCCCGACGCCAGCTGGGCCGCCTTCTTCATCGGCGGCTACTACCTGCGTTCCTGGTCGCGCTGGGCCTTCCCGCTGTTCATGGCCGCTGCGGTCGCCGTGGACTACATCGTGATCAGCGGCCAGGGCATCAACTTCTGGACGCACTATTGCGTGTCGCAGGCGTACTGGTTCCTGCTGCCGGCCTACGGTGCGATGTGGGCGGGCGGTGCGCTGCTGCGCCGTTACCAGACCGCCAGCCACGGCCGCACGCTGGCCCTGCTGGTCGGTACGCTGCTGGCCTCGGTCACCGTCTGCCACCTGCTGAGCCAGGGCAGCTTCTACTGGCTGAGCCCGGTGGTCAGTGAGCCCACGCTGGCCGGCTGGTGGAAGAACTTCAGCGACTGGTACCTGCCCTACCTGCGCGTGGCCGCGATCTATGTGGGCGTGGCGGTCATCGTGCACGTGATGGTCGAGCAGGTCGTCCGCCTGGCCAAGCCGCACGGCCGCACCGCGGACTGACCGCGCGGATCGCACGATGGGCAACCGCCTCTCGAAGATCTACACCCGCACCGGCGACGACGGCAGCACCGGGCTCGGCGATGGCACGCGCGTGGGCAAGGACTCCGCCCGTGTCACCGCCTACGGCACGGTGGACGAAGCCAACTCGGCCATCGGGGTACTGCTGGCGGTGCCCAGCGTGCAAGACGATATCCGTTCGCTGCTGACCACGGTGCAGCACCAGCTGTTCGACCTGGGCGGAGAGCTGTGCATCCCGGGCCATGCTGCGATCACCGGCGACGACGTGGATGCGCTGGAGCGGCAGCTGGACCATTACAACGACGACCTGCCACCGCTGAAGGACTTCATCCTGCCAGCCGGCGGCGAGGCGGCCTCGCGCTGCCACCTGGCCCGCACCATCGTGCGGCGCGCCGAACGCGAGACGGTCACCCTGGTCCGCCACGACGCGGTGCGGCCGGAGGCGATCCGCTACCTCAACCGGCTGTCCGACCTGCTGTTCGTGCTGGCCCGCGTACTGGCCCGTGCCGATGGCCAGGGCGAAGTGCTGTGGAAGCACGAGCGGCGCCATTCGTAAGGCCGGGGCGTTCCCCCAAGGTCGAGTGCCGGCCTGGCCGGCGCCGCGCATAGAATGGTCCCGGACATCCATCGGGAGAGGCGGTTCCCGCCCTGACGGGGCAACGCCGGCACCTTGATCATCTATACCCATCCCGCCTGCCTGCTGCACGATCCGGGTCCCGAGCATCCGGAGCGTCCGGCACGGCTGGAAGTCGTGCTCGAAACCCTGCGCAGCCACCACGCAGAGGCGGACTGGCGCGAGGCGCCGATCGTGAAACTGGGTGACCTGCGCCGCGTCCACGACGAAGCGCTGGTGCGTGAGGTACTGGAGGCCGACGTGTCCGGCTACCGGATGCTCGACCCGGATACGGTGATGTGCCCGGCCTCGCGCGCCGCGGCGCTGCGGGCGGCCGGCGCCGGCGTAGCCGCCGTGGACGCCGTGATGAACGGCGAAGACAAGACGGCGTTCTGCGCGGTGCGCCCGCCGGGCCACCACGCGACCAGCGCCGCGGCGATGGGGTTCTGCCTGTTCAACAACATCGCGGTGGCCGCGGCATACGCCTGCGACAAGCACGGGCTGGAGCGGGTGGCGGTGATCGACTTCGACGTCCACCACGGCAACGGCACCCAGGCCATCTTCTACAACGACCCCCGCGTGGCCTACTTCAGCACCCACGAGTCCGGCATCTACCCGCACAGCGGCGCCCCCTACGAACGGGGCGTGGGCAACATGTTCAACGCCCTGCTGCCCCCGGGCAGTGGCGGCTTCCGCTTCCAGAACACGTGGGCGGACGATCTGCTGCCGGCGCTGGAGGACTTCAAGCCCCAGCTGGTGTTGGTGTCGGCAGGGTTCGATGCGCACATGCGCGACCCGCTGGCGGACCTGATGCTGGAGACCGAGGACTTCGGGTGGATCACCCGGCAGCTGCGTGACATCGCCAATCGGCACGCCGGCGGGCGCCTGATCTCGATGCTCGAGGGCGGCTACGACCTGGAGGCCCTGCGGGACTGCGCCAAGGTCCACGTGGACGCGCTACGCTGAGGCCGGTGGACCGCCCGCCCGGTCGCTGAACCTCCCCCGACATCGGCCGAAGCCTTCATTGCCCGCATGCATGGGATGCGGCAAGCTAACGGCCGTTTTTCGTCCGACAGCGAGCCCAGCACCGCGTGCGCCCTGCCCTCCGCCTGCTCCCGTTGCCCCTCAGCATCGCCCTGTGCCTGCCGGCGCTGGCTGACGATGACAAGCCCGTCAGCTGGGCACTGTGCCCGATCCAGGACGTCATCCCGTCCTTCAACGGTGCACCGGCACCCGCAACGCCCGGCAATGCTCAAGCCGCGCGCGAACAGCGTGCCGAGCAACCGACATCCATCGAAGGCGACCAGCTGGGCGGCACCGAAGCCAACCTCGACTACCAGGGCAATGTCTCGCTGATCAAGGGAGACCAGTTCCTCGGCGCCGACAGCCTGAAGTACGACCAGGAGAACGACACCTATGTCGCCGACGGTCATATCCGCTACCAGGACACCGGCATCCGGCTGATCGCGGACACCGCCCGCGGCGACCAGAGCGCCGACACCCACCAGATCGACAACGTGCGCTATCAGCTGGTGTCGCGCCGCGGCAACGGCGGTGCCGACCGCATCGACATGAAGGGGCCCGAAGGCAGTCTGCTGCACTCCACCTATTCGACCTGCGACCCCGAAGACCGGCGCTGGGAACTGCGCTCGCGGCGCATCGACATCAACACCGATGATGGCTGGGGCGTGGCGCGTGGCGCGACGATCCGCCTGGGCAAGGTGCCCGTGCTGTACGTGCCCTACCTGAAGTTCCCGATCGACGACCAGCGTCATACCGGCCTGCTGTACCCGGCCATCGGCCTGTCGGGTCGCAACGGCTTCGACTGGACGCAGCCGATCTACCTGAACCTGGCACCAAACTACGACGCGACACTCGAGCCCCGCTACATGAGCGAGCGCGGCTTCCAGATGGGCGCCGAGTTCCGCTACCTGTACGAGAAGGGGCGCGGCGAGATCCAGGGCACCTGGATGACCAAGGACGACCTGGTCCGTGACCGGATGAACGAGTCGGACTACGACGCGTCGAATCCGAACAATCCGGACCCCGATCACGGACGCGGCTTCCTTTCGTATTTCGGCTCCCACCGGTTCACCCGCAACTGGCAGGCACGCGCCAACCTGACTTGGCTCAGCGATGCGCGTTACCGCGAGGATTTCGGCAACTCGCTGTATGGCCAGGCGTCTTCGTCGGTGACGAGCACGGCCGGCGTATATGGCGCCGGTGAGTACTGGACCGCCGGCCTGATGGCGGACCACTGGCAACTGGCGGATTACCTCAGCAGCGAGCGCTCGCTTCCGTACAATCGCCTTCCTCGCACGTACCTCAACTGGAACCAGCCCCTCAGCCAATGGTTCACCGTCGGGGGACATGTGGAAGCCGTGAGGTTCCAGCACGACGAGAAGCCGGGCGGAAGCCGCCTGGACATCAAGCCGACCATTTCCATGCCGCTGCAAGGGGCCGCGTGGTACATCACGCCCACGCTGGCGTATCGGCATACGGAGTACAGGCTCGACGCGGACCTTGCCGAAGAAGTCGCGATCCGTCAGGCCCGCGCGGCCTATGGCGTGCCGGCCAGCGGGGTCACGCCGGCGATGATCGCCGAGTTCTACGACCGTTCGCCGAGCCGCAGCCTGCCGATCGGCTCGCTGGACGCGGGTGTGTATTTCGACCGCGAGACGGAGATCAAGGGCGACCGCTTCCTGCATACGCTGGAGCCGCGCCTGTTCTACCTCAACGCGCCGTACCGTGAGCAGGACGGGCTGCCGATCTTCGACTCCCGCCCCTTCAACTTCAGCTACGGCCAGTTGTTCCGCGACAATCGCTACACCGGGCCGGACCGCCAGACCGATGCCAACCAGCTGACGCTCGCGCTGACCACGCGCCTGTTGCGACAGAAGGACGGCTTCGAGCGGTTGTCGGCCAGCATCGGCCAGATCCGCTACTTCGACGATGTCCGTGTCACCGCGCCGAACGAAGTGCCGCTGGAAAAGGGCAAGTCGGCCTGGGTGGTCGACGCCAACTACGCGCCCACCGACCGCTGGACCATCGGCGCCTCGTACCAGTGGGATCCGAAGTTCCGCCGCGAAGACCTGGCCAGCGTGCGTGCGCGCTACCTGCTGCCGGACGACGGTGTGGTCAATGTCAGTTACCGTCGTCGCCGCGACGTGCTGGAGCAGGCCGACTTCTCGTTCCTGTATCCGGTGACGCCGGCATGGAGCGTGGTCGGTCGCTACTACCATTCGTTCTACCGCGACACGCAGCGCGATATCGAACCCGGCCTGCTGGAAGGCGTCGCCGGCGTGCAGTGGGACAGCTGCTGCCTTGCCGTGCGTGCGCTGGTCCGCCGTTACGTCCGCAACCGCGAAGGCGACATGAACACCGGCTTCCAGCTCGAGTTCGTCCTGAAAGGACTGGGCTCGGCGGGCCAGGACACGGACCGCACCCTGCGCCGTGCTATTCTCGGTTACTACCGAGACGACCTCTATCTCGTCCCGCCGAGCAATATCGCGCCGCGTCCGGACGACAACTCCTACGCTCCGGATCCGATGCCATGACCAAGCCGTTTTCCCGCCTCCTGATCGCCGGCCTGCTGACCCTGTCGACGGCCGCTTCGCCCGTGCTGGCGCAGACGCTGCAGCCGCTGGACCGCATCGCCGCAGTCGTCAACGAAGATGTCGTGCTGCAGAGCGAGCTCGACCGCGCCGTCCAGAACGTGATCTCCCAGTACGCCAACCAGCCCGGGCAGTTGCCGCCGCGTGCGGTCCTCGAGCGCCAGGTGCTTGAGCGCCTCGTGCTGGTCAAGTTGCAGGTCGCGCGCGCCGCCGAAACCGGCGTCCGCGTCAACGACGCCGAACTCAACAACGCGGTCAATGCGGTGGCCCAGCAGAATGGCACCACGCCAGACGGCCTGCGCCAGCGGCTGGAAGCCGATGGCATGTCGTTCCCCGAGTTCCGCAATTCGCTGCGCGACGAAATCACCATCCAGCGCCTGAAGCAGAGCTTCGCCCAGAGCCGCGTCAATGTCAGCGAAGGCGAAGTCGACGCGGCCTTGGCCGCACAGGCTGCCAGCGGCACGCAGTACCGCTTGGCGCACATCCTGGTCGCGCTGCCGGACGGCGCCAACGCCGAACAGATCAGCACCGGACAGAGCAAGATCGATGGCGTCAAGGCGCTCGTCGACAAGGGCGAACTGGACTTTTCCGCAGCCGCCGTCCGTTATTCCGACAGTCCCAATGCACTGGAAGGCGGCGATCTGGGCTGGCGCAGTGTCGACGAGATCCCGAACGCCTTCGTCGAGATGCTGAAGGGCATGAGCCCCGGCCAGGTGGTGGGCCCCCTGCGCGGTCCCAGTGGGTTCCAGTTGCTGAAGCTGGTGGAAGTGCGCGACGCGGCCCAGGCGGATAAGCGCTCTGTCGAGGAATACAACGCACGCCACATCCTGGTCCGCATCACCGAAACCCAGGACGCCGCGGCCGCGAAGGCCAAGATCGATACGCTGCGCGCGCGCATCGCCGGCGGCGCCGACTTCGTCGCCGTGGCGAAGGAATCCACCGAGGATGCGAACAGCCGCGATGACGGCGGCGACCTGGGCTGGTTCCCGGCCGATGCGTTCGGCCCGGCGTTCGGCAAGGAAATCACCGGCCTGCAGGATGGCCAGGTCAGCGCGCCGTTCCGTACCGATGCCGGTTGGCACATCGTCCAGCGCGTCGGCAGCCGCCAGACGGACGTGACCGACCAGAACCGTCGCGCCCAGGTCCGCGACACCATCGGCCGCCGCAAGGCCGAAGACGAATACAACCGCTACCTGCAGGAACTGCGTGGCGAAGCCTACGTGAGCTTCCGCAGCGGCGACCGCGCCGAGACCACGCCGGGCGGCTGACGTGACACCCCGGCTGGCGCTGGTCCCAGGCGAGCCGGGCGGCATTGGACCGGAGTTGTGCGTGCGGCTGGCGCAGCAGCCCCGGTCGGACTGCACCCTGCTTACCTTCGGTGATGCGGCCACGCTCGGCGCGGCCGCCGAAGCACTTCACCTCCCACTCCGACTGCTGGCGGAGTCCGAGGTCGCCCGCCAGCCTGGCGACCTCCGCCTGCACCCCATCCCAAACGCCGCCGCCCACACCTTCGGCAGCACGGAACCGCGCAACGCACGCGCGGTGATCGATGCCCTGACGCACGCGGCGGACGCCTGCCTGCGCGGCCAGCTCGATGGCCTCGTCACCGGGCCCGTACACAAGGCGGCCATCAACGCCGGCGGTATCGCCTACAGCGGGACGACCGAGCTGCTGGCCGAACAGGCACGCTGCCCGGTGGTGATGATGCTCGCCAACGACATCGTCCGCGTCGCGCTGGCCACCACGCATCTGCCGCTGCGCGACGTCCCCGATGCCATCACTCCGGACGCGCTCGCGCAGGTGCTGCGCATCACGCATGCCGCCTTGTGCAGCGACTTCGGCATCGCTGATCCCGTCATCGCCGTGCTTGGGCTCAACCCGCATGCTGGCGAAGCCGGACACCTCGGGCGCGAGGAGATCGAGGTCATCGAACCGCTGCTGCACGCCTTGCGCGCCGACGGCATGCGCCTGGAAGGCCCCCTGCCGGCCGATACCGCCTTCCTGCCGCAGAAGCTGCAAGGCTTCGATGCCGTGGTTGCGATGTACCACGACCAGGGCTTGCCGGTGCTCAAGTACAGCGGCTTCGAGCAGGCGGTGAACCTGACGCTGGGTCTGCCCTATCCACGCGTGGCCGTGGACCATGGCACGGCACTGGACCTGGCCGGCAAGGGCGTCGCCGATCCGTCCAGCCTGTTCGCCGCCGTCGCGACCTGCGCACGGATGGCAGCCCGGCGCAGGGCCTGAAAGACGGCTGCGACCGACGCGAGGTGCGGCATTCCCGCATAATTCCCGCATGTCGCATTTCAAGGCTCCCCCCAAGAAGTCCCTCGGCCAGCACTTCCTGACCGACCGCAGCTACATCGACAAGATCGTGATGGCGGTGAACCCGCAGCCCGGTGACCGGCTGGTCGAGATCGGGCCAGGTCAGGGCGCGATCACCTTCCCGCTGCTGCGCAAGCATGGCGAGCTGACCGCCATCGAATTCGACCGCGACCTGATCACGCCACTGATGGAAGCGTCGGAAGGGGTCGGACGGCTGACGATCATCCACAAGAACGTACTGGACGTGGACTTCGGCAAGCTGGCCGGCGACGAAAAGCTGCGCCTCGTCGGCAACCTGCCCTACAACCTGTCGTCGCCGATCCTGTTCCATGCCATTGAGCACGCAGCCTCGATCCACGACATGGTCTTCATGCTGCAGAAGGAAGTGGTCGACCGCATGGCCGCCGAACCCGGCAGCAAGGTCTATGGCCGTCTCAGCGTGATGCTGCAGGCTTACTGCCGCGTGGATTCCCTGTTCGTCGTGCCGCCGGGCGCGTTCCGTCCGCCGCCCAAGGTGGATTCGGCGGTCGCACGACTGGTGCCACGCGATGCGGCAGCGATTGGCATCGCCGACCATCGGCGTTTCGAGGAGGTCGTGCGCGCCGCGTTCGGCCAGCGCCGCAAGACCTTGCGCAATGCACTGGGTGGCACCTGTTCGACCGAGCAGATCGAAGCGGCCGGCCTGCGCCCCGATGCGCGCGCCGAGCAGATCGAGGTCGAAGGCTTCGTCCGCCTCGCCAACCTGCCGGCGGAAGGCTGACCACGCACGCCGTCGCGGCGTTGTTTCCGCTTTTACACGCCTTTGCATACACTTCCCGCATGGATTCCCCCGACTACGCCATCGACGTCGATGTCGCCACGCGCTTCCTGGACGACCAGTCCACGCCCGAGGACGGGCGCTACGTGTTCGCGTACACCATCTGCATCCGCAATCGCGGCAACGTGCCCGCGCAGCTGTTGCGCCGCCATTGGGTGATCACCGATGCGAACGGCAAGGTGGAAACGGTGGATGGCGAAGGCGTGGTCGGCGAGCAGCCCTGGCTGAGGCCGGGCGAGGATTTCCGCTATACCTCGGGTGCCATCCTGGAAACCTCGCTGGGCACCATGCAGGGACGCTACGACATGCTGGCCGATGACGGCACCCGCTTCGACGCTCCCATCGCTCCGTTCACCCTGTCCGTCCCGCGGACCCTGCACTGAGGCCCCGGCGCGATGAGTGTCTGGGCCATCGGCGACCTGCAGGGCTGCTACGACGCCACGCAGCGTCTGCTTGAGAAGATCCGATTCGATCCGGCGCAGGACCGCCTGTGGTTCTGTGGCGATCTGGTCAATCGCGGTGGCCAGTCGCTGGAGACGCTGCGGCTGGTCTACTCGTTACGCGACCGCAGCACCACGGTACTCGGCAACCACGACCTGTCGCTGCTGGCCATCGGCGAGCGGTCGCCGGATGAGCAGCGCAAGGTCAACCCCGACCTGCAGCGCGTGGTGCTCGCCGACGATGCGCGCGTACTGCTGGACTGGCTGCGCCTGCAGAAGCTGGTGCACGTCGACCGCGACCTCGGCTGGATGATGGTGCACGCCGGCCTCGCGCCGAAGTGGACTACCGCGCTGGCCGAGAAGCATGCGCGCGAAGTCGAACAGCAACTGCATGGCAACGCCTATCGCAAGCTGTTCCGCAACATGTATGGCGACAAGCCGAACTGGGCGCCGCACCTGTCCGGCCACGACCGTTCGCGCGCCATCATCAACGTGCTCACGCGCATGCGTTACTGCACGCCGCGCGGACGTATGGCGATCGAAGAGAAGGGTGCACCCGGGCAGCAGGCACAGGGCCTGTACCCCTGGTATGAGGTTCCCGGGCGTGCCGAACGCGACCTCAAGATCGTCTGCGGCCACTGGTCCACGCTGGGCCTGATGATCGGCCACGGCGTGCATGCGATCGATACCGGCGCCGTGTGGGGCGGCAAGCTGACTGCATTGCAGCTGGATACCGACGAGATCCGCCTGGTGCAGGTGCCCGGTCGCGACGTGCCGCCTCCGCCGAAGGGCGAGCTGCCGAAGGATTGAGCATGCGGCGGGCGTGGCTGTCGACGCTGTGCCTGCTGATCGTCCTGCTGGCTGCGTGTCGCGCGGACGCGCCTCCCGCACCTGCGCAAGATCCGGCACCGATAGCGACGCGGGCGGACGCTGTTCCCGCGCAGCCCTCGCCTCCGCTTGTCGCTGCGGCACGCGCGCAGATCGGGGTCGTTCGCATCTACGACCCGACCTACTTCGGCCTGTCGTATCCCGGCGGCGACGTGCCGGCCGATCGCGGTGTCTGCACCGATGTGGTGATCCGCGCGCTGCGCACGCAGGGTCTGGACCTGCAGCAGGCGATCCACGAGGACATGCGCGCGCACTTCGATGTGTATCCGCAGCAATGGGGCCTGAGCCGCCCCGACCGCAACATCGACCATCGCCGCGTGCCCAACCAGATGCGCTGGTTCGCGCGGCAGGGATGGGAGCAGGATATCGGCCAGTCCGCCGACGATTTTTCGCCGGGCGACATCGTCGCGTGGAAGCTCACGGGCAGCGGTCTGCTGCACATCGGCATCGTGTCGGACCGCCGCAGCCACGACGGGACGCCGCTGATCCTGCACAACATCAACGCCGGCACACAGGAGAACGACCTCCTGTTCCATCACACGATCATTGGCCACTACCGCGCACCGGGGGCGCTGCCGAGCGGCTAGCGCGCGCGGTGGTACTCCACGAAGTCGAACGCCAACGCGTGCTTCGCATCCGCCGGATGATGCTCGCGTGCCGTCTCACGCCAGTCCGCAGTGTCGAATGCCGGAAAGAACGCATGCGCGTCGTCGACCACGGTGTCCACCTCTGTCAGGTGCAGCACATCGGCGCGGTCCAGCGTCAGCGCATAGACCTCACCACCGCCGATGACGCACAGCTCTTCTGCCTGCTGCGCTTCGGCGATCGCGACCGCTTCATCGACGGATGCAACGGCCTGCATACCCTCGAACGGCACGCGGCCACTACGGGTCAGCACCAGATTCAGCCGACCGGGAAGTGCGCGACCGAGTGACTCGGCGGTCTTCCGCCCCATCAGCACCGGCTTGCCCAACGTCAGCGCCTTGAACCGCTTCAGATCATCCGGGAGGCGCCACGGCAGATCGTTGTCGCGACCGATCGCACGTTGGCGATCCAGTGCGACGATGAGGGAGATGCGCACCGGGACCTAGACCGCCACCGGCGCCTTGATCGCCGGAAGCGGATCGTAGCCGTGGATCTCGATGTCATCGAAGGTGAAGCCGAACAGGTCGGTCACTTCCGGATTGAGATGCAGTTTCGGCAGCGCACGCGGCGTGCGCGACAACTGCTCGCGCGCCTGCTCGTAGTGATTCGAGTACAGGTGCGCATCACCCAGCGTGTGCACGAAATCGCCCACGCCCAGCCCGGTCGCCTGCGCCACCATGTGCGTCAGCAGCGCGTAGCTGGCGATATTGAACGGCACACCCAGGAAGATATCGCCGCTGCGCTGGTACAACTGGCAGCTGAGCTTGCCGTCCACCACGTAGAACTGGAACAGCGAGTGGCACGGCATCAGTGCCATCTTCGGCAGCTCGGCCACGTTCCAGGCACTGATCACCAGGCGGCGCGAATCCGGATTGCGCTTGATCTCGTCCACCAGCCACTGCATCTGGTCGATGGTCCTGCCGTCCGCACCTTCCCAGCTGCGCCACTGCTTGCCGTACACCGGCCCCAGCTCGCCATGCTCGTCGGCCCACTCGTCCCAGATGCTGACCTTGTTGTCCTTCAGGTAGGCGATGTTGGTCTCGCCCTTCAGGAACCACAGCAGCTCGTGGATGATCGAGCGCAGATGCAGCTTCTTGGTGGTGACCAGCGGGAAGCCTTCGTTGAGATCGAAGCGCATCTGCCAGCCGAACACGCTGCGCGTGCCGGTGCCGGTGCGGTCCGACTTCTCGGCGCCCTGTTCCAGTACGTGGCGCAACAGGTCGAGGTACTGCTTCATGCCTTGTCTCCGGCGAAGGGCTTCATGCGGTCTGCTTGCCGGCATCCGGCGGCGGAACAACGGGCTGCAACGTCGGCGAACGGCGCGACAGCCACAGCAGGTACAGGCCCAGCAGCACCAGCGGCACGCTGAGGATCTGGCCCTTGGTCAGCCAGTCCCACGCCACGTAGTGCCCCTCGTCCGGCACGCGGACGAACTCGACCAGGAAACGGAACACGCCGTACATCAGCGCGAACAGGCCGGATACCAGATAGCGTGGCCGCGGCTTGCGCGACACCGCCCACAGCACCACGAACATCACCAGGCCTTCCAGGAACGCCTGGTAGAGCTGCGACGGATGGCGCGCGAAAGGGTCCAGCGCGCCCGCGGCGTACTGCGCCTGCAACTGGACGGCATCCAGGCTGCGCAATGCGGGATCGGTCGGGAAGATCACGCCCCAGTCGCTGTGCGTCTGCTTGCCCCACAGTTCGGCGCCGATGAAGTTGCCTAGCCGGCCGAAGCCCAGCCCCGGCGGCACCAGCGGTGCGACGAAATCCATGGTGTCGAAGAAGTGCAGCCGATGCTTGCGCGACCACCACAGCGCCGCCGCCATCACGCCGAGCAGGCCGCCGTGGAAGCTCATGCCGCCCTCCCACACCTTGAAGATCGACAGCGGATTCTCCAGGAAGGTCTCGAAGCCGTAGAACAGGACATAGCCGAAGCGGCCTCCCAGCACGACACCGAGCATCGCGTAGAACATCAGGTCGGAGAAGGCGTCCGCATTGACGCCGGGCAGGCGCCCCTGCGACGCGCGCTGGCGGCCCAGCCACCACGCAACGACGAACGCGAGCAGGTACATCAGGCCGTACCAGTGCAGCTTGACCGGACCCAGCGAGAAGATGATCGGATCGATCTGGTGGAGGTAGATCATGCGCCTCGGCTTGGCCGGTGGGGATGGGCTATTTTGCCCCAGCACGTACGCGCGTGGATGACCGCGGACCGCACCGGCGTCCCTCAATCCAGCAGATGGGGCCGGTTCGGCAGCTCATCCTCGTCCGGCTGTCCGTCGGACTGCGGGAAATGCCGCGCCAGATGATCCGACACCGCGCGGATGCCTTCCAGGATCGCCTGCTCGGGATGGTCTGCCCGCATCTCCGCCTCGATCAGGCGGCACACCGCGGACCATTCCGCATCGCTCACCCGCCCAGTCAGTCCGCGGTCGGCCACGATCTCGATCCGGTGGTCGGCCAGCAGCAGGTAGATCAGCACGCCGTTGTTGGCGTCGGTGTCCCAGGTACGCAGGCGGACGAACGCTTCGTGCGCGCGCTCCCGCGCCTGCATGCCGGCCAGCAGCGCGCCGGGCGGCAGATTGGACTCCACCGCGAACATGACCTCGCCGCGGTGCCCGCGTTCACCGTCGGCGATCGCCTGGGTGATGCGCTGCAGGCTGTCCTCCGGGAACAGCCTGCGCGAAGACGGAGCGAACAGATGGCGCAGCAGCCTCATCACCAGCTCCCCGAGGCGCCACCGCCTCCCGACATGCCGCCACCGCCTCCCCAGCCGCCTCCACCCCCTCCGCCGAAGCCGCCGCCTCCCCCTCCGAAACCACCGCCTCCCCAGCCACCGCCGCCGAAGCCACCCCAGCCGCCGTGGCGGGCAAAACTCCCGGACGAGCCGGCGAGCAGACCGTAGAACAGGCCCAGGATGCCCGCGAAGGCTGTCAGCGGAATGATCGATGACAGCAACAGCACCACACCACCGGCCGCGCCACCGGTGAACACACCGCGCAACAGTCGGGGGGCACGACCGAATACGCCGCGGACCATGGTGGCAACGACGAACGCTGCGAACAGGGCGAACAATGCGCCGCTTCCGCCACGGGCCTGGCCGGTGCGGTTGTCGCTCACCGGTTCGGGCAACGCTTCACCATCGACCAGTTTCACCAGCACCGCCGTCGCATCGGTGATGCCACCGGCGAAGTCGCCGGCGCGGAACTTCGGCACCAGATACTCCTGGATGATGCGGTTGGCGATGGCATCGGGAATGGCGCCTTCCAGCCCGTAGCCCGTGTGGATGCGCACGCGGCGGTCATCCTTGGCGACCACCAGCATGACGGCATCGTCCACGCCCTTTCGCCCCAGCTTCCACTGGTCATAGACGCGCTGGGTGTAGTCGAAGATGTCTTCAGGCTGCGTGCTGGGCACGATCAGCACCTGCAGCTGGCTGCCCTTGCGCTGCTGCAGCGCCAGCGCTTGTTGCTCGAGTTGCTGCTTCTGCGCGGCATCGAGCGTGCCGGTGGTATCGACCACCGGCGAGTCGAGCGCGGGAATCGCCGCCAGCGACTGCGCCCACGCGGGCGCGAAGGTGAGCAGCAGGCAGAGCGCCAGCGCGCGCAGCATGGGCATGCCCGGAGGCGATCAGTTGTCCGGCGACGGCGGAGGCGGCGGTGTCGGAGCCTGTGGTGCGGAAGGCGCGGGCGCACCGAAATCGACCGCCGGTGCGTCCGAGATCGCGGCCTCGTTCTCGACCGTGAAGTTGGGCTTCTCCTTCGCGCCGGTGATCTTGGCGGTGATCACCTGCGGGAACTGCCGGATATAGGTGTTGTAGTCCTGCACTGTCTGGATGTAACGGCCACGCGCGACGGTGATGCGGTTCTCGGTGCCTTCGAGTTGCGCCTGCAGATCGCGGAAGGACTGGTCGGACTTCAGGTTCGGGTAGTTCTCGGTGACCATCAGCAGCCGGTTCAATGCACCGGACAGCTCGCCCTGCGCCTGCTGGAACTGCTGCAGCGAGGCAGCATCGTCGGCGTTGACCTGGATCTGGCCGACACGGGCACGCGCATTGGTGACGTCGGTCAGCACCTGCCGTTCCTGCTGGGCGTAGCCCTGCACGGTCTTGACCAGGTTGGGAATCAGGTCGGCGCGGCGCTTGTACTGGTTCAGCACTTCCGACCAGCCTGCCTTCACCGCTTCATCCTTCTGCTGGATGGCGTTGTAGCCGCAGCCGGACAGCATCACGGTCAATATCACCAGCAACCACATCCGCGAGAACGAACGCATGGCACGGCACTCCCTGGAAAGGACGCGCCGATTGCAGCACCTTGCCCATGACCGCGCAAGCGTCGTCCGGGCAATGCCGTGCGTTGTTAGTCGGCCGTGAAAGCAGAAGGGCTCCCGACGGGAGCCCTTCCTGGAGAACGCGGTGGCAGTGGATGCTTACTCGCGCAGCATGCGCTGGTTGGCGCGCTTCTTCGCCCACAGGTTGAGGCACTCGACCAGCGCCGAGAAGCCCATCGCACCGTACAGATAGCCCTTCGGGATGTGCATCTCGAAGCCATCCAGCAGCAGGTAGGCACCGACCGCCACGATGAAGGCCAGCGCCAGCATCTTGATGGTGGGGTTGTTGTCGATGAACTGGCCCAGCGGCTTGGCCGCCAGCAGCATCACCGCCACCGCCAGCAGGATCGCCGCCACCATCACCGGCGTGTGGTTGGCCATGCCGACCGCGGCGATCACCGAGTCCAGCGAGAACACGATGTCGATCACCGCGATCTGCGCGATCACGCCGGCGAACGACACGGCCGGACGCGTGTGCACGTCTTCCGAATCGGGCTCGCCCTTCACCAGTTCCAGGATTTCCTTGGTGCCCTTCACCAGCAGGAACACGCCACCGAGGATCAGCACCAGGTCGCGCACCGAGATGCCCTGGCCGAACAGGGTGAACAGGTCGCTGGTCAGGCCAGCCAGCCAAGCCAGCGTCAGCAGCAGCAGGATGCGGGTGATGCACGCCACGGCGATGCCGAACTTGCGCGCGACTTCGCGCTGATGCGGCGGCAGCTTGCTGACCGCGATGGAGATGAAGACCAGGTTGTCGATGCCCAGCACGATCTCGATCGCACTCAACGTGATCAGCGTGATCCACACCTGCGGATCGGTTAGCAGTTCCATCATCGGGGAATACCTTGGTTCAGATCAGGAGTTCAGAGGTAGCGGGGCACGAGGATCAGGCCCCAGCACAGCAGGACGTTCATCATCAGCACGAAGACGGCGGCGGAGCCCATGTCCTTCGCGCGGCCGGCGAGCTCGTGGTGTTCCGGGCCGTAGCGCTCGATGACGGCTTCCACGGCGGAGTTCAGCAGTTCGGCTGCCAGCACCAGCAGGCAGCTGCCGATCAGCAGCGCGCGCTCGATGCCGTCCTGGCCCAGCCACAATGCCAGCGGCGCCATCACGGCCAGCAGATAGACCTCGAGGCGGAACGACGACTCATGGGTCCACGCCGCACGCAGGCCCTGCATGGACCACACCGCGGCCTTGAGGATGCGGCCGGGGCCGCGGGGAAGATGTCCGGTTTCGTCAGCCATGGGTGGGTCGATGCGAAGGAGGCCCCGCATCGTCCCCGGCCGGTCAGGCGGAGCCTGTGCCAGCGGGCGTCGGATCGGGTGGAACAGGCGCGGGCGTCGCGCCAAGGCTGCAATTTTGCCACAACGTGGCCCCGCGCCGGTTTGCATCACCCGTCCCCGGCTGGTCCACTAGGGTTCGCCTGAACCGAAGGAGCCTTCTCCCGTGCCTTTGCCGACCCCCCTGCGTCCTGCCGTGTTTGCCGGCGCCCTGCTCGCCCTGCTCACCGCCTGTGCCGGCAGCCCGTCCACGGCGTCCGGCCCCGTGTCGGAGGGCCCGGCCGCGTCCGCGACAACCGCGCCGCGCATCCCGGAGCAGGTATCCAATGCGGCATGGGAGACCGACATGCAGCGCTTCGCCGCCGAGGATGCGCAGTCGCCCCCGCCGCGCGGCGGGGTCGTCTTCACGGGCAGTTCGTCGATCCGCCTGTGGGACACGCTGGCGCAGGACTTTCCCGGCGTACCGGTGATCAACCGCGGCTTCGGCGGCTCCGAACTGCGCGACAGCACGTGGTACGCGGACCGGACGATCGTGCGCTACGCGCCGCGGCAGATCCTGATCTACGCCGGCGACAACGACCTGCACGCCGGCCGCACCCCGCAGCAGGTGCACGCGGATTTCGTCGCGTTCGTCGAGCGCGTGCGCCGCGACCTGCCGAAAGCGAAGATCGCCTATATCAGCACGAAGCCAAGCCCGTCGCGCGCACAGCTGCTGCCGGCGCAACGTGAAGCGAACGCACTGGTAGCCGCCGAAGCCAAGCGCCTGGGCGTGGACTACATCGACATCTTCACCCCGATGCTGGACGCCAGCGGCCAACCGGACGAGGCGCTGTTCGTCGAAGACCGGCTGCACATGAATGCCGCCGGCTACGACATCTGGCAGCGGGTGATCACTCCCTACGTGAAGTGACCACTCGCGCGCGCCGGCAGGTCAACGCCGGCGCGGTGCGCCCTCGTTCTGGTGCAGGCTCAGCATGTTGCCGTCCGGATCGAGGAAATCCAGCGTCAGCCCGCCATCGGGCGCCTCGCTGACCGGCACCACGATCTCCACCCCCTTGGCAGCCAACGCCTCCGCATGGTCGTCGATGCCGCCATCGAGGCTGAAAACGACAACCGGCGATTCGCCCGCACGCGCCGGCCGCGGAATGAACACCAGCGCCAGTTCCCCTACCTCGCCCATCGCGAACGGGCCGTCATGCCCGTCCATGGCGTCGATCGGGAGGCCCAGGGTGTCACGATAGAACGCCACCGACCGGGCCAGATCGGAGACGAAGAACACGATGGCGCCTACCTTGCAGTGCGTGAGCATGGGATGTCCTCCTGTGTGATTCCCTTCTGTCCGTTGCCGCGGGAAGGCGATGTGTGAGCACCGGCGTCGATCAGGATCAGGTGCCCGTCCGGATCGTGCGTCCCCAGCCCCTCACCAGCCTGCATCGCGGCCTTCAGTGCGCGCCGGGCCAGGCCGAACGGGAGATCGACGCTGCGCGCCGGGTCGCGCACGTACGCCAGCGCGATGCTCTCCGCCCGCGCCGTCGGAGACTGTGCGGCGAGCGCCTTGCGGATACGGGTCAGGCGCTGGCGGAATGCCGTCGGTTCGATACGCAGGATCCAGCGGATCTCGTCCGCCGACAGTCCATGCAACGCAAGCACTGCAAGCCGCCGCGCAGAGGGCGGCAAAATCGCGAGCCAGGGCAGGTGCGTCGACGGCGCTCCGGATTCCTGCAGCGCTACCGGTTCAATGGTGTCGCCTCCCAACAGTCCCGCCTGTGCTTCACGCCGGCGTCGGCGGACCGCCGTACGCGCAGCCATCGCTGCCTGACGGCGCAACACGCCCGAGAGCCAGGGCAGATCGTGGCGGCCGGCGACCAGTCCGGCGAGCAGGGTTTCCTGCACCAGATCGTCTGCTTCATCCGCACGCCGGCACAGCCGCAGGGCCTGGGCACGGAGCGTGCGGTGAACCGCGAGCGTCAGGGCGTCGTCCCTGTCTCCCGACGATGCCGTCACTCAGACGTCCTGGTAGATGGCGGTGCCGCGCGTGCCGTCAGGCCGCACCCAACCGCGGTACATGCCGCGCGTGTTGAGGATCAGCGCGAGGTTGCCGTCGCGGTCGACCGCGATCGCACCGCCGTCGCCGCCGTGCTGCGGCACCTCGCCCAGGATGACGTCCTCCACCGCATCGCGCAGGCGGTCACCGCGGTAGGCAACGCGTGCGGCGATGTCGTGGGCCGCCGCATTGCGGATGTAGAACTCGCCCCAGCCGCTGCACGACACCGCGCAGCGCGCATCGGCCCAGGTACCCGCGCCGATCACCGGCGAATCCCCGACGCGGCCCCAGCGCTTGTTGGTCATGCCGCCGGTGGAGGTGGCCGCGGCAAGGTGCCCGCGACCGTCAAGCGCCACCGCGCCGACCGTGCCGAAGTACTTGCCACGCAGATCGTCGTTGCCGTGCCAGGCCTGCTGTTCGCGCTGCTGCGCATCACGCAACTGCGCGCGCCGTGCTTCGGTCGAGAACCAGCCGTTCGGTACGCGCTCGATGCCCGGCTGGGTGTCGGCGAACTGCTCCGCGCCATCGCCGATCAGGAACACGTGCGGCGAATCCTCCAGCACGCGCCTCGCCAGCCGCACGGGATGGCGCACCGTCATCACGCCCGCCACGGAACCGGCACGACGGTGGCGTCCGTCCATGATCGACGCGTCGAGTTCGTGCCGGCCCTCGGCGGTGAACACCGCGCCGCGACCGGCATTGAAGTGCGGGGAATCCTCCAGCACGGTGACTGCCGCTTCCACCGCATCCAGCGCGTTGCCGCCGGTGGCGAGGATGGCGTGGCCGACATCCAGCGCACGTGCGAGTTCGGCGTGGATCGCGGTTTCCAGTTCGGCACCCAGGCTGCCGGGCTCGATCACGCCGGCGCCTCCATGGATGGCCAGTGCAAGCGGCCGGCGGGACGAATGCGGGCTCATGGCGCAGGCACCACCGGAGGGCGCGACGGGCCCTCAGCATACTCCCGCCCCCGCACCGCACCAGCCCCCACCGATGGCCTATTGCGAGCGCAGCGCCTCGATGGGATCGAGCTGCGAGGCCTTGCGTGCCGGGTAGTAGCCGAAGAACAGGCCGGTGGCGATCGAGAAGCCGGCAGCCAGGCCGATGACCTGCCCGTTCAACGCGACCGGCAACTCGCTGAACTTGCCCACCAGCAACGCACCGACCACGCCGATCAGGATGCCCAGCACACCGCCGCCCAGCGAGAGCAGCATGGCTTCGGCGAGGAACTGCCGTCGCACGTCACCCGGTCCCGCACCGACCGCCATGCGCAGGCCGATCTCGCGGATGCGCTCGGTCACCGACACCAGCATGATGTTCATGATGCCGATGCCGCCGACGATCAGCGAAATGGTCGCCACCGCGCCGAGCAGCAGCGACATCAGCTTGGTGGTCGCGGTACGGGTCGCGACGATCTCGGAGATATTGCGGACGTTGAAGTCGTCCTCTTCGCCCGGATTGATCTTGTGGCGCTGGCGCAGCAGCGCTTCTACCTCGCCCTGCACGTAGCTGAGGTCCTTGGCATCGGCCACGGTCAGCGCGACCTGCTGCACGGCGCCCGGCGGCAACCCCATCGAGCCCATCAGGCGGCGGCGCGCGGTTTCCAGCGGCACCATCATCACGTCGTCCTGGTCCTGCCCGAAGCCGCCCTGCCCCTTCGGCGCTAGCGTGCCCACCACGGTGAACGGCACGCGGCCCAGGCGCACGGTCTGGCCGACGCCACTGTCTTCGCCGAACAGCGTGCGTCGCACGGTTTCGCCAAGGATCACCACCTTGTCGGCGCTGGAGTAATCCTGCGCGTCGAAGCCTTCGCCGTTGGCGATGACCCAGCTGTTGATGTCGAAGAAATCCGCCTGCACACCCTGCCAACTGGTCGAGGCATTGTTCTCGGCGAACACGATCTGCGTGTTGCCACGCAACGCACCGGCCACGTACTGCACTTCCGGGATCTCGTTGCGGATCGCGTCCACGTCGCTTTCCTTCAGCGTGTAGAAGCTGCTGGAACTCATGCGTACGCCACCACCGCCAGGACCGCGGCCCGCACCCGGACTGATGTCCAGGCGCTGCGAACCCAGGCCGGACACCAGCTTGTGGATCTCGGCCTGCGTGCCCTGGCCCACCGACACCATGACGATGACGGCGGCAATGCCGATGATCACACCCAGCGAGGTCAGTGCGCTGCGCATCCAGTTGCCGCGCAAGGCATGCAACGCGGTGCGCAGGATGTCGGAGAACTTCATGGCCGGCCTCCCGCGTGGTCCGTGTCTTCGTGCAGTTCGCCATCGCGCATCACCAGGATGCGGTCGGCATGCGCGGCGACTTCGGCGTCGTGGGTGATCAGGATGACGGTGTGGCCGTCATCGCGCAGGCGCTTGAACAGCGCCAGGATCTCCTCGCCGGTCTTGCTGTCCAGCGCACCGGTGGGCTCGTCGGCCAGCAGGATCGGCGGCTGGTTGATCAGCGCGCGCGCGATCGCCACGCGCTGCTGCTGTCCGCCGGAGAGTTCATTGGGGCGATGGCCCGCGCGCTCGGCCAGACCCACCGCGGCCAGCGCCTGGCGCGCACGCTCGGCGCGCTCGCCGGGCGGCACCTGCGCGTAGCCCAAGGGCATCGCCACGTTCTCCAGCGCGGTCATGCGCGGCAGCAGGTGGAAGCCCTGGAACACGAAGCCGATCTTCTCCCGGCGCAGGATAGCCAGTTGCTCCGCGTCGAGTGTGGCCACATCGATGCCGTCGCACAGGTAATGGCCATCACTGGGCGTGTCCAGGCAACCGATCAGGTTCATCAGCGTGGACTTGCCCGAACCGGATGGCCCCATGATGGCGACGAAGTCGCCACGGTCTACGCGCATGTCCACGCCACGCAAGGCGACCACTTCCGCCTCGGTACCGGCGGAGTACACCTTGCCCAGCGCATGCGTCTGGATGACCGGCACGCGGTCGTCGACCTTCGCGGACGGCATGCTCATTCCTTCGCGCGCTCGCCCACGACCACCACATCGCCTTCCTTCACCGCGCCGGACACTTCGGTGCTGGTGCCGTCGCTGGCGCCCACGCGCACCTGCTCCATCTCGGGCTTGCCGTTGACCAGCTTGTAGATGGGCGCGCGCTTGGCGCCCAGCAATGTGCGCAGTTCGCCATCCCAGCGCTGCTTCTGCTGATCGTCCAGGGTGGCGCGGAACGGCGCGAAATCCTGCTGCATGCGCTCGGCCATGCGCTGGCGGATCTGCGCTTGCATGGCGCCGCCGCCACTGCTGTTGCCGCCGGGACGCGGGCCACCGCCCGGTCCACCGAACATGCTCGCGCCACCGCGCTGCTGCGCCTGCGCCGCACGCGCGGCCTGGCGCTCGCGCAATGCCGCCAGCGCGGTGTCGAACGCGGCCTGCTGTTCCGGCTTCAGCTGCAGGCTGCCGGCCACGCGCACCAGGTCGTCACTGACGCCGCTGCCGCCTCGGTTCTGGCCGCCCTGCGGCGCCTGCGTGGTGGCCGTCGCGTTGGCTTCCTCGCCGGTCGGCTTGTAGCGCAGCGCGGCGTTGGAGATCTTCAGGATGTTGTCGCGCTTGCTGACCTCGATCTCGGCGTTGACCGTCAGGCCCGGCAGCAGCGTGCCATCGCTGTTGTCCACGCTGACCACCACCGGATAGGTCACCACGTTGCTGGTGGTGGTGGCCGACAGGCGCACCTGCTGCACCTCGCCGCGGAACTGGCGATCGGCGAAGGCGTCGACAGTGAACGATACCGCCTGCCCGACCTTGACCTGGCCGATATCGGCCTCGTCGACGGCCAGTTCGATCTTCATCTTCGACAGGTCTTCGGCGATGGTGAACAGTTCCGGCGCCTGCAGGCTGGCGGCCACGGTCTGGCCCGGCTCGATGGTGCGGGTCAGCACCACGCCGTCGACGGGCGAACGGATGACGGTGCGGTCCAGGTTGACGCGGGTGGTCTGGGTGGACGCCGTCTGCTGGCGGATTGACGCCTGCGCCGCGTTGACCTGTGCGCGCGCCTGGTCGCGCGCGGCGCGGGCCAGGTCGACGTCGCTCTGCGCGACCAGCTTCTGCGTGCCGAGGTCGGCCTTGCGCGTGTAATCGAGTTCGGCATTCGCCAGCGTGGCCTGCGCCTGCTTCAGGCTGGCCTGGGCGTTGGCGATCTGCGCATTGCCCTGTTCGATCTGCGCCTCGTAGGTGCTGGGATCGATGCGCGCCAGCACCTCGCCCTTCTTCACCTCGCTGTTGTAGTCGACCAGCACGTCGGTGACCTGGCCGGAGATCTGGCTGCCGACGGTGACGGTGGAAATGGCGCTCAGGGTGCCGGTGGCCGAGATGGCCACGCGTATGTCGCCGCGCTCGACGGTCGCGGTGCGATAGGCGCTCTCGGCGCCGTCGGCCTTGCGTGCGGTCCAGTACCACGCCCCAGCACCGAGGATCGCGACAACAGCGACCCCGAGCAGGATCTTGGGCAGGGGGGATTTCTTGCGGGGGGCGGTGCGTGCTGGCTGGCTCATGCAGTGAGTCGGCTTGGAGAGTGGGGAGTCGGGAACGGGAACGCGCCGGAGGCCGCCGCGTTGACAGCCTGCGGCGCCGGTCAGTTCCCGTATAGATTACGGAACGAAGCGGATCGTCGCCGTGGTTCCGCGTCCCAGCTCGCTGTCGAGCTCGATCTTCCAGCCGAAGCGGTCGCACAGGCGACTGACGATGGACAGCCCGAGGCCGCTGCCGTGCGGGCGCGAGGGATCGGCCCGATAGAAGGGTTCGAACACCCGCTGCATCGACTCGGCCGACATGCCGATGCCGGTGTCCCGCACGACCACACGGTCCGGCTCCAGCAGCACGTCGATGCGACCGCGGTCGGTATAGGCGCAGGCGTTGCGCAGCAGGTTGCTGACCACCACTTGGAACACGCGCGGCGGCGCATGCAGGCGCGGGCGCGCATGCAGCGTGACCTCCAGGTCGACCGGCTTGTTGAGCAGCAGCGTGCGCGCGTTCTCGGCTTCGTCCATCACGATGTCGGCGACGTCGAAGTCCTCGCTCTGCGGTTCCACCTCGGCCTCGCGGGCGAGGATCAGGAAGGCGTCGATCACCGCTTCCATGTCGCGACCCGCGCGCTGGATGCGTTGCAGGGCACGCGCGACGCGCGGCGGCGAATCCTCCGCCATGCCCATGTCGGTGGCCACGCGGATGACCGTCAGCGGCGTCCGCAACTCATGGCTGGCATCACGGGTGAAGTCGCGTTCGCGCGCGACGTGTGCGCTGACGCGCTGGGCCAGCCCGTGCAGCGCGGCGGCCAACTGGCGTGCTTCGCCCTGCACATCGTTCGGCAGGCGATCGGCGGCCAGGGCACTGACGTCGGGGCGGCGCGGGTCCCACTCGGACACCTGCCGCGCCAGCCAGCTGACCGGCGACACCAGCCGCTTGGACGCGCGATAGGTCAGCCACGACACCAGATAGATCGCGACCAGGGTCATGATGATCGGCACCGTGCCGAAGTAGAACGCCAGCCGCTCGGCCTGCGAGCGCAGGAAGACCAGGTACAGGCGACCCTGCGGCTGCTCGTCGACCAGCACCAGCAGGTCGTCGGCCTTCAGCTCGTGGAAGCCCGGGGTGAGATCGCGCAGGTTTTCGGGCAGCACCAGGTTGGAGTGCCCCTTCACCACCAGGTAGCCGCGCAGATTGAAGGTGTTCGGCGGCGGTTGCGCCGTGCTGGCGCTGTAGAGCTCCCAGAAATGCGCGGCTTCTTCCTGCAGCGCGGTGTTCATCAGGCTGTGCTTGATGACCGCCGAAATCAGGTAGACGCCCAGCACGATAGCCAGGCTGACCATCACGGCCTGCAGGATGAAGGCGATCCTGAGTTTGCGGGGCAGGCCTTGGCGCATGGGAGGTCGTCGGGCGAAGGCGGGAGTATGCCGCGCGCCGACGGGCGGGTCAGCCGATGTCGGCGATACGGTAGCCCGCGCTCTGCACGGTATGCAGCAGCGGCTTGTCGAACGGCTTGTCGATTACCTTGCGCAGGTTGTACAGGTGGCTGCGCAGCGTGTCCGAATCCGGCAGTCCGTTGCCCCAGATCTCGCGCTCGATCTCCTGGCGCGTCACGACGCGCGGCGACTCGCGCATCAGGATCGTCAGCAGGCGCAGGCCGATCGGCGAGAGCATCAGTTCGGTGCCGCCGCGGGTGGCGCGCATGCTGACCGGATCGAGCACCAGGTCGGCGACTTTCAGCACTTCGGCACCCACCTGGCGGCGCTCGCGGCGGATCAGCGCTCGCAGGCGGGCTTCCAGTTCCTGGATCGCGAACGGCTTGGTCAGGTAGTCGTCGGCGCCGGAGCTCAGGCCGGTCAGCTTGTCGTCCAGGGTGTCGCGCGCGGTCAGCATCAGCACCGGCGTGGACTTGCGCGCCTCGGTGCGCAGCCGCTTGCAGACTTCCATGCCGTCCAGGCGCGGCAGCATCAGGTCGAGTACCAGCACGTCGTAGCTGTTCTCCACCGCCAGGCGGTAACCGTCCAGGCCGTCGGTGGCGTAGTCGACTTCGAAACCGCGACCTTCCAGATACTCCCCGATCATCTCGGAGATATTGCGGTTGTCTTCCACCACCAGCACCAGACCCGCGGTTTCCTGACTGTGTCGCATGACGGCTCCTTTGAAAAGGCTTCAGGTTTGTGAAACTACCGGGGCACCGGTAGACACCGCGTGAAGACGCCCTTTCCATTCAGCCAGCAGTTGGGATTACGCTTCGCCCTCCTCTCCCGACGGCGCCCCCGCCATGCTCGAACGCGTCCTGCCTCTCGCCCTGCTGCTGGCGTCCAACGTCTTCATGACCTTCGCCTGGTACGGGCACCTGAAATACAAGTCGGCACCCCTGTTCGTGGTGATCCTGGCCAGCTGGGGCATCGCCTTCTTCGAGTACACGCTGATGGTGCCGGCCAACCGCATGGGCAGCGCGGTCTATTCGGTGGTGCAGCTGAAGACGATCCAGGAAATCCTGACCCTGCTGGTCTTCGCCGGTTTCAGCACCTGGTACCTGGGCCAGCCGCTGAAGTGGAACCACTACGCGGCCTTCGCGCTGATCGTGGGCGCGGCATTCCTGATGTTCTACGAGTAAGGCGTTGAGGTCAGAACCGGATCTTGCCGGTGAGGATGTCCTTGAACATCACCCAGTCGCCGGCAAAGGAATAGAACGGGTGTTTGAAGGTGGCCGGCCGGTTCTTCTCGAAGAAGAAGTGGCCCACCCAGGCGAAGCCGTAGCCGCAGAACAGCGCCGCGAGCAGCCACCACGCGTTGCGCTCGACGATGGCCAGCACCAGCAGCGCCAGCACGCCGCAGCTGCCGATGAAGTGCAGGCGCCGCGAGGTGCGGTTGCTGTGCTCGTTGAGGTAGAACGGATAGAACTCGCGGAAGCTGGCGAAGCGGCTCATGTCCCCTCCCACAGGGTCAGGCGGCGCGTGGCGCGAACATGATCACCGCCATGCCGGCCAGGCACAAGCCAGCGCCGAGCAGGTCCCAGCGCGTCGGCTTCACCGCGTCCACCGCCCACAGCCATGCGATCGCCATGGTGACGTAGACGCCGCCGTAGGCTGCATAGACACGGCCCGACGCCGTGGGATGCAGCGTCAGCAACCAGGCGAACAGTGCCAGGCTGGCCGCCGCCGGCACCAGCAGCCACACGCTGCCTTCCTTGCGCAGCCACAGGTACGGCAGATAGCAGCCGACGATCTCGGCCAGCGCGGTGACGAGGAACAGCAGCAGGGTCTTCATGCGGCAAGCCTACCGCAGGCACGCGTCAGTCCGGCGAGCGCTCTTCGACCTTCACCCGGGCCCACAGCGCCTCCTGCTGCTCCAGCGACAGCGCGGACATGGTGGTGCCGTCCTCGGCAGCCAACGCTTCCATCGCACGGAACCGACGCTCGAACTTCAGGTTGGCGCGGCGCAGTGCGCCGCCCACATCGACCTTGGCATGGCGCGCCAGGTTGGCGGCGACGAACAGCAGGTCGCCGATCTCGTCTTCGAGCCGCACATCGCGCTCGGGCGATGGCGCGGCCGCGAGTTCGACACGGACTTCGTCGATTTCCTCATGCAGCTTGTCGATCACCGGCGCCGTGCCCGGCCAGTCGAAGCCCACGCGCGCCGCGCGCGACTGCAGCTTCACCGCGCGCTGCCATTCGGGCAACCCGCGCGAAACACCCGCGAGCGCGGAGTTATCTTCCTCACCTGCCGCCTTGCGCTCGGCGGCCTTGATCGCTTCCCAGTTGACCGTCTGGGCTTCGGCATCGGCGAACGAGGCATCGCCGAACACGTGCGGATGACGCCTCACCATCTTGTCGCAGATCGCATCGACGACGTCACCGAACGCGAACGCACCCTGCTCCTGCGCCATCTGCGCATGGAAGACGACCTGCAGCAGCAGGTCGCCCAGTTCGTCCTTCAGCGCCGGCATGTCGCCACGATCGATGGCATCGGCGACCTCGTAGGCCTCTTCCACCGTGTACGGCGCGATGGTCGAGAAGTCCTGCTCCAGATCCCACGGGCAACCGCCGTCGGGATCGCGCAGGCGGGCCATGATGGCCAGCAGCCGCGCGATGTCGCCGTCATGCGCTGCGGGCATGTCCATTCGTGTCGTCCTGCGCCTGCGCCAGCCAGGTCCGCCACGGCAGCGTCATGTCGCCCAGCGCGACGAAGTCGCCGTTGAGCAGCGTCTCGCGGCGGTTGTAGCGGAACGCGCGACCATCCGGCGCCAACAGCGCGCCACCGGCGGCTTCCAGTACGCACTGTGCGGCGGCCGTATCCCACTCGCTGGTCGGGCCGAAGCGCGGGTAGACGTCGAGCGTGCCCTCGGCGATGCGGCAGAACTTCAACGAGGAACCCAGCGCGACCGTCTCGATATCGCCCATGCCGTCGAGGAATGCCTGCGTGCGCGCGTCGCGGTGCGAGCGGCTGGCGGCGACCTTCAGCGCGCCCGTGGCAGGCGCACGCGTGCGGATCTGCGCGTCCACGTCGCCGACGCGGCGATAGGCATTGCGGCCCTGCCGCGCATGCCAGGTCTCACCGGTCACCGGTGCGTGTACGACGCCGAAGATGGGTTCGTTCTGTTCGATCAGCGCGATGTTCACGGTGAACTCGCCATTGCGCTTGATGAATTCGCGCGTGCCATCCAGCGGATCCACCAGCCAGTAGGTCGGCCACTGGCTGCGCTCGGACCATGGGATGTCGGCGGCTTCCTCCGACAGCACCGGCCACTGCGGGGTCAGCCGGCGCAAACCGTCGGTGATCGCCTGGTGGGCGGCCATGTCGGCAGCGGTCAACGGGCTGTCGTCGTTCTTGCGCTGCACGTCGAAGGCGTTTGCGTACACGGCCATGATGGCCTGGCCCGCTTCGCGGGCGATGACGATGACGGCTTCGTGCAGGTCGGCGGTCATCCGGCTCATGTCCGCGCGTTCAACCATTCGCGGGCGATGAACAGAGCCGCCAGCGAACGACCTTCCGAAAAATCCTCGCGCAGCATCAGCTGGTCGAGGTCTTGCAACTTCCAGGGCACTACTTCCAACTCCTCGGGTTCATCCCCCGGCAGACGCTCGGGGTACAGGTCTCTTGCCACCACCAGCCAGGACTGGTGGCTCATGTAGGTGGGTGCCAGGGTCAGGGCACGCAGCACGTCGAGGCGGCGCGCGCCGAAACCGGCTTCTTCCTTCAGTTCGCGGTCGGCCGCCTGCTCGGGCGTCTCGCCAGCGTCGATCCGGCCCTTCACCAGGCCCAGTTCGTAGCGGTGCATGCCGGCGGCGTATTCGCGCACCAGCAGCACCGTCTCGTCGTCCTGCATCGGCACCACCACGACCGCACCATGGCCCTGCGAGCGAAGACGGTGGTAGCGGCGGCGCTCGCCGTTGCTGAATTCCAGATCCAGCTCCTCGACATGGCGGTCCGGCCCGTCGGTGCGCTGGGTGATCCCGTGGATGGTCGGCAGGCGGCTCATGCGATGGAGCGGCATCCGCACGCGCCACGCAAGGCGTGGCGACGGCAAGGGGCGGTGCCCGATATCATGAGGGGATGCGACAACAGGATCATCAGACGGGAATGCTAGCAGAGGCTGACGAGTGGCGTGCCCGTGATTTGTCGGTGCTGTGGCATCCCTGCACGCAGATGCGTGAGCACCCGCACACCTTGCCCCTGGTACCGATCGCCCGTGGCGAGGGCGCATGGCTGGTCGGCCACGACGGGACGCGCTACCTGGATGCGGTGAGCAGTTGGTGGACCAACCTGTTCGGCCACGCGGAACCGCGCATCGGCGCCGCCATCGCGGCGCAGGCGCAGTCGCTGGAGCAGGTCATGCTGGCCGGCTTCACCCATGCGCCGGCGGTGGAGCTGGCCGAACGGCTGCTGGCGATCGCGCCACGCCAGCCCGGCCGCGCGCCGTTGGCCAAGGTGTTCTATGCCGACAACGGCTCGGCAGGCGTGGAAGTGGCGTTGAAGATGGCGTTCCACTGGTTCCACAACCGCGGCGAGCATCGCCGCACCAAGTTCATCGCACTGGAAAACGGCTACCACGGCGAAACGCTGGGGGCGCTGGCAGTGGGCGACATCCCGCTGTACCGGCGGGTCTATGCGCCGCTGCTGACCGAAGCGCTGTTCGCGCCCTCCCCCGATGCCTACCTGGCGCAGCCGGGCGAATCGCCTGCCGAGTGCGCCAAGCGCGCTGCCGATGCGCTGGCGACGTTGCTGGAACAGCATCCGGGTGAGGTCTGCGCGGTCATCGTCGAGCCGCGCGTGCAGTGCGCCGGCGGCATGCGCATGCATCACCCGGACTATCTGACCCGCGTGCGGGAACTGTGCAACGCCCACGGCGCGTTCCTGATCGCCGACGAGATCGCGGTGGGTTTCGGACGCACCGGCACGCTGTTCGCCAGCGAGCAGAGCGGCGTGATGCCCGACCTGCTGTGCCTGTCGAAGGGCCTCACCGGCGGCTTCCTGCCGCTGGCAGCGGTGCTGGCCACGCAGGCGCTCTATGAAGGCTTCCTCGATGATTCGCGCGAGCGCGCCTTCCTGCACTCGCACAGCTACACCGGCAATCCGCTGGCCTGTGCCGCGGCGCTGGCGTCGCTGGAGATCTTCCGTGCCGACGACGTGCTGGCGCGCAACCGCGTGACTGCGCGCGCGATGGCGACCCTTGCCGAGCCGCTGGCGACGCATCGCCACGTGGCCGACGTCCGCCAGGCCGGCATGATGCTGGCGTTCGAGCTGACCCAGGACGGCGACAAGGCCACGCCCTTCCCCACCACCGCCCGCATTGGCCTGAAGGCCTATCGCGCTGCGCTCGCGCGCGGCGTGGTACTGCGACCGCTGGGCGACGTGCTGTACTGGATGCCGCCCTACTGCGTGGATGAAGACGCCTTGCAGTTGCTCGCCGACGTCACCCGCCACGCCATCGACGAGGCCACCTCATGCGCCTGACCCGTTGCCATGTCGACACCGGCCTGACCGTCGGCACGTCGATCGCACTGCCCGACACCGCCGCCAACCACGTTGCCCGCGTGCTGCGTATGCGCGAGGGCGACGGCTGCGTGCTGTTCAACGGCGACGGGCATGACTACGACGCCCGCATCACCGCGATCAGCAAGCGCGGCGTGCTGGCCGACATCGTCGGCGTACGCGCCATCGACAACGAATCGCCGCTGCACGTGACCCTGCTGCAGGGCATCGCACGCGGCGAGAAGATGGACCTGATCCTGCAGAAGGCGACCGAGCTCGGCGTGGCCGCGGTCGTGCCGGTGATGGCCGAACGCACCGAGGTGAAGCTCGATGCCGAGCGCACGGAGAAGCGCGTGGCGCACTGGCGCAGCGTCATCGCCTCGGCCTGCGAGCAGAGCGGCCGTGCACGCTTGCCGACGCTGTCGGCGCCCGCAGCGCTGGTCGATGCGGCGAGCGCTGTCGATACCGGCGCGATGCGGCTGACACTGGATCCTGTCGGAGAGGTCTCGTTGGCCACGGTGCAGGTCACCCGTGGCGCGGTGGTGGTGGCGATAGGGCCGGAAGGTGGCTGGTCGCCGCGCGACCGCGACATCCTGTCGGCCGCGGGATTCACCGGGCTGCGCCTGGGCCCGCGCATCCTGCGTACCGAAACCGCGGGCCTTGCGGCCATCGCTGCGCTGCAATCCCGCTTCGGCGACCTGTAGGGCGGGCCCGAGCCCGCCATCGCACGACATCAGGCCTCCAGGCCGGCGGGCCGAAGCGTCGTGTTCGCGTGGATCGGACGTGGGCGAAGGCCCACCTCGTGGAATCGCGTCAGGCCGCGTTCGCCAGCGCGTCGCCGATCATCGCTTCGACGACTTCCAGATCCGGCAGCACGGCAGCTTCGTCGCCGAGCAGCACGCGCACCTTCACGCCGACGGGAAGGTCTTCTTCCGTCGCGTCGGCGAGCAGGCCATCGCGCGGCACCGATACCAGACGCGGGAACGACGGCGTCAGCAGTGCGAAGTACGGGCGATCCTTGTCGCCGCTCAGCGCCTTCAGCACCACGATCTTGCTGTTCAGCGCGACCGGATCATTGGTGTTGCCGGTCAGCCGGCCGAACGCGACCAGCGGCACCGGCCAACCGTGCCAGTCGATCCGGCCCGGCAGCCAGTCGGGCATGTCCGCGACCGGTTCGACCGGCGCGCGCGTCAGCACTTCGGCGACGGTGGCGTTGGGCAGCAGCAGGCGGTGCTCGCCCGCCTGGATCAGGACGCCGCGGATTTCGTCGTTGGAATGGGCCATCGTATGTTCCTCAGAACCAGCGGTCGGTCAGGCGTTGCGCCAGCTGTGCGGGCGTGCCGAGTTCGGCGCCACGCGCCGCGAGCGCCTTCGGTGCGGCGGGGTCGTAGCAGCCTTCCTGCGACTGGCCCATGACCAGCGCGCCGTCGTTGCCCAGCGCCGCCGTGGCGTCGACCAGGGCGACATCGCTGCCGCTCAGCAGCAGCACGGCGCTGTCGGCCGGCGGCAGTTGCGGGATCATCGTATGGATCACGGCACCGGGGCGGAAACTCACCGCACCGCCATCGACGAACGGCACCACGTCGCCCGGCAACACGTAGACGTGCCCTGCTTCGGCGGCCTTGCCGGCCTCGGCCAGCAATACCGGCATGTGCGCCACGCGCTCCATCTGCCGGACCAGGTTGTCGTAACGGCCACCGTCGAGGCGCAGGTGCACCATCACCGGCTTCGGGAAGCCGGTGGGCAGATCAGCGAGCAGCTTGCGCACGGCATCGGGACCGCCGATGCCGGCGAACACCAGCACCGCGCCCTGCGCGCGCGCCGAGGCAGCAACGCCACCGCCGTCCAGCGGTTCCAGTTCCAGCTTCGACAGATCGAAGCCCGAGGACGCGGGTGCGGCAGGAGCAGCAGGCAACGGCGGCGGTCCGGCCGACGGCACATCGGGCAGCGGTGGCGGGACCGATTCCACCGGCGCGGACGCCGAACGCAGCCATGCGTCCGCATCGACGACCTGCTCGTCCACTTCGCGTGCGTGGAAGCTGCCGGTGTAGGCGAAGTCGTCGCTGGGCAACTCCAGCGCCATGTCGGCGGCTTCTTCAAGGTGCAGCGAAATCTCGGCGCCTTCGTGCAACTGGGCCGGCGTCACCGGCAGGCCCGGTTCCAGCTGAAGGCCCACGTCTTCCTCGCGGCCCGGCGGCAGTACGTCGCGATGGCCGTGCAGCTTGGCGGCCAGATGGCGGGCCCAGCGCTGGGCATCCCAGCCCTGGCGGCGCGCGGCCAGGTCGGCCTCGTCGAAGATCACTGCGACGGCCGGATCGTGCAGCACGCTGTCGAAGCGCTCCAGGCTGTCCTCGATGGCCGGTTCCAGCGCCACCAGCACCACCTGCGGCGCACTGCTACCCAGCGCATCGGCGTCGAGCGTATTGGGGTCGTCTTCAAGCACGATCTCGGCACCCGCCTCGTGCAGCGCCACGCGCAGGCGCTCGCGCGCCTCGCCCGGGCGCGCCAGCAGGGCAACGCGTTTTGCTTCACTCACGGACACGGGCGATTCCCAGCAGGTCGTACACGTTGCGCATCAGGTCGAGCTCCTGGTACGGCTTGCCCAGGTAGCGCTGCACACCGATGTCGAAGGCGCGCTGGCGATGCTTGTCGCCGGTACGCGAGGTGATCATCACGATCGGCACGTCCTTGAAGCGCGAATCGGCCTTCATCGCGGTCGCCAGCTCGTAACCGTCCATGCGCGGCATTTCGATGTCGAGCAGCATCAGGTCGGGCACGCGCTCTTCCAGCTTTTCCAGCGCTTCGACGCCGTCGCGCGCGGCGCTGACTTCGAAGTTGTGGCGTTCCAGCACGCGGCTGGTGACCTTGCGCATGGTCAGCGAGTCGTCGACCACCATCACCAGCGGCACGCGGCGCTGTTCGACCGCCGCGACCTGCTGTGCCGGCTCCTGCGGCTGCGCCAGATGGCGGCGGACCAGCGGGGCGGCGTCCAGGATCACCACGACGCTGCCGTCGCCGGTGATGGTCGCGCCGTAGATGCCCGGGATCGAGGAGATCTGCGGACCCACCGGCTTGACCACGATTTCGCGGTTGCCGAGCACCTGGTCGACCGCCACGGCGGCACGCAGGTCGCCCGAGCGGACGAGCAGCAGCGGCACCTGCGGTTGGCCTTCGGCCTTCGCCGGCCCCTGGCCCACCAGGTGGCCCAGGTTGTAGAGCGGATAGTCCTCGCCGGCGTAGTGGTAGCTGCCGGCGCCCGCGCTGAAGCGGGCGTGGCTGATGCGGCCGATACCGCTGACCGCCGCCACCGGCACCGCGAACTGCGTTTCGCCGATCTGCACGAACACCGCCTGGCTGACCGCCAGCGTCTGCGGCAGGCGCAGGGTAAAGGTCGCGCCCTTGCCCGGCACCGAGCTGATTTCCAGCGAACCGCCCAGCTGGCGCACTTCGTTGTAGACCACGTCCATGCCCACGCCACGGCCGGCCAGCTGGCTGACCTTGTCGGCGGTACTGAAGCCCGGCTCCAGGATCAGGCGGTCCAGCGCGGTGTCGGGCAGCACGGCACCCGGCTGCAGCAGGCCGCGCTGTTCGGCGCGCTTGCGGATGGCGTCGCGGTTCAGGCCGGCGCCGTCGTCGGACACCTCCAGCACCATTTCCGAACCTTCACGGCGCAGCGCGACGTGCACGGTGCCTTCTTCAGCCTTGCCGGCCTTGCGGCGTTCCTTCGGCGTTTCCAGACCGTGTGCGACCGAGTTGCGCAGCAGGTGCTCGAGCGGCGCGGTCATGCGGTCCAGCACGTTGCGGTCCATTTCGCCGTGCGTACCGGAGAACTGCAGGCTGACCTGCTTGTGCGTCTCGGTCGCGGCCTGGCGCAGCACGCGGCGCAGGCGCGGCACGATGCCTTCGAACGGCAGCATGCGCGCACGCATCAGACCATCCTGCAGTTCCGAGCTGACGCGCGACTGCTGTTGCAGCAGGCTGTCGTACTGGCGCGCCAGATCGTCGAGTACACCCTGCAGGCCGCTGATGTCGGCGGCCGATTCGGCGAGCGCACGGCTCAGCTGCTGCAGCGTGGAGAAGCGGTCCAGTTCCAGCGGATCGAACGTCGGATCCTGCTTGTCGTGCTCGCGCTGGTAACGGGCGACGATCTGCGCCTCCGTTTCCAGGTCGAGACGACGCAGCTGGTCGTGCATACGGATGTTGGTGCGGTCGAGTTCCGCCATCGCGCCGCGGAACGCACCCAGCTGCTGCTCCAGGCGGGCGCGGTAGATCGCGACTTCGCCGGCGTTGTTGACCAGGCGGTCCAGCAGGTCCGCGCGGACACGCACCTGCTCCTGCTGGCCGACGGGGAAGAACTCTTCCTCGACCGGCGCGGCCGCATCGGTGTCGATCGGGGCCGACAGCGGTGCGAGTTCGACCGGTGCCACGGGGGCGTCCGACGTCGCGGGTGCGTCCGGCAGTTCGATGCCACGGGCACGCGCATTGAACTCGGCGATCATGCCGTCCGGAATCGTGACGGCACGGCGAGCGGTGACGCGGGCCAGCTGCGCGTGCAGCGTGTCGAAGCCGCGCTCCAGCAACTGGATGGCGCGACGGTCCAGCTCGGTCCGCTGGCCGGCGATCGATTCCAGCATCGATTCGATCGCGTGGCCGAGGTCGCCGACGGCGTGGATGCCCGCCATGCGCGCACCGCCCTTAAGCGTGTGCAGGTCGCGTTGCAGGCTGGTGATCAGCGCACGGTCTTCCGGCGTCTCGCGCAGCTTGGCGATCAGGTCGTCGGAGTGGTCGAGCAGGTCGTTGCCTTCCTCGATGAAGATCTCGACCAGGTCCAGGTCGAGCCCGGTCAGGTCGAGTGCGTCTTCCGGTTCCGGCATGTCGGCGGGTGCGGTCACGGCAGACTCCTCGACTTCGACGGAGGCAACGGCTTCGACGTCCTGCGGTGCGGGTTCGATCGTGTCCGCCGTGTCGACAGGCTCGTCCGCCACGGCTTCCACCAGCGTTTCTTCAGCCGTTTCGGCTTCGACGGTCGGCGCGACATCGGCATCGGCCGTCTCGAGGACGACGTCTTCCGCACGATCCTCTTCGACGACGGCGACGCTGTCGTCGGATGCAGCAGGCTCGGCGTCGGAGTCCACCGACGATGCATCGTCGGTCTCGACGACATCGCCGGCCAGCGTGATCTCTTCCACCTCGTAGGCGCCGGTGTCGGTGGTCTCGATGGCGTCCGCCACTTCCTCGACCTCGGCGATATCGACGGTGGCGTCGGCTTCTTCCTCGATCACGTCCGCCGTAACTGTGCTGTCCGACGTTGCATCGTCGGCCACGGACAGGATGACATCCCCGGCGTCAGCCGCAGGGGCTTCTTCCGCCGGCGTCGTATCCGTCTCGGCCAGGAACGCCGGCAGTTCTGCATCGACTGCCAGTGCGTCTTCTTCGGCGACCGGGGCTGCGTCCTCAGCCGTCTGTTCTGCGGCATCCGCCTCGGACAGTACCGGCTCTTCAGTTGCCGTCGAAGCGGCGTCGACCGCTTCATCCAGACCGCTGTCGGCCTCGGCGACCACGAATTCTTCCACCTCGGCTGGCGCCTCGGCATCGTGGGCTTCTTCGCCCGCCGCTGCGGCAACCTCTGCCTCCGGCGCGTGCGAGCGCGGCAGGATGCGGTAGTCGATGTCGTAGAAGGTGACGCTGCTGTCCACCGGCGCCGGGGTTTCCGGCTCGATGGCGAGCGCGTCGACCGGCGGCGCAGCGTCGGCAATGTCTTCAACCGGCGCGTCTTCGAGGCGTGCTTCGCCAGCGGGACTGGTGGCCGTCGTACCGGCACCGTTGGCCGCCTCGGCATCGAGGTAGGCCGACAGATCCATCGCCAGCAGCTCGACGTCGGACGGGCCGACCGGCGGCGCGATCGGCGTCTGGCCGACGTAGGTGCCCTGTCGCGCATCGTCCACGATCTGCGCGCCGTGGCGCACGTCGGGCAGGCTTTCGCTGAGCGCGCGCAGCTGGCCCGCCAGCGCGGCGAACAGCGGGATACGCGGCGACGGTGCCTGCAACGCCGCCACGCTGCGACGGATTGCCTGCGCGGTGTCGGCGAAGGCGGCGACACCTTCCGGCGTGGGCGTCTCGCCCGACGCCAGCAACCGCTTGGTGTACTGCTCCGCGGCCGAGGTGACGTGGGTAATCTCCGGTACGTCGGCCATCGCCAGCGCACCGTTCATCGTATGGATGGCGCGCAGCAGTTCCTCGGTGACCGGCGTGGCATCCACCTGCGCTTTCTGCAGCCAGTGGTCGACCGTGTCGAGATGGTTGTCGACTTCGGCTTCCAGGATTTCACGCAGCACCGCGTCGACCGACGCAGGCGTGCCTTCGACTTCCGGCTCGAACACGGCCGGCGCGTCTTCGGCGAAGGTCGCCGGCGCGGTGGACACCGGCGCGATGACCTCGACCTCTTCGTCCAGCACCACCGGCTCCGCGCTGTAGTAGGCGTCCTCGCCGGCCGCGAGGCGGTCGGCGACATCCTGCAGCCCGGCGAGGTCGGCCGTGACGCTGCCCTGCCCGCGCAATGCGGCGTTGAGCTGCGGCAACGTATCGCAGGCCTGCTCCAGCAGGACCTCGACGGCGTGACTGGGCGCACGCGTGCGGTCGAGCACGCGGTTGAGCATGTTCTCGACCTTCCAGCTGAACTCACCAAGGGTCTTGGCGCCGACCAGTCGGCCGCTGCCCTTCAGCGTGTGGAAGACGCGGCGGATCGGCCGCAGGCGTTCCAGGTCTTCGGTGTTGCTGCGCCAGGCCGGCAGCAGCTGGCGCAGGTTGACGATCTCTTCGTCGAACTCCTCGAGGAACACCTCGCGGATATCGTCGTCGATGTCGGTGCTGTCGCCATCGAAGCCGCCCACGATGGCGGACGGCACAGCGGCCGCAGCCGCGGCGATCTCGTGGCGCAGGTCGGGCAGCGCATCGGCCTCGACGACCGGCGCGGGCGCTTCGACGATCTCTGTCGTTACTTCGGTTACCTCGACGGGGACATCGGCCGGCGCATCGACCGCCGTGCTGTCGTCGGCATCGACCGTCCATGCGGGTACTGCGGGCGACTCGGCCTCGCTCGTCGACGGAGCATCGACGCTGTCGGCTTCCTCGAAGCCGACCGGATCGAACGGATTCGCACCGGCGCTCGACGGCACCGACGCAGGAGCAGCGTCAAGCGGCTCCAGAGAGAGCGCACCGAACGATACCGGCGCAGGCGCTTCGGCGATCGCTTCCGGCGCGGGCTCGGGAGTAGCGGGCACGGCCGGGATTGGCGGCGGCGTGACGGCCGGCGCTTCGGCAGCGGGTGCCTCCACGGGCGCAGCGACGTCTGCCGGCAGCGGCCAGTAGCGCAGGGCTTCCAGGCTGCCGCGGGTGATTTCGAGGATGTCCTCGCGGTTGGGACGCCGCTCGCGCAGCGCTTCCAGGTAGTACTCCAGGCTGGCCATCGCGTCGGCCAGCGTGTCCAGCTGCTGGCCACCGGGCACACGCTTCTTGCCGATCAGCTCGCCACTCACGTAGCGCTTGACGCCGACCACGTAGTCGCCGGCCTGGCCGAGCTCAAGCATGCGCAGCGCGCCCGCCACTTCGTCCAGCAGGCGCGGGACATCCGCCAGTTCGGCGTGATCCCAGTTGGTTTCGATGAACGCGACGAAGCGCTCGCGCGCGCCGGCGAAGTTGATGATGGCTTCCTGCGCCAGCACCTCGACCGTGCGCTGCGACTCGGCCGCGCTCGGATCCGGCGCAGCGTCACCGCCGCTGCCCAGCCGGGCGACCTGATCGTCCAGCGATGCATCGACGTACAGCAGCGCGCCGGCGACGTCGAGCAGCGTGCCCTCGTCGGCCGGGCGGGAACCCGAGGCCACGTCGCGCAGCGTGTCCCGCTGCTGCAGCACCACGTCGCGCGCCACGCCCAGGCCCATCATGCCGAGCGTATCGGCGACGTTGCCCAGTTCGGTGACCTGCGACTGCAGTTCGTTCGAATCGCTGCCGGTGCGCAGGTGCAGGTCCAGCGCATCCTTCACGCGCAGCAGTTCTTCCTTCACCGCGTTGCCGACGGTGTCGAGCAGTTCGCGGTTGCGGCCACTGAGGCTGCTGCGCGCGTGATCGATTTCGGCTTCGCTCGGCGCCGCTTCGTCGCGGCTGCCCGGCGGGAACAGCATGCTCTCGTTGAGCCCCGACGCACCGCGCGAGGCGCGGATCTCGTTGAGCAACGGCAGCAGCACGATCGGGATGTCGCGATGGCCTTCCTGCAGGCGCTCCAGGTAGTCCGGCAGCAGCACCGCACCGCGCATCAGCGTGGCGCAGGCCTCGTCGCGGTCGCCCGCGGTGCCGTCCTGCAGGGCCTTGGCCAGCAGTTCGAGTTCTTCGGCGACCATGGCCGGCGCATACAGCTCCACCATGCGCAGCGTGCCCTGCACCTGGTGCAGGTAGCCCGCGCAGAAGCGCATGCGGCTGGTGTCGGACGGCGTTTCAACGAACGCCTCGATCTCCTGGCGCACCAGGCGCAGGGTCTCATCCAGTTCGGGTTTCACCCAGCCGAGCACGGCGTGGCTCATGGCTTCGCGCAGCGCACTCATGGGCGTGCTCCCGCGCCGACGGCAGGACCGTCAGCCTTGCGCTGCTGGCAGGCGGGATGGCGTAGGAAGTTCATGCAGTGCGTCCCGTCCTCAGCCCGGCAGCTTGAAGTCGGCGACCGAGCGGCGCAGGTCCGCGGCCAACTGCGCCAGGTGACCGATGGACTCGGCGGTCTGTCCAGCACCCAACGAGGTCTGCGAGGTGATCTGGCGGATCACGCCCATCGTCTGGGTGATGTCGAGTGCCGCCGACGACTGCTGCTGCGCGGCGCTGGAGATGCCCTTAATCAGGTTGTTGAGGTCGTTCGACACGCGCTCGATCTCGCCCAGCGCGGTACCCGCGTCCTCGGCCAGGCGTGCACCGGACACCACTTCCGCGGTCGTCTGCTCCATCGAGCTGACCGCTTCGTTGGTATCGGCCTGAATGGTCTGCACCAGCGATTCGATGCGGCGCGTCGCGCCCGAGGTGCGTTCGGCGAGGCGCTGCACTTCGTCGGCCACGACCGCGAAACCGCGACCTGCTTCACCGGCCGAAGCCGCCTGCACGGCCGCGTTGAGCGCCAGGATGTTGGTCTGCTCGGAAATGTCGTTGATCAGTTCCACGACCGAGCCGATTTCCTGCGAGGACTCGCCCAGGCGCTTGATGCGCTTGGAGGTTTCCTGGATCTGGTCGCGGATCTGGTCCATGCCGCGGATCGTCTCGCGCACCACGCCGGCACCCTCGGTCGCGATCTGCACCGAGCGCTGCGCCACTTCGGCCGACTCGGTGGAGTTCTTCGACACCTGGTCGATGCTGGTCGCGATTTCGCTGATGCGGTCGGACGCGGTGGTGATCTGGTCGGCCTGGTGGCCGGCGGCTTCCGCCAGCTGCAGCGCGGTGGCCTGGGTTTCCTGGGTCGACGCCGCCACCTGCACCGAGGTGTCGTTGATCGTGGTCACCAGGTTGCGCAGTTCGTCCACGGCGTAGTTGATGGCGTCCGCGATGGCGCCCGTCATGTCCTCGGTCACCGAGGCCTTCACCGTCAGGTCGCCTTCACCCAGCGAGGAGATTTCGTCCAGCAGCCGCATGATCGCCTGCTGGTTGCGGCTGTTGTATTCCACCTGCGTCTGGTAACGCGTTTCCTGCTCGCGCTGGCGGGTACGGTACAGCGAGTACAGCAAGCCGATGATCGAGATCAGCGCCGCGATACCGGACGCGATGCCCAGCCAGAAGTTAGGGAACAGGCGCGTGTCGCGCACCGAACCGAAGGCCGAGAACGCCTGGAACAGGTTGGTGCTGTCCTGGAGCATCTGGCCCGAGCCGTTGGTCAACGCGGCCGCCGCGGACTGCGCGGCGAACAGATTGCGCGAGCTGGCCAGGATCGCGTCCAGGTCCTTCTTCATCGCGGTCCACAGGGTCTGCGAGTTCTGCAGCGCGGCCAACGCGGCGGCGTTGCGGACCGGCGCGATGCCCAGGTCCGGGTTGCCGTCGCGCAGGCCTTCCAGCACCTGGCCGAACAGCACGGCATCACGGCCCAGCGCGTCGCCCGCAGTGGCGGCGCCCGCGCCACCGGCGCGGATTTCAGTCACGCGGCGGGCCATGGTGCCTGCCAGCACGACCTGCTGCAGCGCGCTGTAGATCTGCGAGGACGGCGCACCGCCCGCGGACATGGCGCGCACGACCTCGTTGAGCTGCGCCTGCAGGCTGGGCACCTGCGTGGCGAAGCGGTCGGCGTTGCCGGCCAGCGCCAGCACGGCGGCTTCGGAGGCAACGATCTGGTCGGCGTTCTTGCCCAGCGGCGACCAGGTGGTGCTCAGCTTGGCCAGCGGACCGGAGATGGCGCCTTCGTTGCCGAAGCGGTTCTGCAGGTCGGACACGGTGGACTCGACCGACTGCTTGGTTTCCTTGAACGCCTTGAACGCCTCGGCGTTGCCGGCCACGGCCTCACGGCCCTGGTTGGCCAGCTGTTGCGACAGCACGCGCATGTCCGATGCGCCGGTGCTGGCACCCGACAGGCGACTGCCCTGGTAGGTGGCCACACCGGTGTTGGCACCGAAGACCAGCACCGACAGCGCCAGCAGCAACAGCCAGAAATTGTTGCCGAAACTGCCGACCTTGCCGGCGCTAGGAGAATCCGTCGCAGTGCTCATCGTTCAACCCCTGATTGTTCTTGTCGTCCGCGCTCAGAGCGCGGTCTGGCGGAATTCGGGCGTGCGCGCCAACAACCCCAGCGCAAAAACGCCCCACCGCTGATCGTCGCTGGCGAAAGCGCGATCGATGAAATGCCCGTAGCGGCCGTCCGCCAGATCCCCCGGCTCGACCTGCTGCGATTCGTGGAAGCTGCGCTGCCCGTAAAGCTCGTCGATGGTCAGCGCGACGTCGCCGCCGGCCTGGCGCATGACCAGCACGCGCTGGCCCTCGTGCAGGACGGTGCGCTCGCCTTCGAGGAACTGCTTCAGGTCCACGACCGGAAACAGGTTGCCGCGCAGGTTGCCGATCCCCAGCAGCCACGGATGCGCGCCCGGCACCGGCGTGACCGGCGGCATCGGCACGATTTCCACCACTTCCCCGAAGTTGGAAATCAGCCGGCGCTTGCCGACGCGGTAACCGACGCCTCGGTACTGGTCCTGCGCGATTTCGCGCGCCGGCTGCACCACGGCGTGCGCCAGGCTGCGACGCTCGTATTCGGCCAGCGTATCGAACGGTGTGCGGATCATCGCCCGCCCCCTGTGCACTCAGTGCGAATGATCACCATGGCGCCAGCCCCTCAGGTGCTGACGTGGGCGCGGATGGCGTCGAGGAGTTCCTCGCGCGTGAACGGCTTGGTCAGGTACTGCTCCGAGCCGACGATGCGCCCGCGCGCCTTGTCGAACAGGCTGTCCTTGGACGACAGCATGATGACCGGCGTGGACTTGAACACCTGGTTGTTCTTGATCAGCGCACAGGTCTGATACCCGTCCAGGCGCGGCATCATGATGTCCACGAAAATGATCTGCGGCTGCTGGTCGGCGATCTTGGCCAGGGCCTCGAATCCGTCCGTCGCGGTCACGACTTCGCAACCCTCGCGTTTCAGCAGGGTCTCTGCGGTGCGGCGGATGGTTTTCGAGTCATCGATCACCATGACCCGTAGGCCGTGGAGTCCACCGGCCTGGCCTTCGTTCTGCGTCATTACCTGATTTCCCCATGCGCGCGCGGCTTCATTGACGAACCGGCCCCGCTGCGTTGCTGCCTATATCCCCTATCCCGGCGCGCACTGTCAAGCCGCAGCACCGACCGCCCTTCCGATGAACAGGATGATGCGAACTGCGTCGCAGTTTGCGGCGGCACCGGCGACAGCGCGTTCCATCGGTGCCGGGGACGGCCGGCGAGCGCGCCCTGATACCATCGCGCGGTCTCCTGCAGAACCACTCCCCCATGCCGCTGGACGTCGTCGTCGTCATGGACCCCATCGGGTCCATCAAGATCGCCAAGGACACCACTTTCGCCATGCTGCTGGAAGCCCAGCGGCGCGGCCACCGCCTGCTTTACGTGGTGCCCGGCCGGCTGTCGCTGCGCGACGGCGTGGCGCAAGCCGAGGTGGCGCCCCTGACCGTGAAGGACGACAAGGCCGGCTGGTTCAGCCTGGGCGATACCCGCACGCTGGACTTCGGCCCCGGCCAGGTCGTGCTGATGCGCAAGGACCCGCCGGTCGACGACCAGTACCTCTACGACACCCACGTGCTGGGCATCGCGCAGCAGGCCGGCGCGCTGATCGTCAACGACCCGCAGGGCCTGCGCGATTTCAACGAGAAGCTTGCCGCGCTGCTGTTCCCGCAGTGCTGCCCGCCGACCCTGGTGAGCCGGGACCCGGCCGCGCTGAAGGCGTTCGTCGCCGAGCACGGCGAAGCGGTGCTGAAGCCACTGGACGGCATGGGCGGCCGCTCGATCTTCCGCGTGAAGGCCGGCGACCCCAATACCAACGTCATCCTGGAAACGCTGATCGGCCACGGCAGCCAGACCCTCGCCCAGCGCTTCATCCCCGGTATCAAGGACGGCGACAAGCGCGTGCTGCTGGTCGACGGCGAACCGGTGGACTACGCCCTCGCCCGCATCCCGCAGGGCGACGAGTTCCGCGGCAACCTGGCGGCCGGCGGTCGCGGCGAAGGCCGCCCGCTGAGCGAGCGCGACCGCTGGATCGCCGCGCAGGTCGGCCCGGAAATGAAGCGCCGCGGCATGCTGTTTGTCGGCCTGGACGTGATCGGCGACTACCTGACCGAGGTCAACGTCACCAGTCCCACCTGCGTGCGCGAACTGGACGCGCAGTTCGGCCTGAACATCGCGGGCCAGCTGTTCGACGTCATCGAGAAGAAGCTGGCCTGAGATGTCGGCGGTCCCGGTCCAACCGCCGAAGATCGGCGCGAACGAACGCCTCGGCGCCACGCTGGCGCTGTCGCTGATTGTGCACGGATTGCTGGTGCTGGGCGTGGGCTTCGCCCTGGACGACGCCGCGCCGGTGATGCCGACGCTGGACGTGATCCTCAGCCAGACCAGTACGCCGCTGACGCCGAAGGAAGCCGACTTCCTGGCCGCGGCCAACCAGGAGGGTGGCGGCGAGAGCGACCAGGCCCGGCGCCCGCGCGACAGCCAGGCCGGCTGGATTCCGCAACCCGACACCGGGCTGGCGCCGCAGCCGCTGCGTGCGCAGACCACGGCGCCGGTGCCGCCGACAGAAAGCCGCGTGGTCACCACCCGTGACAGCGAGGTCAGCACGCCCACGCCGGAAGCACGCCCGCAACCCGACCAGCCCGATCTGCCGCAGGGCGAGCAGAAGGTGCAGCGCGACGCCGAGATGGCGCGCCTGGCCGCCGAGTACCACCTGCGCTCGGAGCTCTACGCCAAGCGGCCGAAGCGCAAGTTCGTCTCGGCCAGCACCAAGGAATACGTCTACGCGAACTATCTGCGCGCGTGGGTGGACCGCGCCGAGCGCGTGGGCAACCTCAACTACCCGGACGAAGCACGCCGCAAGCGCCTGGCGGGGACGCTGGTGATCAGCGTGGCCGTGCGCCGCGACGGCACCGTGGAGCAGACGCGCATCATCCAGTCCAGCGGCGTGCCGCTGCTGGACTCCACCGCACAGCGCATCGTGCAGCTGTCTTCGCCGTTCCCGCCGCTGCCGGAAACCGCCGAGAACGTGGACATCCTGCACGTCACCCGCACCTGGCGCTTCCTGCCGGGCGGTGAAGTCCGCGACGAGTAGCGCCGGCCCGATTCAGCGCGAGGCGCGCAGGGCTTTCTGTTCTTCCAGGGTCAGCGCGACGTTGTTGCGCAGGTAGGCCGGCTCGACGAACTCCGGCGCGACCATCTCGCCACGGCTGAAGGCCGCGGCCGCAAGACGGACGAGATCCGCCGCGTGCGGCAGGGCCTGTGCGTCGATGCGGGTGAAGCGCGGCTGCAGGCGCGTGGCGAGTACGCCCTCGGTGGCCGCGAACCCGGTGCCCACGCCGATCCAGCCGGCATCGTCGCCGGCAAGCACGTAGTCGGCGGGCGCGATCACGGCTTCTTCCGACGTCGCCTCCAGGCGATCGCCGCGGTGCACGAAGGTGCCCGCGTAGACCTCGCCCATGCGCGCATCGATGGCCGCCAGGATGGGATGGGCAGCGCCGACATCGCAGCCACCCTCGCCCGCCACCGCGCGCGGTGGCGGCACCTGCGACGCCAGCACGGCGAGCGTGGACACAGGCACCAGCGGACGATCCAGCGCCAGCGCGATGCCCTGTGCCAGCGCGATGGCCAGACGCACACCGGTGAAGGCGCCCGGACCGCGACTCAGCGCGATCGCATCGAGCTGCGCACGTGCGATGCCCGCGTCCGCCAGCAACTGCTCGGCCCACGGCAACGCGAGTTCGGCGTGCCGACGTGGCGCGACCTCGAAACGCTCGCGCACCTCGCCATCGACGTAGATGGCGATGGAACAGGCCTCGGTGGCGGTTTCGAAGGCGAGCAGCTTCATGGGGTGGGCAGGTGCAGGGAGGGGGCTAGCTTAAACGGTGTGGTGGCAGGCGATCAGAAACGGGCATCGGCGAACCAGTCGTCAGCGTCCTTGGCTCTTGCCGGCGGTGCGGCGACCTCTTCGACCTCAGCGCCGAAGAAGCGCTGCACATCCTGTACGCGTTGCGTGCGCCGGAACGGCGGGAGCGAATCGAGAAACACGCGCCCGTAAGGCTTGCCGGTCAGGCGCGGGTCGCACAGCACCAGCACACCGCGATCGGTCTCGCTGCGGATCAGCCGGCCGACGGCCTGCTTCAGCGCGATCACCGCCTGCGGCAGCTGCTCGTCGCGGAACGGATTGCCGCCCGCGCGACGCACCGCTTCCAGCCGCGCCTCGAAGACCGGATCGTCAGGCGCGGCGAACGGCAGCTTGTCCACCACGACCACGCTCAACGCGTCACCAACCACGTCGACGCCTTCGCGGAAACTCGCAGCGCCCAGCAGCACGCCGTTGCCGGATTCGCGGAACCGCTGCAGCAGCGTGCCGCGCGGCGCCTCGCCCTGCACGAACAGCGGCCATGGCCCGCCGCGCAGCGCTTCCGCCGCTTCACGCAGCGCGCGATGCGAAGCGAACAGCAGGAAGGCGCGTCCCTGCGATGCTTCCAGCACGGGCCGCAGTGTCGCGATCAGTTCCGCGCCGTAGCCGGGCGCATTCGGATCAGGCAGCCCGGTGGGCAGGTAGCACAGCGCCTGCTGCGGCCAGTCGAACGGACTGGGTTGCAGCAGCGTGGGCGGATCCTCCAGACCCAACCGCACGGCGAGATGGTCGAAGCGCCCACCGACCGCGAGCGTGGCCGAGGTGAACACCCACGCTGCACGCGACTGCTCGCGGTGCTGGCGCAGCGGACCGGACACATCGAGTGGCGTGCGCTGGCAGCGGAACGCGCGCGGCGTCAGTTCGTACCAGAGGACGTCGCTGGCATCGTCGGCAGACTGTGAAGAGGCATCGTCGTCAAACGCTCCTGCCGCCGGCGCTGCATACCAGCGCGACAGCCGTGTGCCGAACTCCTTCGCCCTGGCAGCGCACGCCTCCAACCCCAGCGAGGCCTCGACCAGTGGCGCGAGGGCGGCCGAGAGGTCATCCAGCGCGTGGGCGAGCGTGTCGAAACCAGCGGTGACCTCCGGCTTCGCCAGCAGCCGCTCGCGCGTGCCACGCGCCGGCAGGCCTTCCATCGCCGCGCGCAGTTCGCGCAACGCCTGCTCCAGCGCGCGCACGGGCGGCTGCAAGGCCGACAGTGCGCCGGCTGCATCCTTCGATTCGGTCAGGCAATCGCGTGCCAGTTCCTGCAGCGGGCGCATGCCGAAGCCTTCGCCGAAGAAATTGGCGGCCAGTTCGGGCAGCTGGTGCGCCTCGTCGATGACGAACGCCTGCGCGCCGGGCAGGATCTCGCCGAACCCTTCCTGCTTCAGCGCCAGGTCCGCGAGCAACAGATGGTGGTTGACCACCACGATGTCCGCCGCCTGTGCGCGCTGGCGCGCCTGCACCACGAAACAGTCGTCCCAGAACGGGCACTCGCTGCCCAGGCAGTTGTCGATCGTCGACGTGACCAGCGGCAGCAATGGCGAGTCGTCCGGCAGCGCCGCCAGTTCGGCCATGTCGCCGAACTTCGTGCGCCCGCCCCACGCGACGATGCGCTGGAACTGGTCCACCTGCTCGCGGCTGGTGAAGGTGGTGCGCAGCGCTTGCGGATCGCCCTTGGCCTGGTTCAGGCGGTAGCGGCACAGATAGTTGCTGCGCCCTTTCAGCAACGCCGACTTCAGTCCGGCCACGCCGAGCGCGTCGCGCACGCGCGGCAGGTCACGGTGGTACAGCTGGTCCTGCAACGCACGCGTGCCGGTGGACACGATGGTTTTAAGCCCGGACAGCAGCGCGGGCACCAAGTAAGCGAAGGTCTTGCCGGTACCCGTGCCGGCCTCGGCGAGCAGCACGTCGCGCGCGTCGAAGGCGTCGGCGATCGCCGCGGTCAGACGCTGCTGGGCGTCGCGGGGCGCAAAGGCATCAAGGCGTTCCGCCAGTGCACCACCCTCGCTGAGGGCGTCGCGGCTGGCCTGGGCGAGCTGGGACATCGGGAAAACGGAAGGCGGCGTACAACGGCAAGGGTACCGCGTCACGGCGGACGCGGCATGCGCCTCACATGCGCTGGATCACCGGCACCGTGCAGGCATCGCGCTTGCTTTCCGCCTCGGCGATGGCGGCCTGCGCGGTCGCGGCACGCGCGGCGTGCTGCGCGGCGTCTTCCGGCGTATGGCGTGCCGGCAGCGACGGCTGCACCGCCAACTCGTGCTGGCGCACCTGGCGCACGGTCTCCCAATGCTGGCGGCACAGCGGCCCCACCTGCGAACCCAGCTGGAAGGCACGCTGCGCCAGCGTATCGGCACGCGCGTAGTCGGCCTGCAGCAGCGCGACTTCGGCACGCTCCTGCAGCACGGCGGGATCTTCCGGCACCAGCAGCAGCGCCTGGTTCAAAGCATCCGCGGCCGCCGCGAAGTTGCGCGATGCACGCGCCTGCTGCGCGGTCTCCCTCAGGTCCTCGACCTGCGGATCGCGCAGCGGCTGCACGGCAAGTTCGCGATCGTCATCACCGGATGCCGCGTGGATCGCGGCAACGCGCTGCTCCGGCGTCACCGGGTCGTGCGCGACAGGGGCCTCGGGCACGGGCGCAGAGACGCAACCGGCCAGCAGGATCACGAGAAACAGGGGAAAGGCGGACTTCATCATCATGGCTGTTGCGGCGGGGGAGTTTCCTGCGGCGGCGGTGCGGCCTCTTCCTTGCGGTCAAGGCCGAACCAGCTGCGCCAACCGCCGCCTTCCGATTCTTCGCCTTCGATTGGCGGTTGCTCGACCACGCAGGGCGCATACGCCGGTGCGAAGCCGGTCACGAACGGCAACTGGCGCGCTTCGGGGCAACTGGCGTCGGTGCTGTTGGCGCCGACCACCCACTGCCAGTCCAGGCCCTTGCCCGACACCTTCAGCGGCGCGCTCGGCAACCGTGCGAACAGGCCCGACCACACGCGCATCGCACCGGTACCGCCGTACAGGCCGGTCTGTTCGTTCTGGTCGTTACCCATCCACACCACCGCCAGGTGATCGCCGGTGTAGCCGGCGTACCAGCTGTCGCGGCTGTCGTTGCTGGTGCCGGTCTTGCCTGCGGACTGCAGCCGGCCCAGGCCGTCGCCGATCAACTGGCGCCCGGTGCCGTTGGATACGACCTGCTGCAACGCCACCGTGATCAGGTTGGCGGCGATGGAATCGCCTTCCTGTGCCGGTGCCGGCGTCTTGTCGTAGCGCTTGAGCAGCTTGCCCTCGGGATCGAGCACGCCACGCACCGCGTGCAGCGGCTGGATCTCGCCGCCGGAAGCAAGGAACTGGTACAGCTGCGCCATCGCGTACGGGCTCTGGTCCGTGGAGCCCAGGATCAACGCCGGGTTCGGTTCGGCCTGGATGCCGGCCAGCACGCGGATCAGCTGGGCCAGCCGATCCGGTTCGACCTTCATGCCCACCCGCACGGTGGCCTGGTTGTAGGACCGCGCCAGCGCATCGACCAGGCGCACGGTGCCATGGCTGCGGCGGTCGGCGTTGGCCGGTGTCCAGCGCCGGTTCTTGCCGAGCTGCACGGTCACCGGCGAATCATCGACCCAAGACGCCAGCGAGTACTGGTCCGGCTGCGCCAGCGCCAGCAGGTAGACGAACGGCTTGAGCAGCGAGCCGACCGGGCGCTGCGCTTCCACCGCCCGGTTGAAGCCGACTTCGGACACGTTGCGGCTGCCGACCACGGCCAGCACGTCGCCGTCATGCACATCGGTCACCACCATGCCGGCTTGCAGCGGCGGACGGCGCTTGTTCTCCAGCGCCTTGATCGTGCGCGTCACCGACGCTTCCGCGTAGGCCTGTGCCGACGGCGACATGCCGGTGAGCACGGTCAGGCCGGCGCCCTGCAGTGCGCTCTCGGGGTAGTCGCGCGCCAGCTGGCGGCGTACCAGATCCACGTAGGCGGGGAAACGGTTGGCGGCGGCCATGCCCGGCGTCTTGGTCACGCCCAGCGGTGCGGCGCGTGCGCGCTTGTACTCGGCGTCGTCGATCAGGCCGGTTTCGTGCAGCTTGGAGAGTACGTAATCGCGACGCTCGGTGGCGCGCTCGGGATTCCGCCTCGGGTTGTACCAGGAAGGGCCCTTCACCAGGCCAATCAGCAATGCAACCTGTTCCGTGGTCAAGCTGTCCAGGTCACGGCCGAACCAGAACTCTGCACCCGACGCGACACCGTGGATCGCCTGGCTGCCACGCTGGCCCAGGTCCACCTGGTTGAAGTAAGCCTCCAGGATGGTGCGCTTGTCGTAACGCGCTTCCAGGATCAGCGCATACAGGATCTCATTGAACTTGCGCGTCGGCGTCTGTTCCTTGCCGATGCCGAGCAGACCGCTGCGTGCGAGCTGCTGGGTCAGCGTACTGGCGCCCTGTTTGGTGTCGCCGCCCGAGCGCACCAGCAGCCAGGCCGCGCGCGCCATGCCCGACAGGTCGATGCCATGGTGGTCCTTGAAATCGCGGTCCTCGACCGCCTGCAGGCCGGTGACGAGCAGTTCCGGCACTTCCTCCAGCCGCACCAGCCGGCGCTCTTCCTGCTTCTGTCCGTACAGCGTGGCGATGCGCGCCGGATCCAGCCGCGCCGCCTTGAGGTTCTGCTTGCGCCCCAGGTCGCGCACCACCGCGATCCGCCCATCGGACAGGCTGACCTGCAGCCTGCGCGGCGCAACGCGTCCATCAACATCGATGTAGCCGCGGCTGGAAATGGTGAAGCGTCCGCCCTCGCGTGTGTAGGTGCCGGGACGCTCACCGGCGCCGTCATCGCGGTACGCCGCCGCGTCCAGTTCGGTCTTCAGCGTCTGCGCATCCATCGCCAGGCCCGGTGCGACCTGCAGTGGTCGCGCGTAGACGCGGGTGGGGATCTGCCAGCGCAGTTCGCCGAAACGCTCGGTGACCTGATGGTTCAGGTACAGCGTGTACGGAATCATGAATCCCAGGCCCAAGCCCACCGCGGCCAGGCCCCACGTCAGCAGGCGCTGCCGCCAGCCGGGACCCTCGCCGTCATCGATATCGTCTTCGTCCAGCGCTTCGTCGTCGTAGTCGTTGCGGGCCACAGGGGATGCGACAATGGGAATTCGGGCGAGTCTAGCGCAGTCCTCCAGGGATGGCCGGCCGCCGGAATCCATCGATTCAGACTGAGACCCGTGCCGCCCCTGCTCCGCTACCAGCTAGACAACGCGTTGTCCCGCCTGCATCGCGCCAGGGTCCTGCTGCACGCCAGGGGATGGAAGGCGCTTCTCTCCCGCGCCACGGCCGTTGCCCCCGCTGCAACCATCCCGCCGTCAGCCGTCGCGCACGCCAACATGCCCGACGTGCCGCGAACGGATCAGCCCATGTCCGTGCTGTGGGTGGACGAACAACTGCCCGAGCCTTCGCGCGATTCGGGTTCGCTGAGGATGTTCAATCTGCTGCGCCTGCTCGTGGCGATGGGCCACCGCGTCGACGTGCTGCCGCTGTCCCGCAACACCAGTACGACGGGACAACAACGCCTGCAGGACATCGGCGTGCGCTGCGCAGACATCGGCACACAGCGGCCCGAAGCGTGGTTCGCACGCGAGGGCACGCGCTACGACGCCGTCATCGTCAGCCGCTACCACCTGGCATGGTCGTGGTTCCCGTTGCTGCGTCGTGTCCATCCGCGCGCACTGAAGATCGTCGACACCGTCGATCTCCATCACGTCAGGGAACAAGGCGAGGCGGGCCTGCGCGACCATGCAGGATTGCGGTCTGCCGCAGAGGCGACGCGCCGCCACGAATTGCGCGCCATCCGAGACGCGGACGTCGCCTGGGTGGTGAGCGAGGCGGAGCGCGATCTGCTGCACGACATCGCACCGGGAGCGCGCGTCGAAGTCATTTCGAACGTCCATCTGCTGCCGGCGGCGACCCATCGCAGGCCGCCCGGCGCAAGGCTTGTATTCGTGGGCGGTGCGCAGCACCCGCCCAACCTCGATGGGGTCCGCTGGCTACTGGCCGACATCCTGCCGCTGATCCTGCATCGCCGGCCTGACTGCGAACTGCATCTGGTCGGGCGCGGTCTGGACGCGGCGGCGCACGGCCTCACCGTGCCGCCCAGTGTCGTCTTCCATGGTCAGCTGGACGATGTAAGCGCGCTCTTCGAGACATGCCGCGTTGGCCTTGCGCCTCTCAGGTTCGGCGCAGGCGTGAAAGGGAAGGTCAACCATTACATGGCCTTCGGCGTCCCTACCGTCGCCACGCCGAGCGCCGTCGATGGCATGCATCTGCAGCATGGCCGGGACGTGCTGGTGGCAGGCGATGCCAGCGGATTCGCGGACGCGGTGCAACGGCTGCTGGACGATGAGACGCTGTGGGCCTTGCTGTCGCAGCACGGCCGCGAGAATGTGCGGCGCCATTTCTCGATCGAGTCCGCCATCCCCGGGATCCAGGCCACGCTCGCCCTTCGCCGACCCGATCGCGCCGCCTGATGCACATCCTGCTGATCGCCTACGAGTTTCCACCCAGCCCGTCGCCACAATCGTTGCGCTGGGTCTACCTGGCGCGATACCTGTCCGAGCACGGTCATCGCCTGAGCGTGCTCACGATCGACCTGGGCGGCGTGTCGGTGGGACTTCCGGCGCTGCCCGACGCTATCGAGGTGAACCGGACGTTCGCGGGACCGGTCCGCGGCTGCCTGGCGGCACTCCGCGAACGGCGTCATCGTCGCGCGCGCCCTGCGACGACCGCCCCTACGGATGACGCGCGGATCGCACCCGCGGACGCACCCAGCCGGCAGGGCTGGAAGCAGGCGGTGTCGGACCTGCTGCAGGGCGCCGCGGCGAAGATCGTGTTCCCCGATGTCCGCGGCGAGTGGTTGCCGTGGGCGCAGCGCCGGCTCGACCGGATGCTCGACACGGATCCGCCGGATCTGGTCATCAGCTCGCACGAGCCGGCGACCTCGCTGCAACTCGGGCTGCGCGCGAAGCGACGTGGACTGCCCTGGATCGCCGATCTGGGCGACCCCGTGCTGGCGCCCTACACGCCACCTCGATGGCAGAAACGCGCATTGCACCTCGAGCGTGATGTCGCGGATGCCGCAGACCACATCCTGGTCACGACACCGGCCGCTGCCGCCCTGCTCGCAGAGCGCCATGGTCGGCACGCGAACGTCACCGTGGTGACCCAGGGCCATGCCGGCGATCGTCCTGTTTCCACGGGCGACTCACCCTTCGGTGCCCATCGTCTGGAACTGCTGTACACCGGCAGCTTCTACAGCTTCCGCCGGCCGGAGGCGCTGCTGGAAGCACTTCGCGATCTCCCGGAAGCGCGGCTCAACATCGCCTCCATCAGCCTGCCCGACAGCGTGGTCCAGTTCGCCCGCGAGCGCCCGGACCAGGTGCGCGTGCTGGGCTTCCTGCCGCACGCGCAGGCGCTCGACCTGCAGCGGCAGGCGGATCTGCTGGTCAACATCGGGAACGCGGATCCCAGCCAGGTGCCGGGCAAGATCTACGAGTACCTGGGCGCCTGCCGCCCGATCCTCCATCTCGGCAACCCGGACGATGCAATCGCCCGGTTCGTGGCCGATCTCCGTCGTGGCTGGTCGACCGAGAACCGCAGCGGGCCGATCGCCGACCGCCTGCGCGACTTGATCGCGGACAAGGCTGCCGGCCGCTTCGCCGAGGGCCTGGATCTCGGCATCGCGTCGGTGGCGCCCTGGCACTGGCGTGCGTCCGCCGCGAAGGTCGACGCGCTGGCGCGATCGCTGGTCCCGGGACGCTAGGGGCTTCGACCCGCCGTCGCGGACTGCACACGCTGTTCGAACTCGGCAAACCCACCCGCCTGCACATCCAGTGCACGCGCCTGGTCGAGCGCTTCCGTGGCGAACGCCAGGTCGCCTGCTCCCAGCCGCTCCGTTCCGACCGCGATCCATTTCTCCGCCAGCTGCCGTCGCGTATCCGGCAGGGCGGGATCGCGCGGCTGCAGGGTCTGCCATGCCTCCCGGCACGCCTGTGCGCGACGGACGCGGTTGGCCCGCAGTTCTTCTTCATAGCAGGCCCGCACGGACGGCAGCAGGCGCGTCGCGGCCTGCTTCACCGCGGCGCTGTCGGGCGAGAGCGCCTGCGCGGCGCGCAGCGTGTCGTACGCGCTTTCACCGGGCGGTGTCAGCCAATGGCCCTGCGCTTCGGCCTGGGCCATGCGTGCAAGCAGCGCCTTGACGCGCCGTTCGCGCTCGCGCGCGGTGAGCGAAGGCCCCGCATTCTGGCGCTGACGCACCTCGCGCGCACGCGCCACGGCCTGTTCCGCCTGTCCTACGCGCGGCGACCGCGGTGCCAGCGAGCGAGCGAACTCCAGTTGGCGTTGCGCCCGCGCGAAATCGAAATCGCCCGCGTCGCGTTCCGCCTGTCGCGCATGGGCGATGCCGACCTGTTCGAGGCCCTGCTGCGCGGCGCCGTCGCCGGGCACGGCCGCCAGCACCGCCTCGTACGCGGATCGCGCCGCATCCAGCCGACCGCGTGCCAGATCGCGTGCACCCGTGCGGCGCCGAGCATCCACCGCGGCGACCAGTGCGGCTTCCGCCTGCGGCAGATCGACATGCCCGGCATCGAAGGTGCGCGCCGCCGCGATCCTGCGCGCGGCTTCGCCAAGCTCATCACGACGCAATTCGACGCCCGCCTCCTGCAACAGGTCGGACAAGGCGTCCTCCCTGCCCTCGAGCGCTTCGATGCGGGTTGGCTGCAGGGCCAGCACGCGCTGGTACAGCGGCAGGGCCGCGCTTTCGTCGCCCCACAGATGCTCGTCGGCCTGCGCGCGTGCGGCCGCCGCCAACAAACCATCTACCCCGGCATGCTCGACCTCGCGTGCACGCAATCGCGCTGCCAACGCCTCTGCCTGCGGCCGCGGCACCTGCAGATCGCGCGCCAGGGCCAACTGGGCGCGAGCTTCATCGAAGCTGTTCTGCCGCAGGGCGGTCTCCGCCGAGCGCAACGCCGCCTGCCCAACCCGGCGCAGGCCATCGGAAGCTTCGACACGATCGGTATCCAGCGCCTGTGCCGCTTCGTAGAGCTGGCGCGCGCCGCTGCCATCGTCGGCATCCAGGCGCCCGGCACGCAGCGCCTGGTCCGCCTGGTCGAGCAGTACCTGGACGCGGGTCTGCGGCCACAGCAAGTCGGCCAGGGGTTGGCGCAGGACGATGACGAGCAGGACAAAGACGATGGCAACGGCCACGACCCAACGCAGGTAACGGCGCTCGCGCCATGCGGAACCCGCACTGCGGTGCCGGTCGGCGGCGGGCGCGGCGGCGCGCGTCCAGTCGATGCGCGGCTCGATGCGTCGGCCCCGTCCGGCCTCAGGGTGGTCTTCGCGGGTCACGCCCGCAGCATAACCAGTCAGCCTGAACGTCGTGCGTCTTCCACCCCGGGCAACGCGTCGAGCTTGCCCAGCAGCGTCGACAGCTGGCCGAAGTCGGCGACCTTCAGGCGCAGGCGCAGATGCACGCGACCGCTGGCGCGGTTGCTCTGGCTGTTGATGTCCAGCACGTTGGCTTCTTCCTGGGCGATCAACGTGGTGATGTCCTTGAGCAGCCATTTGCGGTCGAGCGCGGTGACCTGCACGTCGACCTCGTAACCCCCGCCGGCCTGGCCCCATTCCACCGGCAGCACGCGCTGCGGGCTGGTGGCGGCCAATCGCGCGAACGCCGCGCAGTCGGTGCGGTGCACGGTGACGCCACGCACGCGCGTCAGGTAGCCGGCGATCGGTTCGCCCGGCACCGGCTGGCAACACTTGGCGAGCTGCACCAGCAGGTTGCCCACGCCCTGCACGGTGAACTTGGACTTGCCCGGCTTGGCGACCTTGCGCGGCGGCCGCAGCACCGGCAGCGATGGTGTTTCCGGCTCGGCCGCCGCGCGTTGCTCTTCGTGCAGCGCGCGCCCGACCTGGTGCGGGCCCACGTCGCCCAGCGCCACCTGGATGTAGAGCTCGTCGACGCTGTCGGCATGGAATTTCTTCGCCGCGCCCGACAGGTCGGCGTGATGCAGCCCCAACCGCTTCAGCTCCTTCTCCAGCAGCTCGCGGCCGGCCTGCAGGTTGCGCGCGCGGTCCAGCTTGTGGAACCACGCCCGCACCTTGTCGCGCGAGCGTCCGCTGGCCAGGAAGCCGTTGGCCTGCAGCAGCCAGTCGCGACGCGGTTCGGGCTCCTTCGACGTCAGTATCTCGACCCGGTCGCCGCTGCGCAGCACATGGTTCAGCGGCACGATCCGGCCGTTGACCTTCGCGCCGCGCGTGCGATGCCCGACCATGGTGTGCACGTGGTAGGCGAAATCGAGCACGGTGCCTCCCTGCGGCAGGTCGACCACTTCGCCCTTCGGCGTCAGCGCGTAGACCCGGTCCTCGACCAGTTCGGCATCCAGTTCACCGGCCAGCGCGCCTTCGCCACCGGCACCCTCCGCGGCGCCGTCCAGCAGCCGGCGCATCCAGGCGATCTTGCGGTCGAACGCGTCGCCGCCGCCCTTGCCTTCCTTGTACTTCCAGTGCGCGGCCACGCCCAGTTCGGCCTGCGCATGCATTTCGTGCGTACGGATCTGCACTTCCAGCGTGCGGCCTTCCGGACCGACCACGGCGGTGTGGAGCGAGCGGTAGTCGTTGGCCTTGGGCCGCGCGATGTAGTCGTCAAACTCGCTGGGAATCGGCACCCACAGCGCATGCACGATGCCCAGCGCGGCGTAGCATGCGGCCACGTCGTCCACCGCGATGCGGACCGCACGCAGGTCGTACAGCTCGTCGAAGCCGACCTGCTTGCGCTGCATCTTCCGCCAGATGCTGTAGATGTGCTTCGGTCGCCCGCTGACCTCCGCCGCGATCCCGTGTTCGGCAAGCGCCGCGCGCAACGCATCGGTGACCGCGCCGATGTAGCGCTCGCGCCCCAACCGCTTCTCGTCCAGCTGCGTGGCGATCTGCTTGTAGACCTGCGGCTGCAGGTAGCGGAACGCCAGGTCTTCCAGTTCCCACTTCAACTGCCAGATGCCCAGCCGGTTCGCCAGCGGGGCATGGATATCGCGCGTGAGCCGCGCCAGCGCCTGGCGCTCGGCGTCGGGTAACGCCCCCGCGGCGCGCATGCGGGCAAGCTGGCGCGCCAGCAGGATGGTCACCACGCGCAGGTCGCGCACGATCGCCAGCAGCAGGCGGCGCAGGCCCTCCGTGTTCACGCCACGCGTCTGCTCGGCGTGCAGCGCCCAGACCTGGGCGGCGGCCACCTGCCCTTCCAGCAAATCGGCCAGTCCAGGGACCTGCTTGCCGACGGCGCCGGCGAACGCCGGCTGCAGCGCTGGCAATCCGTGCAGCACGGCCGCAAGAATGACGTCGCCATCCGCCCCGAGTGTCGCCAGCGTATCCAGCGTGTCGGCCAGCACATCGATGGCATCGGGCATGCCGTCGTGTACCGGGACCGGTGTCGCCGCGTCGGCAAGCACGCGACGCAACGGCGCGGGCAGCGCCAGCAGGGCGGGCCGTTGCAGCAGCGTGGCGATGTCGTGGACGGGGGGAACCATGGCCGTGGGGATGGGCGACCAAGCGTCGCCGGAATGACTACACTACCGGCCAGCCGACCGAAGGGACAACCATGAAGATGAGCCGCTTGTTTCTATCCATCGCACTGGCGGTCGCATCCACCTGCACCTTCGCCCAGGAACGCACGCTCGAGCCGCTGCGCGATGCGATGAGCGAAAGCGAATTCAAGGCCGCCGGCCTGGACAAGCTGAGCCCCGCCGAACTCGCCGCACTTGATGCGTGGCTACAACAGCGCGTCGGCCAGCAGACCGCACAGGCGGTGGAGCAGGCCAAGCAAGAGGGCCGCAAGGAGGTCGAACAGGAGACCCGCGGGTTCTTCGACTTCGGTACCGCCGAACCCATTGCCAGCACCATCGTCGGCGAGTTCAACGGCTTCGCCAAGGGTCGCCAGTACACGCTCGCCAACGGCCAAGTGTGGGAACAGGTCGAAGCCGTTTCCCTCGCTGGCGTGCGCCGCACGGATCCCGCAGTGAAGATCACGCCGTCGCGCTTCGGCAACAAGTGGTTCATGAAGATCGACGGCTACAACACCGCCGCTCCCGTCCGCCGCATCAAGTAATGCCCTTCCCGAGGATGACCATGCGCCTGAAGACCCGCCTTCTGCTGCTCGCCCTGCTGTCGGCGAGCGCCCTCCCCCTTAACGCCGCCGACTACGTGGCAATCGAAAAACGGCTGTCCGCCGAACAGATGAAAGCCACTGGCCTGGACCAACTGAGCAGCGGGCAGTTGGCCCTGCTCAACAGCCTGCTCAACGAAGACCAGCAGGCGGTCGTCAAGGCTACGCGCGAAGACAGCGCCACCAGGGTGCGTGGCGCTTCTTTCGCAGGTGACGGCGTCAACGCCATCGCCAGCACACTGGTGGGCGAACTGCGTGGCTGGTCGCGCGGCACCGAAATCACCCTTGCCAACGGCCAGCGCTGGCGCGTTACAGAAGGCGAATACACTTCGCTGAAGCGGATCTCCAATGCCAACGTGGTGATCACGCCCGGCTTGGTGGGCGCCTGGTACTTGAGCGTTGAAGGCCATATACCCAAACCCAAGGTCACCCGCATCGACTGACGGCGTGTCTCATCCACGCAGCGCCTGCAGGCGCTGCGCGAGTTTCTTCGGCGAAATGCCGCTCTTCGCGCCCAATTCCTGCGCGAACACCGACACCCGCAGCTCCTCCAGGTCCCAGCGCAGCGCCTGCCAGTCGGGCGTGTGCGCGACGCCATCCTCGTTCGCCTGCACGATCGCATCGGCAAACGGCTTGAGTTCCAGCATGCGCGCCTGGTCCTTGGCGGGATCGCGCTTGGCGCGTTCGGCGCGCAAGGTCATCGCCTTCAGGTAACGCGGCAGTTGCGCCAGCGCGTCGGCCGGCGTGTCTCGCAGGAAGCCCGGATGCACCAGCGCCGCCAGTTGCGCGCGCAGGTCGTCGAGGTTGCCGCGCGCCCAGCCCATCAGCGGCGCATCCAGTTGCGGCTTCAGTTCCGCCACGCCAGACAGGATCGCCTCGGCCAGCTTCAGCCGCTCCATCGCCTCGCCGAACAGCCGCTTGCCGGCGTCGTCGCGCCGCTGTTCGAATGCGGCACGGTCGCGGATCGCGCCCAGTCCGTCGGCCAGCACCGCATTCATTGCCGCATCGACGATGTCGCCGCGCAGCCGTTCCTGCGATTCGATGGCCGCATACAGCAGCCCGGTCTTCGGCGACACCGGCAGCTGCTTGCGCGCCTGCTTCACCTTGTCGGCCAGCGCGATCTCCAGCAGGCGGCGCACGCCACCCGGATGCGCGGCGGCGGCTTCCGCACGGTCAGCGAACACTTGCAGCGCCACCGTCTCGCCCTCATCGCGCAGCGCGGGATACGCGGGTACGCCGGCTTCGCCGGGCACCTCGCGCGGAATCGCCTGTGCAGGGAAGTCGCGCAATCCGGTGGCCGCCATCTCGCGGCCCGCGCGCGCGGCGAACGCCTGTCCCGCCTTCGTGCCGAAACGTGCACGCAGTTCGTCGAGGTCGCGCGACTCGGCCAGCACCTTGCCTTCGCCGCCGCGCGGGTCCTCGCGCAGGCGCAGGTTCATGCGCAGGTGCGGCTCCAGTGCGGCTTCGTCGAAATCGAGCGCGCTCACCGCCACGCCGGTCGCGCGCGACAGGAAGCGCGCCAGTTCGCCGCGGATATCGTCGGCGGTCGGCTTGGCGAAGGCCTCGAAGAACGCGCGGCCGTAATCCGGCGCCGGCACGTAGTTGCGCCGCATCGCCTTGGGCAGGCTGCGGATCAGGCCGGCCGCCTTGTCGGCGACGAAGCCCGGCGCCAGCCACGACAGGCGCGTGGCGTCGAGCGCATTGAGCAGGTGCAGCGGTACTTCCAGCGTCACACCGTCATCGACGGATCCCGGCTCGAACTTGTAATGCAGCGGCAGTCGCGCATCGCCCAGCGCGAAGTACTTCGGGTAACGGTCCTCCTCGCTGCCCTCGCCCGGCAGCAGGTCGGCCAGCGACCAGTGCAGCGCGCGGCGCTTGTCGGCCGGCAAGGCTTTCCACCAGCTATCCAGTCCAGCCGCGGAATGGATATCCGCCGGCACGCGGTCGAGGTACCAGCGCGCCTGCCAGTCCTCGTCTGCGACCAGGCCGGCGCGGCGCAGCTTGGCTTCTTCTTCGCGCGCCTGTTCCAGCGCCTTCAGGTTGTCGGCGACGAACGACGCGCGCGTGTTGATCTCGCCGGTCACCAGCCCCTGCCGCACGAACAGATCATGCGCTTCCGCGGGTGCGATGCGACCGTAGTGCACCGGCTTCTTCGGCGCCAGCACCAGGCCGAACAGGCTGATCTGCTCCGACGCCAGCACCTGGCCCTGCGCGCGCGACCAGTGCGGGTCGAAGTGCTTGCGAAGCAGCAGATGCGACAGCTCGGCGATCACCCAGTCCGGCTCGATCGCGGCCAGCGTCATGCCCCACACCTTCTGCGTATCCAGCAGGTTGGCCGCCAGCAGCCATGGCGGCGGACGCTTGGACAGCGGCGAGCCGGGGAACGGCAGGAAACGGCGCTGGCGCGGCGCCTGGAAATCGCTCTTGTCGGTGCGGTGGCCGATCTGCGTCGGCAGGCCGGCTACCAGCGCGCGGTGCAACGTCTGGTAAGCCGCGGCGCGCGCGCGCTCGCTGAAGCCACCGGCGGTCGGCGACTGTTCCTTCTGCGCACTGACGGCGACCGGCGCCAGCGTGGCGTCGGTCTTGCCCTCGCGCGCCAGACGCGCGGCGCGATGCAATTGACCGCGCGTCGCCTTGACCGCCGCCGCGTCATCGCGCGCCACCGGCGGTGCGCTGCTGCCGGCCAGCAGTGGCGCCAGCGAGGCTTCGCTGGCTTCTTCCTTCCAACCCAGTTCCTCGCACAGCAGACGCAACTGGCGGTGCAGTTCGCGCCATTCGCGCATGCGCAGGAAACCGAGGAAATGACGGCCGCACCAGTCGCGCAGTTTCGATTGAGTGAAGTCCTCGTGGGCCTGCCGATAGGCATCCCACAGACGCAGCACGCCAACAAACTCGGAGCGGCCGTCGGCGAACTGCGCATGCGCCGTATCGGCCGCGCCGCGCGCGTCGGCCGGACGCTCGCGCGGATCCTGGATGCCGAGGAACGACGCGATCACCAGCATCGGCCGCAGGCATCCCGCGGCCTGTGCGGCCACCAGCATGCGCGCCAGCTTCACGTCGACCGGCAGACGTGCCATCTGCTTGCCGATCGCGGTCATGCGCCGCTCGTTGTCGACCGCGCCGAGTTCAGCCAGCTGCTGCCAGCCGTCGGCGACGGCACGCTCGTCCGGCGGCTCGAGGAACGGGAAGTCCTCGATGCGGCCCAGGCCCAGCTGCAGCATGCGCAGGATCACCCCGGCCAAGCTGGAACGGCGGATCTCGGGATCGGTGAACTCGGCGCGCGCCTGGAAATCGGCTTCCGCATACAGTCGATAGCAGATGCCCTCGGCGATGCGCCCGCAACGGCCCTTGCGCTGGTTCGCGCTGGCCTGCGAAATCGGTTCGATGTGCAGGCGGTCGAGCTTGTTGCGCGGGCTGTAGCGCTTGACGCGCGCGAAGCCGGGATCGACCACGTAGCGGATGCGGGGCACCGTCAGCGAGGTCTCGGCGACGTTGGTGGCCAGCACGATGCGTCGGTTGGCTCCGGGGTTGAACACCCGGTCCTGGTCCTGGTTGGACAGGCGCGCATACAGCGGCAGCACGTCGGTGTTGCGGTACTTGCGGCGCTCCAGCGACTGGTGCGCATCGCGGATCTCGCGCTCGCCGGGCAGGAAGACCAGCACGTCGCCGCGCGCGTCCAGCCGGGTGATCTCGTCCACCGCTGCCACGATGCCGTCATTGACCGTGCGTTCGCCTTCCTGCTCGCCCTCGCCTTCAAGCGCGCGATAGCGCACCTCCACCGGATAGGTGCGGCCTTCCACGCTGATCACCGGCGCATCGTCGAAGTGCTTCGCGAAGCGTTCGGTGTCGATGGTCGCCGAGGTGACGATGACCTTCAGGTCGCGGCGCTTGCGCAGCAACTGCTTCAGGTAGCCGAGCAGGAAGTCGATGTTGAGGCTGCGCTCGTGCGCCTCGTCGACGATGATCGTGTCGTACGCCGACAGCCAGCGATCGCTGGCGATCTCCGCCAGCAGGATGCCGTCGGTCATGAACTTGATGTGGGTGTCCTCGCCCACCTGGTCGGTGAAGCGCACCTGGAAGCCGACGCCGCGGCCGAGTTCGGTCTTCAATTCCTCGGCCACGCGGCGCGCCACCGCCCGCGCGGCGATGCGGCGCGGCTGCGTACACCCGATCATGCCGGCCACGCCGCGGCCGGCCGCCAGGCATAGCTTGGGCAACTGCGTGGTCTTGCCGGAACCGGTCTCGCCGGCAATCACCACCACCTGATGGTTGCGGATCAGTTCGATGATGCGGTCGCCTTCGCGGGCAATGGGCAGCGCCTCGTCCAGCGTCACTTCCGGCACCGTCGATAGGCGACGCTCGCGCATGGCGATCGACGCGTTCAATGCCTGTTCGAACGCCTGCCGCACACCCGCGTCGGCGGGCTTGCCCTGCCACCGCGACAACAGCCCATGCAGGCGGCCGCGATCGCGGCTCAGCGCACGGTCGAGCGACCGTCGCCCCTGGTCGAGGGCGGCGCGGTCGGGAGGCGTCGGGGACGGGTCACGAGGGGTATTCATTTTTCAGCAAGCGGTTGAAACTTTTTGCTCACGCCACATGTTCTAGTGTGCCTATTGTGCCGCCTCAACCCACCCTCAGGAGAATCCGCATGGCCAAGCCGAAGACCAAGCCCGCGAAAACGAAGACCAAGGCCGCGCCTGTCGCCGCGCCGCTCGCCTCGGCTCCGTCGGCGCCGAACATCGATATCGGGATCAGCGGCGGCGAACGCAAGAAGATCGCCGACGGCCTGTCGCGCTTCCTGGCCGACAGCTACACGCTCTACCTGAAGACCCACAACTTCCACTGGAACATCACCGGCGCGATGTTCAATTCGCTGCACACGATGTTCGAGACCCAGTACACCGAGCAGTGGACCGCGCTGGACGAGATCGCCGAGCGCATCCGCGCGCTGGGCTTCAACGCACCGGGGTCGTACCGCGAGTTCGTCAGCCTGACCTCGATCCCGGAAGAGCCGGGCCTGAGCGACAGCGCCGACTGGCGCGAAATGGTCCGCCAGCTGGTGGTTGGTAACGAGGCGGTCTGCCGTACGGCACGCAAGGTGCTGGACATCGCCGACGATGCCGACGATGCCCCGACCGAGGACCTGCTGACCCAGCGCCTGCAGACCCACGAAAAGTACGCCTGGATGCTGCGCTCGCTGCTGCAGTAAGCGCCCCCCGGCGACACTCGAACGCCCGGCCCCTGGCCGGGCGTTCTGTTTCCGGGCCGGCGCGGATTTTCCCGACCCGCCTGCACGCCTGTCGCCGACAGGACGGCCGGACGGGCGGGTTATCCTGTGCACATGTCGTCCCCCGCACTTGAAACACTGCAGCGCGTCTTCGGTTACAGCGCCTTCCGTGGCCACCAGCAGGCCATCGTCGAACACCTCGCCGCCGGCCACGATGCCCTGGTCCTCATGCCGACCGGCGCCGGCAAATCGCTGTGCTTCCAAGTCCCGTCGCTGCTGCGCGAGGGCGCCGGCATCGTCGTCTCGCCGCTGATCGCGCTCATGCAGGACCAGGTGGATGCGTTGCGCCAGTTGGGCGTGCGCGCGGCGTTCCTGAATTCCTCGCTGGCGGCGGACGAAGCCCAGCAGGTCGAGCAGGCCCTGCTGCGCGGCGAACTGGACCTGCTGTACGTCGCCCCCGAGCGGCTGCTGACCGGGCGCTTCCTGTCGCTGCTCGACCGCAGCCGGATCGCGCTGTTCGCGATCGACGAAGCGCACTGCGTGTCCGCCTGGGGCCACGACTTCCGCCGCGAATACCTGGAGCTGACCCTGCTGCACGAGCGCTGGCCGGACGTGCCGCGCATCGCGCTGACCGCGACCGCCGACCCGCCGACCCAGCGCGAGATCGCCGAGCGCCTGAACCTGGTGGACGCACAGCGCTTCGTCAGTTCGTTCGACCGTCCGAACATCCGCTACACCGTGGTGCAGAAGGACAACGCGCGCCACCAGCTGCGCGACATGCTGCGCAAGCACCGCGGCGAGGCCGGCATCGTCTACTGCCTGTCGCGCAAGCGGGTGGAGCAGTTCGCCGACTATCTGGCCGAGCAGGGGTTCAATGCCCTGCCCTACCACGCCGGCCTGGATGCCGACGTACGCGCACACAACCAGCGCCGCTTCCTGCGTGAGGACGGCATCGTGATGGTGGCGACCATCGCCTTCGGCATGGGCATCGACAAGCCCGACGTGCGCTTCGTGGCGCACGTGGACCTGCCCAAGTCGATGGAAGGCTATTACCAGGAGACCGGCCGCGCCGGCCGCGACGGCGAGGCCGCCGAGGCCTGGCTGTGCTACGGCCTGGGCGACGTGGTGCTGCTCAAGCAGATGATCGAACAGGGCGAAGCCGGCGAGGAACGCAAGCGGCTAGAGCGGCGCAAGCTGGACCAGTTGCTGGGCTACTGCGAATCCACCCAGTGCCGTCGGCAGGTGCTGCTGGCCGGCTTCGGCGAGGTCTACCCGCACGACTGCGGCAACTGCGACAACTGCCTGAGCCCGGCCGAAACCTGGGATGCCACCGAGGCCGCGCAGAAGGCGCTGAGCTGTGTCTACCGCACCGGACAGCGCTTTGGCGTGAACCACGTGATCGATGTCCTGCGCGGCAGCGAGAGCGAACGCATCCGGCAGTGCGGCCACGACCACCTGACCACGTACGGCATCGGCAAGGACCTGGACGCCACCGCGTGGCGCAGCGTGTTCCGCCAGCTGGTGGCCTGCGGCCTGCTGGAAGTGGAGGTCGAATTCGGCAGCCTGCGCCTGACCGAAGGCAGTCGTGCGGTACTGCGCGGCGAGCGACGCCTGCAGCTGCGCAAGGAACAGCGTGAACGGCGCGAACGCGACCGCACCCCGCGCAGCGGTGTGCCCGTGCAGGCCGCCGACCTGCCGCGCTTCCAGGCGCTGCGCGACCTGCGCGCGCAACTCGCACGCGAACAGAACGTGCCGGCCTACGTCATCTTCCACGACAGCACGCTGCGCAACATCGCCGAGCAGCAGCCCACCACCCTGGCCGAACTGGCGCGCGTGGGCGGCATCGGCGGGGCCAAGCTGGAGCGCTACGGACAGCGCGTGCTGGACCTGCTGGGCGCTTCGCCCGGATGAAGTTCCCAGGGTGCGATCGTGGGCATCAGCCGGCATTCAATCCGCGGCTGTTAGGTTGCTTTACAGGTCCGTCGTCCGGCGGGCCGCGCTTCCGGGACTCCCCATGAAGACCCTGCCCGTCGCCCTGCTGGCCCTGATCACCATCGCACCTGCGTGGGCGCAGTCCAACGCCGAAGCGCTGGACCTCAGCCTGCCCCAGTCGGCGACCTACGCCAAGGATCCGCCGGGCACCTGGTACGGCGACACGCAGCCGGCCCGGCCCAAGAAGGACGCCGCGTCCGCTGCCCCCGTCGATCCCTGCGTCTACTACGGCGATGACGATGGCGACGGCGTGTCGGGCAGCTTCACCACCGGCATCGGCTACAGCAAGGGCCACGGCCGCAGCACCTACAACGGTGTCAACCTCAACTTGTGCAAGACCACGTACAACGACGAAGGCAAGCCGCGTACGTTCAACTTCAACATCAACATCGACCAGTACGACGGCCCCGGCGGATATTACGGTGGCCCGTATGGCGGCTACCCCGGCGGCCCGGTGATGCGCGGCGCGCCGCGCTGGTGAGCTGATCAGTCGCGCGTGGCGACGCGCGCGACCAGGGACACGGCCACCAGCAGCACGACCAGAAGTCCGAGCGCCGCCGCCAGCGAGGTGCCCTTCGCGATGAAGCCCAGCGCCGCCGGCCCCAACAGCACCCCTGCATAGCCCATCGTGGTGACCGCCGCGACCGCCAGATGCGTGGGCATGCCACGCTGACGCCCCGCCGCCGAGAACATCACCGGCACCACGTTCGCCGCGCCCGCGCCCACCAGGGCGAAGCCCGCCAGCCCGGCCAGCGGCGACGGCACGAAGATCGCCAGCGCAAACCCGGACGCCGCGACCAGCGCGCCGCACACGACGACACGGAACGCACCCAGCGCCTGCACGATGCGATCGCCGGTCAGGCGCCCGATCGTCATCGTCACCGCGAACGCGACGTAGCCGAAGCCGGCGGTCGCCGGATCGGCGTTGCGCATCGATGTGAGGAAGACGGCGCTCCAGTCCAGGACCGCGCCTTCGGACAGAAACATCGCAAAGCACACGGCGCCGATCAGCAGCACGCGTCCGCGTGGCAGCACGAACGCCGGGTGGTCCCCGTCGCCGCCCTCGACCAGCAGTCCGCGGCGTGATGCCGCCAGCAGCAGCGCGGCGACGATCGCCATGCCGCCAATCGCCAGCAGCGGCGACGCACCCAGCGTCAACGCCCCCGCCACGCCGCCCGCACCGGCGATGCCGCCGACGCTGTACATGCCATGGAAGCCGGACATCATGGCGCGGCCGCTGTCGCGCTCGACGATCACCGCCTGCACGTTCATCACGACGTCGAGCACCCCCATGCTGGCGCCGAACACGGCCAGCACCAGCGCGAGGACAGGAATGCTGGGCGCGAGCATCAGTGCCGGCATGCACAGGCAGATCATCGCGCCCGCCGCCAGGATCATGCGACGGCAACCGAAGCGCGCGGCCAACCCGCCTGCAAGCGGCATCATCAGCACCGAGCCCACGCCCAGGCACAGCAGCATCAGGCCCAATTGGCCGTCGTCCAGCGCGAGCTTGCGTTTGGCGAACGGGATCAGCGGCGCCCAGGCCGAGATGGCGAAGCCGCCGATGAAGAACGCGATGCGGGTGGCGATGCGTTCGCGCGCGCCAAGGACCGGCGGCGCCGCGTCCAGCGTTGCCATGCGACTCAGGGCGCCAGCAGTTCGAACGGCACCGCGTCGCCGACCGCGCTGGACGGTGCGACCCACAGGTCGAACAGGCCGGTCTCGGCGACAGGACGGTTGTCGACGCCATGGAACTCGAAATCAGCACGCGCCAGCGTGAACTCGACGTACTGCGATTCGCCGGCAGCGAGCGCGATCTTGCGGAAGCGCTTCAGTTCGCGCACCGGACGCACGCGGCTGGCGGTACGATCGCGCAGGTACAGCTGCACGACTTCCTCGCCATCGCGCGTGCCGCTGTTGGTGATGCGCGTGCGGATGGTCAACGTGTCGTTCCAGCCCAGCGTCTGCGTATTCAATTGCGGCACGCCGTAGTCGAAGCGCGTGTACGTCAGGCCGTGGCCGAACGGGTACAGCGCGGCGTGGGTGACCTCGCGCCAGCGCGTCTGGAAGTAACGCGGCGTGCCCGGCACGTTGGGACGGCCGGTGGCGGGATGGTTGTAGAAGTACGGCTGCTGGCCGGCATCCTGCGGGAAGCTCACCGGCAGGCGCGCGGACGGGTTGTAGTCGCCGAACACGACGTCGGCGATGGCCGGGCCGGTCTGCGTGCCGAGGAACCAGCCCACCAGGATCGCCTGCGCCTCGCGCACCGCGCCGTCCAGCGCGAGCGCGCGACCGTTGCGCAACACCACGACGACCGGCGTGCCGCTGGCGGCGACCGCCTCGGCCAGCGCCTGCTGCGCAGCGGGCAGCACGATCTGCGTACGCGACTGCGCTTCGCCGGAGAATTCGTGCGGTTCGCCTACCGCCAGCAGCACGACATCGGCCTCGCGTGCGGCCGCAACGGCGGCATCGATGCCACCTTCGATCGCGTCCTCGATGCCGCTGCCAGGCACGACGACCAGCGCGGTCGGATCGGCCAGCGCGGCGCGCACGCCGGTCTCCATGTCCACCATGCGCGAGGCGTCGCCGAAGATGTTCCAGCAGCCACCCAGGTTGGCGGTGTCCTGCGCGAACGGTCCGATCAGCGCGATGCGCTGGCCGGCTTTCTTCAACGGCAACACGTCGCCTTCGTTCTTCAGCAGCACGATGGAGCGGCGCGCGCAGTCACGCGCCAGCGCATCGTGCGCGGCGATGTGCGACTGGTCGGCTTCGCGTTCGGCATCGAGGCAACGGTAGGGATCGTCGAACAGGCCGACCGCAGCCTTGACGTACAGCACGCGGCGCACGGCCTCGTCGACTTCGTCCATGCTCAGTCGGCCTTCGGCGACCAGCGTGGCAACGTGGCCGGCGTAGATGCCGCTCTGGAGGCTCATGTCGAGGCCGGCAGAGAGCGCTTTCTGTGCTGCGTCAGCTTCGTCGCTGGCATAGCCGTGCGCGATCAGTTCCAGGTCGGAGGTGTAGTCGGAGACGACGAAGCCTTCGAACTTCCACTCACCGCGCAGGATGTCGGTCAGCAGTTCGCGGTTGGCCGAGGCCGGCACGCCATTGATGTCGTTGAACGAGCTCATCAGCGTCAGCGCGCCGGCGTCGATGGCCGCCTTGAAGGGTGGCAGGTGCACATCGCGCAGCGTCTGCGGCGCCATGTCCACGAAGTTGTAGTCCAGGCCCGCGGAGATCGCGCCATAGGCGGCGAAGTGCTTCGGCGTGGTCAGCAGCGAATCGGCGGCGGTCAGGTCATCGCCCTGGAAGCCGCGCACGCGGGCGGCGGCGAATTCGCAGGAGAGGTGCACGTCTTCGCCGGAAGTCTCGGCCACCCGGCCCCAACGCTGGTCGCGTGCGATGTCGACCATCGGCGCGAACGTCCAATGGATGCCGGCGGCGGTGGCTTCCTTCGCCGTCGCGCGCGCAGTGCGCTCTGCCAGGTCGGGTTCGAAGCTGGCCGCTTCCCCCAGCGGGATCGGGAACACCGTGCGCATGCCATGGATGACGTCGGCACCGAGCAGCAGCGGAATGCCCAGACGGCTTTCCTCCACGGCAATGCGCTGCGCCTCGCGGCCTTCGGCGGCACCCACGCCATTGAACAGCGCACCGACGCGGCCGCTGCGGATCTGCTCGCGTACCTGCTCGGCATCGCGCGCGAAGGTCTCCGGATTGACCTCGAAGGCGAACGGCCGCAGTGCGTCGGCGAAGGCGCCGAGCTGGCCGATCTTTTCCTCCAGCGTCATCTCGGCGATCAGGCCCTCGATCCTTCGCTGATGCGGCATGTAAGCGGTCCTCCCGGGAACGCGGGTGTTACGGGGGAGCCATTATGAAAACGTTTACAGTCAGGGTCAAACCCGTCACCACGACGCCCCAGGCGCCGACCGGAAGCTGCGCGAGGGACGGTTTAGGGCCTCAGCCGGCCATGCCGGCGTGCCGCAGCAGCGCGTCGATCCTTGGTGCCCGGCCCCGGAACGCACGGAAATTCTCCGCCGCGCTGCGGCTGCCGCCGCGGGCCAGCACCTCGTGGCGGAAGCGGGCGCCGGTTTCAGCCACCTGCGCCGGGGCCTCCTCGAACGCCGCGTACGCATCGGCGCTGAGCACCTCGGCCCATTTGTAACTGTAGTACCCCGCCCCGTAGCCGCCGGCGAAGATGTGGCTGAACTGGTGCGGGAAGCGGTTGAACGCCGGCGGGATGTTCACCGCCACCTCATCGCGCACGCGATCCAGCAGCGCCAACACGCTGTCGCCCGCCGCGTCGAAACTGCTGTGCAACTGCATGTCGAACAGGCCGAACTCGAGCTGGCGCACGGTGATCATGCCGCTCTGGTAATTCTTCGCCGCGACCATCCTGTCGAACAGCGCACGCGGCAACGGTTCGCCGGTATCCACGTGCGCGGTCATCGCTTGCACGCGCTCCCACTCCCAGCAGAAGTTCTCCATGAACTGGCTGGGCAACTCGACGGCGTCCCACTCGACGCCATTGATGCCTGCCACGCCGAGCTCGCCGATCCGGGTCAGCAACTGGTGCAGGCCATGGCCCATCTCGTGGAACAGCGTGGTGACGTCGTTATGGCTGAAGGTCGCCGGCTTGCCGTCCTGGCCCTTGCCGAAGTTGCAGACCAGATACACCAGCGGCGTCTGCGTGCCACGCGCAGTGTCGCGCCGGTTGCGGCAGTCGTCCATCCAGGCCCCGCCGCGCTTGCCTTCGCGCGCATACAGGTCCAGATAGAACTGTCCGACCAGGGTGCCGTCGCCATCGACCAGGCGATAGAAACGCACATCCGGATGCCACGTCGGCGCAGCATCCTGCTCCACGCGCAAACCGTAAAGGTCGCCGATCACGCCGAACAGGCCGCCGAGCACCGCCGGCTCGGTGAAGTACTGCTTCACCTCCTGCGCGGAGAAGCTGTAACGCGCCTGCTTGAGCTTTTCGCTTACGTAGGACAGATCCCAGGCCTCGACCGTGTCCAGGCCAAGTTCGCCGCGTGCGAAGGTTTCCAGCTCCGCGCGGTCACGCTGCGCATGCGGCTTGGCGCGCGCGGCGAGGTCACGGAGAAAGTGCAGGACTTCATCGGGCGTGTCGGCCATCTTGGTCGCCAGGGAATACTCGGCGTAGCTGGCGAAGCCCAGCAGCGCGGCGAGTTCGGCGCGCAGCGCGAGAATGCGATCGATCAGCGCAGAGTTGTCGAGTTCCTCGTTGCCGCCCAGTTCCGAGGCGCGCACTGCGTTGGCGTGGTACAGCGTCTCGCGCAGCGCGCGGTCATCCGCATACGCCTGCACCGGCAGATAGCACGGCATCTGCAGGGTGAACTTCCAGCCCGGCTCGTCGTCGGCCTTCGCCGCCGCACGCGCAGCGGAGACGACGTCCGGCGGCAGGCCGCCGAGGTGCTGCTTGTCCTTGATCCAGAACTCGTACTCGTCGGTGGCGTCCAGCACGTTCTGCGAGAACTTCGCCGACAGCCCGGAAAGCTCTTCCTTCACCGCAGCGAAGCGTGCCTTCTGTTCGTCCGGCAACTCGGCGCCGCCCAGGCGGAAATCGCGCAGGGCGTTGTCCAGCACCTTGCGACGCGCTTCGTCGTACTGCGCCGCTTCCGGTGCGTCGGCGAGTGCGCGGTACTGCCGGTACAGCGCCAAGTTCTGGCCGAGCGCGGCCCAGAAGCGCGTCACCTTCGGCAGCTGCGCGTTGTAGGCCGCGCGCAGCACCGGCGTGTTCACCACCGCTTCCAGATGGGTCACTTGGTTCCAGGCACGCGCAAGCCGCTCGGTGGCGTCATCGAGAGGTACGACGAACGTCTCCCAGCTGACGGGCACCACACCCTCGGCCGCTCTTGCCGCTGCCTCAGCTTCGGTCAGCAACTGATCGATCGCGGGCGCGATGTGCTCGGGACGGATCGCATCGAAGCGCGGCAGACCGGAGAAATCGAGCAAGGGGTTGGTCATGGGAACACCTGAAGGGGACGTTGTTCGTGCGGGCCACGGGCACGCGGGGATGGCGGCATGCGCGAGCGCTGGATCGGCAGAAACATGGGGGCGCCGGGAACACCCGCAAAGGCCGCCCGCCCATTTTACTGGCGCAACCTACCGGGGGCGACCGAGCACCGGGCAAGCCGCAGGCGAAGCCCGCCCCGGCATGCGCCGGATATGGCGTATAACCGGCTTCCAGTATTCCGCCTTCAGGCAATGAGGCGCCATGGACATCTCACGCGCAACGCTATCCGACCTGAACCAGGCCGTGGACCGGCTGACCCACGCCTTCGCCCACGATCCCATCACGGGCTTCCTGCTGCAGGACGGTCCCACGTATCCGGGACGCCTGGCGCAATTCTTCGCACTGCTGATGCGGGCGCGCCTCGCGCTCGGGATGCCCGTGCTGGTGGCGCGCGACGGCGAAACGGTCCACGGCATCGTGATGGGCAACATCCCCTCGCCTCCCGCATGGCCCGCCGACATTGCCCAGGAGTGGGAGAACTTCGAGAAGGCCGTCCCCGGCATGGTCGATCGGCTGGCGATCTACGAAGGGCTCGCGGCGCAGTTCGCGCCCGCCGCGCCGCACTACTATCTCGGCGTCATCGGCGTCGATCCTGCCCTGCATGGCCAAGGCATCGGCCTGCGCCTGATTTCATCGTTCTGCGCCCTGTCCGAAGCCGATGGTCTCTCCCATGGCGTGTACCTGGAGACCGGAGAGCCGTCGAACGTGCGGTTCTACGAACGCGCAGGCTTCGTCGAAGCCGGGCGCGGGACGATGGGAGACGCGACGCTGTGGTGCATGTACTTGGCCCATGGCCGAACTGACGTCTGAAGCGTGCAACGAGCGAGTAAACGCATGCGTCCGACACTCCCGCTGTCCACATGGATAATCGCCGTCGACCTGGATGCCACGCGATCGATCAGGCGCCAGGGCGGACATCCTGCCGAGGAGTGCCTTTGCGCGGATTGCATGACCTGGAAGCGCGTAGCTGCCAAGGCGCTTCCATCCGGACTCGACGAGCAACTGAAGAGGCTCGGCATCGAAAAGGACAAGCCGACGGATCTTTACGTGTACGGCCGGCACGAAGGCAGACTGGACTTCCGCGTCATGTTCCATGTCGTCGGTAAGATCCTGTCCGGCGCTTCACCTTGGCTGCAGGGCTCCGATGAAGGTCGGATGCACAACTACCATGTCGTGCAATCCGAGCCCACCTGGGTCGGCCTCAGGGTATCCAAGGCGTGGGACTCGTTCGAGTACGCACCCCACGTGGAGAAGGACGTGCAGAGCGATGTCGTGTGTATCGATTTCCGCCTTCAGGTGCTTGTTTAGACAGTCGAGCGGCGCGATGGCTGAAGCAAAAAGGCCGACTGCGAAAGTCGGCCTAGATGAATGATCCGTAGTGGTGGGCCGTGAAGGATTCGAACCTTCGACCAAAAGATTAAAAGTCACCTAAATTTAGCCGGCACAACAAGCACTTAGGACCGCGAGTTTTACCGGTTTGAGCCTGTGAAACGCGCGACACACCGTGCACGGGCCACCCAATTTACCGATCCCAAAGGGGGTCGAGTGGCTGTGCGCCGCCCTGAATGGTGCACAACAACTCGAGCCTTTTTGACAGATCGTCCACCGGCGAATTTTTACGGTCACCGCACCTCATAGCGAGCGTGACGTGTGGCTGGGTACCGACCTCTTCCCCCGGATTTTTCGTGGCGTGACGATGGTGATCGATACACGCTGTGCATAGGCAAAGAGCCGATTGCGCAGGTGGCGCCCCGCCGCATGGGGTGGGTCGTAAGCATCCTGTTCTCGGCGCACGGGGAGGCCGCGTTCCGCGTCTCCGTCCAGTCCCTCGATCACGGGAGGGGCTGGGTGACGCGGTGGGCTTGGCAGCGCCTTGAGGCCCTCACCAAGTTCTATGGCGCCAAACTCGCTCGCGCTCCGCACTCCTCGCGGACCGCGTCTTAGCCGGAGCCAACATGGTTGAGAAGCGGCTCATCTGGGACTTACAAGCATGGGACGCCTTCAAGCTGGAGGTGCGTAGACTCCACGCCCATGGCATCCGCGGTGACGCTCTTTGGAAGCGCGTGGAGCAGGCATTCGTTCCGCTCTATGCCTCCGCCGATCCGAAAGATCATGCGCAGGTGTACGAGGATGCCATGCGATACCTGGTCGCCTGCGGGTACCTCCCCCCGTCTATGGCCCCGTAGGCCATCACGCTATGAAGACCCCCCGCATCCGATAGTTGGCCCATGCTCACCGTCGACCAGGTCACCATCCGCCTGAACGAAGCCGAGGCCGCCATCCGGGACGGCCAAATTGGCAGCAACCCTCATGAATTCATCGAGACGCTCTGGGCTCAAGTGCTCGAAGAGTGTCCTCCGGAGGCTCGCATTGGCGCGTATCAGCGGCTTTTGGGGCTGAGTGAACTGCTCGGTATCCGGCACACCAGCGTGCCCGAAGAAAGGCTGGCCGGACCGCAGTGGGACATGTTCTTGGCTGCCTTGGAAGAGCTGCCCGACGCCAGGGAAGACGAGCTGATCTTCTGGCGTGCGATCGACCACGCCAAAGCGCCTTTATTCGATGGGGTGACCGAGGAAGATGGCGCGATCATCGAGACCGCTGTACAGGCGGAGCTGAACCGCCGCGGCCTGGCTACGCCGGGCGACTTCGAACCCTAGGCAGGCGGCTTACCGGAGTTCTCGAGGAGCCACCGAATGACATCTTCGGGGCTATCGCCATCTTGCAACCGCCGGTAGACCTTCGCTCGCTCCTTCCGCGTCAGCTGGCGCCCCAGCAGTTGGCCCAACTGCACCACGCGCAACGCTGGCCGAATACGATGGATCACAAAGCTGACGTCGTCCTCCGATGTGATCCCGCGTTTTCGGAGGAAGGCAATAAGGTCCCGCTCCAACGGGGTAAGCTTTCCGAGGGTTAGCTCGCTGTCGTCTTCTAGGTCGTTCATTCGTCGCAGGATAGCCCGTCCTCGTTTACGCCGTGAGACACGTCATATGTGCTACTCCGCCCAGATCAAGTCCGACTACAACAAGTTCCTGCGCCACAACGGCCCGGTGATGGATCTGAAGGCGTTCGCGGCCCTGTGGCTGCGAGAGAACGGGTTGGAGCGGGAGAAAGTGCCCAAGGGCGTGATCGATACGGTCGGCCCGCTGCTACCGCCCGAGGTGCGTGCCGCGTTCGACGACCGCTTCGCCGCTGACGAGGCCGAGTGGCAGGCGGCAATCTTCAAGCAGGCCAAGCGCAAGGCCGACAATGAGCGGAAGCTGCAGACCAAGGTCACGAAGGCCGCCAGCGAGCACGTCCGCATCGCCGGCAACAAGATCGAGCAGCTGAAGGGCTGGATTGCGGATCTGCACCGCACTGAACTCAAGGCCCGCGACTGGCAGTTCTTTCCGCAGTGGTGGGTGCCGGTGATCGTGCGCGAGGGTGATGACTACGTGGTGCGTCCGATGCGCTACCAGCTGCGCCAGCCCGGCATGCCGGCGTCGAGCGATTTCACGCGCAAGGGCGAGATGAGCGGGACCTACAACGCGCGCCGCGACAATCTCGAGCGCTTCTGGCGCCACCAGTTCGGCTACACGCACGGCCTGATGGTGATCGACGAGTTTTGGGAGAACGTCGACAAGCCAGGCGGGGGCAGCCAGCGCATCAAGTTCCGCCCCAAGGCTGGCGAACCGATGCTGGTCGCCTGCCTCTGGGCGAACTGGACTGACCCGGAGGGCATTGAGCCCGACATGCCCTGCTTCGCCGCGATCACTGACGAGCCGGAGCCGGAGGTCGCCGCAGCTGGCCACGACCGTACCATCATCAACATCAAGCCCGAGCACGTCGAAGCTTGGTTGAGCCCGGACCCTGCTAACTTGCAGGCGCTCTACGACATCTTCGACGACAAGCAGCACCCCTACTACGAACACCAGATCGCGCAGGCCGCATAACGATGAGCAACGAAAAACCCACGGACGATCCGCAAGCGTTCATGGATGCCGAGGAGGTGGACACCAATCCGGGCGGTGATCGACCGGCCGAGCTACTGGGTATCTGCTTCGGCGACCTCGTCCCCAGCCTACCGTGCGTGCTCGTCGGCCTGCAGGTGCGCCTAGTGGCCACGGATGGGACCGTGCGCGAGGGCGAGCGCGACCCGATCATGATCCACTACTCTGTTCTCGCCGATCTCCGGGACAACCTCCCGCGGCTGCTGGAGCACATGAAAGCGGAAGGATCCAACGTCGATCGCATGGACCCGCCGAGGTCACGCTTGCCAGCTTGGAACGAGGGACCCCGCTTCAAAGGCCCGATGGACATGCGCGCCTTTTGCACGGGCTTCGGCTTCTTCGAGGATACGTTGCCAGCCCAGGGCGCCGCGATGGCGTACATCGAACTGCGCGACGAGGCGAGGCAGGAGACAACCGGGGGGCGGTACATAATCCCGCACCGCGCTCTGCTCCAGCTGCAAGAGGTTCTGCCAAAGGTGCTGCGGAAGATGGAACAGAAAGGCCACGCTGAACGAGCGCGCGTCCACTGACCCGCATCATGGCAGCCGGACGCTCTAGCTTTCTCAGCGCCGTCCCTTGCGCGCTGGCCTGCGCTTGACCTCGATCACGGGGTAAGGCTGACCGAACGCATCGAGCAATGGCGCTGTGCGCTTCGCGGCCTCGGCCGCCAGAACCTTGTTGCGCACCTCGCCCATCGCCTGCTCGCCCCACTTGGCCATCCATGCGTCCGCATAGCGGCGTGCGCCTTCGGCAGAGGCCACCACGCGGGAGTTCTGGAAACCGTCTATGTAGGCGCGAGTGACCACCCGCACGCCCTCGCCGTCGTCGACGTCGTAGTGGACGAGTGGGTAACCGAGATACACCAGCGAGGTACGCCGATCTCGCGTCACCCATGCCGGCACCTGGTCATCCACTGCGCTACTCGTCTTCCTTCGTGATGAACGGCGGCGATGAGAGCGTGCGCTGTGCGGCGAACAGGTCATCCGGACTCAGGCCCCGCAGCACATACGTGGCGTTGGCCAGCGACTCGAACGCTGCCGGCTTCGTGCCTTCCTTCCAGCCGAACCACCGCTCGTAACGGTGCACCTGGCCATCCTCGCCGACCTTCTCGATCACGGACGGCAGATCCCGCATGTACTCCCGCCGGTCGTGGAACGGCCCGCCGACAAACGTCACCACTCGATCCATGTCCCCCCTCCTCGGGCTGGTCTGCAGCGCCTGCAGTCGCCGGCGCCGGTTTCGCTGGCCAGCACCAACGAGATCAAGCGGAGGGCAGCCACCCTGCCTTTATATCGAATTTTTAGGATGCCCATCGGGACGAGGTAATAAAGGTAATCAGAGAATTTTCAAAGCGTTTTAACCGTATACATCAATGACTTATGACCGTATTTCAAAGGTAACAAAAGGGTAATTTCTGGGTTACCAGATTACCTTTTCAGGAAGTAACCTCTTTCCGAAATCCGGCCCTTACGAATCAATGACATAACCTCCGATTACCTTTCGGGTTACCCCGGATTACCCTGGCAGGTAACATACACTTGTCCTTTCCATTCAATTACTTACCTCCCGTCAAGGGCGGCAGGTTACCGATTACCTCTTTCCGATGGGCATCCTAAAAATCCGGGCACTGCCCACTGCCCGCAGATCGCGCCCTGAGTGTTCCGTGACGCCCCGCCTCTGCGCGGGGTTCCGCAGGGTTGTCCGATTGCCTGCGCGGGCCGTGTGCGCCCGTTCTGGCGGCCGGCGGCGGTGGGCGCGGGCTGCGGAAAAAAGGGGCCATGAAGACCGCAGGCGTGGCGGGGCGACGACTGCGCGCGCCGGGGGTCAACCGACGTGAAACTGAACGAAGTGTTAAGATTCCCCCAGCCACTAGGAGGGGGCGTCGATGAGCTGTGGGCTTGGCATCTGCACCGAGGCGCTGCGCTCCGATGGAGCACGTCTATTCGGCTTCGCTGAGTATTTGGCGGCGCTGGCGCTGATCGTGGTCTTGTGGACCATAGTTGAGCCCCGCTACCGCCTCAGACTTGAGGTGGCGAAGATCGATATTCGTCGCGCGGCGTTCTATGTGATCGCCGCAGTAGGAGTGCTCACCCTCATCACCGACCTATGGCGCGCGCAAGGGTGGCCCGTCATTCGCGGGTCGTTGATTTCACCCGCTCTCTGGCAGGCACTGATGGCCGGAGCCTTGTTGTTCACGTTCTTTGCCTGGATGGCAGTCGCCTTCCTATGGCCGCCGCGATTCAGCCGGTTCAACGCGAGGCGGTTCGTATCCGTTGCAGACGGAATAGTTCGCAAGGGCAGCCCCGACGAGCTCGTGCAACTAGCGGAGGCGCTTGGCCCCTCGGCTGAGCGCATCGTAAGTGCTGCTGCACAAGACCTCCTCCCCCAGCCTGGCGACAAAGATATAGCCCTCAATGCACGCCGGCTGTTGCATACGCTCGAAGATCCTCAATTCTGCGCCGCAGTTGTTAAATCGGCGCCCGTCACGCTGTACGCAATTTTCGGCGCGGCTTCGGCGCATCCGCAAGCGGCGAGAGCAATGTCGGTTTTCTCTCACAACGTTCTAAGTGCTGCCATTTCAGTGGAGGGCTCGTTTCTTCATCGAGAGAACTCCGACCTCTACGCTGGATTCGCATCGCGCGGCCAGCAAATCACACGGCGCGTGTTCGGTGACTGCGATCTGCTTGACCGGATGGACGGCGTGTTCGTCGACTTCTACTCATATCAATGGCGCCCCTCGGAGCTGCGGGCATACCTACGGGCAGCAACGGTGGTGCTCAAGAATTACGCCTCACGGGATAGGCCTACACATTCCATCACGGTGAATCAGATATTCAGCGCTGTAGGGCGTGCCACTTCTACCGTCAGGCTTTTGAACGGAAGTGACGACGGACAGAGCCCTCATGCCGAATCAGCACGGGCAATTCTGGAGTTCATCGAACAGGTTGCTGACGCACTGGGCAAAGGCGGAATACCCGTCGCGGACTGGAACAGAGTTGACGACCATGACAACCCGATAAACCGGCTCGCAGAGATTTCGTGCAAGTTGATTTTTGCTGCGTCTTCGGTAACCGAGCCAATGCAGACTAGTTGGTCGATACAGCACAACCTAGTCTGGTCAGGCGTCTTCAATGCTCATCTCCGTCACGGTAATGCGGTGATGGCTGAAGTACACGCTCGCGTCGCCCGAATGATATGGATCCAGATTCGCAAACTCGAATACTTCCCGAACTACGTCGGCACCATGCTATTGGGCTCGTGCCTGAACATCATCGGTGTCGCTGGGAACGCCCGACGGGCGAGCGTATTCAGTACTAGAAGTGAGCGCGCACTATTCTGGCTCACGCGACGTTGGGTAGTCGCGCACTTTGACTGTCTGTATCGCTATCACCCTGACATGGCCGTCGCTGGCTTCAATCCAACGCTTTCCTATCGGCCGCGATCAAAGTGCCTGCGCAAAATGTACGAACCCCATGCTGGACGGCCTAAACCAGAATACGACACGCTCGACGTTGAAGCCTGCACGGCACGGACGTCGAAGAAGAACTACTCCGACTTCCCAAAGAAGTGGGGTAACCGCAAGCGGCAACTCTCGACCATATTCCCGACCGCACTTTAGGAATAGTTGTTCGAGCTAATCGACCTGAGTAAACCGGATCACCTCCGATCCCACCCACTCGTTGACGCGCAGCAGGCGGCGCTGGATCGCCGCCAGCTCGTTGGCTTCCCACACGCCCGACGCGTCGCCGATGTTGCCGAAGCCCCCGGCGTTCTGCGGCACGATGCCCAGCAGCTGCGGCGGAATGCGGAGCGACGCCAGCACATCGTCGCGTGTCACGCCCTTGATCCCGGTGAACTCGTCACGCGCTGCCACCTCGCTGACCGGGATCAGCTGCAGTCCGTCTTTCTTCCCGTTGGGCGAGTGCAGGAACAGGTTGCGGAAATTACCCGGCCCGCGAGCGCCTTTCAACGCCTCGCGCAACGCGGTCACGTCGCCGTCGTCCACCTGCGGATCGCTCAGATACAGGATGAACCCGGCGTGCGATCCATTGGTGTAATACTTGCGCCGGAACAGCGTGGCCGATTCATTGAGCAGCGCCGACTGCAGCGCCGCCAACCATTCCGGCAGACCGTAAATCTCCTGATCGACGTCGGCCTCTCGCAGCTGGAACACCGTACCGCGCTCGAACTCGTGCTCACTCTTCCAGCCGTGCACCTGGTAGAACATGCCCGGCTCGACACCGCGCCGCATGTACTTTGCCAGCAGCGGCGCCAGCTTCATGGCGTTGCCCAGCATGCTGTTGCGCCGCTCCAGGTACGCCATGCCGAAGTAAACCCAGTCGGTTGCGAACTGCTCGAAGGCCTCCGCACTCAGCAGACGATGCGGAATGAAGCTGCGCGCCAGCATGTTGACCTTGAACCGCAGACCTGACTGCAGGTAGACGTTGGCGCGCGTGGTCTTCGACAATCCGTCCAGCGACACCGGCGGTTCGTACCACCGGCCGTTATGCCAGCACTCCACGTAATCGAAGATGCCGCGCGAATCCAGCACAGGCGTCGGGTCGCCGAAGGTGAAAGCCTGTACGCCCTTCGGCGCAGCTACGGTGTCGCTCATGAGATCTCCAAGGTGCTGCCGCGCTTCTGGGCGTGCGGCCCTTCCAGCGGCTCGTTGTGCAATGCGTGGAACAGCGCCCACGCGAGGTCGGCGTGCCCGGTCTCTTCCGACCGGTCGGCCTTGTATGTGATCTGCCGCTGACTCGGCGTCATGGTCTTCTTGATCGCCATGATCGACTGCGTGAGATCCGTCCAGCCGGCGTCGTATTCCAGCCGGCCATTGGAGATCACGTCGTAAGCCTTCAACACCAGCCGCGACTTGACCTCCGGCGAGTAACTGAACGTCACAAGGTTGGGGAAAAACGTCTTGACGATCTGCGCCACGCCCGTGCCCATGCCGGTGGTGTCGATGCCGATATACGTCACCCAATACCGCTCGGTGATTCCCTTGATAAATTTCGCCTGCGACGCGAAGTCACCGCCCTTGAACTTGTGGCGCTCCAGCACGCGGAACTTACCGCCTGGCACCTGCGGCGGCGCCAACACGACAAGGCCGGCGCTGTCGCCGTTCTCGGCGGGGTCATAGCCGATCCACACGGGAAAATCGCCGTACGGCCGACGCGCGAACGGCTTATAGACGTTCCCCCAGTCCACCCAACTGTCCACGTGGCACGACTGCAGCAGCGAGAGCGGGAACACGCTGGCGCTGTCGTCGACGAACTCGCACATGAGCAGATTGGCGAACGCGTCCGGCGAGTACTCCTCCCGCAGCTCGTTGATATCGAACAGGTCACAGCCACGGCGCGCCGCGTCCATGATCGTGACGATCTGGCGCCACACGCGGTCCTCGCACGCACGCCCCTGACCGAGCGCGTCGTGCGAAACGTCGATCTTGATCCGCTGGTCTGCCGGCTTGCCGCGGTTCCGGCGCTCCCCCGTCCAGAAGGAATACGCTTGGTGGGCCATGCTCGACGGCGTGCTGAAATAGGTCTTGCGCCACTTTTTGTGCATCGCCATGCCGCTGGCGACCTTGTTCAGCTCGTCAAAGCCATACGTCCAAAAGAACTCATCGAAATAGAAATTTCCGTGATAGCCCTGCGCCGTGCGCGCATTGGTACCGAGAAAGAACAGCTCGGCGCCGTTGGGCAGCAGGATGGTCTCGCTGCCGCTCAACTCGCGGTCCAGCACTTCGCGCACGAATGCCTGCATGTAGCCCCGGAACAGGAACGCCTGCGCCTTCGAGGCACTGAGGAAGATCTGATTGCGCCCGGTCTTGAGCGCATCCATGAAGGCCTCGCGGGCGAAGTAGAACGTGGCGCCGATCTGGCGCGATTTCAGGATGACGCGCGTGCGCAGGTTGCTGGCGCGATACCAATCCCGCTGATAGTCAAAGCAGCCCTCGATAAAAGCCGACTCCAGCCGCTCGATCTCTTCCTCGGTGAACTCGTTTCGCTTCTGCTTTTTCTTAGGCGCGGCGTTGCGGTTGGCCACGGCCGGGTTCAGGTCAGCCTCGTTGCCGCCGCCCTGGTAGCGCTGGATGCGCGCCTGTCGCTCCAACTGCCGGTGCAGCAGGTCGATTTCCTTGTAATCGGCGCCTGACTTCTGATCCTTCATGATCAGCGTGACGAGACGCGCATGCAGCGCGCCGCCGATGCGTTCGACGTGATCAGCGCGGTCCCACTCGTCACGGGACTTCCAGCTGTGTATTGTCTTTTCGTTCTCCCCGGTGGCCTCGGCGATCTCGCAGACACGCCATCCCATCCAATACAGGTACTTAGCCTGTTGGCGGGCATCGATAGGGAGCTGGGCAAGTGCGCTATTCACCTCGATAGCGTGACCGCCACACACCTTGTTCAACACAAATCGCCCGCGTAAGCGTGCGGTTTACATGCTGCCTTCATTGCCGGGGCATTTCGCGCTGCCGACCATGGCTCATCACGTCGATTTGACGATGCAGCCACCCGCCGAGCAGAGGAAAGCATGTCCGGTCAAACCAAGAAATTCCGCTCCAAGTTCTTCCGCATTGCCGTGGAAGGTGACGCCACCGATGGTCGCGTGATCGAACGGCAGTGGCTGCTGGATGCTGCGGCCACCTACAGCCAGACCACCTATGCGGCTCGCATCTGGATGGAACACTTCCGCAGCATGCTGCCGGATAGCCCGTTCCGCGCCTATGGCGACGTGACCGCGCTCAAGACCGAAGAGGTCGAGATCGACGGCAAGAAGAAGCTGGCGCTGTTCGCGCAGATCGAGCCGACCGACGACCTGGTGAAGATCGTCAACGTGCAGAAACAGAAGCTGTACACCAGCATGGAGATCTCCCCGAAGTTCGCCAACACCGGCAAGGCGTACCTGACGGGCCTCGGCATTACCGACTCGCCGGCCAGCCTGGGCACCGAGCGTCTGGCGTTCTCCGCGCAGCATCCGGAGGCCAAGCTGTTCGGCGAGCGCAAGCAACACGCCGACAACCTGTTCAGTGCTGCCGGCGAGGTGGAGATGGCTTTCGAGGAAGTCATCACCGAGCCGACCGCCACCGACAAGCTGTTCAACGTGCTTTCCACGCTCGCCGAGCGCCTGACGGGCGCGGCCACGAAGGTCGAACCGAAGCCCGACGCCCCGCCGGCCGCCACGCAGGATTTCAGCGCGATTGCCACCGCGCTGGCAGGCATCGGCGACCACCTCAAGACGCAGGGCGAAAGCTTCGCCCAGCTGCAGCGTGAAAGCGCCGAGCAGAACGCCACCGTCAAGAAGCTGCAGACCGATTTCGCGGACCTGTACTCGCGACTGGACAACACGCCCAACGGCGCGCAGCCCGTGCGGCCGCCCGCCAATGGCACGAAGGGCACCAGCGCCGTCACCGACTGCTGATCGCACCACACCACGCAACGTCACCGCCCTTTCAGTTTCCCCGGAGATCACAACGCCATGCGTAACAACACCCGCCTGCTGTACACCGCCTTTCTGGCGCAGGTTGCTCAGCTCAATCAGGTCGGCGACGCCACCCTGTCCTTCAACGTGGATCCGGCCGTGCAGCAGACGCTGGAACAGCGCACGCAGGAATCCAGCGAGTTCCTGTCCCGTATCAACATGATCGGCGTGGAGGAACTGAAGGGCGAAAAGGTCGGTATCGGCGTCAGCGGCACCATCGCCAGCCGCACCGACACCACCGGAGCCGGCGTGCGCACGCCGCGCGACGTGGGCCAGCTGGATGCCAACGACTACGAGTGCAAGCAGACCGATTTCGATACCGCCATCCGCTACTCGCAGCTCGACGCCTGGGCACACCGTCCGGAGTTCCAGACGCTGCTGCGCGATGCCATCGTGCGTCGTCAGGCGCTGGACCGCCTGCTGATCGGCTTCAACGGCGTCAGCGCCGCTGCGACGACCAACCGCGCCACCAATCCGCTGCTGCAGGACGTGAACATCGGTTGGCTGCAGCAGTACCGTGCACATGCGCCGCAGCGCGTGATGGACGAAGGCCAGACCGCTGGCAAGGTGGTGATCGGCTCCGGCGGTACCGCCGACTACAAGAACCTCGACGCGCTCGTGTACGACGCCGTGAGCACGCTGATCGACCCGTGGCACCGCCGCGACCCCGGCCTGGTCGTCGTGGTCGGCCGGAACCTGCTGCACGACAAGTATTTCCCGCTGGTCAACGACAACCAGACCCCGACCGAGAAGCTGGCCACGGACGTGATCCTGTCGCAGCGCCGCATCGGCGGCCTGCAGGCGGCGGAGGTGCCCTACTGCCCGGACGATGCGCTGTTCATCACCACGCTGGACAACCTGTCGCTGTACTGGCAGCGCGGTGGCCGCCGTCGCTACCTCAAGGAAGAGCCGGAGAAGAACCGGGTGGCCAACTACGAGCAGTCCAACGATGCCTACGTGATCGAGGACTACGGTCGCGGCTGCCTGGTCGAGAAGATCGAGATCGCGGAGTAAACCGCCATGGCACAGAGTCCCGCCAAGCGCCACCTGACCCGCGTTCTCGCGGCACAGGAGGCAAGCAAGGCCGCCAACGGCGCGCTCCGCGCCGGTGGCACGGTCTTCGAGCAGCACATGATGCTGCTGCAGGAACACCGGCTGCGTCTGAAACAGATCCAGTCGGCCGAGGCCAAGGCGACGTACAAGGCCGGTGCGCTGCATGAGTTCTCCGACTACCTCGACGGCGTTCTCAAAGCGGACGCAGGCGGCGACGATGAGGTGGTCACCACGGTGATGCTGTGGGCCATCGACGCGGGCCTGTATGCCGCAGCGTTGGGCGTTGCCGAGTACGTGCTGCGGCACAAGCTGGCCATGCCGGACCGATTCAGCCGCACCACGGGCTGCGTCATCGCCGAGGAGATCGCCGAGGCGGCGCTGGCAGCTCATGCCACCGGCAAGACCTTCGAGGCCGGCGTGCTGGGAATGGCGCTGCGCATGACGGCCGATCAGGACATGCCGGACGAAGTGCGCGCCAAGCTTCACCTGGCCATGGGCCGCGACGTGCTTCGCAGCTGCACCGACGAAGCGCCCGCCAGCATCTTCGAGCTGGAGGAATGCGTGGCAAGCCTGAAACGCGCCATCGAGCTGCACGGCAGCTGCGGTGGCAAGAAGGATCTGGAGCGTGCCGAACGCCTCCTGAAGAAACAGACCGCCGCTGCAGACACCGCAGCAGCCAAGTCCGACAACCCCGAAGGTGACGCCAAGGCCGACAGCGCCGACGCCGCCAAGGGTGCGTCCGACAACGCAGGCGGCTAACCGAGCGTCCCCGCGACCCCGCCGGCTCGGGGCTGATCCGTAACGTCTCTCTCCCGTTGCGGTGAAGCCCCGACCACCGGCGAACTTATCGAGTGCACATGAGCGGTCTGGTCTACAACGGAACCCCGCAAGCCGCTGCAGCGATTACCTCGGGTGCGTTCTGGCCCGAGGTCAATCCTGACGACGTGCGCAAGTCGCATCGGCTGGACGGTTCCATTTCCGCCGAGCGTCTGCGGGCTTCGATCATCGCGGCCGTGATGATGGTCAACGATGACTTGGCCGAGTGGCGCATGCAGCGCGAAGCCGAAGGCCGCGCCGCGCTGGCCGACGTGCCCGCCGATGAGGTTGGCGGCAAGTCGCGCCTGGTCAACCTGTACCTGCGCGCCGTAGGCTGCTGTGCGGCCGCCGAGCTGACCGAGCGTTATCGATCCTTCGACGCCAACGACAGCGCCGCCCAGCGTGCTGACGATCTGACGCCATCGATCGATGAGCTGCGCCGCGATCAGCGATGGGCGATCCGCGACCTGAAAGGCATCCGTCGCGTCACGGTGGAGCTGATCTAGTGCGCGTGCACGCACGTCAGGGCGATACGCTCGATCAGATCTGTTACCGCCACCTCGGCGCCACTGCAGGCGTGGTGGAACAGACGCTGGAACTCAACCCCGGACTGGCCAAGCTCGGCACCGTGTTGCCACACGGAACCGCCGTGCAGCTCCCCACCCTCAACACCGCCCAGCTGCCCGCCAAGCGTGCGCTGGTCCAGCTATGGGACTGACCTAGTGGCCGAACCGACCTCCCCCACCCTCGCCATGCTGGCCACCGGCCTGGGCCTCGCCGCGCTGGTGCCTGGCATCGATGGTGACGCACTGATCGGCGCCTTCGCCGGAGGCACGCTGTTCGTCGTCTCCACGCCTTCGATGCCGCTGTGGCAGCGCGTGATCTATTTCCTGATCAGTGCGATTGCCGGCTACATGGCCACGCCGGATCTGCTGGCGTGGATCCCCTTCAAATCGTCCGGGCTGGCGGCGTTCTTCGCGTCGGCCGTCATCGTGTCGGTGACGCTGGCCGTGATCGAGAAAGGCAAGAAGCTCGATTTCAGCTGGTTGCGCCGTGGAGGCCCGCCCAGTGCCTGACCTGATCACCCTGCTGACCCTCGCCGCCAACGCCGCCGTGTGCGCCCGGCTGGTGACCTACCGCCGCATGCCCGGCACGCGTTACCGCATGGGCGTCAGCCTGTGCGCCTGGCTGTTGATCGCCTGCACAGGCGGGCAAGCCCTGCAGATCCTGCTGATCGGCGCGCGAGCGCATCCGAACCTCTGGCAGCTCGGCGTCCTGCTGGTGCTGGCCATCCTGTCATTCCGTGCACGCGGCAACGTGGCGCGCATCCTGAAGGTGGACTGATGGTCACCCCGCAACTCCTGTCACAGATCATGCAGTGCCCGCTCGCACGCGCCGAGCGTTGGAATGAAGCACTCAGCGCGGCCATGCGCGAGTTCGGGATCAACACCAAACGTCGCGCCGCGCACTTCTACGCGCAGACCGGCCACGAAAGCCTGAGCCTGTCCAAGATCGAGGAAGGCCTGAGCTATTCGCACGCGCGCCTCATGGAGGTGTGGGGTCACCGCATCACGCTCGCCGACGCACCTAAGTACGTGCGCAACCCGCAGGCACTGGCGAACCTGGTCTATGCCGGGCGCGGCGGCAACGGCAACGTGGCCAGCGGCGACGGCTGGCGCTATCGCGGGCGCGGCCCGATCCAATGCACGCTCAAGGATCAGTACGCCGCTATCGGCGCCATGCTGGGCCTGCCGCTGGTGCAGCAGCCGGATCTGCTGTTCGACATCGCTACCGGCGCCCGTGCAGCGGCTGCCTACTGGAAGCTCAACAACCTCAACCTGCTGGCCGACGCCAACGACACCGTGGGCCTGTCCAAGCGGATCAACCTGGGCAACGCGAAGGCCAAGCGTCCCGCCGAAGGCCAAGCCGACCGCATCACGCGCACCAATCGCGCCCTCGCCCTGCTGGGAGCCTGATCCATGCCCTCGCCCCGCGCCATCGTCACCCTGCTGATCCTGCTGGTCATCGCTGCCCTGATTGGTGGCGGGGTCTGGCAGCAGAGCCGCATCGACGCCGCCAAGAACGCAACGCGCAGCGCGGAGAACCGCCTGCGCGCCGTGGAGGGCGAACGGGACACGGCACGCGAGGAAACGCGCCTGGCGCGCGAGAACGTGCGTGTGGTGACGAAGTACGTGGACCGCGTGGAGACCGTCTACGTGGCCGGCAAGACCATCACCAAGGAGATCCCGGTTTATGTCACCCCGGAAGCTGACGCCGCTTGCACTGTTCCTCTTGGCTTCGTGCGCATCCATGACGCCGCCGCCGCCAACACCCCCCCGGAACCCGCCCCCGGAGATCCTGATGCGCCCGCCGCCGGCATTGCGCTCTCTGCCGTCGCCGAAACCGTCGCCGACAATTACACGCAGTACCACGCGCTCGGCGAGCAGTTGATCGGCCTGCAGGACTACGTGCGCACCTCGTGCCCGGCGGCACAGGCCAGCCCGTGAACAAGCCGCAGTCCCTGCGCGACTTCCTGACGGGCGCGATCCGCGAGCTGCAGGAAAGTCCGGACCGCCTGCTGGTGTTCATCACCGGCGGCAGCCTGGCGTCCACGTTGGCGCCGGGCCGGTCCTTCGAGTACCGCTATACCCTCAAGCTGGTCATCACCGATTTCGGGCTGCATCCGGACGCGGTGATGGTGCCGCTGCTGGACTGGCTGCGCATCCACCAGCCCGAGCTGCTGGCCAACCCCGCCCTGCGCGATCAGGTTCGCTTCGAGGCCGAAGTGCTGGCCAACGACAAGGTGGATCTGGAGCTGACACTGCCGCTCACTGAGCGCGTGGGCGTGCATAAGCAGGAAGACGGCACGGTGCATGTCGAGCATTACCCGGAGCCGGAGATCCCTGGCGACTACCCACCGCGGCATTGGCAGCTGTATCTGCGCCCCGGCGAGATCCTGATCGCCGAATGGGACGCGCCGGCCACCTGGCCCGTGGATGGATGACCTGCAGCAGCTGGAGGACTGGCTGGAGCCGCTGCTGGCGCAGATGGCGCCGGCCGCTCGCTCCGCGCTCGCCCGCCGCATCGGCAACGCGCTGCGCAAGCACGAAAGCGAGCGCATCCGCCGGCAGACCGAGCCTGATGGCCAGCCCTTCGCGCCACGTAAGCCGCAGCGGCTGCGTGCACGTGCCGGTCAGATCAAACGCGGCGTGATGTTCAAAAAGCTGCGGCAGGCGCGGCACCTCAAGATCAGCGCCAATCCCAACGAGGTGACCGTGGGTTTCCTCGGCCGCGTGTCACACATCGCGCGCATTCACCAAGAGGGCCGCATGGATCGCGTGCGTCCCGAAGGTCCGCGCGTGCGGTATGAGCGCCGTCGGCTGCTGGGTTTCTCCCCCGAAAACCGCGAACTGGTGCGCAACCTGCTGCTGGATCACTTCGGGTCCGTGTAGCCGAACGCGTAACACGCCATGTGCGTGTTCGCCCTTACGCGCGCGCAAGACCCTAACGGGAACCTCCTGCTTCCCGGCGCGCCATGTCCACCTTCACCGCAGTCGATCTCTCGCGCCTCCCGGCACCGGCCGTGGTCGAGCCGCTTGACTTCGAGTCCATCTTCGGCGGCATGCTGGCCGAGCTGCGCGCGCTTGATCCGCAGTTCGATGCACTGACCGAATCAGACCCCGCCTACAAGATCCTGCAGGTGGTCGCCTATCGCGAACTCAACCTGCGCCAGCGCGTCAACGACGCCGCGCGCGGCGTGATGCTCGCCTATGCCACCGGGTCGGACCTGGACCAGCTCGGCGCGCTGTTCGGTGTGGAGCGCTACCAGCTCACCGAAGGCGACCCGGACAACAGCATCCCGCCGACCTACGAGACGGACGCGGACTTTCGTCGCCGCATCCAGCTGGCGCCTGAGGGTTTCAGCGTTGCCGGCCCCGAGGGCGCGTATATCTTCCATGCGCTCAACGCCGATGCGGACGTGCTGGACGCCAGTGCGACTAGCCCCACGCCGGGCGAGGTGGTGGTCACCGTGCTGGCGCGCACCGGCACGGGCGCCCCGTCGCCGGAGCTGATCGCCGACGTGGCCGCTGCCCTGGCATCGGACAACGTGCGCCCGATGACCGATCACGTCACCGTGCAGGGCGCGGAGATCGTCAACTTCGCCGTGGTGGCGCGCGTGTACACCTACGCCGGTCCGGACTCGGCGCTGGTGCTGGCCGAATCGCTGCAGCGGCTTGAGCGGTACATCGAAGAATCGCACCGACTCGGCCGTGACGTGCCTCTGTCGGGCATCTACTCCGTGCTGCACACCGAGGGCGTGCAGCGCGTGGAGATCGATCTGCCCGCCGCTGACGTGGCGATTAGCCGCACGCAGGCCTCCCACTGCACGTCCGTCACCGTTACGCATGGCGGCGTCGATGAGTAGCCTGCTGCCGCCGAACGCCAGCAAGGCAGAGCGCGCTCTGGAAAGCGCGACCGCGCGCATCGGCGCCGTGCCTGTGCCCATCACGGACCAATGGGACCCGGACAAGATCGCGCTCGGGCTCTTGCCTTGGCTGGCCTGGGCGCTGTCGATCGATGCCTGGCGCAGCAGCTGGCCGGAACACATCAAGCGCGCTCGCGTGCGCAATGCCATCGAGATCCAGCGCGCCAAGGGAACCGCCAACAGCGTTCGGCAGGTGGTCGCCGCATTCGGCGGCAACGTGCAGTTGCGCGAGTGGTGGCAGAAGTCACCGCCCGGCCCACCGCACACCTTCGAGATGGTGCTGAACCTCTCCGGCGAAGGCGGCGAGACCGCCTCCGCGCAGTTCGTTGACGACGTGATCGCGGAGGTGGAGCGCACCAAGCCCGTCCGCTCGCACTACACCTTCACCCAAGGCGTGCAGAGCGTCGGGGGCATCGGCATCTGCGCGCGTTCGCGTGTGGCGTCGTATCGCCGCCTGACGCTGCAGGCCGTGAACCCATAGGAGCCGCAGTGTCCGCCCTTCCGTTCTACCTGACCCCCGCCGGCCGCGCGAAGCTCGTCAACGCGCAGAACACCGGCACCAACGGCTTCGAGATCACGCACGTCGGCGTAAGTTCGTCCGGCACCGGTGTCGCTGGTGGCGCCCTCGTGGGCGAGATCAAGCGCCTGACCACCTTCGCAGGCGAAGCCGTGGCAGACGACACGATCCACATCACCATCCGCGACGATAGCGATAGCGTGTACCCGCTCCGGGCGTTCGCACTGTACGCCGACGACGGCACGCTGATCGGTGGCTATTGGCAGGCCGGCGTGATCATGGAGAAGTCCGCGCAGGCCATGCTGCTGCTGTCCACGGATATCCAGTTCCTCGATCTGAACATCACCAACGTGACTTTTGGGGACAGCAACTGGCTGAACCCACCGGCCACAACCGAACGGATGGGTGTGTTGGAGCTGGCGACCAATGGAGAAACGGACGCGGGCACCGACGCGCAGCGGGGTGTCACCCCGGCCGGTCTCAAGTACGCGTTGGATACCCGATTCGGTGCAGGTGCACCGACCGCCTTCGTCAAGACGCTGCTCAACCTGGCATCGGCTGCTCTCTTCCGCACCGCGCTGGAGCTGGGCACCGCTGCCACGCGCAACATGGGCGCGGGCAATGGTCTGGATGCGGACCTGCTGGACGGCCAGCAGGGCGCGTATTACAGGGACTACGCCAACCTCACCAACAAGCCGCCGACCTTTCCGCCGTCCGCGCACGGGCACGCCTGGGGCGATCTGAGCGGCGTTCCTGCCTTCGCCTCCCGGTGGCCCACGTACGCAGAGGTCACCGACAAGCCAGCCAGCTACCCGCCTTCTGCGCACACGCATGCCGCCGGTGATATCACTTCGGGCACATTCGCCGACGCCCGAATTCCGGCGCTGGCGATCAGCAAGACCACCGGCCTGCAGACGGCGCTGGACGGCAAGTCGCCCGTGGCCCATACGCACGATTGGGCTGCCATCGACAACAAGCCCGGCACCTATCCCCCGTCTGCACACTCGCACGCCATCGCCGAGATCGTGGGTCTGATCGCCGCACTGGCCGCGAAGGCTGACGCCGCACACACGCACGCCGCTGGTGATATCACCTCGGGCACGCTCGCTGCTGAGCGCATCCCCGCGCTTCCGATCAGCTTGATCACCAACCTGCAGACGATTCTGGATGCGGTGGTGCGCAAGGATGCGAACCAGAACACCATTCCCGCCAGCATGACCGATTGGCGCCTAGCGGCTGGTACCGCCGAAGGCAACGACATTCTGCAGCTGCGCCTGCAGTCCGGCGGTGCGTTCAGCACGGCGCGCGGCGCCATCCTCGAACTCAACGGCGCCAATGCTGCGAGCAACGGCGGCGGCTGGCGACTGCTGGGCGCGGCGGGTAGCCAATCCGTGATCTCCGGCGGCGCCGGCTCCACGGTGACCTTCCAGACCGCCACGTACAACTTCACCAGTGCACTGCAGGTCAACAGCTTCCCCGTCTGGCACGCCGGCACCTTCACGCCGACCAACATCCCCACGCAGACCGGCGATCTGCTGGTAAGCAAGGCAAGCTCCATCATCGGCATTGGTGTGAGTGGCGGCCGCAACGGTGGTATGTGCAACTTCGCCAACGATGGTATTGGCGACGTTGGCCTGTTCAGTGAGTACGCTGACGGCCGCCTGCGCATGCGTCCGAACGGCCGGTTGAGCGCCACCGGCGAACTGTCAGTATCGATCACGGGCGCCACATGGAACGGCAACGCCATGTGGCACGCCGGCAATTTCGATCCCGCTTCCAAGGCGAACAGCGCGCACACCCATGCGGCCGGAGACGTGACCAGTGGCACGTTTGCAGCCGCACGTATCTCTGTGGCCAGCGTCACGCAGCACCAGTCGGCGCTTTCCATCGGCTGGACGCAGGTGTTCGACGCCGGCACGCTGGGTGAATGGCGCACCATCTCGCCGTCCACGAAGATCAGCGTCAACGGCTCTTTCGCGGATGCTGCCGGCACAAACCCCGAGTACAAAGCCGGCAATAGCAGCTTCGACTGCAACGACATGCCGGTGGGCACTCGGGCGCTGGTGTCTCAGGTGGGCAACCTCAACCTGCCCCCGGCGGTCGCGGGTGTTTCGTTCTGGTACGTGGAATGCCGCAACAGCTACACCGGCGCCACCACGCGACAGCAAACCGCATGGGCCTACAACGGCAGCGCAGCAGAGCTGTGCACGCGTCACCTGCAGGGCGGCACCTGGTCGGCGTGGGCGCGCAGCTGGTCATCCGCCAACTTCGATCCGAACTCGAAAGCGCCCGTCAACAATCCAGTGTTCACGGGCGTCGTGACGGCGCCGGTATTCGACCAAGGGTCTGCCCGCCGACTCAAGAAGGACATTGAGGATCTGCACCCCGATGATGCGCTGGCCGACATCATGGCGGTGGCCTTCAAGACGTACGCGCTGCGCAGCGACGGCAGCCTGCAGCGGGGCGTGATCGCCGATGATCTGCTGGATGGCCCGCTGGGATTCGCTGTGCGGCTCAATGAGCATGGACAGCCTGAGGCGGTCAACTATCAGGTGTTGTTCGTGACCGCGTGCGCTGCCCTGCAGTGCCTGACCGAGCGCGTCGCTGTGCTGGAGAAGCGGTCACGACATGGCTAAGAACATCCGCAGCGGCGGCGTTGACTTTGACGATCTGTTCGACCCCGACGTGATGGGGGACGGCCCCTCGGCAACGTTCCTGAAATCTGGCGGCGTGCCGCTCAAGTACGCCGCACTGAGCTACGGCACGAAGCGTGCGGACGTGGGCTACAGGGACAGTGCCGACGTTGACGTATCGAACCTGTGGGCCGCGAAGGGCACGGCCCTGTACTCGTTGCCCATCAACGGCCAGCGCTACCGCGTGAGCAATATCGTGCCGCCTGGACAACAGGGCAGCGCGGCGTGCCGCTTTCGCCTGACGGACACCGGCGAATATCGAGTGATCCGCACGCGCACGCACGGCGCGGCGCTCCCAGATATTGTCGGCACATTCGTGCCGGCCGGAAGCGTGGCCGCCGACTTCCGCGTCCGCTACACCCTCACGCACACCGGAGGCAGTGTCGTCGGACAGGCCGCGAACACGGCCCCGGTCTTCAGCGCCATCGGCGCGACGACAGACGTGACGGTTTCCGTGGGACCTTCGGGGCCTTCTAGCGGAACGCGCAACTCCTTCGATACGATCCTGATCGAGATCCAGCGCATCGCAACAGGCGCCCTCGTTTCGTCAACGACGATCTACTTCGAGACTGAGACGGACGGCTCTGCGTAGTCGAGCCGTGTAGCCGCCGCGCATACAGACGGCGGCGCGTGTCCGGCCTCGCGCGCGCAAGCACCATGCGGGAATGGAAAGCGCCCGCGATATCCCGCGTCAGTCACTGAATCAGATCCGCCTTGGCACCGTCGCCGAGGTGGATCTGGCGCGTGCGCTGTGCCGCGTGTCCACGGGCGAGATCGTCACCGATTTCATTCCGTGGCTGGTGCCGCGTGCCGGTGCCGTCATCGAGTGGTCCGCACCGAGCGCGGGCGAGCAGGTGATGGTGCTGGCACCGGGCGGCGACGTGAACAGCGCGGTGGCCGTGCGCGGCATCTACTCCAACCAGCACCCTGCCCCGGCGCACGGCGAAGCGCTGCACCTGGTCAAGTATCCGGACGGCGCGCTGATCCAGTACGACCACGCCAGCCATGCGTTGACCGCAACGCTGCCCGGCGGCGGCACGGCGGAGATCACCGCCGATGGCGGCGTGACGATCAATGGCCCGCTGACCGTCAACGGTGACACGCAGATAAATGGCGACACCGGCGTCAGCAAGACGCTGACGGCGCAGACCGACGTGATCGGCGGCGGCAAGAGCCTCAAGAATCACAGACACACCGGCGTGCAGACCGGCGGTGGCGTGTCGGGACCGCCGCAGTGAGGGGCGTAAGCGCCACCACGGGCCGCGCGATCGAAGGCGAGGCGCACCTGCGTCAGTCCATCGCCGACATTCTCACAACGCCACTGGGCACGCGCGTGATGCGCCGCGATTACGGCTCGCTGTTGCCCGAACTGATCGACGCGCCGTTCAACGGCACCACCCGCGTGCAGCTCTACGGCGCCGTGGCCACCGCCCTGCTGCGCTGGGAGCCGCGAATCGTGCTTACCAGCGTGCAGATCTCGCCCGGCACGGAGCCGGGAACCTTCCTCGTTGACGTGCAAGGCCAGCGCACCGACGTGCCGGCGTCCAATGAGTACACGCGCCTGCAGATCCCTCTCAACTTCCGCACCAACTGACCCGCCCCGGAGAATCACCATGTCCGACCAGTACCACCACGGCGTTCGCGTCATCGAGATCAACGAGGGCGTGCGTCCCATCCGCACCGTGTCCACGGCCATCGTTGGCCTGGTCGCCACTGCCACCGATGCGGTCGCCGCCGCCTTCCCGCTCAACAAGCCCGTGTTGCTGACCAATGTGCGCGCCGCCATCGCCAACGCAGGCGTACAGGGCACGCTGGCCAAGAGCCTGCAGGCCATTGCCGATCAGGCCGACCCCGTTGTGGTGGTCGTACGCGTGGAGGCCGGCGCCACCGATTCGGACACCACCACGAATGTGATCGGCGCCAGCGACGCAGGTGCCTACACCGGCATGCAGGCGCTGCTGGCCGCACAGGCGCAGCTGGGCGTCACCCCGCGCATCCTGGGCGCGCCGGGCCTCGACACGCAGCCGGTGGCGGCCGCCCTCGCCGTGGTCGCGCAGAAGCTGCGCGCGATGGCCTACGTGAGCGCCGGTGCCGCTTCCACGAAGGAAGACGCGGCGGAGTACCGCGAAGAGTTCGCCGCGCGCGAACTCATGGTGATCTGGCCGGACTTCGTGGCGTGGGATACCACCACCAGCACCAGCGTGCCCGCCTTCGCCGTAGCCCGCGCGCTCGGCCTGCGCGCAAAGATCGACGCCGAGCAGGGTTGGCACAAGACGCTCTCCAACGTGGCGGTGAACGGCGTCACCGGTCTGAGCCGGGATGTTTTCTTCGACCTGCAGAACCCGGCTACCGATGCGGGCTACCTCAACGCCGCCGACGTGACCACGCTGATCAACTTCACCGGCTACCGTTTCTGGGGTTCGCGCACCTGCTCGGATGAACCGCTGTTCGCCTTCGAGTCGGCCGTGCGCACCGCGCAGGTACTGCAGGACACCATCGCCGAGGGCGTGGCCTGGGCCATCGACAAGCCCATGCACCCCACCCTCGTGCGCGACATCGTGGAATCGATCAACGCCAAGCTGCGCGAAATGATCGCCTCGGGCTACCTGATCGGCGGCTCTGCCTGGTACGACGAAACGCAGAACACCGAGGCAACGCTGTCGGGCGGAAAGCTCTACATCGACTACGACTACACGCCGGTGCCGCCGCTGGAGGACCTGACCCTGCGTCAGCGCATCACCAGTCGTTACCTCGCCACCTTCGCCGCTGCGGTGACGGGCTAACCCCCGTCGCCTCGCCCTTCGCCCTTTCTGGAGACTGATCCATGTCCCTGCCCCGCAAGCTCAAAAATCTCAACCTGTTCGGCGATGGCGAAAGCTTCCTCGGCCAAGTCGTCTCGGTGAAGCTTCCAACCCTGACCCGCATCATGGAGGCCTACCGCGGTGGCGGCATGAACGGCCCCGTGAAGATCGATCAGGGTCAGGACGCGCTGGAGATCGAGTCCACCTTCGGTGGCTTCATGCGCCCCATCGTGCGCCAGTACGCCACCACCCGGCACGACGCCGTGCAGCTGCGTTTCGTCGGCGCCTACCAGCGCGACGACACGGCGGCGGTGGACGCCGTGGAGATCGTCGTGCGCGGTCGGCACGAAGAGATCGACATGGGCGAAGGCAAGCCCGGCGAAGACACCGAGTTCAAGGTCAAGACCGCGTGCAGCTACTACAAGCTCACGGTCAACGGTCGCACCGAGATCGAGATCGACCTGGTGAACATGATCGAGATCGTCAACGGCGTGGACCGCCTCGCTGCACAGCGCCGAGCCATCGGCGTTGCCTGATCCTCACCGGCCCGGCGCAAGCCGGGCCTCTTCCCTTCCCTGAGAGAGAGACGTTATGTCCAAAGAGAACGAAGCCCCGGCGCTGGCCGCCACCGCATTGGCTGCCACCGCTGCCGCCACGCGCAAGCCCGTCCTGCGCAGCGTGACGCTGCAGGAGCCGATCCAGCGCGGCGAGCAGACCATCGCCCGCGTGGACGTACGCAAGCCGCGTGCCGGCGAACTGATGGGCGTGCAGCTGGCCATGCTGGTGGCCATGGACGTGGGCGCACTGACCACCGTGCTGCCGCGCGTCACGCTGCCCACGCTGCTGCCGCACGAAGTGGCCAACCTCGATCCGGCCGATCTGCTCGCGCTGGGCATGGAGGTGTCGGGTTTTTTCGTGACGCAGGCGGATCTGGCATCCCTGCCCGCGTAGAGGACGCGATGGCGGACGTCGCGGCCATCTTCCATTGGCCGCCCACCGTCATGGCTGACTGGAGCGTGGAAGAACTCATGCAGTGGCGCGAGCGCGCCCGTTTACGGAGTGGAGCGGAGTAGTGGTAATGTGCGCGCATGGTCATCGTCCTCTCCCTGGTGTTCGCGCTGCTGATCGGCGCCGCCTCGTTTCTCGCACTGGCGCCGGTGTATCGGCGCATCGGCGATGCCGTGCACGGCACGCAGGACCGCGACGCGCCGTAACCGCGCACGGAGCCGGCTGATATGGCCGGCGATAACCTCAAGCTCTCGGTGCTGCTGGCGGCTGTCGATAAGGCCACCGGCCCCTTCCGTCGCATCATGGCCGGCAGCAAGGGCGTTTCCGCTGCCATCCTCAAGTCCCAGACCGCGCTGCGCCAGCTCAACGAGCAGCAGCGCGGGATGGACAGTTTCCGTCGTCTGGAGACGCAGGCCTCGCAGACCTCGCAGCAGCTGCAGGCGCAGCGCCGCGTGCTGGCCGAACTCACGGCGCAGTACAACCAGCTCGACGCGCCCACGAAAAGGCAGACGCGCGAGCTGAAACAGCAGGCCGCCGAAGTCGGCCGCCTGGTCGCCATCGAGCAGCGGCAGAACACGCAGCTGGCGGGCCAGCGTCAGGCGCTCGCCGCCGCCGGAATCGAGGGCAGCCGCTTTGCCGTGCACCAGCGCCGCCTGTCCGGCGATATCGATCAGGCCAACCGCAAGCTGAAAGATCAGCACGCCCAGCTCACACGCCTCAAGCGCGCCAGCGAGCAGGCGCAGAAGATCCACCGCGCCGGCATGACCGCATCGCTGCACGGCGCCGGCATGCTGTTCGCTGGCCAGCGTGCCCTGCGCGCTGAAATGCTGCCGCTGGCCACCGCCATGGACTTCGAGTCCGCCATGGCCGACGTGCGCAAGGTCGTGGACTTCGACACGCCGGAGCAGTTCGCGGCGATGGGGCGCGACGTGCAGGATCTTTCCCGCCGCCTGCCGATGCTGCCGACAGAGATCGCCAAGATCGTGGCGGCCGCCGGACAGGCGAGCATCGCGCGCAACGAGCTGCTGCTGTTCACCGAGGACGCGGTGAAGATGGGCGTGGCGTTCGACACCACGGCCGAGGATGCCGGCCAGACGATGGCCACGTGGCGCACGGCGTTCCGCATGGGCCAGCGCGACGTTGTACAGCTGGCGGACCGGATCAACTACCTGGGCAACACCGGCCCGGCCAGCGTGCAGAAGATCTCCGACGTGGTGAACCGGATCGGCGCGCTGGGCGAAGTCGCCGGCCTGCAGTCTGGCCCGCTGGCGGCGATGGCGGCCACGGTTGCCGGCATGGGCATCCAGTCGGAAGTCTCGGCCACGGGCATCAAGAACATGCTGCTCACGCTGGCGTCGGGATCGGCTGCCACGAAGCGCCAGCGCGCTGCCATGAAGGCCATCGGCGTTGACGCGGTGGACATGTCCAAGCGCATGCAGGATGACGCTGGCGGCGCGATCATGTTCGTGCTGGAGAAGCTGCGGCAGCTGCCGAAGTTCCAGCAGGCCGCGACGATGACGACGCTGTTTGGGCGCGAGTCCATCGGCGCCATCGCACCGCTGCTGACCAACCTCGAACTGCTGGCCACCAACTTCGACAAGGTGACCGACGCGCAGAAGTACGCCGGCAGCATGGAGGCCGAGTACGCCTCCCGCGTGTCCACCTCCGCCAACACGCTGCAGCTGCTGAAGAACACCACCATGGTGCTGGCCCAGTCCATCGGCGCCACGCTGATTCCCGACTTCAAGGTGTTTGCCGAGCGCACCGGCGCGGTGGTCGGCCGCATCGTGGAGTGGATCCGCGCCAACCCCGAGCTGGTGCGCGGAATCGCGCGCGTGGTGGTCGGCGGCACTGCCCTGGCCACGCTGCTGGGGGGCCTGCTCATGACGGGCGGTTTCGCGGCGATGGCGTTCTCGCAGATCCACCGCGCCGTTGCGATCCTGAGCGGCGGTAAGGGTCTCGGCGCACTGCTGCAGTCTGGTGGCCAGCTTGCCGGCCGCGTACTGCCGTGGATCTTCAACGGTGCGCGCATGCTGCTGCCGATCCTGGGCGGTATCAGTGCGCCGGTGCTGGCCATCGGCGCGGCCGTGGCCGTCGTCGCTGCGCTGGTGTGGCGCTACTGGCAGCCGATCAAGGCCTTCATGCTCGGTGTATGGCAGGGGCTTACCGAGGCCGCCGGTCCGGTGCTGGAAGAGATCCGCACCGCGCTCGCGCCGCTGGCGCCGGTCTGGAACCTGATCAGCGACGCCGCCGGCAAGCTGTGGGGCGTGCTGCGCGAGCTGTTCACGCCGTTTCAGGCCACCAACGAGCAGCTGGCCAGCGCCACTGGCCACGGCCGCAGCTTCGGCCGCGTGCTGGGCGCCGTGTTGACGCTACAGGTACGGCTGGCCGTCAAGGCGCTGGGATGGCTGGTCACGGGCTTCCTGACGGTGCACCGCGTCGTTTCGCGCGTTCTGGGCGGCATCGTCAGCTACGTGCGCGGCTTCGGCGCGCTGCTGTCCGGCGTGTTCTCCGGCGACCTGGGCAAGGTCCGCGCTGGCGTGCAGGCCATGTGGTCGGGCGTCAATGCCGTCATGGCGGGCTGGCCGGCGCGCCTGCAGACCGCTGGCGGCCGTCTCGTGCGCTCCATGGCGCTCGGCATCGCCCAGCGTGCCGGCGCCGTCCTGAGCGCTGCGCGTGCGCTGTGGGGCCAGCTGCAGGCCTACCTCGGGGGCGCGTGGTCAGCGCTGGCGGGACTGTTCACCGCCGATCCTGGCCGCGTGCGCGCTGGACTGCAGGCCATGTGGTCTGCCGCCAACGCCGTGCTGACCGGCTGGCCGGCGCGGCTCCTGCAGGTGGGCGTGCAGCTGGTGGCCGCCATCGGCCGAGGCATCGCCCAGCGCACCGATGGCGTGCTGCTCTCGCTGGCCTCGCTGTGGCTGCGCATGCGCGCGATGGTGCGCGATGCGTGGCTGGCGATCACCGGGTTGTTTGCAGGCGACGGCGGCCGCGTGCGTGCCGGCCTGCAGGCCATGTGGACGTCGATCAACAGCGTGCTGGCCGGCTGGCCGGCGAAGATGATGCAAGCCGGCGTCAACCTGGTCACCGGCCTGATCACCGGGATCAGGTCGATGCTCGGCAAGGCGAACGATGCGGTGGCCAGCGTCGGCACTGGCGTGATCACGCGCTTCAAGTCGCTGCTCGGCATCCGCAGTCCGTCGCGCGTATTCACGCAGCTGGGCGGCTTCACCATGCAGGGCTTCGCCAACGGCCTGCTGCGCGCACAAGGCGGCCCACTGAGCGCGATGCAGGGCATGGGCGAGCGCCTGCAGCGCATCGGGGCCGGCGTGGCCATGAGCGCCGCTGTGGCGTCCCCGGCGATGGCCATCGACAACCGGCCGCCGGTCATCGCAGCCCCGCGCGCCGCGCCGGCAGCGGCCGGCGACAGCTTCACCATCAACATCTATCCCCGCTCCGGTGTCGATGCGCAGGAGATCGCGGTGATGGTGCGTGCCGAGATTGAACGCTGCCAGCGCGACAAGCACGCGCGCGATCGATCCCGGCTCACTGACGACTAACGAGGTTTTCCCCCGTGCTAATGGCTCTCGGCACCTTCGTGTTCTCCCTGCGCGAACTCGCGCCGCAGACGGTGGAGCGCAGCGCCACCTGGCGTCACGCATCCAGCGAGCGCGTCGGCGCGCGGCCGGCGCGCCAGTACCTCGGGCCGGGAGAGGAAACCATCGACCTGTCCGGCGTCGTGGCGCCGGAGCTGACCGGTCGCGTCGCCTCGCTGGAGACGCTGGAGAAGATGGCCAGCGAAGGGCGGCCGCTGGCGCTGGTGGACGGCTCGGGCAAGGTGCGCGGCGCGTTCGTCATCGTGTCCACGCGCACCACCAGCACGCTGCTGTTTCAGGACGGCACGCCGCGCCGCATCGAGTTCGTGCTGTCGCTCTCGCGCGTGGATGACGTGGCCAAGGCGTCCGGTGCTAGTGCATGAGCAATGAGGCGCTGTACGCGATCCCAGCATGGAAGGTCGTGCTGGACGGGAAGGATCTGACCGAGCGGTTCCGCCCTCGCCTGCTGGATCTGACGCTGACCGAATGCCGCGGTGGCGAGGCCGATCAGCTGGAGCTGCGGATTCACGACCACGACGGCGCAGTGGCGATGCCGCGCAAGGGCGTGCTGCTGCAGGTGTCGCTGGGCTGGCAGGACTCCGGCCTGATCGACAAAGGCACCTTCAAGGTGGATGAGGTCGAGCATAGCGGCACGCCCGACGTGATCACCGTGCGCGCCCGCAGCGCGGATCTGACGCAGCAGATGCGCACGCGCCGTGATCGCAGCTGGCACGCCACGACGCTGGGCAAGGTGGTGCGCAACATTGCCGGCGAGCATGGCCTGCAGCCGCGCATCGCGGCCCCGCTGGACAGCATCGCCATCGCGCATCTGGATCAGACCGAAGAGAGCGATGCCAACCTGCTCACGCGCCTGGCCAAGCGTTACGACGCAGTGGCCACCGTCAAGGCCGGCGCGCTGCTGTTCGCGCCCATCGGATCGGGCAAGACCGCAACGGGCAAGCCGCTGCCCGGCGCGTCGATCACGCGGGACATGGGCGATCAGCACCGTTACATGGCCGCCGACCGCGACGTGTATACCGGCGTTCGCGCGTACTGGCACGACAAGGGCGCTGCGCAACGGAAGTCGGTGGTGGTGGGCCAGAGTGGCAACGCAAAGCGCCTGCGCGAGTCCTACGCCAACGAGGCAGAGGCGCGCGAGCAGGCGACGGCCGAATGGAACCGCATCCGGCGCGGCGGCGCAAAGTTCTCGATCACGCTCGCGCTGGGACGCGCGGATCTGTATCCCGAGCAGCGCATTGACGTTGCCGGCTTCAAGGAAGGCATCGACGGGGAATGGCTGGCGTCCCGCGTCGTGCACACCGTCACCGGCAGCGCCGGGTTCACCACCGCGCTCGATCTGGAAACAGTCGGGAGCGAATCTTCCACTACCGAAGGAAACACCACATGAAGACCCTGATCGTCATCGTCGTCATCGGCGTGGCGCTGTACTATTTCGTGCGCAAGCGCCAGAAGGCGAAGGCAGATCCCGCACCGCCTCAAGGTCCCGGCGGGCGCGAGCCGATCGACACGACCAAGTAAAAGAAAAGGCCGCCGTAAGGCGGCCTATTTCTATCCGGAGCGCGGTGCGATCAGCGTACGGAACACTCATCGAGCTGCGGCGATCCGATCAATAGGCCGCCACCTTCGCACACCACGGTGATCTGCGAGCCTTTGGTCAGGCCAGCAGCGACTGCCGGCTCAATGCCGCGAGCGTGGATAGTCGAGAACTCATTGGGCGTTGCAATCTCAACGTAAACCGAGTCCGTAATGTCTTTGTTGATCCCTGCGACCGTACCGGTCACCGCCAACTGGCGGCCTTTGTATTTGTCGTCCGCCGATACTTCATTGGCGTCATAGGCAGCAAACAGGTCGGCAGCAGTGACTTCCATCGCTACCGGCTTGAGGTCGAGCGCGGCGCTGGATTGCGGCGCTTCCTGCTGCGTGCTGGCCGCTTCCGCGCGTTCCTTGTAGTCCTGATAAGCGTCACCACTGACGGCCGCAGCTCCGAGCACCGCAAGCCCGACGAAGTACACGATGGGCGAGACGATGATCGACGCCAGCAGAGGAATCAACCCAGCCACCGTCTTGCCGCGAGCCATCACCACGATGGCGAGAATGAAGGCGACCAGGTTCAGCGGCCAGCCCACGAACAGACCGGCACCCGGCAGCGGGATCAGGAACAGCACCCACGCGATAACGAGGCAGATCCACGTGCCTTTCACCGGTGCGCTGCGGGTTGGTGCGACTGTTGCATTCATCAGATTTCCCCTTGTGATTATTGAAACGACCGAAACTGCGCCGGAGGAAACAAGCTCCGGAACAGTGCCCCCGCGCCGAACTCAGTAAGCGGCTTTCGCATATCCAGCTCGGCGTCGATTTTTGCCAGCACGCTCTCCAGCTCCCCGATGGCTTTGCGGTGACGGCGCATCCACGCCCCCATGTTGATCTGCACCACGCCCCACGCAGAAACGACGCTGCTGCCCGCCATCATCAGCGCAGCAATCAGTCGCTCGGTGTCAGTTAGACCCTCAGGCATGCCCACTGCAGCGGGTATGTTCCACCACAACCACACGATGAGGGCGCCGGTGACTAGCCGAGGCGCGAAAGCCAGCTTTGTACGGAACGCGATGGCTTTGGTGACAACGCGGCGCAGGTGAGCCACCTGATCGCTACTGATTTCGCAGAGGGGGTGCGGCTGTCCGCCCACGTTCAACACGAGCGTGTTGGCGTGGACGCTGCCTTGGATTACCTGACCAATGTTCTCGGCCGTGATGTCGCGTGGACGCATATGCATTCCTTTGATCGATAGCCGATAACATCGGCCACCGTCACACTTCCTTGATTCACTTTTTGCGTGCGCCGCGTCCACCACCGACGTTGATCGTCAGGTCTGGCTGGACAGGATTTCCCTGTATGACCTGCGCCTGTTCGCCGCCCTTGATGGTAATGCCGCGCTTTGAGGTCGGTGCCGACGTGTTTAGCTGCAGCAGGATTTCCAGAATCAGGTTGCGCACCTCAGGCTTCATGCGATGGAAGTGCGCCAGTAAAGCCGCGTCCTCTGCGGATGCGCTCGCTTGCGCGCTGCTTCGGCCTGTCAGGACAAACACTACATCCACGCCGAGATCGGCAGCGGCCGCGAGATACATGCCTCCCGGCACCTGGTCGCCGCTTTCGTAATTGAGCTGCGCTCGCTTGGACGAATCGCAGGCCTCTGCCATCGCCTGCTGCGTCAGACCCAACCGCTGGCGTTCCTCTTTAAGCCGCTTACCCAGTTCCATGTCTCTCTCCATGAGGTGAACAAAACTGCGCTTGACAGGTGCATTATTATGCACCAAGCTTTCACGCAAATTCACGCGATGACCCGCGCATGTCTACTCGTAACGCTCGCCGTAAGCCTTCCCGCTCCCCCGCCCTGCGCACCGCCGATCAAGCTAAGGAGTGGCTGCGCACCATCGGTCTCAGCGCCTCTCAGTTCGCGCGAGACAACCAGCTCAGTCTCGATGCGGTAAAGGACGTCCTCGGCGGCCGGAGTAAAGCCAACTTTGGCAGCCGCCATGACGCCGCCGTGGCGCTCGGGATGAAGCCTAACCCCCAAATCCCCACCGTGTCACGCCAAACCGCACGACGGGGTTAAGCCCATGGCCATCGAAACGGTTGGCCGGCGCGCGATCTTTTCGTGTGCGGTGTGCACTTACGTGCTGGTCAAGCGCACCAGCTACCTCATGCACCAGTTCCTGCGACATGACACCTACGTGTGCAGCAACCCGCTGTGCTCGGCGGCCTACACCGGTCACAGCGAACTGACCGCCATAGCCAGCCCGTCCGGCATTCCGGACGCGCTGGGATGCGATCTCCCCGAAACCGAGCGCGCACGCCGCGCTCGTGACCAAGCCGTCGAGGACGCCCGCAACCAAGGCGCGCAGATGGCCATGGCACTCCCTCCCGCCGGCTCTGAGCCGGACGACGCAACCCTCTGAGGTTTCCATGCAGACTCGTATCGCGTTCGCCGATCTCCCGCGAGATCAGCAGCTTTGTCTTGTCACAGCGGTGCGCTGCAACGGCCTGAGCCGTTGCGCGATAGGGTGGGTAGGCCGGCACTACCACGCCCACGAAGGCAGCAGCGTCCACCTGATCCAGCCTATTGCAGGCCTGGCCCGACGCGGACTGCTGACCCTGTGCGATGGCGTCGGCGCGGCGCTGCCGACCGACGATGGCATTGCGGTGTTCAACGGCGTGGCTGCCGAACGTGCGGTGCACGCATGAGCCGCGACCGCTATGAACACGGCGCCCGCATCGTCACGACGCGCGGCTGTGCCGCGATGTTCCGCAAGGGACAGGCCGGCACGGTGGAGGAGTCGGCACGCGATGGGAACTACCGCGTGCGCTTCGATGAGGGCGGCGCGTGGTGGCTCAACGAGCTGGAATTCAAGCGCATGCCCGACCGTCGTCGCAACGCCTCGCTGTTCGAGGCTGTGGCACTGGCATGGACACGTTTCTGGCGCGGAGGCCGCGCATGAAGCGCAACACACGAAGCCCCCAGCGCGACGGATGGTCATCGGCACAGGCGCCGCGCCTGGTCGCCGGGCACCAGCTGCCGGACGAGTCTGTGGCGCCATCCAAGCGCAAGAACGAAGCCGATGCCCTGCGCGCGGCCGTTGAGGCGCACATCGCCAGCGGCGGTCACCACGAGGTGATTGCCGCGCCGGTGGTGCCGCGCTTCGGGAGGCTCGCATGAAGCCCGTCCGCATCATCGCGTGGACCCTGCTGGGCGCCAGCTGCGCGTCCTCGCTTACCGGCAACACAACCGCCGCCGCCGTGTTCACCACGGGCGCGGCAATCATCTACGCCATGGCACTGCTGCGGAGTAAGCCGTGACGACACAGCATGTTGTGGGCGTTCACGCGTTTACCCACAAAATCCCCTTGACAGGTGCGCCCGAGCGGAGCAACCATTCCCACGTCGCCGCAAAATCGGCGACCGGGATTGGCGTCCCGACACCTGAGGCGCACCAGCGCCCATCGCACGATGCAAGGCGCTTTTTTTTCGCCCGGCATCGCACTGGGCACATGCCAGCCACTTCAATGGCGGGCGGTACGTGGGGGGCTTCGGCCCCGCCGGTCCTCAGGCCGGTACGCCAACCCGTGCCGTCCGCCACCCCGATTGGCGTTGGGGCGGCGGATTCCACTTCACCTGAGGAATCCAGCATGCACAACGACACCCAAGCCACGCCCGGCAGCAGCCACGCGCGGCAGATCGTCATCACCCTTCCCCGCCATACCGACACCGTGCGCGCTGCGCGCGAAGGTGGTCGCTAATGGCCGCTGCAATCGAACTGCAGACCGTCGTCGCAGGCGTTCACCTGCGCGTCTCTCGCGTTGCCAAGGTGCCCCTATTCGCGTCCCTGCAGGACGCCACGCACACGTGCCTCACAGTCATGACCACCACGCCCGACGCGATCAAGCGCGGCGCCGGTGCGCGTGGCGAGCTGTTCATCGGCACCAATCTGTTCCTGCTGCAGCTCGGCGAGCCGGAGCGCCTGCTGGAGTGGCTGGAAACCGATCCGGTCACGGCAACCGAAGGGGCGCGCGCATGAGCAACGTTCGTAAGCATCCGACCGCCGAGCGCGGCAGCGTAGACAACGCCCAGGTGATCAACGGGCAGGACTACGACCGCCTGTGGCGCGCACAGCAGGCGGTGACGCTGCTGGCCGCGCTCAACAACGACGCCGCCGCAGATCGCGGCATCTCCCACGACAGCACGGCCGCCGTCGCCGAGTACATCCGCGACGACATGCTGGACATTCTCACGCACTCCACGCCCGCCGGCGGGCAACCCTAACAACACCCCGCAGGCCGACGCGGTGCGCCAACACCGCTCGGCCTGAGTACCACTCAGGAGAGAGAGCCATGCAACACCACGTGTCCATCAAGGCGGCAGGTTGACCAGCACATGCAGGAAGATCTGCGCCAACAAGTAATCACACGGCTGGAGCGCGACTACGGCCTCAAGCTGCGCAACGGCACCGAATACATGCGCGGCGGCAAGTGCCCGTCGTGCGGTAAAAAGGAGCTGTACTGCAATCACACGCACCCGTGGGTGGTGCGCTGCGGCCGGCAGGCAAAGTGTGGCCGCGAGATCCACGTCAAGGATCAGTATGACGATCTGTTCGACGACTGGAGCAAGCGCCACCCGGTCACCGACACCAACCCGCACGCGGCAGCCGAGGCCTACCTGCAGCATTCGCGTGGCTTCGATCTGGCCCGCGTGCGCGGTCTGTTCACGCAGGACAATTACTGGAACCCGACGCTGCAGCAAGGCAGCGCCACGGTGCGTTTCGTGCTGGAGCGCGGCGAGTGGTGGGAGCGACTGATCGACCGGCCGCACCGCTTCGGCAAGATGAAAGCGCGATTCAAGCCCGGCGCCAGCTTCGCAGGCGTGTGGTGGGCCGCGCCCGAAGTGACCGAGCGCCTGGCCGAGGTCAAAGAGCTGTGGATCGTGGAGGGCATTTTCGACTCGCTGGCGCACGTGCATCACGGCAATGACGCCGTGTCGGCCATGTCGTCCAATCAGTTCCCCGAGGCATCGCTGCGCAAGCTGGCCGAGCTGCGCAAAGGCAACCTGCCGACGCTGATCTGGGCGCCGGACAACGAGGTGACCGCACGCGACTACCTGCGCAAGCACGTGGCACGTGCGCGCGCCATGGGCTTCACCTGCAGGGCGGCGCTGATCCCCCAGCGCAACGACCGCAAAGTGGACTGGAACGATCTGCACCTGCGCGCGCTATCGCAGGGCGACAAGGTCGATCAGGCAAAGCAGTGGGACGACGACGTGGCGGAAGCCCGGTATCAGGGCGACCTGGTGCTGGCCAAGACCGCCAAGGACAAGGCGCTGCTGATCTTCAACCACGATGGCCGGCATGAGTTCCATTTCGAGTACCGCGCCCGCCTGTGGTGGTTCGACTTCGACAGTGCGCGCTTCGAGAAGGTCAAAAAGGAATGGGTCAACGAAAAGGGCGAGGAGGATCTGGAGGAACACCTGCCCAAGTTGCAGGCCTCGGCATCGTCCGTGCGCGAGATCGCCAACTGTTACCCGGAAGCGCTGTATTTCCAGCGCAACGAGGTCACCGACGAGTCCTGGTATTACTTCCGCGTTGACTTCCCGCATGAAGCCCCGAGCGTGCGCGGCACGTTCACCGCGTCACAGACGCTCAACGGTCCCGCCTTCCGCGACCGCCTGGCATCCTTCGCGCCCGGCGCCGTGTTCGACGGCACCGCATCCGAACTGATCCACGTGATGAAAGACCAGCTCTACAACATCAAGAAGGTCGACGCCATCGACTTCGTGGGCTACAGCAAGGAACACCGCGCGTACCTGCTGGGCGACATGGCGGTGCGGGCCGGCGAGCTGGTGGTGGCCAACGAAGAGGATTATTTTGAGTTCGACAAGCTGCGCCTAAAGACCACGCAGAAGTCCATCAGGCTGGAGATCCAGCGCGACTCAGACGGCTACCGCACCGATTGGCTGCCGTGGCTGTGGACGTGCTTTGGCACGCACGGCATGGTCGCCCTTACGTTTTGGTTCGGCTCGCTGTTCGCCGAGCAGATCCGCGCCGCACACAAGAGCTATCCGTTCCTCGAAGCCACGGGCGAGGCCGGCGCGGGCAAGACCACGCTGCTGACGTTCCTGTGGAAGCTGCTGGGCCGCAGCGATTACGAAGGCTTCGATCCGGCCAAGTCGTCCAAGGCGGGCCGTGCGCGCGCCATGGGCCAGATTTCGGGCATGCCGGTGGTGCTGCTGGAGGCCGACCGCAACGAGCCGGACAAGGCTCATTCCAAGACGTTCGAGTGGGACGAGCTGAAAGACTTTTTCGGCGGCGGCACGCTGGCCACGCGCGGCGTGCGCAACGGCGGCAATGACACGTATGAGCCGCCCTTTCGCGGCACTATCGTGATCAGCCAGAACGCCGCGGTGGACGCCAGCGAGGCGATCCTGACGCGTATCGTCAAGCTGCATTTCAAGCGGCCCGAGGTCACGACCGAGAGCCGCATTGCCGCCGACAACCTCAACGCGCTGCCGGTGGAGGCTCTAAGCCACTTCCTGATCAAGGCGATCAGCGCCGAGGGGAAGATTCTGGAGCGGTTCGCCGACCGCGCCCGATTTTTCGAAGCGGCGCTGCGCGAGCGGAAAGAGATCCGCGTCGAGCGCGTGATCAAGAACCACGCGCAGATGCTGGCGCTGTTCGACTGCCTGCGCCTGGTGCTGGAGATCCCCGAGGCCATGGTGAAGGCCACGCGCGACGCGCTGGTGCAGATGGCACTGGATCGTCAGACCGCGATCAACGCCGACAACCCGCTGGTGGTCGAGTTCTGGGAGGTCTACGAATACCTCGAAGCCATGAAGGCGGGCGGGCACGTGGTCAACCACTCGCGCGATGACAAGCGCATCTGCATCAACCTCAACGAGTTCTATGCCAAGGCCGCGTACCACTCGCAGCGGCTGCCCGATCTCAACGTGATTCGCGCCCTGCTGCGCAACTCGCGCCGGCACAAGTTCCTCGACGCCAATACGGCCGTGAACAGCTACATCAATGCCGGTTCGACCGACAAGCCATCCACCGTGAAGTGCTGGGTATTCCAAGCATGACCACGAACCCAAACCCTGCCGGCAGGTAGCCGGAAAAAGTGAGCCCGGCGGGCGGTGCGCCAACACCACCCCGAGGGTTTCCCCAAACGAAGCTCAGGAGATGAGAGCCATGCAACAGATGAGCGGGAATAGCCCCACAACAAGCGTTACACCTTCGCCGGGATCCACCACCGGACCCGGCGCGGACAGTACCACGGCGGCGGTTAACGGCGTGGATTTGGGTGTGCTGAACACCGAGTGCCACGCGGAGGTGCATATCCGCATCGAGCGCAGCCGCGTGGTGCTGACCGGCGTCCTGCAGATGGGCGGCCGGCATGAGCTGGTCAAGACGTGGGAGCGCCACGCCGGCAAGGGGGGCGGCTGGGTCACCCGCACGCCTGATTTCGTCCAGTGCGGCGAGGATCTGCTGGGGCGCGAGCTGGCCGAGTATCTGGACGGCCTGCGCTTCCCGTTCGAGGTGGCCAACCTGCTGCCTAGCCCGGCGACGGCGGCCGGCGCTGCCGCGCGTGAAGCGGCGGCAAAGGAGCTGGCCAATGCTTAAGGTCATCGCCCTCATGTCGATCAGCCTCGCGCCCGCCGTAGGCGGCGCGCTCATGTACCACCTGGTCCGCACCCGCGCGAAGGCGCCGGGACGCGCCGCGCTGGCGGTCGGCCAGATTCCCCTGACGCGCCGCCCGCGCCGCGCCATGGCCGTTCGCCGGGAGGTGGCCCATGTCTGACGCTTTCTGGCGCATGGAGCGCGAGCTGCGGGCCGCGCACGCCATCATCGAACTGGCCGTGGCCACCATGAACCGCACGGATCTGCAGCTGCTGCAGACGCGCGTGCGTGATGCAGGGATCGAGGGTAACGGCGCACTGCGCTCCGATGAGCGCGGCTCGGCCATCAGCGCGGCCGAAGGCTTGGCGGCTGATCGCCCCGTGTTGCCGCCGCATACCGCGCACGTGCTGGGCATGGTGGGCCAACTGATCACGCTCGGTCGCGCCGACCAGCTAGCCGTTGACGAGCTGAACCGCATCGCCACCCGCGTTCGCCGTTCCTCGACGCATTTCGGCATTGGTTTGATCGCCGAGGAGCGCGCGCGTCAGTGCGAGCAGGAAGGCTTTTCCGTCGCGGGCGATACCGCATATGGCGGCGAAGAGCTGGCCATGGCTGCGGCCTGCTACGCGCTGCCCCTCAAGGACATGCGTCGCCGTGATGGCATGTGCTTCAACACCGCGCCGGAGGGCTGGCCGTTCGCAAAACGCTGGTGGAAGCCCGCGCCAGTGACCAGCGATGGGCAAGGCAATGCGTACGTGGCCCCCCGCGACCGCCTGCGCGAGCTGGTTAAGGCGGGCGCCCTGGTCGCCGCACAGATCGACGCCCACGTTGTGCGGGAGGGTCTGGCATGACGCAACGGCAGGTCGACCACGAACGTCCCCTGCCGCGCTGCCGAGCCGGGCACCTGGCGCGTCATATCCACGACTGCCGGCAGGCTGCTTCCGGCGGTGGCCACTTTATCGAATGCCGTTGTGGCGCAACGAAGCGCTGCGCCGACTTCGACGGTGCCCTGCAGGAGTGGAAACGCATGCACCGCATGCGCACGCCGCGTCCGCCGGCAGCGCCGGCCGTCGCCGACAACGTGCTGCAGTTCGGGCTGTTCAACACCGGGGGCAAGATCCGATGACGGACAGCAGCACGGAGGCCCACCGCCGCGCCTGTGAGGCGCGGCAATGGCTGCGCAATGGCTTCATCACCGAGGCGAAGGTGGACGAACTCATGCAGCGCGTGGCGACCAAGCGCGGCAGTGCGGCCGCCAACGCGTTGCGCGACGAAATGCGCCAGCAGTGGAAAGCGCGCTTCACCTGGTGGAAGGGTGCACCGCTATGACCGCCAACGTTGTTCCCTTCACCGCGCTGCAGCGCATGTGTCGGCCCAACGGGCCGGCACCGCGAGCGTCCACGGTGGCCAAGTGGGCGGACAGGCAACATATCCGGTACAAGTACGACGGCGCCGGTGGGATCTGGACGACTCAGGCCGCGCTGGACGCCGCTGTGGGCCTGCACGCTGCCCTGTCTGCCGCCAATGAAGAAACCCGCATCGAGGATCTAATGCAATGACGCCCGGACGAGAAAGGAAGTTCAACCCGCACCTGCCGGCGCACATCGATCAAAAGGCGCTGCCACGCGGCATCTATTGGGCGGATAACCGCTGGTACATCTTCGAGCCACATCCGGAGGATGGCCGTCCGCGCAAGCGGACGGTTGCTTTCGCCAATGCCCGGCTGTCCGAGCTGCACGCGATCATCGAGCTGCAGAGCAAAGGCGAGGTGCGCGGAACGCTGGCCTACGTGCTGGATCAGTTCGAGAAGTGCACCGAGTTCAAGGAACTGAGCGCGGGCACGCAGAAGGGTTACCGCGAGTGCGCCGCCGAGGCCAAAGGCTTCGTGTTGAGCGATGGCACGAAGCTGGGCGACGTGGCCGTGGCCAAGCTGCGCGTGCCGGCGATTCAGCGCATGGTGGAGATCCTTGCCAGCGGCCGCACGGCCAGGGGGAAGCTGCCGGCGCTGGAGCCGAGGCCATCGAAGGCCAACCACGTGATGCGCTACCTGCGGCGCGTGTTCAATTGGGGCATTCGCTTCGGTTTATGCGAGAACAACCCGGCGCAAGGCGTGCGTGAGGTGCGCGAGGCCAAGGAATTCCGCATGCCCAGGCCGGACGTTTACCTGGCCATGCTCGCGTTCGTGCGAGAGCGCGCCACGCGCAAGGCACACACCGAGGGCAGCGTCTCGCCCTACCTGCCGGCGGTCATGGTGCTGGCGTACAACGTGCGCCTGCGCGGCATCGAGGTGACCACGCTGACGGACGCGCACCACCATGCCGATGGCATCAGGACGAACCGCCGCAAGGGCTCACGCGACAACGTGACTGCGTGGAATGACGACATGCGGTGGGCGTGGGACTGGCTGGCCACGTACCGTAAGGAACGCATGGCGGCACACGGTCGCCCCACGCAGTTGCAGCCCGAACGTAGGCGCCTGATCGTGTCGCAGAGCGGCACGCCTTTGACGAAATCGGCACTGGACAGCGCCTGGCAGCGCGCCATCCACATGGCCATGCGAGAGGGAGTCATCGCGGAAGAGGACCGTTTCGCGTTGCACGGCCTGAAACACCGTGGCGTCACCGATACCGAGGGCAATTTCGGCGACGTGCAGGACAGCAGCGGTCACACCAGCGACAAGACCGTGCGTCGATACGCGCATCAAGTTCCGCACGTGCGGCCGCCGAAACTGCCGGCGCCGGAAAGCACTGGCGAGTGAGGAACGCATGCGCCCGTGGAACACTGCGCGGGCGTTCTTTTTACCGGGAATTTTACCGAGGCCATGAAAAAGGCGCTTTCCGCGAGGATAAGCGCCTGATTTATATGGTGGGCCGTGAAGGATTCGAACCTTCGACCAAAAGATTAAAAGTCTTCTGCTCTACCGACTGAGCTAACGGCCCGGAAACGCGCCCCGGCCTTGCACCGGGACGCGCATTCTAGCGCATCGTCCGCGATGGGGCGAAATCCGTCCGGATCACACGTAGTGCGTGGGGTCCGGTACGCCGGCATCGGTGAAGCCGGCGGCGCGCAGGCGGCAGGCATCGCAATGCCCGCAGGCGCGGCCCTGCGCATCGGCCTGGTAGCAGGACACGGTCTGCGCGAAATCGACGCCCAGGCGCACGCCTTCGCGCACGATGTCAGCCTTGCTCATGCGCAGCAGCGGCGCCTGGATGCGCAGGCCGGCACCCTCGACGCCTGCTTTGGTCGCCACGTTCGCGAGTTTCTCGAACGCTTCGATGAACTCGGGACGGCAATCCGGATAGCCCGAATAGTCCACCGCGTTGACCCCGCAGAAGATGTCGTTGGCGCCCAGCACTTCCGCCCAGCCCAGCGCGACCGACAGCATGATGGTGTTGCGCGCCGGCACGTAGGTCACCGGAATGCCGGGGCCGCCTGCTTCGGGCACGTCGATGTCGTCGGTAAGCGCGGAGCCGCCGATGCTGCGCAGGTCGACATGCACAGTCTTGTGCGCGGCCGCGCCGAGGGTGCTGGCGACGCGCGCGGCGGCGTCCAGTTCGGACGTGTGCCGCTGGCCATAACGCACGCTCAATGCATGCACGGCGAAGCCCTGCTCACGGGCGATGGCGACGACGACGGCGGAGTCCATGCCTCCGGACAGGAGGACGACGGCATTCTTCATGGGGCGTTGCTTCGTGGGGTAAGGGATAGGCTACCGCAGGCGTGCGATCAGCGCCCCGGTTCGTCGTTCCACAGCAGCTTGTGCAGCTGCATCTGAAAGCGCACCGGCAGGCGGTCCTCGACGATCCAGTCCGCCAGGTCGCGCGGCGACAGCTCGGACTTGCTGGGCGAGAACAGCACATCGCAGCGTTCGGCCAACCGGTGCTCGGTGAGCATGTCGCGCGCCCACTCGTAGTCGGCACGTCCGCACAGCACGAACTTGACCTGGTCGCGCGCAGTAAGCAGCGGCAGATTCTCCAGCCGGTTGCGTGCCATTTCCTTCGAACCCGGCGTTTTCAGATCGACCACGCGCGACACGCGGGGATCGACATCGGCGACATCCAGCGCACCGGAGGTTTCCAGGGACACGTCAAAGCCTGCATCGCAAAGCTTCTTCAACAGCAGCAGGCAGCGCTTCTGCGACAGCGGTTCGCCACCGGTGACACAGACGTGCCGGACGCCATGGCCTGCGACCTCGGCAACGATGTCGTCGATCTCGCGCCACTGCCCACCGTGGAAAGCGTAGGCGGTATCGCAGTACTGGCAGCGCAGCGGGCAGCCGGTCAGGCGGACGAAGACCGTGGGCCAGCCGACCGCATTCGCCTCACCCTGCAGGGAAAGGAAAATCTCGGTGATCTTGAGGCGTTCCAGCGGGGACTGGACGATCTCGCTGGGGCGGGCGGCGTCGTTCATGGGGTGCGCATGATACGCCCTGGCGGCCCGACGTCTCCGCTATGGGCCGCCGGACACCGCTGACTCAGCGCAAACGGCCGATCTGGATGGCACGCAGGCGGTCGTCGGCCGTGCGGGCGACATCGGTGCCCGGGTACTTGGCGATGACCTCGCCGAGCGTGCGTTCGGCCTCGGGCAGCTTGCCCAGCCCGTAATCGCACAGACCGATCTTCAGCAGGGCGCCCGGCGCCTTGTCGTGCGTCGGGTACTGCGCCAGCAGCGCGCGGAACTGATCCGCGGCCAGCGCGTAATTCTGGGTGACGTAATAGCTTTCGCCCAGCCAGTACAGCGCGTTGGGCGCGTATACGCCACCGGGATAAAGCTGCAGGAAGCTGGTGAACAGCTGTGCCGCATCGGCGTACTCGCCGGCCTTCAACCGGTCGAAAGCGACGTTGTAGGCGGTGCGCTCGTCGCCGGTGGCGGACATGGCGCCCATGTCACCGTGGACACTGGGGGGGCGTTCGGCGGTGGCTGCCGCGACAGGCGCCGGCGCGGTGGCCGGCGCGGAGACAGGGGCAGTGCCGAGGGGCGGAGCGGCAGGCGTGGTGCCGGCCGGAGCCGGTGCGGCGCCGCCTTCCAGACGGTTGAGACGACCGTCCAGATCGAGGTACTGGTCGCGGCCGCGCTGCTTGAGCTGCTCGTTCTCGTTCTGCAGCTGCTCCAGCTGGGCGCGCATCTCACGCAGCTCCGCTTCCTGCTGGGTGACCTTGTTGAGCAGGTCCAGGTTCTGCTGCGGATTGTTGGCCTTCGCTTCCAGCGCGGCCACGCGATCGGCCAGGCTGACGCGTTGCGCGTGCGCGGGAGCGGCGGCCACGAGGGCCGCCGCCAGGACCAGCATGTACGTCTTCTTCGCGATCATCGTGACGATGACGGCTTACTTCGCCGTGTAGACGATCTCGACGCGACGGTTCTGCGACCAGCAGGACTCGCTGGAATCGGTGCAGACCGGACGCTCTTCGCCGTAGCTGACCACGGTCAGCTGGCTGGCCGAACCACCGTTCGCCTGCAGGGCCGAGTTCACGGCATTGCCGCGGCGCTCGCCCAGGCCCAGGTTGTACTCGCGGCTGCCGCGCTCGTCGGCGTGGCCTTCCAGCGAGATGCGCGAGGACGGACGGTCACGCAGGTACTTGGCGTGGCACGCCATGATGGCCTGGAACTCCGGCTTCAGGGCGTCCTGGTCCAGATCGAAATACACCACGCGCTGGCGCAGGCAGGCGTCGGTATCCAGATCGTCCGGGCCATACAGGCCGGAGGTGGTCGGAGTCGTCGGGGTGGTCGGGGTGGTGGTCGTGGTGTCGGTCGGCGCGGTCGGCTTGACGTCCTTCTTACAGCCAGCCAGCACGGCGACGGACATCATGGAGAGCAGCAGAACACGGGTGGTCTTGTTCATGATCATTCCTTGCGTCGTTTGAACGGGGGATCGGTGGAACCGGGGAGCACATTGTAGACACAAAATTAACGCTGGGTGCGGTAGGGCGACCACGCCGGCTCACGGACATCGGCATTCGCGACCACCAGACGCTGGCGTACGCGCGCATCGGCCGAGACCGCATACAACACACCGCGTCCGCCTTCGCGCGCGGCATACAGCACCATGCTCGCGTTGGGGGCGAAGCTCGGAGACTCGTCCAGCGAGCCCGGCGACAGCGACGTCCAGCGGGCACCGCCCAGGCTGCTGTCCATCAGGGCGATGCGGTAATTGTTGCCGCTGCCCTGCACTACCGCGATCTTCTTGCCATCGAAGGCAAGGCTGGCGGTGGCATTGTAGTTGCCTTCGAACGTCACGCGGCTGGCACTGCCACCGGCAGCCGGTACGCGATAGATCTGCGGACGACCACCGCGGTCGGAGGTGAAGTAGATGCTGCTGCCGTCCGGACTCCACACCGGCTCGGTATCGATCGCGGACGTGGTGGTCAGCTGCCGCAGCGAACGGCTGCCCAGGTCCATCACGTAGATCTCGGGGTTGCCGCTGCGCGACAGGGTCAGCGCCAACTGGCGACCATCGGGCGAGAACGAAGGCGCGCCGTTGATGCCGCGGAAGCTGGCGACCTTTTCGCGCGCGCCGGTCGAGATGTCTTGGATGTAGATGGCCGAGTTGCCGCTTTCGAAACTGACATAGGCCAGCTTGCGGCCATCCGGGCTCCACGACGGCGACAGCAGCGGCTCGGCCGAGCGCACCACCGTCTGCGGGTTGAAACCGTCGGAGTCAGCGACCATCAGCGCATAGCGTGTCGCCTTGCCGGTGCCCGCGGCGGTGACATACGCGATGCGGGTCCAGAACGCGCCGCGCACGCCGAGGATCTTCTCGTAGATCGCATCGGCCATCTGGTGGGCGACATCGCGGAGCGCGTTGGCGCGCGCGGTCTTGACCTCGCCCAGCAGCCGCTCCTGCTTGGCCACGTCGAACAGCTCGTATTCCACCCGGTAGCTGCCATCGCCGGCATCAGCCACGCGGCCGACCACCAGGTAATCCTGCCGCAGCGCGCGCCACGTCGGGTACTGGACCTCGCTACCCCGCGTAGGGCGCTCGGTGATGCGGGCCTCAGGGAGGGTGCGGAAAGCACCCGAGCGCTCGAGGTCGGCACGGACCACGGCCGATACATCGGTCGGCGGCGCCGCGCCACCCTGGTAGGGCATCGGCACCACCGTGATGGGCAGGGCCGAGGCGTTGCCGCCGATGATGTCGATCTCCAGCCCCTGCTGCTGGGCGGATGCCAGCGCGGGGACGAGAGCGAGCAGGAACAGGGCAAACCAGCGCAGCGGTTTCTTCATGGGCAACGGCTCTGCGGTTGAACGGGGCGGCAAAGGGATACCAGCCCACGCGTGAACGTTTTAACAATTGTGAACGGAGTGCGGCGAAACGCCGCGTGAAGTCAGCGGTCCCGGGCTTCGAAGTTCAGTGTCAGGGTCCGGGCGAACACCGATTCGTAGCCCCGATACGGCAGCGGCTGGGCTTTCAGCACGGCGCGCTCGACCGAATCCTGGCCCGCGGCATCCATCGCGCAGCCCGGCTGGACCTCCGCACTGACCACCTCGCCTCCCGGTAGCTGGCGGATCACGACCCGGCAACGCGTCCCCACCGGGATCGACTCGGGCCGCGTCCACTGGCGCAGCACCGCCTCCTGGATGGCGGCGGCGTAGCGACCCCGCAGGTCCTCGTCGGTGCCGCCGCTACCAGCCGGACCGGCGGCGGGCGCGGTCGTGGGCGTCGCCGCACTGGCGGCCTGCCGCGCACGCGCATCCGCCAGCTGGCGAAGCTTCTGTTCGGCCAACTGCTGCTCACGCTGGGCCTGCGCACGCTGGCGACGGATGTCCTCGATCTTCTTCTGGCGCTCGGCTTCAGCCTTCTGCGCCGCCTCGGTGGCGACGCGCTTCTGCCGGTCCTCTTCCTGCTGGGCGGCCAGGCGACGCTGCTGCTCGGCCTGCTCCTGGCGCTTACGTTCGGTCAGGTCGATCTGTTCCTGACGACGCTTGGCGTCCTGTTCCTGGCGCGCCTTCTCCTGCGAAAGGGCATCGCGGCGGGCTTCGTCCTGGTCGATATCGTCCGGGACCGGGATGCGCTCCTGCGCCTGCGCCTGCCGCTCGACCGGGGCGTCCTGCGGCGCAGGTTCGGGGATCGGCTGCGGCGGCGGGATGGTGTCCTCGGGTGCCGACTCCTGCACGGGCTCGGGCACCGGCTCCGGCTGGAAGTCGAGCGCGCGCTCGACCGCGCGCTGGTCGGCGGCGGATACGTCGAGCGTGGCCTCCATCGACTGCGAGCCCGCGGCATTCAGGCGCTCGCGATCCCACTTGAAGTAGGGCGACACCAGCAGCACGACAAGCAGCAGGACGTGCAGGCCGATGGCCCACGCCACCGCCCGGCCCAGCCCCTCGTCCTGCGGGGGGCGCTGGCGCTGGATCACCTCAGCGTGCATTGCCACCCGCGTTGGTCATCAGGCTGACATTGCCGACCTTGGCACGGCGCAGCACGTCCATCGCGTCGAGCACCTTCTGGTACGGCGCGGCGCCTTCGGCGGCGACCATGATGCGCAACTCATCGCCCTGCTCGGCGCGGATGCCAGCGACCTGTGCCTCCAGCGCGGCCGCATCCAGCACCTGCGGCTGTTTGGCCTCCGGTAGCTTCAGGCCATAGCGGCCATCCGGATAGGCGATGACGATGACGGGCTCGTTGCGCGTCTCGACCGCTTTCGCGTTCGACGACGGCAGTTTCACGTCCACGCTCAACGTGAGCAGCGGTGCGGTCACCATGAAGATGATCAGCAGCACCAGCATCACGTCGATGTACGGCACGACGTTGATCTCGGACTTCAGCTTGCGCCGCTTGCGATGGATGATGCTTCCGGCCATGGGCAGCTCCGCTTACTCGCCCGAATTCTGGCGCTGCAGGATGGAACTGAACTCCTCGGCGAAGCTCTCGTAGCGCACGGCCAGCCGCTCGACGCGGGTGGTGAAACGGTTGTAGGCCCACACGGCGGGAATGGCGACGAACAGGCCGATGGCAGTGGCGAATAGCGCTTCCGAGATACCCGGCGCGACGGCGGCGATGCCGGCCTGCTCACCGCTGTTGAGCATGTCGTGCATGGTCACCATGATGCCGAACACCGTGCCGACCAGGCCCACGTAAGGCGCCGTCGAGCCGATGTTGGCCAGCAGTTCCAGGTTGCGCTCCAGCTGGTCGACTTCGCGCGTGTAGGTCACGCGCATGGCGCGCTGGGCACCTTCAAGCTGCGCGCGTCCGTCCAGTCCGCGCTTGTCGCGCAGGCGGGTGAACTCACGGAAGCCCGCTTCGAAGATCGCTTCCAGGCCGGTGACCACGCGGTTGCGGTCGGCGGCGCCGGCATAGAGCTTGTGCAGTTCGGCACCGGACCAGAACCGGCCCTCGAACTCGTCGGCGTCCCGGTTCGCGGTCTTGAACACGCGTCCCTTGCGGAAAATGATCACCCAGCTGATCACCGATCCGACCAGCAGCAACAGCACGATCAGCTGCACCGGCAGGCTCGCCTTGAGCATCAGGTCGATGTAGTTGATCCCGCTGTGCGTGGTGGCGGCGGCAGCCTCTGCGGCGGCAGCCGTGGTTTCCGGGGGCAGCGCCTCCGTCACGACTTCCTGGAAGGCCAGCAGCGTTGCGATCATCCGTCGTTCCTCGTCTCTCGGTTCGTATTGCGTATCGGGTTAAAGCGGCTGGCCCGGGTTCTCGAGCCGGCGGAACTCTTCGTACAACGTGTCAGGCAGCCCAACGGGTTTGAACGTCGACGCGCGCAGCGCAGCGACCTTCACTTCGGCGGTCAGCAGCACCTCGCCGTCCCGTTCGATGGACTGGGCGAAGACCACGCTGGCCCGCTTGCACTGGTGGATGCGCGCGCTCACCTGCAGCAGATCATCCAACCGGGCGGGGCGCAGGAAATCCAGACGCATCGCGCGGACGGCGAACACCAGGTCGTGGGTCTGGCGCAGTCGCTCCTGGGCGTAACCCCCGGCCCGCAACCATTCGGTACGGGTCCGTTCCAGGAAGGCGACATATTGCGCGTGGTACACCACGCCACCGGCGTCGGTATCTTCCCAATAGACGCGTGTCGGAAAGATGAACGGAGCCGCATCCACGGCGATCGTCGTCGAATCAGTCGTCAAAGCATGCGCTCCCGCACGGTGTGGTGCATACCAACCTGAAACCAGTCGGGCTCAGAACAGTTCGCCGGACGCGTCGCCCGATTCCGGCACCCTGCCCTTCGGCGTCAGTCCCAGATGCAGGTAGGCTTTGCGCGTGGCCATGCGGCCGCGTGCGGTACGGATCAGGAAGCCCTGCTGGATCAGGTAGGGCTCGATGACGTCCTCCAGCGTGCCGCGCTCCTCGCTGAGCGCCGCCGCCAGCGACTCCACGCCCACGGGACCGCCGTCGAAGCTGTCGATGATGGTGCGCAGCATGCGGCGATCGAGTTCGTCGAAGCCCTCCGGATCCACCTTCAGCATCCGCATCGCGGCGCGGGCGACATCCACGTCGATGTGGCCGTTGGCCTTGACCTGGGCGTAGTCGCGTACGCGACGCAGCAGGCGGTTGGCGATGCGCGGCGTGCCGCGTGCGCGACGGGCGACCTCGGCGGCACCTTCCGGCACGCAGTCCATGCCGAGGATGCGGGCCGAGCGCTGCACGATGCGGGTGAGCTCCTCGGGCGAGTAGAACTCCAGCCGCTGCACGATGCCGAAGCGGTCGCGCAACGGCGCGGTCAGCAGGCCGGCGCGCGTGGTGGCGCCAATCAGGGTGAACGGCGGCAGGTCGAGCTTGATCGAACGCGCGGCCGGGCCCTCGCCAATCATGATGTCGATCTGGAAGTCTTCCATCGCCGGATACAGCACTTCCTCGACTACCGGTGACAGGCGGTGGATCTCGTCGACGAACAGCACGTCGTGTGGCTGCAGGTTGGTCAGCAGCGCGGCCAGGTCACCGGCCTTCTCGATCACCGGGCCGGAGGTCACCCGCAGGTTCACGCCCAACTCGTTGGCGATCACGTGGCTCAACGTGGTCTTGCCAAGGCCCGGCGGCCCGAAGATCAGCACATGGTCGAGCGCCTCGCCACGCCCCTTCGCCGCCTGGATGTAGATGTCCAGCTGCTCGCGGACAGGCTTCTGGCCCAGGTACTCGTCCAGTCGCTTGGGGCGGATGCTGGCCTCGATGGCGTCGTCTTCGCGCGTGGCGGACGAGTCGATGATGCGGTCGGCGGTCATGCGCCCATTATGACGGAGGGATCCGTCCCGCGGCCGCTCGATCAGACCGCGACGGCACCGCCCGTTCGTGACCCGCGCGTCAGTCGCAGATACGAGACGTGCCACAGCCACTCGAGTGGCCCCCGCTTCGCATGCCGCTGCCACAGGTGGGCGAATAGCATCACGCAGGCCGCGACCAGCAGATAGATCCCCACGGTGGCCGGCACCGACCAGGCCTCGGGCACGCGTCGCGCCAGACCCAGGCCCCAGTCGTAGCACAGCACCGATGCCAGCAGGTTCTGCAGCACGTAACCGCTCAGCGCCATGCGCCCTACCTCGGCCAGCCTGCGCCCGAGCACACCGGGCTGCGGGCGCCGGTGGAAAGCCTCGGCTACCGCCGCAAGCAGGCCCATCGCGACAAACGGGGCCGTGCCGTAGCGCCCGGCCATGATCCCGGCATCACTGCCGAACACACCCAACGCCATGTCGAGGGGCCATGCGATGCCGAGCCCCACCCCCATCAGCCAGCGGCGCAAGCGTGCACCTCGCGCTTCGAAGACCCCCGCCTCCAGTAAGCGCGCGCCCAGCAGGAACAGCGCCACGCTCATCGGCGCGATGAAGAACATCTCTTCGCGGAACAGCCAGACGTGCTCGATGCGCGACCGCACCATGTCCCACCAGCCCGATCCGCCGGCAGCGGTCTCCCCAGTCGAGATATCGCCCCCGAAGACCGCCAGTGCCAGTACCACCAGACCCAGGAACATGAAATGCACGCTGGCGGCGACCGCCAGCCACGCCGTCCTGCCGCGGCTTCCCAGCCGCAACATGAAGGCAACGACCACCGAGGTGAGCGCGTAGCCCATCAGCACGTCGAATTCGACGACGAACAGATAGTTCAGCACGCCATCGAGAAACAGCAGCGCCGCACGCACCAGATACGGACCCGGCCAGCGGATGCCCGCGGCGATCGCGGACCGCTGCTGCAGGGCGATGCCCATGCCGAACATCAGCGCCAGCAGCCCGAGGAACTTGCCCTGTGTCAGCTGCTGCAGGGCGAGCACACCCCAGTGCATGTCGTCCGACTGGCCCCAGCCAGTTTCGAGATAGCCCAGCAGGCCGCCGGGATACATGAAGATCCAGATGTTGGTGCCCAGCGTGCCGAGGATCGCGATGCCACGGAGGACATCGAGTACCGTCAATCGGTCATGCACTGGCATCCGGCATCCTGGCGTGGGCGATGACCGAGTGTACGGCACCGCCTCGCCCGTCATGCGCGGTCAGATCTCGACCTGCGCGCCCAGTTCGACCAGCCGGTTGCCGGGAATGCGGAAGAAGCCGGTCGCCGGCGCGGCATTGCGGTGCATGACCGCGAACAGCTTGTCGCGCCAGATCGGCATGCCACGGCGACGGATGGCGACCACGCTCTCGCGACTGGCGAAATACGTCGTGTCCATCGGATCGAAGTAGATGCCGCCCTTGTCGCACGAGCGCATCAGCGCCGCCGGCACGTCCGGCGTCTCCATGAAACCGTAGCGCACGATCACGCGATAGAAGTCGTCGCCGATCGATTCGATCTTCAGCTTCTTCGCCGGCGGCGCATACGGCACCGTCAGCGTCTCGACGGTCAGGAACACGTTGCGCTCGTGCAGCACCTTGTTGTGCTTGAGATTGTGCAGCAACGCGTGCGGCACCATGCCGGTCTGTGCCGTCAGGAACACAGCGGTTCCCGGCACCCGCACGGGCGGTGCCAGCATCAGGCCGGGCAGAAAGGTATCCAGTTGGATGCCGTCCTTGCGGATCTCGGCCGTCAGCAGTTCGCGGCCGCGACGCCAGGTGCGCAACAGGGTGAACAGGATCGTGCCCAGCACCACCGGGAACCAGCCGCCCTGCAGGATCTTCGCGCCGTTGGCGATCACGAACGCAACGTCGGCGACGAGGAACAGCGCGCACAGCGGCAGCACCCAGCGGCGCCATTTCGGCCACAGCGCGCGCGCCACGATGGCCAGCAGCAGCGTGTCGATCAGCATGGTGGCCGACACCGAGATGCCGTACGCCGTCGCCAGCGCAGACGAACTGCGGAACGCCAGCACCAGTCCGATGACGATGATCATCATCATCCAGTTGATGCCGGGGATGTAGATCTGGCCGATGGTGTCGTGCGAGGTGTGCTTGATGTGCATGCGCGGGATGTAGCCGAGCTGCATGGCCTGGCGCGCGATCGAGAAGCCGCCGGTGATGACCGCCTGCGACGCGATCACCGTGGCCGCGGTGGCCAGCACGATCATCGGGATGCGGCCCCACTCGGGCACGCCAATGTAGAACGGATTCTTGATCGCGGCCGGATTCTCGAGGATCAGCGCGCCCTGCCCCAGGTAGTTCAGCATCAGCGCCGGCAGCACGAACCAGTACCACGCCAGCCGGATGGGCCGTGCGCCGAAGTGGCCCATGTCGGTATAGATGGCTTCGCCACCGGTCACTGCCAGCACCACGGCACCCAGGATGAAGATGCCGTGCCAGTGGTGCGTCAGGAAGAAATTGACCGCCCATACCGGGTTGATCGCATGCAGCACCTCGGTTTCATGGGTGATGTTGATCACCCCCAGCACGGCCAGCACCAGGAACCAGGTGACGGTGATCGGGCCGAAGACCTTGCCCACCTTGGCGGTACCGAACCGCTGCGTGGCGAACAGGCTGACCAGCACCAGCAGCGTGATCGGCACGATCCAGCTGTGCATCTGTGGCGCGACGACCTCCAGGCCTTCGACCGCCGACAGCACCGAGATGGCCGGCGTGATCACGCCATCACCGAAGAACAGCGATGCGCCGAAGATGCCGAGAATGCCCACCAGGTACGCCGATCGCGACCCTTTGGCCAGGCTGCGCTGGGCCAGCGCCATCAGCGCCATGATGCCGCCCTCGCCCTCGTTGTCGGCGCGCATGATGATGGTGACGTACTTGATGGTGACCACCATCGTCAGCGCCCAGAACACCAGCGACAGCACGCCAAGCACGGTGTCGTGGTTGGCGACCAGGCCGTAGTGGCCGGAGAACGCTTCCTTCAGGGTGTACAGCGGGCTGGTGCCGATATCGCCGAACACCACGCCGATGGCGCCGATGACCAGGGTGGCGAGACTGGCATTGCCGTGCCCGTGGTGATGGCCATGGGAGGCGGGCGACGCAGGATGCGAAGGGGTGGACATGGCGGCCGGAAGGGTAGCGCTGTGAAAGTGAAGGGATGCTCTAGGGCAACGGTCAGCGCAACGCGGACTGCAAGGCCTTGCGGATGATCATGGCCGCATCGTCGCCGGGCGCGGCGGCATCGCGCGCCATGCGGGCGGCTTCAGCCGGCTTGTAGCCCAGTTGCTGCAAGGCGATCGTGGCTTCGGACTGCGGATCGACCGGCAAGGCGGTAATGCCACCCACGCCCGTGCCCATCAGGTCCGCGGCACGATCGCGCAGTTCCACCACCATGCGTTCGGCGGTCTTCTTGCCGATGCCCGGGATGCGCGTCAGCGCGGTGATGTCGCCGGCCTGCACCATGCGCGCGAACTCGTCCACGCTGGCGCCGGACAGCACCGCCAGCGCGATCTTCGCGCCGATGCCGGTGACCTTCTGCACGTCGCGGAACAGCCGGCGCTCGCCTTCGCGCAGGAAGCCGTACAGCGACACGCTGTCTTCCTTCTGCGCGTAGTGGGTGAACAGCAGCACTTCGCGACCGACGTCCGGCAGGTCGTAGAACGTGCTCATCGGCGCTTCCAGCTCGTAGCCGACACCGCCGACATCGATCACCAGCCAGGGCGGCGACTTGTACGCCAGGATGCCGCGAAGACGTCCGATCATTTCCTGCTCCAGGCCAGTTGCGAACTCACGCCCAGGCGCTTGGCCGTGGCGCGCACGTGTGCGTGGGTGATGGCGACCGCCAGTGCATCGGCGGCATCGGCCTGCAGCTTGCCGTGCAGGTTCAGCATGATGCCGACCATGTGCTGGATCTGCGTCTTCTCGGCACTGCCGCGACCGACGACGGCCAGCTTCACTTCCTTGGCCGCGTACTCGTGCACCGGCAGGTCGCGCAGCACGACCGCGCTGATGGCGGCACCACGCGCCTGCCCCAGTTTCAACGCCGAGTCGGGATTGCGCGCCATGAACACTTTTTCGATCGCCACTTCGTCCGGCTGCCAGGTCGTGATGACGGCAGTCAGTCCGTCCAGCAGCACGCGCAGCCGCTGCGGAAAATCCTCCGCCCCCAGCAGCACCAGCGGCGCGTGGTGGACATGGGTCACCTTGCCCGCGGCATCGACATCGATGATGCCGATGCCGGTGCGCTGCGAGCCGGGATCGATGCCGAGGATGCGGGTCACGGGATCAGCTTACGCGTACGCGTCGGCGCCCAGGTCGGCATTGGAATAGACGTCCTGCACATCGTCCAGGTCTTCCAGCATGTCGAGCAGCTTCTTCACCTGCAGGGCGGTTTCGCCCTCCACGCTGATGTCGTTGTCGGCGCGATAGGTGGTCTCCGCATGGTCCGGCGCCAGGCCGGCGGCCGTCATCGCATCCTTCACCGCCTGGAAGGCGTCGGGCGTGGTGACCACGTCGATCGAGCCATCGTCCGGATACACCACGATGTCGTCGGCGCCCGCCTCGATGGCGGCTTCGGTGATCTTCTCTTCGTCGGCACCCGGCGCGTAGCTCAGCACGCCCAGGCGCTTGAACATGAAGGCGACCGAGCCTTCGGTGCCCATGTTGCCGCCGTGCTTGCCGAAGGCGTGGCGCACTTCGGCCACGGTGCGCACGCGGTTGTCGGTCAGGCAGTCGACGATCACGGCGACGCCGCCAGGGGCATAGCCTTCGTAACGGATTTCCTCGAACATCACGCCTTCCAGCTCACCGGTCGCCTTCTTGATGGCGCGCTCGATGACGTCCTTCGACATGTTGGCCGACAGGCCCTTGTCCACCGCCGCGCGCAGGCGCGGGTTGTTGGCCGGATCACCGCCGCCGGCGCGGGCGGCCACACCGATCTCGCGGATGATCTTGGTGAAGATCTTGCCCCGCTTGGCGTCGGTGGCGTTCTTGCGGGCTTCGATTGACGGGCCTCTGCCCATGGTGACATCCGGAGTGCACTGACAAGGGCGCGGATTATACGCGCGCCCGTGCGGGCGTCAGTCCTGCCCCTCGAAACGGCCTTCGCGCAGGAAACGGGCGGCCTGGCGCGCGGCGTCGGCGGAAAACACCAGGCCGGTATGGCTGGCGGGCACGATGCAGTGCGCAGCGAGCCCGGGCAGACGGGTCTCGGCCAGGCCCACGGTGCCGTCCGAGGCATCGTCGAAGCGGGCGATCAGGCGGCCGATGCCGCGGGCGACATTGCCCGCCACCATGCCGACCGGCACCGTTCCCTCCCACGGCGGGCAGCCGGCCTGCAGCAGGCCCGCGCTTCGGCCCAGCACAGGCGCGGTCCACCGGCGCTGCCCGAGGGTGCGCGCCGTGTGGCTGCCCAGCAGGGGCGAGCCCAGGCAGACCACGCGTTGCACCGGCAGATCGGGCGCGCGCCGCAGCGCTTCCAGCGCGACCAGGCCGCCCAGGCTGTGGCCGACGACATGCACGGGGCCGCCGTTGCGCAGTCGCGCCGTCAGCGCGGCGATGGCCGGTTCGGGGCCGCCGACGATGCTGGGGTAGCCGAAGACATCGACCTGGAATCCCTCGCTGCGCAGCCGCCGCGCCAGTGGCATCAGCCAGGAGCGGGCGTTCCAGATGCCGTGTACGAGCACGATGCGCGACGCGGGTTCTTCCGTGACATGTTCCATGCCGCCAGTGTCGTTCAAGCGGGCGGCATCCGCCAACGTCCTCAGGGCTTCTTTTCGGGCGGCGGCGCCTTCACCGTCACGCGCGCGCCCGCTTGCAGCAGCGCGTTCGGTGCCAGCACCACGCGGTCGCCGACGGCGAGGCCATCCAGCACTTCCACTTCGCCACCGAGATCGCGGCCGAGCAGGACGGGTTTGAATTCCAGCGTCGAGTCGGCACCGACGCGCGCCACGCGCGAACGTCCGGCCGGTCCCGAGATCGCCGACAGCGGCACGATCACCGCAGGCGCGGCACGCGGCACCTGCAGGCTGACCTGCCCGACCATGCCGGCGGGAATGCGGTGTTCGGGATTCGGCAACCGCAGTTCCACGCGCATGCCGCCGGCATCGTCGGAAATGCTCTGCGCACTGCGCACGATCTCCGCATCGAAACGCTGACCGGGCAGCTCGGGGAACGCGACGCCCGCCTTCAGGCCCGGGCGCACCTGTAAGGCCGCGCCCTGCGGCACGTCGACCAAGATGCTCAGCGGATCGAGCGCGTTGAGTTCGAACAACGGTGTCGCCGTGGCGGCATCGCCAACCACGCGGTCGCCGCGATCCACGTTGCGCGCGGCGATGACGCCCGCGAACGGCGCGCGCACCTGCTGGAAACCCTGGCGGTCGCGTGCGCTGTCCAGTCGCGCCTGCGTCGCCGCCAACGCCGCCTGCGCGGCATCGCGATTGGCGCTGCGATCACTGAAGAGTTCACGCGAGATGGCGCCGGACTCCACCAGCGCTGCGGCACGGTCATAGTTCACGCGGGCGAGTTCGAGCGACGCGCGTGCGCGCACCAGTTCGGCCTGCGCTTCGCGCACCGACTGGTCGGCTTCCGGGTTGGCGATCACCGCCAGCACCTGGCCGGCCTGCACCGCATCGCCCAGGTCCACACGCCGTTCGGTGACGAAGCCGGTGGCGCGCGGATAGATCTGCGCGGTCTCGCCGGCCAGCGCGCGTGCCGGCAGCGTCATGGTGAACTCGGCCTCAGCTGCGCGCGCCTGCGCGGTGAGCACCTCCGGCACGGCCTGCGCGGCGGGTGCTTCCGCTTCGCCACGGCTGCACGCGGACAGCGCAAGCGCCAACGCAGTGAGGATCAGGGCCGGCGTCCGCCGGTGCGGGACTGGCATCGCGGTCATATCGCAACTCCATCGGCGGGTTCTGCGCCGGGTTCTGTACGGGATTCTTGCTGGCGACGCTGGCGGCGGCCGAGCACGGCGAGGATCGACGGCACGATGACCAGCGTGGCCGGCGTGCCGAACAACAGGCCACCGATCACCGCGCGGCCCAGCGGCGCGTTCTGTTCGCCACCCTCGCCCATGCCCAGCGCCATCGGGATGATGCCCAGCACCATCGCCGCGGCCGTCATCAATACCGGGCGCAGGCGCACGGCAGCGGCTTCGTACGCGGCCAGTTCGGGATCGTGCCCGTCGGCGATCAGGCCGCGGGCGAAACTGGTCACCAGCACGCTGTTGGCCGTGGACACGCCGATCACCATCATCACGCCCATCAACGCGGGCACGCTGAGCGGCGTGCCGGTGACCAGCAGGCCGACCGCGGCGCCGGCAATCGCGATCGGCAGTCCCGACATCGCCACCAGCGGCTGGATCCACGACTGGAAGTTCACCACCAGCACCAGGAACACCAGCACCGCCGACATCAGCAGGCCGCTGGCCAGCTCGCCATAGGCGTTCTGCATCTCGCCCGCCTGGCCGACGATCTCGATGCGGTTGCCCGGCTTCAACCGTGGCTCCAGCTCCTTCACGATGCCGCCGAGTGCGGTGTAGACCGCGCCCAGGTCGGTGCCCTGCACGTTCGCCATCACGCTGACGGTAGGCGCCATCATCGTGCGGCCGACACTGGCCGGCACCGTGCGCGGCGACACCTGCGCGATGTTGCGCAGAAGCACCGTCTGGCCGTCCGCGCCGATGCGCAGTGGCGTGTTGAGCAGGGTCTCGATGCCGGACAGGCTGGCCGGCGGCGCCTGCACCTGCACGGTGTAGGACGTCGCATTGGCCTGGTCCACCCAGTAGACCGGACTCACCGTGCCGGCCGAACCGAGCACCGCCAGCACCGCACGGCTCGCATCCTGTGCACTGATGCCGAGTTGCGCCGCACGCGTACGGTCGATGGCGATGTAGTACTCGGGCAGGTCCAGCACCTGGCGCAGCATCACGTCGACCGCACCGGGTACGTCGCGCAGGCGCGATTCCAGTTCGCGCGCCAGCACCAGGTTGCCGGCGGCATCGCGACCGTTGACGCGCACTTCCAGCGCACCGACCGCGGAGCCGGCCAGCGTGCGGCTGGTGGCATCGGGTGGACGCTCGAACACCTTCACGTCCGGATACTTCTGCGCCACGCGCTCGCGGATCTTCGCCAGGTAGTCCGCGCTGGGGCCATGCGGGCTGCGCAGCTGGAGCATCACTTCGGCTTCGAACGCGCCGACCACCGCGCTGTCCACCCACGCCAGGTTGACCGCGTCGGGAATGCCGATCTGCTCGTAGACGGTCTGCAGTTCGGCCGCCGGCACGATGTCGCGGATCTCGCGCTGGATGTCGGCCAGCCGCTGCGCGGTCTCCTCCAGCCGCAGGCCGGTCGGCAGGCGCACCTGCAGGCGCACCTGGCCGGCGTCGACATGCGGGAAGTATTCGCGGCCCAGCGACAGCGCCGACACCGCGCCCGCGCCCACCATCAGCAACGCGACAAGCAGCAGCACGCCACCGTGATGGCCCAGCCGCACCAGCAGCGCATGGTGGCGTTCGCGCAATCCGTCGAGCGCGTGTTCGACCTTGTGGTTGACCGCCAGCAGGCGGCGCTCGGCCGCCCAGCGCGGCGCCGCGCGGCTGCGGATGTCGGCCGGCAGCAGCAGGTAGCAGAGCACCGGGATCAGCGTGCGCGACAGCAGGAACGAGGCCGCCATCGCGAAGATCACCGCCAGTGCCAGCGGCGTGAACACCCACGCCGACAGGCCGGTCATCAGCAGGATCGGCGTCAGCACGATGCAGATGGACACGGTGGAGACGAATTCGGGGAACACCACTTCCTTCGCGCTGGCCAGGATCGCGCTGCGCACGTCCTTGCCCTCGGCGATGTGGCGGTTGGTGTTCTCTACGTCGACCACCGCGTTGTCGACCAGGATGCCGATGGCCAGCGCCAGCCCGCCCAGCGTCATCACGTTGAAGGTGTAACCGAGCAGGTACAGCATGGTCACCGAGGCCAGCAGCGCCAGCGGGATCGCCGACAGGACGATCAGGCTGGAACGCCACGAGCCGATGAACACCAGCACCACCAGCGCCACCAGCACGCCCACGAGGACGGCCTCGTGCTGGATCGAGGCGATCGCGTTGTCGACGAACACCGACTGGTCGAAGATCGGCACGATGCGCATGCCGGGCGGTGCGGAGGCTTCGATTTCCGGCAGGCGTTCGCGCACCGAACGGACGATTTCCACCGCGCTGGCGCCGCCCATCTTGATCAGCGCCACCGACACGGCGCTGGCGCCATCCATGCGGGCGATATTGCTCTGCAGCGCGCCGCCGTCACGGACGGAGGCCACGTCGCGCACATAGATGACGTTTCCGCCGCGCGCCAGGATGGGCAGGTCGAGGAAGCCGGCGGCCTCGGCCGGGCTGGTTTCCAGCGCGATCTGCAGCTCGCGCGTGCCTTCGCGGATGGTGCCGGACGGCAGCGTGGGACTGCCGCGCTCCAGCGCACCGGTGACTTGCGCCGGCGTCAGGCCGTAGGTCTGCAGCGCGCGCGGATCCAGGTCGACCATGATCTGCCGCGCCGCGCCGCCGTACGGCAGCGTCATGCGGATGCCGGGAATGGACTGGATCTGCGACCGCAGTTGCAGGCGCGCGTAGTCGAACAGCTGCGCTTCGCTCAGGCCGTCCGACGACAGCACCAGTTGCAGCACCGGCGTACTGGAGAGGTTGTTGCGCACCACCAGCGGCGGCGACGTACCGGGCGGCATGCGCCGCAGGATGGTCTGCGAGACGGCGGTGATCTGCGCCAGCGCGCGCTCCAGGTTCACGCCAGGCTGGAAATCCACCCGCACGATGCCGACGCCGCTCAGGCTTTCCGAGCGGACTTCCTTGATGTCGTCGACGTTGTTGAGGACGGCGATCTCGGAGAACGAGGTCAGCTTGGCCGCCATCTCCGCCGCGGGCAGGCCGCTGTACGTCCAGATGACATTGACCGACGGGATGCCGACTTCCGGCAGGATGTCGGTGGGCATGCGGCGTGCGGACTGCACGCCGAACAGCAGGATCAGGATGGCCAGCACGCCGATGGTGTATCGGCGCGACAGCGCGTATTCGACGATCCACATCGGGATGTTTTCCGTCAGCCTTGGGGGAGGTGATGCCGCCGCATCGCGCAACGCGACGGCACGGATGCACGATAGGACAGCGCGCAGGCTGGCGGTTAGTGCATTGCTGCGCGAAACTTGCCTGATTCTGCAAATCACACCAGCGCGCCGATGCGACCCCACACTTCATCGCGCTAAAGTCACGCTTCACCGCATGGACCCCCACGCCATGAATGCCAACGGTTTCACCGACAGTGTCGCGCACTTGCCGAACCACGCCCCGCAGGCCGAGCTGGCCGACCGGATTGCCCGATTGGCAACCGACGACGGCGTGCATGCCACTGCCATCCCCTCGCTGTTCCTGATGCGCTTCAGCGAACCCCGCCCGTGTGCGGCGGTGCTGTACGAGCCCCGCCTGTGCATCGTGGCGCAAGGCCGCAAGATCGCCATCCTCGCCGGCGAGACCTACCACTACGACCCGCTGCACTACCTGGTGGTGTCGATGACGCTGCCGGCGCTGGGCCAGATCATCGAGGCCACGCCCGAGCATCCCTACCTCAGCCTGCGCCTGGACATCGATATGGAGCAGCTTGGAGACCTGATGCTGGAGACGCCGGCCTCGCGCAGTCCGGAACCCGTCGATCGCGGCCTGTACTCGGCGCGGGCCAGCGGCGCCCTGCTCGACGCGGTACTGCGCCTGATGCGCCTGCTGGAAGAGCCCGAGGATGTGGACGCCTTGGCGCCGCTGATCCAGCGCGAGATCTACTACCGCGCGCTGACCGGCGACCTGGGCCATCGCCTGCGCGAACTGGTCACCGCCGGCAGCCGCTCGCACCGGATCGCGCGCGCCGTGCAGGCGCTGCGCGACCGCTTCCACGAGCCGCTGAGCATCGACGCGATGGCCGAGTCGCTGCACATGAGCGTGTCCTCGCTGCACCACCAGTTCAAGGCGGCCACGTCGATGTCGCCGCTGCAGTTCCAGAAGCACCTGCGCCTGCACGAAGCGCGCCGGCTGATGCTGGGCGAAGGCCTGGAAGCGAACGCCGCGGCACGCCGCGTCGGTTATGAAAGCGCCTCGCAATTCAGCCGCGAATACAAGCGCCTGTTCGGCGCACCGCCGCGCTCGGAGATCGTGCAGCTGCGTGCACAGCCGGCGGCGCAGCAGGACGCCTGATCCGCCTCAGGCCGCTGCCGCGGCCTGGCGCTTCCACTCGCGCGGCGACAACCCGCTGTGCGCCTTGAAGGCGCGCGACAGCGCCGCCTCGCTGCCGTAACCCACGTCGGACGCCACCACCTTCAACGGCTTGCCGTGGCGCAGCGCCTGCTGCGCCAGGCCCACGCGCCAGCCCTGCAGATACTGGCCCGGCGTGATGCCGAGCGCCTCGCGGAAGTGCGTGGCGAACACGCTGCGCGACATGCCGGCGACGCGCGCCAGTTCTTCGAGCGTCCAGTCCTTCGCCGGTGCTTCGTGCATGGCGACGATCGCGTTGCGCAGACGTGGATGCGACAGCCCGGCAAGCATGCCGCCCTTCACCTCGCCGGTTTCCATCAGCTGGCGCAGCACCTGGATCATCACCACCTCGAACAGCCGGTTGACCAGCGCGGTGCGTCCGCAGCGCTGGGTGAAGGCTTCTTCGAACAGCAGCGGCAGCACGTCCTGCGCGCCGTGCAGGCTGGCCAACGGCACGCAGATCACGTCCGGCAGGGCCGCGCTGATCGGATTCTGCGCGCCGCCCTCGAACCGCACGCTGGCGCAAGCCATGTCGGCACCGCGTGCTTCGTCGCTGACGAAGCGGTGCGTCATCGCGCGGGGATAGAGCAGCAGGCTGGGCTCGTCGATGCGCAGCGAGGTGTCCCCATGGAACACCTCCAGCGGCCCGCGCTGGATCAGGTGCAACTGGCCGACGCCGGGCTCGGCCTCCAGCGTGTTGATGCCGCACAGCGCACCCGCGTGGAAGACCTGCGCCGTCACCGAGAAGCGCTCCAGCAGGACAGCCAGTCGATCGACCATGAAGGAACTCCTGATCAAGTTTTCAGGATTCTACATCACCAACCGTACTGACGGACGGCGCAAAGTACACCTCACCGGACGGCCACCCGCCGGACCACCACCCAACCCACCAAGGAAACCGCCATGTCCATCGAAAAGATCCTCTACACCGCCACCGCCACCGCCTCGGGCGGCCGCGAAGGCCAGGCCACCTCGTCCGACGGCGTGCTGGACGTCAAGCTGACCACCCCGCGCGAGCTGGGCGGCGCTGGCGGCGACGGCACCAATCCGGAACAGCTGTTCGCGGCCGGTTACTCGGCCTGCTTCCTCGGCGCGCTGAAGTTCGTCGCCGGCAAGCAGAAGGTCGCCCTGCCCTCGACCACCACGGTCACCGGCAAGGTCGGCATCGGCCAGATCCCCACCGGCTTCGGCATCCAGGCCGAACTGACCATCGCCGCCCCGGGCGTTGCCCGCGAGCAGCTACAGACCCTCGTCGACGCGGCCCACATCGTCTGCCCGTACTCCAATGCCACGCGCGGCAACATCGACGTGACGCTCGTGATCGCCGACTGATCCCCTCCTTCCTGACCCACCACACTTTTGCAGGAACCGACACCATGAACGTCTTCACCCGCACCCTCGCCGTCAGCCTGCTGGCCGTCGCCACCCAGACCAGCCTCTCCGCCCACGCGGCGCCGGCCACCGCGCCGGTCGCCGTCGAGCGCACCGCCAGCACCCTCACCACCGCCGACGGCGTGCAGCTGTACTACAAGGACTGGGGCCCGAAGGACGGCCCGGTCGTTACCTTCAGCCACGGCTGGCCGCTGTCCTCGGACAGCTGGGAATCGCAGATGATCTTCCTGGCCTCCAAGGGCTACCGCGTGGTCGCCCACGACCGCCGCGGTCATGGCCGCTCCAGCCAGCCCTGGGACGGCAATGACATGGACCACTACGCCGACGACCTGGCCACCGTGATCAACACGCTGGACCTGAAGGACGTCACCTTGGTCGGCTTCTCGACCGGCGGCGGCGAAGTGGCGCGCTACATCGGCCGCCACGGCACCAGCCGAGTCAAGAAGGCCGTCCTGATCAGCGCCGTGCCCCCGCTGATGCTGAAGACCGCCGACAACCCGGGCGGCCTGCCGATCGAAGTGTTCGACGGCATCCGCAACGGCTCGCTGGCCAACCGCTCGCAGCTGTACCTGGACATCGCCTCGGGCCCGTTCTACGGCTTCAACCGCCCGGGTGCGAAAGTGTCGCAGGGCCTGATCGACAGCTGGTGGGCGCAGGGCATGCAGGCCGGCCACAAGAACACGTACGACTCGATCGCCGCGTTCTCGGCCACCGACTTCCGCGCCGACCTGAAGAAGTTCGACATCCCCACCCTGGTGATCCACGGCGACGACGACCAGATCGTTCCCATCGATAACTCCGGCAAGGCCTCCGCCGCGCAGATCAAGAACGCCAAACTGCTGATCTACCCCGGCGCGCCCCACGGCCTGACCGACACCCACAAGGACCGCGTCAACCAGGACCTGCTCGACTTCCTGCAGAAGTAAGAACAGACGCACAAACAGCAACGGCCGCTCACGCGGCCGTTTGCTTTTGCTCCCCCACCCCGATGCGCCAGCGAGCCCACCAGACCCGGAGGGCGGCGGACAAGGATGTCCGCCGTTTTCCGCCTCGCCAGGAAGGCGAGTCGGAAAATCCCGATAGCATTCAAGCCATGAGATTGCTTCGTCGGGGAATGGCCTTTCTTTTGGTGACTTTTCTTTGGCCAGACAAAGAAAAGTTACCCGCTAGACCGAAGGGCTAGCGGAAGCTTCCACATCAACCACCAGCAGAAGCATCCCGCCGCAGGATGAACTCATCATCCAGCGTCTTCCCCACCGCGAACTTGTACCCACCCACGCGCGAGAACCCCTGCCGCTCATAAAACCGCTGCGCACCGAAATTCTCCGACCACACCCCGATCCACACCGTCCGCGGCCCATCCCTCAACAACCACCGCTCGACGTCGGCAAACAGCTTCCCGCCCCATCCGCCGTTCTGGTGCGAGGCCAGCACGTACAACCGCTTCAGCTCGCCATCGCCCGCCCGCACCTCCGGATGCGGCAACCCGCACGGCCCGGCGGCGGCATGACCGACGGCCACGCCCTCGTCTTCCAGCAGCCATACCGCATAGTCCGGATGCGCCAGGATCGTCCGCTGCTTGCCGACCTCGTAAGCATCGGCAAGGAACGCGGCCAGATCCTCCGCCGGATACAGATGACCGAAAGTCTCGGTGAACGTGCGCGACGCCAGATCCGACAGGACCGTGGCGTCATCGACGGTGGCGCGACGGATCCGCACGCTTACGCGTCCTCTTCTTCCTCTTCGTCTTCGTCCGCCTCGTCTTCCTCGTCGGCGTCCTCGTCTTCTTCCTCTTCGTACTCTTCTTCGTCTTCTTCTTCGTAATCGTCTTCGCCGAAATCCTCGCCGTCCCAGCGTCCCTGGCCGTCCGGCACGAAGGTCACCGCCATCGCCGCCGGCGACGTGCCGACGCGCACCAGCCAGCCACCGAACACGCGCGCACGCTCCGTCACCAGCGCCGCATCGGCGCCTTCATTGCCCAGGCGTTCCCACTCCAGCGAAAAAGCAACTTCCGTCATTTCTTGAGTTCTCTCGATCAGTCTTTCTTGGGCCGAACCTGGATGTGCACTTCCGCCAGCTGCTCATCCGGGATGGGAGACGGCGCGCCGGTCATCAGGCACTGCGCGGTGGTCGTCTTCGGGAACGGGATGACGTCGCGGATGGACTCCGTGCCGGCCATCAGCGCCGCGATGCGGTCGATGCCGAAGGCGATGCCACCGTGCGGCGGCGCGCCGAAACGCAACGCGTCCAGCAGGAAGCCGAACTTGGCTTCCGCCTCTTCCGCACCGATGCCGAGCAGCTCGAACACCGTGCTCTGCATCTCCGGACGATGGATACGGATCGAACCACCGCCGATCTCGTTGCCGTTAAGCACCATGTCGTAACCGCGCGACACGGCGGTCTTGGCGTTGGCGCGAAGGTCGGCGATGTCGTCCACTGCCGGCGCGGTGAAGGGATGGTGGAGCGCGACGTAGCGCTGCGCTTCGTCGTCCCACTCGAACATCGGGAAGTCGGTAACCCACAACGGCTTCCAGCTGTCCTGGACCAGGCCGAAGTCCTTGCCGGCCTTCAGGCGCAGCGCGCCCATGAAGTCGCTGACCTTGTTGTAGCCGCCCGCGCCGAAGAACACGATGTCGCCGTTGCCGGCGCCGACGTGCTTCAGCAGCGCGGCGAAGGCGTCTTCGGCGAAGAACTTCTGGATCGGCGAACTGACCGCACCGGCGTCGTCGATCTTGATGTAGGCCAGGCCCTTGGCGCCGTACTTGGCGGCATGCGCGGCGTACTCGTCGATCTGCTTGCGGCTCAGCGAAGCACCGCCCGGGATGCGCAGTGCGGCCACGCGGCCATCCGGATCGTTGGCAGCACCGGTGAACACGGCGAACTCGCTGGATTTCACCAGCTCGGCCACATCCACCAGTTCCAGCGCGATTCGCAGGTCGGGCTTGTCCGAGCCGTAGCGACGCATCGCCTCGGCCCACGTCATGCGCGGGAACTGCGCATCCAGCTGCACGTCCATCACTTCGGCGAAGATGTCGCGGATCATGCCCTCGACCGCGTCCTGCACGTCGCGCTCGCGCACGAAGGCGAATTCCATGTCGAGCTGGGTGAACTCGAGCTGGCGGTCGGCGCGCAGCGCCTCGTCGCGGAAGCAGCGCGCGATCTGGTAGTAGCGGTCGAAGCCGGCCACCATCAGGATCTGCTTGAACAGCTGCGGCGACTGCGGCAGCGCGTAGAACTCGCCCGGGTGCATGCGCGCCGGCACCAGGAAGTCGCGCGCGCCTTCCGGCGTGGCCTTGGTGAGGATCGGCGTCTCGATGTCCTGGAAGCCGCGCGCATCCAGCCAGCGGCGCAGCGCCTGCACCAGGCGGATACGGGTACGCTGCTTGCGCTGCATGTCGGGGCTGCGCAGGTCCAGGTAGCGGTACTTCAGGCGGACGTCTTCGCCGGGGTTCTCGTGGTGGTGGAACGGCAGCGGCTCGGCCTTGTTGAGCACGGTGATCTTCGTGGCGATCACTTCCACCTTGCCGGTGCGGATCTTGTCGTTGACGGCATGGCGGGCGCGCACCACGCCTTCCACCTGCAGCACGTCCTCGTAGCCCAGGCTGGCGGCCACGGCGAAGACCTCGGCATTGTCGGGTTCCACCGTCACCTGCACGATGCCCTCGTGGTCGCGCAGGTCGATGAAGCAGACGCCGCCGAGGTTGCGGGCGACGTCGGTCCAGCCGCACAGGGTGACGGTCTGGCCGATCATGGCCTCATCGACGAGGCCGCAGAAATGGGTACGCATGGGGGCTCCACAGGGTCGTCCGGCCGGGGCCGGAAGGGTTGCGACGGCCATGGGCCGCCCTAGCCGGATAGTTTAACCCGTCCCCCGCCGGCCTCTGCCCCCGATTAACACTCCCGGCGTATGCTGGCGGCTCCCCAGGAGGGTGCCGCCATGAAGAAGCCGCTGTTGCAGTCCGTTTTCGTACTGTTGCTGGCCCTGGTGGCCGGCAGCGCCGTCGCCCAGATCACGCCCAAGGCCTACGCCCCGGAAAACCTGCGCACGCTGTCGGTGCAGGACCAGACCCGGGTGATCAGCCTGGAATACTCGGAGCAGTCCCGGGGCCGCCGCATCCCGGACGACCAGTTGCGTTTCTACCTGGACCAGGTCAACCGCTCCAACTGGACCTTCAGCCGCATCAAGCAGGACATCGCCCAGTCGCTGGGCGGCAACAATGGGGGCTGGAACCCGAACCCGCCGCCGGTCACCGGGCAGACCATCGTCTGCGAGAGCAAGGACGGCGATGCGCGCCGCTGCACGCCGCCGTGGCGTGGCCCCTCCCGGCTGGTGCGGCAGCTGTCCAGCAGCCGCTGCGTGGAGAACACCACCTGGAATTCGCAGGACGGCCTGATCACCGTCTGGAAGGGCTGCCGTGGCGAGTTCGCCGCCGCTACCTCGTCGTCCACCGGCACGATCCGCTGTGAGAGCGCAGACGGTCGCGGCCGCACCTGCCGCACGCCGTGGCGTGGCCACTCGCGCCTGACCCGGCAACTGTCCAGCGCGGCCTGCGTCGAGGGCCGCAGCTGGCAGTCGCAGCAGGGCCAGGTGTACGTGGGCAATGGCTGCCGGGCCGAGTTCGCCGCCCGTGATGGTGGCGGGAGTGGCGGCAACAGCAACTACAGCATCACCTGCAGCAGCGCGGACAACCGCCGCAGCACCTGCGCCTACGACGCGCGCCAGGGCCGGCCGATCCTGCAGCAGCAGCTGTCGAACACCAGCTGCCGCGAGGGTTACAGCTGGGGTTACAGCGGCAACCAGGTCTGGGTGGACCGCGGTTGCCGCGGTCGCTTCGGACCGCGCTGAGCCGGGACCTCAATCCTCGTCGTCGGCGCCCCATGGCGCCGGCGGCAACGCGACCGGCGTGGTGAGATCGAACTCCACGCGGAACAGCCGCCCGTTCGGCCGGCTCAGTTCGTAGACGAAGGTCTTCGCCGGCGTCAGCTCCATCGCCCACGTGTTGGTCACCGACGCCGCCAACCCTTCGCGTTCGAACATCGCAATCGATTCGGCGTCCACCGGGAACGCCTGGCGCTGCGCGGTGCCCGCGTCCGCGGTGTCGCCGCCGTACATCGTCACCGGATCGGGACTGCCGTCTTCGTGGCGATGATCGTGCTTGAGCCGCAATCCACCCGCGGTGCGCGTGATCACCCACGTGCGCGAGTGGTCGTCGCCGACATGGAACGGCACGCGGATCTCCTGCGTCGGCGCATCGCATCCACGCACGTGCATGACCAGCGTCTTGCCTTCGAACGGATCCGGCGTGGTCGATGCCGGCTGGTTCGCGGTGATGCGGCCGGCGTAGGCCTTTCCGCAATGCGTCGCCAGCGATGCGAGGAACGCATCCGCGGGCAGCGATGCCTCCTTGCCATGCGCCGAGGTCGCTGCGCTCAACGCCAGCAACGCACAGCCCCATTTCGTCGACAAAGCACGCTTCATTCAGTTTCCCCGTACTGGTGCAAAGATGCTTTATACCGCGCGATCACCGCATGTCGCACGTCGCGAGAGATCCACGCGCCCCACAACGCCATGCAGGCATCACGACATCATGTTCAGTTAGGGCATGGCAGCGTCAGCACATCAGTGTGTCAGGGGATTGACGAAATCATGATGTTTTTGCGACCGAACGCGCCCTCGCGGGCAAGGAGCCGCGCAACGATGCGGGGGACCTGAACGATGTCTCCCTGGTTGATCGTGTGCACCCTCATGCTGGCCGGCCTGCTGCTGGCCTCTCCGCGTTGGCGTCGCGTGAAAGCCGCACTGCTGTGCGCGTGGCTGTTGTCGCTGTCACTCTGGTGGCTGGTGGATCGCCTGAGTGGCGATGGCATCAATGCCGCCACGCTGTACCACCTGCAGACCGGACTGAAAGGCGCGGGCATCGCGGAGTTCCGCGGCGTGATCGCCGGCTTCCTCGCGTTCGCGATGCTGGCCCTGGCGTCGCTGCTGTTGCTGCGCGTGCGCCGTTTCCAGGCGCCCCGACATGGCGGATGGCTGTCGGCCGCCTTCACCGGTGTCTTCGTCGTGGCGATCGTGGCCAGTCCGCTGTTCGCGGACGGGTTGCGCCTCTACCGCGCCACACTTCCGATCGATGCCACCACAGTGGCATCCGAGTACGCGACGCCGCATGGACCGGTGCAGCGCGCACGCAATATCGTCTGGATCTACGGCGAGAGCCTCGAACGCACGTACCTGGACCAGCAGGTCTTCCCGGGCCTGATGCCGCACCTGTCGCGCCTCGCCAGCCAGTCCGCGGATTTCCGCGGAATCGCGTCACCGGAAGGCAGCGGCTGGACCATCGCCGGCCTGGTGTCGTCGCTGTGCGGCGTGCCCCTGACCACGTCGCGTGGCGATGAAAACAGCATGGGCCGCATGGGCCGGTTCCTGCCCGGCGCGCACTGCCTGGGCGACTACCTGAAGCAGCAGGGTTACCGCCTGCATTTCTCCGGCGGTGCGGATGCCGCGTTCGCAGCGAAAGGCAGCTTCCTGTCGAGCCATGGCTTCGACCACGTAAAGGAACGCGGCTACTACGAGAAGGCCGGCGTTGCGCGCGAGCACTTCTCCGACTGGGGCATTCACGACGACGTCCTGCTCGATGACGTGTTCGCCGACTTCATGACGCTGTCGGCGAAGGGCACGCCCTTCATGCTCACCACGCTGACGATGGACACCCATCATCCCGCCGGCCACCTGCCGGTATCGTGCAAAGGCGAACGCTACGAGAGCCGGCATGGCGACGTCGGACTGCTCAACGCGTTGAAGTGCACGGATCGCCTGATCTCGTCGCTGGTGGACAGGATCCGCAGCAGTCCCTACGGCGCGGACACGCTGATCGTCATCGCATCGGATCACCTGGCCATGCCGAATGACCTCAGTTCGGTGCTGGCGGACATGCATCGCGAGAACCTGTTGTTGATGCTGGGGCCGGACGTCCCGGCGGGACAGATCGATCGTGGCGGCAGCACGCTGGATACCGGCGCCACCGTCCTGAACCTGATCGATCCGCGGCAGACCGCGCTGGGCTTCGGTCGCTCACTGCTGGCGAAGCCCGCCCGCGACGGCGCCAGTCTCGCCGCTCGTGGTGAAGATTCATCGGCGTATCGCCCCTATCTCGGCTACGCGCGCCAGCTGTGGACGGGCCGCGACACCGGCACGCTGCGCATGGATGGCGATCACGTGGTGGTGGGCGACCAGAAGATCAGCCCGCCGGTCATGCTCGAATACGACAAGACCTGGAACATCAGCTCGATCGTGCTGGAGGACGCGCCGCGCCAGTTCATGCGCGATCCCGACAACGTGCTGGCCTACATCGACCGGTGCACCGCGTTCGAGGATGCGCTGCCGCTGGGCGAATGGTGCGCACTGCTGGTCGATCGCAACAACGACCTGAAGCTCTACGCCGATGCGGATCTCGCGAACGGCGTGAAGATCGATACACCCCTGGAAGCCAGCAACGAGCCGCGCCCGCGTCCGCGCCGTCCGCTCACGCTGAGCCAGGAATCACGCCGCATGCTGGCGGGCCAGTACCAGGTCCGCCTGCGCCCGCAACGCCTCCCCAGCCATCCGTTCTGGCTGGAAGCCGTGTCCGCGGACGGCAAGGTGATCCATGCGCGCGAATGGGTGAACGTGGCGCCGGGTGCCGGCGGCCAGATCCGCCTGCCGATGTGGCTGGATACCGCGGTCGACGACCTGGTGATCCGCGCGTGGCTGGACTACACCGAGGAGATGCCGCTGGAAGGCATCGCCATGACCCGCGTCTCGGGCCGCCCGCGCTCCTGACGGGAGCAGCCGCGCCGCCTGAAGCGGCGCGGACCCGTGTTACTCGGCTGCGGGCTTGGCCGCGCTGGGCTTGGCCTCGGCCTTCGGCGCTTCGCTCTTGGCTGCGGACGACGTGTCGGCGGCCGGCTTCGACTCGGTGGACGGCTTGGCGCCTTCACCGCCATCGGCGAGGTTGCGCTTCTTGTCGCCATCCTTCTTGAAGTCGGTCTCGTACCAGCCACTGCCCGCCAGCCGGAACGACGGCGCCGTGAGCTGTCGCTTCACCGCATGCGCGCTGCACGCCGGGCAGGTATCGGGATCCGGATCGGACAGCTTCTGCAGGCGGTCGAAACTGTGGCCGCACTGGGTGCATTCGAAGGCGTAGATGGGCATGGCGGTCTATCGGGCGGTGTGGCGTAGGGGTGGGGACGGGAAGCGCGCGGATCAAGCTTCTTCGTACAGCGCCGACCAGGCCTCCTCGGCCTTGGCAAGCTGCTGCTGCAGGGCTTCACGGTCGCGCCCCAGCCGCGCGGCGAGCTCGGCATCGGCATAGCTGGCCGGATCCGCGAGCTGCGCATCCACGTCGGCCAGCTTGCCTTCCAGCTCGGCCACCTTCGCTTCGGCGGCGGCCAGCTTCACCGGATTGACCTTGCGCGCGGGTGTCGGCGCGGTCTTCGGCGCCGGCGCGGGTTCGGCGCGCAGCGGCTTGCTGCCCTGTGCGGAGGCGCGCGTGCGCAGCCACGCCGCGTATTCGTCCAGGTCGCCCGCGAACGGCTCGACCACGCCATCGGCGACGCGCCAGAACGTATCGCAGACCAGGCCGATCAGGTGGCGGTCGTGCGACACCATCACGATGGCGCCGTCGAAATCGCTGAGCGCCTCGGCCAGTGCTTCGCGCATTTCCAGATCGAGGTGATTGGTCGGTTCGTCGAGCAGCAGCACGTTCGGCTGCTGCCACGCGATCAGCGCCAGCGCGAGGCGCGCGCGCTCACCGCCGGAGAAACCATCGACCGGCTCGAATGCGCGGTCGCCGGGGAAGTTCCACTTGCCCAGGAAATCCCGGAACGACTGGTTGCTGCCATCGGGCGACAGGTCGCGGAAGTGGTCCATCGGCGACTGGCCTTCGTGCAGCGACTCCACCGTGTGCTGTGCGAAGTAGCCGATGCGCAGGTCCGGGTGCGCCATGCGATCGCCGGCCATCGGTGGCAGTTCGCCCACCAGCGTCTTTACCAGCGTGGTCTTGCCGGCGCCGTTGGGACCGAGCAGGCCGATGCGCTGCCCCGCCTCGAGGCCGAAACCGACCTGATGCAGGATCACTGCGTCCGGGCCGTAACCGGCCTCGACGTGGTTGAGGCGGATCAGCGAGAACGGCAGTTTGGCCGGCTCGGCGAATTCGATGCGGAACTCGCGCTCGGCGCGCACCGCCTCGGTGCCGGCCAGCTTGGCCAGGCGCTTCATGCGGCTCTGCGCCTGCGCCGCCTTCGAGGCCTTGGCCTTGAAGCGGTCGATGAAGCTCTGCAAGTGGGCGCGCTCGGCCTGTTCCTTCTCGTGCGCGATCTGCTGCTGGCGCAGCTGTTCGGCGCGCTGGCGTTCGAAGTCGGTGTAGCCGCCGGTGTAGAGCTTGGCGCCGCCGCCATGCAGGTGCAGCGTGTGGGTGGCGACGTTGTCGAGGAACTCGCGGTCGTGCGAGATCAGCAGCAGCGTGCCCGGGTACTTCAGCAGCCATTGCTCCAGCCAGAGCACCGCGTCCATGTCGAGGTGGTTGGTGGGTTCGTCGAGCAGCAGCAGGTCGCTGGGCATCATCAGCGCGCGCGCCAGGTTCAGGCGCACGCGCCAGCCACCGGAGAACGACGACACCGCACGGTGATGCGTGTCGGCCGGGAAGCCGAGGCCGTGGAGCAGCTTGCCGGCGCGCGCTTCTGCATCGTAGGCGCCCAGCTCGGCCATCTTCTGGTGCGCGTTGGCGACCGCCTCCCAGTCCTCGCGCGCGCTGGCGTCGGCCTCGGCCTGCAGCACCGCCGCGACCTCGGTATCGCCGCCGAGCACGAACATCAGCGCCGGATCCGGCAGCGACGGGGTCTCCTGCGCGACGCTGGCGATGCGCACCTTGCCGGGCAGGTCGAGGTCGCCCTTGTCGGCTTCCAGTTCACCCTGGACGGCGGCGAACAGGCTGGATTTGCCGGCGCCGTTGCGACCGACCACGCCCACGCGGTAGCCCGCGTGCAGGGTCAGGTCGACGTTGGACAGCAGCAGGCGCTCGCCGCGGCGGAGCGCGAAATTACGAAGGGCGATCAAGAAACAACCTACGGGGATTTGGGGGGACGCGGCCGCGTAGTTTATCGATAGCGCACCTTCTCAGACTTGTTAACAAAGCATTGACACCCCCTGCCTCCCCCTGTAACCAGAGCACGTAGCACCTAAGTCCATGGTTTCAAAGGAAACTTTGCGAGCCTTGATCCACTTCGAAGTCTGACTTCGCCGTTCTTCCTGGAGCTTTCCCATGACCCGCACCTTGTCCCCCCTGACCCTCGCCATCAGCTTGGCGCTGGTGGCCCCCGCCGCGCTCGCGCAGGAATCGGCCCCCGCCGACACGCGCACGCTGGACACCCTGATCGTCACCGGCACCCGTGTCTCCGACCGGACAGTGGCCGAATCGCAATCTCCCATCGACATCATCACGCCGGAAGCCCTGCAAGCCACCGGCACCCCCGAGCTGGCCACCGCTCTTGCGCGCGCCCTGCCCTCGCTGAACTTCCCGCGTCCTGCCGTCACCGACGGCACCAGCGGCGTGCGCCCGGCGCAGCTGCGTGGCCTGTCGCCGGACCAGGTGCTGATCCTCGTCAATGGCAAGCGCCGCCACATCTCGGCGCTGGTCAATGTCAACGGCAGCATCGGCCGCGGTTCGTCGGCGGTCGACCTCAACGCCATTCCGGTGTCGGCGATCGAGCGCGTGGAAGTGCTGCGCGACGGCGCCTCCGCGCAGTACGGCTCCGACGCAATCGCCGGTGTGGTCAACATCGTGCTGAAGGGCTCCGGCAAGGGCGGCAGCCTGGTTGCGGATGTCGGCGGCTATTCGGCCGGCGACGGCCGCAGCACCCAGTTGTCGGGCGATACCGGCGTGTCGTTCGGCGATGGTCGTGGCTTCGTCCACGTCGCAGGCCAGCTGACCCAGCAGGACGAAACCAACCGTGCCGGCCCGTACCAGGGCACCGCGCCGAACACCGGCAACAACCCGGCCATCGGTCGCGTCGCCTTCGTCTACGGCGATCCGCAGGTGGATGCAGGTGCGGTGTCGGCGAACGCCGGCTTCGAGTTCAGTGACAGCGTCAGCGGCTACGCCACCGCCATCGCCAGCAACCGCGACATCACCTCGTTCGCGTTCTACCGCTCGATCGGCCACAACGCACTCGTCCCGCAGGTCTATCCGGACGGCTACGTGCCGGAGATCAACCAGCTGTCGCAGGATCGTTCGCTGGTCGCGGGCGTGAAAGGCGACACCGAGAGCGGCTGGAAGTGGGACATCAGCTACAACTACGGCTACAACCACCTGAAGTTCTATACCCAGAACAGCATCAACTACAGCCTGGGCGCGAGCAGCCCGCGCCGCTTTTACGATGGCGCGCTGGAGTACACCCAGAATGTGCTGAACGCCGACGTCAGCAAGCCGCTGGACATCGGTCTGGCCTATCCGGCCACCCTGTCGTTCGGCGCCGAATACCGGCAGGAGAAGTGGAACCAGTCGCCGGGTGAAGTGAACTCGTACACCGGCGGGGGCGCGCAGGGCTTCGGCGGCTTCACGCCGACCAACGCCGTGCATTCCGACCGCGACAGCTATGCGGTGTATGCGGGACTGGAAGCCGACGTGACGGAGAAGTTCTCCGCCGGCATCGCCGGCCGCTACGAGGACTACTCCGACTTCGGCAGCGAAGTGTCAGGCAAGCTGTCCGCGCGCTACGCCTTCACCGATGCGGTGGCGCTGCGCGCGACCGTGGCCAGCGGCTTCCGCGCGCCGGCACTGGCGCAGCAGTACTACCAGGTGGTGACGTCGCAGTACAACGCCACGCTCGACCGCTTCTTCGAGTCGGGCACGTTCCCGGCCACCGGCGCCGTGGCGCAGGCACTGGGCGCCGATCCGCTGACCGCGGAGACCTCGCTGTCGTACGGCCTGGGCCTGGTGCTGCAGCCGGTGGACCGCCTGTACGTGACCATCGATGCGTACCAGATCGATATCGATGACCGCATCGTGCTGTCGTCGAACCTGCTGCTGGGCGGCAACGCGGCGGCGCAGGCGCTGCTGGCCAGCCTGGGCGTCAACGGCGTGACCAGCGCGCGCTACTTCACCAACGCCGCCGACACCCGCACGCGCGGCGTCGACGTGATCGCGCAGTACACCGTGCCGCTTGCCAACAGCAGCCTCAGCCTGACCGCCGGCTACAACTACAACAAGACCGAGATCGAGCGGATCGCACCGAATCCGCCCGAACTGGCCGCGTTGGGCGCAAACCTGTGGCGCATCGGTCGCGATGAGCAGGGTCGCATCGAGGAGGGCTATCCGCGCGACAAGACCACGCTGACCGCCGCCTGGAACCTGACCCGTTGGGACTTCACCTTCGGCGCCACCCGCTACGGCGAGTTCACCACGCGCGTCAGCGAGACCGGCAACCCGGCCAACGACCAGACCTACGGTGCCCAGTGGATCCTGGATGCCTCCGCCAGCTACCGCCCGAGCGAGAACTGGACGCTGACGCTGGGCGCGGACAACCTGCTCGACGAGTACCCGGATCGCACCATCTTCCCGAACTCCAACAGCGGCCAATTCCCTTACAGCAGCCAGTCGCCGGGCGGCTTCAACGGCGCCTACGTGTACGGGCGCATCGCGTACAAGTGGTGAGACACGCCCTTACCTGATCCACCCAAAACGCCCCGCCCCGTGCGGGGCGTTTCGCTTTCAGGATGCCGCAGCTCAATGCACATTAACGACACATTGACATCCATGTCATAGGACGGTAACAAAGACATTGATGCACCGCACAAAAGTGATTTCAACCGCAACCGTCCCGCCCTCTCCGTTCGTCGCTGCGCCGTCCTTCCATCCTGTTGGAGCCACCATGACCCGCAAGCTTTCGCCACTCGCCTTCGCCATCGCCGTGGTGCTCGTCGCACCCACCGCCCTGGCGCAGGAGACCAGCCCGTCCGAAGCCCAGACCCTCGACACCCTGATCGTGACCGGCACCCGCGTGGCCGATCGCACAGTGGCCGAGTCCACCGCGCCCATCGACATCATCACGCCCGCCGTCCTGGAATCGACGGGCACGGTGGAACTCGCCACCGCGCTGTCGCGCGCCGTGCCCTCGCTCAACTTCCCCCGCGCGGCGATCAACGACGGCACAGACGCGATGCGTCCGGCGCAGCTGCGCGGCCTGGCGCCCGACCACACGCTGGTGCTGGTGAACGGCAAGCGCTACCACCCCGGCGCACTGGTGAACGTCAACGGCAGCCAGGGCCGCAGTTCGTCGCCGGTCGACCTGAACTCGATTCCGATTTCCGCCATCGAGCGCGTGGAAGTGCTGCGTGATGGCGCATCGGCGCAATACGGCTCCGACGCCATCGCGGGCGTCATCAACATCGTGCTGAAGGGAGCGGGCAGCGGCGGCAGCGTCAGCGTGACCGGCGGCGGCTACAGCGCCGGCGACGGGCGCCAATACCAGGCGCTCGCCGATGCCGGCTTCTCGCTGGGCGAAAGCGGCAAGGTGCATTTCGCCGCGCAGGCCGGCCACCAGGACCAGACCGATCGCGCGCGCCCCTTTCTCGGCACGGTGACACCCACCAGTGCGCCAGGCGGCAAGGTCGTGCAGCGCTACGGCGATCCCGAAGTGGACAACGGCTCCTTCCTCTACAACGGCGAGATCGACATCACCGACTACCTGCAGGTCTATTCCTACGGCCTGTACACCAAGCGCGAGACACTCTCTAACGGCTTCTTCCGCCCCGCCGGCGATTCGCGCAACATCCCGTCGATCTATCCGGACGGCTTCCTGCCGCAGATCTTCAACACCTCCACCGACGTCAGCTTCTCCAGCGGCATCAAGACCTCCACGGACGGCGGCACCAACATCGACATCAGCTACACGTTCGGTTCGAACGAGCTGGAATTCGACATCCGGAATACCCTCAACCGCAGCATCGGGCCGACGTCCCCCACCGAGTTCTACGCCGGCTCGCTGGAATTCAAACAGCACGTGCTTAACTTCGATTTCAACAAGCAGCTCGACTGGGGCTTCGCCTATCCGCTCACGCTGTCGTATGGCGCGGAATGGCGCGGCGAGAAGTTCACCATCGGGGCCGGTGAGCCCGGTTCGTATGCCAATGGCGGCGTACTGGTCGGTGGCGCGCCGGCACCGTCGGGGGCACAGGTGTTCCCCGGCTTCCGTCCCAACGACAGCGGCAGCTTCGACCGCAACAACGTCTCGTTCTATGCCGGCCTGGAAGGCGACCTGACCGAGAAGCTGTCGGCGGGCGTGGCCGTCCGCTACGAGGACTACAGCGATTTCGGCGACACCACCACCGGCAAGCTGACCGGCCGCTACGCGTTCAACGACGCTGTGGCACTGCGCGCGACCGCATCGACCGGCTTCCACGCGCCGTCGTTGCAGCAGCAGTACTACCAGACCACGTCCACCAACTTCATCGGCGGCCTGCCGTTCGACCTGGTGACCTTCCGCGTGACCAATCCGGCCGGCATCTCGCTGGGCGCCGAACCCCTGAAGGCGGAGAAATCCGACAACCTCAGCCTGGGCCTGGTGCTGACGCCCATCGACGACCTGTACATCACCATCGATGCGTACCACATCAAGGTCAAGGACCGGATCACCCTGTCGGAGAACCTGACGAGCACCGCGGTACGCACCTGGCTCAACACGAACGGATTCCCGGATGTCGCCGGTGGCCGCTACTTCACCAATGCGCTGGACACCACCACCCAGGGCGTCGACATCGTCGGCACCTACAAGTGGGCGCTGGCGTCGAGCACGCTGGATTTCACCACCGGCTACAACTACAACAAGACCGAGATCGACCGCGTGGCGCCGAATCCGGCCGCGCTGACGGCCATCGATCCCACCGCGCTGCGTTTCGGCCGCGTCGAACTGGCCCGCTTCGAAGTCGGCTCGCCCCGCGACAAGTTCTTCCTCAACAGCATCTGGACCAAGGGCGGTTTCAGCGTCAGCGCCACTGCCACCCGCTACGGCGAGTTCACCATCCTCAACGCCAACCCGGTGCTGGACCAGACCTTCGATGCGAAGTGGCTGTTCGATCTGGCCTTCAGCTACAAGACCGGTGGCTGGCAGTTCACCGTGGGCGGCGACAACGTGCTGGACGAGTATCCGGACGAGAACGTGTTCCTCTCCCCGGCGCTCAACACCTCGACCACCGGCCAGCTGCCGTATCCGTCGCAGAGTCCGTTCGGCTTCAATGGTGCCTACGCCTACGGCCGGATCAGCTACTCCTGGTAACCCGCATTCTTCATGGTGCATCGGAACGCCCCGCCCCGTGCGGGGCGTTCTCGTTGCTGCACGCTTCCATGCAAAGGCGATCACGCGACCCGTCGGACAGTTTCCGTTTGCGGCATGACGCCCGCATCGGCGACACTCGGGGCAGATGCCGAGGAACTTCACTATTCGATGCACCATGACACCGACCTGATCAACATCATCGCGGTGGGCCTTGCGCTGGCCTTCGTGCTGGGCGCGCTCGCCCACAAGCTGCGGTTCTCGCCGCTGGTCGGTTATCTGGTTGCAGGCATCTTCGTCGGCCCGTTCACACCCGGCTTCGTCGCCGACCAGGAACTCGCCACCCAGCTGTCCGAACTCGGCGTGATGCTGCTGATGTTCGGCGTGGGCCTGCACTTCTCGCTGGAAGACCTGCTGGAGGTCAAGGCGATCGCCATTCCCGGCGCGATCGTGCAGATCGTGGTTGCCACCGGGCTGGGCTGGGCACTGGCTTGGGGCATGGGCTGGACGCCGCTCAACGGCTTCGTGTTCGGTCTGGCGCTGTCGGTGGCGAGCACCGTGGTGTTGCTGCGGGCGATGGAAGAACGCCGTCTGCTGGAAACCAAGCGCGGCCGCATCGCGGTGGGCTGGCTGATCGTCGAAGACCTGGTGATGGTGCTGGCGCTGGTGATGCTGCCGGTGCTGGCGTCCACCTTCGGCCCCGACAATGGCGGCGAACCGGCGACCTTCGGCCGCTTCGCGGTGGAGATCGCCTGGACCTTCATCAAGCTGGGCGCGTTCGTCGCCTTCATGCTGCTGGTCGGCCGCCGCGTGATCCCGTGGACGCTGGAGAAGATCGCCGCCACCGGCTCGCGCGAACTGTTCACGCTGTCGGTGCTGGCCATCGCGCTGGGCGTGGCATTCGGCTCGGCGATGATGTTCGGCGTGTCGTTCGCGCTGGGCGCGTTCTTCGCCGGCATGCTGCTCAACGAATCGGAACTCAGCCACAAGGCCGCCAACGACTCGCTGCCACTGCGCGATGCGTTCGCGGTGCTGTTCTTCGTCTCGGTCGGCATGCTGTTCAACCCGGCGATCGTCATGGCGCATCCGTGGCAGGTGCTGGCCACGTTCGGCATCATCGTGATCGGCAAGTCGGTGGCGGCGTATTACATCGTCAAGGCGTTCAAGCACCCCACCGGCACCGCGCTGACGATCTCCGTCAGCCTCGCGCAGATCGGCGAGTTCTCCTTCATCCTCGCCGCGCTCGGCGTGGCGCTGAAGATCCTGCCGCCGGAGGGCCGCGACCTGATCCTGGCCGGCTCGCTGCTGTCGATCATCGCCAACCCCTTCCTGTTCACCTGGCTGGACCGCTGGCAGAAGAAGCAGGACGCACTGGCGCCGGTGCCGGTCGCACCCGAGGCGCCGCCCGGCCCGTCGCTGGACGTCACCGACCACGCCATCATCATCGGCTACGGCCGCGTGGGCAGCGAACTGGCGCGCGTGCTGCGCGACCGCGGCGTGCCGCTGATCGTGATCGACGACAACGGCGACCATGTCGCCCGCGCGCATGACGCCGGCATTCCGGCGATCCGCGGCAGCGCAGCCGCCGACAAGGTGCTGGCCGAAGCGCATCCCGAGCGCGCCAAGATCGCGGTGCTGGCGATCCCGCAGCCGCTGGAAGCCGGCGAGGCCCTGGCCAAACTGCGTGCGATCAATCCGGGGCTGACGCTGCTGGCGCGCGCGCACAGCGAGGGCGAAGTGAAGCATCTGCTGTCGCATGGCGCCGACGGCGCGGTGCTGGCCGAGCGCGAACTGGCGTTCTCGCTGGCCGAAATGGTGATGTCCACGCCGCCCTACCGACCGCAGCGCGCGACCACCTGAGGTCGCGGGTCAATCGCGCGCGGCCGGTGCTTCCGCCGCGACTTCCGCCAGTACTTCGGCCAGCGGTCGCGGCGCCCCGTAGAGGTAGCCCTGGACGCGGTGCACGCCGAGACGGCGCAGGCAGTATTCAGTGTCCTCGTCCTCGACGAATTCGGCCACGGTAGTCGCGCCGAACGCCTTCGCCACGGCGACCGATGCCTGCACCACCGCGTAATCCTTGCCGAGTTGCGCGACGTTGCGCACGAACGAACCGTCGATCTTGATCACGTCGACCGGCAGTTCGCGCAGGCGCGCAAAGCTCTGCATGCCGGTGCCGAAGTCATCGATGGCGATGTGGCAGCCCAGCGCGCGCAGGTCGGCGAGCAGGTGGCTGGCGGCCGCGGTATTGGAGATGGCGGCGGTTTCGGTGACCTCGAAGCACAGGGCGCTCATCGGCAACGGCGAACCCGCCAGCAACGTGCGCAGTTCCACCTGGAAGCTCATCGACGCGAGGCTCTGGCCGGTGAGGTTGATCGCGATCTCGCGGCAGTACGGCAGCGCACCCGGCGACTTGCGCAGCAACCGGAACAGCGCACGCATCACCGCCAGGTCGAGCTCCGCGCCGCGACCGGCGGCCTCGAGCGGCGCCATGAAGCGCGCTGGCGACATGATTTCGCCTTTCTCGTCCAGCAACCGGCACAGCACTTCACCGGCCAGCATGCGCGACTCGGTCTGCATGTCGGGGGCGAGATCGCGGATGGGCTGGAAGTACAGCGCCACGCGCTCACTGCGCAGGCTGGCCAGCGCCTCGGTGGCATCGTGCAGCTGGCGACGATGCGTGCGCCGGACCTGGGTATCGCCGATGTCGCTGTAGCGCGGCCGCAATTCGCCGTGCTGCCGCGCTTCGAAGGCCAGGTGCGAGGCCGCCAGCACGGCTCCGTCGATCACGCTTGCATGGACGCCATTGAACGCGGCGACCCCCAGGTACGGCAGCAGGCGGATCGGCTCGCCGCCGACATCGATCTCGGCATGCTCCACGCGCGCCATCACGCGCTCCCATAGATCAGCATCGCGCCCGGGCCGGGGCAGCAGCGCGAACTGGCCGGTGCCCACGTAGTAGGTCTCGACCAGATCCTCCAACCGCCGCGCCGTGGCGTTCATCGCCTGCGCCTGTGTGTCCAGCCCGAAGCCGGCGACCAGCGTGTCGGTCTGGTCGAGCAGCAGGTAGCCCAGTTCCGTGCGCGGCAGCGGCCGGTCCATGCGCTCGCGCAGCGCCTTCAGGTTGGGCAATCCCGTCACCTGGTCGCGCAGGGTTTCTTCGGACAGCTGCTCGGCCAGCGCGGAGCGGTCGCGGTTGGTCAGCCACAGGTAGAGCGTGGCCAGCAGCAGGATGTTCAACTCCACCGCGATGTGGAGCAGATTGAAAAAGCCCACCGACGTGTTGGCGTACTCGGCCGTGCCCGCCACCATGCCGACCAGCAGCAGCAGGGTGAGCGACAACGCCAGCATCGCCCATCGCGGCGGCAGCCGCAGCATGCACCAGGCCAGCACGACCAGCACCGCGAAGCGGTAGTCCATCAGCACCGGACCGGACGTCAGGGTGGACAGGCCGTTGAAGGCATGCCGCACCTGCACGGCGGCCCACAGGCTGACCAGCAGGCCCAGCCCCAGCACGACCGGCAACAGCCAGTGCGTGCCCACGTCGGCGCGAGGCGTGGGGGTCCTGCGCTCCAGCCAGCCGATGACCAGCGGCAGCGTCACCACCACGACCCCAAACTGCTTGGCGAAGAACATCTGGAACGCCGTGCTCACTGCACCGGACTGCGACGAGACCAGCATGATGCTGAGGCCGATCAGCGCCATCCCCAGCGGATACAGCAGCAGGCCGAACGCGGCAAACCGCAGCAGGTCGGGCCGGTGCAAGCGTGCACCAAGGTTCCGTGGCCACTCCATCCAGTGCGCGCACACCAGTGTCCAGGCGAACTGGAGCAGATAGCTGCCTGCTCCCCAGGCCAGCATCCAGGTCGGACGACCGTCATCGAAGAGATACAGCTGACGCAGCGTCCAGCCGGCGAACGCCATGGCGAAGCAGCCGGCAACCACGCGGCGGTCGCGCACCAGCATGGCGATGGCGAGCAACAGCCCGGTGTGCAAGTGGATCAGCGAGGCGTCGGCCAGCTGACCGAAGAAATCGATGCGGTACCGGATCGGGACCTGCTGGAGCAGCACGCACATGCCGCCGAGCAGGAGCACCTGCATGCTCCCGCCCAGGCCACGCACCGGCTGCCCTGCATGATCGGCCATCGGTCCGTCCTTGCCCCTTGCGCCCCTCCGCGAGTGCGGAGGTCATCTGACGCGGACCTGCACGATCGCAGTCCGCCCAATAACGTACTACTACGGGGCCGTGGACGGAAACAGGACACGCACGCGCCGACCGCCGGTCAGCGCGTGACGTCGAACACCAGTTGCCCGCTTTCGGCGCGCACGCGCACGGTATCGCCCGCACCGAAGGCGCCGGACAGGATCTTCTGCGCCAGCGGATTCTCCAACTGCGCCTGGATCGCCCGCTTCAGCGGACGCGCGCCGTACACCGGATCGAAGCCGGTATTGCCCAGCAGCATCAGCGCCGAGTCGTCCAGCTCCAGCGTGATCTGGCGCTCGGCCAGGCGCTTGGCCAGATAGCGTGTCTGGATGCGCGCGATGTCGCGGATCTGCGCCTTGTCCAACGGATGGAACACGACGATGTCGTCGAGCCGGTTGATGAACTCCGGGCGGAAGTGCGCCTGCACCACGCCCATCACCGCCGCCTTCATCTGCGTGTAGCGCTCCGGACTGTCCGCCGAGCCGTCGTTCTCCGACATGTCCTGGATCAGGCTGGAGCCGAGGTTGGACGTCATCACGATCACGGTGTTGCGGAAGTCGACCGTGCGGCCCTGGCCGTCGGTCAGGCGGCCGTCGTCCAGCACCTGCAGCAGGATGTTGAACACGTCCGGATGCGCCTTCTCCACCTCGTCCAGCAGGATCACGCTGTACGGGCGACGACGCACGGCCTCGGTCAGGTAGCCGCCTTCCTCGTAGCCGACATAGCCAGGAGGCGCACCGACCAGCCGGCTGACCGCGTGCTTCTCCATGAACTCGCTCATGTCGATGCGGATCATCGCGTCGCTGCTGTCGAACAGGAATTCGGCCAGCGCCTTGCACAGCTCGGTCTTGCCGACGCCGGTCGGGCCGAGGAACAGGAACGAACCGCTCGGCCGGTCGGGATCGGAAATGCCGGCGCGCGAACGGCGCACCGCATCGGACACGACCTTGATCGCCTCCTCCTGGCCGATCACGCGACCGCGCAGCGACTGCTCCATCTGCAGCAGCTTCTCGCGCTCGCCCTCTAGCATCTTGCTGACCGGGATGCCGGTCCAGCGACTGACGACCTCGGCGATCTCCTCGTCGGTCACCTTGTCCTGCAGCAGCCGGAAACCCTTCTGCTCAGCTTCCTGCGCAGCGGAGAGCTGCTTCTCCAGCTCCGGCAGCTGGCCGTACTGCAACTCGCTCATGCGCGCGTAGTCCTGCTTGCGCTGCGCGGCTTCCAGTTCCAGTTTCACGCGCTCGATCTGTTCCTTGACCTTGGTCGCGCCGGTCAGCGTGGCCTTCTCGGCCTTCCAGATTTCCTCGAGATCGTTGAACTCGCGCTGCAGGGCTTCGATCTCGGTCTCGAGGTCGGCCAGGCGCTGCTTCGACTGCGCGTCCTTTTCCTTCTTCAGCGCTTCGCGCTGGATCTTCAGCTGGATCAGCCGGCGCTCCATGCGGTCCATCTCTTCCGGCTTGGAATCGATCTCCATGCGGATGCGGCTGGCGGCCTCGTCCATCAGGTCGATGGCCTTGTCCGGCAGCTGGCGGTCGGCGATGTAGCGATGGCTCAGCTGCGCCGCGGCGACAATGGCGGGGTCGGTGATCTCCACGCCGTGGTGCACGGCGTACTTCTCCTTCAACCCGCGCAGGATGGCGATGGTGTCCTCGACGCTGGGCTCACCGACGAAGACCTTCTGGAAGCGGCGCTCCAGCGCGGCGTCTTTCTCGACGTACTTGCGGTACTCGTCCAGCGTGGTCGCGCCGATGCAGTGCAGCTCGCCGCGCGCCAGCGCGGGCTTCAGCATGTTGCCGGCATCCATCGAGCCTTCGGCCTTGCCGGCGCCGACCATCGTGTGCAATTCGTCGATGAAGAGAATGATCTGGCCTTCGTTCTTGGCCAGGTCGTTGAGCACGCCTTTCAGGCGCTCCTCGAACTCGCCGCGGAACTTCGCGCCGGCGATCAGTGCGCCCATGTCCAGCGACAGCACGCGCTTGCCGCGCAGGCCTTCGGGCACTTCGCCGTTGACGATGCGCTGGGCCAGGCCTTCGACGATGGCGGTCTTGCCCACGCCGGGCTCGCCGATCAGCACCGGGTTGTTCTTGGTGCGGCGCTGCAGGACCTGGATGGTGCGGCGGATCTCCTCGTCGCGGCCGATCACCGGATCGAGCTTGCCGCTTTCGGCGCGCGCGGTCAGGTCGATGGTGTACTTCTCCAGCGCCTGGCGCTGGTCCTCGGCGTTCTCGGACTGCACCTTCTCACCACCGCGCAGGCGCTCGATGGCGGTGCGCAGCTTCTGCTTGTCGGCGCCACTGGCCTTCAGCTCCTGGCCGGCGGCCCCGCTGTCGTCCAGCGCGGCCAGCAGGAACCACTCGCCGGCGATGTAGGTATCGCCTGCGTCCTGCGCCAGCTTGTCGGTGACGTTGAGCAGGCGCGACAGGTCGTTGCCGATGGAGAGTTGACCGGCCTGTCCGGTCACCTTCGGCAGCTTGTCGAGCGCTTCCGTCAGCCGTTCGCGCAGCACGGGCACGTTGACGCCGGCCTGCGCCAGCAGCGGCCGCGAACTGCCGCCCTGCTGCTCGAGCAGTGCGGTCAGCACGTGGACCGGTTCGATCATGGTGTGGTCGCGGCCCACGGCCAGCGACTGTGCGTCGGCCAGCGCCTGCTGGAAACGCGAGGTCAGTTTGTCCATCCGCATCGGGAGAACCTCTAGGAAGAAAGGGGCCGGCGAACGCCAGCCAATGCTACCCAGATGCGGTTAAGCGCCGGTGTTTCAAGGCCCGCTGAGACCGGGATTCACCGTAGGGTGGGCCTTGGCCCACCGTCTTCGCACGTAACAGGGTGGCGGGCCAAGGCTCGCCCTAGGCCTTCTTCTGCAGGGACAGTGCGCCCAGCAGCACGGCCAACGCGGCGTAGGCGCCGGCGAATTGCCACAGGATCGTCGCGCGCAGGCCCTCGACCTCCCACGGCAGGTAGATGCCGCCGCGCGGATCCACCGAGTGGATGATGCCGAACAGCGTCAGCACGGCACCGACCAGCAGCGCGACGACCGCACGGCCGTTGCGGCCATCGATCATCGCCACCAGCGCGGTGGTCCAGATCATCGCGGTGATGATGAAGCCGTTACCCAGCGTGACGATGGTGGCCAGGTCCGGCAGGCCGTGGCCATCCACACCTTCGTACAGGCCGGCGAAATGGTCTGGCGCGATCCACGCCGGATTGCCGAACTTGATCGTCAGCAGGTACGCCACCGATGGCAGGAAGCCGAGCGCCACCGCGATGGCGTGCTTGCGCGGCGTCTCGGTGAAGGCCTGCACGGTGATGTCCAGGCCCACGTACACGATGATCGGCGCCAGCACCGCGACCGGCAGCCACTGCACGAGCCCGGACACGTAGCCGAGCACGCCGCCCAGGCCGATGAAGAGGCCGGTCAGCAGCGTGTAGCCCTTGCGCGCGCCCATGTGCTTGTACGCAGGCTGGCCGATGTAGGGCGTGGTCTGCGCCACGCCGCCGCAGAAGCCCGCGACCAGCGTGGACATGGCTTCGGCCAGCAGCACGTCGCGCGTGCGGTAGTCGTCGCCGGCCGCGCGCGCGCTTTCGCTGACGTTGATGCCGCCCACCACCATCAGCAGGCCGAACGGCAGCAACAGCGGCAGGTAGGGCACGGTGTAGGCCAGGCCCTCCAGCCAGCCCAGCGTGGGCAGCGGCAGGGTGAAAGCCAGCGGCACCGCGTCGGGCACTTTGAAGCCCGGCGCACCCAGGCCGGCCAGGCCGAGCCCGTAGTACAGCGCGGTGCCGACGAGGAACGCCAGCAGCACGCCCGGGATCTTCACCGGCAACTTGCCCTTCGCGACCAGCACGTACAGCAGCAGGCCGAAGGTGACGAAGCCGACGATGGGCTGGCGCAGCGTTTCGATCAGCGGCAGGAAGCCCAGCAGCGTCAGCGCCGCACCACCGATGGAACCGAGCAGGCCGGCGCGCGGCACCGCGCGCGTGACCGCATCGCCGAAGAACGACAGCACCAGCTTCAGCACGCCCATCACGACCAGCGACGCCATGCCGAGCTGCCACGTGGCCGTGGCGGCCGCCTGTTCGTCCAGGCCTGCCTGCTTGAAGCCGATGAAGGCCGGGCCCAGCACCAGCAAGGCCATGCCGATACTGGTGGGCGCGTCGAGGCCCAGCGGCATCGCGGTGACATCGTCACGACCGGTCTTCGCCGCCAGCCGGTGCGCCATCCACGTGTAGATCAGGTTGCCGACCAGCACGCCCAGCGCGGTGCCGGGGAACATGCGGGTGAACACCACGTCGGCCGGGAACTGGAAGATGCCGACCAGCGCGGCGGCGATGAAGCCGAGGATGGACAGGTTGTCCACCACCAGGCCGAAGAAACCGTTGAGGTCGCCGGGAACGAACCAGCGGCGCACGGGAGTAGCCGATGCGGTCATGGAAGGCAGCAATCAGTGGGGAGGGCGGAAGGCCGCCAGCATAAGCGCCCGCACGGACGGCGGGCGCACCGGGTTCAGAACGATACGTCCACCGCGTGGCGCGACCACAGCACCGACTGGTGGCCGGTGGCCTGCTTCCACGCCAGGCGGATCGCCTCGATGTCGGCGCGGCGCTGCGGGGTGTCTTCGTGCAGCACCACCAGCACCTTGGTCTTCAGGCGGTTGGGTTCGCCGGCGCCGCGGAACAGCCACTGGCCGTAGGCGTCGAACACGGTCAGGCCATCCGGGAAGCGCGCGGTCACTTCCTTGTCCAGGAAGGCGCGCCACGTTTCCTCGGTAATCGTCTCGGCCTGCGGGCGGTCCGCGGGCCCCGTTTCTTTCCCCACGCCGAAGTACAGCTCGCTGCGTACCCAACCGGCGGCCTGCGACGGACGCAAGGCGTCGCCCTGCAGCGACGACGTGGTGGAGGACGGGCTGTCGGGGTTGCGGACGCTGGCGCATCCGGACACGGCCAGCAATGCGGTGGCCAGGAAAAGACTTCTCAACAACATGGGGAACTCCAGTAGGGACGCGTACTGTCGGCGGACATCATCGCGCATCGAAATAGCCACTGGTTATGAGCAAATGGGATCACGCCATGGCCTCGGACGGTCATGCAGGTGAACCGGCGCGGTAAGGTTCCGTCACCCCGGCACAGCCAAATGACCGGGGACGACGACCCACACGACACCTTTTGTCCCGATGCCGATCGCACGACCCGTAGCCGCCCACGTCCCCCTTGGTCTCTCCCCACACGGGACCGGCGGCTGCGGTTGTCGTTGCCCCTGATCCGGCCGTCGTCGTCCGCTTCCCCTTCCCGTACCCCACCCTTCAGGAGTTTCCATGTCCCGCCTCACCGTGGCGCCGCTCGGCGCTGCCATCGCGCTTGCCCTCGCCTTCCCCGCGTTCGCCCAGCAGGCGCCCGCCGCCGGTACCACCGACCTGGATGCGGTGATCGTCACCGGTACCCGCGCCAGCGACCGCATCGCGCTGGAATCGACCTCGCCGATCGACGTGCTGACCGCCGAGGACATCCGCAAGGCCGGCGTGCTCAACGGTGAGCTGGGCAGCGCGCTGCAGGCGCTGCTGCCGTCGTTCAATTTCCCGCGCCAGTCCAACTCCGGCGGCGCCGACCACGTGCGTGCGGCACAGCTGCGCGGCCTGGCGCCCGACCAGGTGCTGGTGCTGGTCAACGGCAAGCGCCGCCACACCACCGCGCTGGTGACGACCGGCTCGAAGATCGGCCGCGGCACCACGCCGGTCGACTTCAACGCGATCCCGGTCACCGCGATCAAGCGCATCGAAGTGTTGCGCGATGGTGCCGGTGCGCAGTACGGCTCCGACGCGGTCGCCGGCGTGGTCAACATCATCCTCGACGACGCGCCCGAGGGCGGCGCGTGGGAAGCGAGCTTCGGCCTGCACCACACCGATGTCGAACCGATCAACCAGACCCTCACCGACGGCCAGACCAGCTTCCTGTCGGGCAAGGTCGGCACCGCAATCGGCGACGGCGGCTTCTTCCGTGTCGGCTTCGAACTGAAGAACCGCGAGGCCACCAACCGCGCCGGCTTCGACCAGGTGCCACCGTGGGACCAGTCGCCGGCCAACCTGGCCGTGCAGGGCCAGCGCAACTACCACCTGGGCGATGGCGCGTCGAAGGACCTCAACGCCTGGGTCAACGCCAGCCTGCCGCTGGGCGAAGCGTCCGAGTTCTACGTCTTCGGTACCTACAACAAGCGCGACACCGTCGGCGCCAACTACTTCCGCTATCCGGATGGCGTGTCGAACTGGCCGGAGGTGTACCCGAACGGCTACCGCCCGGTGTCGCTGGGCGAGAACCAGGACGTGGCCATCGTCGGCGGCGTGCGCGGCCAGTGGGGCAGCTGGGACTACGATGCCAGCCTCAATCATGGCGGCAACAGCTTCACCTACCGCCTGCGCGATTCGCTCAATGCCTCGCTCGGCCCGACCAGCCCGACGCGCTTCAAGACCGGCGACTACGAGTCGTCGCAGACGCTGGCCAACCTCGACCTGAGCCGCGGCTTCGGCAGCGGCGACACCACGCATGACGTCGCCTTCGGCGCGGAGTTCCGCTTCGAGGAATACGAGACCGGCGCCGGCGATCCCGCCAGCTACGCCGCCGGCCCGTACATCGACCGCCCGACCGGTTCGCAGGCCGGTGGCGGCCTGACTCCGCAGGACGTGGCCAACCTCGACCGCGATGTCGCCAGCGTCTACGCCGCACTGTCCAGCAGCTTCGGCGAGAAGCTGACCACCGACGTCGCCCTGCGCTACGAGCACTACAGCGACTTCGGCGGCGAGCTGACCGGCAAGGTCGCCGCCCGCTACGAGTTCGCCCCGGCGTTCGCGCTGCGCGGCGCACTGTCGAACAACTTCCGCGCACCATCGCTGGCGCAGATCGGCTACGAGTCCACGTCGACCGGCTACAGCGCCGCCGGCCAGCTGACCCAGGGCCGCCTGCTGTCGGTCAACAACCCGATCGCCCGCGCGCTCGGTGCGCAGGCACTGGACCCGGAGAAGTCGATCAACGCCAGCCTCGGCTTCACCAGCCGCATCGGCGAGCACTTCGACCTGTCGCTGGACGTGTTCCACATCGAGATCGATGACCGCATCGCGCTGTCGGAAAGCATCACCGGCGACGCACTGACCGACTTCGTCGAGGACGAGTTCGGCGTGCGCGGCGTGCAGAGCGTCAACTTCTTCACCAATGCGGCGGACACCCGCACGCAGGGCGTGGAACTGGTGACGAACTGGCGGCAGGCGCTGGCCGGCGGCAACCTGCTGCTCACCGGCACCTACAGCTACGCCAAGACCGAGCTGAAGAACATCGTCGCCACGCCCGCGCAGCTGCTGGCGCTGGATCCGTCCTACCAGCTGTTCGGCGTGGAAGAGAGCAACACCCTCACCGACGCCGCCCCGCGCACCCGCGCGCAGCTCTCCGCCAACTGGAACAACGACCACTGGAACCTGCTCGGCCGCGTCAGCCGCCACGGCAGCGCCAAGCGCGTGTTCAATTTCGGTGGCGGCTTCGAACCCGAACAGCGCTACGGTGCCGAGTGGCAGCTCGACGCCGAAGTCGAATACAGGATCACTCCGAAGTGGAGCATGGCGCTGGGCGGTCTGAACCTGACCGACGAGTATCCGGACCTGTCGAACGAGGACATCTATTACTTCGGCAACCTGCCGTACGACGTGCTCTCGCCGATCGGCAGCAACGGCGCGTACTACTACACGCGGGTGCGCTACACGTTCTGAGTTGCACGGGCATCGCCGCCTCCGTGACGGAGGCGGCACACGAACTGGTCGGACGGGCGCCGCGGCACGGGAACGGGCGGGCAACCGTCGCGCGCCGGAGGGCAGGCTGGCCCTCCCCGCGCCGGCGTCCGGACGATCAGACCGCGCAGCAATAAGCGTGCGGCAGTCAAGGAGAAGAACGCGTCGCCACGCGCCCGAGTGATGAACAACAGGGGCACCGCTTTACGACACGCCCGAGAAGCGCGCATCGCAATGCGCCGGGATGGGGAACAACGTGGGCACCGATTTGCAGCGACGCGTGAAGCATCCTTCCTGACGCAACGAGCGACTCGTTGCCACGGTCGTGACTCACGTCGCTCCTACAGGAAGCGCGCCCGCTCTTCGTCCGTCGGTACGCGACATTCCGTCGTGCCGAACCAACGGTAGCGATTTCGCGCAACCCAGCGGTACAGCGGATCACGTACTACGCGCGGTACCACGGCGATCACCGCCGCGAGCCGCCACACGCCACCCAACCCCGTCAGCACGCGCCGGATCGCATCGCTGTCCGTCCAGGCCTGCGTGCCATCCACCAGCAGGAACGAGGCCGGATCGTCAGGATCCAGGCCGTGTCCTGCCAGCAACGCACGCCCGGCGTCCGACTGCATGGCCGCGAAGCGATAGCGTCCTTCGCGATCGTGCTTCAGCAGGAACTTCACCCACCCGTTGCACAGCACGCAGACGCCGTCGAAGACAATGATCGGACCGTCGGGCTGCGGCGACTCAACCGACATCCAGCCACCCGCGGTAATGCACCAGCAAGCCCACGAACGGCAGGGACGCCCACACATCGAACGCGTAGCGCTCGCCGTCGGCGGATTCGCGTGCGCCAACGCCGGTGAACCAGCGCACCGGCAGCGACAGGCCGAACACGCGGACACGCGCAACCCGCCATGCGATGACGCCGTCGACGACCTCGAGCCGGAATCCGAACGTCGCCAGTCCCAGCTGCTCGCACAGCACCTCGCCCTCGCGCCACAGACGCGACGGCATCGCGCGACCGCCGATGAAGCGGGTCCACCGTTCCTGCAACGGCGACGCGTCGATCTCCACGCACAACGGACCGGCGCCCGCCGGCGGCAGTCGGGTGGCTGCCGCCACGAACCGCGACAGCAGGCCGCTGCCGCGCCTCACCTCGACCTCACCGCGGTACCGGTTCATCCCCTGCGCCACATGCAGCGCGCGCACCGGCGTGGGCAGCGTATCGAACGCTGGCCCCAGCACCTGCGCGAACAGCGAGGCTACGGCTGCATCCATGCGAGCGTGGCGATGCGTCCACTGCGACCATCGCGGCGATGCGAGAAGAAACGCGCGGGCTCGCTGATCGTGCAGAGATCGCCACCGTGGATATCGGCTGGCACCATGCCGCGCGCCACCAGCCGTCGGCGCGCCAGCGCGGGCAGGTCGGCCAGCCAATGGTCCTGGCGCGTCGGCGCGAAGCACGCTGCGGCACCGGCGTCATGGCTGACGAAGACGTCGAACACGTCCTTCCCCACCTCGTAGCGTGCCGGCCCCGCGGCGGGGCCGATCCAGGCGACCACATCCACGGCAGGCGTCCGCATCGCGTTGAGCGTGGCCTCCAGCATGCCTCTCGACAGACCCGGCCAGCCCGCGTGCGCCGCCGCCACTTCGCGACCGTCCTTCGCCGCGAACACCACCGGCAGGCAGTCGGCCGTGAGGATGGCCAGCACCACGCCGGGCGTCGACGTCACCAGCGCATCGGCGACGGGCTCGGCCGCCTCGGGATCGGCCGGCGCGTCGACGCGCAGCACATCGATGCCGTGGACCTGCTTCAGCCAGTGCGGCAAGGAAGGCAGGCCGGCGAGCTCGACCAGCTGCGCGCGATTGCGCGTGACGACGGCGGGATCGTCTCCGTCGGCGGCGTACTTGTTGCCTAGGTTGAACGTATCGAACGGCGCTGCGGAGAACCCGGCACCCTGCCGCAGTGTCGTGAATGCATGCACGCCGGCGGGTGCCGGCCAGTCGGCGGGCACCACCGGCGCACGGTTCATCCGCGCTTGGCCTGGCTGTCCGCGCGCAATGCCGCCAGCAGCGCGACCATGTCGGCCGGCACCGGCGCGGTGACGCGGACCGGTTCGCCGGTCACGGGATGGGCGAACTCCAGCGTCTCCGCATGCAGCGCTTGCCGGCGGAAGCTGCGCAGCACCGCGACCAGTTCGTCGCTGGCACCCTTCGGAAGGCGCAGCGGGCCGCCGTACAGCGGGTCGCCGATGATCGGGTACTTGATGTGCGCCATGTGCACGCGGATCTGGTGCGTGCGGCCCGTCTCCAGCCGGCATTCCAGCGCCGTGTGTGCGCGGAAGCGTTCGCGCAGGCGGTAATGGGTCACGGCATCACGGCCGTCCTCGCGCACCGCCATTTTCAGGCGGTCCCGCGGATGGCGGTCGATGGGCGCATTCGCCGTACCGCCGGACACCATCGCGCCGACCACCACCGCCAGGTATTGGCGGTGCACGTCGCGCGAGGCCAGCTGCGCCACCAGCGAGGTGTGCGCCGGCAGCGTGCGCGCGACCACCATGACGCCGGACGTGTCCTTGTCCAGCCGGTGCACGATGCCCGCGCGCGGCAGCGCCGACAGCGACGGATCGCGGAACAGCAGCGCATTGACCAGCGTGCCGGTCGGATTGCCGGCACCGGGGTGCACGACCAGCCCGGCCGGCTTGTCCAGCACGAAGACGTGTTCGTCCTCGTACAGGATGTCCAGCGGGATGTCCTCGGGCTCGGCATGGGTCTGGGTGTCCAGCACCACGTCCAGGCTGGCGGTCTCGCCGCCACGCACGGGGTCGCGCGGGCGCACGGTCTCACCGTTCAGCAGGGCATTGCCGGACTTGATCCACTCGGTCAGGCGCGAGCGGGAGAATTCGGGGAACAGCTCGGCCAGGACGGCGTCGAAGCGCCGGCCGGACGCGCTGGCGGGCACGATGGCCGTGCGGGGGGTGTCGGGGGTCTCGGGGGAGTCGGTATCGGTCATGCGGGAAAGACATCCAGGAAGGCCATGTTCCGGTCGTATTGGCCGATTGTTCATGGCAAGGGCGGCGCCTAGGCTATCATCGACGGCCTGTTTCCCTGCCGCGGCCTGCCGCCAGCCCATGACCCAGCGTGCCCTCACCCGCTTCTCCCGCTCCTCCGCGACCTCCCGCGTCGTCCTGCTGGCCCTGGTCGTCGCCCTCACCGGTACCGGCTGCGGCAAGATCTTCAAGAAGAAGGAAGTCGAGAACCAGCCCGTCGAGGTGATGTACGAGGAAGCGCACGGGGCGATGCAGAACAACAACTGGGACCGCGGCCTGCAGAACTTCCGCCGCCTGATCGCCCAGTACCCGTACGGCCCGTACACCGAGCAGGCGCTGATGGAAACCGCCTACGCCGAGTACAAGGCCGGCAAGCTGGACGACGCCGTGACCACGGTCGACCGCTTCATCCGCACCTACCCGACCCACCGCAACATCCCGTACATGTACTACCTGCGCGGGCTGGCCAACTCCAACCGCGACACGGTGTTCCTGCAGAAGGTCTGGCGCCTGGATGCCAGCCGCCGCGACCTGGCCACGCCGATGCAGGGCTACAACGATTTCGCCCGCGTCGCCGAGAACTACCCCAACAGCCGTTATGCCGCCGACGCGCGCCAGCGCATGATCCAGCTGCGCGACCAGTTCGCACTGCATGAGCTGGACACCGCGATCTACTACCTGCGTCGCGACGCGTGGGTGTCGGCCGCCAGCCGCGCCCGCTACCTGCTGGAAACCTACCCGCAGAGCGCCTACCAGAACGACGCCATCGCCGTGCTCGGCGAGGCCTACACCCATCTGGGCAACCAGACCCTGGCGGCCGATGCCAAGCGCGTCCTGGAGCTCAATGACCCGCGGCACCCCTGGCTGGTCGGCAAGTTCCCCGACTATCCGTGGATGGTGCGCCGCCTGAACCCGTTCGCCGGCGAGAAGTCGAGCAACACGGTCGAGCAGCGCAAGGACGACTGACCGTCCTGACATAACAAGAAAAAAGAAAAAGGGCCTCACGGCCCTTTTTCTTTACCTGCCACCCTGTCGTGGCCCGATCAGTCGGCGGTGCCGGCGCCATCCCAGTCGAAGCGCGTCAGCACCGCCAATTGCTGCGGCTCCATCACGCCGTTGTGTTCGATGCCATCGATCACCCAGGTGGGGAACACGGTGACGCCCGCGGCCGCACAGGCGGACGTCATCGGGGTATTGCGCCCGCCGGGCGCGCATTCCACGTACGGCAGCCGATCCGCCGCATGCCCGAAGTGGCTTTTCTGCCGGCTGCATTCCACGCACCAGGACGCGCCGTAGAACTTCGCACCGTAGTCGGACAGGTGCTGCGCCAGCGCCTCGGCCCGGCGGCTTTCCGGCCGCTGGTGCAGCAGCCCGCTCTGGTGGACGTGCAGCAGGGCCACAACCAGCACCACCGGCACAGCGTGCACGCCCCACCAGCGTCCCCAGGCTTGCCCGGGAGCAGACGCAGGACGGCGCAGCTGCAGCCACACGAACATCGCCGCCAGCACGGCAAGTGACGCCAGGCAGCCGATACAGAAGGCATCGAGCACCAGCTTGCCGACGAGCGTCAGGTAGACACTGATCGCCAGCCCCAGCAGCGCCAGCCGCCATTGCCGCTGCCAGCGCAGCAACAGCGAGGCCTTGCGCGACAGCGACACCAGTGCCACCAGCGCGTACAGGCCGAAGCCCCACAGCGCCATTGGCAGACCCAGCAGCGTGGACCAGCCGCTGCGCTGGATGGCATCGCAGCCACCGTCGGCCGTACAGAACGCGGAAGCCGAACCGCTGCCCGCCGTCCACGTGAGGTAGCCGGTGATCAGCAGGCCCAGCGCCGCCAGCGCGAACATCACCCGATCCGGCGGGGTCGCCGGACGCGGCGTGGGGGTCGCCGGACGGTCGCGGTGCGCCGTGCTCTTCTTCTTCCTGCTCATCGTGTTCTCCGTGTCGGCGGTGCGCGGCGACGGGCCGGCGTCAAAGCGCGTATTTGTTGGTGATCGGGTAGCGGCGCTCGCGACCGAACGCGCGGCGCGAGACCTTCGGCCCCGGCGCGGCCTGGTGGCGCTTCCATTCGTTGATCCGCACCAGGCGCAACATGCGGTCGACGGTGGCGGCATCGAAACCGGCGGCGACGATCTCGTCGCGCGACTGTTCCAGGTCGACGTAGCGGAACAGGATGGCGTCCAGCACGTCGTACGGCGGCAGCGAATCCTGGTCCTTCTGGTTCTCGCGCAGTTCCGCCGACGGCGGACGGTCGATGACGGCCGGCGGAATCACCGGCGCGCCGCCCACGGTATTGCGCCAGCGCGCCAGCGCGAACACCTCGGTCTTGTACAGATCCTTGATCGGCGCGTAACCGCCGCACATGTCGCCGTAGATGGTCGCATAGCCGACCGCGTACTCGCTCTTGTTACCGGTCGTCAGCAGCAGGCCGCCGAACTTGTTGCTCAGTGCCATCAGGATCACGCCACGGCTGCGCGACTGCAGGTTCTCCTCGGTGGTATCGGCCGCTTTGTCGCCGAACACCGGGCCAAGCGCTTCAAGGAATCCCTTGAACGGCGCTTCGATCGAGATCGCTTCCAGCTTCACGCCCAGCGCCGCGCACTGCTCGGCGGCCAGATCGTTGGACAGGCCAGCGGTATAGCGCGACGGCAGCCGCACCGCAGTGACGTTGTCCGCGCCCAGCGCATCCACGGCAAGTGCGAGTACCAGCGCCGAGTCGATGCCGCCGGAGAGGCCCAACCACACCTTCGAGAATCCGTTCTTGCCGCAGTAATCGCGCAGGCCGCGCACGATGGCACGCCATGCCAGCGCGTCACGGCTTTCGTCGCCGTCGTCCATCCAGACCACCGGACTGAACTTGCGCGTGGCGACGTCGAAATCCACCACCAGCCACTGGTCGGTAAATGCCGCCGCGGCGGGATGCACGGTGCCATTGCCATCGGCAACGACGGACGCGCCGTCGAACACCACCGCATCCTGCCCGCCCACCACGTTGAGATAAGCCAGCGCCATGCCGGTCTCGCGCGTGCGCTCGGCGATCAGCGCATCGCGCTGGGCGTGCTTGTCGCGGTCGAACGGCGAGGCGTTCGGCACCAGCGTCAGCACCGCACCGGCCTTGCCGGTCTCGGCCAGCGGTTCCGGGAACCACAGGTCCTCGCAGATCACCAGCCCCAGCGGCACCCCCTTCACTTCGAAGGTGCAGGCGCCGCCATCCGGATCCACGTCGAAGTAGCGGCGCTCGTCGAACACCGCGTAGTTCGGCAGCTCGCGCTTGCGGTAGGTCGTTTCGATGGCGCCGTCGCGCAACACGCTGGCCGCGTTGTAGACCACGCTGCCCGCGCTCTGCGGCCAGCCCACCACCGCGACGATGCCATGCGTGGTGGCGGCGATCTCCGCCAACGCAGCCTCGCAGTCCGCCAGAAAGCGCGGCCGCAACAGCAGGTCTTCCGGCGGATAGCCGCTGACCGCCAGCTCGGGGAACAGCACCACGTCCGCGCCGTACTCGTCGCGCGCCTCGGCGATCATCCGCCGGATGCTGTCGCTGTTCTGCGCGACACCCCCGACGGGGAAATCGAACTGCGCCATGGCGATGCGAAGCATGGGGGTCATATCGGCCTTCAGGATCTGCCCCTTCCCCCGTGCGCGGGGGAAGGCTGGGATGGGGGCAAGTGTCCGAGTTCGCTGAGTATCAGCGCCCGGACACCCTCGAGGTTCACCATGACCTCATTATTCCAGAAGCGCAGGATGCGGAACCCTTTCCCTCGGAGAAATGCATCGCGTGGGCCGTCGATCTTGGCGTCCATGTGCTGCCCGCCATCCACTTCGACGATCAATCCTGCTTCCAGGCAGACGAAATCGGCGATGTAGGGGCCGATGGGATGCTGGCGCCGGAAACGAAAGCCTTCCAGTTGGCGATCCTTGAGGAAACTCCAGAGTTTCCGCTCCGCCAGCGTCATGTTCCGCCGCAACTCGCGCGCGCGGTCGCGTTTCTGTCCTTGTCGCATGGGCACATCCTGTGCGGTGGCTGCGGAGGCATTCTGCCCCCATCCCAACCTTCCCCCGCAAGCGGGGGAAGGGGCTGATCGCGCGCGTTTCAGGATCAGGACCGGGATAGGGATCGGGACTTGGATCTGGGGAACATGCAGGCCCCCTTGGACCAGCCCCCTCCTCCGCTTGCGGGGGAGGGTTGGGGTGGGGGCCGACGGAACACGCGCATCTGGATGCAACCGGGATAACCCAAACACCTACTTCCGATAACAAAAAGCAGAAAGCCGCCCGGAGGCGGCTTCCTGTATCGCCGTTGGGCGAGGCTTACTTCTTCAAGCGCGCCGCGATGGCCGCACCCAGGTCGCCCGGCGAACGCACGGTGGTCACGCCCGCGGCTTCCATCGCCGCGAACTTGCCTTCCGCCGTGCCCTTGCCACCGGAGGCGATCGCACCGGCATGGCCCATGCGCTTGCCGGCCGGGGCCGAGGCGCCCGCGATGAAACCGACGACCGGCTTCTTCACGTGGTTCTTGATGTACTCGGCGCCGGCTTCCTCGGCGTCGCCACCGATCTCGCCGACCATGATGATGCCTTCGGTCTGCGGGTCTTCGTTGAACAGCTTGAGGCAGTCGACGAAGTTCAGGCCGTTGATCGGGTCGCCGCCGATGCCGATGCAGGTCGACTGGCCCAGGCCCACTTCGGTGGTCTGCTTGACCGCTTCATACGTCAGCGTGCCCGAGCGCGACACGATGCCGATCTTGCCCGGCATGTGGATGTGGCCCGGCATGATGCCGATCTTGCACTCGCCTGGGGTGATCACGCCGGGGCAGTTCGGACCGACCAGCACGGTATCCGGATGGGCGCGGGTCAGCACGTTCTTGACGCGCAGCATGTCCAGCACCGGGATGCCTTCGGTGATGCAGACGATGACCTTGATGCCGGCCGCAGCCGCTTCAAGGATGGCATCGGCCGCGAACGGCGGCGGCACGTAGATGACGGACGCGTCGGCGCCGGTGCTCTTGACCGCATCGGCGACGGTGTCGAACACCGGCAGGTCGATGTGGGTGGTGCCGCCCTTGCCCGGGGTGACGCCGCCGACGACCTGGGTGCCGTACTCGATCATCTGGGTGGCGTGGAAGGTGCCCTGCTGGCCGGTGAAGCCCTGCACGATCACCTTGGTGTTCTTGTTGATCAAAACAGACATGTGAATTCCTTGGTGTCGGGATCAGGCGGCGTTCTTGACCGCTTCAACGACCTTCTTGGCGCCGTCGTTGATGTTGTCGGCCGGAATGATGGCCATGCCGCTGTCGCGCAGCAGCTGCTTGCCTTCTTCCACGTTGGTGCCTTCCAGGCGCACGACCACGGGCACCTTGACGCCCACTTCCTTCACCGCGGCGATGATGCCCTCGGCAATCATGTCGCAGCGGACGATGCCGCCGAAGATGTTGACGAAGATGCCTTCGACCTTGTCAGAGGACAGGATCAGCTTGAAGGCTTCGATCACGCGCTGCTTGTTGGCACCGCCGCCCACGTCGAGGAAGTTCGCCGGCTCGCCGCCGTTGAGCTTGATGACGTCCATCGTGGCCATCGCCAGGCCCGCGCCGTTGACCATGCAGCCGATGTTGCCGTCCATGGTCACGTAGTTGATGTCCATCTCCGAGGCCAGCACTTCGGTCTCGTCTTCCTGGCTCTTGTCGCGCATCGCGACCAGGGCCTTCTGGCGGAAGTTGGCGTTGTCGTCGCTGTTGAACTTGCCGTCCAGCGCGTACAGGTTGCCGTCGTCCAGGATCGCCAGCGGGTTGATCTCGACCAGCGCCAGGTCCTTCTCGTTGAAGATGCGGTACAGGTTCACCATGATGTTGGCGAACTGGCCGGCCTGCTTGGCGGTCAGGCCCATCTTGAAGCCGAACTCACGGCCCTGGTAGCCCTGCACACCCTCGACGAAGTCGACGTTGAGCGTGTGGATCTTGTCCGGCGTCTCGGCCGCGACCTGCTCGATCTCCACGCCGCCTTCGGACGAGGCGATGTAGGTGATGGTCTTGGTGCCGCGGTCGACCAGGACCGACAGGTACAGCTCCTTGACGATCTCGCCGGCGGTGGTCACCAGCACCAGGTCGACCGGCAGTTCGACGCCGGCGGTCTGGTAGGTGGCCATCTTGGTGCCGAGCATCTTGCCGGCGGCCGCCTTCACGTCGTCGGTGGTCTTGCAGAACTTGACGCCGCCAGCCTTGCCGCGGCCGCCTGCGTGGATCTGGGCCTTGACCATCCAGGGTCCGTTGCCGAGGGACTGCGCTGCCGCAACCGCCTCATCTGCCGTGGCCGCGACTTTGCCGGCCGGGACCGGGATGCCGTATTCGGCCAGCAGCTGCTTGGCCTGATATTCGTGGAAATTCATGCGTCACCGTGGGTAGGGAACAGAAGACACTGCCCGGGCCGGGGCCATGGGGGGCGGCGGCCGGGCAAGCCCCCTATTGTCGCCGACGCGGCCGGGGGGCGCAAAACCCGGCATCTAAGCCTTTGGTGGCAAAGGGGCTGGCTGGGCGATCCGGCGGCCCGCATGCCTATACTGTGGGCCTCGCTACAGGGGAAGTACGCGTTTGCGCCAGGCCCAGTCGCTCCTGTCCCGCATCGAATCGGTACCGCGCCGCGAACTGTATTTCTTCGCGCTGTACCGCGTCCTGGAAGCAGGCATCCTGGCCGCGCTGATGTTCAGCCCGTTGGGGGCTGTTCTGGGCGAACCCCGCCATCCCGACCTGGGCACCGCGGTCACGGTGGTCTACCTGGTGCTGGCGCTGGTGCTGTTCTTCGTCGGCCGCAGCGTGCAGTGGCTGGTCTGGATCGTCTTTTTCAGCGTCTGCGCCGACATCGTGGTCGCCGCGCTGATCACCCATGCCCTGCCCGGCGCCACCGCCGGCGTGGCCATGATGCTGTTGTTCAACGTGTCGGCCGCGGCACTGCTGCTTCCGCGCACCCGGATGGCGCTTGCCGTGGCCCTGCTGGCCATCGCCGGCCTGTTCGGGGAATACCTGTTCACCCAGTTCCACGATGGCAGCACCGCGCGCTCGGCCGCCGAGGTCATCATGTTCGCGGTGAGCTACCTGGCACTGGCCTATCTGGCCCACCAGGCCGGCCAGAAGGCGCGCACCAGCCAGGCCCTGGCGGACAAGCGCGGCGAGGAAGTGGCCAACCTGTTCGAGGTCAACGAGCTGATCATCCGACGCATGCGCACCGGCGTGCTGGTGGTGGATGCGGACAACCACATCAAGCTGGCCAACGAGGCCGCCAGCCTGCTGCTGGGCGATGGCGGCGACGGCCAGGGCGCGGACGGCAAGGGCGTGTCGCTGCTGCACGCCGCGCCGGAACTGGCCCGTCGCCTGCAGCGCTGGCGCAACGGCTGGCAGACCGACGAGACGCCGATGCAGTTCTCGCCCGACCAGCCGGAAGTCCAGCCGCGCTTCGCCCGCCTGCTCGCCGACAGCGAGACCTCGCTGATCTTCCTGGATGACGCCACGGTGGTGTCGCGCCGGGCCGAGTCGCTGACCCTGGCCGCACTGGGCCGCTTTTCGGCCAGTCTTGCGCACGAGATCCGCAACCCGCTGGCCGCGATCAACTATGCGGTGCAGCTGCTGGAGGAATCCCAGCAGGTCAACGACGGCGATCGCCGGCTGCTGCAGATCATCCACCAGCAATGCCAGCGCACCAACGGCATCGTCGAAAGCGTCCTAGGCCTCGCGCGGCGCGAACGCGCCACGCCCGAGCATGTCGACCTCAACACGTTCGTCCGGCGCTTTGTCGACGACTACCAGCAGACGCTGTCCATCGAGACCGACACGCTGGAAACCATCCTCGGCGCCAAGCCGGTGCCAGCCCTGGTCGATCCGCGCCACCTGCAGCAGGTGGTAACGGTGCTGGTGCAGAACGCGTTGAACTACGGCCGCCTGCCGGGCGAGTCCGCGCGCATCCGCGTCCGTGTCTTCAATGCCGAAGGACGCCCCACCGTCGACGTGATGGACCGCGGCCCGGGCATCCCGGAAGCCGTCGCGGCGCAGCTGTTCCGCCCGTTCTTCACCACCTCCGAGCACGGCACCGGGCTGGGGCTCTACATCGCCCGCGAACTGTGCCGGGCCAACCAGGCCACGCTGGAATACGTGCCGGTTCCCGGCGGTGGCAGTTGCTTCCGCGTCACCCTGCCCGGTCCGCACGCACTGCTGCCGGCGTGACGGGCGGGCCGCAGTGCGTTTTCCCCTCGGCGAGACCTCGCGTACCATCATTCACATTCAGCCTATACACTGGTCGCACAGGGGCACGAGGGGAGATGCATGAATCAAAGCCGTAGCGCCCTGATCGTCGACGACGAACGCGATATCCGTGAACTGCTGACGTTGACGCTGGGCCGCATGGGCCTGCGCATCGACACCGCCGCCAACCTCGGCGAGGCCCGCGAACTGCTGGGCCGCAACACCTACGACCTGTGCTTCACCGACATGCGCCTGCCGGACGGCAACGGCATCGACCTGGTCGGCGAGATCTCGCGCAACTACCCCAGCACGCCAGTCGCGATGATCACCGCATTCGGCAACATCGAACTGGCGGTGGAAGCGCTGAAGGCGGGCGCCTTCGACTTCGTCAGCAAGCCGGTGGACCTGACCGTCCTGCGTGGACTGGTGAAGCACGCGCTGGAGTTGAACAACAGCGAACGCGCCCCGCCACCGCCGCCACCGCCGGAACAGGCCAGCCGCCTGCTCGGCGCCTCGGCCGCGATGGACGGCCTGCGCGAGACCATCGGCAAGGTCGCCCGCAGCCAGGCGCCGGTCTACATCATGGGCGAGTCCGGCACCGGCAAGGAGCTGGTCGCCCGCACCATCCACGAGCAGGGTGCCCGCGCACCCGGCCCGTTCATCCCGGTCAACTGCGGCGCCATCCCGGCCGAGCTGATGGAGAGCGAGTTCTTCGGCCACAAGAAAGGCAGCTTCACGGGCGCGCACGCGGACAAGCAGGGGCTTTTCCAGGCAGCGAACGGCGGCACCCTGTTCCTCGACGAAGTGGCCGAGCTGCCGCTGCCGATGCAGGTCAAGCTGCTGCGCGCCATCCAGGAGAAGGCGGTGCGCCCGGTCGGCGCCTCCGGCGAGGTGCAGGTGGACGTGCGCATCCTGTCGGCCACCCACAAGGACCTGGGCGAACTGGCCGCCGACGGCCGCTTCCGCCACGACCTGTACTACCGCATCAACGTCATCGAGTTGCGCGTGCCGCCGCTGCGCGAGCGCACCGGCGACCTGGCCCAGCTGACCAGCGCCATCCTTGAGCGGCTGGCCGCCCAGCATGGCCGGATGGCGCCCTCGGTCTCGCCCGAGGCGATGGAAGCGCTGGGCCGCTACCCGTTCCCGGGCAATGTGCGCGAACTGGAGAACATCCTGGAGCGCGCGCTGGCCATGTCCGAGGGCCACAGCATCGAGATCGACGACCTGTACCTGCCGCAGGCCCCGGCCGGCAAGAAGTTCGGCGGCGACTTCAGCCCCGGCGAGGTGGTCCGCGACGCACCAGGCGCGGTGGACGTGGACCCTGCCGCCGGCGGCGCCCTGCCCGACTACATCGAGCAACTCGAGCGAGCCGCCATCCAGAAGGCACTGGAAGAGAACCGCTGGAACAAGACCAAGGCGGCCGCGCAGTTGGGCATCACCTTCCGGGCGTTGCGTTACAAGCTCAAGAAGCTGGGCATGGAGTAGGCCATTCAAGGCCTTACGCCACACCTATATATAAGTCTCGGCGCAAGCGTGCGCCGCATCGCACAGTGACCCGGGTGACGTGCAGCGTCACATTCTGACGCGACTGGTCACCTCACCAATGGAGCGTCAGAGGATTGGCACGGGGCGCCTAAAAACACCCGATTGCCCAATCTGTGACATGGGCCGGCATTGGCCGCACTTCCCGATACCCAACGTAAAAAAATGATGCGATAGTCCCGCCCGACTTCGGTGTCAGGGTTTCTTCCGGGGAAGTGTGGGGGAATCGCTGGGGGTATCAGAAGTTGGCACGCATCCTGCTCTACATCCCTGCACGCGTCGTAAGCGGTTGTACGCGGCGCCCACGGTCCATGTAGGGACACGGGGCTTGTGTCCCTAAACCATCAAGCCAATCCTGAAAGGGGAAATACCATGAAGAAGAACGCCCAGGGCTTCACCCTGATCGAACTGATGATCGTCGTCGCCATCATCGCCATCCTGGCCGCCATCGCGCTGCCGGCTTACAACAACTACCGCATCAAGTCGGCCGAAAACGCCTGCTTGGGCGAAGCGAAGGCCTACATCAACTCGGCCGTCTCGGCGCTCGTGTCCGACCTGCCCGACGGCGTGCCGGAATACACCGCCAGCGCGTGCGTGGATGACGGCCAGGAAGCCAGCATCACCGAGGCCAACTACGCCGACGATACTGCCGAAGTCACCTTCACCCCGCAGGATCCGGGCGACGAAGTCACCACCTGCAACATCTCGAGCGCGACCTGCACCCTGCCGTAAGCGCTTCGCAAGAAAAAAGCCCCGCTAGGCGGGGCTTTTTTTTGCCCGTCATTCGGAGGTCCCGGGAAGATAATGTGCTCATCGTCACTTATCGAGAACATTTCCCGAAAGTCGGCGCCAACCTCCAGCTTGTGGCGCACAACTTGCTTATTACAGATGGGGAAACACCATTATCTGAGGAACACCATGTCGCGCACGGCACGTGGCTTCACGCTGATCGAACTGATGATTGTCGTCGCGATCATTGCCATCCTGGCGGCCATCGCGCTGCCTGCCTATAACAACTATCGTATCCGGGCTGCGGAGGGCGCGTGCCAGGCAGAGATGAAGAACTACGCCAATTTCGCGCTCGCCACCTTGAACAACCAAGATACGCCCGGCGAAGCTCCCCGTAGCGCATGCCGCTTGGCGGACGATGCCACCGTCATTGGCGCAGACATAACCGGCACTCCCGTCGACCCCGGTCTCCGCCGGACCCTGTGCGACATGGAGACGGGCAACTGCCGTCTGGAGTAACGTGGCCTGCGGTTCAGCCCCACTCAGGCAACTGGACCGCACGATGCTCTTCAAATCACGCTGCACAAGGTGATGAAAGCATAAGATTGAGATCGCGAGCCGATCTGGAGATTTATCATGAGCGCTGTCCCCGCACCGAACCTTGTCGGCATAACTGGTCTGGCACGTCGACTCGTACAGGATGGCGCGCTAGATGAAGCGACTGCCCGTACCGCGATGGCCCATGCGTCAGAGGCAAAACTGCCTCTACCGCAATGGATCGCAGAAAAGCGTCTGGTGACCGCTCCGCAACTGGCAGCCGCCAACGCCATGGAATTCGGCATGCCCCTGCTGGACACGCAGGCGTTCGATCCCTCGCACAGTGCGATCAAGCTGGTCAGCGAGGAACTGCTGCAAAAGCATCAGGTGCTGCCGCTGTTCAAGCGCGGCAACAAGCTGTTCGTGGGCGTGGCCGATCCGACCCGCAGCCACGGCGCGCTGGACGAGATCAAGTTCCACACCAACCTGATCATCGAGCCCGTGCTGGTCGATGAGGATCAACTGCGTCGGACTCTGGAACAGTGGCAGAACGCCGCGAATGCGCTGTCCAGCAATTTCGGCGACGACGATGACGGGCTGGACAGCCTGGACGTGGACGCCAGCGACGACGAAGGCAGCAGCGAAAGCGCGGTGGACGCCAAGGGCGACGACACGCCGGTGGTCAAGTTCGTCAACAAGGTGCTGGTGGATGCGATCAAGCGCGGCGCCTCGGATATCCATTTCGAGCCCTACGAGAACGACTACCGCGTGCGCCTGCGCGTGGACGGCATCCTGAAACAGGTGGCCAAGGCACCGACCAAGCTGAAAGACCGCATCGCCGCGCGCATCAAGGTCATGGCGCAACTCGACATCGCGGAAAAGCGCGTACCGCAGGACGGCCGCATCAAGCTGAACTTGTCCAAGAGCAAACAGATGGACTTCCGCGTCAGCACGCTGCCGACGCTGTTCGGCGAGAAGGTCGTGCTGCGTATCCTGGACGGCAGCGCCGCCAAGCTGGGCATCGACAAGCTGGGTTACGAGCCGAACCAGCAGAAGCTGTTCGAAGAAGCCATCCAGAAGCCCTACGGTATGGTGCTGGTCACCGGTCCTACCGGCTCGGGCAAGACGGTCAGCCTGTACACCGCGCTTGGCATCCTGAACGACGAGACCCGCAACATCTCCACGGCGGAAGATCCCGTGGAAATCCGCCTGCCGGGTGTTAACCAGGTTCAGCAGAACAACAAGCGCGGCATGACCTTCGCCGCCGCGCTGCGCAGCTTCCTGCGCCAGGATCCGGACATCATCATGGTCGGCGAAATCCGCGACCTGGAAACCGCCGAGATCGCCATCAAGGCTGCGCAGACCGGCCACATGGTGCTGTCCACGCTGCACACCAACGACGCCCCGCAGACGATCGCCCGCCTGATGAACATGGGCATCGCGCCGTACAACATCACCAGTTCGGTGACGCTCATCATCGCCCAGCGCCTGGCGCGGCGCCTATGCTCGAAGTGCAAGCGACCAGAGCAGGTGCCCCACCAGGCCTTGCTGGCAGAGGGCTTCAGCGAAGCCGAGATCGCCACCGGCTTCACCGTCTACGAGGCGGTTGGCTGCGACGAATGCACCAGCGGCTACAAGGGCCGTACCGGCATCTATCAGGTAATGCCGATGAACGAGGCCATCCAGGAGATCGTGCTGGAGGGCGGTAATGCCTTGCAGATCGCCGAGGCGGCCCAGAAGGTCGGCATCAACGACCTGCGCCAGTCCGCGCTGCTGAAGGTTCGCAATGGCGTTACCAGCCTGGCCGAGATCAACCGCGTTACCAAGGACTGAGGCTGGTTGCCCGCTGAGCGCCGTACTGCAGCGCCCGGGAGCACGCGGGCGCCTGCATCACGCCTGAGATCGATCCGTATCACCGAAACCCGGCCCCCGTCACAGGCGCGACGCTTCCATTGGGCCGATTACCGGCTACCATGCGGCATTGACAGTCCGGGTGGGGAAATCCGGACAGGGGACTACCGATGGCCGTGACCCGTTCTGCCGCGAAGAAGACCACAAGCGCGCCCGTTCGCGAGAATCCGCTGAACCTGTTCGTCTGGGAAGGCACCGACAAGCGCGGCGTCAAGATGAAGGGCGAGCAGCAGTCGAAGAACGCCAACTTCCTGCGCGCCGAACTGCGCAAGCAGGGCATCACCCCTAGCGTGGTGAAGGTGAAGCCGAAGCCGTTGTTCGGCTCGGCGGGTAAGCCAGTCTCTCCGAAAGACATCGCGTTCTTCAGTCGCCAGATGGCGACGATGATGAAGTCCGGCGTGCCGATCGTGTCATCGCTGGAGATCATCGAGAGCGGACAGAAGAACATCCGCATGAAGAAGATGGTCGAGCAGATCCGCTTCGACATCGAAAGCGGCTCGTCGATGTACGAGGCCATCAGCAAGCATCCTGTGCAGTTCGACGAGCTGTACCGCAATCTGGTGCGGGCCGGCGAGTCCGCTGGCGTACTGGAGACGGTGCTGGACACCGTCGCCAACTACAAGGAGAACATCGAAGCGCTGAAGGGCAAGATCAAGAAGGCGCTGTTCTACCCGGCAGCGGTGGTGGCCGTAGCCATTCTGGTCACGGCCGTCATCCTGATGTTCGTGATTCCGGAGTTCGAGAAGACCTTCGCCAGTTTCGGCACCGAGCTGCCTGCCTTCACCCAGATGATCATGTATGCCTCGCGCTTCATGGTCGGCTACTGGTGGCTGCTGCTGCTCATCATTATTGCCAGCGCCTTAGGCTTCAGTTTTCTGTACAAACGCTCGCCCGCGATGCAGCACGCACTGGACCGCATGATCCTGAAGGTACCGGTGATCGGCCAGATCATGCACAACTCGGCGATCGCGCGATTTGCCCGCACGACCGCGGTTACCTTCAAGGCAGGCGTGCCGCTGGTCGAGGCGTTGGAAACCGTGGCTGGCGCTACCGGCAACCTGGTCTATGAAAAAGCGGTCTTGCGCATGCGCGATGACGTGTCTGTGGGTTACCCGCTGAACATGGCGATGAAGCAGACCCAGCTGTTCCCGCACATGGTGGTGCAGATGACCGCCATCGGCGAGGAAGCCGGTGCACTCGATACCATGCTGTTCAAGGTGGCCGAGTATTTTGAGTCAGAGGTGAACAACGCAGTGGATGCCCTGTCCAGCCTGCTTGAGCCCTTCATCATGGTGATCATCGGGACGCTGGTCGGCGGCCTGGTCATCGGCATGTACTTGCCGATCTTCAAGATCGCAGCGACGGTCGTCGGCTGATACGTGGCATTCCTCGATCAGCACCCCGAACTGGGGTACCCGGTGGTGGCAGGCCTCGGCCTGCTGGTGGGCAGCTTCCTCAACGTGGTCATCTTGCGGCTGCCGCGGCGGCTGGAGTGGGAGTGGAAGCGCGACGCGCGTGAAGTGCTGGAGGAGCCGGAACTCTACGATCCGCCGCCGCCAGGCATCGTGGTCGAACGTTCGCACTGCCCGCACTGCAAGACCGCGCTGTCCTGGTACGAGAACATCCCGCTCTTCAGCTGGCTGGCGCTGCGCGGCAAGTGCCGGCACTGCAAGGCGCCCATCTCGCCGCAGTACCCGATCGTCGAGCTGCTGACCGCCCTGCTTGCGGTGGCCTCGGTTTGGCGGTTCGGTTTCGGCTGGCAGGGCTTCGGCGCTGCACTGCTGAGCTGCTATCTGGTGGCATTGAGCGGCATCGACCTGCGTACACGGCTGTTGCCCGACCAGCTGACCCTGCCGTTGATGTGGCTCGGCCTGATCGGCAGCCTCGACAATCTCTACATGCCGGCCAAGCCCGCCCTGCTGGGCGCGATCGCCGGCTACGTATCGTTGTGGCTGGTGTGGTGGCTGTTCAAGCAGCTCACCGGCAAGGAAGGCATGGGCCGCGGCGACTTCAAGCTATTGGCAGCGCTGGGTGCCTGGGTGGGCCTGAGCGGCGTGTTGCCGATCATCCTGATTTCCTCGCTGGTGGGGGCGGTGATCGGCTCGGCCTGGCTGCTGATCAAGGGTCGCGATCGCGCCACGCCGATTCCGTTCGGGCCCTACCTCGCGGTTGCGGGTCTGATCGTGTTCTTCTGGGGTCCCAACCAGATCGCTGACGCCTACCTGCAGTACGCCGGATTCAGATAGTCCGTCTGCAAGGCAGCGCGCGCCCTGCCCCATAATCCGCCCATGAGCGAGTACTTCATCGGACTGACCGGCGGCATCGCCTCGGGCAAGAGCGCGCTGGAAAGGGCCTTTGCCGCACATGGCATCGTGGTCGCAGATGCCGACCTGCTGGCACGTGAAGTGGTGCAACCGGGTGCCCCTGCGCTGGCGGCCGTGATGGAACGCTTCGGCCGGACCGTTCTGCTGGCGGACGGCCAGCTCGACCGCGCCGCCTTGCGCCAACGGGTGTTCGGTGACGAAGAGGAGCGTCGTGCGTTGGAAGCGATCCTGCATCCCGCCATCCGTACGCGCCTGCAGGAGATCTGCCAGAACGCCACGAGCCCTTACGCGATCGCGACGATCCCGCTGCTGGCCGAAGGCGGCGGCCGAACGAACTATCCCTGGCTGCACCGCATCCTGGTGGTCGATACGCCAACGTCCGTGCAGAAGGCGCGGCTGATGCAGCGCGACGGCATCGACGCGGCGCTGGCGGAAAAGATGATGTCAGCGCAAGCATCGCGCGCGGACCGACTGGCGCTGGCCGACGACATCGTGGTCAATGACGGCGACATCAGCCACCTGCAGCGCGCGGCCGATGCACTCCACCAACGCTACCTGGCGCTGGCAGCGACAACGTCGCCTGCCTGACGCCTAACCCTCCCAGAGACCCCGGATCGCGGCAATCCCCTGCGCGCCATGGCGGCGCGCCTGGAGCAGATCCGCTGGTGTCATGCCGCCGATCGCATAGATCGGCAGCGAAACACCCTCGCGCAGGCCGGCAAAGCCAGGCCATCCCAGCGGCTCGCCGCCCGGATGGCTGAGGGTCGGATAGACGCTCCCGACCACCGCGAAATCGCAGCCCAGCGCTTCCGCCTGCCGCAGGTCCGCTGCCACATGGCAGGACGCCGCGACCGGAAGTCCGGCCGGCAACGGGCGGGCTGACAGGTCCCCGAGTTGGGACGCGCGCAGATGGACACCCACCTGCAGCTCCTGCGCCAACGCGATGTCGCCATTGAGCAGCACCTCGGCGCCAGCTTCCCGGCAGCGCGCGACGGCCTGCGTCGCCAGTGTCCGCCAAGCGTCTCCCGACAGGCTACGGACGCGGATCTGGACGCGACGTATCCCGGCGGCGAGCGCCCGCTCCAGCGCAGCCAGCCAACGGCCCGCGTCTTCCGGCTCCGGGGTGACCAGATAGCGGTCCGGTTGCATCAGCGCCGCCACCACGGGGCGGTCGGCCGGCGGCATGTCGTACCGCATCAGCTTGTCCGGGGCGACCCAGGCCAATGCCTGCCCTTCATGCCCACGCGGCGTGCCGGTCCAGCCGGTCAGGTGCCGCACTTCCAGGCACAGCCGCTTGTCGGGGTACTGCTGCGGGACGCTGATGACGTGGTCGCCTACCCTCGCCTCGATGCCGAGCTCCTCGCGCAACTCGCGCACCAGCGCATCCTCCGGGCTTTCGCCTGGCTCCTGCTTGCCACCGGGAAACTCCCAGCGGCCCGCCAGATCCCGCCCCTCCGTCCGGCGTGCGAGCAGGATGCGGCCGCGGGCGTCGGTGATGACCGCGGCCATGACGTGGATCGAGCGCAAAGGGGTGAGCATGGAGGCAGCTTGCCGGGAACCGGCAGGTAGACGCAAATAGTCTTGTCAGGCTTGGCCCGGCGCAAAGAAAAAGCCGCGCAGTGCGCGGCTTTTTCCATCAGGCGACGCAGCGAAGCGTCAGGCCAGCTGGCCGTGGCAGTGCTTGAACTTCTTGCCGCTGCCGCAGGGGCATGGATCGTTGCGGCCGACCTTGGGCGCCTCGCGCTGCGCCGGCATCGGGCCGGACTGCACGTAACCGCCCTGTGCCGCCGCCTGGCGCTGTGCCTGCTCGGCCTCTTCGTCGGCACCATAGCCGCCGGCGTCCTGGTGCTGGAACTGCATCTGCCGGGCCTGCGCCTCGGCCATCGCGCGCTCCTGCGCTTCCAATGCCGCAACCTCTTCCTCGCTACGGATGCGCACGCGCGACAACAGCGTGACCACTTCGCTCTTCACCCGCTCCAGCATGCTGGAGAACAGCTCGAAGGCTTCCTTCTTGTACTCCTGCTTCGGCTGCTTCTGCGCGTAGCCGCGCAGGTGGATGCCCTGGCGCAGGTAGTCCATGCGCGCCAGGTGCTCCTTCCAGTTCTTGTCGAGCACGGTCAGCATGATGTGCTTTTCCAGTGCACGCATGGTCTCGCCACCGATCGCCGCTTCCTTGTCGGCAAAGTGCTGGTCCATCGCCTCCTGCACGCGGCGCTCGATCGTCTCGGCATCGAGCTCCTCGGACTCTTCGCGCCAGCGGGTCACGGGGATTTCCGCCCCCATCTCCTCGCCCAGTTCGCTTTCCAGGCCGCGCAGGTCCCACTGCTCGTCCACCGAGTTCAGCGGCACGAAGCGGGCCACCGTCTCGGCGACCACGTCGCCGCGGATGCCGTCGATGTTGTCCTGCACCGACTCGGCGTCGAGCAGCTCGTCGCGCTGGGCGTAGATCACCTTGCGCTGGTCGTTGTTGACGTCGTCGAAATCCAGCAGGTTCTTGCGGATGTCGAAGTTGTGCGCTTCCACCTTGCGCTGCGCCTTCTCGATCTGCCGGCTGACCAGCTTGTCCTCGATGACGTCGTCTTCCTTCATGCCGATCAGCTTCATCGCCTTCTGGACCCAGTCCGAGGCGAAGATGCGCATCAGGTTGTCTTCCAGCGACAGGTAGAAGCGGGACGAACCCGGGTCACCCTGGCGGCCGGAACGGCCACGCAGCTGGTTGTCGATACGGCGGGATTCGTGGCGCTCGGTGCCGACGATATGCAGGCCGCCGGCCGCCTTCACGGCGTCGTGGCGCTGCTGCCAGTCGGCCTTCACCGCGGCGCGCGCGGCGTCATCGGCTTCTTCGCCCAGCGCTTCGTATTCGGCTTCCAGCGAACCGCCCAGCACGATGTCGGTACCGCGACCGGCCATGTTGGTGGCGATGGTGATCGCGCCCGGACGACCCGCCTGCGCGACGATGTGCGCTTCGCGCTCGTGCTGCTTGGCGTTGAGCACTTCGTGCGGCACGCCCGACTTGTTGAGGAAGTCGGACAGCATTTCCGACGTCTCGATCGAGGTGGTGCCCACCAGCACCGGCTGGCCACGCTGGTAGCACTCCTGGATGTCGGCCAGCACCGCCTTGAACTTGCCCTGGCGGTTGAGGAACACCTGGTCCGGCGAATCCTTGCGGACGGTCGGGCGGTTGGTCGGAATGACGATGACTTCCAGGCCATAGATGCTCTGGAACTCGAACGCTTCGGTGTCGGCCGTACCGGTCATGCCGGACAGCTTGTTGTACATGCGGAACAGGTTCTGGAACGTCACGCTGGCCAGCGTCTGGTTCTCGCGCTGGACCGGCACGCCTTCCTTCGCTTCGACCGCCTGGTGCAGGCCGTCGGACCAGCGACGGCCCGCCAGCGTGCGGCCGGTGAATTCGTCGACGATGACCACCTCGCCATCGCGCACGATGTAATCCACGTCGCGCTGGTAGATGGCATGCGCGCGCAGCGCCGCATTGAGGTGGTGCACGACGGACAGGTTGTTGGCGCCGTACAGCGGCTCTTCCTCGCTGATGATGCCGGCCTGCAGCAGCAATTCCTCGGCGTGCTCCATGCCCGCTTCGGACAGGTGCACCTGCTTGCCCTTCTCGTCGACCCAGTAGTCGCCCTCGGCTTCCTCGTTCTCCTGCTTGATCAGCTGGGGCACGATGCGGTTGACGCGGATGTACAGCTCGGGCGACTCGTCGGCCGGACCGGAGATGATCAGCGGCGTGCGCGCTTCGTCGATCAGGATGGAGTCGACTTCGTCGACGATGGCGTAGTGCAGGCCGCGCTGGAAGCGGTCGGCGCGCGACATCGCCATGTTGTCGCGCAGGTAGTCGAAGCCGAATTCGTTGTTGGTGCCGTAGGTGATGTCGGCGGCGTAGGCGCCCTGCTTGTCGCCGTGCGGCATGCCCGGGTACACCACGCCGACGCTCAGGCCCAGCCAGTTGTACAGGCGACCCATCCAAGCCGAGTCGCGGCGGGCCAGGTAGTCGTTCACGGTGACGACGTGCACGCCCTTGCCTTCCAGCGCATTGAGGTAGGTCGGCAGCGTGGCGACCAGCGTCTTGCCTTCACCGGTGCGCATTTCGGCGATCTTGCCCAGGTGCAGCACCATGCCGCCGATCAGCTGCACGTCGTAGTGGCGCATGCCCAGCACGCGGCGGCTGGCCTCGCGGCAGACCGCGAAGGCTTCGGGAAGGATCTTGTCCAGCGACTCCCCGCCGGCGATGCGCTGCTGGAACTCCGGCGTCTTCGCCTTCAGCTGCTCGTCGGTGAGCTTCTGCAGCTCCGCTTCCAGCGCGTTGATCTTGTCGACGGTGCGGTGCAGCTGCTTGAGCAGGCGCTCGTTGCGGCTGCCGAAGACACGGGTGAGCAGGTTGTTGATCATGTAGGGAACCGGAAAGGAAGGGAACGCCGGGGCGGCGCAGCATGTGCGGCCCCAAAACGAAACAGGGCGCAAGGCGCCCTGTCTGGCAACACCGTATTGTAGCTTGGGGCGCCGCCCGGGGAATCAAGGCGGCCGTCAGACCACCCCATCCCGGATTGGTTCCGCGCGATCAGCCGCGCGTGACCTGGCCCACCGGCGTCGGGCCTTCGCCCAGGAACTTGCGCGGATTGACCACGCGCCCGTTCTCCCACACTTCGAAGTGCACGTGCGCGCCGGTCGAACGGCCCGTGGAGCCGGCCTTCGCGACTTCCTGGCCCACGCGGACCAGGTCGCCCGCACGCACGCTCAGACGCGAGTTGTGTGCATAGCGGGTGACGTAGCCGTTGCCGTGATCGACGTCGATGACGTTGCCGTAGCCGCCCTTCACGCCGGCGAAGCTCACCACGCCATCGGCCACCGACAGCACGGGGTCGCCCACGCGCGCCTTGAAGTCGATGCCCTTGTGGTTCTGTCCACCACCGCCGAACGGATCGGCGCGGCCGCCGAAGCCCGAGGTGATGTAGCTGTTGGCGATCGGCATGCGGCCCGGGGTCGCGTTCTTGTCCAGTTCGCGATTGAACAGCAGCGCTTCCAGCACCGACAGCTGGCGGCCGGAGGCGGCGAACTGCCGCTCCAGGTTGTCCACGCCGTCCTTCAGGTCGGCGGGCTTCATGTCGAAGGAGACGTCGTTACCGCCGACGCCGACCGGCTCGTTGAAGTCGAACTCGCCGTCCTGCAGCTGGCCCACGCGGGTCAGGCGCTCACCGAGCGCATTCAGGCGGTTGGCCTGCGCCTGCAGCTCGCCCAGACGGGCGGCCATGGCATTGATTTCCTGCTGGGCGCCACGGCGCACCTGGTCCAGTTCGGCATCGCGCTGCTCGGCCTTGGCCTGCAGGAACGAGACCTGGCCCATGCCGGCGGCACTGCGCCCGGCGGCGCCGACCAACAGGCCGGCGGCGACCAGCACCGCGGCACTGGCCAGCGGACGTGCGTGGAACGCGAGGCGGATGCGGTAGGCACCATGGGCGGACGCGTGGGTCCACCAGGTCCGCGAATTGTTTACGATGGTCTTAAAGCTCATAGATACCGATGTCTGATTCGAAGTCCAAGCCGCGCCGTACCGGCACCGCGCAACCTGCTTTGCAGGCCGCCCTGACGGATGCCGCTACCGACCCGGTGCGTCGCGCCATGTGGCTCGACGCCTTGGAACAGCAGCTTCGCCCCTGCCTTCCGCCTGCCCTGGCGCCCCATTGCCGATTGGCGAACGTGGCAGGCAAGCGGCTCGTTTTTATCGTCGACTCCCCCGTGTGGAACGCCCGGCTTCGCCTGGCGGCACCCGAATTGATCAACGTGGCCCAATCCATCGGACTGGCGGTCACCGAAGTCACCGCCAAGACGAGCCTCGCGCCGCCTTTGAAGCCTGCGCAGGACCCGGTCGTACCCGTATCGGAGGCTTCCCGCAAAGGGCTGCAAGCGGCCCTCGACCTCCTGTCGGCACCGGACTCCGCCGATACCCCCACCCCGCGGGGCGGTCATCGTGGGCGGCGAAAAAATTGACCCGGCCATCACGAAGGACGGGGCATGGTACCGGCCACCGCCGGTCGGGGCGTTAGTCAGAAGTTAACAAGTCGTTAGGATTCAGCCCGGAATCCGACTCAGGTCACACTTTCGCACAAGCGTAACCAATCCCATGCCAGCGCGTGACGGGGTTGGGAAACCGGGCGACAGCGGGTTCACCGTTCCAGCGGAACGGGGGTCTCAGATGGCGAGGGCAGGCGTCGCGTAGGTGACCGGCGACGGCGTCCCGCGGTCTTCAAAGGTCACTTCTTCCCACGCCGAGGTCTCGGCCAGCAGGGCGCGGACCAGCTTGTTGTTGAGCGCGTGGCCCGACTTGAAGCCTTCGTACGCCCCCAGGATCGGCCGGCCGGCCAGATAGAGGTCGCCGATGGCATCGAGGATCTTGTGGCGGACGAATTCGTCCGTGTAGCGCAGGCCGTCCTCGTTCAGCACGCGGAACTCGTCCAGCACGATGGCATTGTCCATCGAGCCGCCGAGGCCGAGGTTGCGCTCGCGCATGTACTCCAGGTCGCGCATGAAACCGAACGTGCGCGCACGTGCGACTTCCTTGACGTAGGCGCCGGTGGAGAAATCCACCTCCGCCCGCGACTGCGAGGCCGGGATCATCGGATGGTCGAACTTGACGGTGAAGCCCAGCTTGAAACCGTCGTAAGGCTCGAAGCGCGCCACCTTGTCGCCGTCGGTGACTTCCACCGTGCGGGTAATGCGGATGAAGCGCTTGGGCGCGTCCTGCTCGGCGATGCCGGCGGACTGGATCAGGAACACGAACGGACCGGCGGAGCCATCCATGATCGGCAGTTCGGCGGAGGACAGTTCCACGTAGGCGTTGTCGACGCCCAGGCCGGCCATGGCCGACATCAGGTGCTCGACGGTCTGCACCTTGGCGCCTTCGCAGGTCAGGCCTGTGCACAGCGTGGTCTCGGTGACGAGTTCCGCGCTGGCGGGAATCTCCACCACCGGCGCCAGGTCGATGCGGCGGAACACGATGCCGGTATCCACCGGGGCCGGGCGCAGGGTCATGTAGACCTTTTCGCCGCTATGCAGCCCCACGCCCGTCGCGCGGATCACGTTCTTGAGGGTGCGTTGCTGGGCCATGGGAGGAAATCGCAGGTGGGGGGGACCTGAGCGGGCAGCGAGAATATCACGCAGACCACTGAATCTTAACGGAAGAACCGGTCTGTCCCACCCCTGCAACAACGGTCTGCTAGGCCGTCGGGAAAGGGCTGCCGGACCGGCGAAGGTCCGGCAGCGAAGGGACATGGCGATGGAACGGTACCGCTATCTGCGCCCTCCCCTGTTGACGGGAGAGGGTCGGGGGTGGGCGCGCATCGAAGCTTGACGTCGACCTGTCGTTGCTTTGTCGACGTCAGGCGACGTGGCGCGACACCCATCCCCTCCTTCCCCCGCACGCAGGGGAAGGGGTACGACACATCAGTCCGCCTGGCGGCGCAGGAACGCCGGGATATCCAGGTAGTCGGACGGCAGTTCCGCCGAGACCGGCGCGGAGGCCGGGGCCGACGGCGCGGGCGACGCCGAACCACGACGCAGGCCCAGGCCGCTGGTGGCGGCGCTGATCGGGTCCATCGAGAAGCCGTCGTCGATCGGCATGCCGGTGGTGGCGTCGCGGACCAGCTTGATCGGCGCGCGCATCGGCTCGCGCAGGTCGCCGCCACGGCCGACCGGCTGGCGGGCAGCGTTGCGGTTCAGGCCGGTGGCCACCACGGTCACGCGCACTTCGTCCTGCATGTCCGGGTCCAGCACGGTACCGACGACCACGGTCGCATCTTCCGAAGCGAAGCCTTCGATCGTGCGGCCCACTTCGTCGAACTCGGCCATGGTGAAGTCCGGACCGGCGGTGATGTTGACCAGGATGCCGTTGGCGCCGTTGAGGTTGACGTCGTCCAGCAGCGGGTTCTGGATCGCGGCCTCGGCGGCGGCCTGCGCGCGGTCGTCGCCGCGTGCCGAGCCGGTGCCCATCATGGCCAGACCCATCTCGCTCATCACGGTGCGCACGTCAGCAAAGTCGACGTTGATCAGGCCCGGGCGAACGATCAGGTCGGCGATGCCCTGCACGGCACCCAGCAGCACGTCGTTGGCGGCGCGGAAGGCCTGGATCATCGTCGCGTTGCGGCCGAGCACGGTGATCAGCTTCTCGTTGGGGATGGTGATCAGCGAGTCGCAGTGGTGGCTCAGTTCCTCGATGCCCTTCAGCGCGACCTGCATGCGGCGACGGCCTTCGAACGGGAACGGCTTGGTGACCACGGCGACGGTCAGGATGCCCATTTCCTTGGCCAGCTGCGCCACGACCGGCGCGGCGCCGGTGCCGGTGCCGCCGCCCATGCCGGCGGTGATGAACACCATGTCGGCGCCGTCCAGCGCGTCGATGATGCGCTCGCGGTCTTCCAGCGCGGCCTGGCGGCCCACTTCCGGATTCGCGCCTGCGCCCAGGCCCTTGGTGACGTTGCTGCCCAACTGCAGCTGCAGCTTGGCGCCGCAGTTCTTGATCGCCTGCGAATCGGTGTTGGCGGTGATGAACTCCACGCCGTCCACGCTGCCGTTGACCATGTGCGCCACGGCGTTGCCGCCGCCGCCGCCCACGCCCACGACCTTGATCACCGCATTCGGGGCCATCTTTTCAACCAGTTCGAAATGTGCCATGTCCTTGTCCTCGTTTATTTAGTTATGTGGTGCTGGGTGGAACGAACGTCGTGACGCCTTCAACTTCGCGGTTGGTGTCGCCTCACTCAGAACTCGCCGCGATACCAGTTCTGCAGTTTCTTGAACCAGCTGCCCGCCTTGCCCGTGGGCAACGACGGACGCCGGGGGTGTTCGATCTGGCTGCCCATCAGCAGCAGGCCGACGCCGGTGGCATGCACCGGATTGCCGACCACTTCGCCCAGGCCGGTGACGTGCTGCGGAATGCCGACACGCACCGGCATCTGCAGCATCTCTTCGGCCAGTTCGACCACGCCTTCCATCTTGGCGGCGCCGCCGGTCAGCACCATGCCGGCGCGCACGCGCTCCTCGAACCCCGAGCGGCGCAGTTCGGCCTGCACCATCTCGAAGATCTCCTCGTAGCGCTGCTGCACGGCCTGCGCGAGCGCGTGGCGCGGCAGGCGACGCGGCGGACGGTCGCCGACGCTGGGCACCTGGATGCTTTCTTCCGCCGTCGCCAGCTGCGCAAGCGCGCAGGCGTAACGCACCTTGATCTGCTCGGCTTCCGGCGTGGGCGTGCGCAGCATGTGCGCGATGTCGTTGGTCACCTGGTCGCCCGCGATCGGCAGCGACGCGGTGTGGCAGATGGCGCCCTGCACGAACACCGCCAGGTCGGTGGTGCCCGCGCCCATGTCGACCAGCACCACGCCGAGTTCGCGCTCGTCGCTGGTCAGCACGGCGACGCTGGAGGCCAGCGACGAGAAGATCAGGTCGTCGATCTGCAGGCCGCAGCGCTGCACGCACTTGCTGATGTTGGCGGCCGCGGACTGCGCGCAGAACACCAGGTGCGCGTCCACTTCCAGGCGCACGCCGGTCATGCCGACGGGATTGCGGATGCCTTCCTGCGAGTTGTCCAGCTTGTACTCGCGCGGGATGGCGTGGAGGATTTTCTGGTCTGCCGGGATCGCGACGGCCTTCGCCGCTTCGAGCACGCGGTCCAGGTCGCCCCAGGTCACTTCGCCATCGCGGATCGGCACGATGCCGGGCGAGTTGCGGCACTGCACGTGGTTGCCGGAGATCGAGGCGTAGACCGAGCGGATCTCGCAGCCGGCCATCAGCTCGGCTTCCTCGATCGCGCGCTGGATCGACTGCACGGTGGACTCGATGTCCACGACGACGCCGCGCTTGAGGCCGCGCGACTCGTGCGAGCCGATGCCGATCACTTCGATCGGATTGCCCGGTGCGTATTCGCCGACCAGCGCCGTCACCTTGGACGTGCCGATATCCAGTCCGACGATCAGCGATTTGTCACCCTTGCGATTCATGTAGTGCCCTGCAGAAGACGGCCTGCGACCGCGATCGGCGCAGGCAATGGAGTCGGTGTGGAAGCCGGCGGCGGCGCCTTGGGCGCTTCGCCCCAGCTGAGCGCGAAGCCGTTGGTGTAGCGCAGGTCGGCGCGCACCAGCGGCTGTGCCTGTGCGGCGAGCAGCTGCGGCAGCATCCGCGCGAAGCGGCCCAGGCGCGGTCGCGCATCGGCGCGCCCCACCACCACCTGCGTGCCATTGCCCAACAGCAGCGACCAGCTGCCGCGGGCGTCCATCACCAGCGTGGTGACGTCCAGGCCCATCGGTGCGAACAGCTGGCGCGACTCGTTGTAGAGCGCGGTGACTTCCTGCACCTGCGATTCCGGGCCGCCGAGTTGCGGCAGGTCCAGGCCGGCGAGTTCCTTCGGCATCGGAAACAGGCGGCCGTGCTCGGACAGCAGCTTGTCGTCGCCCCAGCGCGCGAACGGCTTGTGCTCGGTGATGCGAACTTCCAGCACGTCCGGCCAGCGCTTGCGCACTTCCGCGCGTTCGACCCACGGCAGCTTCTCGACCGCGTGCTTGGCATCCTCCAGGCGCACGGCGAAGAAACCGCGACGTGCGTACGGCAGCACGGTCGCCTGCAGCTGCGAAGCATCCACGCGTGCCAGTTCGCCCTGCACACGCAGGCGGGACAGCGGCCACCGATCGGCGCCGATCCAGCCGTTGACCACGGCCACGACCGGCAGCGCGACCAGCGCCAGCGCGATCAGCCAGGTCAGGATGCGCAGGGCGGCGTTCATCAGCCCGCCACCTCCGGCACCGTCTGCTCGAGGATGCGCCAGCACAGTTCTTCGAATCCGATGCCGACCTGCGCCGCTTCCTTCGGCACCAGCGAGTGGCTGGTCATGCCCGGCGCAGTATTCACTTCCATCAACAGGAAACGGCCATCCGCGTGACGCATCACGTCTACGCGACCCCAGCCGCTGCATCCCGCTGCGCGGAAACCGGCCAGCGCCAGCGCACGGATCTGCGCTTCATCGCCGGCATCATCCAGGCCCGGGCACAGGTACTGCGTGTCGTCGGCGATGTACTTGGCGTGGTAGTCGTACCAGCCCGTCGCCGGCACGATGCGCACCGACGGCAACGCCAGGTCGCCGAGGATGGCCACGGTGAATTCGCCACCGGTCAGCATCTGCTCGGCCAGTAGTTCGCCGGGATACGACGACGCGAAGGCGACCGCAGGCGCCAGGTCGTCCTCGCCCTGGATCTGGAACACGCCGACGCTGGAGCCTTCCGCCGACGGCTTCACGAACACCGGGAAACCGAGCGAGCGCACCGCGGCCACCAGATCGTCGCCCGGCGCGATGCGCACGAAGCTCGCGGTCGGCAGGCCGGCGGCCTGCCACACCTGCTTGGTGCGGATCTTGTCCATCGTCAGCGCGGAGCCCAGCACGCCGGGGCCGGTGTACGGCACGCCGAGCGACTGCAGCAGGCCCTGCAGCACGCCGTTCTCGCCGTCACCGCCATGCATGATGTTGAACACGCGATCGACCTTGCCGGCGCGGATCGCCTCGACCAGCGCCGGCACGCCATCCACGGCGAACGCCTGCACGCCGCGCGCGAGCAGTGCGTCGAGTACGTTCTGGCCGGAGTTCAGCGACACCTCACGCTCGCTGGACGTACCGCCCAGCAGCACGGCGACGCGACCGAAGCGCGACGCGTCGGTGATGCGCAGCGGCGGTACGGAGATCGCGCTCATGCGGAGTCCTTGACGGCGAAGCCGTGCGCCGCGATGTGCTGCGACATGTGGCCGATGTCGCCGGCGCCCATCAGCAGCAACAGGTCACCGTCCTGCAGGACGTCGGGCAGCACATCGACCAGGTCGCTGACCTGGCTGACCACCACGGGTTCATTGCGGCCGCGCGCACGGATGGCTCGCGCCAGCGACTTGGAATCGGCGCCGGCGATCGGCTGCTCGCCTGCCGGATAGACCTCGCTCAACACCAGCGCGTCGGCCTCCGACAGCACCGCGGCGAAGGCATCGAACTGGTCGCGCGTGCGGCTGTAGCGATGCGGCTGGAACGCGACGACCAGGCGCTTGTGCGGCCAGCCGCCACGCGCGGCCGCGAACACGGCGGCGAGCTCCTTCGGATGGTGCCCGTAGTCGTCGACCAGCTGGACGCGCGCGCCCTGCGGCGTGGCGATCTCGCCAAGGTCGTTGAAGCGGCGACCGATGCCGGCGAACTTCTCCAGCGCGGCGGCAATGTTCTCCGGCGACACGCCGAGCTGCCAGCCGATCGCGGCGGCGGCCAACGCGTTCTGCACGTTGTGCCGGCCCGGCAGCGCCAGGCTGACCCGGATGCTGGCGTCTTCCGGCAGGCGCAGGGTGAAGTGCATGCGACCGCCTTCCTGCTCGACGTCCTCGGCGCGCACATCGGCGTGCTCGGCGAAGCCGTAGCTCATCACGTGGCGCGGCGTGTCCGCGGCGATGGCGGCGACTTCCGGATCGTCGATGCACAGTACCGCGAGGCCGTAGAACGGCAGGCGCTGCAGGAACTCGGCGAACGCAGCCTTCACGCGCTCGAAGTCGTTGCCGTAGTTCTCCAGATGATCGGCATCGATGTTGGTGACGATGGAGATCAGCGGGTTCAGGCGCAGGAAGCTGCCGTCGCTCTCGTCGGCCTCGGCCACCAGCCACTGGCCATCGCCGAGCTTGGCGTTGGCGCCGGCCGCGAGCAGTTGGCCACCGATGACGAAGGTCGGATCCAGTCCGCCTTCGCTCAGCACCGCCGCCGCCAGGCTGGTGGTGGTCGTCTTGCCATGCGTGCCGGCCACGGCGATGCCGCGGCGGAAGCGCATCAGTTCGGCCAGCATCGCGGCGCGCGGCACGATGGGAATGCGCTGGCTGCGCGCTTCCATCAGCTCCGGGTTGTCGTGCTTGATCGCGCTGGAGACCACCACGCAATCGGTGCCCAGCACGTTGGACGCGTTGTGGCCGCGCATCACGCGCGCGCCCAGCGACGCCAGGCGGCGGGTCGCCGCGTTGTCCGCGTTGTCCGAGCCGGACACTTCATAGCCCAGCGTGCACAGCACTTCGGCGATGCCGCTCATGCCGGAACCGCCGATACCGACGAAGTGCACCCGGCGGAAGGCCTGGGCCAGGTTGCCGGTGTGCTGCAGGCGGCGCTCGCGTGCGGCGGCCATCATCATGCCTGCGTCCTCATGTTCGTTGCTTCCTCGAGAATGATGTCGGCGATGCGGTCGGCCGCATCGGTTTTCGCCAGCGTGCGCGCCGCTTCCGCCATCGACAGGCGCGTGGCCGCGTCATCGGCCAGGCGGCGCAGCGTCGTCGCGAGCGCATCGGCCAGCGCGTCGTCCTGCTTGAGCAGTTGGGCGGCGCCCCGCTCCACCAGGTACTCGGCGTTGCGCGTCTGGTGGTCGTCGACGGCCTGCGGGAACGGAACCAGCACACCGCCCACGCCCACGGCGCACAGCTCGGCCAGCGTGGAGGCGCCGGCACGGCAGACCACCAGGTCCGCCCATGCGTACGCGGCGGCCATGTCGGTGATGAAGGCTTCCACGCTGGCGGTGACGCCGGCATCGGCGTACGCCTTCGCCGCTTCGTCGCGCAGCTTCTCGCCACATTGGTGGCGCACGTCGATGCTGCCTGCCGAGAGTGTGGCCAGCGCACGCGGCACGGCCATGTTCAAGGCGCGGGCGCCCTGGCTGCCACCCAGCACCAGCAGGCGCAACGGACCTTCGCGACCGGCAAGACGCGATGCGGGCGGCGCGACCGCCGCGATCTCGTCGCGCACCGGATTGCCGACCACATCCTCGCGCCCCGGGAACGCGCCAGGGAACCCCGACATGATCCGGCGCGCCACCTTGGCCAGCACGCGATTGGTGAAACCGGCCGCGCGGTTCTGTTCGTGCACCAGCAACGGCGTGCCCATCAGTCGTGCAGCAACGCCACCCGGACCGGATGCGAAGCCACCGAAACTGACCACCGCGCGCGGTGCACGACGGCGCAGCACGAAACCCGCGGCACGGACGGCGCGCAGCACGCGCACGGGCGCACCCAGCAACGCCAGCGTGCCCTTGCCGCGCAAACCGGTGATGGCCAGCGTGTCCAGCGGAATGTCGTGCTGCGGCACCAGGCGCGTTTCCATGGCGCCGTCCGCACCCAGCCACACGACCGGCACGCCGCGCGCGCGCAGCACCTTCGCCACGGCGAGCGCGGGGAAGATATGACCGCCGGTACCGCCGGCCATGATCATCACGGGCGCGGGCATCGCAACACTCATGCAAGCCTCTCGAACGTCGGCTCGACGCGCTGCTGCAGGCGGCTGGTGCCGCGCAGCGTCTGCGACAGCGACATCGCGGCGGCAGGCGCCGGCGAAGACGGGCGCGGCTCCACCGGTGCGCGCGGCGACTCACCGGCACCCTGCGCGGCTTCACCGCGCAGCGCGACCTGGCGCTGCGTGCGCTCCAGTTCGTAAGACACACGCAGCAGCAGGCCCATCGCGACGCAGGTCATCAGGATGCTGGAACCGCCCGACGAGATCAGCGGCAGCGTCAGTCCCTTGGTCGGCAGCAGGCCGAGGTTCACGCCCATCGACACGAAGCTCTGCATGCCGATCCACAGCGCCACACCGAAGGCGACGTAGCCGGCGAAGTGGCGGCGCATCTCCACGCAGCGCAGACCGATGACGAAGGCGCGACCGACCAGCAGCGCATACAGCGCGATGACCAGGCAGATGCCGACGAAGCCGAGCTCCTCGCCGATCACCGAGAAGATGAAGTCGGTGTGCACTTCCGGCAGGTAGTTCAGCTTCAGCACGGAGCCGCCCAGCCCGATGCCGCCCCATTCGCCGCGACCGATCGCCATCAGCGCATTGGTCAGCTGGTAGCCGCTGCCGAACGGATCGGCCCACGGATCCGAGAACGACGTCAGGCGGCGCATGCGGTAGGGCTCGGCGATCGCGATGATGGCCAGGATCGGCAGGCCCACCAGCACCGGACCGAACATGCGCGGCATGTTGACGCCACCCAGCACCAGCATGCCGGCGGTGATCGCCAGCAGCAGCGAGGACGAGCCGAAATCCGGCTGCATCAGCAGCAGCGCGACCAGCAGCACCACCACACCCAGCGGCTTCAGCATCGCGGCCCACGTGGCGTTCACTTCATCGCGGAAGCGCACCAGGTAGCTGGCCAGCCAGACGATGAAGAACACCTTCACCACCTCGACCACCTGGAAGTTCGACACGCCCAGGTTGATCCAGCGGTGCGCGCCCTTCACGCTGACGCCCAGGCCCGGCACGAACACCATCAGCAACAGCACCACGCAACCGAGCAGCAGCAGGTGGTTGCGCGCCTCGATGCTCTTCAGTTCGGTGCGCGTCACCCACCACGCCAGGCCCGCGCCGGCCACGAGGAACATGCCGTGGCGGATCAGGTAGTAGAACGGATTGCCGTGCTGGTAGATCGAGGCCGACGCCACCATCACCACGCCCAACGACGCCAGCGCCAGCATGGCGCCGAGCAACCAGGGGTCGAAGCGCCCCCCGATGGCTTCCAGTCGTGTGGCCTGGCGCGGCGTGTCGTTCATCAGCGCACCTTCAACGTGGCCAGGCCGATGAGGACGAGCACGACGGAGATGATCCAGAAGCGCACGATCACGCGCGGCTCCGGCCAGCCCTTCAGCTCGAAGTGGTGGTGGATCGGCGCCATGCGGAACACGCGCTTGCCGGTCAGCTTGAACGACGCCACCTGGATCATCACCGACAGCGTTTCGATGACGAAGATGCCGCCCATGATCACCAGCACCAGTTCCTGGCGCACGATCACCGCGATGGTGCCCAGCACGGCGCCCAGCGCCAGCGCGCCGATGTCGCCCATGAACACCATGGCCGGATAGGTGTTGAACCACAGGAAGCCCAGGCCCGCACCGGCGATGGCGGCGCAGATGATGGTCAGCTCGCCCGCGCCCGGCACCTGCGGGATCTGCAGGTAGTTGGAGAACACCGCATTGCCCGACGCGTAGGCGAACACGCCCAGCGCACACGCCACCAGCACGGTCGGCATGATCGCCAGGCCGTCCAGGCCATCGGTCAGGTTGACCGCGTTGGAGAAGCCGACGATCCAGAAGTACGCAATGGCGACGAAGCCGATACCGGCCAACGGCAACGCGATCGACTTGAAGAACGGCACGTAGAAGGTCGTCGCCGCCGGCACGTCGGCGTACAGATAGAGATAGAGGCCCGCGGCGAGGCCGAAGATCGACTGCAGCAGGTACTTCCAGCGCGACTTCAGACCGTTGGGATCGCGCTTGACGATCTTGATCCAGTCGTCGTACCAGCCGATGGCGCCGAAGGTCAGCATCACCAGCAGCACCACCCACACGTACTTGTTGCGCAGGTCGCCCCACAGCAGCACCGACAGCAGCACCGTCATCAGGATCAGCGCGCCGCCCATCGTCGGCGTGCCGGCCTTGGAGAAGTGCGACTGCGGGCCATCCTTGCGGATCGGTTGGCCGCCTTTCAGCTGACCGAGCTTGCGGATCACCGCCGGGCCCAGCCACAGCGACAGCGCCAGCGACGTCAGCGCGGCCAGGATGCCGCGGAACGTCAGGTAGCCGAACAGGCCGAAGAAGTTTTCCAGGCTCTGCAGCCAGCGAGCCAGTTCAAGCAACATGCGATGTGTCCTCCCCGGTGGACAACAGGGCGGCGACGATCCGGTCCATCGCGCTGCCGCGCGAACCCTTGACCAGACAGCGCACGCCAGCCCGCAGATCGGCGCGCAGGGCAGCCGTCAGCGAGGCGTGGTCTTGGAATGAATGCGCGTCTTCGCCGAAGGCGGCGGCGGCGGCGGCACTGAGCGGGCCCAGCGTGTAGAGGCGACGCAGGCCTGCGGCCTTGGCGCGGGCACCCATCTCGGCGTGCAAGGCCTGCTCGTCGGCACCGAGTTCGCGCATGTCGCCCAGCACCAGCCAGCCTTCGCCGCGCGCCTGCGCGCTTGCGGCGGCCAGGGTGTCGATGGCGGCCACCAACGAGCCCGGATTGGCGTTGTAGCTGTCGTCGATCACCACCGCGCCGTTCGGCAGCGTATGCGCCACCTGGCGCCCCGCGACCGGCTGCGCGGCCGACAGGCCATCGGCGATGATCGCCAGCGAGACGCCGCAAGCCATGGCGATGCCCGCGGCGGCTAGCGCATTGAGCACGTTGTGGCGCCCCGGCAGGTGCAGGTCGACGCCGACTTCGCCATGCGGCGCCACCAGCACGAACGTCGAGCCGTCTTCGATTACGCGGATGTCGCGCGCGGTCAGGTCGGCGGTCGCTTCCAGGCCGAAGCGCAGGATGCGTCGGTCGGGGACTCGGCTGGCAAAATACTCGGCGAACGCATCGTCGGCATTGATCACCGCGGTGCCGTCGGCGGGCAGCGCCTCGTAGATCGCGCCCTTGGTCTCGGCCACGCCCATCAGCGAGCCCATGCGTTCCAGGTGCGCAGCCGCGATGTTGTTCACCAGCGCCACTTCCGGCGTGACGATATCGGTCAGGTAGGCGATGTCGCCCGGCTTGCCCGCGCCCATCTCGTACACCGAGAAGTCGGCATCGTCCGGCCCGTCGATCACGGCCATCGGCAGGCCGATCTCGTTGTTGCGGTTGCCCGGATTGAAGTAGGTGACGCCGGCGCGCTGCAGGATGGACACCACCAGCGTCTTCACCGAGGTCTTGCCGTTGCTGCCGGTGATCGCGACCGCCTTCTCCACGCGATCGCGCTGCAGGCCGGCGGCGATGCGCGCCAGCGCGACGAGCGTGTCCGGCACCACCACCTGCGGCACCTCGACCTTCACTTCATGGTCGACCAGCACCGCCGCAGCGCCACGCATGGAGGCGTCGTAGGCGAAGTCGTGGCCGTCGAACCTTTCACCGTGCAGCGCTACGTACAGGCTGCCCGGCACCAGCGTACGGGTGTCGTGGGTCAGCGAGCCGATCACCAGATCGTCGCCCAGCAGTTCACCACCTGCCCAGTGCGCCAACAGGGAAAGAGGAAGCCGCTTCATCGACGGTCCTCCAGCGCCTGGCGCGCGACGGCGGTGTCGTCGAACGGATGCTTCACACCCTGGATTTCCTGATAGGGCTCGTGGCCCTTGCCGGCCACCAGCACGATGTCGTCGGGCCCGGCCTGCGCAACCGCCTGCGCGATCGCCTGCGCGCGGTCGCGCTGCACGAAGATCGCGTCCGGCTTGGCGAAGCCGGCCATGATGTCGGCCACGATACGGTCGCCGTCTTCTGTGCGCGGGTTGTCGTCAGTGACCAGCACCACGTCGGCCAGGCGCTCGGCAATGGCCGCCATCTGCGGACGCTTGCCGGTGTCGCGATCGCCGCCGCAGCCGAACACGCAGAACAGTCGGCCCTGCACGTGGTCGCGCAGGCTGGCCAGCGCCTGTTCCAGCGCGTCGGGCGTGTGCGCGTAGTCGATGACGACCAGCGGACGGCGGTTGCCGGCAGCATCACTGTCGCCACCGAGGCGGTTCATCCGGCCATGGATCGGCGCCAGCCGCGCCAGTGTGCGTGCGATTTCGGCCGTCGTGTCGCCCAGCGCATGCAGCACGCCCGCGACCGCCAGCAGGTTGTCGACGTTGAAGCGACCCAGCAGGCGCGACTGCACCGGCTGGGTGTCGTCGCCGATCACCAGGTCGAACGCGATGCCATGGCCATCCAGCCGCAGCGCTTCCGCGCGAACGACCGCATCGCCCTGCCCGCGCGAGCTCACGCCAATGCGCTGCAGGCCGTGCGGCAGGCGTCCGAACAGGTCCCGCCCGTAGGTGTCGTCGAGGTTGATGACGCCAGCCTTCAGGCCTTCGCGCGCGAACAGCAGCGACTTGGCCGCGCCGTAGCGCTCCATGTCGCCGTGGTAGTCGAGGTGATCGCGGGTGAGATTGGTGAACACGCCAACGTCGAAATGCACCGCGTCCACGCGCCCCTGATCGAGCGCGTGCGAACTGACTTCCATCGCGACGGCCTTGGCACCGGCATCGCGGAACTGCGCCAGCAGCGCATGCATCTGCAGCACCAGCGGGGTGGTGAAGCCGGTCGGCACCACTTCGCCATACATGCCCGCGCCGAGCGTGCCGACAGTCGCGCAGCGCACACCGCGCAGATGCCAGGCCTGCGCCAGCAGCTGCACCGTCGACGTCTTTCCGTTGGTGCCGGTGACGCCGACCATCTTCATGTCGTGCGACGGCGCAGCGTGGAAACGGTCCGCCATCGCGCCCATGCGTGCGCGCAGGCCCGGCACCGCAATCGCATCGCGCGGCGCTTCCAGGCCATCCGGTACCGGCGGCTCGAACAGGATCGCGCTGGCACCGTTTTCCTTCGCCTGTGCCGCGAAGTTCAGGCCATGTGCACCGAAACCGGCGATCGCGACGAAAGCGTCGCCGGACTGCACGGCGCGACTGTCCAGCGTCAATCCGCGCACGACGATGTCGCGCGGCACGTCGACATCCGGAAGAAGTTCGGCGAGGGCCATCATCCGCCTCATCGCGTCGCCCCCGTCGCCGGCAGTGCAGCATGCGGTGCGTCGAACGCGGACGGGTCCGTCGTGTCGACGGCATCATCGGCGATGGGCGTCGGCGCCGCTGCCGCCGCCGCGTGGGCGCCGGGCTTCTGCGATCCTTTCGCCTGCGCGGCCAGCCAGGCTTCGATATCGTCCGGCGGCACGTCCATCAGGCGCAGCGTGCCATCCATCACGTCGTGGAAGACAGGCGCGGCCACCAGACCGCCGTAGTAGCCGCCTTCCTGCGAATCGTTGATCACGACGACCGCCGCGAAGCGCGGATTGGTGGCCGGCACCAGGCCCGCAAAGAACGAGGCGTAGCGGCCTTTTGCGTAACCGCCGCCCGAGGCGATGCGGGCCGTACCCGTCTTGCCGGCCACGCGGTAGCCCAGCACGCCGGCGCGCTTGGCGCCGCCCTGCGTCACCACGGTTTCCATCATGCCGACGACTTCGTGCGCGATCGCCGGATCCAGCACCTGCGGCGCTTCGCCGCGCTGGCCCTTCACGAACGTCGGCGTCACCAGCTTGCCGCCGTTGCCCAGCGCCGAGTACGCACGTGCGATCTGCAGCGGCGTCACCGCCAGGCCGTAGCCGTACGACATGGTCGCCTTCTGCAGGCCGTTCCAGCGATCCGGCGGCGCCAGCATGCCGGCGGACTCGCCCGGGAAACCGCTGCCCGGCTTCTCGCCATAGCCGAAGCTGTGGATGGTTTCGTAGAAGTAGGCGTTCGGCAGCTTCTCGGCGATCTTGATCGAGCCGATGTTCGAGCTTTTGGTGATCACGCCGGTCACGGTCAGCACGCCGTTGTTCCGCGGCACATCGCGGATGGTGTAGCGACTGTTCAACGCCATGTAGCCGGGGTTGGTGTTGATCAGCGTCGACGGCGTGACCACGCCGGCCTTCAGGGCCGTCGACACCGTCAGCGGCTTCATCGTCGAACCCGGCTCGATCATGTCGGTCAGCGCGCGGTTGCGGCGCGCATCCGGCTTCACCCGATCGATCGCGTTGGGGTTGTAGGTCGGCAGGTTGACCATGGCCAGCACTTCGCCGGTGGCCACATCCATGATCACGATGGAGCCGCTGCTGGCCTGGTGTTCGATCAGCGCGTTGCGCAGCTCGCGGTGCGCGAGGTACTGGATGCGACGGTCGATGCTGAGCGTCAGGTCCTTGCCCGGCTGCGCGGAACGGATCAGGTCGACGTTCTCGACGATGCGGCCGCGGTTGTCGCGGATCACCTTCTGCGCGCCCGGCGTGCCGCTCAGCCACTCGTCGAAGGCCAGCTCCAGGCCTTCCTGGCCGCGGTCGTCGATGTTGGTGAAGCCCAGCACGTGGGCCATCGCCGGCCCCTGCGGGTAGAAGCGACGGAACTCGCGCTGCGAGAACACGCCCGGAATCTTGTGCGCCAGGATCTTCTGCGCCTCGTCCGGATTGATCCGGCGCTTGAGGTACAGGAACTCCTTGTCGGCTTTCTGCGACAGGCGGTTGGTCAGGTGGTCGAGCGGCACGCCCAGCGCCTGCGCCAGCTCGGGCAGCCGGTCCGGCGCCTTCAGCAGCTCCTGCGGATTGCCCCACACGGATTCCACCGGCGACGACACCGCCACCGGCTCGCCATTGCGGTCGGTGATCATGCCGCGCGAGGTCGGGATGGGAATCTCGCGCAGGAAGCGCGCATCGCCCTGGCGCTGGTAGAAGTCGTGGTTGATCAGCTGCACGTAGGCCGCGCGCCCGACCAGGCTGACCGAACACAGGCCCATCGCGCCGAGCACCAGCGCCAGGCGGCCACGCAGGTTGAAGCGGGCGCGATTGCGATTCTTGGAAGGCGCGGCGTTCATGGGCGGATCACCACCACGTCCGCCGCCTCCGGGAACTTCATGCCCAGGCGCACGCGGGCGACCTGGTCGATGCGCGTGGCTTCGGCGACCGTGGCCTGCTCCAGCTGCAAGCGACCGAATTCGACGTTGAGCTCATCGCGCGCGCGCTCGAGCCGCGTCACTTCGTCGAACAGCACGCGATGGCGGTGGCGCGCATAGACCACGCCGATCGCCGAGGCGATGTTGGCCAGCACCAGCACGATGATCAGGAGGCGGCTCATACGGCCACCTCCAGTTTTTCCGCCACGCGCAGCACGGCGCTGCGGGCGCGCGGGTTGGACGAGACTTCGTCCGCCTCGCCCTTCTGCCCACTGCCGATGGCGCGCAGCGTCGGCGTGAAGTCGATCGCCACCGGCAGGCGGCGGTTGGCCGGCGGTGCCTTGGCGTGCTTGTTGATGAATTGCTTGACGATGCGGTCTTCCAGCGAATGGAAGCTGATCACCGCCAGCCGGCCACCGACCTTCAGTCGCGCCAGTGCGGCGTCCAGTCCGGCTTCGAGGTCGGCCAGCTCACGGTTGATGTGGATGCGGATGCCCTGGAAGCTGCGCGTGGCCGGATGGATCTTCTCGCTGCGCGGCATCACCGACGCGATCACCGCGGCCAGGTCGCCGGTGCGGGTGAACGGCTGGGTGGCGCGACGCGCGACGATGGCGCGCGCGATGCGGCGGCTCTGCTTTTCCTCGCCGTAGGTCCACAGCACGTCGGCGATCTCGCGCTCATCCGCACGTGCGATCCAGTCGGCCGCACTCTCGCCGGACTCCGGGTCCATGCGCATGTCGAGCGGACCGTCCTTGCCGAAGCTGAAACCGCGCTCGGCCACGTCCAGCTGCGGCGACGACACGCCCAGGTCCAGCAGCACGCCATCCAGGCCCGCGGCGGTTTCCTGCCATTGCGCGAGCGAAGCGAAGCTGCCGCGGAAGATCGACACGCGCGCATCGCCCGCGAACGTCTGTTCGGCATGCGCGATCGCTTCGGGATCCTTGTCCATCAACAGCAGCCGGCCTCCCGGGCCGAGTTGTTGCAGCACGCCGCGCGCGTGGCCTCCGCGCCCGAAGGTGCCGTCCAGGTATGTTCCGTCCTCTTTCACCTGCAGCCCTTCCATGACCTGCGTGTACAACACCGGCAAGTGCAGCGCTGGGAGGTGACCGGCCGGCGCGGACTGCCGCTTGCCGTCACCCTTGCTCACAAGCGCAACTCGAGCATGTGTGCGCTCAGATCGTCGTCAGTGAGGGTCTGACGGATCTGCGCGTGGTGCGCCTGTTCGCTCCAGAGTTCGAATTTCTCGCCCATGCCGAGCAGCACGGCCTTCTTCTCGATGCCCACCGCGCTGCGGTGGCTGGCCGGAACGCTGATGCGCCCGTTGCCATCCAGTTCGACCGGCGATGCCGCACCGATGAGCTTCAGCTGGAGGCTGCGGTGCGCCTTCTGGGTGCTGGGCAGCTTGCTGACGTCGTCGCGGACGCGCTGCCAGACCTTTTCGGGGTACAGGTACAGGCTGCCGGCCTCGAACGGGTTGTAGGTGATCACCAGGCGATTGCCACACTCGCGCGCGACGAGGTCGCGGTACGCGGTGGGCACCGCGAGCCGTCCCTTGTCGTCCACTGTGATGGCGGTCTCACCCTGAAACACGACCCCTGCCTTCCCGACGCCCAAATGAGCGATCAATTGAACCACGAAAAACCACGTAAAACCCGGTTTTCCCTCTGTTGCCCACCTTAGCACCGCGCACAGGGTTGTCAACAGGAATGCGGACCGGAAATCACTTGGCGGATCAATGGCTTGCAGCAAACTTCAGAGACTTGTTCAAGCCTTATCCACAAGTTGCTGTTTCGTCTCAAATTTTGAGATTGAGGAATGATTCAGTGAGGTGACCGCGGTTTCACATGGAGCGGTAACCGAGGCCGGCGAAGGGAGTGGAACTGCGCAAACCGGGGGGCCAGAATCGGGCCATGTGCCTTGTCGCCCTCGCCTGGAAAGTCCACCCACGCTGGCGGCTTGTGCTGGCCGGCAACCGGGATGAATTCCACGGCCGCCCCACCGCACCGCTAGCCCACTGGGCAGGGTCACCGGACCTGATGGCGGGCCAGGACCTGCAATCCGGCGGAACCTGGGCCGGCGTGAACGCCGGCGGCCGGATGGCGGTGGTGACCAACGTGCGCGACCCGGCGATCCAGATACCGGGCGCGCCCTCCCGCGGCCAGCTGGCGGCGGGGTTTCTGGAATCGGCCGACAGCGCGGATCACCGCGCGACCGGACTGCTGGTGGCAGCCGAAGTTTTTGCTCCCTTCAACCTGCTGTTGGCCGACGAGGCGGACTGCGAGTACGTCAGCAACTACCCCACGCCCCGGCGCACCACGCTGGCGCCAGGGCTGCACGGCCTCTCCAATGGCGACCTGGACGAGCCCTGGCCGAAGACGGTGGCGCTCAAGCAACGGCTGGCGGCGTGGCTGGCGACGGAAGAGGACGATGTGTCGGCGCTCTGGCAGGCGCTGGCGGACGAGGCACAGGCGCCCGACGACCGCCTGCCCGACACGGGCGTGGGCCTTGAGCTGGAACGCATGCTGTCCCCCGCCTTCATCCGCGGCGACCGCTACGGCACGCGCGCCAGCACCCTGATCGCGATCGACCATGCGGGGCATGGCTGGATCAGTGAACGGAGATTCGGGCCGGGAGGCGTGCCTGAGGGGGAAACGACGTTGCGGATCGGACCCGGCGAGTAGTCAGCCGCCGATACACAGAGGGTCTGCGGTCGCGACTTACGTCGCTCCTACAGGGGCGCCATGCTATCCGGCGCTCTTTTGAGCCCCCTGAGTCAGGGGGCGGCGAGCGCTTAGCGCGAGCGGGGGTATGGAGGCCAATGGCCTGGGGCCCAAGGTTTGCGCCGCAAACCTTGGGGCTTTTCAAAGCGCCGGTGGCGCTTTGAAAAGCGGCGGAGCCGGCCGGTAAGCCGGGTTCTGTCGTGGACAGTCATTCCTCTAGGCGCAACGTCACCGTTACGCTCAAGCAACCTACCCGGAGACACTGCGGGCCGCAGCATAGCCTCCCTATTTGGTCTTGCTCCCGGTGGGGTTTGCCGTGCCGGTCCGTTACCGGACTCGCGGTGCGCTCTTACCGCACCATTTCACCCTTGCCACGCATTCCGAAGAACCGTTCGGCGGTATCTTTCTGTTGCACTTTCCGTCGGCTCGCGCCGCCCAGGCGTTACCTGGCACCGTGCCCTGTGGAGCCCGGACTTTCCTCGGCATTGTTTCCAATGACGCGACTGTCTGGCCGGCTCCGCCGACGCGCATTGTCTCATGCCGGGCAGGGCTGCGTTACCGCGACAGCTCCCGCGCCCGTTGCCAGCAGCCCACGAGAATGGGCCGGGCCAGCAACGCCAGCATCAACCACGCCACGATGAACGCCACCAGCATCCACGCGGACGGATGCGTCGGCAGCATCGGCAGTAGACCCAGCGGTCCGACCGTCACCACCATCGCAATGGCCGATGCCAGCAGATACAGGGGTGCCGCTTGGAAAATCACACGGTTCCACCTCGACGTGTCCCTCACTGGAGCGTCGGGGCCGGAGGCTGCCGGCGGCCGATAGGGATTGCCTTCACTAGCTTCCATACAAGGCCTTTCTCGGCGCGCCGGTGATCTCCGCCGCCAGCTTGGCGGCAGCCGACGGAGGAAGGTGCTCGTTGAGCAGCGCGTAGACGCGTCGGCCCTCGACCAGGCGCGCGTCCATGTCGTCGCCGGCGCCCTGCACCATCACCACGAACTCGCCCTTGCGCTGGTTGTCGTCCGCTTCGACCTGCGCCAGCAGGTTGGCCAGCGAGCCATCGAGGACGGTTTCGAACAGCTTGGTCAGCTCGCGTGCCAGCACCGCCGGACGGTCATCACCGAAGGCTGCCCGCATGTCGGCCAGCGACTCGGCGATGCGGTGGGAGGATTCGTAGAACACCAGCGTGCGCGTCTCGCCGGCCAAGCGCTGCAGCGTTTCGCGCCGTGCCGACGCTTTGGCCGGCAGGAAGCCCTCGAAGGTGAACCGGTCGCTGGGCAGCCCTGCCACACTGAGCGCCGCGATGGCCGCGCACGCACCAGGCAGCGGACTGACCTTGATGCCGGCCGCACGCGCTGCGCGCACCAGGCGGAAACCGGGATCGCTGACCAGCGGCGTGCCGGCATCGCTCACCAGGGCCAGCGACTCGCCGGCCAGCAGCCGTTCGACCACGCGCTGCGACAGCGCGTCCTCGTTGTGCTCGTGCAGGGCCAACAACGGCGTGGACACGCCGAAGTGCGACATCAGCTGGCCACTGCGGCGGGTGTCCTCCGCACAGATCGCCGCCACGCTCCGCAGGGTCTCCAGCGCACGCGGCGTCAGGTCGCCCAGGTTGCCGATCGGGGTGGCGACGATGAACAGGGTTCCTGCGGGCATTCCGGTGGGGCTCGATGGCTGGGGGTAGAATCGTAGCCGGTTCCCCTGCCTGAACACCGACGATGCCCTTGGACCTGCCTGTCGTACGCACGCTTTCTGCACGCATCCGTCCCGCCCGGACCTTGGTGGCCCTGCTGCTGGTCGCCGTCCTGGCCAGCTGCGCGACAACCCCGGGCGCAGGTCCCACCACCTCGGCGGCGCGTTTTGCGCCGGCGTTCGCCAGCGCCGCGACGTTGGCCCGCCAGGATGCCGCCCTCACCGATCAGGCACGCATCGACAACGCGCGCGAGATCGACCGCCTGCTGGCCACGCTGGACGACGCCACCCTGACCCGCGACGCCGCCGCCCTACCGTCGGGCGATCCGCTGTACAACTTCGCAGGCCGCGCCCTGCAGCGCCGCGGCCTGCCGCTGCCGCGCCCGTTCGACCGCGGCACGCAATGGCGCTTCGACACCGCCAACCGTCCGCCGGCCGAGTCCGACGGCTACCGCCCGCCAGTGAAGCTCGCCGTGCTGCTGCCGCTGTCGGGCAACCTCGCCACCGCCGCCGCACCCGTGCGCGACGGCCTGCTGGCCGGCTATTACGGTGAACGCCGCCGCCGTCCCGACATCCAGTTCTACGACACCACCGGCACCGCCGCCGGCGCGACCGCCGCCTACGCGCGCGCCACCACCGAAGGCGCCGACTTCGTCGTCGGCCCGCTCGGCCGCGACGAGGTCAGCGCGCTGTTCCAGCAACCGCAGCTCGCTACCCCCCTGCTGGTGCTGAACCGCGGCACCGTGGCCGTGCCCGACGGCAACGCCGGCTTCTCGCTGGCGCCGGAAGATGATGGCCTGGCCGCGGCGGAATACCTGTTCGCCCGCGAACGCCGCGCTGCACTGGTCATCGAAGGCAGCGACGACAACGGTCGACGCGCCTCGCAGGCGTTCGCCGAGCGGTTCGCCGAACGTGGCGGCAAGGTCACGCGGGTGATCCGCGTGCAGGACGCCCCCGGCGATCTCGCAGCCGTGCTCGCGAGCGCTGCTCAGGAAGGTGCCGATGCCGTGTTCCTGGCCGTACGTGGCGGCACCGCGCGCGCACTGACGCCGCAGCTGGCGCTGGCTGGCCTGGGCGGCAAGACACGCGTGGGCACCTCGCAGCTCACTTCGGGCACCGGCAAGCCGGAAGAAGACATGGCGCTGGACGGCATCGCCTTCCCGACCGAAGCCTGGACATCGCGGGGCGTGCCGGCCCTGCCCGCCGCCAGCGTCACCGGCGAGCGCGTGCCGACGGCGCGCGGCCCTGCGGCCCGCCTGTTCGCGTTCGGCTACGACGCCTGGTTGCTGACCGCCTATCTTGAGAAGCTGGCCACCGGCGCGAACGCCGAATTGCGTGGCGCCACCGGGCGCCTGCAACTGGACGGCTTCGGCAACGTGGTTCGCACGCCCTCGTGGTCGACCTTCACCGGCGGCCGTCCTGCCCCGATCGCGGATGGCGGTTGACCGGCGCGCCCGCGGGCACGCCATCGAAGTCGCCGCACGCGATCTGCTGCGGCGCGAAGGGCTGACCGAACTCGCCACCAACGCGAACTATCGTGGCGGCGAACTGGATCTGGTGATGCGCGACGCCACCCGACCGGGCACGCCGTCGGTGGTGTTCGTCGAAGTACGCTATCGGCAGTCGCAGGCCTTCGGTGGCGGCGCGGCGTCGATCGATGCCGGCAAGCGCCGCCGCCTGGTCCATGCGGCGCAGCGCTTCCTGCAGGATCACCCTGCCCTCGCCGACGCGCCGTGCCGGTTCGACGTGATCGATGCGCAGGGCGATCCCGCTTCGCCGCGGCTCGAATGGATCCGCGACGCGTTCCGCGCGGACGAGGTCTGACCGCTACAAGCCGGCCGACAGCAGCAGCTCGCGCGCGAGTCCGTCTCCCTTCCTGCGCACCGACGAGGGGACTCCTGCACGCAGGGTGCTCGCCAGCGCGGCGGCAGCGGAGCGCAATTCGGGCACGGCCGTGATTTCCCACAAGCGCCCACGCAGCAGTGGCCCCAGGCAGTAGAGCCCGCGTACCGTTGTGCCGTGGCGGTCGCGCACCTGCAGGTCGTCACCCACCTCCACGCCCAGGCCATGCGGATCGGGCGTTAGCAGGCCCGCGTCCACCAAGTGCGATACCAGCGGATGCGTGGTGCGCACGATGTCGGTGTCCAGTCCGGTGGCGCGGATCACGTAGTCGTATTGCGACACGTCCGCGTGTTCCTGCCCGCGGCCCTGCAGCAGCACTTCGGCCCCGTGTGCGCGCAGGCCGGCACGCAGCAGCCGTGCGGCGCGAACGCGCAGCTGTCCGCTCGCCTGCAGGGTGTCGAGTACCTCGGCCACGCGCGGCGCGATGCGGTGCCGCGCCACTTCCCAGTGCGAGCGCAGATGACGCAGGAAGCGCGCACGCTGCGTGTCCGGCAGACTGCGCCAGAACGCCTGCGTGTGCGGGCGCAGGCCATCGACCACACTGCGCCAGTCGGGCGCCACATGTACCAGCGAGCGTACCGCCGCGAGCAACGCGCGTACGTCGCGTCCCCCGAGCGCCTGGCGCACGCTGGGCGGCAGTTCGATCACCGGACCGGGCACGTCTGCATGCGCACGCGGCAGCAGTCCGTGACGCGAGATCGCGGTCAGCTCGCCGCGATGTCCACGCGCGGCGAGTGTCGATACCACGTCCGCCATGGTCAGTCCGGTGCCGACGATCAGCACGCGGGCGTCGGCTTCGATGCGCTCTAGTGCGTCGTCCTGCCAGGGCCACCCGATGTAGCGCTGGCTTTGCGCGAGTCGCGGCCCGATGCCGGCCAGCCGTTGCGGCGGCAGCGCACCCAGGGCCAGCACCACGCGGTCGCTGGCGAAATAACCACCATCATCGAGGTGCACGCGATATCCCTCGCCCACGCGACTGATCGCGATGGCCTCCTGCCGCACCAGCGACAGGTTGCCCGCAACTTCGTGCGCTTCACGCAGACGCTCTGCGAGATAGTCGCCGTAAGCGACACGCGGCAGGAATTCGTCACGGCCCCGCGGCCCAAGGCTGAGCCACGCGGCGAAATCACCCGGCGCATCCGGATGCACGCCGAGATGACCGGCACGCACGTTGAGCAGGTGTTCCGGACGCGCCTGCCCGTAAGCCACGCCACGCGCGAACGTCTCGCCGACGCCGACCAGGCAGATGTCGGGCGCACCGTCTTCGGTCGATGCCAGCTGGCTGGCCAGTACGCTGCCGCTGAAACCTGCTCCCACGATGGTGATGCGCATGTGTGTCCTCCGGTCGAATGGGCCGGGCGATTTCTAGCAGCCACTGTTCGCGCGGTTGTAAGGAATCGGTTAGCGCGGCACGACCTTTCGTCGTCACGCGTGCGTGTCGAACGCGAAGACATTGATTTACCGGCGCTGACACGCCCGCGCGCACCGACATGGCGAACCGCCATGTGCACATGCCGCCGCAGCATCAGTGCAGGACAGCGCGCACGCGATCCGTACAATGCCGGCATGGATGGAACACTGCCCCCTGCGCTGCACGATGCGATGTCGGCCCGACTCGGCGATGGCTGGCTGACCGGCGAGGCCTGCCGCCCTTTCGGCGGCGACGATTCACGACGCTGGGCGATGCCGACGGCCGTCGCATTGCCGAGCACGCAGGACGATGTCGTCGCGCTGGTGCGCGCCTGCCGTGAACACCGCATGCCGATCATCGCGCGCGGTGCCGGCACGGCCACGACCGGTGCCGCGGTACCCACGCAAGGTGGTGTGGTGGTGTCGTTCGCGCGCATGAACCGTATCGTCGACGTGCGCGCTGCCGATCGCTGCGTGGTGGTGGGACCGGGCGTGCTCAATGGCGAGCTTCAGCACGCGCTCGCGCCGCACGGCCTGTTCTGGCCGCCGGATCCGTCCAGCGCCGACCTTTGCAGTGTCGGCGGCAATCTCGCGACCAATGCCGGCGGTCCACGCGCGGTGAAGTACGGCACCGCGCGCGACAACGTGCTGGGCCTGGTGGCCGTGACCGGCGCGGGTGAGTTGATCCGCTGCGGCGGTGCCTACACCAAGGATGCGACCGGCTACGACCTCACCCACCTGGTGGTCGGCAGCGAAGGGACACTCGCGATCATCGTCGAAGCGACGCTGAAACTCGCGCCGCGACCGCGCGCGCAGGCAGGCCTGCGCGTGCTGTACCGCGATGCCGCGACCGCCGCCGCCGCGGTGTCGCGCATCATGGCGCGACCGGCGACGCCGGCGATGCTGGAGTTCATGGACCGCAGCGCCATCGCGCTGATCCGCCGCAACGGCAGCGACGTGCCGGACGCGGGCGCGATGCTGCTGGTCGAAGCCGATGGCGACGACGACACGCTGCCCTACGCGTTGCAGGCGCTGGCCGACGCGGCGGAAGGCGACGGCATGATCGCGCTCGACGTCGCCGCCGACGGCAGCGCGCGCGATCGCCTGTGGGCGGCGCGGCGGGCATTGTCGCCCGCACTGCGCACGATCAAGCCCGGCAAGATCAACGAGGACGTCGTGGTGCCGGTATCGCGCATCCCGGATCTGGTCGCAGCGATGGAAGCCCTGTCCGTCAATGCGGCGCTGCCGATCGTGGTGTTCGGCCACGCCGGCAACGGCAACCTGCACGTCAACATCATGTACGACGATGCCGATGCCGCCGAGACGGAACGCGCGTATGCGGCATTGCCCACGGTGTTCGCCACCGTGCTCGCGTTGGGCGGCACGCTGTCCGGTGAACACGGCATCGGCCTGAGCAAGCGCGCCTACATGTCCGACGCGTTCTCGCCGGCGACGCTGGCAGCGATGCGCGCCATAAAGACGGCCCTCGACCCGGACGGCATCCTCAATCCGGGCAAGGTGCTGCCGCCCTGACGGCGCGGACGTCGATCAGCGCAGCGGTACGCGCAACCGCGACGGCGCGGCGGCCGGCGACGAGAACGTCACCGTCCCACCCAGACCCACTGCCTCCGTGTAGCGCGGATCGTGCGTGTCGACCACCAGCACCAAGCGATGGCCAGCCGGTACACGCGCGGCATTCGCTTCCAGGGTCATGTCGATCGTGCGCGCCTGGCCGGCGGTGACGTCGCGCAGGCTGTAAGGCTTGTGGGTGATCAGCGTGCCGATGCCCCACGCGTCCATGCTGTAGAGATAGGCGAACAGGGTGACGTTGCGCTGGCTGGGCGTCACCGTCACGCGCAGCGTCGGCGATCCGGCCAGCGTGCGCTCGCCCGCTATCGCCGGCCCCACCCACACGCCGGCACCGGCGCGATTCACCAGCGGCACCGAGGCCGTCGTGGGTGCGCCCAGGCCCTGCAGCAATCCGCTCAACAGCACCACGCCGGAATCGGCGACGGTCGGCACGCCGGTGGCAATGCGATGGCTCCAGCCGGTCGACGCGCCACTCACCAGTGCGCCGGTGGGCGCGAGCCAGCCCGTCGGTGCAGCCAATCCGTATTCGGTCGGCGTTGCCTGCACCGCATTCCAGTCCGCATACGACAGCCAGCGGCCTTCGCGCGTGGACAAGCGCACCGGCGCTTCACCTTCCACGCCATTGACCCGTCCCTTCAGATACCGGTCGAACCAGCGCGTCGTCGCGTCGTAGACCTGGTTCGGCAGGCCCAGCGCGCCCGGCAGCTCCGCGGTCGCGTGATCGCCCTGGCTGAAGATCAACTGCTTCGGTCCACGAAGGCGGTTGTAGAAGTCCACGTACTGGTTCGGCGGGAACAGGCCGTCGTTGAACGCGTTCGCCAGCAGCACCGCGGTGCCCTGCCGGTTCAGCGCGTCGACTTCGTGCACCACGCCGCGACTGGACGCCTGCGGCAGGAAGCCTTGCACCGCGCCATCGAAATCGCCGAGCACGGCGCGCGTGGTGATGCGTGCGAGATCCGGTCCCGGGCGACCCGTCGCCACGCCCGCGGCGACCAGCAGGGTGACGCCCTGCTCGGAGACGGTCTGGTTCGCGTACAGCGAGGCTTCCAGGTCCGCCCAGCCGCTCAGCGCGGCCACCGCACGGATGCGTGGATCGCGTGCCGCGGCCAGCAGGCTGGTGCCCGCACCGTAGGAAATACCTGACGCGCCGATCGCGCTCGGGTTGGACGGCGTGTTGGCGAGCGCCCAGTCGATGACCGCGCTGACGTCCTCGACCGTCGCCGGTCCGGCGATATCGATCTGCCCGGCGGAATCCCAGAAGCCGCGCGAGGTGTAGCTGACGACGACGTAGCCGTTCGAGGCGAGCTGGCTGGCGCGGCCGACGTACTCCAGGTTAGGCAGCGCCCAGCTGGCCGGCATGACGATCAGCGGGAACGGGCCGTTGCCCTGCCCCTGCGGTACCAGCACCAGCGCACCGAGCTGTGTGCCGTCCCAACTGCGGATGCGTTCGTAGGTCTTGCTGTAGCCGGCGGCGAGGGCCGCCGAAGAGAACACCAGCAACACGACGGCCAGCAGGCCGCGCCAGACGGATCGGTTCATGCAGAGGTTCCTCACAGGCGAGGCCAGGCGGGAGGGCCTGGCTGGAAAGCGATGCGATGGAACCCGTCGGGGGGGAACGAGCCATGCGACCATACCATCAGGTATGGGATGGGCCACGCTGCGGTGCAGCGCTGACCGTATGGACTCAGCCGAAGTGGTCGTAACCCGTGCGTGGCGGCTGCCAGACGGCTCCGGCGGCATCGACCGCCACCACGCCGCTGCCGGCGGTGATGCGGCCGATGCGGGTGACGCGCAGATCCAGCCGGGAAGCAAGCGACGCGATGCGCTCGCGGTGCGATGCATCGGCCGTGAAACAGAGCTCGTAATCGTCGCCACCCGCGGCCTGCAGCGCAGGGCGCGCAACGTCGTCGAACGCGTCCATCAGTGCTTCCGACGCGGGCAAGGACGGGATGTCGATCCGTGCGCCTACGTCGCTGCGGGCACAGATATGGCCAAGATCGGCGAGCAGGCCGTCGGACACATCCACGCAGGCGCTTGCCAGCGCTGCCAGCGCTCGCCCCGCATGCACGCGCGGCGTGGGGCGGTCCAGGCGACGGCGCAGCGGATGCGCGGGTTCACGATCCAGCAGTACGAGCGCACCGGCGGCATCGCCCAGCGTGCCGGTCACCCAGACATCGTCGCCTGCCTGCGCGCCATCACGACGCAGCGCGCTGCCGGCATCCACGAAGCCCATGGCCGTCACCGACAGCGACAAGGGACCGCGTGTCGTATCACCGCCCACCAGTGCGATGCCGTGTTCGCCGGCCAGCGCGAGGAAACCATCGAGGAACGCGTCCATCCATGCCGTATCGGACTGCGGCAACGACAGCGACAGCGTGCACCAGGCGGGTTCGGCGCCCATCGCGGCGAGATCGGAGAGATTCACCGCCAGCGCCTTCCAGCCGATGTCGGCGGGCGCGGTACGGCGCGGGAAATGCACGCCCTCGTTGAGCGTGTCGGCGGTGACGGCCAGGTGCCGGCCCGGAGGCGGCGCCAGCAGGGCGGCGTCGTCGCCGATGCCGAGCACGATGTCGTCGCGCGTGCCCGCGCGAGCGCGGATGCGGGCGATCAGGTCGAATTCGCCGGTCGCCATGGCGTGGTCAGCCCCGCGTGCGCGCCAGGTCGATGGCGGCCTGGATCGCCGCGCGCGCCTGCGGGCTGTTCTTCCAGCAGGAAGAACCGGTCAGGCCGGCGGCACTGGCGACGATCTCCGACGGCTCCGCCGTGGCCAACTGCCGCAGCGACGCGATGCCCATCTGTTTGAGGCGCTGCACGACGGTGGGACCGACACCCTTCAGCGCAAGCAGCGCATCGCGTTCGTCGGCGGCAAAGCGCGTGTCGCCGGCCGCCATGTCAGCGGCGCGCCTGCGCCTCGGCCGGACGCCATTCGACGGCGGCGTGGTCGAGCACGCCGTTGATGTAGGTGTGGCCGTGTTCGGAACCGAACCGCTTGGCGGTTTCGATGGCCTCATTGAGCACCACGCGGTACGGCACGTCGAGGCGATGGATCAGTTCGTAGGCGGCGATGCGCAGCACCGCGCGCTCGATGGGATCGACTTCCTCCACCGTACGGTCGAGGAACGGCAGCAGCGCCTCGTCCAGCGAGGCGCGATGACGGACGACACCGCGCACCAGGTCTTCGAAATATTCGAGGTCGGCGATCTCGTGCGCCTGCTCGTGCGCGAACTGCGCGATGACCTGGCCGACTTCGCCACCCGACATCTGCCACGCGTAGACGGCCTGCAGCGCGCGGCGGCGCGCACGGGCGCGCGTGACCGGGTCGACGCCGTCCTTGCGGTGGGGATGATGATGTCGGCTCACGTCTGCTCCTGCGATTCTGTAGTTACGGCAACTGTTCCAGCAGCTGCGCCATCTCGATGGCGGCCAGCGCGGCTTCCTCGCCCTTGTTGCCATGGCTGCCGCCGGCGCGGGCCTCGGCATCCTCGATGCGTTCCACCGCCAGCACGCCGTTCATCACCGGCACGCCGGTGTCGAGCTGCACGCGCATCAGGCCTTCGGCGCAGCGGTCGGCGACGTGTTCGTAGTGGCGGGTATCGCCACGGATCACGCAGCCCAGCGCGATGATGGCGGCATGGTCGCCGCCCGCGGCGAGGCGCGCGGCGACCAGCGGGATTTCCCACGCGCCCGGCACCCGCACCACGTCGATCGCGTCCTCGCCCACGCCGTTGCCGGCCAGGCTCTGGCGCGCGCCGGCCACCAGCACATCGGTGATGCGCGGGTTCCAGCGGCTGGCGATGATCGCGAAGCGGGCGCCGTCGGGCGCGCGCAGATCGCCTTCGTAGTGGGACATGGCGGGTTCCTTGGGGGTGGGCAAGTCTACCAGCCGGGGCGACCGGCCGGTCTGCCGGCGGGGGTCAGGGCTGGACGTACTCGACCACGTCCAGGCCGAAGCCGGCCAGGCCGACCTGCCGGCGTGGCGTGCCCAGCACCCGCAGCTTGCCCAGGCCGAGGTCAGCCAGGATCTGGGCGCCGGCGCCGTTGCGGCGCCACTGGCCCACATCCTTCGCATTGGCCTGCACTTCCGGCTGCTTGCGCAGGCGCGCCAGCAGCGCGTCCGCGCTGCGCGGCTCGGACAGCACCACCATCACGCCCTGCCCCTCCGCCGCGATCGCACGCAGCGCATCGGTCGCATGCACGCCGAAGTCGTCGCGGCGCCAGTGCAGCAGGTCGCTCAGCGGGTTTTCCACCTGCACGCGCACCAGCGTCGGCGTCGCCTTGTCGGGCGTGCCGCGGACCAGCGCGAAGTGCAGATCGTGCGCGATGCGGTCGCGGTAGGTCACCAGTTGGAACGGACCGAACTCGGTCTCGATGTCGCGCGCATCGATCCGCTCGACGGTGTGTTCGGTCGCCAGCCGGTAGGCGATCAGGTCGGCGATCGAGCCCATCTTCAACCCGTGCTCGCGTGCGAAGACTTCCAGTTGCGGACGGCGCGCCATGCTGCCGTCGGGATTCAGCACTTCCACCAGCACGCCGGCCGGCTCCAGGCCCGCGAGCAGCGGCAGATCGCTCGCCGCTTCGGTGTGGCCCGCACGCGTCAGCACACCGCCGGGCTGCGCGATCAGCGGGAAGATGTGGCCCGGCTGGCTGAGGTCGCTCGGCTTCGCATCCGGCCGCACGGCGGTGCGCACGGTGTGTGCGCGGTCGTAGGCGGAAATGCCGGTGGTGACGCCCTCGGCCGCCTCGATGCTGACGGTGAAGTTGGTATGGAACTGCGCGGTGTTGGTCTGCACCATCGGTGCCAGTCCCAACTGCGCACAACGCTCGCGCGTCAGCGACAGGCAGACCAGGCCGCGCGCATGCGTGACCATGAAGTTGATGTCCGACGGTTTGACCAGCTCGGCGGCCATGATCAGGTCGCCTTCGTTCTCGCGGTCCTCGTCGTCGACGATGACGACCATGCGGCCGTTGCGGATCTCTTCCAGCAACTCGGGGATCGGGGCGAAGTTCATGCGCCGCTCCTTTCGCCCAGCAGGCGCTCGACATAGCGCGCCACCAGGTCGATCTCCAGGTTCACCGCATCGCCGACGGCGGTCTGCGCGAATGCGGTTTGCGAGACCGTGTGGGGAATCAGCGCGACCTCGAAGCCTTCGCCATCGACCTCGTTGACGGTCAGACTGACGCCGTCGACGCAGATCGAGCCCTTCTTCGCGATGTACTTCAGCAGCGGCGCCGGCGCGGCGAAGCGCCAGCGCTGCGCGCGTGCGTCGTCGTGCACCGACAGCACGCGACCGACACCATCGACGTGGCCGCTGACCAGATGGCCGCCCAGGCGATCGGTCGGGCGCATCGCGCGCTCAAGGTTCACCACCGCGCCCTCGGCCAACCCGCCGAGCGTGGTCAGCGACAGCGTTTCGGTGGACGCATCGGCCTGGAAGCTGGCGGCGTCGAACGCGATGACGGTCAGGCACACGCCATTCACCGCGATGCTCTCGCCCAACTGCACGGCGTCGAACGGCAGCGTGCCGGTGGCGACGGTCAGGCGGACGTCACCGCCCAGCGGTTGCAGCGCGGCGATACGGCCGACGCCTTCGATGATGCCGGTGAACATCAGCAGGCCTCCAGACGGAGGGCGGGGAAAGCACGGGGGTTCGTGGAAGGCATGGACGTCTCTCGCGACAGCAAAGCGGAGACGCCTCCGGGGCGCGAAGGCAGGCGCACGACGCCGCGCTGACGCGCGGTTCGGCGATGCCGTCTTCTTTCATCCGGACTATGACCGTCGGCTCCGGCATTGGACCGGATCTGCTGACCCTTCGGCGGGACCGAAGGCGCTCGCGGGCTTGTCGCTGAGCGACCTACCGCCGGTGGGGAGTTGCACCCCGCCCTGAAGACGTCGTTGGTGGTGTGCCGGCGGACCGGCCCGCGCAGTTTACACGCCGGGTCCGGCGACCGCTCTGAACGGAGCGTTCCGCGGGATCAGGCAGCCGGCTTCCGGCGCAGGTGCAGGATCAGCGGCCAGCGCATGGTGCGGGCCCGCTGCGGGTCGCCCCAGATCTCGGCCAGGGCCGGCGTATGGGCGTAGACCGGGTCCTCGCCCGTCGCCGCCCGGTAGCTGCCGGTGGCCGACAGGCTGCCGAAATAACCCAGCAACGTGGGCAGGTTCCATTCGGCGGTCAGCCACAGCCGCGGCGTCGGGATGGTCTCGAACGGCCACACGTAGTCGCCGTAGCCCATGTCCACGTCGGCGCGCTCGGGCGGCCAGTACGGGTCGATGTCGTCGCGGACCTTCTCGGCCACCTCGGCCAGATCGTCCTCGAAGATGATGTCCTGGTAGGTCCAGGCTGCCAGCACGCCCCCCGGGCGCAGTACGCGCTCGCAGGTGGCGAAGAAGCGGTAACGGTCGAACCAGTGCAGCGCCTGCGCCACGGCGACCAGATCGACGCTGCCATCGGCCAGCGCGGTGGTCTCGGCGGGTTCGACGGCCAGGCTGACGTTGGCGCCCGCTTTCCCGTTCGCCCAGTGGCGCTCGATCTGGGCGGCGCTGGGATCGGTGGCATGCACATGGGCGAAGCGCGCGGCCAGTCCGCGCGTGGCCTGGCCGCTGCCGCAGCCCGGCTCCCAGACCTGTGCACTCGCCGGCACGGCCGCCGCGATCACGTCGTACAGCGCATCCGGATAGGTCGGACGCGAGGCGAGGTAGACGTCGGCGACGCCGGAAAAATGATCCTTGAAGGCCACCATGGCGTGCGTTCAGCGGGCAGGTTGCAGCAGGAGGCGGTGATCTTCGCCAATCGCGCGGCTGTCCACAATCTCCAGCTTCATGCGGTCCGCCATCGCCTGGATGCCCAGGCCACCGAACAGCGGACGCGCCTGGTCGCCCAGCAGCACGGGCGCGACGTACAGCAGCACCTCGTCGGCCAGCCCCGCCGCCAGGAACGCGCCGGCCAAGGTGGCACCCGCTTCGGCATGCACTTCGTTGATGCCGCGCGTGGCCAGCAGTTCCAGCACCGCCTTCAGGTCGAAGTTGCTGCCCGTTGCCGGCGCCACCACGCGCTGCACATCGACATCGCGCGGCGGCTTGGCGTCGGCGGTGTGGACATACAGCGTCGGCGCCTCGCCCTGGCGTACGTTGCCGCGCGCAACGGTAGCGAGGCCCGGATCGAGCACCACGCGCAGTGGTGGCTCGAACGCGGTCTCGTCGCCGAAGCGCACCGTCAGCGACGGATCGTCGGCCAGCACCGTGCCGGCGCCGGTCAGGATGGCGCCCGCACGCGCACGCCAGCGCATCACGTCGCGTCGCGAGGCCTCGCCACTGATCCATTTGGAGTCGCCGTTCGCCATCGCGGTGCGGCCATCCAGGCTGGTCGCCAGCTTCACCCGCATCCATGGCCGACCGCGCTCGACACGCGAAAGGAATCCGCGATTCAGGCGACGCGCCTGCGCCTCCATCAGGCCGGCCTGCACGGCGATGCCGGCCGCACGCAACCGATCGAAGCCGGCCCCGTCGACCTGCGGGAACGGATCGCGCATCGCCGCAACCACACGCGCGACGCCGGCCGCGACCAGCGCGTCCGCGCATGGCCCGGTGCGGCCGGTATGCGCGCAAGGCTCCAGCGTGACGTACGCGGTCGCACCCTTCGCACGCTCGCCTGCCGCCTGCAGCGCGAACACCTCCGCATGCGGGCCGCCGGCCTTCTGGTGCCAGCCTTCGCCGACGACCTGCTCGCCCTGCACGATCACGCAACCCACCATCGGGTTCGGCCGCGTCGTGTACGCGCCACGCTCGGCCAGCCGCAGCGCGCGCGCCATGCACTGGTGGTCGAACGCGGAGAAGGCGGTGTCAGTCATGCATCGTCCACGCGGCATCGGAAGGGGCGCCAGTATGCGCCACGCGCTGCGCGGGCCGGATCGACATGATCACCACCGGCGTACCGTGCAGGGAGGTGCGCTCTTCCACCTGCCAGCCCAGCGACGCATAGAAGTCCTCGTGCCACAGCGTGAACAGCCGCAGCAACACCACGCCTTCGCGCGCCGCATGCGCGACCACGGCATCGACGAGCAATCGCCCGCTCCCACGGCCCCGCGCCTCGGGCAGCACGAACAGGCTGCCCAGCCACGGGCTGCCGCGATCCTGCAAGGCCGGCGCGTCCTCGATCAACAGGCTGACCGAGCCGAGCACGCGATCGTCGTCCACCAGCACCAATGTCGTCGGCAATGACGTGCGCGCAGCATGGTCGTGGAGTTCCGCGGTCGCAGCCTCAAGCGTCCAGTCGTCGTACAGCGGGGCCCACTCCGCATGATGCAGGCGCGCGAGCGGCTCGATGCACGCCGGGTGCTGCCCGATCGGCTCGATGCGCACGGCTCAGCGCTTCTTGTTCTTGTCCGCGTGCTTGTCGAACGGAACCACGTCGCCGCTCAACAGGGACAGCTGGCCCGCTCCGGCAGGCAGGTCGCGCTCCAGCTTCTCGATCTCGTCACGGAAGTCGGCGACGTCCTCGAAGCTGCGGTAGACCGAGGCGAAGCGCACGTAGCCCACGTGGTCGAGCTTGCGCAGTTCGTTCATGACGAATTCGCCGATCCTGCGCGACGCGATCTCGCGCTCGCCGCTCATGCGGATGGCATGGATGACGGCGCGCACGGCAGCCTCGATCTGCTCTTCCGACACCGGCCGCTTCTGCAGCGCGCGGTCGAAACCGGCACGCAGCTTCCGTGCATCGAAACCATCGCGCCGACCGTCACCCTTGATGACTGCCGGCAACTTGATCTCGATGTTCTCCAGCGTGGAGAACCGCTCCCCGCATGCCTCGCACTCGCGACGTCGGCGGATCGTCGCGCCGTCTTCGGAGACGCGCGAATCGATGACGCGGGTGTCGGTGTGCTGGCAGAAGGGGCAATGCATCGTCGTCGATCAGCCGTAGACGGGATACTTCCTGCACTGCGCAGTGACGTTGTCACGCACCTTCGCCAGTACGGCCTCGTCGCTGGGCGCGTCCAGGACGTCGCAGATCCAGTTGGCCAGATCGACGCAGTCCTGCTCGCCGTAGCCACGCGTGGTGACCGCTGGCGTACCGATGCGCAACCCGGACGTCACGAAAGGCTTGCGCGGATCGTTCGGCACGGAGTTCTTGTTGACGGTGATGTGCGCCTTGCCCAGCGCCTCTTCCGCGTCCTTGCCGCTGACGTCCTTGCCGATCATGTCGACCAGCATTAGGTGGTTCTCGGTGCCGCCGGACACGATCTTGTAGCCGCGCGCGATGATCGTCTTGGCCATCGCCTGCGCGTTCTTGACCACCTGCGCCTGGTACGTCTTGAACTCCGGCTCCAGCGCCTCCTTGAAGGCCACGGCCTTGGCCGCGATGACGTGCATCAGCGGACCGCCCTGGATGCCCGGGAAGACGATGCTCTGCAGTTTCTTCTCGATCTCCTCGCCCGCGCCCTTGGCGACGATGATGCCGCCGCGCGGCCCGCGCAGCGTCTTGTGGGTGGTCGAGGTGACCACGTGGGCGTGCGGCAGCGGGTTCGGGTAGACGCCGGCGGCGATCAGGCCGGCCACGTGCGCCATGTCGACGAACAGGTAGGCGCCAACCTTGTCGGCGATGGCGCGGAAGCGCGCCCAGTCGACAGCCTGCGAATACGCGGAGAAACCGGCCACGACCATCTTCGGCTTGTGTTCCAGCGCCAGCTTCTCGACTTCGTCGTAGTCGATCAGGCCCTGGTCGTTCACGCCGTACTGGACGGCATTGAAGATCTTGCCGGAGGCGTTGACCTTGGCACCGTGGGTCAGGTGGCCGCCGTGGGCCAGGCTCATGCCCAGGATGGTGTCGCCCGGGTTCAGCAGCGCGAAGTACACGGCCTGGTTGGCCTGCGAGCCGGAGTGCGGCTGCACGTTGGCGTAGTCGGCGCCGAACAGCTGCTTCACGCGGTCGATCGCCAGCTGCTCGGCGATGTCCACGTACTCGCAGCCGCCGTAGTACCGCTTGTGCGGGTAACCCTCGGCGTACTTGTTGGTCAGCACGCTGCCCTGGGCTTCCAGGACGCGGGGGCTGGCGTAGTTCTCGCTGGCGATCAGCTCGACGTGATCCTCCTGCCGGCGCGCCTCGTGGGCGATGGCCTGGGCCAGTTCGGGATCGTAGGATTCGATGCGGGCGTCGCGCGGGAACATTGGCACTCCGGAGGGTAGAAGGCGTCGGCAAATTGTACCGTTTCCCGCCAGTGGCCGGTTCCGGCCCCGGACCGCGAGCCTTGGGGAGTCAACTGCCCCAGCCGCCATGGGCGGAGGAATGGACCCGATGTGGAGAAGTCTTTCCCTGTGGCTTGTATTGGCCTTGTCCTGCCCGTTCCCCGCATGGGCCGGGACCCCCTCGATCCAGGTGAAGGTAGACCCCCGCATCGAGCTCGCGGCGATCATGTGCCGGCTGGCTGGGTTCGAGGAGTACCAGTCCCCCGGCATTCCGGCGTATGACCACGCGGTGGAAGCTCACTTCCGCCGCTATCAGCATCATCCCAGCGTCGAATTGCTGCGCAGGCTCCGCGAGCAACACGGCGCCGGCTACAGTGCGACGGTCAGCCTCACCCTGATGGCCCGGCCCGGCACTTGGAAAGCCCGCCTGCCACTTGGGCCGTGGGGGAAAAGCTCGCGGGAAGAGGTTTGGCTGGATCCCGAAAACGCCCGCCAATTCCTGAATGCCGCGGCCAGATTCGAGCGCGATACCGGGGCGCGCGCGTTCTTCGCCCAACACGGTTCGCTGTACAGACAAGTGGAAGCCAACATCCGCGCGGGCGCGGCAGAGCAACTGGATCTAGCCTGGTTCGAGCGGGAATTCGGCGCCCACCGCGACGCCATGTTCGTGCTGATTCCAGGGCTGCTCAATGGCCCTAACAGCTATGGGCCGCATGTAGAGCTTCCGGGCGGTGCTGTCGAGATCTATTCGGTGCTCGGCACCCCTTCCTTCCAGCCAGGCGAACCGCTCGAGTTTCCCGTGCAGCAGATGCTGGGCCTTTTGGTTCACGAGTTGGGCCACGCCTATCTGAACCCTTGGGTGGATCGTCATGCGCCGCAACTTCAGCAGGACGGCGAACGCCTTTACTCGGCCTTCTCCAGGCAAATGACCGAGCAAGCCTACGGAGACTGGCGGATCATGCTCTACGAAAGCCTCGTACGCGCCAACACGCTGCACTATTTCGCCGATCACGACTCGAAGAAGCCCTGGCGTGAAGCGTTGGCAGATGACCGCCAGAAAGGCTTCTGGTGGACAGAGTCTCTGGCCCAACACCTGGCACTGGACGACCAGGCGTCGCCACCGCGGTTCACTGCCTCGGAAGCCAGGGTCTTCGCCTTCTTCAGCGATTGGGCCGATGAGCCAGGGCTCCGCATCGCCAGCGTGCAGCGGCGGTTGGCCGCTGAAGAGCAGGAACGTCAAGGCAAAGGCCCGCAGATCCTGGAACTGGTTCCCGCCGCCGGCGCGATCGGTGTCGATCCAACCCTGAAGGCCATCGAGATCCATTTTGACCGGCCGATGGACGGAGGCATGGCGGTATTCGGCCACCATGTTCCGGATGTGTCCGGAGAACCCATATGGAACGCGGACACCAGCGTGCTGCGCATTCCCGTCAGCCTGCGCCCCGGGACCCTTTACGAGATGTCGCTCAACAACGAAGACGCCGCTGGCTTCAGAAGTGCGGCAGGCGAGCCCCTGTCGCCACGGACGTGGTCGTTCCAGACCCGCTGAGGCGCATTCGTTCCTGCAAAAGGAAAAGCGCGCCGGAGCGCGCTTTTCGGGGACATCGGGCCGGCTGGCTCAGTGGTGCAGCAGCAGGTCGGCAATGATGCCGGTGGCGATGGCGACCATCAGCATGTTGCCGCGGTCATCTCGGATCCAGTGATAGCCACGGGGCGGACGACGCAGGTGGTAGTAGCTGTAGTCGTTCACCACGTAGACCGGGCCCCGGTAGTAGTCATGGTAGCGCTGGCCACGGGCCCAGCGGTGGTAGCTCGGCGCGGGACGGTACACGACACGCGGCGGGGCGTAATAACGACGGTCGTCGTAGCGACGGTCGTATCGGCGGTCATCACGACGGCCGTCGTGGTAACCGTGGCGGTAGGCCTGGCGCTGGTCGCGATGGTCACGACGATCGTCCCGGCGGTCTTCGCGCCAGTCGCGGCGGTCGTCCCGACGATCATCGCGGCGGTCCTGGTGATGCGAGCGGCCCCGGTCGTTGCCGCGATCATGGTCGCGCGCCAGGACGGGGGCGGTGACGGCGAAGGCCAGGATGGCGCAGGCCATGCCCTGGAAAAGACGCTTGGTATTCATGGAAAGCCCTCTGTGTGGCACGTGAGTCCATCATGCCGATCACATCTGAACCGATTCCAGCTGGAAAACGGTTACGGCGGCGTCAACGGCGCGTACACGGAATGTATTCAGCCGGCGGTCGGCCGTGTGCAAGCGGCTATAATCGCCGCCTTCCCCTCTGCCTCCCCGCCCGCCGCTGCCCGGCCGGGCGCCGGGGCCTGCGTACCGGAGCCTGCATGTCCTCGCAATACATCTACACCATGAACCGGGTCAGCAAGGTGGTCCCGCCCAAGCGGCAGATCATCAAGGACATCTCGCTGTCGTTCTTCCCGGGCGCGAAGATCGGCCTGCTGGGCCTGAACGGCGCCGGCAAGTCGACGGTGCTGAAGATCATGGCCGGGGTGGACACCGATTTCGAAGGCGAGGCCCGCCCGCAGCCCGGCATCAAGGTCGGCTACCTGGCGCAGGAGCCGGAACTGAATCCCGAGCACACCGTCCGCCAGGCCGTCGAGGAAGGCGTGGGCGACGTGCTGCAGGCGCAGGCCGCACTGGAAGCCGTCTATGCCGCGTATGCCGAAGAAGGCGCCGACTTCGACGCGCTGGCCAAGGAGCAGGAGCGCCTGGAAGCCATCCTCGCCGCCGGTGACGCGCACACCCTGGAAAACCAGCTGGACGTCGCGGCTGACGCACTGCGCCTGCCGCCGTGGGACGCCATCGTCGGCAAGCTGTCCGGCGGTGAAAAGCGCCGCGTGGCGCTATGCCGCCTGCTGCTGCAGAAGCCCGACATGCTGCTGCTCGACGAACCGACCAACCACCTGGACGCCGAGTCCGTCGAGTGGCTGGAACAGTTCCTCGCCCGCTACACCGGCACCGTGGTGGCCGTCACCCACGACCGCTACTTCCTCGACAACGCCGCCGAGTGGATCCTCGAACTCGACCGCGGCCGCGGCATTCCGTGGAAGGGCAACTACACCGACTGGCTGGTGCAGAAGGACGAGCGCCTGAAGCAGGAAGACAACCAGGAGAAGGCCCGCCAGAAGGCGATCCAGAAGGAACTGGAGTGGTCGCGCCAGAACGCCAAGGGCGGCCGCTCGAAGGGCAAGGCCCGCCTTGCGCGCCTGGAAGAACTGCAGTCGGTCGACTACCAGCGCCGCAACGAGACCAACGAGATCTTCATCCCGCCGGGCGAGCGTCTGGGCAACTCGGTGATCGAGTTCAAGAACGTGTCGAAGAAATTCGGCGACCGCCTGCTGATCGACAACCTCAGCTTCCTGGTGCCCGGTGGCGCCATCGTCGGCATCATCGGTCCGAACGGCGCCGGCAAGTCGACGCTGTTCAAGATGATCACCGGGCAGGAGAAGCCGGACTCCGGCGAAATCGTCAAGGGCCCGACCGTCCAGCTGGCCTACGTGGACCAGAGCCGCGACAAGCTGGAGGGCAACCACAACGTCTTCCAGGAAATCTCGGGCGGCCTGGACATCCTCAACATCAACGGCGTGGAGATCCAGTCGCGCGCGTACATCGGTCGCTTCAACTTCAAGGGCCAGGACCAGCAGAAAATGGTCGGCTCGCTGTCCGGCGGTGAGCGCGGTCGCCTGCACATGGCCAAGACGCTGCTGCAGGGCGGCAACGTGCTGCTGCTCGACGAACCGTCGAACGACCTGGACATCGAAACCCTGCGTGCGCTGGAAGACGCGTTGCTGGAGTTCCCCGGCAATACGTTCGTCATTTCGCATGACCGCTGGTTCCTGGACCGCATCGCCACGCACATCCTCGCGTTCGAAGGCGACTCGCACGTGGAGTTCTTCCAGGGCAACTACCGCGAGTACGAGGAAGACAAGAAGCGTCGCCTGGGCGAAGAAGGCGCGCGTCCGCACCGCCTGCGATTCAAGGCGCTGAAGTAAGGCGCCCGACCGCCACGCGGGCGACCTCCGCTCCGCTCCGCGAAGAACGCCGGCCTTTCGCCGGCGTTCTTTTTCCTAAGTCTGGCGGGCGGACGGGACCTGGCAGACTGGGGCGCGCTACCCCTTCACCGCTACGGCCATCGCTGCCAGCACGAACGTCGCCAGGACCACCTGGCTGAGCACGAGGAAGATCCCGTAGCCCAACACGCCGCGCAGCAACGACTTCCAGCGAGGGTATGGCCGGAACAGTTGCATCAACGAGAAGACGCCGTACGCGCTGGACACCAGTACGGACCACGCCGATGCCCCCGGCACCCAGCGCTGCAGCAGCAACGCGATCGACCAGAACACGAACGTCTGCACCGTCAGGAAGGCGGTGATTACCAGCCACTCCGGATAGTTCAGCGCGCCTACGCGGTAGAAAGCCAGCCGGAACGCCGCCGCTTCGAACGGCAGCAACATCAGGGTCGCCATCGCGAAATAGGCATTCATCCAGTCGCCGATCGACCGGGACACGGTGGCCAGCGGGCCGGACAGATCCGCGGCGTGGTTCGTCGTAGCCTCCATCCCGCCCAGCACGTCACCTCCGCCGAGGTACTTGCTCAGCAGCACCACGGCAGCCGCACTCATCATGATCAGCAGCAATGGCTTGACCTGTTTCGCTCGCTGCCCGTCGAGATAGGCGCGCATCAGGTGCCCCGGCCGCAGCATCAGCTCCTTGAGCGAATAGAGGACGCCACGATCCATGTGGAGCACGCTGTGCTCGAGTTCGTGCCCCAGGAAGTGCCAGTCGATACGGTGCGCCGGCGTGGCCTGTCCGCAGGCGGGACAGAACTTCTGCTCCGGACCATCGATCACGCGTGCGCAGTTGGCGCACTTCCCCACATCCGACATCGCCATCCCCATGGCAGGAAAGCATCGCATTCTAGAGGGGCGGCCCTGTCTTAGGGGAGGCGGCGCGTGGCCTACTCCATCGGCAGCCCGAACACCTTGCGCAGGTAGGCGACAAAGTCCGGATCGTCGCTCATTCCCTTGCCGGGGGTGTCGCTGACCTTGGCGACCGGCTGGCCCTGGCAACGCACCATCTTCAGTACCAGTTGCAAGGGCTTCGGCCCGACGTCGTTGGTCAGATTGGTGCCGACGCCGAAGCCGACCTTGCAACGACCACGGAAGTGCGCGTGTATGCGCAGTACGGCGTCGACATCCAAGCCGTCACTGAAAACGAGCGTCTTGCCGAGCGGATCGATCCGCTGCGACTCCAGGTGCGCAATGACGCGATCGCCCCAGGCCAGCGGATCGCCCGAGTCGTGGCGCATGCCGTCGAACAGCTTGCTGAAGTACAGATCGAAATCGCGCAGGAAGGCGTCCAGCCCCACCACGTCCGACAGCGCGATGCCAAGGTCGCCCCGGTACTCCTGCGCCCAGGCCTCGAACGCAGCGCGCTGCGAATCACGCAGGCGCGGCCCCAGTTGCTGGAACGCCTGCAGCCACTCGTGCGCCATCGTGCCATGCGGCGTCATGCCGTACAGGCGGGCGAAGTGGATGTTGCTGGTGCCCACGAACTGCCCGCCCAGCACCTCCTGGCAGATCGGCAGCAGCCGTGCATGCCAGTCGTGCGAATAACGCCGCCGCGTACCGAAGTCGGTGATGGTGCAATCCGGCGCGGCATCGCGCAGCCGGCCCAGCTTGGCGCGCAGGCGACGCTCGCCCTCCTGCAGGTCGCCGCCGGGCTGCGCGCGCATCCAGGTTTCGCTGATGATCGCCAGCACGGGCACTTCGAACAGGATCGTCTGCAGCCACGGTCCGTCGATGGTCAGGTCCAGTTCGCCCGGCACCTGCGCCGACGGCGCGATGTGCACGTGCCGCCGGCGCAACTGGAACTGCTCAAGGAAATCGACGAAGTCCGCCTTGATGTAGCGCAGCGTGGAGAGGAAGCGCAGCTCCTCATCGCTGAAGCGCAACGTGCAGAGCTGGTCGATCTGCGCCGAGATCTCCTCCAGGTGCTGCACCAGGTCCACGCCCGGCGTACGGCATTTGAAGCGATACAACACCTGCGCACCGGGATGCTGGTGCAGCACCGCCTGCATCATCGTCAGCTTGTAGAGATCGGTGTCGAGCAGCGAGGGAATCATCATGCCGGTCACGCAGCGCTCCGTGGGACCACCATGGTCGCACGGAGCGGCTACGCCATCGCGCCCGACGGCCGAGGATCGCCCCATCACGGGGAAATCCTGCACCGCCAAGGTGCCGATTAAAGCGTCCAGCCGATCCGCCGATAGCGCCTCAACACCGGGTCGCATCGCACGTCGCCATTCCGCAGCGCAGTGCCGTGCCGCCCGCCCCCATTGCGCAAGGAGATCCATGAACGCATGCACTGCCGTCCCTGTGCCCGACGCCGGCATCGATGACCACATCCAGTCCGTGTCCGGGTTGTCGGATTCGCTGCTGAAGCAGTTGCGCCAGTCGCTACAGAAGATCGACGAGATCAACCGCGTCACCCGCATCATCTCGATGAATGCCCGCATCGAAGCGGTCCGCATCGGCACGGCCGGCCGCAGCTTCGGCGTGATCGCGGAAGAGATGGATACGCTGTCGCGGCGAGTCAGCGACACCGCACAGGAAATCGATCGCATGGCCGGGCACACCAGTACCGACCTGCGCGAACGGCTGGACCAGTTGCAGACCAACGTGCGTCGCACCCGCCTGACCGACCTGGCGCTGGCCAACATCGACCTGATCGACCGCAACCTCTACGAACGCAGCTGCGACGTGCGCTGGTGGGCCACCGATGCCGCCATGGTGTCCGCCGTGCAGGATCCGCAGCCTGCGGCGCTGGCGCATGCCAGCCAGCGGCTCGGCCAGATCCTGGATTCGTACACCGTCTACTTCGACCTGGTGCTCGCCGATCTGCACGGCAACGTCATCGCCAATGGCCGTCCACGGCAGTACCGTTCGGCCGGCCAGTCCGTTGCGCAGCAGGCGTGGTTCCAGTCGGCCATGGCGACCGCAAACGGGGAAGAATTCGGGTTCCAGTCGATGCACGCCAGTCCGCTGGCCGGCGGCGAGCGCGTGCTGGTGTATGCCTGCACCGTGCGCGATGGCGGGCGCGTCACTGGTCGTCCGCTCGGCGTACTCGGCATCGTGTTCCGCTGGGATGCGCTCGCACAGACCATCGTCGAACGTACGCCGCTGTCGGAGGCCGAATGGCGACGCAGCCGCGTCTGCATCGTGGACGGACAGGGCCAGGTCCTGGCCGACACGCTGCGCGGCGACGCGGCCTCGCCCCGGCTGGACTTTCCCGGCCGCGCGTCGCTGTTCGGAGAACCCCGCGCTGCGGCCGACCTGCTCATCGACGGCCGCCCGCACTGCGTGGCGCAGGCGGCGTCACCCGGCTACGAGACCTATCGCACCGGCTGGCATTGCGTGATCGTCCAGAGCGTCGACTGAGGCCCCGCCTCTCAGGCCAGCCATACCTCGCCGTCGCGCACCTGCACGGCGACGGCCCGCAGCGAATCCCCACGACACGGGCCGGCGACGCAGTCGCCCTGCACCAGTTCGAACGAGGCACCGTGGGCGGCACAGACCAGATGGCCATCCTTGCTCTTGAGGAACTGGCCCGGCGCCCAGTCCAGGCGTCGCCCCGCATGCGGGCACACGTTCAGCCACGCACGCACTTCATCGCCATCCCGATACAGGATCAACGACTCGGCATCGTCGCCGATCGTGGCTTCAACCTCGGCGAAACCGCCCTCGGAGATGTCATTCAGTGCGCTGAGTCGCATGTCGCTTAACGAAGTCCTCACACGGTCATCTAACCGTCATCCGATACTGCGCGCACCGGCTCCGGCCGCATTCTGTCACGACGCAACGCCATGTACGCACGCCATTTCCAGTTCAACGCCTTCCGCAATGTCTTCGCGCCGCGCAAGCCGCGTCACCCGCTCCTGCGGGTCGGCCTGGGCCTGTTGGGTGTTGCGCTGCTGGGCGTGCTGGTGTTCTTCAGCGTGTTTGTCGGTGCCGCCATGATCGCCGCCGGCCTGGTCTACAAGCTGGTCCGCCAGCGCGGCAAGCCGACTGCGCGCGACGCGCGCGTGGTGGACGCGGAGTACCGCGTGGTCCGCAAGCCGGTACTGCCGCTGCCGCGTTGATCGACCCGCGGGAACCCCGTTCCCGCCTACACTCTGCGGCCCACGATCCCGGACCGCTGCCTTGACCGACATCATTCCTGCTCCGTTGGTGCCCCGTGTTTCCGTGCACGGCGGCGGAACGTTCCCCGTGCGACGCATCTTCTGCGTGGGTCGCAACTTCGCCGACCATGCACGCGAGATGGGCGCCAGTGCGCCGGCCTCGAAGGCCGAGCGCGGCACTCCGGTGTTCTTCCACAAGCCGGCCGATGCCATCGTCACCGGCAATGCCGATGTGCCCTACCCGCCCGGCACGCAGGACCTGCACCACGAGGTCGAACTGGTCGCCGCGCTGGGCACCGATGCGCCACCCGGCGAACTGAGCCCCGATGTGGCCCCCTCGCTGGTGATCGCCTACGGCGTGGGACTTGACCTGACCCGCCGCGACCTGCAGGCCGCCGCAAAGGCCAAAGGGCTGCCGTGGGACACCGGCAAGGGCTTCGATCATTCCGCTCCGATCAGCGAACTGGTACCAGCCGCCAGCGTGAGCACCCTGGAAGAACGCACGCTGACCCTGCGCGTGAACGGCGAAACCCGCCAGCACGGCGCGCTGCACGATCTCATCTGGGACGTGCCCGAGATCCTCGTCGAGCTATCGAAGCTCTATGCCCTGAAAGCCGGCGACTTGGTCTTCATGGGCACGCCGGCAGGCGTGGCGGCGCTGGTCCCGGGCGATACGTTCGAGGCATCGCTCGATGGCGTGGTTACCCTGCAGGGACGCATTTCCGGCTGAGTCTTCCTGCACGACATCGCGCCCACAAGCACTCGCGGTATAGTGCGGCGCGATGGCGCAGCGGCGCCGACGGCGAAGGAGTACACGGCATGGGCATGGTCAGCGAGTTCAAGGAATTCATTTCGCGCGGCAACGTGGTCGACCTGGCGGTCGGTGTGGTCATCGGCGCCGCGTTCGGCAAGATCGTCAGCAGCCTGGTCGATGGCATCGTCATGCCGCTGGTCGGCCTGCTGCTGGGAGGCGTCAAGTTCGGCGACCTGGCAGTAACGCTGCGCGCCGCCGAACTGGATGCCGCCGGCAAGGAAATCGCCCCCGCGCTTCTGCTGAAATACGGCGCCTTCCTGCAGACGACCATCGACTTCCTGCTGATCGCCTTCGTGATCTTCCTGGTGCTGAAGGCTTACAACCGCGTGCGTGCACCGGCGCCGGCAGCGGCCACGCCCGAGGACATCCTGCTGCTGCGCGAGATCCGCGATTCGCTGAAGAAATAAGCGGACGCTGCATTCCGAGCCGGCAACACCGGCAAAGGAACCGCGAGGCCACGGGCTGCTAAGCTCGTGGCCTTCGTTTTTCCGGGATATGCCATGCGCCTTGCTCCGCTTTTGCTTGCCCTGCTGTTCGCCGCGCCAGCCCTCGCCGCCCAGCGCGAGACACGCATTCCCGACGCTGCACTTGCCACTGCTGCCGCACTGCGCGAGCAGGCACTGGCCGACGACACCGGCTGGAAGGTGGTCGAATCGCTGACCACCGAAATCGGCCCGCGCCTGGCCGGCAGCGACGCCGACGCGAAGGCGGTGGCGTGGGCCGAGGCGAAGTTCAAGGCGCTCGGCTTCGACAAGGTGTGGCTGGAGCCGGTGACCTTTCCCAAGTGGGTGCGTCGCAGCGAGCACGCCGCGATCGTCGGTGCGCACGCGCAACCCATCACCGTCACCGCACTCGGCGGCAGTCCGGCCGGCACGGTGGAGGCAGAGATCGTCCGCTTCGCCGACCTGGCCGCGCTTGAAGCCGCGCCGGACGGCTCGCTGGCCGGCAAGATCGCCTTCGTCGATTACCAGATGAAGGCCGCACGCGATGGCAACGACTACCGCAACGGCGGCGCGATCCGTTCGAAGGGCCCCTCCGCCGCGATCCGCAAGGGGGCGATCGCTTTCCTGATGCGCTCGGCCGGCACCGACCACCATCGCGTCGCGCATACCGGCATCACCCGCTTCGATGAAGGCCTAACGCCGGTACCGTCGGCGTCGCTGACCATTCCCGACGCCGACCAGCTTGCACGCCTGCTGCAGCGCGGCCCGGTGCGCGTGTCGCTGGCGCTGGACTGCGGCTGGGACGGCGAATACACCTCGCACAACGTCATCGGCGAGATCACCGGGCGCAGCCTGCCGAAGGAGGTCGTGGTGATCGGCGGCCACCTGGATTCGTGGGACCTGGGCACCGGTGCGATCGACGATGGCGCGGGCATCGGCATCACCATGGCCGCCGGCCATCTGATCGGCCAGCTGAAGCAGGCACCGAAGCGCACGATCCGCGTGATCGCCTTCGCGAACGAGGAACAAGGCCTCTACGGCGGCAAGGCGTATGCGGAGAAGCACCTGGCCGACATCACCCGCCACCAGCTCGCCGCAGAAAGCGACTTCGGCGCAGGCCGCATCTATGCGTTCAACACCGGCGCACCCGACCATGCACGCAAGGCGACCGAACAGATCGCGCAGGCGCTGGCACCGCTGGGTATCGAGTACGCGCCCGGCAAGGGCAGCGCGGGCCCGGACATCAGCCCGTTCGCGGCGAAGGGCATGGCGTGGGCGTGGCTGGCGCAGGACGGCAGCGACTACTTCCACCTGCACCACAATGCCGACGACACGCTGGACAAGATCGATCCTGCGGCGCTGGCGCAGAACGTGGCCGCGTACACCGTGTTCGCCTATCTCGCGGCGGAAGCCGATGGGGATTTCGGCAGCCAGTTGAAAGAGTGAAAGCCGGTGTGGGAGCGACGTAAGTCGCAACGGGGAGATCGCTGTCGATTTGTTGCCGATCGCGACTTACGTCGCTCCCACACTCATCCCGTCTTGCTTGACGGGGCTTAGCGCTGGCGCTGCTTCCACTGCGCCAGGAACACCGCCGTCGCCGCAGCGACATTGAGGCTCTCGACGGCGCCGGTGCCGGGAATCGACAGGCGCGCATCGCAGGCTTCGGCGAGGCGTGCGTCCATGCCCTCGCCTTCCGCACCCATCACGTAGACCAGGCGCTGCGGCAGCTTCGCCGCGAACAGGTCGTCGCCGCCACGCACCACGGTGGCGGCCAGCGAGAATCCGGCGTTCCGCAACTGGGCAGCGGCATTGTCGGTCTGCCCCATGCGCACCAGCGGCACCTGTTCGGCACCACCTTCGGCGACACGCGCGGCTGCGCCGGAAATCGCCAGTGTCGAATCGCGCGGCAGCAGGATGCCGGCCACGCCGAAATGCGCCGCCGAGCGCAGGATCGCGCCGAAGTTGTGCGGATTGCCCACGCCGTCCAGCCATAGCGCGGCCACAGGCTTGCCTTCGGGCAACGCACGCAGCCAATCGCCCATCGGCACCGGTTCGACCTTCAGCACATCGACGACCACGCCTTCGTGGTGCGTGCTGGCGGCGAGACGATCCAGGTCGCCCTCTTCCACCACGCGATAGCCGACACGCTGCTTCACGCACCACGCCAGCAGCGGCTTCAACGCGGGAATGCGCGATTCGGCCAGGTAGACCTTGCGGATGGCCTCGGGCCGACGGGCGAACACCGCATGGACCGCGTTGAGTCCGTACAGCCGCAGCTCGCTGCGCGCCGCCGACGGCGCGCGAGCTTCCTGCGTTGCCGCCCCGCGCGCAGGACCGTCGTCATGCGTGCGCGGCGGACGTCGCCGGTCCGGCGGATTGCCCGGCGGACGCGGCGGACGGGTATTCCAGGGATTGCTCACGTCAGGCCTTCGTCTTCCAGAAGTCCGCGTTGCGGATGCCCAGCGCGTCCGGGTCGAAGGTCGGGTCCACGCCCAGCTTCTTCTGCCGCTCGTAGTCGCGCAGCGCGATCAGCGCCGGCTTCTGCAGGATCAGGATCGCGATGACGTTCAACCACGCCATCAGGCCCACGCCGATGTCGCCCAGCGTCCAGGCCATCGCCGCGTTGTGGTACGCACCGAACACGACCATGCCGACGATGCCCACGCGCAGCAGCAGGGTCGCCAGCGGGTGGGTCTTCTTGGTACCGGCCAGGTAGGTCAGGTTGGTTTCGGCCATGTAGTAGTAGGCCATGATGGTGGTGAAGGCGAAGAAGAACAGCGCCACCGCCACGAAGCCCGCACCCCAGCCCGGCAGCACCGATTCCACCGCCGCCTGGGTGAACTGCGCGCCTTCCGACGGCTGCACGCCGGGCACGCCGGAGAAGATCTCGACCAGTGTGTCCTTGCCGTTCTCGGTCACCGTCTTGAACGTGTTGTACATGCCGGTGGACAGCAGCAGGAACGCGGTCGAGGTGCACACCAGCATGGTGTCGAAGTAGATCGCGAACGCCTGCACGTAACCCTGCTTGGCCGGGTGCGAGACTTCGGCGGCGGCGGCGGCGTGCGGGCCGGTGCCCTGGCCAGCCTCGTTGGCGTAGATGCCGCGCTTGACGCCCCAGGCGATCGCCTGGCCGATGATGGCGCCGAACGCCGCGTGCGCACCAAAGGCGCTGGAGAAGATGTCGGCGAACATCGCCGGCACCTTGCCGGCATTGGCGATCATCACGATCACTGCCATCAGGATGAAGCCCAGCGCCATGAACGGCACCACGACCTCGGCGAAGGTGGCGATGCGCTTGATGCCGCCGAAGATGATGATCGCCAGCACCGCCGCCACGGCGATGCCGATCCACAGCTTCAGGCTTGATGCGCCGCCAACGGCGTCACATACGCCGGCGCTGCACAGCACGTTGGTCGCACTGTCGGCGATGGCGTTGGCCTGCACGCCCGGCAACAGCAGGCCGGTGGCGATGACCGTGGCCACGGCGAACGCCACCGCATACCACTTCAGGCCCATCGCTTTTTCGATGTAATAGGCCGGACCGCCGCGGTAGCGGCCTTCGCCGTCCTTTTCCTTGTAGATCTGCGCCAACGTGCACTCGATGTACGAGGTCGACGCGCCCAGGAAGCCCATCACCCACATCCAGAACACCGCACCGGGACCGCCGTAGGCGATCGCCGTGGCGACGCCGGCGATGTTGCCGATGCCCATGCGGCCGGCCATCGAGATGGCCAGCGCCTGGAACGAGGACACGCCGGCCTCGGATTTCTGCCCGGTCACGGTCAGGCGGCACATCTCGGCGAAGCCGCGGACCTGCATGACGCGGGTCCGGAGGGTGAACCACAGGCCGGCACCCAGGCACAGCGCGATCAGCGCGTTGCTCCAGATGATGCCGTTCAACCAGTTGAAAAAGGCTTCCACGGGGATGCGTCTCCGTTCGTTCGTGCGTGCGCTGGGATACGGGAAGGCGGCGCAGGGCGCCGCCGGGTCCCTGAAAGATAACCGCAACACGCGCCGCTGCGCAGTCCCCGCAGGCGTTTCAGCCCGGCCAGACCCGTCCGAACAGCCTCAGATCGTGCAGTCCGTCCGGCTTGCGGATCGCGCTGCGCCGGCAGCCTTCCTCGGCGAAACCGTTCTTTTCCAGCACCCGCGCGGAAGCGGGATTGGTATCCAGCACGTTGGCCTCGATCCGGTGCAACGCCAGCGCCGGAACGGCCCAGGCCAGACAGGCCGCGACGACACGCGTCATGTGGCCGTGGCCCCACTGCGCGCTGCCGAGCCAGTAGCCCAGTTCGGCGCTGTGCGCCTTTTCGCCGGCATGCGGACGCAGGCCGATGCCGCCGCAAGCCTCGCCGTCGATCTCGATGGCGAATACCGGATGCGCCAGGTCAACCACGCGACCGGCGAGGAAAGCCTCGCCGTCGGCACGCGTGTAGGGATGCGGGAAACGGTCGCTCAGGCCGCGCGGCACCCTCGGATCGTCCGCGTGGCGCAGCAGCGATGCCAGGTCGTCCTGCCGCCAGGCACGCAGCAGGAACCCGTCGCCCTCGATGCGCACGCCCGCATGCGGACGTACGCCCTCCTCAGCCATGGCCGCCGACGGACGGTGTTTCCGCCTCCAGCTTGCTCAGTTCGTGCGCCACCGCTTCCGGCGAACGCGTGAACGGCGCGAGCAGTGCGTAGAACGCCGGCACGACATACAGCGACAGCAGCGTGGAGAAGGTCACGCCGAAGATCACCACGATGCCGATCGTCGCGCGGCTGGCGGAACCAGGCCCCCCCGCGACGACCAGCGGGATGGCGCCGACGACGGTAGCCACCGAGGTCATCAGGATCGGGCGCAGGCGTACGCGCGCGGATTCTGCGATGGCGCTGGCGACACTGGCGCCGTCGTCGCGCAACTGGTTGGCGAACTCGACGATCAGGATGCCGTTCTTCGCCGCCAGGCCGATCAGCATGACGATGCCGATCTGGCTGAAGAGGTTGAGCGTGCCCCCGGTCACCCACAGGCCGATCAGGGCGCCCAGCACCGCGAGCGGCACGGTCAGCATGATGACCAGCGGGTGGATGAAGCTTTCGAACTGCGCCGCCAGCACCAGGTAGACGATCAGCAGCGCCAGCGTGAAGGTCAGCAGGATCGCGCCGCCGGCTTCCTGGTACTCGCGCGACTCGCCCTTCCAGTCGATCTGCGCGTACTCCGGCAGTTCCTCGGCAACGGCCTGGCGCGTCCATTCCAGCGCCTCGCCCATCGTGTAGCCCGGCGCAAGGCCCGCGCTGATGGTGATCGCGCGCAGGCGGTTGAAGCGGTTGAACGTGCCGGGTTCGGCGATCTCGCTGAGCGTCACCAGGTTCGACAGCGGGATCAATGCACCATCGCTGCCGCGCACGTAGGTCTGCGCCAGGTCCTCGGTGTTGGCACGCTTGTCGCGGCCGGCCTGCAGCATGACGTCGTATTCCTCGCCGTTGTCCACGTACGTGGTCACCTGGCGCGAACCCATCATCGTTTCCAGCGTGCGGCCGATCTCCTGCACCGACACGCCGAGATCGGCGGCGCGGTCGCGGTCGATGTTCACGCGCATCTGCGGCCGCGTTTCCTTGTAGTCCGAGTCCGGATCCTGGATGCCGGGATTGCCTTCCATCCGCTGCAGGATGCGGTCGCGCCACTGCGCCAGTTCGGCGTAGTCCGGACCACCCAGCACCAGCTGGTAGCGCTGGCCGCGGCTGCCGACCAGGCCGCCGGCGACGTTCGCGCGCGCCTGCACGCCTGGCAGCTTGGACAGCTCGGCGCGCAGGCCGTTGACCACGTCGTCGGTGGTCGCCTTGCGCTCGTGCCAGTCCTGCAGGAACACGATCACCTGGCCGGTATGCATGTCCTCGCTGCCGCCGAAACCACGCGGCACGCGCGAGTTCGCGCGCTGGATGGGGTTGTCGCCACCGACCTGGTTCATGACGATGCGTTCGACCTGCTGCATCTGGTCGACCATGTAGTCGAAGCCCGCACCTTCCGGACCGTCGACCATGACGAAGAAGCGGCCGCGGTCTTCCGCCGGCGCCAGTTCGCTCGGTACGCGCAGGCCCAGCACGACGATCGCGATGCCGCACAGCGCCATCGCCACCAGCACCAGGCCGAGGATGCGCTTGCCGGTCATGCCGACCAGGCGCTCCACGTGGCGACCGTAGCCGTCGCTGATGCGGGTCAGCGTGCGGTTGGTCCAGGCGTTCAGGCCACGCGGCTCGGTATGCGGACGCACCAGCTTGGACGACATCATCGGCGTCAGCGTCAGCGCGACAAAGGCGGAGATCGCCACTGCCGCCGCCAACGCCACCGACAACTCGCGGAACAGGCGGCCGGTGTTGCCTTCCATGAAACCGACCGGCAGGAACACCGCCACCAACACGGCTGTCGTTGCGATCACCGCGAACGCCACCTGGGTGGTGCCGCGACGCGCGGCCACCAACGCCGGCTCGCCGAGGTCGGCGCGGCGCTGCACGTTTTCCAGCACCACGATGGCGTCGTCGACCACCAGGCCGATACACAGCACCAGCGCGAGCAGGGTCAGCAGGTTGATCGAGAAGCCGAAGGCATACAGCGCGATGAAGGCCGAGATCAGGCAGACCGGCACCGTCACCGCGGGAATCAACGCGGCGCGCAGGCTGCCGAGAAACAGCCAGATGACCAGGAACACCAGCACCATCGCCTCGGCCAGCGTCCAGTAGACGCGCTCGATCGAGGCTTCGATGAAGGTGGTGCTGTCGAACGCCACGAAGATGTCGGTGCCCTCCGGCAGCGTCTGCTGGATCACCTCGGCTTCGGCGCGTGCCGCGCGCGCCACGTCGAGCGCGTTCGCGGTCGAGGTGCGCACGATGCCCAGGCCGACGTTCGGCACGGCGTTGCTGCGCAGGTAGGAACGGCGCTCTTCCGCACCCAGTTCCACCTGCGCCACGTCGCCCAGGCGCACGACGTAACCGTCCGTGCCCTTGCGCAGCGGCAGCTGCGCGAACTGCTCCGGCCGCTGGTAGCCTCGCTCGACCCGCAAGGTGAAGTCGCGCGTCTGAGATTCGATGCGGCCGGCCGGCAATTCGACGTTCTGCGCACGCAACGCGGTCTCGACGTCGCTGGTGGTGACGCCACGCGCGGCCATCGCCTCGCGGTCCAGCCAGATGCGCATGGCGTAGCGTTGGCCGCCGCCCAGTTGCACGCGGGCGACGCCGTCCAGCGAGGACAGGCGGTCCAGCACGTAGCGGTCGGCGTAGTCGGTCAGCTCCATCGTGTCCATCACGGTGGAGCGCATGTTCAACCAGATGATGACGTCGGCATCCGCCTCGACCTTGGAGATTTCCGGCGGGTCGGCTTCATCCGGCATGCGGTCCATCACGCGGCTGACGCGATCGCGCACGTCGTTGGCGGCCGCTTCGATGTCGCGGCTGAGGTTGAACTCGATGGTGACGTCCGAGCGGCCGTTGCGGCTGCTCGACTGGATGGTCTTGATGCCTTCGATGCCGGACAGGCCGTCCTCGAGGATCTGGGTGACGCGCGTTTCCACCACTGCCGCGGAGGCACCCGGATAGTTCACTTCCACCGACACGATGGGCGGATCGATGTTGGGCAGCTCGCGCAGGGTCAGGCGCAGGAACGACATCACGCCCAGCACCACCAGCAGCAGGCTCACCACCACCGCGAAGACGGGGCGCTTGATCGACAGATCGGAGAGCATCATGGCGCTCAGCCCTGGCCGTCGGCGGCGGGCGCGTCCTGCTTCGCCGGCGCGGCCGGCGCGGCATCGGCGACCTTCACGCCGGGGCGCAGCTTGCCGGTGCCGTCGATGACCAGGCGATCACCTGCGGCCACACCCTTGAGGATTTCGACTTTCCCGTCGCGGCGCACGCCCGCGGTCACCGGCGCCTGCTCGACGCTGCCATCGGCCTTCACGCGGTAGACGAAGGAATCGCGACCGACCTGCACCACGGCGATCTCGGGGATCACCAGCGCCTGCCGCTCGGGACGGAACAGGCGCACGTCCAGCAGCATGCCGGGGCGCAGCTTGCGATCGGGGTTCGGGAACACGGCGCGCACGGTCACCGCGCGCGTGGCCGCGTCGATGCGCGCATCGATGGTCTCGACCGTGCCTTCGAAGGTTTCGCCCGGGTAGGCCGTCGCACCGGCGGTCACCGCGTTGCCGCTGGCGACGGTGGCCAGCGCCGCTTCGGGCACCTGGAAATCCACGTACATGCGCGAGATGTCGTCGAGCGTGGCGATGGTGCTGTTGGCGGTGATCAGCGAGCCGGGGCTGACCTGGCGGATGCCGAGCACGCCGGCGAACGGCGCACGCACGCTGCGGTCGCCGATGTCGGCGCGTGCCTGGCGCACGCGCGCGGCAGCGGCATCGCGCAGGGCCAACTGGGTGTCGAGCTGCGAGCGCGCGATCAGCTGCTGGTCGGCCAGCTCCTTCTGCCGCCGATAGAGCCGTTCGGCTTCGGCATGGGTGGCCTCGGCCTGCACCAGGGCGGCCTGCGCGGCATCGCCCTTCAGCGTGATCAGGGTCTGGCCGGCGGCGACCTGCTGGCCGCTTTCGAAGTGCACATCCTGCACGATCTCGCTGACCTTGGCGGTCAGGGTGACGGATTCGCGCGCCTTGGCGGTGCCGAGCGCCTGCAGGGTGTCGTTCCATGCGCTGGGCTGGACGACCTGCGTGGTGACCGGGATCGGACGCTCGGCCGCGTTGCCGTTGGCTTTCGCCTGCGCCCCCTTGTCACCGCCACAGGCGGCAAGCACTACCAGGGGGAGCGCGACCAGCAAGGCGCGGGGGGCGAATCGGTTGAGCATGGACCATCCCGTAATCGTCGTTATTCAGGCAGTTTAACGGGCCTGCATGACGCAAGGTGCTGCGGATGCGGCGGTTGGTGCCGTAAACGCGCCAAAGGGCGTGTGGTGCACACGCCGGACCATGACCAATGACCCTTGCCGGCCTCCGCGGACCGGTCGGGAGCTTACTCCAGGCCCAACTTCGCCAGTACCTGGAGTGCGAGCGCCTCGGGATCGTGCTCACCCGCCAGCAGGTGCACGTCGGGATGCTCGGGCACCTCATAGGGGGAATCGATGCCGGTGAAATTCGGGATTTGTCCTGCGCGCGCCTTCTTGTACAGACCCTTCACGTCCCGCTCCTCCGCCAGCGCCAGCGGCACGTCGACGAAGACCTCGATGAACTCGCCGTCGGCGAAACGTTCACGCGCCATGCGCCGCTCGGCGCGGAACGGCGAGATGAAACTGACCAGCACGATCAGGCCCGCGTCCGTCATCAGCTTCGCGACTTCCGCCACGCGGCGGATGTTCTCCACGCGATCCTCGTCGGTGAAGCCGAGATCGCGGTTCAGCCCATGGCGCACGTTGTCGCCGTCCAGCAGGAAGCTGTGGTAACCGAGCGCATGCAGGCGCTTGTCGACCAGGTTGGCGATCGTCGACTTGCCCGCGCCGGACAGGCCGGTGAACCACAGCACCTTCGGCGCCTGGCCCTTCTGGCGTGCACGCGCAGCCTTGTCGACGTCGACATGCTGCCAGTGCACGTTGCCGGCGCGCCGCAGCGCGAAGTCCAGCGTGCCGGCACCGGCCGTGCTGTTGTCGTAGCGGTCGATCAGGATGAAGCCGCCCAGCGCGCGGTTGCGTGCGTACGCCTCGAAGGCGATCGGCTCGTCCAGGCTGAGGTTGCCGTAGCCCACCTCGTTGAGCGCCAGCCGCTTGGCGGCCAGGTGCTCCTGCGTGTTCACATCGATGCGGTGCTTGATCTCGGTGACCGTAGCCGACACCGTGCGCGCACCGATCTTCAGCCAGTACGGGCGACCCGGCAGCAGCGGCGCATCCGACATCCACAGGATGTGCGCGGCGAACTGGTCTGCCACTTCCGGCGGGTCGCCGCCAGCAGCGATCACGTCGCCGCGGCTGATGTCGATCTCGTCGGCCAGCGTCAGCGTCACCGCCTGGCCCTCGGACGCCGAGGCCACTTCGCCATCGGCACCGAACACCTGTGCGACACGTGTGCGACGCGCAGACGGCAGTACGATGATCTCGTCGCCCGCCTTCACTTCGCCCGCGGCGATGGTGCCGGCGTAGCCGCGGAAATTCTGGTGCGGGCGGTTGACCCACTGCACCGGCAACCGCAGGGTGGCGCCCGTCTCCTGCGCATCGACCTGTACCTGCTCCAGATGCTCGAGCAGTGCGGGACCGCCGTACCACGGCGTGCGCGCCGAACGCGACGACAGGTTGTCGCCTTCCAGCGCGGACAGCGGAATGCAGGTGACCTCCGCAATGCCGAGTCGCTCGGCCAGCGCGCGGTAGTCGGCGGCGATGCCCGAAAACACCGCTTCGTCGAAATCGACCAGGTCCATCTTGTTGACCGCCAGCACCACGTGGCGGATGCCGAGCAGCGAGACGATGTAACTGTGCCGGTGCGTCTGCGTCAGCAGGCCCTTGCGCGCATCCACCAGCACGACCGCGAGGTCCGCGGTCGACGCGCCGGTGGCCATGTTGCGCGTGTACTGCTCGTGGCCCGGGCAGTCGGCGACGATGAACTTGCGCTGGTCGGTGTCGAAGTAGCGGTACGCCACATCGATGGTAATGCCCTGCTCGCGCTCGGCGGCCAGGCCGTCCAGCAGCAGCGCGTAATCGATGCGCTCGCCCTGGGTGCCGTGCTTGCGGCTGTCCTTCTCCAGTGCGGCCAGCTGGTCGTCGAACAGGCGCTTGCTGTCGTACAGCAGGCGGCCGATCAGCGTGCTCTTGCCATCGTCCACGCTGCCGCAGGTGATGAACCGCAGCAGCGGCTTGGCTTCGTGCTGCTTCAGGTAGCTGCCGATATCGGTAGGGGCGTTCATCAGAAATAGCCCTCCAGCTTCTTCTTCTCCATCGACGCACCGGGATCGTGGTCGATCACGCGGCCCTGGCGCTCGGAACTGGTGGTCACCAGCATCTCGGCGATGATCTTCTCCAGCGAATCGGCCTCGGAGTCGATGGCACCGGTCAGCGGATAGCAGCCCAGCGTGCGGAAGCGGACGCGACGCCGCTGCGGCACTTCGCCCTCGCGCAGCGGCAGGCGCGCGTCGTCGACCATCAGCAGCGCGCCGTCGCGCTCGACCACCGGCCGCTCGGCGGCGAAGTACAGCGGTACCACCGGGATGTTTTCGCGGAAGATGTAGAGCCAGATGTCCAGCTCGGTCCAGTTCGACAGCGGGAACACCCGCACGCTCTCGCCGGTGTTGATGCGCGCGTTGTAGAGGTTCCACAGCTCGGGACGCTGGTTCTTCGGGTCCCAGCGGTGCTTGTCGTTGCGGAACGAGAACACGCGCTCCTTGGCGCGCGACTTTTCTTCGTCGCGACGGGCGCCACCGATGGCGGCATCGAACTTGTAGTGGTCCAGCGCCTGCTTCAGGCCCTGGGTCTTCATCACGTCGGTATGGACGGTGGCGCCGTGGGAAATCGGGCCGATGTCGCGGGCGATGCCATCGGGGTTGATGTGCACGCGCAGGTCCACGCCGGTCTCGGCGGCGCGCTGATCGCGGAAGGCGATCATTTCGCGGAACTTCCAGCGCGTGTCGACGTGCAGCAGCGGGATCGGCGGCCGTGCCGGCGCGAACGCCTTCAGCAGCAGGTGCAGCAGCACCGAGCTGTCCTTGCCCACCGAGTACAGCAGCACGGGATTGCGGAATTCGGCGGCGACCTCCCGGAGGATGTGGATGCTTTCCGCTTCCAGGCGGTCGAGGTGGGACAGGCGGGGTACGGCGGTCATCGAGGCAGGCAGCGGGGTCGGTGGACCGGACGCGCTAGCCTAGCAGGCGTCGCCGCAGGGTCCGGGAGGCAGCGCAGTATTCGGCCGGGCGCTCATGCGGGCGAAATAAGCGGGCGACATAAGCCCATAACCATGCGTCCTTTCTGGCAGGGGCAACGCCTTCCTAACATCGGTGCTCCCAGTCGCGCCCACGGGCCATGCCGATGTCCGCCACCCAGCCTGTCCTCGCCCCCATCCCCCTTGCGGAGGAACGGCGGGCGCTGCTGGCCCAGGCGGTGGCCGGATTGGACGGCGCCAGCCTGTGGTGGGTCTCCGGCTACGCCGCCGGCCTGGCGCAGGCCCAACTGGCACCGCAGGCTTCGTCCGCCGCACCGCTGCCGAAGGCGATCGCCCCCGCCGCCGGTGCGCAGACCGCGCAGCGCCTGACCATCATCTACGGCAGCCAGACCGGCAATGCCCGCCGCGCCGCCGAGGCCCTGGCCCAGCAGGCCGAAGCCGCCGGCCTCACGGTCCGCCTGCTGCGGGCCGATGCCTACCCGCAGCGCGAACTGGCCGGCGAACGCCTCCTCTATATCGTCATCAGCACCCAGGGCGAAGGCGACCCGCCGGACGACAGCATCGGCCTGGTGGAATTCCTGCGCGGCAAGCGCGCGCCGAAGCTGCCGGAGCTGAAGTACGCCGTGCTCGGCCTGGGCGACTCCAGCTACGCCGACTTCTGCGGCATCGCCACCCGGCTGGATGCCCGTTTGGCTGAACTGGGCGGCAGCCGGCTGTTCGCCCCCGGCCTGGCCGACCTGGACATCGATACCGTCGCCACCCCGTGGCGCGAGCAGGCCCTGACGCACGCCCGCGACCTGCTGAAGGCGCCGGCCGCTGCCGCGACGCCGCTGGCCACGGTCACCCCGCTGCGCCCCGGCCATGCCGCCGCGTGGTCGCATGAGCACCCCTTCCCCGCCGAGCTGCTGGCCAACCAGCGCATCAGCGGGCGCGACTTCAAGGGTCCGCGCTTCGGCCAGCATGGCGTCGCCGACAAGGATGTGCGCCATCTCGAGCTGTCGCTGGAGGGCAGCGGCCTGCACTACGAGCCCGGCGATGCGCTGGGCGTGCGCCACCGCAATCCCGCCGCGCTGGTCGACGGCGTGCTCGACGCGCTGCGGCTCGACGGCAACACGCCGGTCAGCGACAGCGGCGACACGCTGCCGTTGCGCGAGTGGCTGGCCGCGCGTCGCGAACTGACGCGCCTGTCGCGCCCGTTCCTCGCCACCCACGCCGCCCATGCGCAGGCCGATGAACTCAATACGTTGCTCGCGCCCGCGCAGAACGCGACGCTGGCGCAGCTGTTCAATACGCACCAGCTGATCGACGTGCTGCGCCGCTGGCCGGCCGGCTGGTCGGCGCAGGAACTGGTGGCCGCCCTGCGCCCGCTGGCGCCGCGCCTGTACTCGATCGCCTCCAGCCGCAAGCGCGTCGGCGACGAAGCCCACCTGACCGTCGACGTGCTGGGTTACGACGCCTTCGGCCACGCGCACGGCGGCGCGGCCAGCGGCTTCCTCGCCGCGCGCGAGGAAGGCGACCAGGTCCCGGTCTACATCGAAACCAACGAGCGCTTCCGCGTGCCGGCCGACGGCAGCCGCGACATCCTGATGATCGGTCCGGGCACCGGCGTCGCGCCGTTCCGCGGCTTCGTGCAGGAACGCGCCGAGACCGGCGCGAGGGGCCGCAACTGGCTGTTCTTCGGCGCGCAGCACTTCAACCACGGCTTCTTCTACCAGAGCGAATGGCAGGACGCGCTGCGCAGCGGCGAACTGCACCGCCTGGACCTGGCGTTCTCGCGCGACCAGGCCCGCAAGATCTACGTGCAGGACCGCCTGCGCGAGCGCGGTCGCGACGTCTACGACTGGCTGCAGAGCGGCGCGCACCTGTACGTGTGCGGCGCCATCGCCATGGGCAAGGACGTGCACGCCGCGCTGCAGGCCATCGTGGCCGAGCACGGTGGACTGGATGAGGAATCGGCACGCGAGTACCTGGTGCAGCTGCAGACGGAGGGACGCTATAGCCGCGACGTGTATTGAGTCCCGCGCGGTTGTGGGAGCGACGTAAGTCGCGATCCCAGGACGCCGGACGAAGCCATCGCGACTGACGTCGCTCCCACACCGAAGATCAGATCATGAGCAGCCATTCCGTCGAAGACATCAAATCCGAGAGCAACCGCCTGCGCGGCAGCCTGCTGGACAGCCTCGCCGATCCGGTTACCGGTGCGCTGCGCGAGTCGGACCAGACCCTGATCAAGTATCACGGCAGCTACCAGCAGGACGACCGCGACCTGCGCGACGAGCGTCGCCGGCAGAAGCTGGAGCCGGCCTACCAGTTCATGATCCGCACGCGCACGCCGGGTGGCGTGGTCACGCCGGAGCAGTGGCTGAAGCTGGACGCCATCGCCACGCAGTACGCCAACCACTCGCTGCGCATCACCACGCGCCAGGCCTTCCAGTACCACGGCGTGATCAAGCGCGAACTGAAGGCGACGATGCAGGCCATCAACGCCGCGCTGATCGACACGCTGGCGGCCTGCGGCGACGTCAATCGCAACGTGCTGGTCGCCGCCAATCCGCTGGAATCGCGCGCGCACGCCGAGGTGCAGGCCTGGGCAGCGAAGCTGTCCGAGCACCTGCTGCCCAACACCCGCGCCTACTACGAGATCTGGCTGGACGAGGAGCGCGTCGCCGGCAGCGGTGAGGAAGAAGAGCCGATCTACGGCGCCACCTACCTGCCGCGCAAGTTCAAGGTCGGCTTCGCGGTGCCGCCGGTCAACGACGTGGACGTGTTCGCCAACGACCTCGGCTTCATCGCCGTGCTGGAAGACGGTGCACTGGCCGGCTTCAACCTGGTCATCGGCGGCGGCATGGGCGCGACCCATGGCGATGCCGAAACCTATCCGCGCGTCGGCAACGTGGTCGGCTTCATCACGCCGGAGCAGTTGCTGGACGTCGCCACCGCGGTGGTCACCACCCAGCGCGACCTCGGCAACCGCGTGCAGCGCAAGCGCGCGCGCTTCAAGTACACCATCGACGATCATGGCCTGGAGACGGTCGTTGCCGAGATCGAACGCCGCAGCGGCGTGACGCTGCAGCCGGTGCGTCCGTTCCGCTTCGAACACAACGGCGACCGCTACGGCTGGGTGGAGGGCGAGGACGGCCGCTGGCACCTGACGCTGCACCTGTATGCCGGCCGCATCGCCGACACCGCACACGCCACGCACCTGACCGGCCTGCGCGAGATCGCCAACGTGCACTGCGGCGAGTTCCGCATGACGGCGAACCAGAACCTCGTCATCGCCGGCGTGCCCGCCAGCGAGCGCGAGCGCATCGACGCGCTGGCGAAGACGCACGGACTGGACGCGGGCCAACGCCTGGGCACGGCCCTGCAGCGCGCGGCCGTCGCCTGCGTGGCGCTGCCGACCTGCGGCCTGGCGATGGCCGAAGCGGAGCGCTACCTGCCCGACTTCACCGATCGCCTGCAGCCGCTGCTCGAGAAGCACGGCCTGCGCGAGACGCCGATCGTGCTGCGCATCTCCGGTTGCCCGAATGGCTGCTCGCGCCCGTACCTTGCGGAGATCGCCCTGGTCGGCAAGGCCCCCGGCCGCTACAACCTGATGCTCGGCGGCGACGCCCGCGGCCAGCGCCTCAACACGCTGTACCGCGAAAACATCGACGAGGCCGCCATCCTCGACACGCTCGACGGCCTGTTCGCCCGCTACGCCGGCGAACGCGACGACGGCGAAGGCTTCGGCGACTTCCTGCACCGCAGCGGCACGGTCGCCCTGCCCGCCTATCCCACACACCGACAGATCGCACTGGAACTGCACGCATGAGCGCCCTCGCCCTTTCCCTGGATACCGACCAGATCGCCGAGCACAACGCGTGGCTGGAAACGCAGACGGCCGAGCAGCGCGTCGCGTGGGCGCTCAAGCACGGACCCGCGGAAGCGGCGATGTCGTCCAGCTTCGGTGCTCAAGCCGCCGTGCTGCTGCACATGGTGACCCGCCAGAAGCCGGACATCCCGGTGGTGCTGATCGACACCGGCTACCTGTTCCCCGAGACCTACCGCTTCGCCGACGAACTGGTCGAGCGCCTGCAGCTCAACCTGCAGGTGTTCCGCCCGCTGGTCAGCCGCGCGTGGATGGAAGCGCGCCACGGCCGCTTGTGGGAACAGGGGCTGGTCGGCATCGAGCAGTACAACAGCCTGCGCAAGGTCGAGCCGATGAAGCGCGCGCTGAAAGAACTCGGCACCGGCACCTGGTTCACCGGCCTGCGCCGCAGCCAGGCCACCAGCCGCGCCAATGCGTCGGTACTGCAGCAGCGCGAAGAGCGCTGGAAGATCAACCCGATCGTCGACTGGACCGACCGCGACGTCTGGCAGTACATGAAGCAGCACGACCTGCCCTACCACCCGCTGTGGGAACAGGGCTACGTGTCGATCGGCGACTTCCACACCACGCGCCGCTGGGAACCCGGCATGCGCGAGGAAGACACGCGCTTCTACGGCCTGAAGCGCGAGTGCGGCATCCACCTGGACGTCTGAGGCCCGCTTTCGGGGTCCCGGGCTGATCCGTTCGCGCCCATCCTCCCCGGTTTCGTCGCCGAATCATCAGGTCCGTCGCGCTCCCCCTTCCCTCTCCGGAACGGCGGGCTATCCTCCACGGCACTCCCGAAGCCGTGGTGCCCGACGTGTTCCCCAGCCTGCTCCTGATCATCCGCATCCTCGCCGCCTGGTTTGGCGCGGTCCTCATTGCGGGGCTGGTGTGGAACGGCATCTTCGAGCGGACGATGATGGCCGGCGGCGCCAGCTGGCTGTTCAACCTGGCGATGACGCTGGTGATGGCATCGGTGCTGATCGGCACCATCAGCCACCTGCGTCGCGTCTGGCTGATGACCGGCCGGCTGGACAGCGCCACGCTGTCGAGCCGCCAGCGTCGGCAGATCGAGGTACCGCTGGACACCGCCGCCGCGTTCGCGCTGATCGAAGGCGCGCTGCGTGAGCTGCCCCGCGCCGAGGAGGCCGAAAGCGCCGCCGACAGCCTGCAGGTGCGGGTCAAGGTGCGCCGCGTCGACACCTTCGATGGTCCCGGCCAGCCCTCGCGCTTCAACATCATGTCGCGGTTCGCGGTGAAGCGTGACCTGGTGCAGGCCACCGTCACGCCGGGCAACGGCACCAGCAGCATCACCTTGATGGTCGGCCCGGATGCGAGCGCGTGGCTGGACCTGTTCGTGCTGGATGACGGCGTCAACGTCGAGAACGCCGAAGCCGTCACCCGCGCCATCACCCGCCGCGTCGCCGACCAGCGCCGGCAGGAGCAGGCCGATGTCGTGAAGACCGTCAGCGAGAAGGAGCTGACGGTGGCGCGCCTGAACCTGCTCAACGCGCAGGTGGAGCCGCACTTCCTCTACAACACGCTGGCCAGCGCGCAGGTGCTGACGCGCACCGATCCGCCGCGCGCCGACGTGATGCTGGGCCACCTGATCCACTACCTGCGCAGCTCGCTGCCGCGCACCGACGACAGCCTGTCGACGCTGGGCGAGGAACTGGAGCGCACGCTGGCCTATCTCGAGATCCTGAAGATCCGCATGGGCAATCGCCTGTCGATGCAGGTGGAAGTACCCGAGTCGCTGAAGCCCGTGCCGATGCCGTCGATGATGCTGCAGACGCTGGTCGAGAACGCGATCAAGCACGGGCTGGAGCCGAAGACCGGCGGCGGCACCGTCTGGATCCTGGCGCGCCAGCTCGACGACCATGCGACGCTGACCGTTGCCGACGATGGCCAGGGCTTCGGCGGCCAGAGCACCGGCACCGGCATCGGCCTGAAGAACCTGCGCGAACGCCTGCGCCTGACCTTCGGTGGCGAGGCCTCGTTCGCCATCGTGTCCAACTTCCCCAGTGGCGTCGCCGCCACGCTGACGCTGCCGCTGGCCGGCAAGGCAGGTGCGGCATGAACTTCCGTGGCGTGATCGCCGAAGACGAGGAACTGCTGCGCACCGCGCTGTCCTCGCTGTTGAAAGAAGCCTGGCCGCAGCTGGATATCGTGGCCGAGTGCGAGGACGGCGCCAGCGCGCTGGAGTCGATCGCCGAACTGCAGCCGGACGTGGTGTTCCTCGACATCCGCATGCCAGGCCTGACCGGCATCGAGGTCGCGCGCGGCCTGGCCGACGCGAGCCCGCGCACGCAGGTGGTGTTCGTCACCGCTTACGACCAGTACGCGATCGACGCGTTCGAACAGGGCGCGATCGACTACCTGCTGAAGCCGATCACGCGCGAACGCCTGCTCGGCACCGTGCAGCGCATCCAGGCGCGAGCGGCGGCGGGCCATCCGGACGGCGCCACGCTGGACGCGTTGCTGCGCCATCTGTCGGCCCGTCAGGTCGCGTCATCCAAGCCACCGCTGGTGTGGATCACCGCCAGCGTGGGCAAGGACACCAAGCTGATCATGGTGGACGACGTGGCCTACTTCCAGGCCGACAACAAGTACACCACCGTGGTGACCGCCGAAGGCGAGTCGCTGCTGCGCACGCCGCTGCGCGAGCTGCTCGATTCGCTGGACACGCATACGTTCAAGCAGATCCACCGCTCCACCATCGTCAACATGAAGGCGGTCGCCTCGGTCAGTCGCGACGACCCCGGCCGCGGCCGGTTGAAGCTGAAGACGCGACCGGAAGTGCTGACCGTCAGCCAGCCCTTCATGACGCTGTTCCGCAACATGTAGCGCCGCTTTAAACCCCGCCGCCATGCGCGGCATCCAACGTGGCATCGCCGGCACGACGCACCCGCGTCGTGGAGGGCATGTCATTGCCCAACGGAACACCAAGGAAAACGCCATGCGCATCATCACGTCCCTGATGTCCTGCCTGCTGGCCCTGGCAGGATGCGATGACAAACCCAGCGTCACCACCATCCACCACAGCACGGCGAACGGCGTGGACACGCTTTTCAGCAAGAGCACGCTGAAGGAAGGCGTCGCGCGGTTCGAGTGCTACGCCAGCGAGAGCGGCCAGTGCCACTACCGCGTCTACACCGAGAACTGTCCGGCGGCACCCGCACCGGGCGAGCAGCCGTTGGCCTGTGCGCGCACGACGCTGGAGGACTTCGTACTGGCGCCCGGCAGGACGCACGAGATCCGCGGCCTGCCCGACGGCTATCGCGAATGCGTGGCGCAGCAGGCGGTCGGCGAGCGTTGCCCTTCGTGAGCGATCACCCTGCCGGCGCGTCGTCCATGCGTCGCTCCAGCAGGCAGGCCAGCACGAAGCCGATCACGTAGGCGACGACGTCCAGCAGGTCCGGTGTGCTGCCCAGCACGATGCGCAATACCGGAGACGAAACCTGCCAGCCGGCCTGCTGGCTGACGTACTGCGCCGCTTCGACCATGAGGCCGACCGCTAGGGCGATCAGCGGCCGTCGCGTCGGGCGCATCCACACGAGGCTGGCGAGCACGCAATGCACCCAGACGACGGCGAAGACGTCGCCGACGAAACTGCGCACCCAGCCCAGGCCCGCGCCCACGGTGGCCAACAGGACGAGCAACACGAACAGACCCAGCGCCCACCCGGCGGCGACCGGGTGGAAGCGCCACCTCACGCGCTGCCGCAATGCGCGCCCTCGAGGCTCTTGCCGCCACACGCCAGGCATTTGCGGTATTTCTGCCGCTGCCGGTTGTAGCGGACACGCGACATCATGCCGCCGCAGGCGCAGCGCAGTTCGCGGCCGCGCGCCCAGCGGTAGAGCCGCCAACTGGAATGCAGCGCCCACGCCGTGCCCAGCAGGATCGCGAGCAGGAACGAGAGCGAGGCCAGCCGCTGCGGCGTGAGATCGCCGAATGCGCGTTCGGTGCGCGTCACCACTTCCGCCGTGGCGAATCCGCCGACCGCGAGCACCACGGCCGGGGCGTACATGCGGGTAACCATCCGGGAGATGCGGTTCATCGGAAGCAGCGTGAGGGCGATGACGCGCAGACTCGCTCCCGCAGGCACGCCACGTCAATCACACGGCCGGGGGGAACCCTCAGCTGGTGATCGTCTGGGTCAGCGACTGCCAGGTGGGCGGCTCCGGCCAGTCCGGATCCTGGTTGCCGTCGATCACCCGGCGCAGGTCGCGACGGTCGATCTGCGGCGCCAGCGCGCGCACCAGGTCCAGCGCGTAGTCGCGCAGGACGCGTTCGCGCGGCAGCACCGCCCACGCGATGCATTCCTTCACTTCCGGCGGCGCCGGCCAGGCACGCAGGTCGGTGTCGGTGGCATTCACCGCCATCTCGGCCAGCAATCCCACGCCGAGGCCGGCGCGCACGTAGGTCTTGATGAGGTCGGCATCCAGCGCGGTCAGCGCGATGTTCGGTTCCAGCCCGACCTTGGCGAAGGCACGCTGCAGGGACGAACCCGGGCGCGTCGACGACTCGTAGCTGATCAGCGGCTGGTCGGCCAGATCGGCCATGCCGGGCACGCGGCCCAGTTGCTCCAGCGCATGCCCGCGCGGCACCAGCACCAACCTCCGCCAGCGATAGAGCGGCACGGCGATGCCGGCCTGCGGCTGGTCGCCGGCCGTGCTGACGACGGCCATGTCGGCGTCGCCCTGCGTCAGCAGGTCCAGCGCCTGGCTTTCCGGCGCCTGCTGCAGGTGCACGCTGACCTGCGGGAAGTCGCGTTTGATCTGCGCGATGGCCGGCGGCAGCACGAAGCGCGCCTGCGTGTGCGTGGTGACCAGCACCAGCTGGCCCTGGCTCTCGCGGCGCTGGTTGGCGGCGTAGGTGCGGATGTTGTTGGCCTCGGCCAGCACCAGTCGCGCGCGGTCGATCACTTCCTGCCCGGCCGGGGTCACGCTCTCCAGGCTGCGGCCCTTGCGCACGAACAGCAGGAAGCCGAGTTCGTCTTCCAGCTGCTTGAGCTGCTTGGACAGGCCCGGCTGGGTGGCGTGAACACGCGCGGCCGCCAGCGTGATGTTCAGGTCGGCATCGGCGATCGCCACCAGATAGCGGAGTTGGGTCAGCGTCATCGGCGTGCGGGCGTGGGGCCCACCGGGAGGGGGCCTTGGACTGTAGAGGATTTGCCGGGACCGTAGCCGGGCCTGCTTATAACTGCAAGGCATATGGTTTTGGTGGGATGTCATTTCCGACCACCATGAGGGGCCAGTACGGTCAGCAGCCCAGCCGCCATTCTCCGACGCCCGTGAGCGCTCCGCTGTTTCCCCTGTTCGCCGACCTGCAAGGCCGCCGGGTCCTGGTTGTCGGTGGCGGTCCGATCGCGGAGCGGAAGACGCAGGCCCTGCTGCATGCCGGCGCCCGCCCCCGCGTCGGCGCGCCCGACCTGACTCCGCGCCTGCAAGCCTGGCAGCAGGAAGGCCGGATCGAGTGGATCGCCGGGCGGTTCGATGCGCACTGGCTGTCGGGCGCGTGGCTGGTGGTCGCCGCGACCGACGACGCCGAGGTCAACCGCGCGGTCGCTGCCGTCGCCGAAGCGCGCCATGTCTTCGCCAACGTCGTCGATGACGGCGAACTCTCTTCCTTCCAGGTGCCCGCCATCGTCGAACGCGGTCCGCTGCAGGTCGCCATCTCCAGCGGCGGTGGCGCACCGATGCTCGCGCGTCATCTGCGCCGCCAGCTCGAAACCCTGCTCGATGATTCGTGGGCGTCGTTGGCCGACCTGTTCACGCGCCAGCGCACGCGCATCCGCAAGCGCTTCCCGCAACCTGCAGAGCGACGTCGCTTCTTCGAGAAGCTGCTGGCCGGGCCGCTGCCGCGCCTGTACCGGCAGCGGTTGCACACGCAGGCCGAGCAGCATTTCCAGGCGATGCTGGACGAACACGCCGCACCCACGCGCAGCGGCAGCGTCGCGGTGGTCGGTGCCGGCCCGGGCGATGCCGGCCTGCTGACGCTCAACGCGCTGCGCGCGATGAACGAAGCCGACGTGATCCTGCACGACCGCCTGGTCAGCGAGGACGTGCTGCGTCTCGGCCGTCGCGATGCGACCTACATCGAAGTCGGCAAGTCGGCCACCGGACACAGCACGCGGCAGGAAGACATCCACGCGTTGATGCGGGAGCACGCGAGCGTCGGCAAGCGCGTCGTGCGCCTGAAGGGGGGCGATCCGTTCGTGTTCGGGCGTGGAGGCGAGGAACTGGAGTATCTGCGCGCGCACGGCATTCCCTATGAGGTGGTGCCCGGCATCACCGCCGCCGTCGCGTGCGCTGCCTATGCCGGCATTCCGTTGACGCATCGTGACCACGCGCAGGCGGTGCGGCTGGTGACGGCGCACTGCAAGGATTCGTTTGACACGCTCGACTGGCAGGCGCTTGCGCAGGAGCGGCAGACGCTGGCCGTCTACATGGGGGTGGCCGGACTGGAAGGCCTGCGCGACCGGCTGGTCGCCCACGGTCGCGCCGCGTCCACGCCGTTCGCGCTGGTCGAGAACGGTTCCCGCCGCGACCAGCGCGTGGTGACCGGTACGCTGGCCGATCTGCCGGAAACCGCGCGTTTCCATCAGGTGCGTTCGCCTGCCCTGCTGATCCTCGGCGAGGTCACCGCGCTCGCCGGCACGCTGCACTGGTTCGGCGCGCCACCGGTCGGTGCCATCCACCCAATACATTCCCGCAACCTTCCGGCGCCCACACTGCAGGCCGCCTGAGCCCACGCCCCTACGGAGATCCCATGGCCGTTTACGACAGCATCCTCGACACCATTGGCCGCACCCCGGTCGTCAAGCTGCACCGCGTCGCGCCCGAGCACGTCACGCTGTACGCCAAGGTCGAATCGTTCAATCCGGGCGGTTCGGTGAAGGATCGCCTGGCGCTGGCGATCATCCTCGACGCCGAAGCCAAGGGCCTGCTGAAGCCCGGCGACACGATCGTCGAGGCGACGTCGGGCAACACCGGCGTGGCGCTGGCGATGGTGGCCGCCGCGCGCGGCTACAAGTTCGTCGCGACGATGGTGGAAACCTTCTCGATCGAACGCCGCAAGCTGATGCGCGCTTACGGCGCCAAGGTCATCCTGACCCCCGCCGCCGAGCGCGGCAGCGGCATGGTGCGTCGCGCGGAAGAACTGGCGAAGAAGCACGGTTGGTTCCTCGCCCGCCAGTTCGCCAATCCCGCCAACCCCGCGTATCACCGGCAGACGACGGCCGCGGAAATCCTGCGCGATTTCGCCGGCCAACGCCTCGACCACTTCGTCACCGGCTGGGGCACGGGCGGCACGCTGACCGGCGTGGGCGAAGTGCTGAAGGTCGCTCGCCCTGAAGTGCGCATCACCGCGTCCGAGCCGGCTGGCGCATCGCTGCTGCAGGGCAAGGAATGGCAGCCGCACAAGATCCAGGGCTGGACGCCGGACTTCGTGCCGGAGGTGCTGAACCGCGAAGTGGCCGACGAGATCCTGTCGATCACCGACGTGGACGCCATCGCCACCTCGCGCCGGCTGGCCGCGGAAGAAGGCATCTTCGTCGGCATCTCCGCCGGCGCCACCGTTGCTGCTGCGCTTCAGGTTGCGCAGAAGGCCAAGCCGGGCGACGTGCTGCTGGCCGTGCTGCCGGACACCGGCGAGCGCTACTTCTCCACGCCGCTGTTCGAAGGTGTCAACGAAGGCTCGGACGACGAGTGGCTGGCCTCGCTCGGCGACGCCACGCTGCCGTAACCGATCAACTGGACGGCGGCGCGACGCAATCGCGCCGCCATGTCCATTCCATCGCCTGGCCGCCGTCCTGGCCATCGTCGATGCGTGCCTTGAGCGTGTCGGCATCAGGCCGCGAATAGATCACCCGCTTCGGAAAATCGTGTGCGGGATTCGCGAACACGATGCGATCCGTTTCCACGCGTTCCGCCACGAATGCCGTGACTGCCGCCCCACCTGGCTGCGCGAGCAACACCCAGCGTCCGTCCTGTTGCGCAATGCGCATGAACTCGAACCCGGCCGCCTTGCCGTCGCGCGTATCGCGATGCATGCCGACCAGCAGGCCACCGCGCGGCACCATCCAGGTTTCCTCGCTGAAGGTCTTGCCCTGCTGGCCGCACCAGTGGCCGGCCAGCCAGTCCAGTTCCGATGCCTGCACCGGTGATGACAGGGCCAGAGCCGCCAACGCGATACCGCTCGCTTTCCATCCTCGTGCCACGGGGTGCCTCCTCGACATGTGGATTCGACGGCCGGTCGACCGTCCTTGTACAGGATGGCGCGACGCCAGGGCATCGTCTTGAAGATTTGCGACAACCGGCGCAGAGTTCCGCGCCATGTTCGCCTTGCTCGATACGCCGGCCGATCTGCGACCCTGGGTGCGCTGCATCTGGACGTTGCACGGCGAGAGAGACACACAGCCTGATCCGCCCATCGCACCGGACGGGTGCTGCGAATGGATCGTGCATGTCGGCGAGCCGCCATCGATGGCCCGCGGTGAACACTGGGTCCGGCAGCCCCGCGAGTTCCTGTTCGGGCAGTTGAACGGTCCGCTGCACCTGCATGCCGACCGGCGAATGACACTGCTGGCCGTGCGCTTCCATCCCCACGCCGTGGCGCCCTTGTTGCGCGTAGGCGGATCGGCGCTGCTGGCGCAGCCACTGGAACTTGCGCAGCTCGATCGCCGCCTACGCCACCGTCGAGCGGGGGATGCGCATGCCTCGATCGCTACCGCGTACTCCGCCATCCTCGCAGTGCTTCGCACGTTGGCCCGCGATGCCCTTGGCTTCGATCCGCTGGTACAGGAAGCCCTGCAACGCACCGAGTCCGCGCCAAGCCAGCGCGTAGCGGAACTGTCGCGCCAGCTAGGCGTCTCCAGTCGAACGCTGGAACGCCGGTTCCTCCACGGCACCGGCCTGGGCGTGAAGACCTATCTTCGGATACGGCGCATGCAACACAGTCTGCAACGGCTGTCGCAACCCCATGCATCGGCCGCCGAAGTGGCGCACGCGTTGGGTTATGCCGATCAAGCCCATCTGACACGCGAACTGGTCGCGCTTGCGGGCGTCCGTCCGCGTGAGCTGATCGATGCCACCCTGCATGGCGATACGGGCATGCCGTGAGGCGAAGCGCCACGCTCGACAGATCGCCCTACGCCTCGTAGAGCTCCAGCGGCAGGTCGTCAGGATCAGCGAAGAAGGTAAAGCGGCGGCCGGTGTACTCGTCTACACGCACCGGCTCGGTAGCCACACCGTGGGCATTGAGATGGGCGACGGCCTCATCGAGATCCGTCACCCGCAACGCCAGATGGCGCAGGCCACAGGCTTCCGGTCGCGAGACGCGCGGTGGCGGCGACGGGAAGGAGAACAGTTCGACCTGCGTGCCATCGGGCAGCGCAAGGTCGAGCTTCCATGAATCGCGCTCGGCCCGAAAGTGTTCGGCGACCACGCGCAATCCGAGCAACTCGGTGTAGAAGCGCTTCGACCGCGCATAGTCGGACGCGATGATCGCGACGTGGTGCAGGCCGGCGAGGCGCATGTCAGTGCGCCGCAGCGGCGTCCGCGCCGGCATTGCCACCGGACGGCGCCTTGCCGCCGCGCATCAGCAGCACCAGCGGCATCGACACCAGTGTCAGCAGCATCATCAGCTTGAAGTCGTTGAGGTAGCCGATCGCCGCCGCCTGCCGGTTGACCTCGGCATTGAGCAGCGCCAGGCCAGTGGCGGTGGACGGATCCATCGCCGCCGGCAGCAGCGTCGTCTCCGCGCCGAACGCCGGAATGCGCGCGCCGATCTCGGCATGGTTCACCTGCATCGCCCGCGACAGCATCGTCATCACCACCGAGATGCCGACCGACGAACCGATATTGCGCACCAGACTGAAGAGGCCGGCGGCCTCCGTGCGCTGATGCGGCTCCAGCGTCGCGTAGGCGACGGTGGAGATCGGCACGAACACCAGGCCGAGACCCATGCCCTGCACCACGCCCAGCCAGACGATGGACTCCATCGATGCGTTCGGACCGAACTGGGTCATGCCGTGCAGCGACACCACCATCAGGCCCATGCCGACCAGGATCGGCCAGCGTGCGTCGATGCGGCCCAACAGGCGACCGACGATCATCATGCTGAACATCGTGCCGACACCACGCGGTGCCAGCACCAGGCCGATGGTCAGCACCGGATAGTTCATCAACGTGCTGAGGTACGGCGGCAGCAGCGCCAGCGTGGCGAACAGCACGATGCCGACGACGAAGATCAGCGCGCAGCCGACAGCGAAGTTGGCGTTCTTCAACAAACCGAGATCGAGCAGCGCGTGGTCGCGCTTGCGCCACCACCACAAGCCGTACATGTACAGCGCGAGGAAGGCGAGCGCGGCTTCGATCTGGATCTCCACGCTGCCGAACCAGTCCTCGCTCTGCCCGCGGTCGAGGAACAGCTGCAGCGCACCGATGCCCAACGCCAGCAGGCCGAGACCGATGCCATCGAGCGGACGTTCGTGCGGCACGTCCTTCTTGACGCTGGCCATGATGCCTAGCAAGGCGAGGATGCCGATCGGCAGGTTGATCAGGAACACCCAGTGCCAGCTGTAGTTCTGGGTCAGGAAGCCGCCCAGCGGCGGGCCGAGAATCGGCCCGACCATGATGCCCATGCCCCACATCGCCATGGCGGCGCCATGCTTCTCTTTCGGGAACGCATCCAGCAGCAGCGACTGCGAGATCGGCACCAGCGAGGCGCCGAACACGCCCTGCAGGATGCGGAACGCCACCATTTCGCCGATGCCGCTGGCGATGCCGCACAGCAGCGAGGCAACGGTGAAACCGCTGACCGCGATGATCAGCAGGCGGCGACGGCCGAGACGGCCGGCGAGCCAGCCGGTGACCGGCGTCAGGATCGCGGCGGCGACGATGTAGCTGGTCAGCACCCACGACACCTGGTCCTGGGTGGCCGACAGCGAGCCCTGCATGTCGGGCAGCGCGACGTTGGCGATGGTGGTGTCCAGCGCCTGCATCAGCGTGGCCAGCATCACCGAGCCGACCAGCAGCGTGCGCTTGCCGGTGTCTTCCTGCGCGGGGGCAGCGGGAACGGTGGTTGTGCTCATGGGGAATTCCGGAAGGGATCGACGCGCACGATGCACGGCGATCCAGAGGTCACCCGGGGCGCGGCGTCAGCGGGGCCGGGCCCCACCACAGTGCCCTCGCCCGCATCCGCGCACGCCCGGGATGACATGGAAACAGGACCTCAGCGCGCGGCAGTCGCACGGCTGGAGGCGGTGCCGCCGTCGCGCAGTTCGACGTGCACGTCGGCGCTCATGCCGGCGCGGAGCTGTGGTGCGTCGGCCGCGGCGCTGTCGATCTCAAGGCGCACCGGAATGCGCTGCACGATCTTCACCCAGTTGCCGGTGGCGTTCTGCGGCGGCAGCACGCTGAACTCGGCGCCGGAGGCGGGCGCGATGGAGGCGACATGCGCCTTCCACTTCACGCCGGGATAGGAATCGACTTCGATGGTCGCCGCCTGGCCGACCTGCATCTTGGTCAGCTCGGTTTCCTTGAAGTTCGCTTCCACCCAGATCGGCGAAGTCGCCACCAGCGGCATCGCGGTCTGGCCGACATTGATGTACTCGCCCACCTGCAGGTCGTGCAGGCCGACGATGCCGTCGACCGGCGCGCGGACTTCGGCATGCGCCAGGTCGAGCTTGGCCTTGGCCAGCATCGCCATCGCGGCACGGTATTCCGGCAGGTCCTGCGTCGGCGTGCCGGGGCTGCCGCTGAGCGAAGCGGTGGCTTCGGACTGCGATGCGATCGCATCGGCCAGGTCGGTGCGCGCTTCGGCGACGGCATGGCGCGCGTCGTCCAGCATCTTGCGCGAGACCAGCTGCTGGCTGGCGAGCTGCTGCATGCGCTGCAGGTCGCGCTGCGCCCACGTCAGTGTTTCGCGCGAGGCCTGGATCGAGGTGCCGGTGCCGACCACCTTGGCGCGACTGGCGCTGGCCGAATTGGCCATACGCGCAACCAGCGCTTCGTTCTGGGTCACCGCGATGGTCAGCGGATCGGCGTCGATGCGGAACAGCAGGTCGCCCTTCTTCACCGGCTGGTTCTGCTGCACGGCGACTTCGACCACGCGACCGCCGACCTGCGGCGCGATCAGGATGCGCTCGGCCTTGATGTAGGCGTTGTCGGTGCTGACTTCGCGGCCGGAGGCGACGTACTCCCAGCCGAAGAAGCCGGCGACGGCGAGCGGGCCGGCGATCCACAGCCACACCGGCACACGGCGACGCTTGGGAGCGGGAGTCTTGGCCGCATTCTCGGCGGCCTCGTTGATCTTGCTGGTCATGGTGGGTATCAGCTCTTGCGGAGAGAGGAATCGCCGCGGCTGGCGCGGTCGAGCAGGGAGAGGTTTTCGCGGATCTGGCCGAGCACCTTCAGCGCCGTCGCCAGTTCGCCGGGATCGATGCCGGCCAGGCAGTCTTCGCGGACGGACGTGGCGACGGCCTCGATGTCGTGCATCACCGCGTCGGATTGCGGCAGCAGGTGCAGGCGCCACACGCGACGGTCATCCGGGTCGCTGCGGCGCTCGACGAAGCCCGCCTTCTGCAACCGGTCGATGACGCGACCGACGGCGATCGGTTCCATGTCGAGCAGGTCGGCCAGTTCGGACTGGGTGATGCCCTCGCTCGCATGGATGCGCTTGAGCGCGCGCCACTGCACACGGGTCAGGCCCAGGTGGGCAGCGCGGCGATCGAACACGCGGCCGAACAACCGGCTCAGGTCCGCGATGAGGTATCCGATGGTGCTTTGGCCGGCAGGTGTCTTCATGGGTGCCTATGATATAGCTGCTTAAGCAATAATGTTCATGGCGAGAAACCCCATTCAGCCTTGGGGCGATCCAAGATCCTGTTATTCAAGGGAGTTCTGGGCGATTCCTGAACAGGGATGGCTGTCCGGGCGCCGAAGACAGCTGGGACCCTAGGCCTCCCGGCGCCGGAAACGACGACGCCGGCACGAGGCCGGCGTCGGAATCACTTCGCGGGGGCGCGGAGGCTCAGCCCTCCCACTTGCCCAGCGCGGCCATGCCGTTTTCCTTGGCGCGCTCGTACACCACGGCCTGGGCCTTGGCGAAGTTGCCGGTCAGGTCCTGCGACCACAGCTTCAGCGCGGCGGACTGCATGGCACGGCCGTACGAGAAGCTCAGCGGCCACGGCAGGTTGCCGAGCTGGTTCATCGCGTTGAGGTGGGCAGTGGACTGCTCGTCGGTCTGGCCGCCGGACAGGAACACCACGCCCGGCAGGATCGCCGGCACCGTGCTCTTCAGGCACATCACGGTGGACTCGGCCACTTCGTCGACATCGGCCTGTTCTTCGCAGTCCTTGCCGGCGATGACCATCGAGGCCTTCAGGATGGTGCCTTCCAGCAGCACGTTCTGCTCGTACAGCGCGCCGAACAGCGAGCGCAGCACGGCTTCGGTCACTTCGTAGCAGACTTCGATGTTGTGGTCGCCGTCCATCAGCACTTCCGGCTCCACCATCGGCACCAGGCCGCATTCCTGGCACAGCGCGGCATAGCGGGCCAACGCGTGCGCATTGGCTTCGATGCAGGTGCCGGAGGGGATGTCTTCGCCGATGGTGATGACCGCACGCCACTTGGCGAAGCGCGCACCCAGCTTGTAGTACTCCTTGAGGCGGTCGCGCAGGCCGTCGAGGCCTTCGGTGACCACTTCACCCGGGCAGCCGGCCAGGGCGTGCGTGCCCTTGTCGACCTTGATGCCGGGGATGATGCCGTGGTCGGCCATGTACTTGGCGAACGGCACGCCGTCCTTGGTGGACTGGCGCAGGGTTTCGTCGAACAGGATGGCGCCGGAGATATAGTCCGACAGCTTCGGCGTGGTGAGCAGCAGCTCGCGGTAGGCGCGACGGTTCTCTTCCGTGTTCTCGATGCCCACGCCCTGGAACCGCTTGGCGATGGTGGTGGTGGACTCGTCGATCGCGATGATGCCCTTGCCCGCGGCCACCATGGCCTGGGCGGTTTCGGCAAGCTGTTCGATGCTCATGGGGTTCCTGTGGCGGGGCGGAAAAGAGACCAATTATAGACCGCGCCCCGCCGACAGCGGGTGATCGCGGTGATGAGCGCGCCGCAACGCGCCCGGATCCAGAAGCTTCGGGCGGTGGCGCTTGGCCAGGAAACCGGTTACAGCTCGCCCAGCCCCTCGGCCTTGCCGCGCTCGCCCATCTGCAGCAGACGCAGCGTGTTGGTGGCGCCGTGCTTCTCCATGTGGTCGCCGCTGGTGAAGATCACGCGATCGCCTTCGGCCAGCAGTTCGCGATCGTGCAGCACGCGCATCGCATCGCGGGCGGCCTCGCGCGGCGCCAGGCCACGGCTGTCGAACGCGATCGGGAACACGTCGCGGATCATCGCCATCTTGCGGCGTGCACCGTCATGGCGCGAGAACGCGTAGATCGGCGCGCTGGAACGGAAGCGCGACAGGAAGCGAGCCGTGCCACCGGATTCGGTCATCGCGACGATCGCCCGCACGCCGATGTGTTCGGACAGGAACATCGTCGCCATCGCGATGGCCTGGTCCACGAACTCGAGGTTGCGCGGCGCCTTCTCGAAATCGGTGTCCATCTCGAACTGTTTCTCGGCGCCGAGGCAGATGCGCGCCATCGCTTCCACCGCACGGATCGGATAGCTGCCAGCGGCGGTTTCCGCCGACAGCATCACCGCGTCGGTGCCGTCGATGACGGCGTTGGCGACGTCGAGCACCTCGGCGCGCGTGGGAATCGGGCTGTCCACCATCGACTGCAGCATCTGGGTGGCGGTGATCACCACCTTGTTGCGTGCCAGCGACTCCTTGATGATCTTCTTCTGCAGGCCGGGCAGCTCGGCATCGCCGATCTCCACGCCCAGGTCGCCACGCGCGACCATCACCACATCACTGGCATCGACGATCTCGGCCAGGTTCTCGATCGCTTCGGTGCGCTCGATCTTCGACACCAGTGCGGCATCGCAACCGTGCTCGCGTGCGATGCGGCGCGCCTCGTTCATGTCGTCGGCATTGCGGCAGAACGACACGGCGATGAAATCCACGCCGATGTTCTCGGCCACATAGGCGATCAGCTCGCGGTCGCGCTCGGTCAGCGCGCCGAGCGACAGGCCGCCGCCCTGCTTGTTCAGGCCCTTGCGATCCGACAGCACGCCATCGTTGAGCACGGTGCAGACGATGCGCTCACCCTCGACCGACACGACCTTCAGCTGCATCAGGCCATCGTCGAGCAACAGGACATCGCCCGCTTCCACATCGCCGGGCAGGCCGAGGTAGCTGACGCCCACCTGCGATGCATCACCGGGAGGTGCATCGGGATTGGCTACCAGATCGAAACGGTTGCCCGTCCTCAGTACCACCTTGCCTTCCGCAAAACGCTCGACGCGGATCTTCGGGCCCGGCAGGTCGGCCAGGATGCCGACTTCCGCACCGACACGCTGCGCCGCAAGACGGACTGCGGCGGCGCGCTTGGCCTGACCGGACGGATCGCCGTGCGAGAAGTTCAGGCGCACCACGTTGACGCCGGCGCGGAACAGGTCCTCCAGCACGCCGGGCGGGTCGGTCGCCGGTCCGAGGGTGGCGAGGATCTTGGTGCGGCGCTGGCGTTCGGTCATGGTGCGGATTCCCTGTGAGCGCGCAAACGCTACCACAGCGAAACGGGGCCGTTGCGACCGACAATCTTCAGGTCATGAAGCTGTCCCGGGACAGCAACGATGCGCACATAAACGATGCGCTGAAAGCGCTGTTTTCAAGCACTTTCGCGCGAGTTGCCGACTTCGCCGGACTGGTATTTTTTTGGTCTCTGCACGAGCGTCGGATGCTGCGCACGCACACCCGAGTGCGCAAAAAACGCGGCGATGAAACGCGCGTTTGATCGCGCGTTCGCTCTTTCAGGAAAACAGTGGCCGTAATTGGTCCGGTGTTCCCGCGAGCCGGGTCGCGCCCGCGTCGCGCAGCTCCTGCTCGCCACCGAATCCCCACAGCACGCCGACGTTACGCATGCCATGGTGGCGCGCGCCGTCGATGTCCATGTGGCGGTCGCCGATCATCCAGCAAGTGTCCGGCGTCAGCGACAGGCGGCGCAGTGCTTCGCCGATCAGATCCTTCTTGTGGCTCAGCCGACCATCGGCCGTCGCGCCGATGATGTCCTCGAAGCGATGGCCGAAGGGCAGGTGCGCGAGGATCTTGCGCGCATGCGGCTCATTCTTCGCGGTGACCACCGCAAGCCGGTGTCCGTCCGCGTGCAGCGCCTCGATGGCATCACCGATACCGGCGTAGACCTGGTGCTCCAGCCAGCCATGCGACTCGAAGCGTTCGAGGTAGAGCTCGACCGCGGCCTCCACCTTCGCCGGATCGCCGAGCAGCGGCATGAAGCTGGTCCGCAGCGACGGACCGATCCACCCACGCAGCTCGGCCTCCGTCGGCACCGGATGCTCCAACTGCGTCAGCGCATGCGTGATGCATCGGGTGATGCCGACGGCCGAATCGATCAGCGTGCCGTCGAGATCGAAGAACAGCGTGTCGCGACTCACGCGGCGCGCGCTTGCAGCGCGGCGACGGCCGGCAGCGTCTTGCCTTCCAGGAACTCCAGGAACGCGCCACCGCCCGTCGAGATGTAGCTGACGTCGTCGGCAATGCCGTACTTGTCCACGGCCGCCAGCGTGTCGCCGCCACCGGCGATCGAGAAGGCCTTCGACTGCGCGATCGCGCGCGCCAGCGTCTCGGTGCCCTTGCCGAAGGCATCGAACTCGAACACGCCCACGGGGCCGTTCCACACCACCGTGCCGGCGGACTTGATCAGTTCGGCGTAGCGCTGCGCCGTCTGCGGGCCGATATCGAGGATCAGGTCGTCGGCCGCGACGGCGTCGACGTTCTTCACCGTTGCGGGCGCGTCGGCCGCGAACGCCGTGGCGACCACGACATCGGTCGGCAGCGGGATCTCGGCGCCACGCGCCTTCGCATCGGCGTCGATCTTCTTCGCGGTATCGATCAGGTCGGCTTCGTACAGCGACTTGCCGACGGCATGGCCCTCGGCGGCGATGAACGTGTTGGCGATGCCGCCACCGACGATCAGCTGGTCCACCTTGCCAACCAGGCTGGTCAGCAGTTCCAGCTTGGTCGAGACCTTGCTGCCGGCCACGATGGCGAGCAGCGGGCGCGCCGGGTTGGCCAGCGCCTTGTCCAGCGCATCCAGTTCCGCCATCAGCAGCGGGCCGCCTGCGGCGACCGGCGCAAAGCGGATCACGCCGTGCGTGGAGGCCTGCGCGCGATGCGCGGTACCGAACGCATCCATGACGAACACGTCGCACAGCGCGGCGTACTTCTTCGACAGCGTTTCGTCGTCCTTGCCCTCACCGACGTTCATGCGGCAATTCTCGAGCAGCACTATCTGGCCCGGTGCGACGTCGACACCATCGACCCAGTCCTTCACCAGGGGCACGTCCACGCCGAGCAGCTCGGACAGGCGCGCGGCGACCGGCGCCAGCGAATCGGCCTCGCTCCACACGCCTTCCTTCGGACGACCCAGGTGCGACGTAACCATCACCGCCGCGCCCTTCTGCAGCGCCAGCTTCAGCGTCGGCAGGGATGCGGTGATGCGCTGCTCGGAGGTGATGCGGCCCGCGTCGATCGGCACGTTCAGATCCTGGCGGATCAGCACGCGCTTGCCGGCGAGGTCGAGGTCGGTCATGCGGACGATGGGCATGGGAGGTCCTGGGCAGCGGGAAAGACCACTATTGTCCCGCCTGCCCTCCCCTGCCGCAAACGAAGGCGGGACTACGCCGAAGGCCGGCTGCGCAACAGGCTGAAGGCGAACGCCGCCACCAGTGCCGCGCCGAGCACCAGCAGGCCCCACAGCAACCAGGTCTTCCAATCGCGCGGGGTCGGTGGCGGAATCAGCGCCGCATCACCGGCGAGCGCGGAGGCCGGCGACAGGTAAGCAGGCGCGGGCTGCCAGTCCTCACCGCGGTCGCGGCGCAGGGCCTCGACGAGTTCCGGCATGGGCACCGACGCGCGACGTGCGCTCGCGCTTCCCGCTACCAGCGCGTAGGGCGGCGTGCCCTGCGCAAGGAACACGATGACCTCCGGCCGATACCCCAACCGGAGCGTGGGCGCCTGTTCCGGCAGCGCGCCGCGGCTGCGCAGACGCCAGTAGCGATCTCGCGACGGATCGCTCGACAGCGGCTGCGCGGCTGAACTGCTGGGCTGCTGGCCGGCGACCCGGTAGGCCACCCACGGGCCTGCGCGCAGGCGCCAGGGCGCATCCAGCGCATCGCGGCTTTCCAGCGTCCATTCGCCGACCGCGTAGTCATCGACCGCCAGATCGGCGAGCGCCACCGGATAGCGCCCATCGCTCTCGTACGCGAACCCGTCCACGCCCTGCTCGGAGACACGACGGCCCTTCAGTTCAGACCACAGCACGGACTGCTGCTGGTGCACTTCATCGAGGCGGACGCGTACTTCGCGGATCGGCAAGGCGGGCGATGCGTCGAGCGGCACGAAGCGGATGTAGCGCAGCCCGCCACGGATCGGCGCCTCGTCGCGCAACAGACGTTGCGATCCGCGCTGCAGTTCGACCAGCGTCACGCGATCCTGCACGACCTCCCATGCCTGCAGGTCCTGGCTGCCTTCCACGCGGTAACGGGCTTCGCGCGGCGTGCCGGCGTCCCAGGTGAATTCCAGCGCTTCGGCGTGGTCGCGAATGCCGCTCAGGTCGACGAGGAACGCACGCGCCGGACCGGCGGCAGCCGTGCCGCCGCCATCGGCTTCGATGCGGACGATGCGCCCGTTCTCGCCGAACTGCGCCGACACGCGCGACGGCGCAGACGCATCCTGCGGCGATGCAGGCAACGGAAACCACGGCACGACGACACGCCGCGCCGGCAGTGCGGTTGGCTGCTCCGGACCGAACAGCGCAGCCGCCACCGGCTTGCCGTGCGCGTCCAGCACGTCGACATCGCGCAGGTCCGGCCATGCCGTGGTGGTGTAGATGTCGCGATCCAGCACCACGCGGTACGCGCCGGCCTGTTCGGCCGACAGCACCAACGGCCAGCGCTTCGCATACGGCGCGGGTGCGGGCGCCTGTGCGGCGGCCATCACCGGCAGCAATGCCAGGCCCATCAGGAACTTCTTCATGCGGACGCTTCCTCGTTCTCGATGCGGCGCGGCGGCGCGGGCGCCAGATAACCCACCACGGTGCACAACAGGCCATAGGCCATGAAGGAGCCGATGCCGAGCAGGTTGCCCAGGTGCTGGCGGTCGACCACCATCAGCTTCGCCAGCACCACCGCCATCAGCACGGCGCCGCCCAGCCACAGCATGCGCTGGCCGCGACGCGATCCGATCACCCAGCCCAGCACGCCCAATACGCTCCAGGTGATCGTCAGGCTGGTCTGCGCCAAGCTGCCGGACACCAGGCTGTCGTTCCACGGCACGCCACCCCAGTGATGGACCGCGTGCAGCACTACCGACGTGATCCACACGAAGGCCAGCGACGACAGCAGCACGATGCGAGCCGGCGGCAGCACGCGACCTTCCGGCATCCACCAGCGCAGCAGCAACACGAGCGTGGCGAGCTGCGCCAGTTCCATCGGATTCACCACGGGAATCCACGGCAGCGGCGTGGCATTGCCCGACAGGAACAACGACACCAGCCACCACAGGCCGAGCACCGCAAACAGCACGCCCAGCAGCGGCGTACGCCAGCCATCGAACCGTTCGCCCAGCGGTGATGCCAGCCAGTTCCAGCGGAACAGGGCGAGCGCCACGACGACGAGCCACGGCAACGCGATCAGCCCGGCCTGCCAGCCGCCGCCCATGCCCTGCACATGCCCCGGCAGCCAGGCCAGCAGCAGGCTGGCCACCAGCGGCCATACCAGCCACCACACGAACTGCGCCGCGCCGGCCAGGCGGTGGTCGCTGTCGCGCAGGCACATCAGACTGCGCACGCCCAGCACCGCATAGGCGAGCCACGCCCACACGCCGTTCCCCGCGAAGGGTTGCTGGTGCACCTCGGCCTGCCACAGCGCCAGCGGCGCCGCCGACGCCAGGCCGACCAGCGTGGTCCAGGCCAGCGCGGTACCGGGACGCCGGCGATGCACTTCCGCCGCCAGCCAACCGGTCAGCGCGATGAACGCGAGCATCGCGTCAGGCTCGTCGCGATGGCCAAGGTAGTCGTTGATCTCGACGGTGCCATTGCCCAGCCACCACGCGAGCGCCCACAGGTAATACACGAGTGCCACTGCAGCGCTCCGTGCGCGGTAGGCCCACGCGCTGGCGAAGCCGGCGACGGCGATCAGCAGCGCGCTCATGAAGGTGGCGTTGGCGAACATCGGCGCGACCGTCTCCGCCTCGTGCCACGACACGGTGTCGACGCGCGCGATGAAGAACGCCGTGGCGGCCGCCAACTGCAGGCCGGCGCCGGTCAGCTGCGGCAGCAGCCGCGACTGTCGCAGGCCCAGCCAGGCCAGCGCCGCGCCCTCGAGTGCGAACACGCAGGCCGTGGCCTGTGCAGACAGCGCCAGCGGCACGGACAAGGTGGCGAAGCCGACCGCCAGCAGGGCGTACGACTGCGCGAGCACGTCGTAGTTCGTGCGACGGCGCAAGGCCCACGACAGCGCCGCGTACAGCACGCCCAGGCCCAGCGCGCAGAACGCCAGCGGCAGGCGGCTGTCTTCGAAACTGCCGCCCTGCATCAGACCGGCCTGCAGCGAGAACGCCACCAGCGGCATACCGAACACCAGGCAGCCATCGATCAGGTCGCGACGACTGACCGGCTGCCGGCGCGCGAACAGCAGCGGGATCAGCAGGTAGAACGCGAAGAACAGCACGAGGAACGGCTGCGTGCTGGCGTACTTGTGCGGGGCATAGTCGAACAGGCCCCACGCCGTGCCGATACCGAAGGTGAAGACGAAGCCGAGCAGGTTCAGCACGCGCCACGACTTGTACCAGGCGATGCCGACGATCGCCGCGTTCAACACCGCGTAGTAAGAGAACAGCGCGACGTGGTTACCGCTACCGGTCGACAGCCAGATCGGCGCCAAGAAGCCGGCCAGCAACGCGAACACGGCCAGCGCCTTCGCATCCTGCAGCACCGCCAGCACGCCCGCACCAGCCACCAGCACGATGCTCAGCGCGAAGGCCGCACCCACCGGCATCATCCCGAAGATCTTGAACGCGGCGAACACCACCAGCAGCAGCACGCCGATGGCGCCACCCTGCAGGCTCAACGCGAACGCACGATGGCTCTCGCGCTTGCGCCACGCGAACACCAGCGCACCCAGCGCGGCCGCGGCAATGGCGGCCAAGCGCAGTTCCGGCGGTAGCGTGAACCAGCCCTGGTCGGCACCGTACTTGAGCAGCGCCAGCACGCCGAAGAACAGCACCGTCACGCCGATCTTCACCGGCACGTTGCCTTCGGTGAACCAGCGACGCACCGCGCGCAATACGACGCTGACCACGTCCGGCGTCGCCGGGCGCGACGGCGCTTCGGCGCGTGGCGGACGCGGCGGCAGGGCGGGCGCGGGCTGGGGCGGTACGGCCGCTGCGGGTGCAGGCGGTCGCGGTGGAATCGGCGGAGGCGTGGCGGCCTGCACGGGAGGCGGCGTCTCCGTGCGCGGGGGCGGCGACCGCACCAGTTCCGCGAGCGTCGGTTCGTCATCGGCGCGTGCAGGCGTCGCTACTGCATCCGGTGTCGCCGCAGCGACAGGGGACGCGCGCAACTGGCTGACCTGCCTTTCCAGGTCAGTGACGCGTCGCTTCAGCCCGCTGATGGCGACCAGCGCCACGATCAGCAGTACCGGCACCGCCAGTACGGCCAGGCCGAGCAACACCAGGATCCCCGCCAGATCATCCATCGCCTACCCCGTCTCTGCGTGTTCGGTGCAAGAAGGGGCCCATCCGTCCCCGGGCCGTCCATTCAGCCTCGCGGCAGCCTCGGGCAATGCGCCCGGATTTGCAAGAATCCAAGCCAGGAGTGGCGCGATCCGGCCCGCTTCGTATCACTTTGCTATACCCGGAAACGACACGGGCGCCCTGAGGCGCCCGTGCAGCACAGCGGAAACGGATCGGCTTACTTGCCGGCGACCACGCGGACCATTTCCAGGCACTTGTTGGAATAGCCCCACTCGTTGTCGTACCAGCTGACGATCTTCACGAAGGTCGGGTCCAGCGCGATGCCGGCCTCGGCGTCGAAGATCGAGGTGCGGGTGTCGCCGCGGAAATCGGTGGCGACCACCTTGTCCTCGGTGTAACCCAGGATGCCCTTCAGCGCGCCCTGGCTCTGCGCCTTCATCTCGGCCTTGATCTCGTCGTACGTCGCCGGGTTCTCGAGTTCGGCGGTCAGGTCGACCACCGACACGTCGCTGGTCGGCACGCGGAACGACATGCCGGTCAGCTTCTTGTTGAGCGACGGGATCACCACGCCGACAGCCTTGGCCGCACCGGTGGACGACGGAATGATGTTCTCCAGGATGCCGCGGCCGCCGCGCCAGTCCTTGTTGCTCGGGCCGTCGACGGTCTTCTGCGTGGCGGTGGCGGCGTGCACGGTGGTCATCAGGCCGCGCTTGATGCCCCACTTGTCGTGCAGCACCTTGGCGATCGGCGCCAGGCAGTTGGTCGTGCACGAAGCGTTGGAGATGATCGCCTCGCCGTTGTAGGTGTCGTGGTTCACGCCGTAGACGAACATCGGCGTGTCGTCCTTCGACGGCGCCGACAGGATGACCTTCTTCGCGCCGGCATCGAGATGCTTCTGCGCGGTGGCCTTGTCGAGGAACAGGCCGGTGGATTCGATGACGACATCGGCGCCGACTTCATCCCACTTCAGGTTGGACGGATCGCGTTCCTGGGTCAGGCGGATCTTCTTGCCGTTGACGAACAGCGCGCCGTCTTCGACCTTCACGTCGCCGTCGAAGCGACCGTGCACGGAGTCGTACTGCAGCATGTACGCCAGGTAGTCCGGCTCCAGCAGATCGTTGATGGCGACGATCTCGATGTCGTTGCCGAAATTCTGCACGGCGGAACGCAGCACGTTGCGCCCGATGCGGCCGAAGCCGTTGATACCCACCTTGATCGACATTGCTCAGGACTCCTGCAGCCGCGCGCGGCGCGGCGGGGTTGACGGGGGGCGTCATTCTAACAGGCCGTCCCGGTGGCGAAGGCCCCGCGGACATTGATCAGGATCAAGGCATCGGCATAAACGGGGGCAGAGACTGGCGCCACATTCCAACGAGCGTCACCACCATGAAGAAGACCCTGATCCCGATTGCCATCGCCCTTGCCCTGGGCGCCGCCGTTCCCGCCTTCGCACAGTCCAAGGGCGACTGGACGCTGGGCGTGGGCGTGCACCGGGTCAACCCGAAGTCCGACAACGGCACGATTGCCGGCGGCACGCTGCCGCTGGAGATCGACAGCGACGTCAAGCCGACCGTGACCTTCGAATACTTCCTGCGCGACAACCTGGGCCTGGAAGTGCTGGCCGCACTCCCGTTCAAGCACGACATTTCGGTGAAGGGCGTGGGCAAGGTGGGTGAAACCAAGCACCTGCCGCCGACCGTCTCGCTGCAGTACCACTTCAACAGCAAGGGCAAGGTGTCGCCGCTGCTCGGCGTGGGCCTGAACTACACCACGTTCTTCAGCGAAGACACGACCGGCGCGCTCGAAGGCGCCAAGCTGAAGCTGGACGACTCGTGGGGCCTCGCCGCCCACGCCGGCCTGGATTTCAAGGTCAGCGAACGCAGCGCCGTGCGCGTCGACGTGCGCTGGGCCGACATCGACACCAAGGTCGAAGTCGAAGGCGCCAAGCTGGGCACCGCCAACATCGACCCGCTGGTGTACGGCGTGGCTTATGTCCTGAAGTTCTGAGCAGGCGGGCGATCCGGCGCCTGCCGTAAATTGGGGACGGCCTGTGTCGGTTAAAGTACCGGCATGGTCCGTCCCTTCCTTTTCGCATTCGCCCTTGTCGCCTCCCTTGCACTCGCCCTGTTGCCGGTGCCCGCGCACGCATGGGGTCCTCTCGGCCACCGTCTGGTGGCGCTGCTGGCGTGGGACGACCTGACGCCCGATGTCCGTCGCCAGATCGAAGCCTTACTGAAAGGCGAACCGGATCCTTCGCTGGCCGGCATTGCCAGCTGGGCCGATGACCTGCGCGAGAACGATCCGGTGCTCGGCCGCAAGACCTCGCGCTGGCACTTCGTCAACATCGGCGAACACGAGTGCGCTTACGAAAAGTCGCGCGACTGTCCGGGCGGCAACTGCGTGGTGGAAGCGATCAGGGCGCAGACCACGATCCTGGCGGACACGAAGCGTCCACGCGCCGAGCGCCTGCAGGCATTGAAGTTCGTGGTGCACTTCGTTGGCGACGTGCACCAGCCGCTGCATGCCGGCTACGGCCGCGACAAGGGCGGCAACGACGTGCAGGTGAACTGGAACAACCGCGGCACCAACCTGCACACGCTATGGGACAGCCGCATGCTGGTGACCACCGGCCGCAGCGAAGCGGATTACCTGCGCCACCTGCGCGCACTGCCGAAACCGGCGCTCGGCGCGATCACGCTGCCGCCGCTCGCGGCGGCCTGGGCTGAAAAATCGTGCCGCGTGGTGACCCAGCCGGATTTCTATCCGCGTCGCGCGAAGCTGGAACAGGCCTACGTGGACAAGCACCTGCCCATCGCCGAGCAGCAACTGCGTGCCGGTGGCGTGGCGCTGGCTGCCGTGCTTAACAAGGCGCTTGCCAGGCATTGACCCCACCCGACACCGCGAGTCCACCCATGAACCTCCGGCCTTGTCTTCCACTTCTGATCGCTGCGTACGTCGCCACCGGCTCGCTGTCCGCCGCGGCGCAATCGCATGGTGCACACGCGCCTTCCACGCCGCCTCCGGGCCGCATCGAGTTGCCGTGGAGCGCTGAGCTGCTGCACAACCTTCCGCGGCACGACGTCGGCATGGAGGTCCACGGCCGGGCGCTGCGGTGTAGTGGCGTCGATCTCGTGGACCTGCTGCGGCGCGCCGGCGCGATGCCTGCCGACCCGTTGCGCGGCGCACATCTCGCCCGACGCGTGGAAGTACGCGCACGCGACGGCTACACGGTGGTGTTCTCGCTGGGCGAACTGGACCCGACGCTCGGCAAGCAACGCGTCTACGTGGCCGACCAGTGCGACGGCAAGCCGCTGCCCGCCGACGCCGGTCCGGCGAGACTGTTGATTCCCAGCGATGCGCGACCAGCGCGCAGCGCCCGCCAGATCCAGACCTTCGTCATCGAATAGTCCACCGTCCCCACAGGAGTTGTTCGCATGAACCTGTCCGCGTTGCTCCGCCCCGTCTTCGCCTCCGCCCTGCTGCTCGCCACGGCCTTCGCGTCCCCGATGGTACGCGCGCAGGACGACGCAGGATTGACCGTCTTCGCTGCCGCCAGCTTGAAGGAATCGCTGGACGAGGCCGCGGCCGCCTACCAGAAGCAGACCGGCACGCCGGTACGCGTGTCGTACGCCGCCAGTTCGGCGCTCGCACGGCAGATCGAACAGGGCGCGCCAGCCGATGTGTTCTTCTCCGCCGACCTGGAATGGATGGACTACCTGCAGGAACGCAACAAGCTGGAGAACGCCACGCGTCGCAGCCTGCTGGGCAACCAGCTGGTGCTGGTCGCGCCGAAGGCCAGCAAGGCACAGGTGGACCTGAAGCGGCCGGCGACCTTCCTCGCCGCACTGGGTGACGGTCGCCTGGCCGTGGGCCAGACGCAGACCGTGCCGGCCGGCAAGTACGCCAAGGCGTCGCTGGAATCGCTGTCGCTGTGGAACGGCGTCAAGGCACGCCTGGCCGAATCCGAAAGCGTGCGTGCAGCGCTGATGCTGGTGGCCCGCGGCGAGACGCCGCTGGGCATCGTCTATGCATCCGACGCGAAGGCGGAGCCCGCCGTGCGTGTGGTCGCCACCTTCCCCGAAGACTCGCATCCGCCCATCGTCTATCCGGTGGCGGCGCTGCGCGGTGCGCAGTCCGCGCGCGCGACCGCCTTCGTGCAGTGGCTGGCCTCGCCTGCCGCCGATGCGATCTTCGAACGTCGCGGCTTCGCCGTAAAGGACTGACCCGCGCGTGCTCGACGCGTTCTCGCCGGAAGAGCTCACCGCCATCCGCCTCAGCGTGAAGGTGGCGCTGGTGGCGGCACTGGCCAGCCTGCCCTTCGGCGTCGTGGTCGGCTGGCTGCTGGCGCGTACGCGATTCCCGGGCAAGGCGCTGCTGGACGCCGTCGTGCACCTGCCCCTCGTGCTGCCCCCGGTCGTGATGGGCTATGCACTGCTGGTCACGCTGGGCACGCAGGGCACGATCGGTGCGTTCCTGAAGGAGCAGTTCGGCATCGTGTTCGCCTTCCGCTGGACCGGCGCCGCCCTGGCCTGCGCGGTGATGGGGTTTCCGCTGATGGTGCGCTCGATCCGCCTGTCGCTCGAAGCCACCGATCGGCGTCTTGAACAGGCCGCCTCCACGCTCGGCGCGGGACCGTGGCGCGTGTTCTTCACCATCACCCTGCCACTGGCGTGGCCCGGTCTGGTCGCCGGCAGCGTGCTGGCGTTCGCGAAGGCGCTGGGCGAGTTCGGCGCCACCATCACCTTCGTGTCCAACATTCCCGGTGAAACGCAGACACTCTCGTCGGCCATCTACGGCCTGATGCAGGTGCCGGGTGGCGAAGCCGGCATCTGGCGTCTCGCTGCGGTCGCCGTCGTGATCTCGCTGGCCGCGCTGCTGTTCTCGGAGTGGCTGGTGCGGCGCCACTACACGCGCCAGGGCGAGGACAGCTGATGCTGAAGGTCGACATCGAACTCCGGCGCGGCCACTTCCATCGTCATGTACGCATCGACGACGATGCCCGCGTGATCGCACTGGTCGGACCGTCAGGCGCCGGCAAGACCTCGGTACTCAATGCCATCGCCGGCCTGGTGACGCCGGTGGCCGGTCGCATCGAGGTGGATGGCCACTGCCTGTTCGACAGCGCAGCGCGCATCGATGAACCGGTGCACCGTCGACGCGTGGGCTATGTGTTCCAGGATGCACGGCTGTTCCCGCATCTCGACGTGCGGCGCAACCTGCAGTACGGCCGCCACGGCGGGCGCGGCGCGCCACGGTTCGGCTTCGATGCGGTGGTCGAGCTGCTGGGCATCGCCCCCTTGCTGGGACGCCGCACGCGCAATCTGTCCGGCGGCGAAGCCCAGCGCGTGGCGATCGGTCGTGCCCTGCTGTCGCAGCCGTCGCTGCTGCTGTTCGACGAACCGCTGTCGGCCCTGGATCAAGCCCGCCGCGAAGAACTGATCCCCTACCTGCAGCGTGTACGCGACGAGATCCGCCTGCCCATCGTCTACGTCAGCCATCATCCGGACGAAGTCCGGCGCATCGCCGACTCCACACATACCCTCGACTGAGCGGCGCTTATCCTGCCGCGGGAATTCGGAGCGGCGCCATGAGCAAGCAGACGCGTTGGAAGGATCTGCCCACGGACCAGGCGCGGCGTTACCTGGAGCCTGGACCCGTTGTGCTGCTCAGCACGGCACACAAGGGCGAGCGCGCGATCATGACGCTGGGCTGGCACATGATGCTGGGCTACGACCTGGTCGGCACGTACATCTGGCAGGCCAACTGCAGCCACGCACGGGCCCGTGCCAGCCGCGAATGCGTGATCAACCTGCCGACCGAGGACCTGCTCGACACGGTGGTACGGATCGGCAACTGCAGCAGCACCGAGCAGGACAAGTTCGAGCGCTTCGGCCTGACCGCCCTGCCCTCACGCGACGTGGACGCGCCCGGCATCGGGGAGTGCCATGCGCGCTTCGAATGCCGCCTGCACGAGACCCGCATCACCGCGGACTACCCGCTGTTCGTCTGGCGCATCGTGCATGCCCGCATCGCCACCTCTCCCCGCCTGCCCCGCACCGTGCATTACCGCGGCGATGGCCGCTTCATGGTGTCCGGGCGTGAGGTGTCGCGACGGAGACTGTTCCGGCCGGACATGCTGGAACAGTGAGCCCATGGCCGGTTAACACCGGTCTGGGTACGCTCTGCGCATGGCCAAGCACCTCACCGACCTCGAAGAAGCCGTGGACCTCATCCTGTCCCATACCTATGGGCCGCTGCGGATGGGGGCGCCGCTCGGCATCGGCAAGCCACACCGGCTGCTCAATGCGCTGTATGCGCGCATCGCCGCCGATCCTTCGCGATCGTGGACGCTGTACACGGCGCTGTCGCTGGACCCGCCGGGGGGTGGCAAGGGCCTGGAAGCGCGCTTCGTGAAGCCATTCGCGGCGCGACACTTCGGCGAGGATTTCCCGCGACTCGCCTATGTACAGGCGATCAAGCGCGATGCGCTGCCTGCGAACATCGAAGTGGAAGAGTTCTACATGCAGGGCGGCGCACTGCTGCGCTCGACCACGGCGCAGCGGTTGTACGCCAGCCTCAACTACACCCACGTGGCGCGTGCGCTGGCGGATCGCGAGCTCAACGTGATCGTGCAGAAGGTCGCGCGCGAGCCGGACGGTACGCGCTTGTCGTTCTCGTGCAACAACGATCTGACCCAGGACGCGGTGGATGCCATCGTCGCGCGCGGACTGCCGCGGCCGCTGCTGGTGGCCGAGGTCGATCCCGACCTGCCGTGGATCGGCGGCACGGCGGCGGTCGACGAGGACTACTTCGACCTGGTCATTTCACCTCCAGGGCCCTACCCGCGCCTCTTCGGTCTGCCGCGCCAGCCGGTGTCGGACGTCGATTACGCCATCGGCCTGTACGCCAGCGCGCTGGTGCGCGATGGCGGCACGCTGCAGATCGGCATCGGTGCGCTGGCCGATGCGCTGTGCCATGCGCTGGTGTTGCGCCACACCGACAATGCGACCTACCGGCGCGTGCTGGCAGCACTCGATCCGGAGCTGGAACGCCATCCCGCGGTGATCGCCAGCGGCGGCCTCGAACCTTTCGCCGTCGGCCTGTACGGCTGCAGCGAAATGGTCAACGAGGGCTTCAAGCGCCTGGTCGAGACCGGTGTGATCCGCCGCAAGGTGGTCGACGACGAAGCGCTGATGCAACGCCTCGCTGACGGCACCGCCAACCTCGGCGACCAGGCGCGGCTGGAGCGCGACGGCGAGTACTTGCACGGCGCGTTCTACCTTGGTTCGCCTGCCTTCTACGACTGGCTGCGCGACCTTCCGGATGACCAGCGCCGCGCCATCGGCATGCGCCGCATCAGCCTGATCAACGAACTGGAGCGCGGACGCGAGTCGCTGGCCCGCCTGCAGCGCCACGATGCACGCTTCTTCAATTCCTGCATGATGGCCACCGTGCTCGGCGCCGCCGTCTCCGACGGCTTGGAGGACGGCCGCGTGGTCTCCGGCGTCGGCGGGCAGTACAACTTCGTCGACATGTCCAACGCGCTGGACGGCGCGCGCAGCGTGCTGATGTTCCGCGCCGTACGCGAAGATGCCGGCGCTGCCGGATCGAACGTGCGCTGGAACTACGGCCACACGACGATCCCACGCCATCTGCGCGACCTTTACGTCAACGAGTACGGCATTGCCGACGTGCGCGGCAAGAACGACGAGGACTGCATCATTGCCATGGGTGGCATCACCGATGCGCGGTTCCAGCAGGGATTGATGGAACAGGCACAGCGCGCCGGCAAGCTGCGTGCGAGCTTCCATGCGCCGGGCCACTGGATCGACAACACGCCGGTGCACCTGTCGGCGCGCCTGCGCGCGTTCCGCCATGACGGCACGCTGCCCGACTATCCGCTGGGCAGCGACTTCACCGAGGTCGAGCAGCGCATCGTCAAGGCGCTGGGCTGGTTGAAGGCGAATACCGCGACGACCGGGAAGAAGATGGGCACGGTGTTGCGGGCGTTGGGTACGCGATCGGACGACACCGAGACCATGGCACGCATGGGGCTGGCGGCGCCAGGCAACGTGGGCGAGCGGCTTGAGGCCAGGCTGCTGGCACTCGGATTGCGCGAGACCCGTTGAGTCCGATCAAGAAAAAAGCCGGGCAATGCCCGGCTTTTTCATTTACTGGTTGACGACAGATCGCCTCAAAGCGACTTCGCCGCTTCGACCACCGCCTCGGCGGTGATGCCGAAGTGCTTGTACAGCGCGTCGGCCGGCGCGGAGGCGCCGAAGCTCGTCATGCCGATCACCGCGCCGTCCAGACCCACGTACTTGCCCCAGAAGTCGGCGATCGCCGCTTCGATCGCGACGCGCTTGCGAACGGCCTTCGGCAGCACCGCTTCGCGATACGCCGCGTCCTGGCGATCGAACACGTCGGTCGACGGCATCGACACCACGCGCGTCTTGATGCCCTGCCCATCGAGCGTGGCCTTCGCCTGCGTGGCGAGGCCGACTTCCGAACCGGTCGCGATCAGGATGACGTCCGGCGTGCCGTCGGCATCGGCCAGCACGTAGCCGCCGCGTGCGATCTCGCCCACCTGCGCGTCGGTGCGCGGCTGGTGCGGCAGGTTCTGGCGCGAGAAGACCAGGCAGCTCGGGCCGTCCTGGCGGACGATGGCCTGCTTCCACGCCACGGCCGATTCCACCGCATCGCACGGGCGCCACACGTCGTTGTTCGGGATGTAACGCAGCGAGGCGAGGTGCTCGACCGGCTGGTGGGTCGGGCCGTCTTCGCCCAGGCCGATGGAGTCGTGCGTGTACACGTGGATGGCATGCGCCGGGATCAGCGCGCTCATGCGCACGCCGTTGCGCGCGTAGTCGCTGAACACTAGGAAGGTGGCATCGAACGGCACGAAGCCGCCGTGCAGCGCCAGGCCATTGGCGATCGCGGTCATGCCGAACTCGCGCACGCCGTAGTACACGTAGTTGGCGTTCGGGTCGGTGGTGGAGACCGACTTGCTGGCCTTCCACAGCGTCAGGTTGGAGTGCGCCAGGTCGGCCGAACCACCGACCAGTTCCGGCAGCAGCGGCGCGAACGCTTCAATGGCGTTCTGCGAGGCCTTGCGCGAGGCGATGACCGGGCCTTCGGCCTGCACCTTGGCGATGTAGGCATCGGCCTGTGCGGCGAAGTCGGCGGGCAGCTCGCCCGACGCGCGGCGCTGCAGTTCCGCGGCCTGTTCCGGGAACTGCGCGGTATAGGCGTCGAGCAGCGCATTCCAGTCGGCTTCCAGCGCCTTGCCGGCGTCGACCTTGTTCCAGCCGGCGTAGATGTCGGCGGGGACTTCGAACGGACCGTACGGCCATTCCAGCGCGGCGCGCGTGGCCTCCAGTTCGTCCTTGCCCAGCGGCGCGCCGTGGCTGGATTCCTTGCCGGCCTTGTTCGGCGAACCGAAACCGATCGTGGTGCGGCAGCAGATCAGCGTCGGCTTGTCGGTGGCCTTCAGCGCGGTGTCGATGGCGGTCTTGATCTCGACCGGGTCGTGGCCGTTGACGTTACGCACCACTTGCCAGCCGTAAGCCTCGAAGCGGGCCGGCGTGTCGTCGGTGAACCAGCCGTCGGTGTTGCCGTCGATGGAAATCTTGTTGTCGTCCCAGAAGCAGACCAGCTTGCCCAGGCCCCAGGTGCCAGCAAGCGACGCTGCTTCGTGCGACACGCCTTCCATCAGGCAGCCGTCGCCCATGAAGACGAAGGTGCGGTGGTCAATCAGCTCATGGCCTTCGCGGTTGAAGCGCTGTGCCAGCAGCTTCTCGGCGAGCGCGAAACCGACGGCGTTGGCGAAGCCCTGACCGAGCGGACCGGTGGTGGTCTCGACGCCCGGCGTCTCGTGGCGCTCGGGGTGACCGGCGGTCTTGCTGTGCAGCTGGCGGAAGTTCTTCAGCTCCTGCAGCGGCAGGTCGTACCCGGCCAGGTGCAGCAGCGCGTACTGCAGCATCGAGCCGTGGCCATTCGACAGGATGAAGCGGTCGCGGTTGAACCAGTGCGGGTTCGACGGGCTGTGGCGGTAGTAGTCGTTCCACAGCACTTCGGCGATGTCGGCCATGCCCATGGGCATGCCGGGATGGCCGGAATTGGCGGCCTGCACCGCGTCGGCGGCGAGGAAACGGATGGCGTTGGCGAGCTGGCGGCGGGTGGGCGTCGTCATGGGAATCGGGGCAGAGGGGGCGGCGCCCGGCGGGCTGCGGGCCGCCCATTGTCCCACCCCCCGCCCGCCCTGTCGCGGTTGCGGGACCCCGGCCGGGGTGTTAGCCCGGCTGGCCCGGCAGCTTCACGTCGGCACGCTCGCCCTTGGCCACCAGCGAGGCCAGGGTCAGGTCGCCGGTGACGTTCAGCGTGGTGCGGCACATGTCGAGGAAGTGGTTCACGCCCAGGATCAGGCCGATACCGATGGGATTCACGCCCACCATCGCGCAGATCAGCGCCACCACCGGCAGCGAGCCGGACGGCACGCCGGCCGTGCCGATGCCGCCCAGGATGCAGACCAGCATCACCATGAACTGCTGGCCCAGCGACAGGTCCACGCCGAAGAACTGCGCCAGGAAGATCACCGTCACGCCCTCGAACAGCGCGGTGCCGTTCTGGTTGGCGGTCGCACCCACGGTCAGCACGAAGCGCGAGACCGTGCGCGGCAGGCCCAGCTTCTCGTCGGCCACGCGCAGCGCGGTGGGCAGCGTCGCATTGCTCGACGCGGTGGAGAACGCCATCACCATCGCTTCCTGCGCGCCGCGGAAGAACTTCAGCGGCGAATAGCCCGCCAGCTTCAGCGCTATCGAATAACTGACGAACTGGTGCAGCGCCAGCGCAAGCACCACCACGAACACGTACTGGCCCAGCCGCACCAGCAGGTCGAAGCCGAAGATCGCCGCCAGGTTGAACATGAAGCAGGCCACCGCGTACGGCGCCAGGCGGATCACCAGGCCGATCAGCGTCATCGAGATCTCGAACACGCCTTCGATGCCGCGCTTGAGGATGCCGGTGTTTTCCGACGGCGTCAGCACCAGGCCGATGCCGAACATCACCGCGAAGAACATCAGCGACAGGATGGCCGCATTGCTGGAGGCCGCGCCGATCACGTTGTCCGGCACGATCGACAGCAGCATGTCCATGCCGGTCGGCTGCGTGCCGACGCTGGCAACGATTTCCTTGGTGCGCTCCGCGTTCTCGGCGATCAGCTGCTGCGCCAGCGCAGGATCCACGCCGACACCCGGCTTGAACAGGTTGACCAGCACCAGGCCGAGCAGCACGGCGACCGCCGACAGCACGATGGTGTACGCGAGCGTCTTCCAGCCGATCCGGCCCAGCGCGCGGATGTCGCCCATCTCTGCGATGCCGCAGACCAGCGCCGAGAACAGCAGCGGCACGATCAGCATGAAGATCAGGTTGAGGAAGATCTTGCTGAACGGCGTGGTGACGTACTTCGTCACCTGGTCGACCCACGCCGCGTCGCCCTGTCCCGTCGCATGGACGATGAGTCCCACCAGCAGGCCGACACCGAAACCGATGGCCATCTTCCAGTGCAACGGGAGCTTGGCGCGGGTGGCGGGCGTGGCGTCGGTCATCGGCGGGTCCTGCGGAGACAAAGTCGGGAGCTTAGCAAACCGGGCATGACGTCCCGTCCCTGCAGGGAGGGCACGGCATGGCCGGCCAAGGGGAAGACGAACGTGGGCCCGGCTTCCCTTATCGCGGATACAGCGGCGGCAAGGGCTCGTCCCTCTGCACTACGCTTGTGACTCGCCACTGCGGCCCTCCCCGGAAGGCCTCGCGCAGTGCCACACGGGCCTGCGCCGGATCACCACCCGCCCAGCGCGCACGGCGCAACAGGTCCACGGCGGTGCGCTGCGCCGGCTGGGCGAGACGACGCTGCAGGTCGTCGAGATCGATGGCCACTGGCCGCGCCATGCCGCAGAGCACGGCTTCGATGTCGTCGAGATCGCCGGCATCCAGCACGCGCTTGAGATCGGACGCCGTATGCGTCAACGCATGCGGGACGTCGGCAGGCGCGTGACGCGAGCGGCCGGCCTGCGGGGCACCCTGCCGTCGCGACAAGCCCCATACCAGCGTCGCCAGCCAGAGTAGGGCGAAACCGGCGGCCAGCGACGGCCACAGATGCGCGGGTACGCTGCGTCCACCCGCGAGCGGGATGACACCGTCATCGGTCGCGTCCTGCCGGGCCGGCGTCGCGTCATCTTTCGCCAGCGGGCGCGATGGCTGACCGCTCCCCGCAACGACCGGGATCGACAACGTCGTGAGTGATGCACGCTTCGCCGCACCGGCACGGACATCCCACCACCCCATCGCCACGCCGGGTACGGTGAGCGTGCCCGGCTGTGACGGCACGATCGAATAGCGACGCGTCAACTTCACCTGCGGCGTGCCGCCGGTGAAGGTCTCGTCGTACTGGGGCGGTTCCGCGAACACCTGCGCCCCCGGCACCACCGGCGCCGGCAGCTCGGGCAACTGCGCCTGCGTCGCACCGACGACCGTGGTCTCGATCGCGAAGGTGGCCGCTTCGCCCGTGCGCATCTGCTCGGGCACGGCGGTGTAGCGCAGGCGCAGGTCGCGCACAGGCAGCCAGGGCTGCGGTGCGTTCGCGGGTTGCGGCCGAACCTGCAACGTGCGCGGCGTGCCGGTGATGTTGACCTCGCCGCTGTTGCCGCCCAGCAGGTCATCCATCCAGCCGCCCGCGCCGCGCCCGCTGAAGCGCGCGCCGGGCAGGGCCAGCGGACCGCTGCGTTCGGGCACCAGCAGGAAGCGGCGCTCGGCGGTGTTGTAGCGGCGCCCATTGATCTCGCGGCTCGACTGCACGATCTCGCCGACCCGTTGCAGCAGCGCGCCATCCGGTGGATCCAGGTCGAGCTGGCCGGACACCAGCGGCGTGGCGTAGAACAGGCGCACCGTAACGCCGACCGACTGCTGCACGTAAGGGGTTTCGTCGTCGACTTCGGTTTCCACGAACACCAGCCCGTTGGACGCCGCGCTTGCCGTCGGCGTCGCGCTGACGTCGAGCACCAGCGGGACCGTGCGGTCAGCACCCACCTGCAGCGCGGGGATCGCCAGCGTGCCGGCACGCCGCGGACGCAAGGTCAGCGCGAAAGTCATGCTGCTGCTCATGCGTCCGTTCACCAGTCGCACGCTGCGACTGTCCGACTGGCCTTCCACTTCGAAGTCGCGCATCAGTGGCGTGACGTCGGGGGTGGCGGACACCGCATCGGTCTCCACGTTCAACGTCACCGCCTGGCCGAGCGTCACCTGCGTCTGTTCCAGCCATGCACGCGTCGCCGCCAGCGACGACAACGGCAGCGCCAGCAGCAGGCACAGCAGCAGTCCCATCCGATACTTCATCGTCCTTCCCTCTGCCGGCGTTCCTGTTCAAGCTGGAATTTCGCCTTGAGCAGCGAGCCGGGTTCGTCCGGCACGCGCTTCAGCCACGCCTCCACCGCCTGCCGGCGCTCGCGCTGCTCGGCGGTTTCGGCCTGCACGGCCGGCTTGCCCTGCGTTTCGTTCCCCGCCCGCTGCTCATTGCCGCGTGCCATCGCCTCACGCATGCGTTCCCGTTGTGCGGCGTCGGCCGCGGACTGCGCAGCGGCATCCGGGGTGGCCGGCGATGGCGTTCCCGTCGACGGGGGTTTCCCCTGCGACGGCGCTTTGCCGGGATCGCGCGGTGCCGGCTCGCCGTCCGCCGGCGACGGCGATGCGTTCTTCTGGTCACCGGGATCGGATTTCTGCCCGCCCTGCGAGCCGCTGGACGCGTTCTTCCCATCGCCCTGTTGCCCGGCCTTGCCCTGCCCGCCCCCGGACGACGGCGGCCGCTTGCGCGCCGCATCGACGGCAGCGCGGTTCGCCACCGCATCCGGCATGCCGGGACGTGCGCGCAGCGCGCGATCGTAGGCTGCAATGGCATCGTCGTAGCGCTGCTGTTTGGCCAGCGCATTGCCCAGGTTGTACCAACCGTCGGCAGTGTTGACGCCAGTGAAGGCTTCTTCGGCCGCCGCGAAGTCGCCCTGCCGGTACGCATCGGCTCCGCGGACAACGCGCGCATGCTCGGCCTGGTCCGCTCGCTGCCACCAGTCGATGCCGGCCGCGGATGCCGGTGAGGCCATGGGAAGCCACAGAGCGCCCACCAGCACGAGCGCTGCGCCGCGACGGAACCCGAGCAGCGCAAGAACCATCAGCGGAATCAGCAACCAGTAGCCTTCGTCGCGCCAGGCCTTGCCGCCGCCAGTGGACGTCGCGCTTCCCGTCGTAGATTGCGGAGACGACACACCCAGCGACGCGAGATCGCCGTTGTCGCCGGTCAGCGCGTGATAGCGACCACCGCCCGCCACCGCCAGCCCGCGCAACGATGCGGCATCCAGCGACGCGCGTGCGATCACGCCGTCACCGCCGCGATAGGCGGCGCCAGCTGCGGTACCCACTCCCAGCGCCGACACCGCGTAGCCTTGCGTGCGTGCTTTCGCTGCGGCCGTCACCGCGGCCGCGTCCGCACGGTCGGTGAGGACGAGAATGTCGCCGCCTCGCGCGTCCGCCTGCGTCAGCAGCTGCGCCGCCCACGCGATGCCGCGATCCGTGCGCTGCCCATCCACCGGCATGATGTCGGGCGCCAGGTCATCAAGGAACACGCGGATGTTCGCCGTGTCGTCGGTCAATGGCGTGACGGTGAATGCGTCCTCGGCGTACGCCACCAGCGCGACCGGGCTGCCGGCGCGCGCCTCGAGCACCTGCGCCAGCTTCGCGCGTGCCTGCAGCAGTCGCGAAGGCGGCAGATCGCTGGCGGTGGTGCGGCTCGACAAGTCCAGCACCACGACCAACGGTCGAGTGACCTGCCAGAGCGGCTGCTCGGCCTGCCTCCAACTGGGACCTGCCAGCGCGAGTACGGCGAGAACATAGGCGATCACCGCAGCGGCGAGGCCCATGCGCGCCTCCGCGCCTCCGCGAACCAGCAGATGCGGCAACAGGTGCGCGTCCACATGGCCGCGCCATGCGCTGCGCCGTTGCCGCTGCGCGCGCCATGCCCATGCCAGCACGGGCAGCGCGGCCAGTGACCACAACCAGTGCGGGCGCAGGAAGTGCAGGGCCTGCCAATCCAGGCTCATGCGCGCCTCCGCGGCAGCACGAACGCCAGCAACGACACCAGCACCGCACCGGCCAGCGGCCATGCGTAGCGCTCGATGCGGGGACGCACCGCCTTGCCCGGTTGCTCCACCGGCTCCAGCCGGTCCAGTTCGGCATAGATGCCGGCGAGTTCGCCGGTATCGCGTGCGCGGTAGAAGCGGCCTCCGGTCTGCGCGGCGACATCGCGCAGGGTGGCTTCGTCGATGGCTTCCGGCGAACTGCTCGGCATCGGCAACGGGATGCCGAACAGACTCATGCCTCCGTCTCCGCCGAAGGCGATGGTGTGGATGCGCACGCGCTCTTCCTTCGCCAGTTCCGCCGCTTTCTGCGGCGTCAGCACGCCGGCGGAATTGACGCCGTCGGTCAGCAGGATCAGGACGCGCTGGCCGTCTTCCTGCGTGCGCAACCGGCGCACTGCCAGCGCGATGGCATCGCCGATGGCGGTCTCGCGCCCGGCCAACCCGGCCACGGCATCGCGTAACTGATCCCGCACGGTGCGCAGATCGCGGGTCAGCGGCGTCATCGCATACGCACGCTGGCCGAACACCAGCAGACCAACCCGGTCGCCATCACGACGATCGAGGAAATCCGCCAGCACAGCCTTGGCCGCAGTCAGGCGATCGACGACCGCACCGCCAAGTTCCATATCGGGTTCGGTCATGCTGCCGGACAGATCCACCGCCAGCATCAGGTCGCGCCCACTCACGGGCGGCGTCACCGCATCGCCGAACTGCTGCGGCCGTGCAGCGGCCGCGCACAGCAGGAACCAGGCGAGCCATGCGAGCGCGGCGGCGCGACGCGGCAACCCGCGCCCTCCACGTTGCGCAATGGCCTGCATCGACGAGCCGTACGGCACCTTCAGCGCGTCCGCCTGCGTGCGCGTTGCCGGCAGCAACCATCGCACCAGCCACGGCAGGGGGAATGCGAGCCAGGTCCACGGCCACGCGAAGCCTGCATAGCCGTCCTGCAACCATTGCAGCGTGGGCAGCGAGAAATTCATCGCACGCCCGCCATCAGTTCGAGGAAACGGACGCGCGCGACGGCCGCGGCGGCGGCGAGTTCTTTGGGTGGAACGTCGCGGCGATAGCCGCCCTCAAGCAGCAGGCGACCCGGGCCTTGCGAGAATGCATGACCACGCTTGCCATCCAGGAACTGCAGCCACGCTTCGCCTTGCAGCCGGTCGGCTGCCGGATCGAGACGACGCGCGGCGCGGCGCAGGCGCTCGGACATCGCTGCCACCTGTTCCGCAGCGGAGGGCGCGTCCTCCGTGGCATCGAACCAGCGCTGCCATGTGCGATGCCGGCGGCGAACGACGAATCGCCACGTCCCGACCCCGGCGACCAGCAGCACGATGACGAAGAAGACCAGCCACCACCCCGGTGCGGGCGGCCACCACGAGGGCGAGACCGGCACATGTACGTCGCGCAGCACCAGCGTCGCCATGTACATCCTCATGCCACCTGCGGTTGCGCGCGACCCAGGGCGACAAGCCACGCATCGCTGGGCGCATCGGTGGACAGCGTGCGTACCTGCACGCCACGCGCGGGCAAACGCTCCAGCGCGCGTTCGAGCGGCTGCTGGAACTCGGCGCGCCACGCCTCGCGCTGGGCGTCACTGGCGAGATCCAGATCGACGCGCTGGCTGCCCACGACGAACGGCAGGCGCTGTGCCGGGGGGGCCGTCTCCAGCGGATCGGTCAACAGCAGGACGATGACGTCATGGTGCGCCGCGAGCGCAGGCCAGCGTGATTCGGGAATCGACATCAGGCTGTGGGGATCGGCGAGCACCAGCAGTCGCGAGCCAGGCCGCAGCACGCGCGCGGCATGATCGAGAGCAAATGCCAGACCGAGATCATCCGACGGTGGCGCCGTATACCAGCGCACCAGCGCATCCAGCACGCGCAATGCGCCGCGTGTGCCGGATGCGGGCGGGACCGGGGCCTCCATCGCGCTGCCACGCAGCGTGGCAAGGCGATCGCCTTCGCGGACGGCCTGCCACGCGGCAACGGCGCCTGCTCGTGCCGCCTGCACCGACTTGAAACGCGTACGCGTGCCGAAGTACAGCAGCGGCGATGTATCGGCGACGATCAACGTCAACCTTTCGCGCTCGGCCTGGAACAGTTTGGTATGCGTGCGTCCGCTGCGCGCCGTCAGGCGCCAGTCGATGTGGCGGACGTCGTCGCCCGCCACGTATTCGCGCGACTCCGCGTATTCCATGCCACGTCCGCGCAACGGCGACGCGGACGGACCGGTGACCGAGTGGCGGCCACGGCGTGCAGGCGGTCGGCGTTGCGCGTTGGCGCGCAGCGCGATCAGTTCCGTCAGGGTAGGAGTGATGCCTTCGCTCATGGACCGGCGCAACCGGGTTCAGGGCAGCGGGACCACGTCGAGCAGCGCTTTCACCAGGCGATCGCCATCCCAGCCTTCCGCCGTGGCTTCGTAGCTGGGCAGCACGCGATGGCGCAGCACGTCGGGCGCGATGGCGCGGACATCATCAGGGGTGACATAGTCGCGCCCCGCAAGCCAGGCCCGCGCACGCGCACAACGTTCCAGCGCGATGGAGCCGCGCGGACTCGCGCCCCACGCGATGCGTCGCGCGAGCGCCGCGTCGTAACGCGACGCATCGCGCGACGCGAGCACCAGTTCGATCAGGTAGCGTTCCAGCGCCGGCGCCAGGTGCAGGTCCAGCACCTGCCTGCGCGCTTCGAAGACATCTTCCAGCGGCATCCGCCCGATGGCAGCGGGCGCGGACTGCATCTGCTCGCGCGCACGATCGCGCGCCAGGCGCAGGATGTCGGCCTCGGCAGCCGCTTCGGGATAGCCGATCTTCACGTGCATCAGGAACCGGTCGAGCTGGGCTTCGGGCAACGGGAACGTGCCCTCCTGCTCGATCGGATTCTGCGTCGCCATCACCAGGAACAGCGCCGGCAGCGGATAGGTATGGCGGCCCACCGTCACCTGCCGCTCGCCCATCGCCTCGAGCAGCGCCGACTGCACCTTGGCCGGTGCGCGGTTGATCTCGTCCGCCAGCAGCAGCGGATGGAAGATGGGGCCCGCCTGGAACTCGAACCTCCCGTCCTGCGGTCGCCATACCTCGGTGCCGGTCAGGTCCGCCGGCAGCAGGTCGGGCGTGAACTGGACACGTGCGAAGTCCGCCTGCAACCGCGACGCCAATGCGCGGATGGCCGTGGTCTTGGCCAGCCCTGGTGCTCCTTCGACCAGCAGGTGGCCGTCGGCCAGCAGGGCGATCAGCAGCCGCTCGACAAGGGCAGCCTGCCCGACGATGGTCTGTGACAGGTCCTCTCGCAGCGCGGCGAAGCGGTCGAACAGGGAGGCGGCTGACGACGGGAGATCCATGGGCGTCCGGAGGGTGCGGGGTGCGCGTGGGACCGCCAGTGTGCCACGCAGGTTCCCGCCCTCCCCGTGAGGAACGGCATGGGTTCAGCGGGAGTTCGCACCAGAGCCGCAAATGAAGACGGGCCGCAAAGCGGCCCGTCGTCTGCATCTACGCTGGATGTCGGCGATCAGCGCTTGTTGACCGACAGCACCTTCGGGGTGATGAAGATCAGCAGCTCGGCCTTCTGCTTGCTGCGACCCTTCTTCTTGAACAGATTGCCAAGGAAGGGGATGTCGCCCAGGAACGGCACCTTGGCCACGCTGCTGCGATCGGTGAACTCGTATACGCCGCCGATCACGACCGTCTGGCCGTCTTCCACCAGCACGGCGGTGTTGATCTCGCGCTTGTCCAGCTCCGGCACGGCGCCGTAGCCTTCCAGCGTGATGTAACGGTTCACCTCGTCCTTCTTGACGTTGAGGTTCAGGAAAACGCGGTTGTCGTTGGTGATGGTCGGCATGACCTTCATTTCCAGCAACGCTTCCTTGAACTGCACGTTCGGCGTAGCGACGCCACCCTGGCCTGCGGTGATGGTCACGTAGCCGACTTCCTTGCCCTGCCGGATCACGCCTTCACGCTGGTTGGCAGTGACCAGGCGCGGATTGGAGATCACCTCGCCACGACCTTCTTCCTGCATCGCCGACAGCTCGATGTCCAAGTCGAAGTTGCGGCCCAGCAGCGTGTAGGCGATCGCACCGGCGGTGGCCTGGGTGAAGCCACCGGCGGGCAGGTTGACGTTCAGATCGCGCGGCAGGACACGGTCGTCACCGTTGCCGGTGTTGACGTTGTCGGTGACGTTGCCGCCGATGATCTGCGTGCGGTCGCCGGAGCGGCGGGCGTTGATGCCGAAACGTGCGCCAAGGTCCCGCGCGAAGGTATCGGTGGCGATCACGATGCGGCCTTCGATCAGCACCTGGTCGACCGGGCGGTCGATCCGCGAGATCAGCTCGCGCATCTGCGCGACCTTCTTCGGGATGTCGCTGATCATCAGCATGTTGGTGCGCTCGTCGGCGACGATGCGGCCACGCTGCGACAGGAACCCATTCTCCTGGTCGCGGCCACCGCCACCGCCGCCACCGCCGCCGCTGTTGCCCTGGTTGCCGATGCCCTTGGCTTCAGTCAGTGCCTTGAAGATCGCGGCAGCGCTGTGATAATTGATCTGGACGTAGTCGGTGACCATGTCCTCGCGATTCTCGATCGCGATGCGGGCGTCTTCCTTGTCCTGCTCGAACTTGGCCAGTTCGGGCTGCGGAGCCACCCAGATGACCGCGCCGTCGCGACGCTTGTCCAGGCCCTTGGCGCGCAGCACGATGTCCAGCGCCTGGTCCCACGGCACGTTGACCAGGCGCAGGGTGACGTTGCCCTGCACGGTGTCGGACGCCACGATGTTGAGGTTCGACTCTTCGGCGATCAGCTGCAGCACCGTGCGCACCGGCACGTCCTGGAAGTTGAACGTCACCGGGCGGCCGCTGTAGCGGCGCGCTTCGGAAGCGATCCTCTGCGCAGCGGCCACCACGGCCGAGGCACTGGTAGCGGCCGGGGCGCTCGCGTCACCCATCGCCTTCTGGCCGGCACGCGGCACGATCTCGACCACGTACTCGTTGCCGGACTGGTAGGCCAGCGACTCGAAGTCGCCGCGCGTGCTGAGCACCAGCTGGGTGCCGACACCCTTGCTCTGCGCATCGACGCGCTGCACCGGCGTGGCGAAGTCGACCACGTTGAGCGGACGCTGCAGCGAGGCCGGCAGCGTGGCATTGCCCACGCTCACCACGACGCTGTCGCCCTGGTTGCGCAGGTCAGGCGCGGCGCCCTGGCCATCGAACTTGATGATCAGGCGACCGGCGCCGTCTTCCCCTCGGCGAAAGTCGATGTTGGAAACCGACACGGCCGATGCGGGCTGGGTGACGGTCGCGGGGGACGCCGCGTGCGTCGTCGGAGTGACGGCGCCCACAGTGCTGGCCGCAGCAAGCAGGCCGATGGCCAGCCCCAGAGAGCAGAGCCGGAAGGTGGCCAGGCGCCGGGACGGCCGCAGGCGGTAGGCATTCGTAGCGGTCATCGTGTATCCCCCAATCATTGATCTTCAAGCGCAAGCGATGCCGGCCGTTCCAGCCAGCCACCCGCGCCATCCGGCACTAGTTCGACAAGTTCCACGCCATCTTCGCGGACCGAGGTGACCCGGCCGTCGCTCTGGCCCAGGTAGTTCCCCGGACGTACCCGGTAGGTGACCTTGTCGGGCCCCATCACCAGTGCCACCAGACCTGCCCCCTTACCGATCGTACCGACCATGTCCAGGCTGTCCAGCGGGTACTGCTCCAGTGTTTCCTTGCGCCGGTTCGGATCAGGCCGCAGCCCGCCCGCGTCGGCGTTACTCCACGCATTGCTGAAGGGATCCCGCAACGTCTGCGCGGCGTACTCGAAGGTCTCGAACTGCTGCATCACGGGCAGCGGCTCGAGCGGCGGCGCGGGACGCGCACGCACGTCCTCCACCCACTTCTCCAGGTTCGGCGCGTCACCCGGCGTGCTGGTGATGCCGCGGGCGCAACCCGACGTCACGACGACGGCGAGGATCATCCAATGCCACTTGCTGCGCATCATGGGGCTCCTCCCGATGCGGGCGCCTTCTTCTTGCCACGGCCCTCCGCCTTGGCCGCTTCTGCAGCCGCGGCCTCCTGTTCGGCCACTTCGGTCTCATCGAGGTAGCGATAGGTCTTCACCGTGCCGGACAGCTCCAGCGCGCCGCGGTTGATACCGCCCTTGCCTTCCTTCGGCTGCAACGAGATGTCATGCATGGTCAGGATGACCACCCGCGGCAGCGAAGCGACACCGCTGACGAAGGCACCGAACTGGTGGTAGTTGCCCACCATGCGCAGCTGGATCGGCTTCTCGGCGTAGAACTCCTTCAGCGTTTCCGGCTCGGGCTGGAACAGTTCGTTGGTCAGGCCGCTGGAGAGCGCGGTCTGCGAAATGTCGATGATCAGGTCCGGCATCTCGGTCTTGCTGGGCAGCTGGCGCAGCATCTGCTGTAGCACCTGCTCCATCTGGGCAAGCTGCTGCTTCAGCGGTTCGAGGTTGGCAGCCTTGGCCTGTTCCTTCTCGAAATCCTGGCGCAGGCGTACTTCTTCCTGCTCCAGCGAGTCCAGCGTCTGCGTCTTGCCCCGCACGAGGACGAAGTACGCGAGGGCCAGGATGAAGATCACCAGCACCACGCAGAAACCGATCTTGGCGTTCTTCGGCCAGCCGCCGATGTTGTTGAAGTCCAGGTTCTTGAGCGACGTCTTCTGGCTCATGAGTTGCTCCCGGAAGCCGGAGTGCTGCTTGCCGGTGCCGCCGGTGCGGGTGCCGCCGGTGCGGGCGTGGAAGGCTGCCCTTCCAGGGGTGTCGGTGTCGCGGCGGGCGCTGCCGGATCAGCCGGGGTTGCGCCTTCGGCAGCGGTTTCGGCTTCCTGCTCGGCGGTCGGATTGGCCAACCTCACCTGCAAGGTGAACACGTAGGGCAGCGCGCTACCGGCGCCGGTGTTGGTCAGCGTTTTGACCTCTTCCGGCTTGGCTTCGATGATCGACAACTCGGGCTTGGTCATCCAGCCGGAGGTCTCAAGATTGCGCATGTAGGCGCTGACGCGGGCGTTGGACTGCGCGCGGCCCTGCAGGGTCAGCACTTCGCCATCCTGCTTGATGTTCGCCAGCATTACGCCATCGGGGATCGTGCGGACCAACGAGTCGAACAGATGCACCATCTGCGAGCGGTTGGCCTGCAGCTTCTCGATGACATCCTTGCGGGCGAGCAGGCGGCGCTTCTGCTCGTCGAGCTTCTCGATTTCCTTGTTCTGCGCCTGGACCTTGGCGATCTCGTCCTTCAGGAAATTGTTGCGCTCGGTCTGGCCGGACACCTGGAGATCGAAGTGGAGCCAGAGCAGGAATGACAGCGCAAGACCGGTGGCCGCCGCCACGCCCAGCATGAGGTAGAACTCGCGCTGGCGCTGCACACGGCGTTCGGAACGCCATGGAAGTAGGTTGATTCTTGCCATCAGTCGAAGCTCCTCAAAGCCAGGCCGGTGGCGATCATCAGCGCGGGGGCATCCTGCGCCAGCGCATGCGCCTGCACGCGCGGGCCGAGGGTCATCTGCGCCAGCGGGTTGGCGACCACGGTCGGCACGCCCAGCTGTTCTTCCACCATCTCGGGCAGGCCGGGCAACGCCGCGCAACCGCCGGCCAGCACGATCTGGTCGACGCGGTTGAACTCGCTGCCGGCATAGAAGAACTGGAGCAGACGGCTGATCTGCTGGACGGTGGCTTCCTTGAACGGCTCCAGCACTTCGACTTCGTAGCTTTCCGGCAGCCCGCCCTGACGCTTGGCCAGGCCGGCCTCTTCATACGTCAGCCCGTAGCGGCGCATCACTTCGTCGGTGAGCTGCTTGCCCCCGAACACCTGTTCGCGGCTGTAAAGGCTGCGGCCGCGCCGCAACACATTGAGCGTCGTCATGGTGGCGCCGATGTCGACCAGGGCCACCACGCCGTCCTGCGGAATCGGCAGGTCGGTGGCCATCAGGGCGAAGGCGTTCTCCACCGCGAAGGCTTCCACGTCCATGACCTTAGCGGTCAGGCCGCCGAGTTCCAGCGCCGACTGGCGCAGCTCCACGTTTTCGGAGCGGGACGCGGCGAGGAGGACCTGCACCATCTCCGGGTTGTTGGGCATCGGGCCCAGCACCTCGAAGTCGATGTTCACTTCCTCGATGGGATACGGAATGTAGTTGACGGCCTCGAGTTCGACCTGGGCTTCCAGATCGCTCTCGTCAAGGTCGGCAGGCATGGGGATGATCTTGGTGATCACCGCCGACCCCGCTACAGCGGCTGCCGCATGCTTGGCCTTGCTGCCGGCGCGGTTGACCGCGCGGCGGATGGCCTCGCCGACGGCCTCGACCTCGACGATGTTCTTCTCGACCACGGCATTCGGCGGCAGCGGCTCGACGGCGTAGTGTTCAACCCGGTAACGGTTGCCCACGCGCGACAGCTGCAGCAGTTTCACCGCAGTCGAACTGATGTCGACGCCGATCAGCGGCGACTGGCTTTTTGGGATTAGCCCCACGGTCTTTCCCCTTCCGACGGGCACTGGGCGCACGACTGGCGCCGCCATTAATAACTAACTTTTTACGCTTGGCAACCGCCGATGACGTGGCTGTGCGGCTTGTCACGTTTCACGAGGGTTGTTCCCCAAGTCCCTGTTCCCCATGGAATCACCTGTGGCGATCCCGGCGGTCATCTATACTCTGCCGCTACGAATTCTGCAATCGGAAAGCACTGGATGTCCCGGTTCCGTCGTCTTCTCCGTTGGACCCTCATCACGTTCCTGATACTTGCCCTGGCTGGCGCCGTTGGCCTGGGGGTTCTTTATTACACGGTCTCGTCCAAGGTCCCGGACGTCCAGTCCCTGCGGAACGTCGAGCTGCAGGAACCCCTCTACATCTATGCCAGCGACGGCCGGCTGATGGGCCTGTACGGCGAGATCCGCCGCTACCCCGTCCAGATCGACAAGGTTCCGGCCCGGGTCAAGCAGGCCTTCGTGGCGGCCGAGGACAGCAAGTTCTACGAGCACAACGGCATCGACCCGACCGGCATCGCCCGCGCCGTCTGGCAGATCGTCAGCCGCAAGGAAGGGCGCGTGGCCGGTGGCAGCACGATCACCCAGCAGGTCGCCCGGCAGTGGTTCCTCAGCTCCGAGTACAGCTACACCCGCAAGCTGGTGGAAATGATGCTGGCGATGCGCATCGAGAACATGCTGACGAAGGACGAGATCCTGGAGCTGTACCTCAACAAGAGCTTCTTCGGTAACCGGTCCTACGGTGTGGCGGCCGCAGCCGAGTACTACTACGGCAAGACGCTGGACCAGCTGACCCTGGCCGAGACCGCCACCCTGGTCAGCGCACTGAAGTTCCCCTCCAGCGGCAATCCGATCAGCAATCCCGGTCGCAACCAGCAGCGCAGTGCCTATGTCGTCGAGCGCATGCGCGAGGACGGCTACGTCAGTGCCGCGGAAGCTGCCCAGGCCAAGGCAGAACCGATGCACGCCAAGCCGCATGAGCGGCCGATCGAGGTCTACGCCCCGTATGTGGCCGAGATGGTCCGCCAGGAGATGATCGCGCGCTTCGGCGCCGAAGCCCTGACCAAGGGTTACCACGTGGTCACGACTCTGGATGCCACCTTGCAGACCGCGGCCAACGACGCCGTCCGTGACGGCCTGGGCCTGTACGACCACCGCCATGGCTGGAACGGCGTGGAGCAGCATTTCGACGTGGCTGCCGATGCGGATGCAACGGCCCTGGCGACCCACCTGCGGGGCATTCCCGCGCAGAACGGCCTGCTCCCGGTGGTCGTCGCACGCGTTGCCGACGATGGCAGTGCGACCGTGGTGATGGCGGATGGCAAGGAAATCACCCTGCCGGTCGCTGCCAGCAAGTGGACCGGTCGCACCCCCGCCAAGCTGCTCAAGCGCGGCGACCTGACCCGGATCAAGGCCGGCAAGGAAGAAGGCAGCTACGTGATCGACCAGGTGCCGCGCGCGCAAGCCGCGCTGGTCTCGCTCGACGCGAACACCGGCGCGGTGCGCGCACTGGTCGGCGGCTACAGCTTCGCGGGCAACAAGTTCAACCGCGCCACGCAGGCGCGCCGCCAGCCGGGCTCCAGCTTCAAACCCTTCCTGTATGCCGCTTCGTTCGAAAAGGGCTTCAACCCGGCCTCGATCGTGCTGGATGCGCCGGTCGTGTTCCGCGACCGCCGCGGCCACATGTGGCGGCCCCAGAACGACGGTGGTGGCTTCCGTGGCCCGATGCGGCTGCGCGAGGCGCTGGTGCAGTCGCGCAACCTGGTGTCGGTCCGCCTGCTCGACGGCATCGGCGTGCCGTTCGCGCGCACCTACATCAGCCAGTTCGGCTTTGACGAGGCCGAACTGCCGCCCAATCTGTCGATGTCGCTGGGCACGGCCTCGCTCACGCCCCTGTCGGTCGCCCGCGGCTACGCGGTGTTCGCCAACGGCGGCTCGCGCGTGACACCCTGGTTCATCGACCAGGTGAAGGACCGCGAAGGCAACGTGGTGTTCAAGGAGAACCCGGCTGTCGCCTGCCGCGGCTGCGGCGCAGGCCAGTTCGGCGCCAGCACGCCGGCCTCGCAGGTGGTGGATGGATTCAACTTCGGCCCCGCCGAAGCGGCCAAGCCGGCGACGGCGGCCTCGACGCCCAAGGTCGAAGAAAAGCCGGTCGACCCGAACACGGTGACCGCACCGCGCGCGATCGACGAGCGCACGGCCTACCAGCTGGTCTCGATGATGCGCGATGTGGTCCAGCGCGGCACCGGCACGGCGGCCAAGGTGCTGGGGCGTGAAGATGTCGGTGGCAAGACCGGCTCGACCAACGACCACCGCGACGCCTGGTTCGGCGGCTTCGGCGGCACCTACGCCACCGTGGTGTGGGTGGGTCGCGACAACTTCCAGTCGCTGGGCTATCGCGAGTATGGCGGCAAGGCGGCGCTGCCGATCTGGATCGACTACATGCGTGCGGCCCTGAAGGACACGCCGGTCGCACAGAACGATCCCCCGGAAGGCATGGTGCAGGCCACGCTCAACGGCGTCACCGAGTGGGTGAAGGTCGAGGACATGGAGCGCATCCAGGACTACGACCTGTATGGCCCCGAGGATGCCGTTCCCGACGAGGAAGCCTTCGACATCTTCTGACCGCAGGCGGCCTGAAACCCTTTCATGACGGCGCCAGGGCGCCGTCATGGACGCGTCAGGGACATGGTGTACATTCGCGGTCAGTTTCGACGCGGAGGCTCACCATGCACCACGCCCGTCAGCACGCCGAAACCCGTACCCGCGAGCGCCGCCAGCGACTGGCGCACGAAGCCGCCCGGCTGATGGCCGAAGGCGGCATCCGCGACTTCCATCAGGCCAAGCTAAAGGCCGCCAGCCGGCTGGGCATCCACGACGATGCCTCCCTGCCCCGCAATCGCGAGATCGAGGATGCGCTGCGTGAGTACCAGCGCCTGTTCGCCGGCGAATCCCACGCAACCCGCCTGCGGCAGCGACGCGAAGCGGCGTTACGTGCAATGGAGTTCCTGTCCGGATTCTCCCCGCGCCTGGTCGGACCGGTGCTCGAGGGCACGGCGGATGCCAACACCCCCGTCCACATGCACGTCCACAGTGACGATCCGGACGCCATCACCCGCTTCCTTGAGGAGCACCGCATTCCTGCCGAGTCGCGTGAGCGGCGGCTGCGCATCGATCGCGAGCGCGTGGCCGACCTGCCGGTCTGGGTGTTCAGTGCCGAGGACCTGGGCTTCGACCTGACCGTGTTGCCGCACGACGCGTTGCGCCAGGCCCCGCTATCCAGCGTCGACGAGAAGCCGATGAAACGGGCCTCCGCTGCGCAGCTCCGGCAGCTGCTCGCCGAAGAAGACATCGCAAGCTACGAACTGGATACCGCGCGTCGCTGAGGCAGTGCCTTAAGGCTTCACGCGCCGCATTTCGCTCGCCACCTTGTAGCGCCCGTAGCGCAGCAGCGACTGCGTGAACGCATCGAGGCCAGCCTCGCTATCGCACGCCAGGGTCACCTGGTAGCACCCTTCACCGGCGGTCTTGCTGGCGCTTTCCACGTCCGCATGGGCCTGCAGGAATGTTTCGAACGCGTCGAACTGCGGCGTGTCCATGAAGACCGTGATGAAGTAGCGCCGCAGGTCGCCACGCACCACCGTGAAGCCTCGGATCGTGCCGCCGTCGACCATCTGCTGTACGCGCATGGCGACCGCCTGGCCGGTCAGGTGCACCTGGCGCCCCACCGCCTGCCACGTCATGCGCGCATCGCGTGCCAGAGCCGCCAGGATGGTGCGGTCCATCTTGTCCAAGGGCATGTCTTTCGATCCTCAAGGAAAACGGTGCGGCTTCTTGCGGACTGCAATTACCGCTGGCAAGGCCCGTCACTACGGTGTCGTACCCCTTCCTTCCCAAGGTACCCCATGACCACCGCCCTGCTCGTCATCGACGTACAGAACGACTATTTCCCCGGCGGTGCGCTCCCGCTGTGGAACGCCGACGCCACCCTCGATGCCATCGTCGCGGCCATCGGCCGGGCCCGCTCACGTGGCGAACACGTCATGCTGGTCCAGCACATCGCCGCAGCCGCAGACAGTCCGCTGTTCCAGGCGGGCACCGACGGCGTCGCCCTCCATGCCCGGATCATTTCCGCTGCGCCTGATGCTCCCGTGGTGGTGAAACGGCATACCGACAGCTTCCACCAGACCGATCTTTCCCGCGAACTGGACCGACTAGGCACCACCGACCTGCGGCTCGCCGGCATGATGACGCAGAACTGCGTGGTCTTCACGGCGCTATCGCCCGCAGCGGCCCGCTATCGGGTCAGCGTGCTATCCGACTGCACGACCACCACGGACGGAATGATCCACGGGTTCGCCCTGCATGCCTTGACGACTCGTGTGGCGGTGCAACCTGACGCCTGATGCAGCCAAAGAAAAAGGCCCCTTGCGGGGCCTTTTTCTTGTTGCTCGCGATATCAGCGCTTGTCGTTCGGCACGTAGTCGCGCGGCGCGTAGCCGGTGTAGATCTGGCGCGGACGACCGATCTTCGCTTCCGGATCGACCTGCTGCTCCAGCCAGTGCGACACCCAGCCGGCGGTGCGGCCGATGGCGAACATGACGGTGAACATTTCGGTCGGGATCTTCAGCGCCTTGTAGATGATGCCGCTGTAGAAGTCGACGTTCGGGTACAGCTTGCGCTGGATGAAGTACTCGTCCTTCAGCGCCGCCTCTTCCAGTCGCATCGCCACTTCCAGCAGCGGATCGTCCACGCCCAGTTCGCCCAGCACCTTGTGGGTCATCTCGCGGATGATCTTGGCGCGCGGATCGAAGTTCTTGTAGACGCGGTGGCCAAAGCCCATCAGGCGGAAGCCCGATTCCTTGTCCTTGGCCTTGGCGACGGCAGACGCGACGTTCTTCGCATCGCCGATCTCTTCCAGCATCTTCAAAACGGCTTCGTTGGCGCCGCCGTGTGCAGGACCCCACAGGGCGGTGATACCCGCGGCCACCGAGGCGTACGGGTTCGCACCCGTCGAACCGACCAGGCGCACCGTCGAGGTCGACGCGTTCTGCTCGTGGTCGGCGTGCAGGATGAACAGCAGGTCCAGCGCCTTGGCGACGACCGGGTTCAGCTCCAGCGGCTCGCTCGGCACTTCGAACATCATGTGCAGGAAGCGGTCGACGTAGTCGAGGTTGTTGCGCGGATAGCGGATCGGCCAGCCGATCGAGTAGCGGTACGCGGCGGCGGCCAGCGTCGGCATCTTGGCCAGCAGGCGGATGGCGGCCAGGCGGCGCTGCTCGGGGTCTTCCAGGTCCAGCGTGTCGTGGTAGAACGCCGACAGCGAGGCGACCGTGCCGGCCAGCATGGCCATCGGGTGCGCGTCGTAGTGGAAACCGTGCAGGAAGTTCTTCAACGACTCATGCATCATCGTGTGATGCGTGACTTCGTGCTCGAACTTGGCGAATTCGGCCGGGGTCGGCAGCTCGCCGTTCATCAGCAGGTACGAGACTTCCAGGAAGTTCGAGTGCTGCGCCAGCTGTTCGATCGGGTAGCCGCGATACAGCAGTACGCCGTTGTCGCCATCGATGTAGGTGATGGCCGACTTGCAGCTGGCCGTGGCGGTGAAACCGGAGTCGTAGGTGAAAAGACCCGTTTCCTTGGTCAGCTTGGAAATGTCGACGCAGTCGTTGCCAAGCGTGGGTTTCAGGACTGGCAGGACGACGGATTTGTCGCCGGCATTCAGCGTGACCTGGTCAAGTTCGGACACAGTGTGCGCTCCTTCGTGGGGTAACGCCGGCCAGAGGTCCGGTCGGCGCGTGACGGGAGTCCAGGGAGTGAACCTTGGATGAGCCGAATTATCGCATAGCGGGTCTGGAGCCGTCGCTCGATACGACACCAAAGTCAGACCAAAGACTAAGGCCGCGGACGCAACCTTGCGTTCCGGCACGTCGCACGATGAGTACGCGCAAACGCGAACGGCCGCGCACTAGGCGCGGCCGCAGGCGGATCAGGCGAACGACGGTTCGATCAGCGCGCGTAGCGCTTCTGGAACTTGTCGATACGGCCGCTGGTGTCGATGACCTTGTGCTTGCCCGTGTAGAACGGGTGCGAAGCCGAAGAGATTTCGACCTTGATCAGCGGGTACTCGTTGCCGTCTTCCCACTTCGTCGTTTCCTTGCTGCCCAGCGTGGAGCGCGTCAGGAACTTGAAATCGGAGGTCACGTCGTGGAAGACGACTTCGCGGTAATTCGGGTGGATGTCGGCCTTCATGGCGGGAACACCGTGTAGCAGGGAATGGAAGAGCGGCATTGTAGACCGCCCTGCCCTGCCGGCGCAACCCGGCCCCTCAGCCAGCGGCCAGTGCCGCCTCGATCAGGGCCTCGAACCGGGCCTGGTCGTAACGCAGCAGGATGTTGGCCTGGTCGGGCCGCCCCCCTTCCCGGCGCCAATCCACGATCGAGGCCCCGCGGGCATGGGCACCCTGCAGCTCGATGGCGAGGGGGCGCTCGGCCAGCTCCAGCGCGCCTTCCGGCGCCAACACGAACGCCATGGCCAGCGCATCGGCGGCATACCAGTGGTCGCCGCGGCGGTCGGCGGACCACAGCCGGGTTTTCTCCGAGATCTGGTCGTAGAAACGGGCGCGGGCGGAATCGGCCCGCAGCCAGCCCGCCACGCGTTCATGGTGCAACCCATGGGCGATGGTCGCCTCCCAGTCGGCCAGGTCGTAGCGGTCGAAGGCCTCGAGCACCAGGTGCGCCGCCTCCGGGTCGAAATAGAAATTGAACTCCGCCGCCGGGGTGATGTTGCCGTGGCAGGTGACCGCGCCGCCCATCACCACGAAGCGCGCTATCCGCTGCGGCAGTGTCGGGTCCAGCTTGAGCGCCAGCGCGACGTTGGTCAGCGGCCCGAGCGCGACCAGCACCAGTCGGCCTGCATGTTCGTGCGACAGACGCAGGATCGCCAGCGCCGCATGTTCGGCATCCACCTGGAGCGATGCCGGCGTGTAGCCGACATCGCCGAAGCCGTCCTGGCCGTGCACGTAGCCCGCATCCGGCGACGGGTGCAGCAACGGCGCAGGCGCACCGGCGAACACGGGAATATCGTCGCGGCCCGCGACTTCGCACAGCTTCAATGCATTGCGCACGGTGTGCTGTAGGCCTACGTTGCCGGCCGCGATGGTCAGGCCGACGATGTGGTGGCGCGCATCGTTGAAGGCCATCAGCAGGGCCAGCGCATCGTCGACGCCCGGATCGGTGTCGACCAGCAGGGGAATCCTGTCCGTCATCTTCTTCTCTTCGTCTTCTTGGCCGCCGAGTCTCGCACCGCGGGCGATGCCATGGAAGCGCGACGACCCGCGGGAGGGCTACGCAGACGCGTAACGCGCCGCCCCACCTACCCACCGATGGATCACCCAATCCGCCGCGGCAGGATCTTCGGTCATCAATCGCTCGGCCAATGCGTGCACCTGCGGCAACAGTCCCGCATCGCGCGCGAGATCGGCAACGCGGAAGGCCGCGAGTCCCGTTTGCCGCGTGCCCAGCAGCTCGCCCGGGCCGCGCAGTTCCAGATCCTTCTCGGCGATGACGAAGCCGTCATTGGTCTGCCGCATCGTCGCCAGCCGGTGTTTGGCCATCATCGACAGGGGCGCCTGGTACATCAGCACACAGGTGGATGCCGTGGCACCGCGGCCCACGCGACCGCGCAACTGGTGCAACTGGGCCAACCCCAGTCGCTCGGCGTTCTCGATGATCATCAGCGACGCGTTGGGAACATCCACACCGACCTCGATCACCGTGGTCGCGACCAGCAGGTCGATCTCGCCCTGTTTGAAGCGGCGCATCGTGGCCTGCTTGTCGGCCGCCTTCATGCGCCCGTGCACCAGCGCGACCCGCAGCGCGGACAACGACGCGGACAGGGTCTCGAACGTGGTCTGCGCGGCCTGCGCGACCACTTCGTCGCTGTCGTCGATCAGGGTGCAGACCCAGTACGCCTGCCGCCCTTCCGCGCACGCCATTCGGATGCGCTCGACCAGTTCCGGCCGTCGCTCGGCGCTCAGCGCAACCGTCTGCACCGGCGTGCGGCCAGGCGGCAGTTCGTCGATGGCCGATACGTCCAGGTCCGCGTAGGCCGCCATCGCCAGCGTGCGCGGGATCGGTGTGGCAGTCATCACCAGCTGGTGCGGCACGTTGTCCCCGCCCGCCCCCTTGTCGCGCAGTGCGAGTCGCTGGTGCACACCGAAGCGATGCTGCTCGTCGACGATGGCCAAGCCCAGGTCATGGAAGACCACCGCTTCCTGCATCAGTGCATGAGTGCCAACCACGACCTGCGCTTCGCCCGACGCCACCTGCGCCAGCACGGTGGCGCGTGCCTTGCCGGTGACCTTGCCGGCCAACCACGCTACACGTACACCCAGCGGCTCCAACCAGGCACGCAGGTTGGCAAGATGCTGCTCGGCCAGCAGCTCGGTCGGCGCCGCCAGCGCCACCTGCTTGCCCGCTTCGACTGCCAGCATGCCTGCCAGCGCCGCGACGACGGTCTTGCCGCTACCCACATCACCCTGCACCAGCCGCAGCATCGGTGAAAACTTGGCGATGTCTTCACGGATCTGGGTGAACACGCGCTGCTGCGCGCCGGTCAGCGTGAAGGGCAGCGCTTTCACCAGCGCCTTCACGAGTGTGCCCTTGCCTTTCAGCGCCGGCGCCTTGTGCTGCTGCAATGCAAGCCGCTGCCGGCGCAGGCTGAGGTGATGGGCGAGCAGTTCCTCGATCGCCAGGCGACGTTGTGCCGGATGCGTACCCAATGCAAGCGATGCGACATCCGCATCGCGGGGCGGGCGGTGCATGGTCAGCAGCGCCTGCCTCAGCGAGGGCAACCCCAGCCCTTCCAGCAGTCCGACGGGCAGCAGTTCCAGACGGTCGTCGCCCGGCAACCGGTCCAGCGCCTGGCCGACCAGCTTGCGAATGCTCGCCGGGCCCAGTCCTTCGATGGCGGGATAGACCGGATCCAGCGCTTCACCCAGCGCCGCATCGTCGTCATCGCCCAGCACGCGATAGCTGGGATGGATGATCTCCAGGCCGTTCTGCCCCGGCTTGGGCGTGCCGTAGCAGCGGATGCGAGCGCCGACCGCGAACTGCCCGACCTGCGCCGCGCGGAAATGGAAGAAGCGCAGCACCAGCGAGCCGCCCGCATCATCGGCCACGGCCACACGCAGCACCGGCCGGTAGCGGAAGCCGCGCTCGACCGCCTCCACGCGTCCCTCGACCTGGGCCGGCACACCCGGCTGCAACAGGCGGATCGGCGTGATCGCGGTGCGGTCTTCGTAGCGCAGCGGCAGGTGCAGCCACAGGTCCTGCAAGGTCAACAGTCCACGTGCCGCGAGCTTCTCCGCCACGCGCGGGCCCACGCCGGCAAGGCGACTCAGGGGTTCGGCGGAAAGTTCGATGGACGGCGAGTCGCGACGTGCAGGCATCGCACAAGGATGCCGGGAACGCCGCCAAACAAAAACCCCGGCATCTCACGATGCCGGGGCCCACGTCCGTCACGTCGCCGCGCGGATCAGAACTTCACGGCTACTTCCATGCCGTAGGTGCGCGGCTCGGTGATGGTGGCGCCCACCACGCCCAGCGGTCCCCGACCATAGGTGTTCAGCCCTTTCACGTACTGGTTGTCGAACACGTTGTTGCCGTAGATCGCCCAGCTCCAGTGCCCCTGCGGCGCGGTCCAGCCGATGCGCACGTCGGTACGGTCACGCGCTTCACCGATGTCGAGCAGTGCATTGACGCCACAGTCGCCCTGCAGGTCCGAGCCCGCATTGCAGCGGCTGCGTCCGCGGTACGCATGCCGCGCCGAGAAACGCAGCTCACCACGCTCGGACAGATCGACCTTGTACGCCGCGCCGACCGAGGCGGTGAAGCGCGGCTCGCCGGTCGGTTCGCCGTCCAGGTCCACGCCTTCCGGCGTCACGTAGTCCTTGTACTTGGAGTCGATCCACTCGGCCTGCGCATCCAGGGTGAAGCCGTCAGTCACCTTCCAGCGCAGGTCGACATCGATGCCGGTGGCTTCCAGATCGCCAGTGTCGAAGACGAAACGCGGGATGTCGACCGGGTTGTTCGGGTCCGGATCGATCAGGCGCACCGACTGGCGGTTGTCGTAGCGGTAGTGGAACACCGAGGCGTTCCAGGCGAAGCGGCCGAGCGACTGCTTGATGCCGGCTTCCAGGTTCCAGACGTCCTCGTTCTCGAAGGCCGGACCGATCTGCAGCGCGTTGAAGCCACCCGCCTTGTAGCCCTTGGCCAGCGAACCGAAGACCATGGTCTTGTCGTTGAGGTGGTAGTCCACCACGAAGCGCGGGCTGAAGTCGCTCCAGCTCTTCTTGTCACGATTGGTGATTCCCTTGTTGACGACCGCCGGCGGGTCGACGAAAGCCACCGACGTAGTGAGGGCGTACATGATCTGGGCCGCCGCTTCCGGCGGAAGATCCGCCAGGAACATCTGCGGAATGCCGGCACCAAGGTACGCGTTTAGCACCGCATCGAACGTGGCTGCGTTGCGCGGCCCGTTGAACCAACTGAAGCTCTTCTCGTCGCGGGTGTAGCGCAGGCCGAAGGTAACGTTCAGCCTGTCGGTCGCACGCCAGATGACATCGCCAAAGGCCGCATAGGCGGTGGTTTCGAGGGTGTTGTTGAAGACTTCGTTCCAACCGTAGCCAAGCAGCGACGGCAAACCGTTCGCCTGCCCGATCTGCGACATGACGAACAGCAAGGGGGTCCCTTCGGGCGCAAACGGAAAGCCCGCCGGCGCCGCGAACCCCTGGTTCGCCAGGATGCTTCCGAGCGCGGTCGTATTGGTGTTCACCTCACTGGTCTGCTCGGCGTCCTCCTTGAAATAGCTGGCGCCTGCCACCCAGTCCAGCCGCGCGCTGCTGCCGGAGAACTTGAACTCCTGGTAGAACGTCTCGTTGCTTTCGGTGTTGACGGAATCGATGTAGAGATCGGTGCGGTTGGTGCCGTCTTCCTCGGTCTGGTTCTTCGAGTCGTACTCGCGCCACGACGAGGTCGAGGTCAGGTTGCCCCAGGTGAAGGCGTGATCGACGATCACGTTGACGCCGTCGAACGTGCGCCACTCGGCATTCTCCGCATCGCTGTAGGTCGGCGTTTTGCGCGGGTCGAGGTAATCGTCAGGATCGACCGGCACAGGCGGCCGTTGCGGAAACGCAGGCAACGGCACGATGCCGGTGGTGACGCGCCCATTCTGGTCCAGGCTCTCGTGGTCCCAGCTCAGCAGCGCGGTGGTGTGGTCACCGATGCGCAGCTGCCATGCGGCACGCGCAGCCCACACGTTCTCGCCGCCCAGGTCCTTGCCGGTGGCGCCATCCTGGAACCAGCCGTCGCTGTGGTTGAACAGCGCGTTCACGCGGAACGCCGAGACATCGCTGACGGGGACATTCCACATCGCATCCACGTACTGCTTGCCGTAGTTGCCGAGCCGCAGTCGCAGGCGGGCTTCGGTCTCGTCCTGCGGCCGCCGCGTCACCAGCGAGATCGCACCCGCGGCGGTGTTGCGGCCGAACAGCGTTCCTTGCGGCCCCTTCAGCACCTCGATGCGCTCGACATCGAGGAACGGCAGCAGCACCCCGCCGCCGCGACCGCCGTACACGCCATCGACGAAGATGCCGACGGCTGGGTCGGTGCCGATGCCGAAGTCGTTGGTCTCCACGCCACGCAGGCGGAAGGACGGCTGCGTGGGCTGCGCGGCATCCACCACCAGGCCCGGCACGAACGCGTCGATATCGCCCAGGTTCTCCGCCGCCACGTCATCGAGCAGTTGCTGGTCGACGACCTGCAGCGCGATCGGCACGTCCTGCAATTCCTGCTGGCGGCTCTGGGCGGTGACGGTGATGGTGTCGAGGTTGGTGGCCTGCTGCTCGCCTTCCGGCGTCGCCTGGGCCCAGGCCGTCCCGCTCGCGCCCAACACCACGCAACTGCCGAACAGCGCGCGCCGAAGCCCTACGACCAGATTCCGTTGCATCACTCTCATCACGCCCTCCCGGAAGCGTTGTGCGGATACCGGCCTCAGGTGGCCGGCGATGGTTCACTGCCTGTACCTGTCCCCGTATCGCAACTGCCCGCCTGCGCATTGATCCATGCCCGGATCAGCTGCACCCCTTCGTGGTGGACGACCGAGCGCCCCAGCTCCGGCATCATGATCGCGGGGTCGTCACTGTCCAACCGGTAATCGAAGATGGAATCGGCCGCATGCCCCGGCACGATGTCGTAGCGCCGGTTGCCCGTGCCTTTGCCCGCGGCGATCGGCTGCTTGCAGAAGCCCAGCTTCAGCCGGTCCTGCGTCTGCGCATCCAGCCACAGGCCCGAGGTGATCGCCGGACCCGTGGCGCTGTGGCAATGGCCGCAATTGACGTCCAGGTAGGCGCGGGCGCGCGCATCAAGCGGCGCCTGCGTATCCATCGCATCGGCCAGTCGCGGCGGCGTGCTTGGTACGCCGGCCAGATAGCCGACACCCGCCAGATGGGCCAGCTGGTTCTGGCGACCGGACGCATAGTCGAAATCGCGGTTCAGATGCCGTGCCTTCGGACCGATCGGCAGCAGCTTGCGCGACTTGTTGTCGGTGATGTGGCAGCCGCCACACTGGTTCTGGTCGGGCACCTGGTAGTTGGCGGCCTCGCGCCGCCCCTGTGTATCGACCAGTTCGAGGGCGACCAGGTCGCCTGTCCGTTTCAGTGTGGCTTCGGTCTGCGCATCGTTCCACACATAGGGCAGCGCGACCCAGCCCTCGGCGCGATGCACCAGCAGCCGGGTTTCAATCAGCCGCACCTTGGACAGATCCAGCGCCTCGCCTTCCAGTGATGACTGCGAAGGCGGTGTCCGCGCCACGGACTTGCCATCCCACGCCTGCCCTTCCGGCAGCGGGTAATAGAACGTCTTGCTGAGGATGGTGCCGACCGGGAAGTCGAAACTCCGCTCCGGCTGGTACGTGGCCGAGGTGCCCTCCGGCATCCACACCGTGCGCAACTTGTGCGCGTAGTCGCTGAAGAGCGGCGTGTTGAGATCGTACGGCACCACGCCGTCGTTGAGGCGCAGGCGACCGTCCTCGATCCGCAATACGCCCCACTCTTCCAGCGAAGCTGGCTGGCCTTCCGCGAAGAAATGCACGCGTTGCGCGGGCCGGCACGCGGCCAGCACCATGCAGGCCGCCACGACCCCCAGCAACGCCATGACGCGATACCGCATGCGCCGTCCTCAACCGCGTTTCAGATCGACCGCCGGCAGCCGCGGCAGCTCGCAGTCGTGCACCTTGGCGTCCTTGCTCGGACTCTTGTAACCGCCCGGGCCGTCCGCGTTGACCACGCCGTTGACGTCGCGCAGGCAGATCTCCGGTCCCACCTTCTTACCGTCGACGACGCGCTCCTTGTTGAAGTAGCCATCCCACAGCACGTCGGGGAAATTGCCGCGCAGGCCGTACGTGGCCACCTTCAGCGCCTTCAGGTCGAAGCCGTCCGGCGAATCGCCGCCACCGGACAGCGTGTTGCCGTGGACATGGATGCGCTCGGGATACGGATCGAAGTTCGGCGACGCGCTGCTGTCCTTGTAACCGGTGGAATAGACGCTGGACACGATGATGTTGGCGGTCGCGTTGTCGCGGATCTCGTTGCCGAACACTTCGATGTCGTCGTTGGAATTGATCACGATGCCCGACCCGGCCGGCACGCTGGCCACCGGGGTGCCCTTGGCGCCGAAGTTCTCGTGGTTGTTCGCGATCACCTTGTTCGCATAGACGCGGATGTTCCCACCCTGCTGCGACAGGCCCGGCATGTTGAAGACCAGGATGCCGCCGGTGTTGCCGGTAGCGACGTTCTCGTAGACGTCGGCGTTGATGGTGTTCTCGATCTCGATGCCGGCGACGTTCTGTTCGGCGCGGCTGCGGCGCACGATCACGCCGTCGGACTGGCCTACGTAGATGCCCGCATCGGACGCACCGATCGACACGGTGTCTTCGATCAGCACGTTCTTGGTCAGCACCGGATAGATGCCATAGGCGCCGTTCTTGGTGCTCGGGCCGCCGGTCCACTGCACCTTCACGCCACGGATCGTGATGTTCGACGACTCGCTGATCTTCAGGCCATCGCCCTTGGAGTCCTCGATGGTGAGGTTCTCGATAGTGAAGTCGTTTCCGTTGACCAGCAGCCCCTCGGCGCCGGCCTTCTGCCCTTTGAAGCTCAGCACGCTGCTGTCCATGCCGGCCCCGCGGATGGTCACCCCGTCCGCGCGCAGGGTCAGGCTGCGGTCGAAGCTGTGGCGGCCGGCCGGAATCTCGATGACGTCGCCCGGCTTGGCGTCCAGTAGACGCTCCTGCAAGGTCGCGGCGAAGCCGGCGTCGGCGGCCGCCACGGCGGCGGTGTCCGGTGCTTTGGGTTGGCAGCCGGCGGCCATGAGCGCCAATGCGCCAGCCACTGCCACCGAAATGGTGCGCTGCATGAGTCTCCCCTCCCATACGCCTGCGTAGTGCCAAGCAGTCTGGTGCGGCGGCCTATGTGACACAGAGGGCGGGAGCGGCATACTACGGGGGGCAAAGCGGACAAGCTGGAGCGGCCTCGATGCGCTGGAAAACCGGACTGGGCAATCGCCTCTCGATCGCCAACCTGCCCACCAACATGCTGTGCGGCCTGGTGCTGCTGGCCGGCGAATTCGGCGTGAATGCGGAAAGCTGGTTCGCCGGCATGCGGATGAACGTGCAGGAGATCCACGATCCGCTGGCGCGCGTGTCCTACCGCCAGGCCAGCGAGATCATCCGACGCGCCCTGCCCACCCTGCCGATCGACGGCGTGGGCCTGGCCATGGGCGAGAAGCAGAACGGCGGCAACTTCGGCCTGCTCGGGCTGGCGATGAAAACTGCGCCGACCTTCGGCGACGCCGTGCAGATCGGCCTCGAATACCAGCGCAACCTCGGCCCGCTGATGGACCTGGACATGCAGGAGGGCGACGACGGTGCTTTGGCCGTCGTGGCCACCGCACCCGAGGAGGCGGCGGACCTGCTGCCCTTCCTGTGCGAAGAGATGTTCGCCAGCACGCTGATGCTGGCGCGCGAACTGGCCGGCCCCGAGTTCCGCCCCGTGCGGATGGACCTGGGGTATCCCGCGCCACGCTACGCGGCGCGTTACGGGGAACTGTTCGGCTGCGAGGTGCGCTTCGACCAGCCCCGGCACGCGATGGTCGTCGACCGGCGATGGTTGGAGCTGCCGTTCGCCAGCTACAACCCGGTGACCTCGCGACAGGCGCTGGCGCTGTGCCGCGCACAGCTGACCGCGATGTCATTGCGCGGCGAAACCACCGCCGCAGTCGAGCGCCAGTTGCGGCCACGCCTGCGCGACAACCCGCAGATGACGGATGTGGCCACCGCGCTGCACCTGAGCGAGCGCACGCTGCGCCGCCAGCTTGCCGAGGAAGGCACCAGCTTCAGCGCCGTGCACGACCGCGTGCGCACCGAACGCGCACTGGAACTTCTGCAGGACGCGGAAGTGACCATCGCCAGCGTCGGCAGCCAGATCGGTTTCAACGACGTGCGCGAGTTCCGTCGTGCGTTCAAGCGCTGGACCGGGCATACGCCGAGCGAGACCCGACGTAGTCCGGCCTGAGCGTCATCCGCTCAGTCGAGCAGCATCACCGCATCGACTTCGAACGCGGCGCCCTTCGGCAGGCCGGAAACTTCGATCGTCGAGCGTGCTGGATACGGCGCGGCGAAGTAATCCTGCATCACCGCATTGACCGCGGCGAACTGCGACAGATCGGTCAGGTACAGGCCCAGCCGCACGATGCGGTCGAGCGAACCGCCCGCGGCTTCCGCGACCGCCTTCAGGTTGTCGAACGCGCGGCGCGCCTGCACGGCGATGTCGCCATCGACCAGATTGCCGCTCGCCGGATCCAGCGGAATCTGCCCGGAGAAATACACCGTGTTGCCGGCTCGCACGGCCTGCGAATACGGCCCGATCGCGGCGGGCGCCTGGTCGGTGTGGATGATCTGCTTGGTCATGGGCGAGCTCCAGTAAGAACCCGTGATTCTACGTAGGGCGGGCCCAGGCCCGCCATCGCGACCACTCGGATTGCAGCGGCAATGATCGGCGTTGCAGCAGAGGCTTCAGCCCCAATGCTCTTTGCGCGATCCGATCGGCAGATCCCAAAGCCTCAGGGCTGAAGCCCCTCCTACAGGATCACCGCGACGGCGGGCCTGGGCCCGCCCTACGTCACTGGCGACGCACGCCGTGTACGACGTTGAGGCGTCGCAGCCGGCGCATCACTTCCGCCAGATGGTTGCGGTCGCGCACCTGGATCGAGAAGCGCAGCACGGCGACGTTGATGTCGCGCTCGAGATATTCGACGCGCTCGATGTTCGACTGGCTCTTCGCCACCGCGGCGGCGACCTGCGCCAGCACGCCGGGACGGTTTTCCACGTCGATCAGCAGCGCGGCGTCGTAGTCACCGGTGACCTTCGCATCCCACGCGATCGGCACCCAACGCTCCGGCGACTTGCGGAATTCGGTGACGTTGGGGCAGTCCAGACGGTGCACCACGATGCCCTTGCCGGCCGTGTGGTAGCCCATGATCTCGTCGCCCGGGATCGGCTGGCAGCATTGCGCGAAGCTGACCACGCCGCGCTCGCCGCCAGTGATCAGGATCTTTTCCTGCGAATGCTTCGAGTGTCCGCCCGCGCGAAGCTCGGCGAACGCCGTCAGCGCCTGCGCCGCCTGCGACGGCATCCAGTTGCCCAGCGCCACGTCGGCGAGGAAGGCCTCCAGGCGCGGGTACTTGTGCTCGGTGAGGAAGGCTTCGAGGCGCTGCTGCGGCAGCCGCTCCAGCGAGCTGTCGAGGTCTTCCAGCGCGCGGTCGAGCATGCGGTGGCCGAGCTGCACGGCGTCCTCGTGCTCCAGCTGCTTGAGCTGATGGCGGATCGCCGTACGCGCCTTGCTCGTCACCACGAATTCCAGCCACTGCGGCTTCGGGGCCGCGGACTTGGCGGTGATGATCTCCACGCTCTGTCCGCTGGCCAGCTTGGTGCGCAACGGCACCAGCTTCTTGTCCACGCGCGAAGCAACCGCCTGGTTGCCGACGTCGGTATGCACCGCATAGGCGAAATCCAAGGCAGTGGCATTGCGCGGCAGCGACAGGATCTTGCCCTTCGGCGTGAACAGGTAGACCTCGTCCGGGAACAGGTCGACCTTGACGTTGTCGAGGAACTCCAGCGACGAGCCGGCGGCGCGCTGGTTGTCGATCAGTTCCACGATCCAGGCATGCGCGCGGTTCTGCGCGCTGTTGGGCGAATCGGTGCCGAACTTGTAGGTCCAGTGCGCCGCGATACCGCGTTCGGCGACCAGGTCCATCTCGGTGGTTCGGATCTGCACTTCGATCGGCGAACCATAGGGCCCGAACAGCACGGTGTGCAGCGACTGGTAGCCGTTGGCCTTGGGGATGGCGATGAAATCGCGGAAGCGCCCGTCCAGCGGCTTGTACTGCGCATGCACCGCGCCGAGCGCGTGGTAGCAGTCCGGCACCGAATCGACGACGACGCGGAAGCCGAACACGTCCATCACCCGGTCGAAGCTTTTACCCTCGCCGCGCATCTTGTTGTAGATGCTCCAGGGCGTCTTCACCCGGCTGACCAAGCGGTGCTCGATGCCTTCCTTCGCCAGTCGCTGCGACAGGTGGGCCTCGATCTGCGCCATGGACTCGCGGCGCATCACCGGCTGGCTGCGGATGTGTTTCTCGACCACCGCGTGGCGCCAGGGATGCAGCGCCCGGAAGCCCAGGTCCTGCAGTTCCGACTTGACCAGGTTCATGCCCAGCCGCTGCGCGATGGGCGCGTAGATCTCCAGCGTCTCGCGGGCGATGCGTCCGCGCGCCTCGGCGCTCTGCGCGCCCAGCGTGCGCATGTTGTGCAGGCGGTCGGCCAGCTTGATCATGATCACGCGCAGGTCGCGCGACATGGCCAGCAGCATCTTGCGGAAGCTTTCGGCCGCCGCTTCCTGGCGGTCACGGAACTTCAGCTTGTCCAGCTTGGTGACGCCTTCGACCAGTTCCGCGACCGATTCGCCGAACTCGGCCGCGATGTCGGCGCCGGTCAGCGGCGTGTCCTCGATGGTGTCGTGCAGGATCGCCGCGATCAGCGTCTCGGCGTCCATCCCCAGTTCGGCCAGCACCCCGGCGACCGCCACGGGATGGGTGATGTACGGCTCGCCCGACTTGCGGGTCTGCCCCGCGTGCGCCGCCGCCCCCACTTCCCAGGCCCGCCGCAGCAGCGGCAGCTGCTCCTTCGGCAGGTACTTCGCCATCTTCTCGAACTGCACCACGTACTCCGGCACGCCCTCGTCACGCGAAGAAGCGGGGCTGCGGAGTGCCTTGGCGGTGCGACCTGAATTCATGCCGCCAGACTATGCCAGTCACGTCGCCACGGCAACGCGGATCCGGGCTCCGGAAATGCAGAAAGCCCGCTTTCGCGGGCTTTCCGGCGATCGTCCGTTCCGATGGGAACGTCAGATGACGTTGATCTCAGTCGTCGCCCTTCGACAGGTCGTCGTCGGCCACCACTTCGGCGGCGGCCCACTCCAGCGCTTCGCGTTCGGCGCGCTCGCGCTCGGCCTTCTCGACGCGGTCGATCAGCTCGTTGTCGATCTTGCGCGCGGCGATTTCACGCAGCGCCAGCACGGTGGGCTTGTCCTGCGCTTCGGTGTTGTCGATCTGGGCCTCGACGCCGTTGGCCAGCTGGCGGGCGCGCTTGGCGGCCATGGTGACCAGCTCGAAACGGTTGTTGACGACTTCCAGGCAATCTTCGACGGTGATGCGGGCCATGCGGGCTCCCGGCGACCGGCAGGTCGCCCAGTGAATACGGAAAGGGGCCGGGATTGTAGGCAGCCGGCCCCGGCAATGCAAGCCTTTCCTTGAAAATCAAATACTTATTTTCGGAATCGTCTTAGGAGGGGCTTCAGCCCCGACCAAATCCCGTCAACGCAGCGGCTGTGCGGTCGGGGCTGAAGCCCCTCCTACAACCGCCCGGCGCGGCGCTATTCCGCCAGCAGGGCGGCGATCAGGTCCGCGTGGCGCACGTCCTGCGCCTCCCGGCGCAGGCGGCTGGCCGTGAAGATGGTGTGCATCTGCGCCACCGCGTCCTCGAACACGTCATTGACGATGACGTAATCGAACTCGGCGTAATGCGACATCTCCTCGCGGGCGGCGGCCAGGCGACGCTGGATGACCTCCTCGCTGTCCTGCCCGCGGGCACGCATGCGCTGCTCCAGCGCATCGCGCGAAGGCGGCAGGATGAATACGCTGACCGCATCCGGCACCTTCTCGCGCACCTGGCGCGCGCCCTGCCAGTCGATCTCGAGCAGTACGTCCTTGCCGGCATCGAGTTGCGGCTCGACCGACTGGCGCGCGGTGCCCTTCCAGTCGCCGTGGACTTCGGCGTACTCGAAGAAGTCGCCGGCACGGATCATCGCCTTGAATTCGTCCGCGCTGATGAAGTGGTAGTGCTGCGCATGCCGTTCGCCCGGGCGCGCGGCGCGCGAAGTGAACGAGATGGACAGCGCGATCTCGTTGTCGCGCGCCAGCACGGCGTTGACGATGCTGCTCTTGCCCGCGCCCGACGGCGCCGCGACGATGTAGAGGGTTCCGCGCTTCATTCGATGTTCTGCGCCTGTTCGCGGATCTGGTCGATCAGCACCTTCAGTTCCACCGCGATGTTGGTGGTGCGGATGTCGACGGACTTGGAACCCAGGGTGTTCGCCTCGCGGTTGAACTCCTGCAGCAGGAAGTCCAGCCGGCGGCCCTGCGGTTCCTTCTGGGTGAAGACGCGACGGATCTCCTTGACGTGGCTGTCGAGGCGGTCGAGCTCCTCGTCCACGTCCAGCTTCTGCAGCCACAGCACCAGTTCCTGCTCCAGCCGGCCCTGTTCCATGTTCTGCGCCACGTCGGCCATGCGCGCTTCGAGCTTCTGCCGCTGGCCGGCGCGGATCTGCGGGATCAGCGTGCGCACCTCCGCCGCGAGCGCGGCGATGCCGTCCACGCGCTCCAGGATCGCCGCCACCAGCTTGGCACCCTCGCGCTCACGCCCGGCGACGAACTGGTCGAGCACGGCGTCCAGCAACGCCAGCGCCTCGGCCTGCAGCGCCTCCATGTCCACGCCCTTGCTCTGCAGCACGCCGGGGAACTGCAGCAGGTCGGTCAGCTCGGTGCGCAGGTTGGGCAGGCGCGCGGACAGGTCCTGCGCCAGTTCGGACAGCTGCGCCACCACACGGGGATTCAACTGCAGCGCGCCGCCGCCTTCGGGCGCGCGCAGGCGCAGGGTCAGGTCCAGCTTGCCGCGCGACACGCGCGAGGCCACGCGCTCGCGCAGCGCCGGTTCCAGCACGCGCAGTTCGTCCGGCAGGCGCACGCCCAGTTCCAGGAAGCGGTGGTTGACTGCGCGCAGTTCGGCCGCCAGCGTGCCGCCGTCGGTGGCGCGTTCGGCGGTAGCGAACGCCGTCATGCTGCGGATCATGCAGGTGCCCATCGGACCAGTGAGCGGCGCATCTTAGCAGCCCCCGCGCTGCCGGCCGGGCACGGCGGGCCGGGCTGGTAAACTTCGCCCCCCTCATTGCGGATGCCCCCATGTCCTTTTCCCGCCCCAGCGGCCGCCAGCCCGACCAGATGCGCGACGTCAGCATCCTGCGCAACTACACGCGCCACGCGGAGGGCTCGGTGCTGGTCAGCTTCGGCCATACGCGCGTGCTGTGCACGGCGACGGTGGAGAACAAGGTGCCGGGCTTCCTGCGCGGCAAGGGCGAAGGCTGGGTGACCGCCGAGTACGGCATGCTGCCGCGCTCCACCCACACGCGCAGCGATCGCGAAGCCTCGCGCGGCAAGCAGGGCGGGCGCACGCTGGAGATCCAGCGCCTGATCGGCCGCACGTTGCGCGCCTGCGTCGACCGCGGCGCATTGGGCGAACGCACCATCACCCTGGACTGCGATGTACTGCAGGCCGATGGCGGCACCCGTACCGCCGCCATCACCGGCGCCTACGTCGCACTGGTGGATGCGGTGAACTGGCTGAAGGCCCGCAACGAGATCAAGCGCGACGTGGTGCACGGCGCCGTCGCCGCGGTCTCGGTGGGCATCTACCGCGGCGAGCCGGTGCTGGACTTGGATTACGCCGAGGACAGCGACTGCGACACCGACATGAACCTGGTGATGAACGACGGCGGCGGCTTCATCGAGTTGCAGGGCACGGCCGAAGGCCATGCCTTCCGTCGCGACGAACTGGATGCGCTGCTCGCGCTCGGCGAGAAGGGCATCGGCGAACTGTTCGCCGCCCAGCGCGCGGCGCTGGCGGGCTGACGCCATGGCCCTGCTGAGCCTGGTCACCCTGCTGGTCGACGACTACGACCGCGCCATCGCCCACTACCGCGATGCGCTGGGTTTCGAACTGCGCGAGGACACCGACCTTGGCGGCGGCAAGCGCTGGGTGCGCGTGGCGCCGGCAGGCGAAGGCACCACCGACCTGCTGCTGGCAGTCGCGACCACCGACGAACAGCGCGCGCGCATCGGCGACCAGACCGGCGGTCGCGTGGGGTTCTTCCTGAAGACCGATGATTTCTGGCGCGATCACGCACGGATGACGGCCGCGGGCGTCGAGTTCCTCGAGACACCGCGCGAAGAGATCTACGCCACTGTCGCCGTGTTCCGCGATGCCTACGGCAATCGCTGGGACCTGCTGCAACCCAAGGGCTGATCCACCATGAAACTCGTCCTCGCCTCCTCCAACCAGGGCAAGCTGGAAGAACTCCGCGACCTGCTGGCCGATACCGGCATCGAACTGGTTGCGCAGTCCGACCTGGGCGTGGAGGACGCCGACGAGACCGGCACCACCTTCGTCGAGAACGCATTGATCAAGGCGCGCCACGCCAGCCTGCAGACCCGCCTGCCCGCGCTGGCCGACGACTCCGGCATCTGCGTGGATGCGCTCAACGGCGCACCCGGCCTGTATTCGGCGCGCTATGCCGGCGGCCACGGCGACGCGCAACGCAACATCGACAAGCTGCTGGACGCGCTGAAGGACGTCGCCGGCGAGCAACGCGGTGCGCACTTCTATTGCGTGCTGGTGCTGCTGCGCCACGCGCACGACCCGCAGCCGCTGATCGTGGAAGGCGAGTGGCGCGGCCGCATCCTGCATGAACGCCGCGGCCAAGGCGGCCACGGTTACGACCCGGTGTTCTTCGATCCGCAGCACGGGCAGTCCGCGGCAGAGATGCCGCTGGCGGAGAAGAACCGAATCAGCCATCGCGGCAAGGCGCTGGCCGGCCTGAAGCAACGGTTGCTCGACCTGCCCTGACCCATGCTGATTCCCCCGCCCCTCTCGCTCTACGTGCACATGCCGTGGTGCGTGCGCAAATGCCCGTACTGCGACTTCAATTCGCACCAGGGCAAGGGCGAACTGCCGTTCGACGACTACGTCGACGCGTTGCTGCGCGACCTGGACCACGACCTGCCGCTGGTGTGGGGACGCACCGTGCACAGCGTGTTCTTCGGCGGCGGCACGCCCAGCCTGTTCCCGCCGGTGGCGATCGACCGCTTCCTGCAGGGCGCGAGCAGCCGGCTGCGTTTCGCGCCGGGACTGGAAGTCACCCTGGAGACCAATCCCGGTACCGCCGAACACGGCCGCTTCGAGCACTACCGCGCCGCCGGGATCAACCGCATCAGCTTCGGCATCCAGAGTTTCGACGACGACAGCCTGAAGAAACTCGGCCGCATCCACGACAGCCATGAAGCCGAGTACGCGGTGAAGCTGGCGCAGGATGCCGGCTTCGACAATTTCAACCTCGACCTGATGTACGCCCTGCCCGGGCAGACGCTGGCGATGGCCGAACACGACCTGCAGCGCGCGTTCGCCCTGCAGCCGGCACACATTTCGCACTACCAGCTGACGCTTGAACCGAACACGGTGTTCTTCGCGCGGCCGCCGCAGGGCATTCCCGACGACGACCACGCCTGGGACATGCAGGAGCACTGCCAGGCGCTGCTGGCCGACGCCGGCTACCAGCACTACGAAGTCAGCGCCTACGCGCGCCCGGGGCGCCGCTGCGCGCACAACGTCAACTACTGGCGTTATGGCGATTACATCGGCATCGGTGCCGGTGCGCACGGCAAGATCACCGTCGGCGCCACCCAGCAGGTCCTGCGCCGCTGGAAGATCAAGCACCCCACGGCCTACCTGGCCGCGGCCGGTACGCCGGCGGCCATCGGTGGCGACGACGACATCACGCCCGAGCGGCGTCCGTTCGAGTTCATGCTCAACGCCCTGCGCCTGCAGGAAGGCTTTGCACTGGCCGACTTCACCGCGACGACCGGACTGCCGCTGTCGAGCATCGCGCCCGCTCTGGAACAGGCCTTGCAATCAGGCTGGCTGGAGGTGTCCGATACCCATGCGCGTCCCACCGCGCTGGGCCGGCGCTTCACCAACGATGTGATCGAACTGTTCCTGGACACCTGACGTCCGCAGTGCCCGCGCCACGGCGACGGATGGGTGCGCAGGCGATGCAGGGTGTGATAATGATGCGGAGAGAGGGGAGCCCACTGCACCGATGACCGCGACACGACCGCCGACGTCCGCTGCCGCGCCGACCACGATCGCATCGTCGGCCCTGCCGCCGCGCGTGCGGCGCGTGCTGCAAAACCTGTTCGACCACATCACCCCCGATTTCGTCGCCGCGTTGAACGGCATGCTGGTGGAGTTCGAGCAGCAGCTGTTCAAGCAGGCCGAACAGGCCCGCAGCAACCACGCGCAGACGCAGATCTTCGTCGACCTGCGCTCGCTGCAGAAGAACCGGGTCGAACTGGTCCCGCATTACATGTTCGCGCTGGAAGCGGAGCTGGCGGGCATCCGCAGCGCACGCGCAGCAGGCGAACAGGCGCAGGTGCGGCTCGACTACCAGACACTGACCCTGGTCGAAGACGCCGCGATGGACGAGGAGATCGTGCTGCGCGAAGTCGCGCGCCGGCACGAGCAGCGCGGCAATGCGCAGATCCTGATGCTGGGCCAGCGCTTCGGTGTACTCGCCTGCCGTCCGGCCTACGAGGCCGAGAACCTGCCGCTGGGCCCGCATCGCCTGAGTCACCTGCTGAAAGACGCCGCTGCGTGCCTGGAACTGTCCATCGACGCGCAGTTGGTGCTGTACCGCAGCTTCGACCACAAGGTGATGCTGAACTACACCGAGTGGGCCAACACGGTGAACCAGTTCCTCGCCCGCGAAGGCATCCTGCCGGGCCTGGCCTACATGCCGCGGCGCGTGCGCAACCTTGAAGTCGTGCGGCCGCCGAGCGACGAAGCCCGCGGCGGCGCACGCCCGATGACCGCCTGGCAGAGCCAGGCCGGCGCGTCGCACTGGGCCACGCTGACGCCCGAACAGTTGCAGGCGGTGGCGGGCGCACTGACCGGCACCACGCCGGGCACGGCAGCGCCGGCACCGGCCACGGCGGGTACCGCAGCCGGCACACCGGCCGAGGGCGCGGCGACGGCCGGACAGGCATCGCAGGACATGGCGGGCTCGTTCGAAGTCCTGCAGAAACTGCTCTCCATCCGCCGCGGTGGCCTGCAGGCGGACGCGCTCGCCCGCGCGGGCGACATCGACTCGATCTCCGGTGACGCCGGTGGAAGCGCCGACGGCACTGGCGCGCCAGCCATGACGGATGCAGGTGCAGGCGCTGGCGGTGCCCCCGCCGCGCAGGGTGGCCAGGCCAGCGGAGGCGCGGGGAGTGCGCCGCGCCGCCTGCTGCCCACGCCCGACGTACTGAGCACACTGCAGACGCTGCAGACCGCGCCGCTGCCCGCGCGCGCACCGGACCAGCCACGCCGCACCGTGGCGGACCTGCAGCAGTTGATGCTGGCTGAAGTCCGCGCCAAGCACGGCCCTGGCGCCGCGCTGGCCAGCGCGGATTCGGACACCTTCGAACTGCTCGACCTGCTCTACAACGAGATCGAGCGCGAAGTGCAGCACGATGCACCCGCCGCCGACATGCTGGTGCGACTGCAGGTGCCAGTGGTACAGGCCGCGCTGCGCGACCGCAACTTCTTCCTGCGCGCGCAGCATCCCGCGCGCGACCTGCTCAATACGGTCGCCGAATCCGGCGCGACCTGGCTGGGCGACGAAGATGTCGATCCGCACCTGGTGCAGCGACTGCACAAGGCCGTCGAAACCGTCGTCGAGACGTATGAGGGCGACGAAGCCGTCTTCGAAGACGCCAACCGCGACGTGCAGCAGCACCTGCAGGCAGCGGCGCGCAAGGCCGAGCTGGCCGAACGCCGGCAGATCGAAGCCGCGCGCGGCAAGGACCGGCTGGAAATCGCCAAGCAGCGCGCGGCCGACACCATCGAGTCGGCGATGGCCGAGGCCAAGCCGCAGAAGTTCGTGCAGGCGCTGCTCAGCCAGGCGTGGGCCGACGTGCTCACGCTGACCCAGCTGCGCAACGGCGAGTCGTCCACGGAGTGGGCCGAGCAGCTGCAGACCACGCTGGAAATCGTCGCCGCCACGACGGCCAACCAGCCGCCCGATCCGGCGCTGGCCAGCAAGATCGAGAAATCGCTGGTGCAGGTGGGCTACCACGAGGACGAAGCGGCCGCGATCTCGCGCCGCCTGTCCAGCGCCGAAGAAGACGAGAGCACTTCGCGCACCGAGCTGACCGCACGCCTGAAAGCACGCGCGCGTCTCGGCGGCCAGGGTGAGGTCAAGAAGAAGCCCACCCAGCCGCGCACGCCGCAGGAACAGGAGTGCTACGACTACCTGCGCTCGCTGCCGTTCGGCACGTGGTTCGAGTTCACCCGCAACCAGCAGGGCGACGTGCAGCGCCAGCGCCTGTCGTGGTTCAGTCCGGTCACCGGCAATGCGCTGTTCGTCAACCAGCGCGGCCAGCGCGTCGGCGAACACTCGCTGGACACGCTGGCGCACCTGATGGCCAAGGGCCAGGCGCAGGTGGTCACCGAGGACCGCGGCCGCCTGATCGACCGCGCCTGGAACGCCACCCTCAACGCGCTGCGCAGCCTCACCGGCCGCAGCGGCGAACCCGCAGGAGACGCCGCATGATGCGCGAGTTCCGCCGCGCCCGCCGGCGCGCCGTGCCGAAACCGGTGCCGGTGTTCGACCTGATGACCGAACAGGTCATCGGCCGGCTGGGCAACCTGTCCGAATCCGGCATGCTGCTGGTCGCCACCGAACCCGTGGTCGACGATGCGCTGTACCAGCTGCGCTTCCACCTGCAGGACGAACGCGGCCAGGACCAGCCGATCGACGTGGGCGCGCACCTGGTGTGGTCCGCCGCCGCGAACACGCCCGGCCAGGCCTTCGCCGGCCTGCGCTTCCTGACCATCGACCGCGAACCGCTGGAGCGCCTGCGCCAGTGGGTGAACGCCGGCCCGGAAGCCGAATAGCGCGCAAGGCGACCGTCCGCGCAACGCCCGTGCCGGACGATTGCGGCAAAATGGCGGCTCATTCGCACGAGCCGCCGCCATGAACGCCCCCGCCTCCTTCGACACCGACCTCGTCCCGCTGTACGCCGACCACCTGGCGGCGATGAAGCGCCGTGCGGACGAAGCCTTGGCGCGCGGCGGCTTCGACCACTTGGTCGTGCCCAGCGGCACGCAGCACTGGCAGGTGTTCGACGACCGCGATTACCCGTACGCGGTGAATCCGCAGTTCAAGGCCTGGCTGCCGCTCACGCGCCTGCCTTACAGCTGGCTGGTCTACACGCCGGGCGAGCGGCCTAAGGTGATCTTCTACCAGCCGTTCGACTACTGGCACGTGGTGCCGGATGCGCCCAGCGGCTGGTGGGTGGACCACTTCGACATCCACATCATCCGCACGCCGGAAGACGCGGGCCCGCTGCTGCCCACCGCAACGCACAGCGCCATCCTCGGCGAGCCGCAGAGCGCGCTCGGCGGGCACGTGCCGAACAATCCCGAGCCGGTGATCCAGTACCTGGAATACCAGCGCTCGTACAAGACGCCCTACGAGATCGCGCTGATGCGGCAGGCGCAGCGCCTGGCCGTGCGCGGGCATCGCGCGGCGGAAGCGGCCTTCCGTGCCGGCCAGAGCGAGTTCGGCATCCACATGGCCTATTGCGCCGCCGTCGGCCAGGACGCCAACGACCTGCCCTACGGCAACATCATCGGCCTCAACGAACACGCCGCCGTGCTGCACTACATGGAGCTGCAGCGCGTGGCGCCCGATCCGCTTCGCAGCTTCCTGATCGACGCCGGCGCCAGCTTCCACGGCTACGCCAGCGACATCACCCGCACGTACGCCTACGACACCGGCAGCGAGTTCCAGGCGTTGATCGATGCGGTGGACGCCGCCCAGCAGCAGATGTGCGCCGGCGTCCGCGCGAACGTGGACTACAAGCAGCTGCACGTGCAGGCACACCACACGCTGATGGGCATCCTGAAGGACTTCGGCGTCATCACGGTGTCGCCGGAAGCGGCGGTCGCCACCGGCGTCAGCGCGGCATTCTTCCCGCACGGCCTGGGCCATCCCATCGGCCTGCAGGTGCACGACGTCGCCGGCTTCGCCGCCAGCGACCGCGGCGGCCGCATCGAGCGTCCCGCCGGCCACCCCTACCTGCGTATGACCCGCGTGCTGGAACCCGGCATGGTGGTGACGATCGAACCGGGCCTGTACTTCATCGACATGCTGCTGGACGAGGTGAAGAAGAACGGCCACGCCGCCAGCATCGACTGGGCACGCGTCGACGCGTTCCGTCCCTATGGCGGCATCCGCATCGAAGACGAAGTGCGGTGCACGGACGGCGATGCGGACAACCTGACGCGGCCGGCGTTCGCGGAAGCGTGATCCGGAAGTTCAGAACGACATAGGTTGGGGTGAGCAACGCGAACCCCAACATCGTCATCCCTCACCGACAAGCGAGCTCCGATCCACCTGCGCCGCCCAGTCCATCGACATCACGCCGGATCGAATGTGGCGGTGGATGGAGCTGTACGGCCAATCCGACGCACGCACAACATGACCATGCTTCACCGGATTGATGTGCACATAGTCCACATGATGCCCAAGATCGGCTTTGTCGACGATCAGGTGTTCCCAGAACCGGCGCTGCCATAACCCGCGCTCGCCCTTGCGAAGACGCGTGGCGCTTATCCGCTCTCCCTTTGGAACGGCGCGCGAGAACCCGGCCTTGATCAACATCCAGCGGGTAGCGCAGTCGCCGTCACCTTCGGGCAGCGTCCAGACCGCATGCAGATGGTCTGGCAGCACGACCCACGCCACGATATCGAAGGGATGCCGTCGCTTGACGGTGCGAACCGCATTGCGCAGATCATCGATGCGATCCACGAGCAAGGTGCTGGAACGATCAGCGAGGTTGACGGTAAAGAAATACGTGCCGCCTTCCTGGCGGGTGCGTCGATAGTCCATGACTCATCATCGTCCCCGCATGTTGGGGTTCGCAAGCTCACCCCAACCTATGGCGTACCGCACCGCAGCCCGTCGTCGCCCGGGCAAGGCCGACGGACACGCCCAGGGGATCCCGTCCGTTGCCTGTAAAACCTCCCGGGTGCGCTACGCTTACCCGGGCCACGCTTGCCTCACCCCTCGAACGTAAAGCCTCCATGGACACAGATCTGATCTTCATTACCTCAGTGACCGGTCTGGCCGCCATCGCCGTGGTGATCGTGGTTCTGCTACCTGCGTGGATTGCATGGATGATCGCGTGGCGATCCGGGATGCCGACGGCGTACCGGCGCTCATTCGCGCTGGTCTGCCTTCTGTTGAGCTACGGCTTCATCATGCTGGCAGGTGCTCTGCTGTTGCCGCTGGATATCTTCAAGACGTTCATCGCTCCCGACCTGCACGATCGTGGGCATGTGGTGCTCGGCAACACCATCTTCGTTCTCGCGGAGCAGGGTGCACCGATCATCTCCTTTGCGGCGGGCCTGGTCGCTGCGATTCTCATTCCCCTCAGGCTGAGCAGGCATTGGATCGCGATCACGGGCTTCATCCGGCCTGACGCGGCTCCGCCCCCCGCCCAGCGCGACATGGCGTGATTCCAGCTCCCGCTAAGGAAATTCGATGACACTCATGCTGATCGTTGCCCTGGTGCTGCTGTCGACGCTGAACATCGTCACGTCCGTCGCCATCCTGCGCAGCCCGTTCTTCAACGGTTCGCAGCGCACCCTTCAGATCCTCGCGGTCTGCTTGATTCCCGTGGTGGGCGCCATCGTCTGCTTCGTCTTCCTGGCATCGCAATCGCGCGACGAAGCCGCTGGCCTGGACAGGACGGCCTTCGTCGATGGCCCCTGCGCCGTGGACGGAAAGCCCGATGGAGAGCACGGCTGTGGGGGCGGCGGCGACGGCGGCGACTGAATCGCCACCATTGCCCGGCTCCACCCGGGCCTGTTCTTGCGGGTTTGACGCCATCGCGGCACCCCCACAGAATCCCGTCGACTTCCGAGTAACCGGCATGCCCGCAACAGGACTGCACGCATGATGTTCATGATCGGCCAGGGCGAACGCGTGGTGCCGGTGGGCGAACCCGAGCCGCAGCATTGCCCGCGCTGCGACCAGGAGCGCGACTTCCAGCCGCAGCTCACCTACAAGTACGGCGAATTCGACCTGCTGTTCGGCTTCGTCTACGGCAGGCGCTACCAACTGGCCTGTCCCGAGTGCCACCACGGCTGGCGACTGGATCGCCGGCTGGCCGAACAGCGCTACGGCAAGCCGGACATCCCGTTCCGCCTCCGCTTCGGCCTGGTCATCCTGCTGGGTCTGTTCGCTGCGCTCGGCGCGGCCTACGTGGCGAACGGACCCCTGGCATGACCATCGGCGCGACGGCCCTGGACACGACGCTGCTTCTGCCGATGACCGCGCACATCGCGCTCGCGGCCTTCCTCTACGTCCTGCTGACCGTCGCGCGTGCCCCGGCGATCTGGGGCATCGGCCGTCGCGCGGACGGCAGCAATCCGTGGGCGAAGATCGAGCCGCGCATCAGCGCCAACCTGTCCAACCAGTTCGAGTGGCCGCTGTTCTTCCACATCGCCTGCGTGCTGCTGATGCTGCTGGGCACCGGCACGACGGCGGTCGTATTCGCCTGGGCCTTCGTCGGCGGCCGCCTGCTCCACAGCGGCGTGCAGGTGCTCACGACGAACGTGCGCCTGCGCGGCCTGGTGTTCACGGTGAACTTCCTCGCCGTGCTCGGCCTGTGGGGCCTGCTGCTGCGGGCCGCCATCGAACACGCATAATCGTCCGACAGGGACAGAGGAGCGCGCATGCCATTGGGAGACATCGCAGGCGAAGCGCTGGGCGGCGTGTTCCGCTTCATCGCGCGGGTTGTTTTCGAGATCGTGGTCGAGTGGTTGCTGCGCGGCACCGGCGCGCTGATCCTGCGGCTCATCCGTCCGCGGCACGAGCCGGACGACGCAACGGCGATCCTGACCGGGCTGGTGTTCTGGATCGCCATGATCGCGCTGGGCTTCTGGGTCTATGAGCAGGCCGCCCCGTGAACGACTGCCCCGTGTGTTGCGGCCCGCTGAGCCGCATCGAGGTGGCGCCCTGCTTCGACTGCGGGCATGTCCCTCGCGAGCTGGACGAGTGCCGGCGTGGTGAGCACGAGTACCACGTGTTCGAATTGTGGGGCCGCGAGCTGGTGCTCTGCGATTTCTGCGATGCGGATTTCGGTTCCTACCTCCCCGATTACTGGGGCCTGCCCGCAGGACCCCTGCCCGATTACCCGTTGCAGCTGATCCGACGGGTCGCGCACCCGTACATCGCCCAGGACCTGTACTGCGCGGCCTGCCGGAAGCGCCTGGCCTTCCTCCTGTTCCGGCATCATGCGCTGGCGCGGAACGCCGGCGAACCCTCCTCCAGGACGCTCCCATGACAACCTCCGACTACCTCCTCATCTCCCGCGGCCAGTGGGACGAATCGGCCTCGAAGGAAGACGTGCAGGACGCGATCGACCGTTTCTACGTCTGGTACGAGCAAGGGCTGGCCGACGGTGTGCTGAAGCCCGGCAGCCGGCTGGAGCACCGCGGCAAGCAGGTGTCGCGCAGCGGGATCACCGACGGACCGTTCGCCGAGGCGAAGGAGCTGGTGGGCGGCTACTGGTTCATCGTCGCCGACTCGCTGGACCACGCCGCGCAGATCGCCGCGCAGAATCCCTGCCTCGCGTTCGGCCTGACGCTGGAGATCCGTCCGCTGGAAGCCGCACGGGCGCGCGCGGAAGTCGTCACCAACGAAACGCCGGCGGCGTGGCGTGCTGACGCCGGCTGAGCCGCGTCGATGACGGCCGGGATTCCGCTGCTGGAAGGCGGTTGCCACTGCGGCGCGATCACCCTCGCCTTCTCCACTGCGCTTGTGCCCGCGTCTACGGCGGCGCGCGCCTGCGATTGCAGCTTCTGCCGTGCGCATGGGGCCGCCTGGCTGTCGGACGCGAACGCGAACGCGCAGTTGATCGTCCACGCCCACCGTCCGGAGCATCTTCGGCGCTACCGGCAGGGATCGGAGACCGCACAGTTCCTGCTGTGCGGCGCGTGCGGCGTGCTGGTGGCGGTCGTGTTCGACGAGGACGGCGACACGTACGCGGCCGTCAACGCCGGATGCCTGGCCGCGCGCGAGACGTTCGCGCCCGCCGTGACCGCCTCGCCGCAGACGCTGGCGCCGGCTGAAAAGACGGCGCGGTGGCGGCAGCTGTGGATTCGCGACGTGCAGATACAGGCGTGAGTGGCGCCGCCTGACGCGTCGCAAGGTTCCGATTCCCTACCTCCGACCGCGGACACTCGCGCGCAAGGCGTCGAGGCTTGCGCGCAAGCATGAAGGTGAGACACGCAAGCGGCCGAACCTTGTCGGCTCAAGCCGTCAGGAGTGGCGCGCGGGTATGGGCGCCTTGCGGGCAAGCCCCGGCGCCTTGTGCGCAACCCTCCGTCAATCGGGCGCAAGTCTTTCCGCCTTGCGCGCAACACGGTGGAACCCCGCGCGCAAGGCGTTACGTGTCGCGCGCAAGGTGCGCCCGTCTCGCGTGTCGGATGCCGAGGCTTGCGCGCACGTCTCAATGTGAGAGAGGCGAGCCTCCGCGTCTTGTGCGCAAGGCGCAGAGACTTGCGCGCAAGATCGATCGGCTTGCGTCCGGGCTGCGCAGGCTTGTCAGCCGCCCTGCCCGGGTCGCCGCCGGTGCGTGTCACTCCCCCTCTGGCACCGACCGATACAGCGCGCGCGCATCCGGAACCGACGGAAGGGTCAACCCGCCGCCATCGCCGCTTCGATCTCGTCGGCGCTGCGCGCCAGTGCATCGGTCAGCACCACCGGCTCGCCGGCGGTGACCAGCACGTCGTCTTCGGTGCGGATGCCGATGCCGCGCCACTTCACATCGACGGTGTCGTCGTCGTGGCCGATGTAGAGGCCGGGCTCGATGGTGAACACCATGCCGGCTTCCAGCAGGCGCGATTCGCCGTCGATCCGGTAGTCGCCCACGTCGTGCACGTCCAGGCCCAGCCAGTGGCCGGTCTTGTGGCGGTAGAAGCGGCGGTAGGTGCCTTCGGCAAGGTTCTTTTCCAGCCTGCCCTTCAGCAGGCCGAGCCTGAGCAGGCCTTCGGTCAGCGTCTCGACGGCGGCCACGTGGCCGGCTTCGTACGGCACGCCAACGCGTGCACAGGACAGGGCGGCCTTCTGCGCTTCACCGACGAGGTCGTGCAGCGCCCGCTGCGCAGGGGTGAAGCGGCCGTTGACCGGGAACGTGCGGGTGATGTCGGCCGCATAGCCGCGGTATTCGGCACCGGCATCGATCAGCACCAGTTCGCCGTCGCGCGCCTGCGCGGTGTTGGCGCGGTAATGCAGCACGCAGGCGTTGTGGCCGGCGCCGACGATGCTGTTGTACGCCGGCCACGCGTCATTGGCGCGGAACACGCGCTCCAGGTCGGCCTGCAGTTCGTACTCGCGGATGCCGGGGCGGGCCGCGCGCATGGCGGCGCGATGCGCATCGACACTGATGTCGGCGGCGCGCTGCATCAGCTTGATCTCGTCCTTCGACTTGAACAGGCGCAGGTCGTGCAGCAGGTGGCCGAGTTCGAGGAATTCGTGCGGCGGCTGCGCGCCCTGCTTCACGTGCGCGCGCACGTGGCGCACCCAGCCGATCAGCTTGAGGTCGAAGTCGGCATCGCGGCCGAAGTGGTAGTAGACGCGCGAGCGGCCTTCCAGCAGGCCGGGCAGGATCTCGTCCAGGTCGTCGATGGGATAGGCGTCGTCCATCCCGTAGTCGTTGACGGCGCCGTCCTGGCCGGCGCGCGGACCGTCCCAGCCTTCGCGCTCGGGGTCGCGTTCGCGGCAGAACAGGATGGTCTCGCCGTGCTTGCGGCCGGGCACCAGCACCAGCACCGCGTCCGGCTCGGGAAAGCCGCTGAGGTACCAGAAGTCCGAGTCCTGCCGGTACGGATAGTGCGTGTCGTGGCTGCGCACGCGCTCGGCGGCGGCCGGCAGCACCAGGATCGCGTCGTTGCCGGCCAGGCGCATCAGTTGCTTGCGGCGGCGGGCGAACTCCGCGGCGCTGATGCCGGCGACGGCCTTCATCAGTTCAGGCTCCGGCGGTGCCGGGGCCCGAGCACGCAATCGCCATGGAGCAGCAGGACGGCGACGCGGACGAACTCTTCCAGTTCGGCCAGTGCGTCCTCGTCTTCCTCATCGTCGCTGCTCTCGGCCGAGGCCTGCGCCAACCGCGCCAGATCCTGCAGCGCTTCCTGGCCTTCCTCGGACAGCGGCGGCGATGCACCCGCGGCGAGTCCGAAGGCGCCCAGGAATCCCTGGCACCAGCCGAACAGCGCTTCGGCACGCTCGTCGAGCGGACGGTCGGCCGCAGGCAGCAGCAGGTCGAAGGCGAAGCTGCGGTCTTCCAGCTGGGCGACGGCACACGCACGCAGTTGGTCCAGCGCACTGCCTGCCGCAGGCGCGGGCAGCTGGTCGTCGGCCAGCGCGCGGGCCAGCCAGGTGTCGTCGGCAGTGCCGCCGCCGGCCAGCCAGCCGCACAGCGCGCCGTGCAGTTCCGAGGCGTCCATGGCCAGGCCGAGCTGGCGGGAAGCGGCCGCCACGTCGGCGATATCGGGAAGGTCGGGCATAGAAGAACGCAATCCGTCAGGGGTTTCGGACAACCCCGTCAGTGTACCAACGAAAACCCGCCTCCCTCCTTGTTGTGCATGTGTACGCATGCCTACACTCGCATATTGCCTACGCTCCGGGCGCCCGTCCTCCCTCCATGCACGCCTCTTCTGTCGCTGCAATCCTGGCAACGGCTTCCCCGCTGTCGTCCCGGCTGGCCATGGGACTGGCGGGCGTGGTGCTGCTGGGCGTGGTGGTGATCGGCACGCGGCGCTGGTGGCAGGCCTGGCTGGAAAGCCGCCAGGCGCCGCAGGAACCGTTGCGGAGCGAGTCGCTGCGCAACCGTGACGAGCGCCTGAAGCTGGCGCTGTGGGCCTCGGGCGAACAGTTCTGGGACTACGACCTGGGCCAGCGCCGCCTGTACCGCATGCGTGCCGACGAGACCGCCGTGCAGACCGCCGACATCACCGTGCTCACGCGCCAGGGCGAAGTGCCGACGATCCACGCGGAAGACCTGCCGATGGTGCAGGAGCGCCTGCGCCTGCACCTGCAGGGCAAGACGCCGCTCTTCATGTCCGAGCACCGCATGGACATGCAGGGCAACGGCACCTGGGTGTGGGTGCGCGCACGCGGCCGCGTGGTCGAGCGCGACGGCGAAGGCCAGCCGATCCGCATTGCCGGTACCGCGCGCGATATCACCGCCAGCCGCAATGCCGAGTACGAACACCGCATCGCCGGCGAGGTGATGCGCAGCATGAACGAGGCCGTGGCCGTGCTGGACTGGGCGCACCAGTTCATCACCATCAACCCGGCCTTCACCCGCATCACCGGCTATGCGGAAGAGGAAATCATCGGCCAGCCGATGACGATGCTGGACAGCGACCAGCACGAGGACGCCTTCTTCGAGCGGATGAACCGCGAGCTGCGCCTCACCGGGCGCTGGTCGGGCGAGGTATGGAAGGTCCGCAAGGACGGCGAGGAGATCCTCTGCCGCATCGAGACCAACGTGGTGCCCGACGCCAGCGGCGAACGTCCGCTGTACGTGCAGGTGCTCACCGACATCACCGAGCAGAAGCGCGCCGAACAGGAACTGCGCTACCTGGCCAACTACGACACGCTGACCAGCCTGCCCAACCGTTCGCTGCTGTCGGAGCGGCTGTCGCGCGCGATCGTGCGGGCGCGTCGCGAGCACGGGCACGTCGCAGTGCTGTTCATCGACCTGGACCGCTTCAAGGACATCAACGACTCGCTCGGCCACGCCACCGGCGACCGCATCCTGCGCTCTGCCGCGGCACGCGTGCAGCAGACGGTGGGCACGCAGCACACGGTGGCGCGCCTGAGCGGCGACGAGTTCACCGTGGTGCTGGAAGACATCAACGGCATGCCGGACGCCGAAGAGGTCGCACAGCGCATCATCCAGGCCTTCCGCGCACCGCTGAACTTCGGTGAGCGACTGGAACTGGCGGTGTCGCCGTCGATCGGCATCAGCCTCTATCCCGAGCACGCGCAGGTACCGACCGAATTGCTGAAGCACGCCGACACCGCGATGTACCAGGCCAAGGCGATGGGCCGGCACACCTACCAGGTGTATTCGGAGTCGATGGACGAGAAGAACCGCCATCGCGCCATCCTCGCCAGCGCGCTGCGTCGCGCGATCGACCGCAACGAACTGTCGCTGGTGTTCCAGCCGCGCCTGTCGATCTCGCGCCAGCGGATCACCGGCGTCGAGGCGCTGCTGCGCTGGGACAGCAAGGAATTCGGCATGGTCTCGCCGGCCCAGTTCATTCCGCTCGCCGAAGAGTCCGGCATGATCCTCGAACTGGGCGCCTGGGCCCTGCGCCACGCCTGCATGACGATGCGCGAGTGGCACGACGCCGGCCTGGAAGAGCTCAGCGTGGCGGTGAACGTCTCCGCCACGCAGTTGCAGCGCGGCGACCTGCAGACCGTCGTGGCGCGCACGCTGGAGGAAACCGGCGTGCCGGCCAACCGGCTGGAGCTGGAGCTGACCGAGAGCGTGGTCATGGCCAGCCCCGAGCAGAACGCCGACACACTGCGCGCCTGCCGCCGCCTGGGCATCTCGCTGGCGATCGACGACTTCGGCACCGGTTACTCGTCGCTGGCGTACCTGAAGCGCCTGCCGCTGACCACGCTGAAGATCGACCGCGAATTCATCAGCGACCTGACCCACGACACCGACGACGAGGCGATCACCAGCACCATCATCACGATGGGCCAGTCGCTGGCGCTGAAGGTGGTGGCCGAAGGCGTGGAGACCTGGGACCAGTACGAGTTCCTGCGCAACCACGGCTGCGACGAAGTGCAGGGCCACTGGGTCTCGCAGGCGCTGAGCGCCGACCAGTGCCTGCGCTTCATCCGCGACTATTACCCCGGTTCAGGCATGCGCGTCGCCTCCTGAACTCGTGAGGGAGCGACGTCGGTCGCGATACCGGGCCCTTAATCGCGACCGACCTGCCCACCTGCCCTTGACCCGCCCTCGGGCGCATGCCTATCGTGGCCGCCATGGATACCGCCGACCTCCTCGACCAGCTCCGCGCACTCAGCACGCGCATCCAGGACCTGGCCGACCGGTGCCAGCGTCTTACGGATGAAAACCGCAGCCTGCGCCAGCAGCAGGAACATCTGGTGGGCGAACGCTCGCAGTTGCTGGCGAAGAACGAGCAGGCGCGTTCGCGGGTAGAAGCGATGATCAGCCGCCTCAAGTCCCTGGAGCAGCACACGTGAGCGCCAACGAACCGGTCAGCGTCCATATCCTGGACCGCGAATACACCGTGGGCGTCGCACCGGACGAACGCTCCAGCCTGATGGCCGCCGCCAAGCTGCTCGACAGCCGCATGCGCGAAGTGCGTGGCAGCAACCGCATGGCCGCCGTCGATCGCGTCGCCGTGCTGGCCGCGCTGAATCTGGCACATGAATTGCAGCAGCTGCGCGACGAGCAGCACGCACGCAACCGCGAGGTCGAACGCACCTTGCAGAATCTGCATCGCAAGCTCGATGGCGCGCTCGGCACGCCATAACTTCCTGCGCACGTCGCCGACTGCGCACTGAATCCGCCGACGAACGGGCTAGGCAAAAAATCCTCACTCGCTATACTGGCCCTGCGTCCTCTGCTGTACTCGACAGTGAGCGCAAACATTCGCCTTGTCCCTTAATGACGACCACGGGATGGTGACGTAACCGGGAGTGCAGGTCTGCCTCGCAGCGGAAAGCCCGATGGTTGCCCAACCTTCCCACTTGAACCCCGGGTTCAAGGTCGTTTCGCGAACATCGTGCATGGCGGAGGACGTATTTTTCCCGCGGCAGCGGCATCAGCCGCGACCCGGCCGGTCCTGTTGCACCCGCCCTTGAGCGGGATGACTTCGAAACGAAGCCGACTGCACTAGGGATCCGACGCACAGGGCCGTGACTGACGCCGCTCCCGCGGTCCCACGCCGGCAACACCGGTGCGCATGCCGTAAAATTCGCGCATGCCTTCCCCCTCTCCTTCTTCGCCATGACCGTCGAGCGCGATGCGCTGCGGCGCGAACTGCGTGCGCGTCGCCGCGCCCTGCCGGCCGCCGAACGGATCGCCGGTGCCGACGCGCTGGCGGCACGCCTGTTCGCACTGCCGTTCTTCCCGGCCACGGGCTACGTCGCCGGCTACTGGGCGATGGATGGCGAGATCGGCCTGCACAGCTGGCAATTGCGGTTGCCGACAGGCGTGGTCTATTGCCTGCCGGTGCTGGCCGATGACGAAACGCTGCGCTTCGCGCCCTGGCGACCCGGCGACGAACTGGTGACCAACCGCTACGGCATTCCCGAACCAGACGTCGATCCGCGCTCCGGACTGCCGGCCGCCGACATGTCCCTGATCGTGGTGCCCTTGGTGGGTTTCGACGCCGCAGGGCATCGCCTCGGCATGGGCGGCGGCTGGTACGACCGCACGCTGGCCGCGCGTCTGCAGCGGCCCGCACCGCCCTGGCTGGTCGGCGTGGGCTTCGAGACACAGCGTGTCGAATCGATCGGCGCGCAAGCGTGGGACGTGCCGCTGGATGCCATCTGCACCGAGCGCGACACGTTGCTTCCCTCCCCTTCTCCGCTGGACGTCCTGCAATGACCGCGCGCAAGCACTACTGGCTGATGAAGTCCGAACCGGATGCCTTCTCCATCGACAACCTGAAGAAGGTCGGCACCGAGCCGTGGAACGGCGTACGCAACTACCAGGCGCGAAATTTCATGCGCGCCATGCAGGTCGGCGACGGCGTGCTGTTCTACCACTCCAACTGCAAGGAACCGGGCATCGTCGGTACCGCCACCGTAGCGGCAACGGCGTACCCGGATGAGACCCAGTTCGATCCCAAGTCCGATTACCACGATCCCAAAAGCACGCGCGAAGAACCGCGCTGGTCGCTGGTGGAAGTGAAGTTCGAACGCAAGCTCAAGCGCACCATCACGCTGGACGAGATCAAGCAGCACGCGGACGACCTGGGCGAGGGCTTTGCGCTGATCCAGCGCGGCAGCCGCCTGTCGGTGCTGCCGGTCACCGCCGCGCAATGGAAATTCCTGCTGGCGCTGGAATGACCTCCCCTTTTCTTTCCTGATACTGCGATCCCCATGAGCGAAGCAAAGCGCCTGGCCGGCGAGAAGGCCATCGAATTCGTCGAAGACGGCATGATCGTCGGCGTCGGCACCGGCTCCACCGTGGCCTACTTCATCGACGCGCTGGGCGGCATCAAGGACCGCATCAAGGGCGCGGTGTCCAGCTCCGAACAGAGCACGGCACGCCTGAAGCAGCACGGCATCGAGGTGCTGGACCTCAACCACACCGGCACGCTGTCGCTGTACGTCGACGGCGCGGACGAATGCGATCCGCACAAGCGCCTGATCAAGGGCGGCGGCGCCGCGCTGACGCGCGAGAAGATCATCGCCGAAGCCAGCAAGCAGTTCGTCTGCATCGTCGACCCCAGCAAGCAGGTGCCGGTGCTCGGCAAGTTCCCGTTGCCGGTGGAAGTGATTCCGATGGCACGCAGTCTGGTCGCGCGCGAGATTCTCGCCCTGACCGGCGGCCAGCCGGTGTGGCGCGACGGCGTGACCACCGATAACGGCAATGTGGTGCTGGACATCCATAACCTGTCGATCACCGACCCGGTGGCGATGGAGCGCGAGATCAACCAGATCCCCGGCGTCGTCGCCGTGGGCCTGTTCGCCCGCCGCCCGGCGGACATCGTCATCGTCGGCGGCGAGCCGCCGATCGTGCTGACCTGAGCGGATTCCTTTCCATGTCCGCCGCGCGCATCCTGCTTTTCGCCGTCCTGATGGCGGCCGGCACCGTCGCGGCGGGCAACGATCCCGTCCTCGCGCCACCGACGGGTCCCTTGCCGCCGGCGATCCAGGCGATGCGTGACGACCTGCAACGGATCGTGGCAGCACGCGATCTAAAGGCCCTGCGTGCACACGTGCGCGAGGACACCACGCTGAGCTTCGGCGGCGACACGGGACCGGAAGGCTTCGATGCCGTCTGGCTCAGCGATCCCGTCACGACACGCGAGCTGTGGCGCGTGCTGGACGCCCTGCTTGCCCTGCCGGGCGTCGCACAGCAGGAAGACGGCAAGGACCTCTATTGCGCGCCGTACGTCTTCTGCCTGCCCTACCCGGCAGACATCGATGTGTTCGACGCGCAGGTCGTACTGGGTCGCGATGTCGCCCTCAGGGCGCAGCCGGATCTGCAGTCCTCGATCGTCACGCGCGTCAGCCATGCCGTACTGACGCGCGTCGATGACCCGGCCGACTCCGCCATCGGTTGGGTGCGCGTACGCCGGGCCTCGGGCCAGGAGGGATATATCGCCACACCGCTGCTGCGGAGTCCGATTGACTACCGGCTATCGCTCGTCCGCGAGGACGACGGCGGCTGGGGCATCCAGTACTTCGTCGCCGGCGACTGAGCGCGCGGCGGCATGCTCAGCCGTTGTCCGAAAGTGCCTTGACCAGGTCGCCGACCAGTTCCCGCTTTTTCGGTGGCAATTGCAGGAACGTATCGATCACCTGACGCTCGCGACTGCCGACGCCGGCAGGCCAGACCGCACGGGGCTCCGCGACGCGTGAGCGGGCCGATGCACCGAAACGCAAGGTGTGCGGTTCCATACCCAGCAGATCCGCGATCACCTGCAACTTGTCCTGGGCCGGCATCGCCTGCCCGCTCAGCCAGCGTGACGTCGTCTGGGCCGTGACCGAGCGACCACGATAGTTCGTGTTGAACAGACGGAACAGAACGGAAGGGCGAGGCTCATAGCCCGCCTGCTGCATGGCGTGTGCGAGTCGCTGCGAGAATTTTTCATGCTCGTTGCCCATGGCGACAACGTTAGCGACGGCGACTCACACTTATTCACTAGTTAAGTTAATTGACTGGAACTTATCGAGTTACTAGAGTCGAGCCGCGTCGCGATTGCCGGATGCGCTGCCACAGGCCACGGGATTTCGCGTCACGTTTCCGCCGACAGAAGGAGATGTCGATGTCGCTCGACGAGACCCCCGCGCATGATGCGCCCCCGCCCTCTGCCGCCCGTCCTGCGGCAGAGGCTTCACCTCCCCTCGTGCCGCTCGACGACGCCCTGCACCTGCTGCAGGCCGATCCCGGCCACAGCCTCGCGGACCCCGGCCTCGCACGACTGACGCCCGCAGGCCTCGACCGCCTGTTCCTCGCCGCCCGTCGCCAGGCCGAGCGCAACCACGACGGCATCCTGCTGCTGCTCGATCTGCTGCAGCTCGCACAGCATGCCGAGGGTGGACACCCACGACGGTTGATGCCCGAGGTAGTCCGCCAGTTGCGCCATCACGTGGAGGACCAGCATCGCTGGCAGGCATTGGCCGACAACGCGGCCTACTACCGCGACAACCGGCAGGTGGCGGAGCGTATCGCCGCAAGGCTCCGGCCGGACTGACCACGGCCACGCGATGGAGGCGGCGCTACACTACGCCCCTTCTTCGATGCGGGATCCCGACATGCGTCTTTCACAGTGGTCCGTCCTCGCCGCCACCCTCCTCCTCAGCGCCTGCGCCAACGGCGGCCCATGGGTTGAAGTCGGTGGTGAACGGTTCGCGGTGGAGATCGCCGACGACGACACCGAGCGCGCGCGTGGACTGATGTTTCGTGACGAGCTGGCGGCCGGCACCGGCATGCTCTTCATCCACGACGCCGAAGAGCCGCAGGCGTACTGGATGAAGAACACCCGCATTCCGCTGGACATCCTGTACTTCGACAATGCCCGCAAGCTGGTGACCCAGCAGCGCAACGTCCCGCCCTGCTCCGGCGGCGACCAGTGCCCGTCCTATCCCAGCGACAAGCCGGCCCGTTACGTGCTGGAACTCAACGCTGGCGAGGCCGAACGGCTGAAGCTGCAGGACGGTGCGGAGATGGGCTTCGGCAAGGGCATTCCGCCCGTCCGCTGAGGCTTGATTGTGGGGGCGATTGGCCGCAGTCTGTGGCCATGGGGGATCGACTGACATTGCCGGAATGGAATGCGTTGGCCAGCCAGGCGGATGAAACCGTGCCGCTGCTGGAAACCGCGCTGCTGATCGCGCGCGACGAATACCCCGATCTGGACGCCGACCTGTACGACACCCTGGTCCAGAGCCACGCCGAGCACCTGCGCCACGAGATCGCCACCATCGAGCCGTGGCCGTTGAAGATGGCCGCCATCAACCGGCACCTGTTCGACGAACTCGGTTACACCGGCAACCACGACGAGTACTACGACCCGCGCAACAGCTACCTCAACCAGGTGTTCGAACGACGTCTGGGCAATCCGGTATCGCTGGCGATGGTGCAGATCGAGGTCGCTCGCCGATTGGGTGTGCCACTGGACGGCGTGTCCTTCCCGGGCCACTTCCTGGTGCGGCTGCCGGTCGACGATGGCCTGCTGGTGATGGACCCGTTCAACGGCGGCCGACCCTTGGGCGTGGATGAGCTGCGCGAACGCGCCAAGCCGCATCTCGGCGGCGATATCCCGGACGATGCCGCGCTGCTGCACATCCTCAATCCTGCGTCGCCGCGCGCGATCCTGGTACGCACGCTACGCAACCTGCACGGCGTCTACGCCGAGCGCGAGGAATGGGATCGCGCCGCACGCAGCGCCGACCGCGTGCTGAAGCTGACGCCCGATCAGCCAGAAGCCTTGCGCGATCGCGGCCTGGCCTATCTGAAGATGGACTACAAGGCGGGCGCCCAGCGCGACCTGGCCCGCTACCTGCACCTGTCACCGGATGCCAAGGACGCGCCCGACTTGCGCGAGCAACTGGTGGAGATCAATGCGGTGCGCACGTCGCGGATGCATTGAGGCAGTATTAATGGCAATAGGTGTGGGAGCGACTTAAGTCGCGATGACCACCCGCAAGGATTCTTGGAGTCCTTGGCGACTTACGTCGCTCCCACAGGATGCAGCAAGAGGTTCAGTCCTCCAGTTCCACCATCTCGAAATCGTCCTTGCCCACGCCGCAATCAGGGCAGGTCCAGTCGGCCGGGATGTCTTCCCAACGCGTACCCGGGGCGATGCCTTCTTCGGGAAGCCCATCGGCCTCGTCGTAGATGAAACCGCAGACCACGCACATCCAGGTGCGGAACATGGTGTCGGTGGCGTCGGTCACGGGATAATGCCGGCTTGGAGGAGCGGTCATTGTCCCATCGCCGCCCACGCACCGGAAGTTCGCCGATGACATCCCTGCCGCCGTCCGTCCGCAATGCCCGCGGGCTGTACCTGATCACCCCGGAGGAACCCGACACCGACCGCCTGCTGGCACGCGTGTCTGCGGTGCTGCCGCAGGCGACCTGGCTGCAGTACCGACAGAAGGTGGCGGACAGCGCACGCCGCCACGCACAGGCAACGGCGCTGCAGGCGTTGTGCGCCCAAGCCGGCGTGCCGCTGATCATCAACGATGATGTCGCCCTCGCCGACGCTGTGGGTGCCGCTGGCGTGCACTTGGGCGAAGACGATGGCGATATCGCCGCCGCGCGCGCGCGCCTCGGCGAACACGCCATCGTCGGCGCCTCGTGCTACGACGACGCGCTCCTCGCCGAGCGCGCCGTGTCGGCCGGTGCCAGCTATGTGGCGTTCGGCGCTTTCTTCCCCACCACCAGCAAGGTCACGACGCGCCGCGCGACGCCTGAGCTGCTGGCCGGCGCCATGGCTTTGGACGTCCCGCGGGTGGCGATAGGGGGCATTACCCCGGACAATATGAGCCCGCTGGTGGCTGCCGGCGCCGATCTGGTCGCCGTGATCGGCGGCGTGTTCGAAGCGCCCGATCCGGTGGCGGCAGCGATCGCCTACCGGCAGGGCTTCCGACCCGTCCTGTAGGAGGGGCTTCAGCCCCGACAGCACATCCAGAAAGGCCGGGGCTGAAGCCCCTCCTACATCTCCCCAGGAATGCCCATGAAACGCGACCAGTCCCACGCCCTCTTCGCCCGCGCCCAGCAGCTGCTGCCTGGCGGCGTCAATTCGCCGGTGCGCGCGTTCAAGTCGGTGGGGGGCGAGCCGTTCTTCGTGCAGCGCGCCGACGGCGCCTACCTGCACGACGTCGATGGCAACCGCTACATCGACTATGTCGGCTCGTGGGGCCCGATGATCGTCGGCCACAATCATCCGGCCGTGCGCGACGCGGTACAGGGCGCGATCCAGAACGGCCTGTCGTATGGCGCACCGTGCCCGGCCGAAGTGACGATGGCGGAAACCATCACCCGGCTGGTGCCGTCCTGCGAGATGGTGCGCATGGTCAACTCCGGCACCGAAGCCACGCTGTCGGCAATCCGCCTGGCCCGCGGCGCCACCGGGCGCAACCGCATCGTCAAGTTCGAGGGCTGCTACCACGGCCATGGCGACTCGTTCCTGGTCAAGGCCGGCAGCGGCATGCTGACGCTGGGCGTGCCGACCTCACCCGGCGTCCCGGCGGGCCTCAGCGAACTGACGCTGACGCTGAGCTACAACGACGTCGACGGCGCGACCGCGCTGTTCGAGCAGTACGGCAGCGAGATCGCCTGCCTGATCATCGAACCTGTCGTCGGCAACGCCAACTGCCTGCCGCCGCGCGAAGGCTATCTGCAGCACCTGCGCGCGCTGTGCACGCAGCACGGTGCGCTGCTGATCTTCGACGAGGTGATGACCGGCTTCCGCGTCGCGCTCGGCGGCGCACAGGCGCACTACGGCATCACGCCGGACCTGACCACGTTCGGCAAGATCATCGGCGGCGGCATGCCGGTAGGCGCCTATGGCGGTCGCCGCGACCTGATGCAGCAGATCGCACCCGCGGGCCCGATCTACCAGGCCGGCACGCTGAGCGGCAATCCGGTGGCGATGGCCGCCGGCCTGGCGATGCTGGAGCTGATCCAGGCGCCAGGCTTCCACGACGGCCTCGCTGCCGCAACCGATGCACTGTGCGAAGGCATGGAGGCCGCCGCACGCGAAGCCGGCGTGCCGCTGACCACGACCCGCGTCGGCGCGATGTTTGGCCTGTTCTTCACCGACCAGCACGTCGACACCTACGCGCAAGCCGTGGCCTGCGACACCGCCGCGTTCAACCGCTTCTTCCACGCGATGCTGGAGCGCGGTGTGTACCTGGCGCCGTCGGCATTCGAGGCCGGCTTCATGTCCAGCGCGCACACGCCGGATGTGATCGAAGCGACGATCGCCGCCGCCCGCGAGGCGTTCAAGGTCGTCGCCGCGGGATGAAGCCCCGCATCCACCAGGTGCTGTTCGATTTCGACGGCGTCCTGGCGCATTACCGGCACGAGGTGCGCATCGCGCACCTCGCGGCGCATGCCGGTTGCGAACACGAGCATGTGCGCGACGCCCTGTTCGTCTCCGGGCTGGAAACCGAGTACGACAGCGGTGCCATCGACACCGCGACTTACCTGCGCCGGCTTGGCGACGGCATCGGCGCGGCGATCGATGAAGAGACATGGATCGCCTCGCGCATGGCCGGCAGCACCGCCATCGACGACGTACTGGTCCGGATCGTCGCCATCCACCCGGACGTGGCGATGGGCGTCCTGACCAACAACGGCGCGCTGATGATGCAGGCCATCCCGCGCATCGTCGCGCCGGTGGCGGCCCGCATCGAAGGCCGCGTACTGACCAGTGGCGGCCTGCAGCGGCGCAAGCCGCTGCCGTCGACGTTTACCCACGCGCTCGACCTGCTGGGCTGGGATGCCGCCAGTACGCTGTTCGTCGACGATCTGTTCACCAACGTGCAGGGGGCGCGCGAGGCCGGCCTGCATGCGGAGACCGTCATCGATGGGCGCAGCCTCGGCAAGGCGCTGAAGCGGTACGTGTTCGGGCCGCAGACCGGCTGGTGAGCCGCGCCGTTTGAAACTTGATTGATGCCGCGACGGGAGACTGGTGTCCATTCACCGGAGACCTGTCGCCATGTCCTTCATCACCCGCATCCTGCTGAGTGGCCTGCTGCTCGCCGCCACGACCACCCCGCTCCATGCCAGCGAGACTGGCCGGATCCTCATCGTCGTCAGCGGCGAAGGCCGCGACCAGGGCAAGACGCGTCCCGGCTACGAGTTCGACGAACTGTCGCAGGCGTGGCTGATCTTCAAGGCGAACGGCTTTGCCGTCGATGTCGCCAGTCCGCAGGGCGGCGCGGTCGACGCCGACAAGTACAACGCGCAGGAACCCTTCAATGCCGCCCTGCTGGCCGATACGGACGCCATGCGCACGCTGGCCGACACACGGAAGACCGGCGAGGTGAAAGCGACCGACTACGCGGCCATCTACGTTGTCGGCGGCAAGGGCGCGATGTTCGATCTACCCCAGGATCGAGCACTTCGGACACTGCTCGCCGACGCGTACGATCACGGCGCCGTGATCGGTGCGGTCTGCCATGGCCCCGCTGCGTTCGTGGACGTGCGTCTTGGCGACGGCACGCTGCTCGTGCAAGGCAAGACGATGACCGGTTTCACCAACGAGGAAGAAGCCCTGTTCGGCAAGCGCTGGATGAAGGAATTTCCATGGTTGCTGGAAGACCGGCTGCGTGGCGATGGGGCACACTGGCAGGAAGCGCCACTGATGATGTCGAAGGTGGTCGTCGATGGACGCTTGGTCACCGGGCAGAACCCCTATTCCACGCCGGGCGTCGCCGATGCCATCGTCCGTGCGACGGGACGCACCCCGGCCGCGCGTACACCGTGGCGCGATGAACTGACGATGGCGCTGGCGGCCGAGGCACGCGATGGTCGTGTGCAGGACGTCGCCACTGCACTCGCCAAGGACACGGCCCGTTACCACGTCGACCTGCTCGGCCTGCTGGGCTACTACCAGGCCCAGGCCGCTACCGGCGATGACAACGTGCGACATGCGCTGCAGCTGATGCAACTGGCGATGCCGTACATGACGGCGCCCCAGCTGAAACTTGGCGCGGCGGAAGCGCATCTTCGGCTGGGCGAACGGGATCAGGCGAAGGCGCTGGTGCAGCGCGTGCTGGCCGCCATGCCCGACATGGCGGAAGCTAAGGCCCTCCTGCAACGCATCGACGGTTGAATGATGACGGCTTCCCCCTTGCGTCTGCTGGTGATCGAAGACAACCCGCTGCTGCGCACACAACTCGAAGGGCTGCTGGTGGCGGAGGGCATCGAGGTCGAGTTCGCGGGCGATGGCTTGAGCGGGCTGCAGATGGCGCTGGCTTCGCCACCGGATGTACTGGTGCTCGATCTGGGCCTGCCCGGCCTGGATGGTCTGCGTCTGTGCGAACGGTTACGCGCCGAGGCCGACCGGCATGTGCCGGTGCTGATGCTGACCGCGCGCGACGCACTGGAAGACAAGCTGCAAGGCTTTCGCGCGGGCGCCGATGACTACCTGGTCAAACCCTTCGCCGGCGCGGAGCTGCTGGCGCGCTGTATCGCGCTCTCGCAGCGCCATCGCAGCGGGCAGACGCATGTGCTGCGGATCGGTACGCTGCAGATCGATCGCCGCCACGGCGTCGCACTGCGGGACGGCCGCCCGCTCGACCTCCACGCCACCAGCTACCAGATCCTGCTGGCACTGGCTGAGGCCTGGCCGCGCACGCTGACGCGCAGCGAACTGATCCAGCGCCTGTGGAACGACGCGCCACCGGAATCGGACCCGCTGCGCACGCACCTGTACTTCCTGCGGCAGGCGCTGGACAAACCGTTCGCCACGCCGATGCTGAAGACCGTGCACGGCGTCGGCTTCCGGCTGGAGGCCGACGCATGACGCACACTCCCGCATCGCCGCGCCGGCATCTGCGCAACCGCCTGATGCTGGCATTCGCCGGCTTCACCTTCCTGGTCGCTGCGCTGTTCGCGCTGTACGTGGTGCTATTCGTCTACACGGTCGAAGACCAGCTGTTCGAGTCCATGCTGGACCGCGAGGTCGCTGCACAGCAGGCGTACCACGCCGGACACGGCCGCTGGACCACGCCACGCGACGGCTTCATGTCCGTGGTGGCGACGGCATCGGACCTGCCGGACGGCATCGGCGACGTGCTTCACGAGGAGCCGCGGCGACGCGAGTTCGCGGGTGCGGAAGGTCGCCACTATCACCTGCGTGTCCTGCAATCAGACGATGCGAACGAACCGCCGTCGTGGCTGGTCGCAGAGGTGAGCGCCCTGCTAGTGGTACGGCCGATGCGCGCGAAGATGCTGCAACTGCTCGCCTGGTCCGGCGTCGCCATGGTGGCGCTGGCGCTGCTGCTCGGCGGTTGGCTGGCCCGCCGCACCACCGCGCCGCTGTCGCGGCTGGCCGATGCGGTCGGCGACGCGACGCCGGACCGGCTGCCCCCCGGCTTCGCCGACAGCTTCCCGGACGATGAAGTAGGCGTGGTCGCGCGCCGGCTCGACGACCTGATCGCGCGCGTCAGGGACTTTGTCGAACGCGAGCGCGAGTTCACGCGCGACGCCAGCCACGAGCTGCGCACACCGCTGACGGTCATCCGCACGGCGACCGAGCGGCTCGGCATGGAGGCCGGTCTGTCGGACACCGCACGGCGTCATCTGGACCATATCGCGCAGTCGTCCCGCCAGATGGAGCAGACCGTCGTGCTGCTGCTGTCGCTGGCGCGTGAGCAAGCTTCGCTCGAAGCAGAGATGGCGACGCCGGTGTTGCCGGTGCTGGAACGCGTCATCGTCGAGCAGTCGCCGCTGCTGGAACGCAAGCCGGTGGAGGTGCAGGTCGACGTCGCCAGCGACGTCTTCACCACGCTGCCGGCGTCCGTATTGAACGTCCTGCTGTCGAATCTCGTTGGCAACGCATTCGCGCATACACGCGAGGGCCGCATCATCATCGACATGGAAGCGCGGACACTGCGCATCGCCAATCCCGGTGGCGACGTCCATCAAAGCGACTTCGAACCTTTCGCCAAAGGGGCCGACAGCAGCGGCTTCGGCCTGGGCCTGTCGATCGTGCAACGGCTCTGCGAGCGCCACGGTATCGCGCTGCGGATCGACAGCGCTTCCGGCCGGACGGTCGCGCGCTTCACGCTGCCCGCGGCCTGATCACGCCATCGATCAGGTCGCGAACGCGCGCAGCGCCGCATGCAGGCGCTTCAGGCTTTCGGCGACTTCCGCATCGGTGATGTTGAGCGACGGCACGAAGCGCAGCACGTCCGGGCCGGCCTGCAGCATCAGCAGGCCCTGCGCAGCCGCCAGGTCCAGCACTTCGCCGGCGCGTCCGGCGTATTTGGTATTCAACACTGCGCCCAACATCAGGCCCCGACCGCGTACCTGCGAGAACAGGCCGAGCTCGGCGTTGATCGTATCCAGGCCCTTGCGCAGCGCCGCCGACTGGCGCGCCACGTTGTTGGCGATCTGCGGCGAGGCCAGCTTGCGCAGCGCCACGCGCGCCACCGCTGCGGCCAGCGGATTGCCGCCGAACGTGGTGCCGTGTGCGCCGAACTGCATCACCTCGGCCACCTTGGGGCCGGCCAGCATCGCGCCGATCGGGAAGCCGCCACCCAGCGCCTTCGCCAGCGTGACGATGTCGGGTACCACGCCGTCCTGCCAGTGCGCGAACAGCGTGCCGGTGCGGCCCATGCCGGCCTGGATCTCGTCCAGCACCAGCAGCGCGCCGTGGTGGTCGCACAGTTCGCGCACGCTGCGCAGGAAGCCCGATGCGGCTGGCATCACACCGCCCTCGCCCTGCACCGGCTCCACCATCACCGCGGCCACGTCGCCGCAGGACATCGCGATCTCGAGCTGGGTCAGGTCGTTGAAGTCTACGTAGCGGAAGCCCCCGGGCAGCGGCTCGTAGCCTTCCTGGTACTTGGGCTGCGCGGTCGCGGTGACCGCGGCCAGCGTGCGGCCATGGAAGCTGCCGCGGAAGGTCACGATGACACGCTGGTCGGGCGCACGGCCCTGCGAGGATGCCCACTTGCGCACCAGCTTGATCGCCGCCTCGTTGGCCTCCGCACCGGAGTTGCACAGGAACACGCGCTCGGCGAAGCGCGAAGCGGTGACCAGTTCCTCGGCCAGCCGCAGCGGCGGTTCACTGTAGAAGACGTTGCTGGTATGCCAGAGCTTGCCGGCCTGTTCGGTCAGCGCAGCCACCAGGTCCGGATCGTTGTGACCCAGCCCGCAGACGGCGATGCCGGCCGACAGGTCCAGATACTCGCGACCCTCGCTGTCCCAGACGCGCGCGCCCTGGCCGCGCTCCAGGATCACCTCGCGCGGACGGTAGACCGGCAGGTAGTAGCGCTGTCCGTTCGACAGCAGGTCGGGGGTCGTGGCGCTCATGGCGACGGCTCGGCGGCGGAAGGGGCCGCGTATTGTCGCTCATCGCGCCGCCCGCACCAGCGGGCGGTGCAGCACGCCGGACTCAGCCGGCGAAGGCGATCCCGTCGGCCGGCAGCGCGCGGATGCCCACGCCGAAGCTGCGGATCGCCGGCAGCGTGGCGTTGTGGTGGGCGCGGATCTGCGCCGCGTCGGCATGCGCCTTGTCATGCGTGGTGTGCGCATCGGCGGCCAGCACCACGTGGTAGCCGTGCGCGGCCGCACTGCGGGTGGTGGTGTCCACGCAGAACTCGGTGGCATAGCCGCACAGCACCACGCCTTCCACACCACAGAACGACAGCACCTCGTCCAGCCCGGTGCGCAGGAACGAATCCGGCGTGGTCTTGCGGATGCGATGGTCGCCCTCGACGACGCGCAGCGCCGGATGCAGCGCCCAGCCGGACGATTCCGCTTCCAGGTCGCCCGCCCGCTCGTGCTGCACGAAAACCACCGGCGCGGCGGCCTCGCGCGCCTTGTCCGCCAGTGCGTTGATCCGCTCGATCACCGCATCGGCATCCGGCGGCGATGGCTCGAACAGGCCACGTTGCACGTCGATCACCACCAGGGCGAGATTCATCGGTCACCTGCGAAACGGGAACAGGCCACCAGCTTCCCTCATCGCGCCCGCACTGCCAAGGTGCGGGCGCGATGATCGTTCACTTCCTCATCATCCGCGGGACCGCGTGGGGTCCTCAGTCGGCGAGTTGCGCGATGTTGCGGGCCAGCAACGCATCCCCTGCGACCCCTTGTCGCGCCTCGACCGCGAGGCGTCCCGCGTCGGTAGCACGCTGGTCTGCCTGCGCCACCAGCGCGGCGGCGAAGCGCATCGAGGCGTCGCTGGGGCGCAATGCCAATGCCTGTGCGATCCGCGCGCTGCCATCCTCGCCCGCCAGGTGCGCGCGCAGCGCGGCCACGTCGACACGGCCGGTCCGCGGCATGTCGTAGGTCTGCAATCGCAACAGGTCCTGCAGCGTCTCGCGGAAGTAGCCGGCATCGAACAGCGCCAACGCACGGGACGACGTGCCGGTAGCGGTCGCAACGCGCGCTTCCAGTCGCGTCGACAGGTCACGCAGGAGGGCACCATCGCGGCTGGCGTAGATCGCGGCACGGCGCAGCGTCTCCATGCGCGCGATGATCGGCGTATCGGCCGCCAGCAGCCGCTGGGTATCCGCGACCAGGTGGTCGAGACCGTAATCGGGCGACGGTGTGTTCCAGCCCGTGCCCCAGGGCAGCGACGGCGCGCCTGCCGTGTCGAACGGTTCGCAGAGCAGGGGCGGACCGGCATGCGCCGGCATGGACAACAGCGAAAGTCCCAGCAGGACAGCGCAGGCGCGGGCCTGCAGTGCGAATGTCTTCATGACGAATCTCCGTAGGGAAGACCGCGCCGTGCGGCGGGCCGCGCGACGTCGCCGCGCTGGAAGAGGACGCCATGCGCGGGCGCTGCGTTAACTCATCGATCCGGTGATCGCGTCCCGGCGGGTTCCTGCTGCAACAGCGCATCTGCATCGGCGTGCGCGTCGAACACGTCCGGCCACTGCATCCACCACCGCTTGATGCGCGGATACGGCAAGGCATCCCACCATGGCGACAACGCCGATGCACCGGATGCCCGGATCGCCGCGCGGGTCACGCGTGCATCCGCGGGCAGGAACGACGACAGTCGATCGAACACCGGTCCTTCGGCCAGCACCGGATGCGCCTGCAGCAGCGACAGCAGGCTGATCGCGTCCTGTGGCCGTGCGTGTTCGATCAGGCGTGCGACGGCAGCGCCCGCCGGTTGCCGCTGTGCGGGATCCTCATCGACTTCGCGCAGCGCCGACAGGAAGGCCGCACTGGCACCGGCGTCGTAGGGAATGCCGGGGCGGCCACCGGGCCCGAAGTCGACGCGTGCGCCCTGCGGCACCAGCACCTCGCGCCACGCGTTGTCCACCTGCACCCAGCCGCTGCGCACGGCCAACGAGCCCGCGCCCTGCGGTCCTGCGTCGAGAACGAATTCGCACCCCAGGTCGAAGACATCGCCCGCCGGCGTCGCAATGCCGAACGACCCGGGCGGCGCCCAGATGCGCGCCCACAGCCTGCCGTGTTCGAGCTGCGTGCGATGGCGGCCACTGCGCGTTTCCACCAGCCGCAAGCGCGCGCCTTCGCCCAGGACCATTTCACCGATGCGCGCCACGCGGACGCGAACGTGCGCGCCCTGCCCCGTCTCGAGGACGCTGCCTGTGTCGAGCGTCGCGTGCGCATCGGCGGGCGCACCGTCGACCCGGACCGCTCCGCTGACCGACGCGATCTGCCACGCCTGTCCCGCCGGCCAGCGCAGGCGATGCTCGTAGCCTCCATACAGGCCGACGGCCAGGACGGCGAGCGCGGCGGCCATGGCCCAGCGGACGCGGGGACGCAGGCGGCGTTGCGGTGGCGGATCGGTGCGCACGGCCTGGCGCAGCGGTGCGCGGCGCCACCGGTGTGCTGACAGCTGCCGTTCCAGTCGCGCCACCTGGTCATCGACAGGACCATTGCGGTCCCACAGATAGTCGTCGTCGCGCGGTGCATCATCGTTCGGGTTCATGTCGATGCTCCTCGTGCCGGTGTCGACAAGGCGGTTCGCAGCAAGGCCATGCCGCGATGCAGGTTCACCCGCACGCTGCCGGGTGCCAGCCCGGTGCGCTCGGCGATCTCCGGCCCGGTCATCCCCTCGACCAGTCGCAGCAGCAGGGTCTCGCGATAGGCATCGGGCAGCGTGCGGATCGCCTCCAGCGAGCGCTGCGCCTCCACGCGTTCCTCGACGTCCGCGCTATCCGCCACCTCGTCCATCGCCACGCCCGTCAACGGTGTGCGTCGCCGCGCGGCGTCCAGTGCGGCGTGGCGGGCGATGCTGACGATCCAGCCCGGGAACGCGGCGTCCTCGCGCAGCGAAGGCAGCCGCGTAAGCGCGGTCTCGAACACGTCCTGGGTCAGGTCATCGGCATCGGCCGGCTCCAGGCGCGCCAGCAGGATGCCGTGCACCACGGGCGCGAAACGACGGAACAGGTCCTCCAGCGCCGCGCGCTGTCCCGTCCGTGCCGCCTTCACCAGTGCCGCCAGGGTCTCGGTTGCGTCCACGCCACTCCTTGCCTGTCTCCACTACCAAGGACGCGACGACGGGTGCAGGTGTTAACAGGCCACGCGCATCGACACGCCGGGGCCTGCGGGCGTCACCAGGCGCCGGTGTTCGGCATCGACAGCCAGGGCTCCTGCGGCGGCAGCGCGCTGCCCTTCTGCAGCAGCTCAATGGAGATCAGGTCCGGCGTGCGCACGAAGGCCATGCGTCCGTCGCGCGGCGGGCGGTTGATGGTGATGCCCTGCGACTGCAGGTGCGTGCAGAGCGCATAGATGTCGTCGACCTCGAAGGCGAGGTGGCCGAAGTTGCGCGCGCTGCCGTAGTCCTCGGCCGGCGCGCCGTCTTCCGGCGGCCAGTTGTAGGTCAGTTCGACCTCGGCTTCCGGATTGGCCGGGGCACCGAAATACACCAGCGTGAAGCGGCCCTGCGGGCTTTCCATGCGACGGGTTTCGGTCAGGCCCAGGCCTTCGGTAAGGAAGCGGCTGGTCGCGTCCAGGTCGTGGACACGGATCATGGCGTGCAGGTACTTCATGGCAACCTCATGTGGGAAGGGAAGCACGCGGGCGATGCGCCCACGCGTTGGCCAGCAGGCAGGCCAGGATCAGCACGCTGTACTCCACGCCGTTGCGACCCAGGCCCACGACGAACCAGCCGGCCTGTGCATGCACCAGCCAGATGCCGCAGGTGTAGATGGCCGCGAACACCAGCGCGATCGGCGTGACCCATCGGCCCGCCGCGAATACCGGGGCCGCGACCAGTTCGAACACGGTGACGAACCACGCGATGCCCAGCCCGAATGGAAAGTCCTGCGCCTCCAGGAAGGCTCCGAAGGGCGTGACGCCCTCAGCCAGCACGCGCGCCACGCCATGGATGAAGAGCAGCGTGGCCAGGGCCATGCGGATGAAGGCCAGTGACTGGCGTGCCGAGGGTTCCATGGACGACATCATCGTGGCTCCTGGTGGGAGAACAGCGGTGGCCGAGGATCAGGGATCGAGAAACAGGTCGGGCAACAGCGTCTTCGAAGGGTCGACGGCGTACGGCGCGAAGTCGGTGACGCCCGCCTCGCGCAGCACGTCTTCGTCGATCAGGAACTGGCCGTGGAAACCACGCGCCTCGCGCACCAGCACGGCATGCGCGGCATCGGCCACGATCTCCGGCGTGCGGCAGCGAGGAATCTCCACGCCGGGGATCATGTTCAACGCATCGGTGGCGACGATCGTGCGCGGCCACAGCGCGTTGACGGCAATGCCCTGCGGGCCGAACTCGCCGGCCAGCCCCAGCGTCACGAAACTCATGCCCATCTTCGCCAGCGTGTAGCCGGTGTGCGGCGCCCACCATTTCGGATCCAGCGACGGCGGCGGTGCCAGCGTCAGGATGTGCGGGTTCGCGGCTTGCTTCAGGTACGGCAGGCAGGCCTGCGCACACAGGAAGCTGCCGCGCGCGTTGACCTGCTGCATCAGATCGAAGCGCTTCATCGGCGTGTCCAGCGCGCCGGCCAGCCAGATGGCGCTGGCGTTGTTGACCAGGATGTCGATGCCGCCGAACGCATCGGCGGTAGCCGCCATCGCGGCCTTTACCTCGTCCTCTTCACGGATGTCGCACTTCAGCGCCAGTCCGCGGCCACCCGCATCATTCACCGCCTGCGCGGCGGTGTGGATGGTGCCGGGCAGTTTCGGATTGGGCACCGACGACTTGGCGGCGATCGCCACGTTGGCGCCATCGCGTGCGGCACGCAGGGCGATGGCCAGGCCGATGCCGCGCGAGGCGCCGGTGATGAAAAGGGTCTTGCCGGCGAGGGTGGTCATGGTGGTTCCTTGGTATCCGGATTCGCGTGCGACTTCCGAGAAAACTGAAAATAGGTTTACCGTCATCCCAGCGAATGCTGGGATCCATTTTGACTTTGCTCTTCGCTTGCACATTGAAAAGCAAGATCAAGATGGATCCCAGCATTCGCTGGGATGACGAAACGATTATTGCGGCGTGAAGACGGCATCACGGCTTCGGCCCCTGCCCTTCGTTGTCTTCCCACTTCAGCAGGCGACGGGTGATGAAGCGATACACCGGCTTGCCGGTGCGGAACCACAGGTCGCGCAGCCAGGATGTGCGCTTCAGCACGCGCTTCTCGACCGGCGTCAGCGAGGCGCCGCAGTACATGCGCTTGTGCTTGAGCAGATGGCGCAGGTCCTGCCGCGCGAGCAGGCGCATCCAGCGCGAGCGCGGGTCGCCGCGGGTGGCGAGCTGGAAATCGATGATCGCCGGGCGCCCGTCGGCCAAGACCAGCCAGTTGGCTTCCTTCGCCAGATCGTTGTGCGCGATGCCGCGACGGTGCAACTGCTGCAACAACCGACGCGCCGCGCGGAAGTACGCCAGGTCGCCGCGCGGCGGACGCTGGTACATGGCAGCACCTTCCATGTAGCTGCGATCGAGGCGACGGCCGGTCCAGTCCAGCAACTGGGGGACATCGGCCATGCCGTCGACCTTGCGCAAGGCCAGTGCCTCGCGTCGCGCCAGCCACCATGCCGGCAGCCGCAGCCACAGCGGAACGTGCGCGAGGTCACGCCGCACGAACGGGCCCTCGGCCCCTTGCATCAATGAGATACGGCCGAAGCTGTCGGCCTTGAGTGCGGTGATTTCGGAAGGCGAGCGCAAGTCCACGACGTCATTCTACCGTCCATAGGTCGCAGACGCCGGTCAGGTGGCCCCGCCTATAATCCGCCGATGGAAGCCTCCTGGTTCGACAACCTGCTGGCCTGGATCAGCGCACATCCCGTGGCCGCGGGCCTGGTGATCTTCGCGATCGCGTTCTGCGATGCGGTGATCATCCTGGGCGCGATCGTGCCGGCGCTGCCCCTGCTGTTCGCAGTCGGCGTGCTGATCGGGCTGGGCGAGATCTCCGGTCCCTACGCCGTCATCTGCGCCACGCTCGGCGCGCTGGTCGGCGATGCGACCAGCTACTGGGTCGGCCACCGCTGGGGCCAGCAACTGCGCACCGTGTGGCCGTTCCGCAAGTACCCGCAACTGCTGGACCGCGGCGAGCTGCTGTTCCGCCGCAACGCATGGAAGAGCATCTTCATCGCGCGCTTCGTAGGCCCTATCCGCCCGTTCGTGCCCGCGGTCGCGGGCATTTCGCGCATGCCGATGCGGCGGTACCTGGTCGCCAGCGGTGCGGCCTGCGTGGCGTGGGCCGCCGCGTTCCTGCTACCGGGCTGGGTGCTGGGGCATGCCTACGACGCCGTTGCGGCGGTCGCCGGCCGGCTGGCGCTGGTGCTCGGCCTCATGGTGGTGGTGCTGGCCGTGGCGTGGGCGCTGGTGCTGTACACCTACCGCTGGTTTGCCGCGCATGCGGACGCGCTGCTGGCGCGGGCACTGGCGTGGTCGCATGCGCACCCCGTGCTTGGTCGCTACACGGCCGCGGTGTTCGAACCCACGCGGCGCGAGTCGGTGCCGCTGGCACTGCTGGCGATCCTGCTGCTGGCCATCGTGTGGGTCTGGTTCGCCTTCCTGGTCATCGTGATCGGCCACGGTGAGCCGCTGGCGGCCGACCTGTGGGTCTACGAACTGATGCGCGCGCTGCGCAACCCGCTGGCGGACTACCCGCTCGCGGCGATCGCGTCGCTCGGCGACGAACAGGTGCTGGCCCCGGCATCGCTGCTGGTGCTCGGTTACCTGTGCTGGCGCAAGCGCTGGATGGCGGCCGGGCACTGGCTGGCGGCGCTGGCGTTCGGTCTCGCCCTGACCGCATGGCTGGGTGCATCGGTCGACATTCCGAAGCCGCCCAGCGTCAGCAGCGGCTTCGGCTTCCCGTCCATCGCGGTGACGATGTCGACGATCACCTTCGGCTTCTTCGCCGTGCTGATCGCGCGCGAACTGCCGGGCCGCACGCGGGTGTGGCCCTATCTGGTGTCAGGCCTGGTGGTGGCGCTGATCGGCTTCGCCCGCATCTACCTGGGCGCCCACTGGCTGAGCGACATCATCGGCGGCATGTTGTTCGGCCTGGTGTGGCTGCTGGTGCTGGGCATCGCCTACCGGCGCCGCATGGTGCGCTCGTTCTGGATCAAGCCGATCGCCTGGCTGTTCTATGGCAGCTTCGTGCTGGCCGGCCTGTGGCACGCGCCGCGCAACGTCGAGCACATGCTGGCGCAGTTCCAGGCGCCGGTGATCGAGGGCCGCGTCGCGCTGCAGGACTGGTGGAACGAGGGCTGGCAGTCATTGCCCGCGCGCCGCAACGAATTCGATGACGAACAGCGCTGGCCGCTCGACGTGCAGGTCGCCGGCCCGCTGGCGCCGCTGAAGGCAACGCTGACTGCCGCTGGCTGGCGCGAGCAGCCGCAGGCGGGGTGGCAGGACGCATTGAACCTACTGGACAGCGACCTGTCCGACGACGAACAGCCCGTGCTGCCCGCCACGCTGGATACGCGTGCCGAGAGCCTGCTGATGGTGCGCCAGGGCGACCAGCCCGGCGAGGTCTACGTGCTGCGTCTGTGGCCGGCCGATACGCGCCTGCAACCCGGCGACGTGCCGCTATGGATCGGCAGCGCGCAGGTATTGCAGCAGCAGCGCGCGTTCAACCTGGTGCGCCTGTGGCGGCCGCTGCGCGAAGCACGGACCGCGCTGGATGCGGTGACGAAGGCCACCTCGGACCTCGATCATGCGATCGCGCCGCACCCGGATTCCGGGCTGCCGGTGCTGCGCCTGCGTACGGACGGCGAACAGGTTCCACCTCCCTGAACCTTCCGAAGCGAACGTAGAGCGGGGCTTGCTCCGCTTGCCTGTGCGAGCGATCGGCCGAGTCCGTCCGCGGAGCCGGGCAAGCCCGGCTCTACGGCCGTGGCGTCAGTCGATCCACTCCAGCAGGCGCTGCAGGCGGGCGTTCACGTCGTCCTCCTGCAGCAGCGACACGCGCTGTTCCGGGGTGATGGGGAGCACCTGCGCCAGCCGCCAGCCCACCCAGCCTGCGTGTTCGAAGACACGCGCAGGCAGCTTGCTCACGTCTGTGCCCACCTTCTCCATCATGGTCTGCAGCAACGTGCCGAGCAGCGCGTGCTCGGGAAGGATTTCGAAGTCTTCGTCCTTGCTCAGCCACTCCACGTCCGCCATCACCAGCCCGTTGTCGCGCACCCGTGTGCGCAGTACATGGAAGCGCCGGTGGCCGCGCACGCGCAGCGACAGCAGACCATCCTCGCCCATGTCGAAGTTCTCGATCAGCGCTTCGACGCCATAGGCTGCCGGCGTGGCCGGCGCACCGGCCTCGTTGCCTTCCAGAATCAGGCAGACGCCGAAGCCGCCACCGGACCGCCCGCAGTCGCGGACCAGGTCCAGGTAGCGGCGCTCGAAGATGCGCAGGTCCATCGCCGCACCGGGCAGCAACACCTTGTGCAGCGGGAACAGCGGCAGCGACTCGTGCGCCATGCCGGACCTCAGCCCTGAAGGGCCGCCAGGAAGCGGCGCGGTGCGCCGTCGAAGCCACCGTTCGACATGAACACCACGTGGTCACCTGGGCGCGCGAGCGTCTTCAGCGCAGCGATCAGCGCATCGGCATCCGGCACGGTGCGTGCGTCGCCCCGGATCGCGGCGACCACCTTGCCCGCATCCCACGCCAGTTCCGGACGATGCAGGAACACCACGCCGTCGGCGATGTCGAGCGAGGGCGCGAGCGCCTCGGCGTGCGCGCCGGAGCGCATCGAGTTGCTGCGCGGCTCCATCGCCACCAGGATGCGCGCCGCACCGACCCGCGCACGCAGGCCTTCCAGCGTGGTGTGGATGGCGGTGGGATGATGGGCGAAATCGTCGTAGATGGTGATGCCGTCGTGCTGGCCGATCACTTCCAGTCGCCGCTTCACGCTGCGGAAGGCCCCCAGGGACGACAGCACGGTGGCGACATCGACGCCGACCGCATGACAGGCGGCGAGCGCGGCGAGGCCGTTCAGCACGTTGTGGCGACCCAGCATCGGCCAGTTCACTTCGCCGATCTCGACACCGTTGTGGCGCACGGCGAACGCACTGCCGTCCTCGCGGATCAGGCGCGCGCTCCATTCCAGCGAGGCATCGAAGCCGAATCGCTCCACCGGCGTCCAGCACCCCATCGCCAGCACTTCGGCCAGCCGTGCATCCTCGCCATTGACGATCAGACGGCCGCGACGCGGCACGGTGCGCACCAGATGGTGGAACTGGCGCTGGATCGCGGCCACGTCCGGGAAGATGTCGGCGTGGTCGTATTCCAGGTTGTTGAGGATGGCGACCAGCGGGCGGTAGTGGACGAACTTGCTGCGCTTGTCGAAGAACGCGGTGTCGTACTCGTCCGCCTCGACGACGAACTCGCGCCCGCCGCCGATGCGCGCGGACGCGCCGAAATCCTCGGCCACGCCGCCGATCAGGAAACCGGGCGAGCGGCCTGCCGCATCCAGCAGGTACGTCAGGATGGTCGTGGTGGTGGTCTTGCCGTGCGTGCCGGCCACCGCGAGCGTGTCGCGACCCGGCAGCACGCGTTCGGACAGCCATTGCGCGCCGGAGATGTAGCGGCGCCCCTGGTCCAGCACGGCTTCCACTGCGGGATTGCCGCGCGACAGCGCGTTGCCGATGACGATATCGTCGCAGTCCGGTGCGATGTTCTGCGGCTGGTAGCCCTGCGCCAGTGCGATGCCCAGTTTTTCGAGCTGCGTCGACATGGGCGGATAGATGGCCTGGTCGCTACCTTCGACCGTGTGGCCGAGTTCGCGTGCCAGCGCGGCGACGCCGCCCATGAACGTACCGGCGATGCCAAGAATGTGAATCTTCAAGACGGGACTTCCGTGGAAACTGCGCAGACTGTAGCGGAGCGCGCGCGGTTCGGCACGCCTCCGATCTGTGAGAGGTTCAGCGGGAGAAGCGCAGCGCCTGCAGGTCCATGCTGCCGCCTTCGCCCTTCACCACCAGCGTGTTGCGCCCTGGCGCCAGCAACAGCCCGCGGAAGCCGCGCGCGCGGTCGACCGCCTTCACCGGCATACCGTTGAGCAGCAGCGAGACACGTCCCTCGCCACGCCCGTCCAGCGCCAGGCGGTAGTTGCCGCCGGCGCCGGCATCGAACGTGTATTTCAGCCATTCGCCGCGCTGCAAGCCAGCGACGTGCAGCTGGCCGTCCGCCCCCTTGCCGAGATCGACGCCGTCGTTGCGGTAGGTCATGGCGGGATTCCAGACCACCCGCTCGCCGCCGTCGGAGATGTGGTGGTTGGCCGGCGTCAGGTCGTGGTAAGCGACGCCGTTGCGGCCCATGTCGAAGTCGATGGCGGCGATCGTGCCGCCCGCCTCGCCGATCACGTGCGCCTTGAACGGCACCGACTGGTCCGAATGCGGCGCGCGGAACAGCGCATCGATCACGTCCGGATGCTGCACGTTGTTCTCGTAGCGCACGTCCTCGCGGGCAAAGCGCATCAGGGCGGCTTCGGCCTCCTCCGCCGACGGCTTCGGGCCTTCGCCCTTCCAGTAGGCCAGCACCTGGCGGTAGCCGTCGTTGGGCATGACCTGCAGCGGGTTGTTGTAGCGGATCTTCTTCAGCGGCCACCACGCCCAGCCGATGCCCTCGCCTTCCACCAGCGCCACGGTGCGCGCGAACCAGTCGTTGGAGTTCTCGCCGGTCTCGCCCAGCCAAAGCGGCATGCGGTGCTTGTCGCGCAGGGCAAGCGAGTCCGCGATGCTTTCGCGCGTGGTGACGTTCCAGTACTTGTGGAAGCTGATCACCAGATTGTCGTCCCACGGGCCGTCGTCGAGCACGCCCCGGTAGTTGTTGCCCCAGCAGTTGCCCTCGATGACGATGATGTGGCGTTTGTCGACCTCGCGGATGGCGCGGGTGGTGCGCACCAGCAGGTCCTTCAGCGGCCCGTTGCCTTCCTCCTTGCAACCGTTGCTGTCGGCCTTGTCGGCGAAGCCCCAGTTCGGCTCGTTGATGATGTCGAAGGCGGCGATGTACGGCTCGTCCTTGTAGCGCTGCGCCAGCCTCTTCCACAGCGCGACCATCTTGTCCTGGTGGCGCCGGTCGTCCCACAGCGAAGGTTTCGTGGGGTCGCGATCGGCGATGTTGTTGTCGTTGCCTTGGCCGCCCGGCGCGGCATGCAGATCGAGGATCAGATAGAGATCGTTCGCCTTCGCCCAGGCCAGCAGCTCGTCGGTGCGGCGGAAGCCCTCCTCCACCCAGGTTTGCCGGCCGGCGACAGGCTCCTGTTCCACCGGCAGCGTGTACAGCGCGTAGTGCATCGGCAGGCGTACCGAGTTGAAACCCCAGCGCCCCATCGCGTCGATGTCGGCCTTGGTGGTGTGGTTGTCGCGCCAGGCCTGGTAGAACGCGTCGGCTTTCTCCGGTCCGATCAGTTCGGCGATGCGCGCATGGATGCTGCGCTGCGTGCCCACGCCGTCAATGTCCAGCATGTAGCCTTCCTGCAGCATCCAGCCGCCCAGGCCCATGCCGCGCAGGATCACCGGCTTGCCGCTGGCATCGACGATCTGCGTGCCCTGCGTGCGCAGGAAGTCCTTGGCCTGCACGATGGGCGATGCGGCAAGGCAGGCAAGCAGCAGGCAGGCGATGCGCTTCATCGACGACTCCGGGCGATCCCTCGGGACCCGGACCATATCAGCCGCAACGTCGTCCCAGCGCAGCCCGCCATCACACCCCCGGAAAGCAGAAGCCCCGCATGGGCGGGGCTTCTGAGGGTCATGCGCAGTGCGGAACGGGCGTCAGCCCACTTCCTTCGCCGGCGCCAGCGCCTCGGTGATGCGGGTGAATACCTCGTCCAGCGAGCCGACGCCATCGACGACGGTCAGTTCGCCCTGCTGGCGGTAGAAGTCGATGACTGGCGCGGTCTGGTCGGTGTAGACCTGCAGGCGCTTGCGCACGGATTCCGGATTGTCGTCGGCGCGGCCTTCGGCCTTGGCACGACCGGCGATACGCTCGACCAGCAGCTCGGTCGGCACTTCCAGCTGTACGGCGAAATCGAACTTCTGCCCCAGCTTGGCGAGCAACTGGCCCAACGCGGCCGCCTGCACCAGGTTGCGCGGGTAGCCGTCGAGGATGAAGCCGGCCTTGGTGTCGTCGCGGGAGAAACGGTCTTCCAGCATGCCCAGCAGGATGTCGTCGCTGACCAGCTCGCCGCGCGCCATCACTTCCTTCGCCTGCAGGCCCAGCGGGCTGCCGGCGGCGACTTCGGCGCGCAGCAGGTCGCCGGTGGAGATGTGCGGTACCTGCAGGTAGTCCTTCAGGCGCGCTGCCTGAGTGCCCTTGCCCGACCCGGGTGGGCCCAGTAGAACCAATCGCATGCTGTAACTCTCCCGAACTAGAATCCTGCGGGCGGTGCATGGCGCCAGGCGCCAGGCGCCGCGCTGCATCGCGTCATCTGTGTGAAGCTTACCGCATCCCGGCAACCCGGAACGAACCCCACATGGCTACTGGCACCCTACTTTATGCGCAGTCCGGCGGCGTCACCGCCGTCATCAACGCCTCCGCCTCGGCGGTCATCACCGAAGCCCGCGCCCGCAAAATCAAGGTCTTGGCGGCGCGCAACGGCATCCTCGGCGCCCTGCGCGAGGAGCTGATCGACACCAGCAAGGAGTCGGCGGCGGCCATCCGCGCCCTCGCCCACACGCCCGGCGGCGCCTTCGGCAGCTGCCGGGTGAAGCTGAAATCGCTGGAAGCCGACCGCGCCAAGTACGAGCGCCTGCTGGCGGTGCTGAAGGCGCACGACGTGCGCTACTTCCTCTACAACGGCGGCAACGATTCGGCCGATACGGCGTGGAAGGTCTCGCAGTTGGCGCGGGCCTTCGACTACCCGCTGACCTGCATCGGTGTCCCGAAGACGGTCGACAACGACCTCGCCGTCACCGACACCTGCCCGGGCTTCGGTTCGGCCGCCAAGTACACCGCCGTGTCGGTGCGCGAAGCCGCGCTGGATGTCGCCGCGATGGCCGAGACCTCGACCAAGGTATTCGTCTACGAAGCCATGGGCCGGCATGCCGGCTGGCTGGCGGCCGCGGCCGGCCTGGCCGGGCAGACGCGCGATGAGGCGCCGCACCTGATCCTGTTCCCCGAGCGTCCGTACGACGAAGCCGACTTCCTCGCCCAGGTGAAGAAGACCGTCGATCGCGTGGGCTGGTGCGTGGTGGTGGCCAGCGAAGGCATCCAGTACGCCGATGGCCGCTTCGTGGCCGATGCCGGCGGCGGCAAGGATTCGTTCGGCCATACGCAACTCGGTGGCGTGGCGTCCTATCTGGCCGGGCGCGTCAAGGACCAGCTCGGCATGAAGGTGCACTGGACCCTGCCCGACTACCTGCAGCGTTCGGCACGCCACATCGCCTCGAAGACCGACTGGGAACAGGCGCAGGCGGTCGGCAAGGCTGCCGTGCAGTACGCGCTGAAGGGACAGAACGCGGTGATGCCGGTGATCGTGCGCACCTCCGATGCGCCGTTCCGCTGGAAGATCGAAGCCGCACCGCTGTCGAAGGTCGCCAACCACGAGAAGAAATTCCCACCCGCCTTTATCCGTAAAGATGGTTACGGCATCACGGACAAGGCGCGCACCTACCTGCAGCCACTGATCCGCGGCGAAGCCTATCCGCCGTACGGCACGGATGGCCTGCCCAAATACGTGGCGCTGAAGAACGTGGCGGTGAAGAAGAAGCTACCTGCGTGGGAAGGCTGACGGACGGATGTCCGTCCGCATCGTCCGTCTCGGCAGTCCGCGCGCGAAAGACGAAGGCCTGCGCATCGGCACGGTGCGCCGGCCACCGCGTGGCGTGCCCAAGTCCGAGTTCGCGGCACAGGACTGGTACGACGTCTGGTACCCCAACCTCGCGCCCAGTGCCGAGTTGGTGAAGGAAGCGCAGGACGCGACCACGCCCAAGTCGTGGGCCGCCTTCGTGAAGAAATACCGCACCGAGATGGCGACGCCCGACAATGCGCGCACGCTGGACCTGCTCGCCGCGCTGTCGCACGGCAGCGATTTCTCTGTCGGCTGCTATTGCGAGGATGAAGCGCACTGCCATCGCTCGGTCTTGCGCGACCTGCTTGCCGAGCGCGGCGCCCGCCTCAAGGCAGGGTGACCTCAGGCACCGTTGCGGCGTGCACGGCGGTGCTAGCGTGGCATTCGTCGCCACAACGGGATCCACCCCATGTTCCGAAAACTGGTAATCGGCGTGCTCGCCATCGCCATCGGACTCGCGGTAGCCGGCGCCGGCTATCGCTTCGGGCAATACCTGTCGCACAAGGACGCGGCGCCGACCGCGGGCACCAAGGCCTGAGCGATCTTCCTCTCGACTAGCGTGGGGCGATAGACGATCGCCGGCCGGTTCCTAGCGACAGGCTTTGCCTTCCACATCCAGCTTCGCCGCGAACAGCGTCAGTGACGGCGCCTGCGCCGCAGTACCGGCCTGCTGCTTCGCGTCCTGCAGGTAGATGCGCGACTGTCCCTGGCCATCGAGCGGCGGCGGTGTCGCGCTGCCGGGCTTGCGCCACACGCGTACGACCGCCTGCTGCGACGGACACGCGGCATTCGGCACGCGGATCACGTCGTTGAGTTTCCAGCCCGCGGCAACGGACGGCTTCGCCTTGTCGAAGTCGACGAAGCGCGCCCGCGGCTGGCATTGCGGACTGGTGCGCACGGGTGCGTAGCGATAGGGCTGCGCCGCGTCGCCGGTGAACGCACCTTCCAGACGCGCGCACGCCTCGGGAATCTGCCGCAGGCTGTGCACCGCACCGACGGCCTGCGGCGTACCGGCTGGACGCTGGATCTCCGGCGCAGGCTCGGCTGCGCGCAGCGGCGACACCGCCAGCAAGCACGCGGCGAGCAAGGGAAGTGCGACGGTCTGGCGCATGGCAACTCCTTGAAACGGATGCGGAAACAGGATCAGGGCCGCAAGGCTGGCACGGAAAGCCTGAACCGGCCCGTCACCGCTGGCGGCGCGCAGCGCATCCGGTCATACTCGGGCCAGCTCCAGGGATGTCTGAACAAGGGTTTCGTGCTGCAGTCCATCGCAGCGGTCGAGTGCGCTCAATCGTTCAACAGGCTCCACCGGGATTGGGTTGCGTGTTCATGCGTTTCGCTGGACGACATCCATCTACCTTGGGAGGGGTCATGCTGGAACAACACGGTTTGACGCTGGCGCTGATCTGCGCCGGCGTGGCGATCATCTACGGCGTGGTGGCTGCGCGCTGGATCCTGAAACAGCCCGCGGGCAACGCCCGCATGCAGGAAATCGCGGCGGCCGTGCAGGAAGGCGCCAGCGCCTACCTCAACCGCCAATACGCCACCATCGGCATCGCCGGCGCCGTGCTGCTCGTGCTGATCGGCTTCTTCGTTTCCTGGCCCAGCGCGATCGGTTTCCTGATCGGCGCCGTGCTGTCCGGCGCCGCCGGCTACATCGGCATGAACGTCTCGGTACGCGCCAACGTGCGCACGGCCGAAGCGGCCAACAAGGGCATGAGCGCGGCGATGGACGTGGCCTTCAAGGGCGGCGCCATCACCGGCATGCTGGTCGTCGGGCTGGGCCTGCTGGGCGTGGTCGGCTACTACGCCGTGCTGCATCTCCACATGGGCTACACCCAGGCCGATGCGCTGCATGCGCTGGTCGGCCTGGCGTTCGGCTCTTCGCTGATCTCGATCTTCGCGCGCCTGGGCGGCGGCATCTTCACCAAGGGTGCCGACGTCGGCGCGGACCTGGTGGGCAAGGTGGAAGCCGGCATTCCCGAGGACGATCCGCGCAACCCGGCGGTGATCGCCGACAACGTGGGCGACAACGTCGGCGACTGCGCCGGCATGGCGGCCGACCTGTTCGAGACCTATGCGGTCACCATCATCGCGACCATGCTGCTCGGCAGCCTGATGGCCGCGCAGGCCGGCCAGCATGCGGTGCTCTATCCGCTGGTGCTCGGCGGCGTATCGATCATCGCCTCGATCATCGGCGCGATGTTCGTGAAGGTGAAGGCGGGCGGCTCGATCATGGGCGCGCTGTACAAGGGCGTGATCGTGTCGGGCGTGCTGGCGGCCATCGCGTTCTATCCGATCACCACGCAGCTGATGGCGGATTCGTCCTACGGTGCGATGAACCTGTACTGGTGCGCACTGGTCGGCCTGGTGCTGACCGGCGCCATCGTGTGGATCACCGAGTACTACACCGGCACGCAGTACGCGCCGGTCAAGCACGTCGCCGCGGCGTCGACCACCGGCCACGGCACCAACATCATCGCCGGCCTCGGCGTGTCGATGCGTTCGACGGCCTGGCCGGTGGTTGCGGTGTGCATCGCGATCCTCGGTGCGTATTCGCTCGGCGGCCTGTACGGCATCGCCATTGCCGCGACGGCGATGCTGTCGATGGCCGGCATGATCGTGGCGCTGGATGCCTACGGCCCGATCACCGACAACGCCGGCGGCATCGCCGAGATGGCGGAACTGCCGCCGGAAATCCGCAACATCACCGACCCGCTGGACGCCGTGGGCAATACCACCAAGGCGGTGACCAAGGGCTATGCGATCGGCTCGGCGGCCCTGGCCGCGCTGGTGCTGTTCGCCGACTACACGCACAACCTGCAGACGGCGCACCCCGGCACGATCTTCACCTTCGACCTGTCCAACCACCTGGTGATCGTCGGCCTGCTGATCGGCGGCCTGATCCCCTACCTGTTCGGCGCGATGGCGATGGAAGCCGTCGGCCGCGCGGCGGGCAGCGTGGTGGAAGAAGTGCGCCGGCAGTTCCGCGAGATCAGCGGGATCATGGAAGGCACGGCCAAGCCGCAGTACGACAAGGCCGTGGACATGCTGACCAAGTCGGCGATCAAGGAAATGATCGTGCCGTCGCTGCTGCCGGTCATCGTGCCGATCATCGTCGGCCTGCTGCTGGGTCCGCAGGCGCTGGGCGGCCTGCTGATCGGCACGATCGTGACGGGCCTGTTCGTCGCCATCTCGATGACCACCGGCGGCGGTGCGTGGGACAACGCCAAGAAGTACATCGAGGACGGCCACCACGGCGGCAAGGGTAGCGAAGCGCACAAGGCGGCGGTCACCGGCGACACCGTCGGCGATCCATACAAGGACACGGCAGGCCCGGCGATCAACCCGCTGATCAAGATCATCAACATCGTCGCGCTGCTGCTGGTGCCGGTGTTGCCGGTGAACGGCTGGCTGGGCAGCGCCACCTCGCCCGACGTCGCCGCGCATGCCGCGCCGATGACCGCAGGCGACGTGGTGGATGGACGCAGCGCACGCATCCTGTTCGACAGCGGCTCGGCGGTCGTGCCGTCGGACACCAGCGCACGCCTGTCCGGCGTGCTGGGCACGCTGGCGGCTGACCCTGCGACGCAAGCACGCGTCTCCGGCTTCCACGACGCCAGTGGCGACGCGGCGGCGAACGAGGCCCTGGCAAAGCAGCGGGCCGAGGCCATCCAGCAATGGCTGGTGGTCAACGGCGTGGCTGCCGAGCGCATCACGCTCGACAAGCCTGCGCAGACCACCGGCAGCGGTGATGCCGACGAGGCGCGACGCGTGGACGTGCTGGTGGAGTAACGCGTCGCACGATGCGGAACGACGAAGGGCGGCCCATGGGCCGCCCTTCTTTCTTCAGACGCCGGGAAACGATCAGGACGTGGGCTGCAACGCCACCACGCGCACGTCGACATCCTTGCAGGCGTCGTCCTTGCAGATGCCGTTTACCCACGCCTCGCCATTGCCGAACATCACGCCCTTGTAGTTGACCATCAACTGCGAATACTTCTGCCGCTTGATCGCCTCGGCGATGGCCGGCGTCATGATCCGGTCGTACTCCCGCACGAAGGCATCGGCATCGTCCACCTTGATCGACTGCCCTTCACGCACGGTGGCGAACGGGTAGTTCACCAGCGCCGCGACGGCCGCGGTGTCGTTCGCCGTCACCGCCTGCTGCAACTGGCGAATCACCGTCTCGTAGCGCGTGTGGTCGCCCAGCACCTCGTCGATAGCCTGGTTGACCGCCAGCGGATCATCGACGACCTCGGCCACGGAAGCGGGCGCTGCCGGTGTCGCGTCGGCGGCAGGCTGGGCCGGCTTCACCTCCGGTGTCGACGTCGTGGTGTCGGGAGTGGCCGGCGTGCAGGCCGCCAGCCATAGCGCCGCGAGCGCGGCGATCGGTGTCTTCATCGTGCGGATTCCTGGTCAGGGGGAGACGCGGTGCGGAAGCCTGTCCATGGCGACTACCCAACTCCGGCGATGCGTTCCCATCCTAGCCAGCCCTGCGATCGATTGCGTTCGGGAATCGTTAGTCGACGCGGTTCGCCCATGGATCGGGTGCTCCGCGTTACCGACAGCACACACCTGCCCTTGCCGTCATCCCAGCGCACGCTGGGATCCATTGGCTTTGGCAGTTGCCCGTACGGATCCGCAGCAGGATGCAAGAGCAAGATGGGTCCCAGCGTGCGCTGGGAAGACGGCATCAGCTCAACACATCCGCCAGCACCTTGCGACCCACGGCCGCCGCCGCCTCGACTTCCGGCGCCGCGTCCACGGCGGCGCGCGCCTCGGCCTGCTGCTGCAGGTACACCGGGCAGTGCTGCATCATGTAGTCGACGTCGAACTTCATGCGCTCGACCAGGAAGTCGACGAACGCGCGCACCTTCGGCGACTGCACGTGGCCACGCGGGAACACCGCGTTGAATTCGTATTCCTGCCCTGCCCAGCCGGCGAGCACGCGCTGCAGGTGGCCCTGTTCCAGGTATGGCTTGACCATCACGTCCGCGCCGACCATCAGGCCTTCGCCGCACAGCAGCGCGCCTTTCAGCGCAGCGGGATCGTTGGCGACCAGGATCGGATTGATCGGATAGTCCTGCTCGCCGTTGGCATCACGCAGCGTCAGCGCGAAGCCGTTGCCGCGGCGGTTCTTCGGCATCGCCAGCACGCGGTGATGCTGCAGGTCGTTCGGATGCAGCGGTTCGCCATAGCGCGCCAGGTACTTCGGGCTGGCATACACCTGCGTGCGCAGCGTGCTGAGGCGACGCGCGACAAGGTTGGAATCGGGCAGGCTGCCGATGCGCAGCGCGACATCGATCTCGCCGGAGATCAGGTCGAGGGTGTCGTTGGCGAGCAGCATCTCGACCCGGATCTCGGGATACTGCGCGTGGAACTCACCCAGCAGCGGCGCGATCTTGTCGATGCCGATCGAATACGGCGCGGTGAAGCGCAGCCAGCCGCGCGGACCGGCATGCAGCTGGCTGACCGCGCTCGCTGCTTCGTTCAACTCACGCGCGATGCGCTGGCAGTGTTCGTAGTAGACGTTGCCGGCTTCGGTAAGGCCGAGCTTGCGCGTGGTCCGGTGCAGCAGTTGCGCACCCAGGCGCGTCTCGAGTTCCTGCACCTTGCGGCTGACGGTGGTCTTCGGCAGGCGCAGCACGTTGGCGGCGGCAATGAAGCTGCCCTGCTCCACCACCTTGACGAAGATCAGGGTGTCGTTGAGATCGTGGCTCATCGTGGGGACTCCGGTAGGCGAAGGGCACATTGGCCCGCTGACGGGATGATTATTCCCCTAAATCAGGACTAATCAAGTCCTCATTGGGGGCGTAACGTGGCGTCCATCGTCCTCCACCGGGTACCGCCCCCATGCTGTTCGCCCGCCTCTTCCAGTCGCTGGAACACCCTGAAGACTCTCGCGAAGTCCCGTCCGAGCGGGCTTTCCGTCGCAGCAAGAGCCTGCTGTTACATGACATTTCCGGTCATGTGGCGGCTCCGCGCTCGCAGCGTGGCGGTGTGCTGGGAGGTGGCCGCCGCCTGGGCAGCCTGATGTCGGGTTCTGGGATTATCCCGGTCGCGGGAGGATTCATCCCATGAGCGGGACACTCGCCCGCCGCGTTCCGACGAACGGCAGCGCCCATCGGCTGCGCTGCGCCGGCGCCTCGCGGTTGCGCCTGGCGCGCTGCGACGCCTACGTCGCGCCGACCATCGACAGCGCGCAGGATCAGGCAATCGCACAGCAGGATCCGGATATCGCCATCGGCGCACCGGTCGCCAGACTGGCCCCCATGCCCTCCTCTCCCACAAGCGCCGCCCTGCGCTGGCTGCGTGCCGCTGCCCGCACGCTGGTCGAACGCTTCCGCAGGCCGACCGACCCGTCGACATCCTCCCCCGCGACGGGTCGGTCCGCCGTGCGCCTGCCGTTCGCCGGCAAGCGTGCCGGCTTTCGCGAATTCACCCTGCCGCGCCACCTGGCCGACGGCGGCGCGCTGCGCCTGCGGGTGAAGTCGGCCGGCTTCAGCGCGCGCATCGCCTCGCTGCCGGTACGGAGCAAGCCGTGAACGCGACGAACGAATCGCTGACCCCGGGCGCACTGGTGATGGGCGCGAGTGGCAACGTCGGTTTCGGCGTTGTCGGCGCGCTGCTCGAAGCCGGCTGCCCGGTGCTGGCCGTCGGTCGCGAAGGACCACGCATGAGCGCGCTGGCCGAGCACTTCGACGACGAGCCGGGGCTGCAGTTGCTGCATTCGCCGTGCATCCACGACGACCGCGGCGCCGCGCGCCTGGCCGACGAAGTGCGCGAGCGCGGCCGCCCGCTGCGTGCGGTGTTCGCCAGCATGGGCACGCCGCTGCAGGCGGGTCGCCTGCTGGATCGCCCGGCATCGTTCCTGCTGGAGAAGCTGGAAGCGGACCTGATCCCGCATCTCGCTGCCGCACGCCATCTGCTGCCGCTGCTGTCCGAAAGCCAGACCGCGGCGAACTACGTGCTGATCGGCGGTCCGTATGCCGAACGCGGCTGGTCCGGTTATGGCCACGCCTCGGTGACCGGCGCGGCGATGCGCATGCTGACGCAGGTGTTGCACGAAGAAGCGCAGACGATGGGCGTCCGCGTGCAGCTGCTGTCGGTCGACAAGCCGGTGTGCACGCCCGAGAACGCCATCAATGCGTGCGCCGAGTGGCCGAATGCGCTGGCGGTCGGCCGCAGCGCGGTGTCGCTGCTGTCGCGCAACGGCCGCGCCGCGCAGTCCATCGTCACCTGGTCCGCGCACGACGCCAAACCGCCGGAGCAGACCCTCGCGCGCGATTTCGAGGATGCGCTGTGGGCGGTCGCCGGGGCGAATCGCAACGGCCGCGCCTCCGCCTGACTGTCACGCCACCGCTTCGTCCGTCGTCCCTGCCTTGCTATCGAACTTCCGCTTGACCTCAACCTGACTTCAGGTCGCACCCTTCCCACCCGTTTCCCCCTCTCCCCCAAGAGACCACCACCCATGAACACGCCTCTTTCCGTTTCCCCGCGTTCGTCGCGCCTGCTGGCACTCGGTGCGTTCAGTGCCCTCGCCATCGCCGTGCTGGCCGGTTGCAGCGGCCAGGCCGCCGAGAACGGCGCCCCGCCGCCGCCCGAAGTCAGCGTTGCCGCCGTGCCGGTCAAGACCGTCAGCCAGTGGGACGAATTCAGTGGCCGCGTCGAAGCCATCGAGCATGTCGACCTGCGTCCGCGCGTGTCCGGCTACATCGACCGCGTCGTCTACACCGAAGGCCAGGAAGTGAAGAAGGGCGACGTGCTGTTCACCATCGACGCCCGCAGCTACCGTGCCGAACTGGCGCGCGCGCAGGCCGAACTGGCACGTGCCCGCACCCAGGCCGAACTCGGCCGCAGCGAAGCCTCGCGCGCCAAGCGCCTGTCCGACCTGCAGGCGCTGTCGACCGAAGAGTACGAGCAGCGCCGCGCCAACGCCGACCAGGCGCAGGCGAACGTCGCCGCCGCGCAGGCCGCCGTCGAGACCGCACGCCTCAACCTGGAATGGACGCAGGTACGCGCGCCCATCGATGGCCGCGCCGGTCGCGCGCTGGTGACCGCCGGCAATCTGGTCAGCGCCGGCGATGCCGCCAGCGTCCTGACCACGGTGGTCTCGCTGGACAAGGTGCACGTGCACTTCGACGCCGACGAACGCGCCTTCCTGCGCTACGCCGAGATGGCGCGCAAGGGCGAGCGCCCGAGCGAGCGCGAAGGCAAGGTGCCGGTGCAGGTCGCGCTGGCGAACGAGTCCGACTTCCCGCACGCGGGCACGGTCGACTTCCTCGACAACCAGGTCGATCGCAGCACCGGCACCATCCGCGCCCGCGCCGTCCTCGACAACGCCGACCGCACGTTCACGCCGGGCCTGTATGCGCGCGTGCGCCTGCTGGGCAGCGGCGAGTTCAAGGCCGCGCTGGTCGACGACAAGGCCGTGCTGACCGACCAGGATCGCAAGTACGTCTACGTGGTCGACAAGGAAGGCAAGGCGCAGCGCCGCGACGTGAAGGTGGGCCGCATGGCCGATGGCCTGCGCATCGTCGAGCAGGGCCTGGTAGCCGGCGACAAGGTCATCGTCAGCGGCGTGCAGAAGGTCTTCTTCCCCGGCATGCCGGTGCAGGCCAAGGCCGTCGCGATGGGCGCCAGCCAGGCGCCGGCCGCAACGGTCGCCATGAAGTAAGCGACACGTCGTTCCCGCACTGACGGGAACGACAGCCGCCACTTCCAACGCGGATCCACGATTCCAACCACTGCCCCTGCGGGCAGTGGCCAGCCCTTTGCATCTCCATTTCCAGGAAATCCACCCATGGACTTCTCCCGTTTCTTCATCGACAGGCCGATCTTCGCCGCCGTGCTGTCGATCGTGATCTTCGCCGCCGGCCTGATCTCGATCCCGCTGCTGCCGATCGGTGAATACCCCGAAGTGGTGCCGCCCTCGGTGGTCGTGCGCACGGTCTATCCGGGCGCCAACCCCAAGGTCATCGCCGAAACCGTGGCAACGCCACTTGAGGAAGCCATCAACGGCGTCGAGGACATGATGTACATCAAGTCCGTCGCCGGTTCCGATGGCGTGCTCTCGCTGACCGTCACCTTCAAGCCGGGCACCGATCCGGATGAAGCCGCGGTGCGCGTGCAGAACCGCGTGGCACAGGCACAGGCGCGCCTTCCCGAAGACGTGCGCCGCCAGGGCGTGACCACGCAGAAGCAGTCGCCGGTGTTCCTGATGGTCGTCCACCTGACCTCCAGCGACGGCAAGTACGACTCGCTGTACCTGCGCAACTACATGCGCCTGCACGTGAAGGACGAACTGGCGCGCATCCCCGGCGTCGGCGACGCGCAGCAGTTCGGCGGTGGTGACTACGCCATGCGCCTGTGGCTGGACCCGGACAAGGTCGCCTCGCGCGGCATGACCGCCAGCGACGTGCTGCGTGCCGTGCGCGAGCAGAACGTGCAGGTCTCGGCCGGCCAGCTGGGCGCCGAACCGATGCCGAACGGCAGCGACTTCCTGCTGCCGATCAATGCCAAGGGCCGCCTGGAGACCGTCGAGGAATTCGGCGACATCGTGCTGAAGAGCGGCGGTGACGGCGAGATCGTGCGCCTGGCCGACGTGGCCCGCATCGAACTGGCCGCCGGCGACTACACCCTGCGCGCCCGCCTGGACGGCAAGAACGCGTCCGCCATCGGCATCTTCCAGGCCCCCGGCGCCAACGCGCTGGATATCCGCGACGCGGTGGTGGCCAAGATGGACGAGCTGCGCCCGACCCTGCCGCCGGGCGTCGAGATCCAGTCGATCTACGACACCACGGTGTTCGTGCGCGACTCGATCAAGTCGGTGATCAGCACGCTGCTGGAAGCCACGCTGCTGGTGGTGCTGGTGGTGATCCTGTTCCTGCAGACCTGGCGCGCGTCGATCATTCCGTTGCTGGCGGTGCCGGTGTCGGTGGTCGGTACGTTCGCCGTGCTGTACCTGCTGGGCTATTCGATCAACACACTGACCCTGTTCGGCCTGGTGCTGGCCATCGGCATCGTGGTGGATGACGCCATCGTGGTCGTCGAGAACGTGGAGCGCCACATCGAACACGGCGCCACGCCGCTGGAAGCAGCGCACCTGGCGATGAAGGAAGTGTCCGGACCCATCATCGCGATCGCCCTCGTGCTGTGTGCAGTGTTCGTGCCGATGGCGTTCCTGACCGGCGTCACCGGCCAGTTCTACAAGCAGTTCGCGGTCACCATCGCCATCTCCACGGTGATCTCGGCGATCAACTCGCTGACCCTGTCGCCGGCGCTGGCCGCCAAGCTGCTGCGTCCGCACGATGCGCCGAAGGATCGCCTGTCGCGCGTGATCGATGGCCTGTTCGGCTGGCTGTTCCGTCCGTTCAACCGCTTCTTCAAGCGCAACTCCGAGCGCTATGAAGGCGCGGTGGGTCGCACGCTGGGCCGTCGTGGCGCGGTGTTCTTGGTGTATGCCGTGCTGCTGGTGGGCGCGGGCCTGATGTTCCGCGCGGTGCCGGCCGGCTTCATCCCGGTGCAGGACAAGCAGTACCTGATCGCCGGCGTGAAGATGCCCGAAGGCGCTTCGATCGAACGCACCGATGCGACGCTGAAGAAGATGGCTGCCATCGCCATGAAGGTGGAAGGCGTGGAGCACGAGGTCGCGTTCCCGGGCCTGAATCCGCTGCAGTTCACCAACACGCCCAACAACGGCGTGGTGTTCTTCACCCTGAAGCCGTTCAACGAACGCTCGCGCAGTGCCGAAGAGATCACTGCCGAACTGAACCAGAAGTTCTCCAGCATCCAGGAAGGCTTCACCTTCGCCTTCATGCCGCCGCCGATCCAGGGCCTGGGCAACGGCTCCGGCTGGTCGCTGTTCGTCGAGGACCGCACGCGGTTGGGCTACGGCGAACTGCAGAGCGCGGTGCAGGCCTTCCAGGGTGCGGCGTCGCAGACGCCGGGCCTGGGCTTCCCGATCAGCAGCTACCAGGCCAACGTGCCGCAGCTGGATGCCGAGGTCGATCGCGTGAAGGCCAAGGCGCAGGGCGTGCCGTTGACCGAAGTGTTCGACACGCTGCAGACCTACCTGGGCTCGGCCTACGTCAACGACTTCAACATGTTCGGCCGCACCTGGCAGGTGATCGCCCAGGCCGACGGCTCGTTCCGCGACAACGTCGAGGACATCGCCAATCTGCGCACCCGCAACGCCAACGGCGAGATGGTGCCGATCGGCAGCATGGTGAACGTCAAGCAGACCTACGGCCCCGACCCGGTGATCCGCTTCAACGGCTATCCCGCCGCCGACCTGCTGGGCGACGCCGACCCGCGCATCCTGTCGTCCGGCGAAGCGATGGCCAAGGTCACCGAACTGGCCCAGCAGGCGCTGCCGACCGGCATGGGCATCGGCTGGAGCGACCTGAGCTACCAGCAGGCCACGCAGGGCAAGGCGGCGCTGGTGGTGTTCCCGCTGGCCGTGCTGCTGGCCTTCCTGGTGCTGGCCGCGCTGTACGAAAGCTGGACCCTGCCGCTGGCGGTGATCCTGATCGTGCCGATGACGCTGCTCTCGGCCCTGGCCGGCGTGTGGCTGGTCGGTGGCGACAACAACGTGTTCGTGCAGGTGGGCCTGGTGGTGCTGATGGGCCTGGCGTGCAAGAACGCCATCCTGATCGTCGAGTTCGCCCGCGAGCTGGAGCTGCAGGGCAAGGGCATCATCGAATCAGCACTGGAATCCTGTCGCCTGCGCCTGCGCCCGATCATCATGACGTCGGTGGCGTTCATCGCCGGTACCGTCCCGCTGGTCCTGTCCAGCGGTGCAGGCGCCGAGGTGCGCTCCGTCACCGGCATCACCGTGTTCGCGGGCATGCTGGGCGTCACCCTGTTCGGCCTGTTCCTGACCCCGGTGTTCTACGTGGCCCTGCGCAAGCTGGCCAACAAGCCGCTGGTGTCCCATGCCCCCGCCGCCGACACGGCGACGACACACGCCTGATTGAATTCCCCTTACCCCAACGAGGTCATGCCATGAACGTTTCTTCCAAGATCGCCCTCGTCACCGGTGCCACCCGCGGCATCGGTCGCGAGACCGTCCGCCAGCTGGCCGAAGCCGGCGTCCACACCCTGCTGGCCGGCCGCAACCGCGACAAGGCGGTCGAAGCCGTGCTGGACCTGCAGGCCCAGGGCCTGCCGGTCGAGGCCATCGCGCTCGACGTTACCGACTCGGCCAGCATCGCCGCCGCCGTCAAGGAGGTCGAGCAGCGCCACGGCCGCCTCGACATCCTGGTCAACAACGCCGGCATCCTGGTCGACGACGGCACCAAGGGCGTATCCGGTCAGTCGCTGGACACCTGGCGCACCACGTTCGACACCAACCTGTTCGGCCTGATCGAGACCACGCAGGCGTTCCTGCCGCTGCTGCGCAAGTCCAGCGCCGGCCGCATCGTCAACGTGTCCAGCCTGCTCGGCTCGCTGTCGGAACACCAGAACCCGGAATCCTTCATCTACGAGTTCAAGGGCGTGCCGGCCTACAACGTGTCCAAGAGTGCGGTGAACGCGTGGACCATCCACCTGGCGCACGAACTGAAGGACACCGGCATCAAGGTCAACACCATCCACCCCGGCTACGTGCAGACCGACATGAACAAGTCGGGCGACCAGCAGAACGGTGAGCTGTCCGTGCCGGAAGGCGCGCGCACCAGCGTGCAGCTGGCGCTGATCGACAACGACGGCCCGACCGGTGGCTACTACTACTTCGACCAGGTGCTGCCATGGTGATCCGCTCGCTCGTCATCGGTATCGCAACGGTGCTGCTGGCCGGCTGCGTGACGGTGGGGCCGGACTACGCGGCCCCGCAGACGGCACCGGCCACGCTGCAGCAGGCGGGCGCGGCGGACTTTGTGTCCGCCAGTCCCGTCGCCACGTGGTGGAGCCAGTTCGACGATCCGGTGCTCGACCAGCTGGTCCGCGAAGCGTTGCTGGCCAACCTGGACCTGCGCATCGCGGTGTCGCGCGTCAACGAGGCCCGTGCGGTGTTCTCCGAACGCCGGCTGGACCTGGCGCCGCACGTCACGATGGGCGTGGAAGGTACGCGCAGCAAGCAGCCGGTCGAAGGCCAGGGCCGCGTGGAGACGGACAGCTACTCCGCCGGCTTCGACGCCGCCTGGGAACTGGACCTGTTCGGCCGCGTGCGCCGCAGCGCCGAGGCCGCGCATGCGGACCTGCAGGCACAGCGCAATGACCTGCAAGCCGTGCAGGTCACCGTGGCCGCGGAAGTGGCGCGCAACTACTTCGAGTTGCGCGGCACGCAGAAGCGGCTGGACGTGTCGCGGCGCATCCTGCAGACGCTGGGCGACACGCAGCGCCTGACCGAGTCGCGCTTCGACCTGGGCGCCGGCAGCCAGCTCGAGGTGCAGAGCAGCCTCGCCCGCGTACGCGCCGTCGAAGCCGAAGTGCCGATGCTGGAAGCCGCCGAAGGCCAGTCGCGTCATCGGCTGGCGGTGCTGGTGGGCAAGCGTCCGGGCGAACTCGATGCCGTGCTTGTCCCGCGCGAGGCGCCGGCGTTCGCCAAGGCATTGCCGATCGGCGACACCACCGAGCTGCTGCGCCAGCGTCCGGATGTCCGCGCGGCCGAACGTCGCCTGGCGGCCGCCACGGCGCGCGTCGGCGTGGCCACGGCGGACCTGTTCCCGCGGGTCAGCCTGCGTGGCTTCATCGGTTTCCTGTCCGGCGGCTGGGGCAACCTGGTCAATGGCGACAACCGCGCCTGGCAGGTGACGCCCTCGATCAGCTGGGCCGCGTTCGACATGGGCAGCGTCCGCGCACGCCTGCGTGCGAGCGAGGCGCAGTCCGACGGCGTAGCCGCGCAGTACGAGAAGGCCGTGCTGGGCGCACTGGAGGAAACGGAGAACGCACTGCTGTCGTATGCCAAGCAGCAGGAACAGCTGAAGCTCAGGCTGGAACAATCCGTTGCCGCCCGCCGCGCAGCAGAGCTGGCCGAAGTCCGGTATCGTGCCGGCTCGTCGGACTTCCTGACCCTGCTGGACGCACAACGCACGCAACTCGCGGCGGACGATGCGTTGGCGCAGGCCGAGGCCGGCGTCAATGTCGGCGTCGTGACGATCTACAAGTCGCTGGGTGGCTGGGGCGAACAGGATGTGGCCCCCGCCATCGCCGCCTTGCCCTGATCCCGTGCCGTCACACCGCCTTTCCGATAGTGCATTGCATGCTGCGCCCACGGGCGCAGCCCACCCCTGATCGAGTGTCATCCGTGCCCGCTGCATATCCTCTTCCCCCGCTCACCTCCTCCCTGTCCTTCCTGCCCTCGCGCGTCGCCTCACGGCTGGCGCTCGGCGCCTTGCTGGCGATCGCCAGCGTGCAGGCCCTCGCCGCGGAACCACGCACCGCCTGGTACGTCCAGGGCGGCGCGGCCGAAGACGCCGAATCGCTGACGGTCGGCGTCAGCCGTGATTGGCGCTGGGAAAAGCAGTACCGCTACGGGCATGTCAGCGGACAGTGGCAGGGCGAAGTCGGTCGCTGGCACAGCGACAGCGAGAACAGCACCCAGCTGGGCGTGACGCCGGCCCTGCGCTGGCGCCCGAACGGCTGGAGCGACGGCTGGTTCGTCGAGGGCGGCATCGGTGTCAACGTGATCTTCCCGAAGTACAACACGCACTCGAAGGAATTCAGCACCACCTTCAACTTCGGCGACCACATCGCCGTGGGCAAGCGCTTCGGCAGCGACGACCAGCATGAGTGGTCATTGCGCTTCCAGCACTTCTCCAACGCCCGCATCAAGCGCCCGAACCCGGGCGAGAACTTCCTGCAGTTCCGTTATACGCATCGGCTGTAAGTCGCCCCTGCAAGAGGGGGTTTCGAATTGGGGTGTGGGAGCGACGTAAGTCGCGATCGGGGCGGATCGGTGCCAGTGCTGCATGGCAGGCGAGACCATCGCGACTTACGTCGCTCCCACACCCAACATTCCACACCTGTGGCTTCCCACGCCTGTCAGCGGGCGCGGTTCACCGCAGCGGCGCCGCCATGATCAACGGCTCCAGGTCGTAACCCATCGCTTCGGCCTTCGCCTTCAGCTGCTCGAACAGCGCACGATCCATCGTGGGCTCGCGCGACAGGATCCACAGGTATTCTCGGTCCGGCTCGCCGACCATCGCCCACTGGTACTCCGGATCCAGTGCGATCACCCAGTAGTCGGCCCACACCATCGGCACCCACGACAGCCAGTCGGGTGCGAACCGCACCTCCAGCCTTCCCGGATGACCTTCGACGGTGCGCGCGGTGCCGCTGGACTGGTCCATGCTGCCGTCCTTCGTGCGGCACGCGTTGAGCACGCCGATCTTGCCGGGCCCGTCGAGCGAATAGCGCGCGGTGATGTCGCCCACGCACTGGCGCTGGAAGAACATCGGCAGGTGCGCGATCTCGTGCCACTGGCCGGCGTAGCGCGAGATGTCGAGCTGCGGCACCGAGGTGACCGGTTCGGCCGCTTGCGCAGCGAACACGCTGGCACCCAGGCACAGCGCAAGCGCCACTCTGGAAGAGAAGGATCGGCGTGTCATCGGTTCACTCCTTTACGGCGATGGACAGGACGCAGTCCCTACGGCGCAGAAAGAGAAGCGGATGCATCCTGCGTTGGGATGCACCCGCTTCGTGCCACACCTCGGGATGAGGATTTACTTCGAGGCGAGGGTCAGGCCACCGGCCTCGACCGACTTCACGCCCTTGATCTGCTTGGCGACGGCGACCGCCTTGTCCTTCTGCGACTGGTTGGCAACCGCGCCCGTCAGCGTCACCACCCCATCGACCGTCTCGACCTTGATGTCGAGGCCGGACACGTTCTCGGTGGCCAGCAGGTCGGCCTTCACCTTGGTGGTGATCCAGGTATCGGTCACCGGCTGGTTCGAATCATTCTGCGCGTTCTCTTCCGGCTCGTTCGGCGGATTGGCCGCCATGACGTGCGAAGCGGAGAACAGCAGCGCCGTCGACAGGGCGGCGGCAAGCAACGAACGGGTCTTCAAGGTTTTCATGATCTTTCTCCTGGTCGTGTTGCGTGCCGAGTGTCGGCGCCGATGCAGAAAACACGCGTGAAATCATGCCGGCGGTTAAGCTTGGCGTTGCACGGGGTTCATGCACGTGCACACGAAGTCAACGCGCGCATTCCGGTACGATGACCGTCCGCATGAGGATGCACCGCGCATGGACACACCGCTCAACGTCGCACTGGTCGGCTACGGTTTCGTCGGCAAGGTTTTCCATGCACCCCTGATCCAGGCCACACCCGGCCTGCGGCTGCACACGGTCGTGTCGCGCGATGCCGCCAAGGTGCACGCCGACTGGCCCGATACCGCGGTGACGCCGGATGCGCACGCGGCGTTTGCCGATCCGGCCGTGGACCTGGTCGTGATTGCCTCACCCAACGACTCGCATGCGCCGCTGGCGATCGCCGCCCTGAACCAGGGCAAGCACGTGGTGGTCGACAAGCCGTTCACGCTGACACTGCAGGAAGCGCAGGACGTGATCGCCGCATCAGAACGGGTGGGCCGTCTCGTCAGCGTCTTCCAGAACCGGCGCTGGGATGCCGACTTCCTTACCGTGCAGCGATTGATCGAAGAAGGCGCCCTTGGGCGCGTAGCGGAATTCCACTCGCACTTCGACCGCTTCCGTCGCGTCGTGCAGGACCGCTGGCGCGAGCGCGGCGAACCCGGCGGCGGCCTCTGGTACGACCTCGGCCCGCACCTGCTGGACCAGGCCGTGCACCTGTTCGGCCTGCCGCAGGCGATCAACGCCGACATCGCGCGGTTGCGCGACGGCGCACAGGCACCGGACTATTTCGACGTGACCCTGCGCTATCCGGGACACCGCGCGATCCTGCATGCCTCCGCACTCGTCGCCGGCAATGGACTGCGCTTCGCCGTGCACGGCACCCGTGGCAGCTACCTCAAGCATGGGCTGGACGCCCAGGAAGACCAGCTGCGCGCCGGCATGGTGCCCGGTACGCCAGGATGGGGGGTCGATCCGCGTTCCGGCGAATTGGTGCAGGAGCGCGATGGCCGGCTCGTGACGGAGGTCGCCCGTGCCGAGCACGGCGACTATCGGGCGTACTACGCCGGCATGCGCGACGCGATCCTGCACGGTGGCCCGGTACCGGTGACACCGCAGAAGGCACTGGAGGTCATGCGGTTGATCGAGCTGGGAGCGCGCAGCAGCGAGGAACGCCGCGAGATCGCGCTGGGCTGAGGAGGTCAGCGTCAGGAGTGCCTTGATGTACGGGTGTGGGAGCGACGTAAGTCGCGATGGACGATCGCGGTAGCCTAAGGCCCACCTTTCGACAGATCTTCCTAGCATCGATCAGAAAGCATCGCGACTTACGTCGCTCCCACACCGATTACCCCATCGGCCTCACGCCACCGCTTCCCCGCGATACGTCCGGTAGTGCGCCATCGCCAGCATGGCGAGGTCCTCGTGCGTATCGCCATAGGCATGCACGGCGCTATACGCCTGCGGGTCGCACAGGGCGCGTACGCGGCGCACCTTCTCCTCGCCCACGCATTGCGCACCCGCATACCCGCGGATGCGACCACCACGCTCGGCGAGCACCGAGCACAACAGTTCGACACCCTGCATCGCGCACCAGGGGGCCAGGTAGACGTCCAGACCACCGGAGACGACCACGACCCGGTCGCCACGATCACGATGCCATTGCAGGCGCGCCATCGCCTCAGGCCGCAGTACGCCCGGCAACACGTCACGCGCGAACGCCTCACCCTGCATGCGCAGGCGCGCCGCGTCCACGCCGCGCAGTCCGACCTGCACGATGCTCGCCCGCGTCGGATTGCCCGCTATCCAGCCACGCCGGTAACCGAACACCACCGGCGCCAGCAGCACACCGCCGAACAGCAACCTCGGCCGCGCCACCGCATAACGCATGAAGTCCGGAAACGTCTCGCGTGTGGTCAGCGTGCCGTCGAAATCGAACAGGGCCAGATCCACCGTCATGCCTCTTCCAGCAGGCGCGCACCCGGACCGTCCTCGCCCAGTTCGTCCCACGGGTTGCGCAGCGGGCAGACCTTCAGCGACAGGCAGCCGCAGCCGATGCAGCCTTCCATCTGGTCGCGCAGCCGGGTCAGGCTGGCGATGCGCGCATCGAGCGCGTCGCGCCAGCGCGCGGAGAGCTTCTTCCAGTCCGCCGCCGTGGGCGTGCGGTTCTCGGGCAGCGACGACAGCGCGGCCTGGATTTCCGCCAGCGGAATGCCAGTGCGCTGCGCCACCTTGATCACCGCCACGCGGCGCAGGACCTCGCGCGGATAGCGACGCTGGTTGCCCGCGTTGCGCCAGCTGTGGATCAGGCCCTTGGCCTCGTAGAAGTGCAGCGTGGACACCGCCACGCCGGCGCGTGCCGCCACCTGGCCGACGGTGAGCTCTGTCTCGATACGGGGATGCGGTGTTCCGGGCATGGCGGGTTGACCTCAAGATTGCTTGAGGTTCTACCCTGCACTCCTGTTCTCCCGCAAGTGCGACCGATGTCCGATCCCCTGCACCTGGCGCTGCTGTACGGCAGCACACGCGAAGGCCGCTTCTGCAGCACCGTGGCCGACTGGCTGCGGACGCAGTTGGACCGGCGCAACGACTACACGATCGATGCGATCGATCCGGCCCTGCTCGACCTGCCCCATCGCCACGGCGCGGTGCCCAGTGCCGACCTGGTGAATCTGCAACAACGCATCTGGCGTGCCGACGCCTTCGTGGTGGTGGTGCCGGAGTACAATCACGGCTATCCCGCCGCGCTGAAGTTCGTGATCGATTCGGTCCAGGCCCACTGGCAGGCCAAACCGGTCGCGTTCGTCGCCTACGGGGGCCACAGCGGCGGTGTCCGCGCAGCCGAACAGCTGCGCCAGGTGTTCTCCGGCCTGCATGCCGTGCCGATCCGCGATGGCGTGTACTTCAGCCAGGCCTGGGACCGTTTCGATGCCGCCGGCAGACCGCACGCTGCCGACGCCAGCGAGCGGGCCGCGCGACGCATGCTGGACCAACTCGCCTGGTACGGGCACGCGCTGCGGCAGGCGCGCGCCGCCTGGCCCTATCCCGCCGGTTGAAGCCGGCAGATCTTGACGCGCGGCGCGACCGCGCCACGATGGACCGACCGATGTTCCGATTCTTCGAAACCCGCATCAATCCGTACCCCAAGGGCGAGCCGACCACGCCGCCGCGGAAACTGCTGCCGTTCCTGCTGCACTACTCGCGGCCGCTGCTGCCGTGGCTGATCGTGATGTCGGTGCTGACCGGCGTGATCTCCGCGCTAGAAATCGCCTTCTTCGACTACATGGGCCAGCTGGTCGACTGGATGGGCAGCACGGGCCGCGACAGCTTCCTGCAGGTGCACGGCGAGCGCCTGCTGTGGATGGGCGTGCTGGTGGTGGTGGCCTACCCGCTGCTGGTCCTGGTGCAGTCGCTGGTCATCCACCAGACCATCTTCGGCAACTACCCGATGATCGCCCGCTGGCTGTCGCACCGCTACCTGCTGCGGCAGAGCGTGGGCTTCTTCCAGGACGAGTTCGCCGGCCGCATCTCGCAGAAGGTCATGCAGACCGCACTGTCGATCCGCGAGACGGTGATGAAGCTGATGGACGTGTTCGTCTACGTCGTCGTCTACTTCGTCGGCACCGTCGTGCTGGTCGCACAGGCCGACGTGTGGCTGGTGTTGCCGCTCGTGGTCTGGCTGGTCAGCTACCTGTTGCTGGTGTTCCACTTCGTGCCGCGCCTGCAGAAGGTGTCGATGGCGCAGTCCGACGCGCGCGCGCAGATGACGGGCCGCATCGTCGACAGCTACACCAACATCCAGACCATCAAGCTGTTCGCCCACACCATGCGCGAGCAGGACTACGCGCGCGGCGCCATGGACGAATTCATGGTCACGGTGCACGCGCAGATGCGCCTGGTCACCCAGCTGACCGTGGCGCTACACACGCTCAATGCCTTCCTGCTGGCCAGCGTGGCCGGCGTTGCGATCTGGGCGTGGCTGCAGTCGTCCATCTCAATGGGCGCGATCGCGGTCGCCATCGCACTGGTGATGCGCATCCGCTCGATGTCCGACTGGATCCTGTGGGAAGTCGCCGGTCTGTTCGAAAACATCGGCACCGTCGAGGACGGCATGGGCACGCTGGCGCAGCCGCTGGCCATTGCCGATGCGAAGGACGCGAAAGACCTGACCGTTACCCAGGGCGAGATCCGCTTCGACCACGTCCAGTTCCACTACGGGCGCGAGGCGAAGGTGATCGACGACCTGTCGCTGACCATCAGGCCGGGCGAGAAGGTCGGCATCGTCGGTCGCTCCGGCGCGGGCAAGTCGACGCTGGTCAACCTGCTGCTGCGCTTCTACGACGTGGAGGGTGGTCGCATCCTGATCGACGACCAGGAGGTCTCGCACGTGACCCAGGAATCGCTGCGCCGGAACATCGGCATGGTCACCCAGGACACCTCGCTGCTGCACCGCTCGATCCGCGACAACATCCGCTACGGCCGTCCCGATGCGACCGAAGCGGAACTGCTGGAAGCCTCGCAGCGCGCACATGCCGATGAATTCATCCAGGGCCTGACGGACGCCAAGGGTCGCAGCGGCTACGACACACAGGTGGGCGAGCGCGGCGTGAAACTGTCCGGCGGCCAGCGCCAGCGCGTGGCCATCGCGCGCGTGCTGCTGAAGGACGCGCCGATCCTGGTGCTGGACGAAGCCACGTCGGCGCTGGACTCGGAAGTCGAAGCCGCCATCCAGGAGCAGTTGTACGCATTGATGGAAGGCAAGACCGTCATCGCCATCGCGCACCGCCTGTCCACCATCGCCGTGCTCGACCGCTTGATCGTGATGGACGGCGGCCGCGTGATCGAAAGCGGCAGCCATGAGGAACTGCTGCAACAGGACGGCCTGTACGCCGCCCTGTGGCGTCGGCAGTCCGGCGGCTTCATCGGCGTGGATCTGGAAGACGCCGAGGCTTGAAGTCCTTCTCCCCGTACAACGGGGGAGAGGGCTTCCTTCCAGGGTAGAAACAAAAAAGCCGCCGGTGTCCCGGCGGCTTTTCTTTACGCTTGAGCGCAGCTTAGGACAGCCAGCCGCGCGCCTTCGCCTTGTTGGCATGCCACAGCAGGAACAGTGCGATCACCACCAGCACCGCCGGCATCACCAGTCCGGCCGGCCCGTAGGCCGTCCACGCAGGCGTGACGGTGAACGCAGCGATCACCTGGATCAAAAGCGCCACCAGCGACAGCGCGAACATCGTCGCCGCCCAGCGCTTCTTCGCCAGCAGGCCGATGCTGCCCAGCACGCCCGCGAACACCGCCGCCGCGAACGCGATGTTGAGCCAGCCCGGCGTGCCCTCGTACACCTGTCGCTGCGCCTCCGGCAGCATCGCCAGTTGCTCGGGCGTCATGCTGATCTGCAGATACCACATCGCCACGCCGATCATGTTCCAGATCAACGCGAACACCGCGATGATCCAGTAACCCACCGAAAGCTTCCCACCTGTCGTGCTCGTCATCGCTTCCCTCCCCAGGGTCGGTTGTCGGAACGGGAGGGAGCATAGCGCCGCCCTGTGCGATACGGACGTTACGGTCCGCCGGCCGGCGCCACCCGCCAGATGACGTTGCCCACGTCGTCGACCAACAGGACGCCGTTGCGCGCATCCACCGCCACGCCGACCGGGCGTCCGCGCGCATTGCCCTCGCGATCCAGGAAGCCAGTCAGCACGTCGACCGGCGCACCCTGTGGTCGCCCGTCGACGAAACGCACGAACACCAGCTTGTAGCCGGCGGGTTCGCGCCGGTTCCAGGAGCCATGTTCGCCGATGAATGCGCCGCCCTGCAGGGCCGCCGGCCAGCCCGCGCCATCATGGAAGGCCAGCCCCAGGGCTGCGACGTGCGCACCCAGCGCATAGTCCGGTGCGATGGCGGAGGCGACGAGATCCGGCCTTGGCGGCTCGACGCGCGTGTCCACATGCTGGCCGTAGTAGCTGTACGGCCAGCCGTAAAACGCACCTTCGCGCACCGACGTCAGGTAGTCCGGCACCAGCGCATCGCCGAGTTCGTCGCGCTCGTTGACCACGGTCCACAGCGCGCCGCTCTTCGGTTCCCACGCCAGTCCCACCGGATTGCGCAGGCCTCCCGCGAATACCCGCCGCTTGCCGGTCGCGAGCTCCACCTGCAGCACGGCCGCACGGTCGACCTCCATGTCCATCCCGTTCTCGCCGACATTGCTGTTGGATCCCACGCCGACATACAGATGCCGACCGTCGGCGCTGGCCAGCAGGCTCTTGGTCCAGTGGTGGTTCAGTGGTCCGCCCGGCAGATCGACCAGCTTCACCGGCACGTCGGTGCTGCGCGTCTGCCCGTCGCGGTACGGCACGCTGACGATGGCATCGGCATTGGCGATGTACAGACGGTCCTTCACCAGCGCCATGCCGAACGGCGACATCAGGTTCGTCAGGAAGACCTCGCGCACCTCCGCCACACCGTCTTGGTCGGCATCGCGCAGCAGGGTGATACGGTTGGCGCTGGGCGTGGCGGCGCCGGCCTTCTTCATCGTGCGCTTCATGAACCAGGTGCGCAGGCCTTTCTTCTCCGCGGGCTTGGGCGGCGCATTGGTCTCGGCGACCAGCACGTCACCGTTCGGAAGCACGTACAGCCAGCGCGGATGGTCCAGTCCGCGCGCGAACGCGGCGACCGAGAGCCCTGCGGCGGCAGCGGGCGCCATGCCTTCCGGCCAGCCGGTGGCAGGCGCCACGTTGACGGTGGGAATCCAGCGCTTCTGCGGCGCCGGCAACGTCGGTTGCGGGCCGGTTTCTGCAGGCGATTGGGCGTGCCCGGAACACGACAGACAGCCCACCAGCAGCAGCGGCAACAGGCAGCGGATCGGCGTCATCGCACGCACTCCGGAACGGGTGGCGCGAGCGTAGGCGTGCCGGTGCGAACGCTGCGTCAATCAACGGCGGCGATCAGGCCTCGTCCTGTCCCCAGGCCGCCACGTCCACCTCGCCGTCTTCGTCCACGCTGACGCGCACCTCGATCGGCTTGCAGCACACGTGGCAGTCCTCGACGTACTGCTGGTCACCGGCGGAGTCGTCCACCACCAGCGTGATGGTTTCGCCGCAGTAAGGGCAAGCGATGTCGGCGGTGGGCAGGTGCGACATCAGGCACTGCCCAGCGCGGTGACCGTGGCAATGCGGTCCAGCCACAGGTAATGCGCCACCTGCGGACGGCGGCGGTCGTCGATGCGGACGACGGCGTTGAAACCCTCGTGGCCGTCGGCGTCGCGGAATACCTGGACGCTGGGTCGTACCGCGACGGTGCCGGTGATGCTGCCGCCGTCGTTGAGGTCCAGCCGTACCACGGCTTCGTCCGGGAGCTGTCCGATCATCGCCTCGAGACGGGCGATGTCGGCCTGCTGCGTGTAGAGATGCGGGGGCGCCTCGGTCATGACCGACCTCCGTGCTTGCCTGGCGACCACGCTACCCGCACGCCGGTAACGATGCGTGAATACATCAGCGCAAGAGCCGCAGCACGTCCTCGGCCGCGTCGGCGGATGAGGCGGGATTCTGCCCGGTCACCAGGCGACCGTCGGTCACCACGTACGGCTGCCACAGCGGTCCCCGCTCGTAGCGTGCCCCGCTCTTCTTCAGTTCGTCTTCCAGCGAGAACGGCACCACGTCAGCCAGACCCACCGCGGCCTCTTCTTCGTTGGAGAAACCGGTGACGCGCTTGTCCTTCACCAGCGGTTCGCCGAGCGCACCGCGCGCATGGCGCAACACCGCCGGACCGTGGCAGACCGCGGCCAGTGGCCTGCCGGCGGAGAACGTCTGTTCGATCAGGCGAAGCGAGTCCTGGTCTTCGGCCAAGTCCCACAGCGGACCGTGTCCGCCGGGATAGAAGACGGCATCGAACTCGGCGTCCACCACGTCTTTCAGCCTCTGCGTGGATGCCAGCGCCGACAGCGCCTCGGCATCCTCGTTGAAGCGCACGGTCGCCGCTGTCTGCGCATCGGGCGCGTCGCTCTTGGGATCGAGTGGCGGTTGCCCGCCTTTCGGCGACGCCAGCACGATGTCCGCGCCGGCGTCCTTGAACACGTAGTACGGCGCAGCCAGTTCCTCCAGCCAGAATCCGGTCTTCTGACCGGTATCGCCGAGGCGGTCGTGCGAGGTCAGCACCATCAGGATCTTCATCGGCGGCTCCTCCCGTGGAAGCCGCCACCCTACCGGTCCGCGCGATAAGGCCGGGTGATCAGTCCTGCTTCTTGACCGCGTGACCGCCGAACTCGTTGCGCATCGCCGACAGCAGCTTGTCGGCGTAGGAATCGTGTTCGCGCGAACGCAGGCGTTCCAGCAGCGACATGGTGATCACTGGCGCCGACACGTCCAGGTCGATCGCCTCGGCCACCGTCCAGCGGCCCTCGCCGGAGTCGGAGACGAACGGCGCGATGCCGGCCATGTCCGGATTCTTCTGCAATGCATTGGCGGTCAGGTCCAGCAGCCACGAGCGCACCACGCTGCCGTGTCGCCAGATCTCGGCCAGCGCGCCGAGGTCGAAGTCCATCGCCTCCTTCTTCTTCAGGATCGCGAAGCCTTCGGCGAAGGCCTGCATCATTCCGTACTCGATGCCGTTGTGGATCATCTTGGCGAAGTGGCCGGCGCCGTTCGGTCCCACGTGGCCCCAGCCGGTCGACGGCGTCGGCGCCAGCGTGGCGAACACCGGCGTCAGCGTCTCCACAGCGTCTGCATCGCCGCCGATCATCAGGCTGTAGCCTTCGGCCAGGCCCCACACGCCGCCGCTGGTGCCGCAGTCCACGTAGCGGATGCCGGCGTCGCCGAGATCCTGCGCGCGCCGCTGGCTGTCCTTGTAGTTGGAATTGCCGCCGTCGATGACGATGTCGCCGGCGGTGAGCAGCGGACGCAGCTGCGCCAGCGTGTCGTCCACCACCTGCCCCGCCGGCACCATCAACCACACCACGCGCGGCGACGGCAGCGCGGACACGGCGTTCTGCAGGTTGGCGTGCGGGACGATGCCGCGGGCTTCGGCCTGCTGCCGCGCCGCTTCGCCCGGATCGTAGCCACGCACGACGTGGCCGCCGCGCACCAGTCGTTCGGCCATGTTGGCGCCCATGCGCCCCAGTCCGATCATCGCCAGTTCCATGTGTACTCCCGTGGGTTCAATCGAAGAAGAAAGTGGCCGCCATTGTCCGTCATCCCCCGCCCCGGCGCGTGCAGGCGCGTGCGCAGGCGCGGGATCGCGTCACGGCGCCGTCAGCCAGTCGCGCAGGACGGCCGCGGTTTCCTGCGGCACTTCCATCGGCGGCAGGTGGCCGCAGCGCGCGAACACGTGCAGCCGTGCGCCGGGGATGCGCTCATGCATCAACCGGGTTTCCTCCGGCAGCGTCATGCGGTCGTCCTCACCCACGCCCAGCAAGGTGGGCACGCGGATCGTGGGCAGCAGCGGCAGCGAATCCGGGCGGTCGATGATGGCCCGCTGCTGGCGCAGGAAGGCTGGAAGGCCGACGCGTTGCGCCATCGCCATGACCTCCTCGCCCACCGCGCTGTCCACGCGACTCTCGTGCACCAGTTGCGGCAACAGCTTGCGGGTGACGCCCGCGAAGCGACCGGCCTCGGCCATCGCCAGGCCGGCCTGCCGCACCAGCAGGCGCTTGGGCGGATCCAGCCGCGCACTGGTGTCCAGCAGCGCCAGCCGCGCCACCCGCTGCGGCGCCTGGCGCAGGATCTCGAACGCGACGTAGCCGCCCATCGACAGCCCCGCGAGGGCAAACACCGGCGGCGCAGACGCCAGAACGCGCGCGGCCATGCCGGCGACGCTGTCGTCGCGGGTCAGGTCGGCGTGGTGGATGTCGGCCACATCGGCGAGGGCCTCGGCAGGCTCGTGCCACAGGCGGTCGTCGCACAGCAGGCCGGGCAACAGGAGCAGGGGAAATGACGCCATCTGCGTAGTGTAGTGGCCGCAACCTCGGCTGACCGGCAGTCGGCGCCGACGGTCCGTTCCACGCCCGCAACGCGCGGACCGCCGTAAGCTCCACGATCCTCGCGCTCAGGAACCCCTGCATGCACGTCCTGCTCACCGGCGGCACCGGCTTCATCGGCCACGCACTCGGCCGCCATCTGCTGCAGGCCGGGCATACGCTGAGCGTGCTGACCCGCGATCCTGTCCGCGCCCGCACGCAGCTGCCGGTCGCCGCACGCGTGCTGGCCAGCCTGGACGAGGCGCGCGATGTGGAAGCCGTCGTGAACCTGGCTGGCGAACCGCTGATGGCCGGCCGCTGGAACACCGCGCGCAAGGCCGCGTTCCGTGCCTCGCGGCTGGGCACCACGCAGGCGCTGATCGCATGGATGGCGCGGCAGTCGGTGCGGCCGCGCGTGCTGGTGTCGGGCTCGGCGATCGGCTATTACGGCCCGCGCGACGACGAAGCGCTGGACGAATCGGCCGCCCCCGGCGACGACTTCGCCGCGCTGCTGTGCCGCGACTGGGAAACCGACGCGATGCAGGCCGAAGGCCTGGATGTACGCACCTGCCGCGTGCGCACCGGCATCGTGCTGGGCAACGACGGCGGCGCGCTGGCGAAGATGCTGCCGCCATTCCGGCTGGGACTGGGCGGCCCGATGGGCGACGGCCGTCAGTGGATGAGCTGGATCCACCGCGACGACCTGGTGCGGATGATCGCCTGGCTCTTGGACAGCGACCGCGCGGGCGGCGCCTACAACGGCACCGCGCCCACGCCGGTGACCAACCGCGACTTCGCCCGCACGCTCGGCAAGGTCCTGCGTCGTCCCGCCGTGTTGCCGACACCGGCGATCGTGCTGAAGGCCGGGTTCGGCGAAATGGCGCAGCTGCTGCTGACCGGCCAACGCGTGCTGCCGGCGCATGCGCTGGCGGAAGGGTTCGCGTTCCGCTTCCCCGTACTGGAAGACGCGCTTCGCGACCTGCTGCCCGGCTGACCGGCAACGTCGTCGACATCGCCCCATGCGCCGAACGTCATACTGGCGCCGTCTCCACCTCTTCGCCCTGCATGCCCTCGCCCACGCTACGTCCGTATCGTTCCGACGACGCGCCCCTGCTGACGGATCTGTATGCACGTTCGGTCCTGCACTACGGGCCACGCGCCTATAGCGAGGAACAGGTGGCAGCGTGGGCGGCGCTGGCGACCGTTGAACGGACAGCAGCACGTTGTGCCGACGGACGCCACGTGCTGGTCGCCCAGGATGCCGCTGGTGGTGTGCTGGGCTTCGGCGACCTGGAAGCGGACGGCCACCTGGATTTCCTCTACGTGGCGCCGGAAGCCGAAGGCCAGCACGTCGGTTCGCTGCTGTACGCCGCGCTGGAAGACCATGCACGCGGACTGGGGTTGTCGAGGATCTTCGTCGAGGCCAGCGAGCTGGCACGTCCGTTGTTCGAGCGGCGTGGCTTCCTCATCCTCGGCCGCAACGACCTGGATCTGGCGGGCGTGGCCATCCACAACTACCGGATGGAGAAATGGTGGTGACGCGGCGACTCAGGCCACCAGACGAAGCTCAGTCCAGCTGTCCGCCGGCGATGCCCTGCCCTGCACCGCGCAGGAACTCTGGCAGGTAGTCACGGCCGTCGGCACGCAGGCTATGGTCGGCGCCGGGGTATACGACCAGACCGATGTTCTTCTTGCCCGCCGCGTTCGCCGCACGCAGGACTTCGTGCCCGGATGCCACCGGCACGCTGAGGTCGCGCTCTCCCATGGCGATCAGCACCGGGATTTCTAGCGCCTGGTAGTCGATCAGCGGCACGTGGTCGAAGGTGTCGAACCAGTACCGGTACGGGTGGCCGAGCCATGTCCTGTCGGCGCTGTCGGGATGGCGTGCGATCTGCTTCCAGGCGGCCTCCACGACATCGGCCCCCATGAGCGAGGACAGGTTCTCGCGCATGCTCCATCCACCGTCGCCAATGACCACCAGATGGGTCACGTCGGTACGCGCCCGTGCCACGCGCGCCGCGAGTGCACCCCCTTCGGATCCGCCGACCAGCACGATCTTCTTCCAGCGCTGCGGCTGCTCCTCCAGCGTCTGCGAGATGAACGTCATGTAGTCGGCCATCCACTGACGCGGCGTGTTGTGCTGGTTGAACGCGGCCGAACACGTCGCGCCGCCACCGTCGCCGATCGCGCCCTTCTCTACGTGGCGCTTGTTGAGCGCCACATACCGCGCGTCGATGCCCAGCCCATCGGCCAGCGTGGGCAACCAGTACCGACCCAGGTCCGCGCAGCCGGAACCGCCGTACGTGAACACCAGGGTGTCCAGGGCGGACGCATCGCCACGCACGACCTCGTGGTAAGTCGTCTGACCGCCCTCGGGGAAACGGAACGTTCCCACGCTCGGCACCGACTGTGCCCACGCCACTGCGGGAGACAGGATCATCGCCAACACCACGCGCGCCATCAGGTTCATGCCGTGTCTCCATCCCTGGCTATCGCCACGTGCCCCGATCATCGCACTTTCCGCACCTGTTGCACCTCGCGCGCTTGCCGCGCCATCTCTTCGTAGTGCGCGCGCAGGTCGTCGAGCTCCTTCTCTTCCAGTTCCTCCAGGTCCAGCAGCGCATTGTTGGCACTGCGCGAGACGCGGATCAGTTCGTCCAGCTTGATCTGCATGGCCTCGGTGTCGCGGTTCTGGGTGTTCTGGATCAGGAAGACCATCAGGAAGGTGATGATGGTCGTGCCGGTATTGATGACCAGCTGCCACGTATCGCTGAAGCCGAACAGCGGCCCGGTGATCGCCCACACCACGATGGTGCCCAGCGCCAGCGCGAAACAGGTGGGACGCCCGGTGAAGGTGGAGGCTTTCTTGGCGAGGCGGGTGAAAGCGGATGGACTGCTCATGGCGCGACTCCATTCGGGTTTGCGGACAGTCTGCTCCAACTTCCACAACCGTGTGCGCTACGCGCCCGGATCGAGTGCATTGATCGAATAGAGATCGATCTCGAAGCCGTGCTCCCGCTGCATGAAATCGCACAGCTTGCGGGCGTCGTCGAGATCAGGCACTTCAAGCTCGAAAGCGAGGACATGGATATCCGTACCGGACATCATCGCCAAGGGGTCACGACTGGCGGAATAAACCTCGGCCCGAACGGCGTCCCCGGTTGGCGATCCGCCCAGCGGCCACACATCGAAGTCCAGGCGGGCTGCGCGCCGTGGAGGGAACGACATCACATCGCCGATCTCGGGCAGTTCGGGAAACCTTCGACGCCCCATCAGCGTGCACACCGACACGTGCACGCCGTCGACCATTCGGATGACCCCGATTGAAACAAATCCTGTAAGCATCCCTGCCCCTTCCGCTAACCGTACTGGACGACCGCCGCCCGTATCCTGCCGGCTTGATGGCGTTGCCCGCAAACGCAACACCGCCAGTGCGCCGGAGCGCAGAACGTCAGCTACCCATACGCTCCATGCGACCGGATCAACGCGGTGACAGCACGTCGAGCAACAAGGGCACGCTGAAGGGCTTGGTCATCAGCAGCGCACCGGTGGGCAGGTCGCGCATGTGGTCGCGCGAATGGCCCGACACGATGCAGACCGTGGCATGCGGCTGCAGGCGGCGGGCTTCCGATGCCACCGCGGCGCCGGTGATGCCGGGCATGTCGTAGTCCGTCACCACGCAGTCGTAGCGCTGCTGCTGCAACAACGCCTGCGCGGTGGTTCCCGTGGCCGCCTGGGTGACGCGGTGGCCTGCCAGTTCGAGGGCTTCGGCTACCAGGGCGCGGTGCTTGTCGTCGTCATCGACGTAGAGGATGCTGAGATCGGTCATGCCCGGACTGTGCCGCACGACCGCGCGAATCCTGCGTGAAATGTCCGTGTCGGTCCAGGGCGAGGGCCTTCACCCGGACGCAAGCGTGTCGTCTTCCAGTTCCGCGTACCAGTCGGCATAGGGCGTGTTCTTAACCAGATGACGGTTGTAGTCCTTGGCGCCGTCCTGCCACCACACCGGCCCGCGCTCGCCCAAGGCCTGCTTGGCGGCGTGCACCGCGTCACGGGCTTGTCGCAGCGACGCTGCGTCGTCGTTCCGGAGCGCCGCCTTCACATCACGCCGGGCCTGCATCAACGCCTGCACCAGCGCATCGTGGCAGGCAGCAGGAAGGTGCGGATTGGCGGCACGCCACAGCCGTCCGCGCACGACGAGATAACGTCCGTCAGGGGTGTGTCGTGGCTTCATGTATGTTCGCCTTAAGACAGCGGCATCGGCTCCGACCTGCGCTGTATGAATGGCGAGAGCATCTCATCCCCGCGGTAGGCAACGTGTCGACGGCATGACATCGCACCGGAGATCGAGGGCAGCGGCTGACCGCAAGCGCATCGCAGCGTCACCGCACAGAACCGTTGCGGGCGTAGCATGCCCGCATGGACGTCGCCGCCCTCAAACGCCATTGCCGTTCGCTGCCGGGCAGCGCTGAACAGCTGTATGCGGATCCCGCCAACATCCTGGTGTACAGCGTGGGCGGCAAGCGCTTCGCCTACTTCAAGACCAGTGAACCGGAGCGCTGGCGCTTCAGCTTCAAGGTGGCGCCGGAACGGTTCCTGGAACTGACCGACCAGCCCGGCATCAAGCCGGCGCGCTGGCTGGGCATCCATCGCTGGATCACCGTGGTGGACGTGGCCTCCGTGCCGACTGCAGAACTGAAGGCGCTGGTGGGCTGGTCCTACGGCTACGCCTGGGACCGGCTGACGCGGCGCCAGCGCGCGGCGATCCTCGACGATGCACCGGATACCGGCGTCCCCGTCCGCTGAACGGCCAACCGTCCGAATGAAATCCCGCCTGCCCTGTCGATTCCGGACCTGCCGGTTCGTCGACTGCAGGAAGACCGCCCCGGTGCCCTGTCTTGGCACCCCTTCTTTACCCACCCAAGGAGCACGACATGAACGTCAATCCCTACCTTATCCTCAACGGCGACTGCGAAGCCGCTTTCACCTTCTATGCGCAAGCGACCGGCGGCGAGCTGGGGCCGCTGATGCGATTCGACGGCGCCGAGGGCTGCGAGGATTTCCCGCCCGAACACAAGCAGAAGATCATGCATACGCACGTGATGTTCGGACAGACCGTGCTGATGGGCTCGGACAACCATCCCAACTATCCCTACGAGGGCGTGAAGGGCTGTTCGGTGTCGCTGTCGGTGGACAGCATCAAGGATGCAGAGCGCATCTTCGGCGCGCTGTCGGCCGGCGGCCAGGTGACCATGCCGCTGACGCAGACGTTCTGGGCGGTGCGCTTCGGCATGCTGGTCGACAAGTTCGGCGTGCCGTGGATGATCAACTGCGAAAAGGATGCGTGATGCCTGCGCGGGGATGTCGTGTCCACCCTGATGCCCCCGCCCGCTGCACTGCGGCTTTCGCCCGCCGCAGTGCCGTGGTCTGATGCGCGGCATGTCGAGCTCACCTACCCATCGCGCGATCGACGCCGTCTGGCGCATCGAATCGGCGCGCGTCATCGCCGGCCTCGCCCGCATGCTGCGCGACCTGGACCTGGCCGAGGAACTGGCGCAGGACGCGCTGGTCGCCGCGCTGGAGACCTGGCCCCGTGACGGCGTACCGGACAATCCGGGGGCGTGGCTGATGACCACCGCCAAGCGCCGCGCGATCGATCGCCTGCGCCGGCTGCAGCTGCTCGACCGCAAGCACGAGGAACTCGCGCGCGAGCTGGACGACGCACACGAGGAGCGCCGTGCCCGCGACGAGGACGCGCTGGACCACGACATCGACGACGACCTGTTGCGGCTGGTGTTCGTGTCGTGCCATCCGGTGCTGTCGATGGACGCGCGCGTAGCACTGACGCTGCGCCTGCTGTGCGGCCTGACCACGGACGAGATCGCGCGCGCATTCCTGACCTCCGAGCCGACGGTGGCGCAACGGATCGTGCGCGCCAAGCGCACGCTGGCCGATGCCGACGTGGCCTTCGAAGTGCCGCGCGGCGACGAGTTGCAGGAGCGCCTGTCGTCGGTGCTGGGGGTGATCTACCTGGTGTTCAACGAGGGCTATTCGGCGACCAGCGGCGAAGGCTGGATGCGTCCGGCGCTATGCGAGGAAGCCCTGAGGTTGGGCCGCATGCTGGCCGCGCTGGCATCGCGCGAGCCGGAGGTGCATGGACTGCTCGCGCTGATGGAGATCCAGGCGTCAAGACTGCCCGCGCGTGTCGACAGGGAAGGCGCGCCGGTGCTGCTACTGGACCAGGATCGTGGTCGCTGGGATCGCCTGCTGATCCAGCGTGGCTTCGACGCGCTGGCACGTGCCGAACGCTTGGGCGGTGCATTCGGTCCCTACGCGCTGCAGGCCGCGATTGCCGCCTGCCATGCGCGTGCGCACACCGCCGACGCCACCGACTGGAACCGCATCGCGACCCTGTACGCGGCGCTGGCGCAGGTGCATCCGTCGCCGGTGGTCGAACTCAATCGCGCCGTCGCCGTGTCGATGGCGACCGGGCCGGCCAGCGCACTGCCCCTGGTCGACCGCCTGATGGAAGAGCCGGCAATGAAGCAGTACCACCTGCTGCCCAGCGTGCGCGGCGACCTGCTGTTCAAGCTGGATCGTCGCGACGAAGCACGCCTGGAGTTCGAGCGTGCCGCCGCGCTGACGCGCAATGCACGCGAGCAGGCCCTGCTGCTGGCGCGCGCGCGCGAGTGCGCCGCCTGACACTGATTGCCATCACAGGCCACCGAACACGGTCCTGGCCAACTGGTTCAGGGTGGAATCGAACATGCCGCCGCCAAGATTGATCACGCCCGGGATCTGGGTGATGGCGATGACGATGGCCAGCACCAGGAACGGCACGGCGATGTAGTTGAACAGTGTGCCGGACCATTCCATCTTTGCACTGCGATTGCACAGCAGGTTGCTCATCACGTCATTGCGCTCGAACGACATCGCCGTGTGTCCGGCAAACGCGCCGGTCAGGACCAGCACCGCCAGGTTGAACAGGATGAAGGCATCCGCCCCCGAGACAGGGAACAGGTAGACGAAGCCGGTCACGGCCAGGCAGGACGCCACGCCGCAGAACGTCGCCCATCGCACCAGCGATACCTCGCTGGCCAGGAGGACGTACAGGGCGAGCCGCGCGTCGCGTGGCAATGCGCTCGCGGCACTGCCAGCGGTGGGCGTCGTCAGCGGCGCCAACGCGCGCGCGAAGTCCGGGCGGCCCGCAGGTGTCAGCAGATGGACGGCCTGGCGTCCTCCATCCTGCACACGCGCCACGGCCGGCGTGCTGGCAAAGCGCACGCCCGCCGTCGATGCCGGTGGCCACAGGCCGACCGCCTCACTGTCGCCTTCCTCCACCGCTTCAGCCGCGCGTACCGTGTCCCTCAACAAGGCCGCGATCCGGTGTGCGCGCTGCCGCATGCGGATCGCGGTGACCAGGAACAGCAACGACACGTAGCTCATCGCGATCATGCAGACCAGCGCCAGCACCGACGCGGCCTTGCCGAAAAGCGTCAGCTTCACCGGCACCGCATACAGCACGCACAGCACCAGCGCGATTGCACCCACCGCCATCAGCGGTGAGAGCGGAAACAACGAACACTGGAACATCCGCCGCAAGCGCAGCCGCTCGTCGGAGTCATCGCCCAGTCCGAGCGCCTGTACCACGACGCCGGCATTGCGGCGCGACGCGCCTCGCGCGACCGTCAGCGCGCTGTCTGCCAGCAACAGCAGAAGCACCGCCAGCATCACCGCGATGCACAGCGCCATGCCGTACCCAGCGGCGAAGCCCAGCCGCACCATCACCGCCTGGCCGAATGCGTCGGCCCCGATCCACAACGCCACCGCCGTCGCGGCCAGCAACAGGGCAACGGCCGCCAGTCCATGGCCAGCCATCGCGCGGAGGTAGGCCGGTCGCGCGTGCCGTGGACCCGGACCACCCAGGGTGTCGAACGCGCCCGCCAGATAGGCGATGGCCCAGCAGTAGGCCGGCCCGACCACCACGGCGATGGCGGCCAACACACGATTGCCGAGCACGGCGGCCATCGCCAGCATGGCCGCCAACGCCAGTAGTGCCCATACGGTGCGCGGATTGAACGCCGGGTCGTAGCCGCCGACGGCATTTCGCAGGTGCCGGTAGCCGGTAGTCCACCAGACAGAAGGCCGTTCCCCCACCCGCACGGCCCGCGCGATCGGTGCGGTCAGCAGCAAAAGTCCGAACGAAGCCAACGCCAGCGCGGGCGCTGCGTACAAACGCAGATAGCGTTCTTTCTTGCCGGGACAGATCACGGGTAGTACGGCCTTGCGCCCTACCACGTGCATCACGGGCGGGCGGTCTAGCGAAGATGCGCACTTGGGCAGCGGCGTGCGCTTGCTTTCTGGTCCACCAACATCGATACCGCGCACGAGTGCACGCTGCAGGACCTGGGTATCGGTGGCGCCCACCGCCATGTTGATGCCGCCCGCGGGTGCCGCGGTGAACCAGGTAATACGTTCGGACGCCATCAGTACCGCCCCGCGTGTGGCGTGGATGTACTGGGGATGTGCACTCAGCGTGTCGGCTTCCAGGTCGGCGAGCTGCGCGCTTGGCAATGCTTCGCGCAGCTGCTCGAACAGGAACATCCTGTCGCGCACGTCGGTCCCGACCACGATGACCAGTTGCGGATCGAGGTTCTTCAGCACGTTCATCGTGCGCTGGAGCTGGAGATAGCCGCCGGCGGCCGTCAGTTTGGACTGCCGGCCGTCGGGGAATTCGCTGCCGTTGCCGGCCCCATGGTCCAGCGGCAGGTACTTCCCCAGCGCCACCTTGCGTGTCAGCGACGTGTCGCCCTCCGTGTCCGGCTGCAGCGCCGCGCGTATGTCGGCGATGTTGGAGGGATACGAAATCTGGTGGGAGCGTGCGCACAGGCAGAGGCGTGCAGTTGCCGCGTCCTTCGGTGCAGGATCGCAGATCGGCGTACTTGCCGACCCCAAGGAGGCCAGGGTCGGACAGACTTCGCCACCGAACAGGGTGGTGTCGTGCAGGATCGCGATACCGGACGCCGTCCTGCGCGTTCCGATACGCTCCGCCAGGGTCCACAGCGCAGCGAGTTTGGTGTCGTCATCCACCGCCATCGAGCGGAAGCGCAATCCACGGCTTCCCCCATCGGCATGGCGGTTGGAACTCGCGGTCGCCGACGGCGAAATGGCGCACAACGGCGGCGCACCGTCTTTCACCACCAGCGCATTGAGTTGCAACAACGACTCCAGCGATCCGGAAAAGTGCGGCCCGGAGAAGAGCAGGTGCGGTGACGCGCCGCACAGGTCATGGATCGAAAGCCGCCCCATCATCCGTGGCGGTGTGGACACCTCGTTGATCACGCCATTGCCGGAGGTCGACTCGGCGGTCTCCTGTTCTTCCGGCGCCGGGCAAGGCGCGGGCAGCGAAACGGAGGAAAGCGTCTGGGCCAGGATGCGTCGCGCGGCTGCGTGTGCGGATGCCAACGGTATGCCGTAGGTCGCGGTTTCCGGCACGACGTAGAGTGCGCGCAGCGAGGGTGCCGCGGGCACGCCTGCCTGCCGCAGATCCTTTCGCCATGGATCGCGCCGGAACAGCATGATGCCGAAGCTGCAGTCATCAGTGGCCTGGACCGTCGACGCGCCATCGCCGGACAACACGCTTTGCCATGGGAAGCTGTAGCGGTCTAGCGAATACCCCTGGTCCTGCATGCCCTGCATGATCGCGCTGACACTCAGGTCGTACATGCGCCGATGCCGCGGCACGCGCGGGTCGGGCACGCTGGCCATGGCGAACGACACCTCCGATACGCGCGCATACGCCTCGACGACATCGGCGTCGGGATCGAACTGCCGGTAGACCACACTGCCCGCTGACGTCGACGATGGATCGGTGGGTGATTGCGTGCCGTCGGCCTCCGGCGCAATCGCCCACGCGGGCACCGCCCACAGCAGTATCAGCCACCCTGCACACAGCAGCCTCCAGCAGCGATGGTGTTGCAGGCTCCTGTCCATGTCGCGCACCTCCTTACAGGGAGCTCAATCGTCCAGGATGATCGACGCCAGTCCGTCCAGCGCCAGATAGCCTGCAGGCTGTCCACTGGCGATCGCCGATTCCTGCATGCGCACCCGGCTGCGTGACGTGCGACGACGCAGCACCTCCAGAGGATCGAGATTCCGCAGCAGGCCCGCCTTGCCATAGCCGAACTGGAGATCGGTGAGGCGTTCGATCTCAGAGACCTTGACCTGGAAGGTGCCGTACGCGCCGTAGGGCGCCTGCGGTGCCGCTTCGATACCGTGTTCGGCGATGACGTCGCTCTGGTCCAGCAGATAGGCCGTGGCCGACAACTTCCCGTCCCGGCGCTTGGCCACCACCACTTTCCAGAAGCGCACCGGATACTGGATCTTCGGGAAGGCGTCGTAGACGGGATCGTCTTCTTCAAGCAGCGGGCCCGTGAAGACCTGCACGCGCAGGTCGTCGTCCTCGCCCGCGGTCTCCTCCAGGATGTAGCGCTCAAGGCCATGCCACAGCTCGTGGTTCTTGTTGAACCGCTCGTGTTGCGGCGTGCAGTTGGTCCAGTGACAGGTGTCGGCCGCGGACAGCAGGGCGTCCTTGCGCGTCGGCCCGTACTCCAGGTCCTCACGGCGGGTCAGATGCCCGCGGTCGAACCGGTTGTTGCGGTAGTAGAAGTTGCCCACCTGCGCCTTCTCGGGAATGCGCGGATCGAAACGCCAGACATCGGCCGGGCGCGTCATGTGGTAACGGTTCGCGGCATCCAGGTTGGCCGCCGTGTAGATGGCGAAACGCCGTTCGGCATGCATGACCACGCTGAAGTTGTGGTACTTCAATACGCAGTCATCCTTGGCGCCGGTTTTCTGCACGATCAGTTTGGCGGCGGCGGCCTGCAGCGCGTCCGACAACCGGGGCAGCGGCACCAGGCGTTCGTCCCGCCCAAGGAAGTCCGCGCGGTAGCCCTTGCGATTGGCGTAACCGTCGTCGAAGGGAAGTTCGCGCTCCGACGCGGGCGCTTCGGGCCGGCGACGCGCCTCCTGCCAAGATGGAGCAGACTCCTCGGCACGGGCGCCCTGTCGGGCGATGCTGACCGTGCCGCGCGGATCCACTTCCAGCATCACGTTGATGTAGCGGGATGACGACGTGGTCATGGCGGACTCCCTGGGTTCGTCGAAAGTGGGCGGTAAGGGTGCGGCAGCATCGAGTTGCAGCCGCGTGTAGTCGGGATCGGCGCGCAGCATCGGCTGCAGCAGCGGGTGGTCGGGCAATGCACCGCGCAGTGTGTCGACGATGCGCGATATGCGGATGCCCTCGTTGGCGATCCACTTGATGTCCGATTCGGCATGGCGCGCGGGATCGAAGGCTTGTCCGTCGTGCGTCAGCATCTGGCCGTCGTGCATCTCCGGAATGCCGGAGTGGTGCAACGCCACCACGTGCCAGTCGTTGTTGAACACCGGCGATCCAGACGATCCGCCCAGTGTGTCGGTGGAGTACCAGAGCACGTCTTCCGTGCGCTTCAGCAACTTGTTCTCGCGCACGCACAACTGCTTGCGCTCACCATTGGGATGCTGCACGACGGTCAGCCATTCACCGTCGGCCACCTTGCCCGTGGCGCCGATCAGCGGCAGGAAACCGAACTCATGCAATTCCGAGTCGGCGTTGTCCGACCGCGCCGCCACCGCCACGACGGCGAAGTCCAACGCTTCGTCGGCGAAGAACAGGCGCGACGGTTCCAGCGCGAATACCTGCGGCGCCATCGGGCGGTCATGCAGATCGGCCTGATAGAGGAAATTGGCCTGCGACGTGGCGGCGATCGCCGCTTCCGGCAACACATGGTGATTGGTGATCAGCACCCCGGGGGCGATCAGGAATCCGGTGCCCCAGCCACGCAACCGGCCGGCGCCATCACGGATGGCAATCCTGGCGACCGCATCGGCCACCCTGGCGCCCTTCGCCAGATAGTTGACCGGCTGGATCTCGTTGCCGTGGATGATGCGTTCGTAGACGCGCCTGGCTTCGCCCGCATCGCCGAGACTGTCGCGCAGGAAACGCAACCGCTCCGCCTTCTGCCGCTCGGTGGCGATTTCGTCGGGGGGCGCATCGCGGCTGCTGGACGCGATCTTCCTGACGTCGACCCCGGCGTCGCGCTCGAGTGCCTTCTGGATCTGGTCGGTCAGGACGCTCAACGCGCGCTCCCTGCAAGGCGTCGCCATCGAATCGACGGCGCCCGCCCTTGTCTGCCCCTGCAACCCAGCCAACGCGCGCCCGTTGGGCCATCGGCCAACCGCTCACGACATACATGCATGTAGTCGCGAGTCGCACGCACGCTGTCCGCAGTGCGCACCCCGTCGCGTTGCCCTCGTACAGGTCGCAACGCGCGAGACCTGCGTCAGCGACACTTCCCTCCTGTTCCTGCCCTGCGAGGCCCGCATGTCCCCCACGATCGCGTTGAGTCTTTCCGGCGGCGGCTACCGCGCCACGCTGTTCCATGCCGGCGCGCTGCGTCGCCTGGCGGAACTGGGTGTGCTCGACCGCGTCACGCACGTGTCGGCGGTATCCGGTGGTGCCATCGCGGCGGGCGTATGGGCCGATGATCTGCGCACGCATCCTGGCGGCGATGCACGCGATCGCGCGCGACGCATCGAAGCGCGCATCCTGGCGTTCTGCAAGGAAAGGATCGACACCGGCACGATCATCGGCGGCGTCCTCAACCCTTTCAAGAGCGTCAACGAGACATTGATCGGTGCCTATCGGAAGCATCTTTTCCGCGACAACCCCCGACTCGACCAGTTGCCGGTCGCGCCGCGCTTCACCTTCTGCGCCACCAACCTGTCGACCGGGCGGCAGGTCTATCTGGAACGGGATGGCGTCAGCGACTATCGCGTGGGCGAGCATCCGTATGTCGCCACCCTGTGCGAAGCGGTGGCAGCCTCGAGCGCATTCCCGCCGTTCCTGTCGCCCATGGATCTGACGCTGGATCCGGCGTTGTGGCGCCTGTCCTCGCACCGTCGCGCCACGGGTGCGGGCGCGCCCGCGACGCTGCACCTGACTGACGGCGGTGCGTACGACAACCTGGGATTGGAGCCCGTCTGGATGAAGCGCTACGACTACGTGCTGGTCAGCGATGCCGGCGCGCCCTACGTGGAAGACGCGGAGGTGAAGACCGACTGGTTCTCGCTCGTCAACGCCGCGATGGAGATCGCCACCGACCAGTCGCGTGGCCTGCGGAAGCGCTGGCTGCTCTCGCGCTTCAACCAAGAGGCGGGTACACCCGGACATGTGATGGGCGCGTACTGGGGCGTCGCCAGCGACGTCGAGGACTACCGCTTCGACGACGCCATGCCGGTGAAGAAAGAGAAGTCGCAGCCATTGCGGCGCATCGCCACGCGGCTGGCGCCCTTCGACGCCGGCATGGACGAGCGACTGGTCAACTGGGGCTATGCGATGGCGGACACCGCGATGCGGAAGTGGCGCGGCGACCTGGTGGCCGCTGATGCACCCGCCCCTGCCTGGCCGCTGCCGGCGCAGGGGCTGGCATGAGCCGCCTCACTGACCCAGGTAGTCCACCTTGCCGAGCGGCACACCGTTGTGGCGCAGGATCGCGTACGCCGTGGTGACGTGGAAGAACAGGTTCGGCAGCGCGAATCCGAACAGGTAGCCGCGACCGTCGAACTGCAGGTCGCCGCGCGTACGCGTGGACAGGGTGACCGCGCGCGTCTCGCTGCCTTGCAGTGCCGCTTCGTCGAACGTGCGCAGGTAGTCCGAGACCGCATCGAGGCGGGCGTAGAGTTCGTCGAACGTGGTTTCAGTGTCCTCGAAACGCGGCGACTCCAGCCCGGCCAGGCGCGCAGCGCCGAACTTCGCGGTGTCGGTCGCGATCTGCACCTGCCGCACCAGCGGCAGCATGTCCTCGTACAGGCGCGCCTGCAGGAGGACGGCGGGATCGTCGCCACGCTCGCGGGCATGCGCCTCTCCCTTCTCCAACACATGGCGCAGGTTGCCCAGCGCGCGCAGGAAGACGGGGACGGAAACCTGGTACATCGACAGCGCTGCGCTCATGGAGGGCGTTCCTGGAGAGTGGTGCGTGAGGATAGGCGCCTGCGCGGACATTGATTAGCCGGTCATCGCGGGAGAGTGCATCCCAGCGGAGGCGCGCTCGAAGCGCTCGGGCAGGCCGCCTGGGGTAGCATCAGCGCCCCCCGTCTTCGAGTTGCCCCATGCCTGCCTGGACCGACCTGCTCCGCGATATCCCCGATTTCCCGAAGCCCGGCATCCTGTTCAAGGACATCACGCCGGTGCTGGCGGACGCGGAGGCTTTCGCGGGCGCAATCGCCGCAATGGCGGAACCCTGGCGCGGCGTGGCGCTCGATGCCGTCGTGGGCATCGAAGCGCGCGGATTCATTCTGGGTGCTGCGCTCGCACGCGAACTCGATGTCGGCTTCGTCCCCGTGCGCAAGCCGGGCAAGCTGCCGGGACACACGCTGTCGCTGGAATACGGACTGGAGTACGGGCGCGACCGGCTTGAGATACACGCGGACGCGATGCCGGCCGGCGCACGCGTCATCGTGATCGACGACGTGCTGGCGACCGGCGGCACGCTGAAGGCCGGCGTGCAGCTGGTCGAACAGCAGGGCGCGGTGGTTGTCGGCACGGGCGTGCTGGTGGAACTCGGCTTCCTGCACGCACGCGATGCCTGGGAGCACGTTGCGCCGCTGCACGCGGCGGCGGTGTACTGACGTGACTGCCGGATCGCTGGCCGCGGCCCGCGCGCTCCTGCTCAGTCCGCTACGCGAGTGACGTAGGCACCGGTTCCGAGGATCTGGAAGGTGTCGTTGTCGACGCGGCGCACGTGGCTGCCATCTTCGAGCACATAGGTGGGCGCTTGCGCCGCCTTGCCGTGCGCGGCCTCGGCATCATCGGCCCGGTTCACCTGGATGCGGCAGCGACGGCCGGAAGCATCCTGCGCGGTGAAGACATGCGTGGTCATGGGAACTCCTGCATGCAGTGACAGGGAACCCGAGGATAGGTGACCCGGTGTTAAGCCTCGCGGCGTGGAACGTCAGTGATTCGTCGCGCCATCCAAACAAAAAGAGGGGGAGGCGTTGCACCTCCCCCTCCGGCGCGTGAGCGCGAAGCCGGCCATGTGTCGGGCATGGACGGCATGGGTGCACTCCTTGGGGTTGGAGTGCCCCACCTAGCCGCCGGCAGGGGAACACCAGCGGGTAGCGGTGTGCGAGAGGCCGGATCCGGGCAGCGCCGAGCCACCTCGCTTTTAAATAACCTGCCCCTAGCCTTCGCATCAGGGCACGGGGAGCAGGACATCGTCAGGACGCCCGCATCGCGCGACTGAGGTACTTGGTGTTGTTGCGGAGCAGATAGCGCTGGATCAGCGCATTCAGGTCCAGCGCGCGCGGGTCCTGTGGATCGAAATGCGCCAGGACCTGCGCCCAGTTGCCGTCCTGCGCCCAGCGGATGAAGCGCACGTAGATGCCGTGCCAAGAGCCGAATTCGGGGGGCAGGTCCGACCAATAGGCACCGGTCTGTGCGACCCACAGGACGGCCTCGATGAAGCGGCGCGCGTTGCCACCATGGCGCGCCCGGGCCCCCACGCGACCGGGCAATGCCTGCATCAGTTGCTTCCATTCTTCCGGCGTAAGCCGTTGCATGATCGGCCACTGGCTCAACGCACGCGGCCCGATGCCGTGTGGCGTGGCCGCGGTGGCGGACGGTGCCGTCGTCGCCGGCAACTCGACGCGCGCGCCCGCTGCTTCCTCTTCACTACGCAGCGCGGCATCACTTCCCATGTGCCGGCCTCCGATGCGCTGCTGCCTCAATCCCCTTTGCCGCCCCACCACCCACACTCTTCAAACTCCGCATGACATCCTCTTGTGGCCGTCGCGTTCCTGTACACCTCTTCCATCCCTTCCCAGCGCCCCGTGACTCCTTGCGTTCCGGCAATCAATCCCGCGAAGCCGGCGTTACGGCTTGCATGAAAATCGCCGGAGGGGTCATATATGCAAGGGACAAGATCGTGATGACAGGCACATTCCGGACATGACCGGCAAGCAAGACATCGGGGGGACGTGGCCCGCGGGAACCGACCTGCCGGGCGCCCTCGACGTCGGGTCGATCCCCCCCCCAGACCCGGACTCGGTCACCCAGTTGCTGAACGAGGTCCAGAACGGGCAGCCGGGTGCGTGGAACCGCATTTACGCGCTCCTGTACAGGGACCTGCACCAGATCGCCCGCTCGCAGATCCGGCAGCAGCGGCGGGGCCATGTCCGCTCGCCGACCTCGCTGATCAGCGAGACATGGCTGAAGCTCGCCAGCGCCGATTTCAGCGTGGAGAACCGTGCCCATCTGGTGGCCCTGGTCGCCCGCGCCATGCGCTTCGTCCTGCTGGATGAGGTCCGCCGCGCACTCGCCGAGAAGCGCGGCGAAGGCATGGACCTGTTGCCGCTGGACGAGAGCACCGAGCCCGGCCAGAGCTCCCGGCTGGAACAGCTGCTGATCCTCGACCAGGCCCTGAACGACCTGGCCAACCTGGATGCCCGGCTGGCGCAAGTGGTCGAGATGCGCTACTTCGGCGGTCTCAGCGAACTGGAAATCGCCGGGGTCCTCAAAGTGACCGAACGCACCGTGCGCCGTGACTGGCGTAAAGCCCGGGCGTTCCTGTTCAGCCATCTGGGCGACGGCGAGTTGCCTGACCCGCTCTGAGTCCAGCGCCGCTTGGTAGCGGCGGGCATGTCCGGTATCACATTCGATATCCGAAGTGCCCTGATGTGCCCCGATATCTTCCCCGCCCTTCGCGCCCTCTCGCCTACTGCCGTGCCATGCGGCAAGGCGCACCGGCCAACGCCACCTTCTTTGCGAAGCCGTCGCGATGAAGCAGGCCAGGGCCCTCGCGATGCTCCTGTTCGACACCTACTCCGAGATGGGGGACGAGGAGCAGGCGCAGGCCCTGGCCACCCTCCGGACGGTCGACCCCGCCGTCCATGACGCCCTGGTCCAGTTGCTCGTCACCGATGTCCTGGACCATACCCTCGACGCGCGCCCCTGGCTTGCCGGTGCCGTCCCTGCACCTGCAGACGATGATGAGATCGATGACCCGCCCTGCTGCGACGGGAAGTGACGCTTGCCCTTCAGGAAGCACGGTCGTAATGCCCTCCGCCATCGATCGGGAACTCCACACAGATGCGAACGGCATCCCCTGCTACCCAGTGCAACTCGTACTTGTGTCGTCCGTCGCATTCCGCGTCACATTCAAGACGGCACCCGGTCACGTACCGCATCCGATGTGACGCGGACGCACGGAAGTGAGACGGCGTTAGCAGCCAGCCCACCCGCCGCTCTCGCTAGCATGGTGGCCTCTTTCCCACATCGGTTTTCCGCACAAGGAGTGCAGATGACGATCCATGCAGCCACCGCGTTCTCCGGCATCTGGCAGCTGTTGCCCGAACAATGCGACTACCAGCTGGGGCACGCGCCCCGCCGCGGACATTACCGTCTGGACTGTGCGGATGACGGCGCACTGTCGATCGCCTCGGAATGGTTCGGCAGGAACGGCAAGCGCCATCGGGCGGCGTTCGATGGGCGCGCCGACGGCACGCCTTATCCCTATCACGGCACTCCGCATGCGGATGCATTGAGTTTCGAATCGGTATCGCCCACGCAGCTGCACTCCACCACGTGGCATGACGGCCAGGAAGTACAGTGGTCGGAGCGCGAACTGGTCGACGCCGATACCCTGGTGATCCGCATGCGCGGCCACCTCAGCGATGGACGCAGCTACACCAACGTCGGCGTGTTCCGTCGCCAGGACAGTTGACGGGATGGCCTGACGTTCCTCATGCCGAAAGGCAAAAAAAGGGCGCCCTGGGGCGCCCTTTTTCGTTCCGCTCAAGGCGGCAATGGTTCGAGGGCCTTGGCCTCAGCGCGTCTGCACGCAGTTCTGCAGCCACAGCACCCGCTTGAAATCGTCGTAACGCAGGAACTGCCCCTTGAACACGACCCGGTCGCCCTTGCGGAAGGTCAGCACGTTGGCCAGCTGGTTCGGCTTGAACAGGCAGGCCACGCCCACGCGCGGCTCGTTGTCGCCAGGCACCTGCAGCAGACCGGAGCCGGGCTGCGGAATCTCGAACGAGACGTTGTAGTCCTCGCCATCCTCCTGCACGTAGTCCACACGACCACGCAGCGCGTAGTTGCGTCCCTTGTGGCGTGCGGTCACCGCCACCGCGTTGCCCTTGGCCTCGCGCGCGATCTCGCGCGAGAACACGTACACGTCCTTCACGGTCACGTCGGCGTTGTTCTGCGTTTTCGCGCCTTGTGCCGCCGCCGTACGACCTTCCTTGCCACCCTTGAGCTTGGCCAGGATCTCGCACATGTACGGACGCATCGCGTCCTGCTTGGCCAGTTGGCCCTTCTCGGTCTTCACCGTCATCTGCACCACCGCCGCACTGCCTTCCTCGCTGACATTGATCAGCGTCGGGATCGCGCGGGTGGTGCCGGTGGAGCGCTGCTCGACGAGCATCGCGCCGGTTTCGACGTCTTCGGTGATCACGTCCATCTTCTCGCCGATCATGATGCCGCGCATCTGCGCCATCGCATCCTTCACCGACTGGTCGGGCACGGTGACGCGGCTGGAGAAATCGGTGCCGGAGAAGATGCTGCCGGACTTGCTGAAGTTGTCCTCGCATTCACCCGCGATGGCCGCGGGCGCCACGCTCGCCAGGGCGAACGCGATGGCGGCAAGTAGCTTGTTGGTCATGTGGTCCTCACATAGTGGAAGTAGCGGGCATCCCGGACACAACGCGCCATGCTCCCCACCCGCGAAGGATCCGTCCCCACGGCATTCTGGCAAGGTCGGGCAACACATCACAAGCTCCCTGCACCTTAGAATCTCGCCTTCCACTTCAAACAGACATCAAATCCGCACCATGGAACACACGATGCGCGCACGCCGGCACCCACTCCGCATCGTTGCTGTCGCCGGCCTTCTGTCGCTCGCCACTGGCGCGCATGGCCGCGATGCACCGCCACCGCGCACCCTGCCTGCGAACGTCCAGGCGGACGTCGTCGCGATCGCGGAGCACCTGGCGCAGGTGCAGGAAGTGGACGCGACGCTGGCCTGCGGCAAGGCCGTGGACAATGCGCGCCATGGCGTGGAAACGATGCTTGAGGTCGCCGAAAAGAACCGGCGGGACGGCTACATGACCCAGGCCGCCTACGAAGCCATGGCGCCCGCCCTGCAGTCGCTGCTGGGCGTATTGACCGTACCGGACTGCGAGGCCGCCACGGGCACGCGGCGCGATTTCTACCAGTGCATGTCCAGCGACTACAACCACGTCGTGGCGTGCGGCAAGGCGCATCCGTTCGAGCCCTGATGCGGCCCGCGAGGTTGACCGCATACGCCCGCACCGTCACCCTTTCCGCATGATCCCGCATTTCTTCTCCTGCTCGCCGTGCGCTTCCCTCCCCTCCGCTGAGGTGCGCTGATGTCGTGGCCCGAGCTCAATGGCTGGCTGCAGGAAGGCGCCCGTGTCGCGATTCCGATCGCCCAGGCGCTCGCGATCCTGCTGGGCGCATGGCTGCTTCTGCGCGTGCTGCGGATCATCGTGCGCCGCATCTGCGACAGCTACCACCTTCCGGCCCAGGTGGCGGTCAGCGCGCGCCGCCTGCTGGGCGTGCTGGTGTACATGTCCGCCTTCATGCTGGCACTGGGGCGACTGGGCGTGTCCGGCAGCGTCCTGTGGACGGCGCTCACCGGCTTCACGGCCGTCGCCGCGGTGGCGTTCTTCGCCGCATGGAGCGTGCTGTCGAACATCTTCTGCAGCGTGCTGATCCTCACCACGCGGCCGTTCCGCGTGCACGACCACATCGAAGTGCTGGAGAACGGCGACAAGCCCGGCCTGCGTGGTCGCGTCATCGACATCAACCTGCTCTACACCACGCTGCTGGAAGAAGACGCGCTGCGCGGCGACACCGTGCTGCAGATTCCGAACAGCCAGTTCTTCCAGCGCACGACACGGCGCTGGCGTTCCGGCTCGCCTCCGGCGGCCACGTCGCCGGAGTAAGCGTCGTCTTGCTTCAACCCGCAGGAACGGGCCGTTCCACGCGCATCGATGGCCGGCGCTGCACGCCGGTCCTGAACATCGCCACGGCCTGCTCCAGTCCGCGGGCCTGCTGATCCATTTCGCGGGCCGCCGCGGAGGCTTCCTCCACCAGCGCGGCGTTCTGCTGCGTGACCTCGTCCATCTGGGTGATGGTGCGGTTGACCTGTTCGATTCCTGAGCTCTGCTCCTGCGATGCCAAGGAAATCTCGGCCATGATGTCGGTGACGCAACGCACCGAGGCCACGATCTTCCCCATCGTGGCGCCAGCCTGGTTCACCAGCGCCGAACCATCGGCGACTTTGTCCACCGAGGTCTCGATCAGGCCCTTGATCTCCTTGGCCGCGTTGGCCGAACGCTGGGCGAGCGCCCGCACTTCCGACGCGACGACCGCGAATCCGCGACCCTGCTCGCCTGCGCGCGCCGCTTCCACCGCGGCATTCAACGCCAGGATGTTGGTCTGGAACGCGATGCCGTCGATGGTCGCGATGATCTCGGCGATCCGCTTCGACGACTGCTCGATGTCCTGCATGGTCGTGATCACCTTGCCGACCACCTCGCCGCCCTGCGAAGCGACGCTCGCCGCGCCGATCGCCAGCTGGTTGGCCTGACGGGCGGATTCGGCGTTCTGCCGCACGGTGGAGGTCAGTTCTTCCATCGACGCGGCCGTCTCCTCCAGATTGGCCGCCTGCTGCTCCGTGCGGCGCGACAGATCGCTGTTGCCGGCCGCGATCTCGCCGGCGGCGGTGGTGATCGAGGCCGATGCCTGCTGGATAATCCCCACGATCTCCGTCAGCTGGACGACGGTGGCGTTGGCGTCGTCGCGCATGCGGGCGAAGACACCGTGGAAGTCGCCCTCCATGCGCGCGGTCAGGTCGCCCTGCGACAGCGCGGCCAACAGCCCCTGCAGCGATGACAGGTTGTACTGGAAAGCCTCCAGCAGCCGGTTGGTGCTGCTTGCGAGCGTCAGCACGAACCCCTGCTTGCCCTCCAGCACCACGCGCCCCTGCAGGTCCCCACGCGCGGCAGCATCCACCACCGCTGCGATCTCCCGTTCGACCAGCGTCTCCACCGCGCGGCTGCGCCACTCGACAGCCGCGCCGATCCGCACCCCCTCCACCACAACGGGCGTGATGGCCCACTGGTAGCGCACGCCGCCGTGTTCGACCTCTTCCTCGAACGCCGCCTCGCCCGCCCCCAGCCGGTGCTGCACGCCGCCGAACGCCGGATGCAGCTGCGCGGCCGGTGCACTGTGCAGCGTCGCGACGTCCGGCACCTCGGCCTGCAAGGTCCGGTTGGCATACACGACCACGCCGTCGGCATCCAGCATCATCAGCCCGGTCTGCGCGCAATCCAGTGCCTGTCGTGCGCGTTCGTTCTCGCGTGCAGCGGCCCGCTCGGCCTCGATGCGCGCGCGCAGGCGGCCCCGCATGTGCGTCAGTGCTGCGGCCAGCCTGCCGATCTCATCGTGCGGGTTGTGTACCGTCAGCGGGGTGTCCAGACGATCTTCGGCAATGTCGGTGGCGAAGCGCAGCGTGTCTTCGATGGGGCGGCGGACCGCGCGCAACACCATCGACAACGTCGCGATCAGTGCGGCGGACACCAGCAGCCACGTCAGCATGAAGAACCCGTCGATCCAGCGGCCGCGTGCGCGTTGTTCCGCGCGTGCCGCCGCCAGCGCCTGTGCCTGGCTGTCCTGCAACGCGATCAACGCGGGACTGATGGCGGCGGCGGTGTCTTCCAGCGCCTGCGCTTCGACATCCAGCCCCACGCGCGCCGCCGTGTAGGCCAGCAACGCGCCCTGATAGGCGTCCATCCCGGCGCGCAGCGCATCCTGAGCGTCGGCGGGCAGCGCCGATGCGCCCAGCGCAAGGTCGAACGGCAGCTTCTCTTCGCTGACGCGATCGGTATGCGCGGTATCGCCGGTCAGCAGGAACTGGCTTTCGTGCCGCCGCATCCGCTGCACGTGGGCCATCAGGGCGGTGGAGCCTTGTGCTTCGACGTCGGTCTCCAGCGTGGTGGCAGCCGCATCGAGCAACGCGCGCAACCCTGTCTCGCCCTGGCCCATTTCGTCCACGCGGGCATTGAGCGACGTGATGCCGTCGCCGAACTGCGCGACCTGCGCGGCAACATCCTGCAACGGGGGCGAGCGACGCACGCCTGTCGCGACCTTCGTCGCGGTCTCCAGCGTGGACGCCAGTTGCTGCCGCGCTGCGTCGAGCTCGTTGCGATGCACGTCCGACAGGCTGTGCGCGTACGCGGTCTGCAGGCGGCGCGCCTCGGCGACCTGCTGCGCCAGCGTGCCGGCCAGTACCGCCTGCGCCTGATGGCCGGCGAACGTGTCGCCCGCGCGCTCCGCGCCTACACTGGCGCGCCAGTAGGCCAGCGCGATCACCAGCAGGCCGAGGCCGGAGACCAGCAGACTGGCCTGGATCTTGCCCGCCAGGCTCATGCGGGCCAGGCGCGTGGACGACACGCCGCGCAAACTGCGGACGACGGTGTCGGCGGCGCGGAGGAAAGACGACTTCAGGGATTCGGGGGAGGCCATGCGCGTATTCCGGACAGAATGACGCATCGGTATCGGCCGTTCCCGCAGGAACTTTAGCGCCCGATCGAACGGCACGTGTGCGGTTCCGCGATGCCGTCGTTGTACAGCGCGTGCGCTACAGCACGATGACGACGGCGACTGACGCGGAACTGTCACGGAAGCGCGCTAGCGTGCCGCCCCCATGCTCGCCTCCCCGCTCCCCGACTCCCTCGACGCACTGCTGGACGGCGCGCTGCGCCCCGGCGGTCTGCGCGCCCTGTTCCAGCCGATCGTGCGGTTGGAGGATCGCCAGGTCGTCGCGCATGAAGGCCTGATGCGCCATGCCCACGCGGACATGTCGCCGCTGCGCCTGCTGGATCGCGCGCGCACGGCAGGACGGCTGGGCGAACTGGAAACGCATGCTGCGCGCACGCTGGCGCAGGCGTTCGACTTCGATCGTGGCGGACGCCTGCTGGTCAATCTCAGCGCGCACGCCATCCTGCAGGGCGCCTTGCGTCCACAGCAGGTCATCGAAAGCCTGCAGTCGGCAGGACGGGACCTGAGCCGCTTCGTCATCGAGATCACCGAACGCGACATCGTCGAAGACGTGGGCCGGCTCGCGGACGCATTGGGCTATCTGCGCGCCGCCGGCATCCGCATCGCGCTGGACGACTTCGGCAACGGGCACTCCAACTTCGAGCTGTGGCACGAGTTGGGACCCGAGTACGTCAAGATCGACCGCTACCTGATCCACGAGATCGCGCAGAGCCCCGGCCGCCTGAGCATCGTGCGCGCGCTGGTGCAGGTCGCCGACAGTCTCGGCACGGATCTGATCGCCGAAGGCGTCGAACGCCTGCAGGATCTGGCGATCATCCAGGACCTCGGCATCCGCTTCGCGCAGGGCTATCTGCTGGGCCGACCCAGCAGCGTCGTCTCCGACACCGCACCCGAGGAAATCCGCCAGGCGACGCGCGAGAAGCTGCCGGTCTGGCCGCTCGATGGCCGACGCTCCGCGTTCCCCAAGGTCACCGCCGCGCACCTGCTGATCGAAGCCCCGTCGATCGATGACCAGGCCAGCAACTTCGAAGCCGAGCAACTGTTCCGCCAGCATCCGCAGTTGCCGGCCCTGCCCGTCATCGACCACGATGGGCGGCCGCAGGGACTGATCAACCGGCGCGTGTTCAATGAGCGCATGGCCGTGCCGTTCGCGCGCGAACTGCTGGGCCGCAAGCCCTGCATCCAGCTGATGCATGCCTCACCGATCATGGCCGACGTGGGACAGAGCATCGATGCGATGTCGGAGATCCTGCTGGGCGAAGACCAGCGCTACCTGTCCGATGGTTTCATCATCACGCGCGACGGCCGCTATGCCGGCGTCGGCACCGGCGAGGCGCTGGTGCGCCGCGTGACCGAATTGCGCATCGAGGCCGCACGGTACGCCAATCCGCTGACGCTGCTGCCGGGCAACATCCCGATCGCCGAGCACATCGCGCGGCTGATCGAGGCGCGGCAGTCGTTCATGGCCGCGTACTGCGACCTCAACCACTTCAAGCCGTACAACGACCAGTACGGCTACTTCCGCGGCGACCGCATGATCCGCCTGGTCGCCAGCACGCTGGTCAAGCATGCGGAACCACGCTGGGACTTCGTCGGCCACGTGGGCGGCGACGACTTCGTGGTGCTGTTCCAGAGCGACGACTGGGAGCGCCGCTGCCAGGAGATGGTCGGCGAGTTCAACACCGCCAGCCGCGCGCTGTTCGACGAGGCGGACGTGGCCCGGGGCGTACTGGAAGGCGAAGACCGGGCGGGCCGTTACGCCACGTTCCCGCTCACCACGCTGACGATCGGCGTGGCGCCGGTAGAGCCCGGCCGCTTCTCCACCGCCGAGGAAGTCGCCTCGCAGGCCGCCGCTGCCAAGCGTCGGGCGAAGCGGCTCAACCTGGGCCTGCACATCCTGGACGCGGTCGACGCCGCGTCCTGATGTCCGCGCCGGATCAAGCGGCGGCGCGCAACCGCACTGGCGCCGCCTCCTGCGTGTCCAGCACGAACACGTCCACCGCATCGGTCAGCAGATGCGCCTGCTCTTCCATGGCGCGCGCAGCGGCCGTGGCCTCTTCCACCAGCGCTGCGTTCTGCTGGGTGGTCTCGTCCATCTGCACGATGGCCTGATTGACCTGTTCGATGCCCGCGCTCTGTTCCTGCGACGCGGCGGAGATCTCGGCCATGATGTCGGTCACGCGCTGCACGGACGCGACGATCTCGCCCATGGTGGCGCCCGCCTGGTTCACCAGCGCCGAGCCATCGGCCACCTTCTCCACGGAGGTCTCGATCAGGCCCTTGATCTCCTTGGCTGCATTGGCCGACCGCTGGGCCAGCGTGCGCACTTCGCTCGCCACGACGGCGAAACCCCGGCCCTGCTCGCCGGCACGGGCGGCTTCCACCGCCGCATTGAGCGCCAGGATGTTGGTCTGGAACGCGATGCCGTCGATCACCGAAATGATCTCGGCGATCTTCTTCGACGACTGTTCGATGTCGACCATGGTCGCGACCACGCGGGACACCGTCGCGCCGCCTTCAGAGGCGATGGAGGCGGCGCCGATCGCCAGCTGGTTGGCCTGGCGCGCGGAGTCGGCGTTCTGGCGCACGGTGGAGGTCAGCTCCTCCATGGAGGCGGCGGTCTCTTCCAGGTTGGCCGCCTGCTGCTCGGTGCGGCGCGACAGGTCGCCGTTGCCGGCGGCGATCTCGCCGGCCGCCGTCGTGATGGAACCCGAGGCCGCCTGGATATGCGCCACAATGTCGCGCAGCTGCGTCACCGTCGCGTTGGCATCGTCGCGCATGCGGGCGAACACGCCATGGAAGTCGCCTTCCATGCGCACCGTCAGGTCGCCGCGCGCGATCGCACGCAGCAGCGCGGAGACCTCGGCCAGGTTGGCATCGGTGGTTTCCATCAGGCGGTTCAGGCCGCCGACCATGGCGCGGAAATCGTGCTGGTAGCGCGTGTCGTCGCCGCGCTGCGAGAAGTCGCCGGCCGCCGCCGCAGACGCCAGGCGCGTAATTTCGCCGTTGATCGCCGACAGGTTCGCCTTGGTCACGTCCATCGCCTGGGTCAGCACCGCCTTCTCGCCGGGCAGGCGGTCCATGTCCATCGACAGATCGCCGATCGCGTAGCGCTGCATGATCTCGACCAGGCGCATCTTCACCGCGATGTGCGATGCCACCAGCGTGTTGGTACCGCGCACCATGCGACCGTATTCGCCGGGGAACGCGCCATCGTCCATGCGGAAGCTGAGCTGGCCGGCATCGTGGCGCTCGGCCATTTCGCCCTGTGCGGCGATCACGCCCTTCAGCGTCGACGTCATCGCCAGCATGGCGTTGCCCAGCTGCCCGATCTCGTCACCGCTGCGCACATGGATGCGCGGATCCAGGCTGCCGGACGCCACGGCACGGGCGACGTTGGCGGCATCGACGACCGGCCGGATGACCGAACGGCGGATCCACCAGCCCAGCACCGCGATCAGGGCGATGGCGGCCAGCACCGACAGCACCGCGCACAGCACCAGCGTGCTGCGTGCGTCCTGCGAGCGTGCGATCACCGCTTCGTCGGCGAGCACCTTGGTGCGCGCGATCAGCGCTTCCAGTGTCTTGCCGAGTTCGCGATCCATGCCCTTCACCAGGCGGTCGCCTTCCTGCGTGTCGTAGCCGGCGGCGGCGAACTGCTCCAGCGCCGCGCGATAGTTGGTCTCCAGTGTGGTGTGCTGCGCCAGGAAGTCCTTGGCCAGCTGCCGTGCCTGCGGATCGGCCAGCGCGGTCGACAGTGAGCCGGCAAGCGCAGCGACCTCGCGACCCCTTTCGTCGAAGGCCGTCACGTACTTCGTGCGCTGCTCTTCGTCGTGCCCGCGGATCAGGATGTTCTTCCACTCCTGCACCTGCACGCGGAAGTCGCGGCTCAGGCGTTCACCGTCCGCGGCCTGCGCCACCTGCGGCGGCACTTCGGTGGACAGGCTCAGCCAGGCGGAGCCCAGGCCGGCAAGCGCGCACAGCAGGATCACCACGAGACCAAGGGTCAGCGAACCCAGCAGCTTGACCTGCAGGCTGTAGGAACGGGAAGCGGACGAAGACATGGGGGCACGACACGGGCAAGGGAGGGACGCCCTTCTTAACGGCCTCGCCCGCGACGAGTTAAGTCACACTGACGTGCGCACGACGGCGTTTTTTATTGCAGTTTCGTGACAATCCTGCGCAGCCATCACAACCACACCCGAAATCCCGCGCGTACTCAGTGTGTTGGCGCATGACGCGGGGATGACACGACTCAGGACGCCGCGTCGCAGGCGACGTCTGCCGGCGGCGCAGCGCCGCGCAGCGTGCGTTGTGCCCACAGATAGATCAGCAGGCCGGCGACCGCCATGGCCGCGCCCACATAACCCGTGGAGGTCCAGCCGAAACCGGCCGTGATCGCCATGCCGCCCAGCCACGGACCAAGTGCATTGGCGGTGTTGAACGCCGCGTGGTGCGAGGCGGCCGCGAGCGTCTGCGCGTCGCCGGCAACGTCCATCAGGTGCGACTGCAGGATGGGCCCCAGCGCGCCCATCAATCCGATCGTGATCGTCGCCAGCAGGATCGTCGGCAGGCCTTCCGCCAGCAGCGGGAACAGCAGCAACGCCACCAGCGCCCAGGCCAGCACCATCCACGCGCCGCGCAACTGGTAGCGGTCGGACAGCCAGCCGCCGACGAAATTGCCGATCACGCCGCCCACGCCGAATCCGGCCAGCCCCAGCGGGATCCATGCCGGCGACACGCGTGTCACTTCCAGCATCGTGGGGGCGAGGTAACTGAAGACGGAGAACATGCCGGCGAATCCGATCGCGCCGATGCCCAGCGCCTGCCAGACGGGCAGGCGGTTGAAAGCGCGCAGTTCGTCGAGCGGGTGCGCTTTCTCACCGTCGATGCCGGCCGGCAGCCAGATCGCCAGCAGGGCCGCGGTCGCCAAGGCGACCAGCGCCACGACGGCGAACACCCAGCGCCAGTCGATCACCTGGCCCAGCCAGGTCGCCAGCGGATTGCCGATCAGGATGGCCAGCGTCAGGCCCAGCATCACCAGGCTGATCGCGCGGCCGCGCTTGTTCGGTGGACTGATCGCCACGGCAGTGAGCGCGGCGACGCCGAAGTAGGCGCCATGCGGCAGGCCGGCGATGAAGCGGAACACCAGCAGGCTTTCGTAGGTCGGGCCCAACGCACTGGCGAGGTTGCCCAGCGCGTAGAAGCCCATCAATGCCAGCAGCAGCGTCTTGCGCTTCCAGCCGGCGCCGAGGATCGCCAGCAGCGGCGCACCGACCACTACGCCCAGCGCATAGGCGCTGATCAGGTGCCCGACCTGCGGTTCGGTCACGCCCAGCGAGGCCACCATGTTCGGCATCAGGCCCATGCTGGCGAACTCGCTGGTGCCGATGGCGAAGCCACCCAGCGTCAGCGCGAACAGGATCAATCCCACCTGGCGTGGGGGCAGCGGATGGGCGCTCGACGCGGAGGCCGGCGGCAACGAGGACGTGGTCATGTCTCATTATGCTGCATGGCAGCAAACCCGCGTGCCCCTTGCAGTGGAACGCTGTGTCAGCGCCCTGCAACTTCTCATTACGCTCGACTGCGAATCGAGCGCCGGCACGTTCACAAATGTGCACGACATGGAGTACAACGGAGCGCCAATGCCCCCGCAAAAGCTGATCCGTCGCTGCACGGAAGCGCGGTTTTCTGTGACTGATCCGGTGCCGTCGTTCCTGCCTGCCGGAAGCCTCTCTGCCATGAACACGCATGCCGCCAAACTCCGGGCACTGTCGTTATTCGAAGACTACGTAGCGCTGGCACCGAGCGAGCGAGCGCAGGCGCTTGAGCGGCTGCGTGCGCGGGAACCGGACGTGCACCTCGCGCTGGAGGCCATGCTGATCGCCGATGCCCAGTCGCAACTCGTCGATCACGCACCGCCCGGCGTGTTGCTGGATGACATCCCGGCAGGGACCGCCTCCGCACTCGACCTGCGCGTGGGCAGCCGTATCGGTCCTTGGCGCATCACGGCAGTCCTCGCCAGCGGAGGCATGGGCACCGTCTACGAAGCGCAGCGTGACGATGGGCAGTACCAGCAGCGCGTGGCGCTCAAGTGCATCCGCCAGGAACTGACCTCGCCCACGCTGATCGAGGCCTTCCTCAACGAACGCAATACGCTGGCCCAGCTCGACCACGCCGGCATCGCCCACCTGCTCGACGGCGGCATCGACGCCCACGGCGTGCCCTGGTTCGCCATGCGCTACGTCGAAGGCGAAACCATCGACCAATGGTGCGATCACCAGCGCAGTACCGTGCGGCAACGGATCGAGCTGGTGCTGCAAGCGTGCGAGGCGCTCGCATTCGCCCATCACCGCATGGTGCTGCACCAGGACATCAAGCCGTCCAACCTGCTGGTGACCGCGGAAGGCCAGCTGCAGGTGGTCGACTTCGGCCTGGCCGCCACGCTGGCAAGCGATCGGCCGCTGCGGCGCATCGCGGTGTCCCACGGCTATGCAGCACCCGAATCGCTGTCGCCGGACCGGCCGACGATGGCGGTGGACGTCTATTCGCTGGGCGCGGTGATGTACCTGCTGCTGTGCGGACGCCTGCCGCATGCGTCGGGCAGGATGCGCCTGACCGCCTCCGCCGGCACCCATGCCGAGCCGGCATCGCACCTTGCGCGGGAGGCGACGGCTCAGATGGCGCAGGCGCGCGGCGTGCGCGACGGCCGTGCCCTGTCGCGTCAGTTGCGAGGTGACCTGGACGCCATCCTGACCCGCTGCTGTGCGCCCGACCCGGCACGCCGCTATGCCTCGGCCGCCGAACTGCGCGATGAGTTGCAACGATGGCTGCGGATACAACCGGTGGCAGCGCGCGAAGGAGCGCCGGGGTATCGGGCCCTCACCTTCGTCCGCCGTCACCGGCTTGCGTGCGGGCTGGTCGCGCTGTTGGTGGCGTCGCTGGGCGCTGGCGGCGTGGCGGCCCACCTGCAGTCGCGTCAGACCGCGAAGGAGGCCGAGTCCTACGCTGCACTCTCGACCATCTTCGAGCACACGCTGGGCAATGCCACGTTGTCCGGGCTGGGCCGGCAGTCATTTTCCTCCAAGGCGTTGCTCGAGCAGACCGAAGCGCGGATGCGCACACTGCCGCTGCAGGAACACCCCGGCGTCCTCGCCCGCGGCCTGCTGATACTGGCGCGCAATTACGCCGTGATCGGGGACTACCGGCAGGCCAAGGCGCTGACCGACGAAGCCGCCCTTCTGCCCGGTACGGATGGCGACACGGCACTGGAAGTGCAGGCCACGCTCGCCGCCATGCAGACCCTCGCAGGCGAACCCGGCACGGCCCTGACGACGGCGCAGGCGGCGCTGGCGACGATGGACGATGAACCGGCCGCAGCGACGTCGCGCGTGCGCCTGCAGCTGCTCACCCAGGTGGCGGAAGCGCAATGGAATCTCGCACAGCACGATGAGGCCATGCGGACGCTGGACCGTACCCTCGGCCTGGCGGCGGCGCAGGTGAACAGCGAACCCAGCGATGTGGTCGCCTTGCTGACCCTGCGCGGCCAGTGGCGGATGCGGCTGCAGGACTTCAAGCCCGCCGACACGGACTTGCGCCATGCGCTCGGCATGGCGTTAAGCGTGTATCCGCTGCAGGCCGCAGACGCCGAGCGCGCGCTGGCGACCAGCCTGCTGGCCCAGGAGCGCTTCGACGAGGCCCTGCCCTTCGCCGTGGCGCAATGGCAGCACACGGTGCAGTTCCTCGGCGCCAACCACCCAAAGACCGGCAGCGCCCTGATTGCGCTCGGCAATGCGCGCTGCCTGGCCGGCGATCTGCCCGGGTGCCGCGAGGCGATCGAACAGGGCACGGCGCTGATACGCACGGCCTATGGTGAAGACCATCCCGCCTATGGCAGCGCGCTGTTGGCCCAGGCTGCACTGCTCCGCTACGAGAACAGTCAATGGAACTGGGACGATCTCGCCGCGCTCACCCGTCGCGGGCTGGCGATCCTCGAGCGCCACTACCCGCCCGGCAACGATGTGCTTCTCCTGGCCCGCGCCAACTTTGCCAACAACCTGACCGTGTCGCCCCGCGATGCTCCCGAGTGGATCAGTCGCATGCGCGAAGCCAGGGACATCCTGGAGGACGTGATCGCGATCTCGGAACGGCAGAAGCTGCCGCCGCCGCCGTTGGCAAAGGTCCAACTGGCCCGCTTTCTGGTCGATTCGCCGTCGGTCGAGGACGACGCACGGGCGGAGCTGCTGCTGAAGCAGAACGCGACCTTCCTTGCCGCGCACTATCCGCCAGCGCACAGCCACCTGGACAACAACCGCATCATCCTCGCCAACCTGTTGGTGGAGCTCGGCAAGCCAGAAGAAGCCGATCCGCTGCTCGCGATGGTGGAAGCGCAGAACCGGCCACGGCTGCCCAAGCCCAAGGCGCACATCCTGGTCAATGCCGCGTTGATGATCCGTGCCACGATCGCGGCCGATCGCGGCGACAGGAAACGTGCAAAGGAGATCCTGGAAGAAGCGCTCGCCGTCACGTCCAAGGACTACCCCCCGGAGCATCGCCTGGTCGTGTCAATCAAACGGGCCATGGAGAATCTGCGGACCAAGGGAGACGTGCGCGATTAAGGCGCTTCATCGCGCTGCACGGCGCTAGAATGCCCCCATGAACACCATCCTGATCCCCGTCGCCATCGGCGAACTGGCCGACAAGCTGTCCATCCTCGAAATCAAGGCCGAACGCATCGACGATGCGGCCAAGCGCGCGCACGTCGACGTCGAGCGCGCGGGCCTGCAGACCCTGTGGCAGGAGCTCGCGACCGCGCAGCCGGAATTGGCCGCACTGAAGGATGACCTGCGCCGGATCAACGAACGCATGTGGGACGTACAGGATGCGCTGCGCGCGAAGGAAGCCGCGCAGTCCTTCGACGCCGAGTTTGTCGAACTCGCGCGCTCGGTGGCAAAACACAACGGCGACCGCATCGGCGTGAAGAACGCGATCAACCGTCAGGCCGGCTCGCGCTTCATCGAAGAGAAGCAGTACCAGGCCTGACCCGCTGCACCCGTCGCCGGGTGATCAGCGCGCGTCCACCCGGAACGGCAGGTTGGCGTAGGCTGCGTGGCCGTGGCCATCGCGCACTTCGACAAACAGACGGTAGGCGCCCGGTGCGTCGGGCGCGGTAAAGCGCAGGCCGCCCTTGCCGTCGTCCTCCATCGCCAGGTCCAGCGTCGGCGGCACGTCTTCGCGGTCGCCACCGATGCTGGTGGCCGTGCTCTCGTGCAGCACCGTCCACCGGTAACGCACGGCATCGCCGTCCGGATCGCGTGCATCGACGCGGGCGACCGCGGACTGACCCGCCTTCACCGTCACACTGTCCAGCGCGGAGCGTCCTTCCAGCGTCAGCGGCTGGATCGACGGTGCGCGGTTGGCGGGCCAGCGGCCCGTCCACACGTACTCCATCGCGTCCACGGACGGCGTGCTCTCGCCGCTCGGAAGGAACAGCCCGTACCACGTCGGCGTGCGCTCCTGCTTGTTGCCCCACAGGAACACGTACGAGCCCAGCCCCTGCGTCTTGTCGGCGGCGATCACCTGTTCGTAGCGCTGCTGCAGCAACGCCGCCTTGCGTGAGGCGTCATCCTCGATCGGCGCCTTCCATGACGTCAGCGGGCTTTCCCAATGCCCCGTCGGTCCCCACTCGGTGACGACGTAGGGACCCGTCCAGCCACTGCTCGCCAGTTTCTCCGGCAGCGCGCCGATATCGCCGTACAGCTGGATGCCGATCAGATCCAGCGACGGTGCGCGCGCCTTGAGCAGATCGATCAATTTCTTGTCGAAGCCCGCCAGCGTGGTCATGACGGGATGGTTAGGATCTTCGGCATGGATCGTGTCGGCGATCTCGCCGATGGCATTCCATACCTTGGGATTCTCGTAGTGCAGGTTCAGCTCGTTGCCGGCGACCCACATCAGCACGGCAGGATGATCCTTGTACAGGCGCACTTCCTGGCGGATGCGCTCGCGTTGCTTGGCCACGGCGGCCGCGTCGTCGTAATCGAAGCCATGGCGCTCATTGCCCACTTCGATGCCCATCGCGACTTTCAATCCATTGCGCTGCGCGCGGTCGAGCATGGCGCGCACCTTTGCCGTGTCGGTGCCGGTGCTCCAGGTACGGAAGGAATTGCCACCGCGGGCGGCGAGCTCTTCCTGCTCGTCTCCCGACATGCCGGCGCCTTTCACCAGGAAAGGTTTGCCATCGACATGCATGAGATAGCGACCGTCCTCGTGGACGATGCGCACCTGCGAGGGGGCTTCGGCCCGTGCCACGGACGCCGCCGTGGCGGCAACGTACAGGAGGGAGGCGAGTCCCGCCTTCAACAGCATGCGCATGCGATCTCCAGGGCGTCCGGTGAGTACCGCCGCATCATGCCATGTGCCGGCAACCCGCCATGCCGCACAGCGTCATGCCACGCCGTGGCGCTCGCGGATCACCTGCAGGCGTTCGCGGTAGTACAGCGCATCCGCGGCCTTTTCGGGCGGATGGTCCGCCAGCCAATCGACCGCGTCGCGCAGGATCGCGGTCTTGTCGGCTTCCGGGGCTTCGAGTGCGGTATCGACGCGGTCAAGTTGCAGGATGACGGCCTCGCGGGTGGTCTGGGTCATGGCACGACTCCGTGTTGGAAGGTCGCCAGCCTATCCGCGCCGATGTGTTCGCCCTGTTATGGCGTGCCGCTGGCACTGACGGTGCATTGCACGACGACGTTCACCTGCCCGCCGACCGGCAGGCTGGGAATCGTGATGCCGGCGCCGAGCAGGTCCGCCACCGGTACCGCCGGTGCCGGGCAACTTGCACCACCCGTCGCGGTACAACTGGCGGTCGTACTGGGAACGGTGCATGTCTGGCCCGCGCCCGGCGCGTCTGTCAGTACGGCGTTCGTGGCAGCGGCGGTACCGGCGTTGCTCACCACGATGGTGTAGGTCACCACCCCGCCAGTCACGACTGAGCCCGGCGATGCGGTCTTCAGCACCTGGATGTCGGTCTGTTGCAGGGTATTGGTGAACGTACACACGATGTTCGCGCCCAGCGCCGTCGCCGCGGCATCGAGCGTCACGGTGCGATTGGCCAGGTCGGGCGTGGCGGTGCCGCCGGCGCCGAGTCCCGTGCACACGATGTCCGTTACCCGATACGTCGCCGGTGTGGTCGCTTCGGTAATCGTCGTGAGGGTGCCCGGCGCACCCAGCGCCTGGGTCGCGCCACTCACCGGGCTACCGGCAACCGTCGTGGTCAAGGTTTGCGCGACCACGCCATTGGTGCCGGTGAAACCGAAGCTGTCCACGCCGCCCAGGCTGATCTTGTAGATTGACAGCTGCGGTGCGGACTGGTCCACATCGCTGGCAGTGTTGTTGGCGGCATTGGTGTCGTTGATCGTGCTCGGCAGCGTGATGGTGACCGTATTGGACAGGGCACCCGTGAAGGTGGTCGGCACCGTCAACGTGACCAGATAGGTCGCCACGGCACCCGGCGGCAGGTCCAGCCCGGTGTCGTTGAGTGCGCCGGTACCGCTGGTTGCGCCGCAACGCGAACCGCCGGACGTGTTGGTGCAGGTCCAGCTCACCGTCGACGCATCGATGCCTGCGGGAACCGGGTCGCTGACCGTGATGTTCTGCGCGCCGAAGGAGCCATTGAGGTTGGTCACCACGATGCTGTAGGTGCGCGTCTCGCCGGGCACGAACGTGTCAGTCGGCAAATCGTTCGGGCCCGACGCGGGTGTGTTGGTCTTGGTCATCGAAAGGTCGGCGTTGAACTGGATGCTCGCGCCGGCACAGTTGGCGCCGTCGGCATAGTTTGCCGTTGGCATGGTGCTCACCACCGTCGGAGCGCCCGATACCGGGTCCATGGCGTAGATCGTGCTGCTGCTGCTGGCGAACAGGCCGTTGCTGTAGCCCCACATCGCGACGGCGACGGTGAGCGGCAACGGGGAGCCGATCGTCGTCACCGCCCCTGTCGTCGGATTGATGCTGATCAACTCGCCGAGAACGCTGTCGACGCCCCAGAGCAACCCGTTGTACCAGGCCATGTCCGCCGAATTGATGCCGCCCCGGCTCAACGGGACAAGCGTGGCTACCCGGGTGGTAAGGTTGATGCGGTACATGTTGCTTCCGCCGTTGAGGGCATCCAGAACGTAGTAGTCCCCTGTCGGCGAAATGACACCGTTGTGGTAGCTGGACACCGGCAGTCCCGTGACGACCCCCAGATTGATGGCGCTGCCATTCGCACCGATCCGGATCAGCTCGTTGCCGCTGGCGCCGCCCCACTCGATGCCGTAGATATAGTTGTCCAGCGGGTTGTAGCCCACGCCTTGGCGCGGGATGCTCGATCCGAGACCGGTAAAAGTGAACGGTGCGCTGGCGTAGTCCACGTTGTACAGCGTAGTCGACGTCAATGCAGTGTTGGTCTGATCCAGGAACATGCGCGCATCGCAGGTGCCGAAATTCGGTAGCGACCATGCATTTTCGAAAGTGCACGTCAGATCATCGCCTGCCACTGGCGTCACACTGAACGTGGTCCCACTGCCGCTCGGCGTTTGCCCGCCTGTACGCGTGTTGGTGCAGCGGTAGGTCGTGGTGTAGTTCGCCAGCGCTGTCGTGCCTGCGGCGGCTTCCCTGAGGGTGTAAGCAGTGCCCGGCGTCGCATTGAGGTGGGTCAACGTGCCGGTGGCCGTTGAGCCGGTGCCTGTGGTCGTCACGGCTGCCGGCGCGCCCGTGCCGGTCATCGACAGGGTGAACTGGTCGCCTGACAGCACGCGACCGCTGGGCAGCGCTTTCTGCAACCGCAGGATGGAGGTTTCATTGCTCAGCGTACACGTCACCTGCGTTCCGGGTGGAATCGCGCTGAGCTGCGCGATGGGTACGGTGGCGGTGCCGCCGATGGTTCCGGTCACGCCTTGGTCGCATTGCACACCGGTCAGCCTGTAACCCGCCGCCAAAGCGGATTCGGTGACCGTCACCGGATTCGCCATCACCAATGCAGGCTGCACGCCGGCGGTGGCGGTATCCGAATCCGGCATCACCACCGGCGTGGTACCCGTCGTGTTCATGGCCAGCGACCCATTCTGGTTGCCCGCCGTTACATGGTTGGTGTCCAGATTGGTGGTGGTGAAGGCGAAGTTTCCGGCCCCATTGGGCGTGCTCTTGCGCAGGCACAACGTCCTGTCGTCGACATTGACGTTGCGCACATAGAAATCGTCGGTGGCGCCACCTGCGAATCCATTCTCCATCCGCTGCACGCCCACCACGAGATTGCCGGTCTGCGCGATGCTGTCGGGAAGCTGGATGCGGATCGTGGCCCAGACGAACTGGACGGGAGCGGTAAGCGCCGTCGGCGCGGGGATCGCGCCGGACAGTAGCGTCGCGCCATTCAAGGCGGACACTGACGAACCGGCCGTTGGGCCAGGTATCGGCGTACTGGCAGCACTCACATAGGGCGCCGTGAGGACTTGCGCATATTGAACACCGTTGTAGCTCAACACCAGGCGCGCCTGGTTGCCGTCCGAGTCATTTCCGCCCAGGGAATCGTCTGCATTATTCCAGGCCACGTCGAAGCTGAGCACCGCACCGCCGGAAACGCGATTGATGGCCTGTGTGAATGTATTGAACGCGGTAGGTACCGTTACCGTCACGCCGCCCTGGTCGTTCGAATGTTGCGCACTCTGTGAACCCAAGGCATTGACAGTCCAGGCACCGGAAGCAGGCGCAAGTGTCCAGCTAGTGAAGCTGTTCGCCAACGCCGGGTTGGCGACACGCTGGCCGACAGCCGTGCAGGTCTGGGCAAATGCATGCGGCGTCACGGGAAAGCACAGCAACGCCATCAGCCAGAGCAACGCTTTTCGGCTGACACCGGCACACTGCCGCGGGTTGATTGCCAGTTTCTTCATGCTGATCGAGCCCGTGTGGAATCCAAATTCGATACGCTTGGAATCTCGTTGGCATCCGCCTGCGTGCCCCGGCCCAACAGCAGAAGCAACGTCAAGCGGACAGGCACATGCAGGCGGATCGATGTTCGACCTCGCCTGATCATGCGCAGGGTTCGGACAGCGCGCGCAGTGGCGAACGTGCAACCGGCCCGTCAACCGTAACGTCGTCGTGCGTGCTGATGTCCATCTTGTTCCCCGAAGTACGATCGACGGCGCCTGCGCCTCTTCGCATCACGCGGAGGACGCGGAGGACGCGGGGGTCGCTGACCATGGCGTCGACAGGTCAGCAGCGGCATCTTCCCCACTCGACTGGGATGTTCGCGCCAACGCTCTCAGGCAGGACATCCGCTGGTCCGAGACGTGACAGTGTCAACAGAACCGAGTCGGGGAAACGCAGCTATCCAGCGCAGCTGGACAGCCGCGCGCAGGTATGCCCCGCTGCGTGCGGTCCGCAGACCGCAGTCTCTTGTGAGATGACTTGCTGGCGTCAGGGCGTCCCGCTGGCTGTGACCAGACACTGCAACGCGACGGTGACTTGCCCACCGACCGGCAAACTCGGAATCGTGATGCCCGCGCCCAGCAGGCTGCTCACCGATACCGTCGGCGACGGACAGCTGGCACCGCCCGTAGCGGAACATGTGGCGGTCGTGCTCGGCACCGTGCAGTTCTGCCCGGCGCCGGCCGAGTCGGTGAGCAGTACGTTGGTCGCATCGGTGGGTCCGTTGTTGGTCACCGCCAGCGTGTACCCCACCACGTCACCGTTCGCCACCGGATCCGCCGACGCGGTCTTCACCACCCTGATATCCGTCTGCACGGTGTTGGTTACGGTACACGTCAGTCGGGCACCGGAAACGATCGCGCTGTCAGGCAACGCGATCGCGCCCGTCGCCGGATCGGCCGTGACCGCCACGGCGACATTGGACGCATTGACGCACGACACGTTGGTCATGGCCCAGTTCGGGGAAAGGGTTTCCGTAATCCCGGTGGCGGTGTTGAACCGAGTCAGGTTGTAGGCCGCACCGGCAGGATTGGTGGCGGCCGACGTGGTCAGCGTCAGGCTGGTGGGAAGGCCGTTGGTGCCGCCGGTAAAATCGAAGCTCGCGTGCCCGCCCACACTCTGCTTGCGCAGGATCACGCAGGCCGGGATCGTGGCGTTGATGGCGGTGTTCGCGGCCGACACGATCTGCGCCGCGCTGAAGGTAGAGGAATAGGTGGCCAGGCGCGGTGCGCCCGTGTCGTATGCCTGCGTGGAGGCTTGTACTGAGTGAGTCGTGTCGTACTCGGTGCTGCTTCCCCCCTTGCTGGACATCGCTCCCAACGACCTCCTCGGAGCGAGCGTGGCGGTGGTGTCGTTGATCCCCACACCTACTATCAGGGCATCACGTACATTCTTGAAGTAGTTGGTGTAGTAGTAATAGCCCAATGTCGGCAGTTCACTGGCGGCAGGCTCCCGCATCATCCAGACGTTGCTGGCATCGGTCATGTGGATGATCATCAAGGGCTGAACGGGCGCAACCAGGCCCACCGTGGCGGCATTGGAACTGTCGGTGCCCCCCGTTCCACCGCCCAGGTAGAGATTCGTGTTCAGTCGCTTGTAGGCATCCTGCGCGTTGTCGTTTGGAATGGCGGTGACGAAGTTGGGGCCGCCACAGTTGTTCCGATGCAGGAAGTCGCCAACCGAGTTGTTGCCGAACGAGCGGCACACCCGATTGGACGCACTGTTGTTGCCGGCATAGGCGAAGCTGGACGCGGTCGTGTACCACCCGCCGTTCGCGCCCACCGCCGTAGCAAGATCGATACGGCAACCATCCCGCGAGTCCACGCCAGTACATGACCAGTTGACCACGGCCAGCCGGTAGCCGGGCCGGCTGAGGATGGAGGTCGCCACGCTCGCAATGGCCTGCTGCGCCCCGTCAAATTCTTCATTGGTGATCGAGCCGGAGTTGTCCAGAAACAGGATCACGTCCCTGCTGGGCGCCGCTGGGCAGGTCTGAGCGTGAACGCTCGCCGTCGCTGACAGCAGAACAGCGAGAAGCGTGCCACTCACCAGCGGCAGCGACGACGTGCCGTTGTTTTCACCCGTCGCATGCCCGATGGCGCTTCCTGTTCCGCGAGTACGCGCGCGCCGATCAAACATCCCGCAGGCGAATGCGCGGAGGCGCGCCTGACAATTCCGATAACCCATGTTCTTCTCCACGTTTCAGTTCGATCCCGCATATGACCGTGCCTCAGCACGCGTGCCACGACAGACGTGGACACGCCCTCTGCGGACGTCATCGCCACTCCAGGGATCGCGTTCCCCGACCGGTGCGCGGTGCTTCAGGACATCGGCAGCCATGCCGACGAGCCCGCACCCAGCCAGATGCACACCAGCACATTTCGCAGTGCCTGCCCGCTAGGGGACAGCCTGTTGCTGACATTCGTCACAGGAAGAGGCGGAAGCACGGGCGCGTGTGGCGCACCTCTACTGTGAGGTGTCCGGTGATCAGCCACGTTGCGCACTGAGCAGCAGGCATACATCCATATGCGCGCAAAAGAAAAAGGCAGGCTTGCGCCTGCCCCTCTCTGCCAATCCGCGATGAGCTGTCAGTCCGCGGTACAGCGCACCGCGAACGCGATGCGCCCGCCTGGCGGCAACAGGGGAATCGCAGTACCGCCCGTGCCCAGCAGATCGCCCGGCGTTGCGGGGCAGGTGCCGCCGCCGCTCGGCGTGCAGCCCGTCACCATGCACGCGCTCAGTCCGGTCCCGGGCACATCGCGCACCACGGTGCCGTCGCCCGCCACGGTGCCGCTCAGATGCGCCACGGTCACGGTGTAGTCGATGATGTCCCCCTGCACGACCTGGCTGACGGCGCTGGTCTTGTTCACGGCGATGTCGACCGTGCGCGGCGTGTTGACGAAGGTGCAGGTGAGCTCATCGCCTGCGACCGGCGTGACCTGGAAACTGCGTCCCTGTCCCGGCGTCACGTCGGTGGTGCCGGTGATGCTGTTCACGCAGCTGTAGCTTGTGTCATACACGGCCAGGTTGGCCACGGGCGTGCCGGCGGCACTTTCCGACAGCGTGTATGTGGTACCTGCGGTCGCGACGAACGTGCTGGTCGACACCGTGGTGGCGGTGCCGCTGGTGGTTGCGCTGGGGCCTCCGTTGTCGATGGCGACGGTGAACTGGTCGGTCGCCACCGCGCGCCCGGCGATGGTCTTCACCAGCGTCAGCCGCGGCGGCGCCTGCACGCGCAACTCGGTGATGTTGGTGCTGTCGTTGAACACCTCGCCGCTGGCCGCGCCGGTGTAACGCACCTGCGCCGAGTTGCGGACCACCGTGCCGTCGGCCGCATCCGTACGCACGCGCACCACGAAGCTCACGGTCGTCGCCGTGGGCTGGCTACCGATACACGTGAGGCAGCGCAGCACGCCGCCCTGGCTCGCGTTGGCGCCGGTGCCCACACGGAACACCGCGGTGCCCGTCGCCACTTCTGCCGCATCGTCGCCGCCCGTGTCCGTCCGAGCGCCAACATCCGCACCCCCCGTGACCTGCAGGCTGCCGGCTTCGTACTCGGTGTTCGCCGGGATGGCATCGCGGATCGACACGTCCACGGCATTGTCCTGACCCGTGTTCTGCAGACTGATGGTGTAGCGGATGCGGTCGCCCGCACGTGCCTGGCCGGCGGGCAAGCTGGGGTTGGTCAGGTTGGTCTGCGTTTTCGCCGTGGCGGCATCGACGGTGGGCTGGAAGACATCGATCGCCGTCGTCAGCAGCGAGATGGCATAACCCTCGCTGCTGGTGCGCGCAGTCAGCGTGGCCGAGGTGGCGCCGTTGGCCAGCGCCGCGTTGCCGGTGTTCGCCAGCTGCACGATGTCGGCATCGAAGCCCAGCGTGTTGGCCAGGTTGTTGTTGGCGACACTACGCTGGGTCACCGTGCTGCCGAGCCGGCAGATCGTGGAGTTGAACACGTCGCCCGCCGGGTTGCAGGCGTCGGACACGTTGATCGCCGACGAGCCCTGCCCCTGGAAGGTGAACCCGTCCGGCGCACCGCGGTCGCCATCCATCGCCATCCAGCCGAGCTGCGCCGACACGGCGCCGCTCCACGGCGTACGGAAGCCGGAGACCGTCAGCGATACCTGGTTGACCGGATTGGAGCCGGTCGTCGCGATGGCCGCCAGACCATCGTTGATGGTGAAGTTGCGCAGCGGACGCGAGGGGTTCTGGATCACCAGCACCAGCGTCCAGCCGCCGAAGCGGTTCACCAGGTTGGTCTGCAGCGGCAGGTTGGCGACGCGGTAGGTGCCCACGCCGCTCGCCTGCACGGCGGCGGTGACGTCGGCACGGCAGCCGTAGACGTGGTGCGGTTGCGCGGTGCCCCAGATGGTGGAGCGCGGCGACACATCGCAGCCGGCGGGCGACAGCGCCTGGTAACCCAGCCCCGGGCGACCGAAGCGGATCGCCGTGGTGGCCGGTGACGGACTGGGCTGGCTGCTTGCGTCGCTGGCGACCAGGCCACCCCAGTACAGCATCGCGCGCACCACCTGCGCTCCGGCCGGAAGATCGGCGGCCACCAGGTTCGCGCTGCTGGAATTGGTGATGCTGCTGTCCGCCGTGTCGGTGGCCAGCTTCGTCGTCACCATCGTCTGCCCGTCGTTGGTAGTGCCGGTGCAACTGCCGCTCGTGCTGTTGCAGGTCATGTTGCTGTTGGCGAGGAACACCAGGTCGCCGTTGAGCGTGGTGGTGTAGCGCTGGTCGAACGCGCGGAAGACCTGCGCCTGCGCGACCGGCGCAACGGCCATCGCCAGCAGCAGTGCCGCCAGCACGCGACCCACGCCGCCTGCACGCCCTGCCTTGCCTGCCCCGCGCTGCGATTCTCCCGCCCTGCCTGCGCCCTGCACGTCTACCGATGGAGCAGACCATCCGCTCCATCCCCCTGAGGTGTATCCCATGCCGATCCTGATCTGTGACGAGTTGCACGTTTCAATGCGAATGTTGTCACAGCAAGGGCACGCACGCCCGGCGCGCCGGACAGGCCGGGCGACGGGCGGCAGCGGGAAGGCACCGAACGGCAGGCTGCGCGACCGGTGCCTCGCGCAACCGCCGTCACCTCACGTTATCGAGGCCCGCGACGTCATCTACCGAACAGAGAACGGGCCCGCTTGCGGCACGATGCGGGATCAGAATTGCCCGCGCTCGATCCCGTCGCGCCACGTCGCCGGCTGCGGCTGCCACGGCCCATCCCCCAGCACCGCTTCCACCAGATGTGCGACCGGGAAGCCGAGGTGATGCTCGGCGGCCAGGCCGCCATCCTGCAGATGCGCGTGTGACACGAAGGCACGGAACGCGGTTTCGTCGCGCGCCGCCAGCGCGGTGATCTTCTTCGCCAGGTCGTAGGACAGCCGGTTGCCGTCGTCGGTGGCGAGGAACGACTTGCCCGACCAGAACGCCTGGATGCTGTCGGCGTTCCAGTACGCCGCATGTTGCGCGGCCAGTTCGTGCGGGAAGTACAGCTGCGCGTGCGGTGCAGCGAGCTGCGGGAACATCGTGTGCTCGGTGTTCACCGCCAGCCCTTCATTGAGCCAGGCCGGGATGGGCAGGTGCGCCAGCAGGCAGTGGGTCAGTTCGTGTGCGATCACCGGCTCCATCGCATCGATCTGCTCCAGCGGCATCACGAAGTGGCCATAGCCGGCCTGGATGAACATGCCCGACGACATCGCGTACTGGCCACCTTCCGGATAGTAGTGGCCGACGTAGGCGTAGTAGTCGTCGGGGTCCTCGAACACCATCACCACGTGGCGCCCCCAGCCGTCGTCGCCGGCCAGCGTGCCGAGGTTGCGCAGGATGCGCGCCCGCATGCGCTGGCAGGCAGCCAGGAACAGCTCCGCCGGACGCGATTCCAAGCTGGACAGCAGCAGGAAGTCGTCGGATCCGGTGATGCGGTAGTGATCGCCCAGCGCATCGCGCAGCGCTTCCAGCCAGCCCTGTGCCGCGGAATCCCACAACGCGTGCGCGGCGTCGCCTTCCAGACCCGCGGCGTCGCCTTCGTGCAGGCGTTCCCAGTCGACGATCGGCAGCTCGGTGTCGGCGAACCAAGGCAACTGCACCGCCACGCGCGGACGGGCGATGGCGGCAACAGGGTGTGGGCGGGAGAACAGACGCGTCAGGTGTTTGAGCATGCGGCCGAGTGTAGTGTGCCGCGGCGGGGTCGAGGCACCGATGCAGGCGGCCCCCTCAGGATCATCCAGGACGCGCGGCCTTCACCTGCAACGGCGCCGTCCGCGCGAACAGGAAGACAAGCAGGCACAGCAGGCCGAATCCCACGCCGGCACCCACGGCGAATCCCTCCGTGAGGATGAGCACCAGCGAGATCAGCGCGATCGGCATGTTGGTCAGCAGGTGGAACACCAGTTCGGACGCCCAGGTGAACCCCACGCGCGATCGGCACGCCACGCAGTGGGGATGGCGGAACAGCATCAACCGCATGACCGGAATCGTCTTCGAATCGCACGAAGGACAGGGACGCTTCACGGTGACCGCCTGCAAGGAGGGACGCGTCACGTTGGAAACCCCGGTCGGACGCTCGATCCGCACTACAGCATGCCTCGGCCCGGTATGCCATCGCGCCCGGACCATCCATGTCGATGCTGCTGCCCGGATCCGTGCCCGCGGCCCGCTCAACGCTGGCCCGTCATCTCCTCCAGCAATTCGCAGACCAGGCGTTGGCTCTGCTTGGTCAGGCGCCGCAGGCTGTCCAGGCAATGGGCCTCGAACTCATCCATCGCGTAGGCCACGGGACCCGTCGGTACTTCCAGTGCGTGCGCGGGATGCGTGCCCCGCCCCGTGGCCAGCCATTCGAAGGCGACCTTGGTGGCCACGGCGATGCCGGCGAGGTTCGCCACGCTTGGTGTGGTGCCGCCGTCCGTGCGCTCCCACTGCGCCACGGCGCTACGGTTGACGCCCGTGTGGCGGGCCAGTTCCGACTGCGTCATCGCTGCGCCCAGCCGGGCGCGGCGGATCCTGATGGCCATCGAAGCCCACATGCGTGTTACTCCACTACGATCAGGCATCCACCCTGTCGCCCCTGCGGTGAGCATTGCGTGAGACGCTGTCCACATTGATTAACCCCGTGGAAAAAACGACATGCCATGCCGATCAACGGTCGCCCCGCGGTATCGCCGATACGTCCGGCCACCGAAGGTCAGCATCGCTTATCAGCGGCAGGTACGCTAAGCACGCCGCTTGCGTCGCGGCGCCTCATTCCTAGAATCGACGTTGCAGATACGCACCAGGGGACGCGATGAGCGTGAGGACCATCGTCGAAGGCGACCAGCAGATCACCGTGCAGGTGCTGCGCAGGACCGATGTCCTGGGGAACGACTACTGGCAGGGACGCGCCATGTTCCAACTGGCCGGCGGTCGCGCGCGCGGCGACGTCGTCACCACGATGCGCCATGCGACGGCGGAAGCCGCAGAGCGCGCCGCCATCGCGCTCGCCCGCGCCAGCGGCTGGGGCACGCGCTGACCATCGCGCCGCTCCTGCATCCCGCGTCGCTCAGTCCTCGAACATCACCACACTGTTGCCGGCGGGAAGTTCGCGCACACGATCTTCTTCGCCGCCGTCGCGTGGCATCCAAGGCGTCGTTCCCACGTCGTCGATCCGCGCATAGGTCCCCAGCGAGCGGAAGCGGTCGAGCGCGAATGGCAGGCCCTCGCTCCCCACTGCCGCGGGTTGATCGGCGAGATTGAAATGCAGTTGCGGATCCGAGGCGCTGCCGGTGAAACCGACCTCGGCGATCTTCTGCCCCTTGCGCACGCGGTCTCCCGGCGCAACGCGCGCGCTGCCGGGGCGCAGGTGACCGTAGAAGGCGTAGCGTCCACCGCCCAGATCCAGGGCGATGGCATTGCCGCTGCCGGTATCGAGCGTGTGGTCCGACCGCTCGTCCAGACGTCGGCGTTCCGATAGATCGTCGCGCACGCTCACCACCGTGGCGTCGGCGACTGCCAGGACATCCTCGCCATGGCTGTAGGCATCGGCGGTCAGCCCGCGATCACGGCGCGACTTGCGGCCCTGCGCATCCAGCTTCACCCAGTCCACCGCGAACCGTCCGGGCGTGCGCGCCTTGCCGTCGATGGCGTAGACCACGCGCCGATGGCCGCGCTCCCAGGAGGGATCATGGATCGCGATCCACGGCCCGCCCCGCAATGGCGGACCGATCACCATCGCCGCCTCGTGCGCGACCGGCACGCGAGCGCCATCCACCCGCGCGGTCTCGCCCTCGCCCTCCGTCACGCGGTAGTGCACGCGATGCAGCAGCGCGCCGGGCGCGGGCGTGCCCGCCGGCAGCGCCAGTTCGAAGAAGACGATGCCACGGCGACCGGGTTCGATCGGCGCGCCTGCCTTCGCCTGCCATTGCAGGCCCGAGCGATCGAACCGCCGCTCCAGCGCCTCGCCTTCGAACGTGGCCAGTGCAGCACCGGAAGCCGCGTCGAACACGGCCACGCGCACCGGGTCGAGCGGTCGTCGTGAGAAATTCGCCAGGTGCAGTTCGTAGAAAAGACGCGTCTGCCCCTCGATGGCGACCCGCGTCGGCGCCATCGGCACGCTCAGGTCGAAAGATTCGCGGAGAGGCGATTCCGCATGCGCGGACGCGATCGCCATGCAGGACAGCACGTAGAGAAACAGACGTCGCTTCATCGGGTGTCGTGGATCAGGGCCGGGATGCCGTCATCCTAGACACGGCATCGCGCCATGCGTGATCCATCCGGCGCGTATTTCCCTCGGCGCGGCGCACCCGATGACACTTGCTTGCCGTCCGAGCGCCCACTACTTGTCGGCGCGCAGTTCCCTGAGCCCGCTGCGCGGATCCGACGCCGGGCCGGTAAGCGAGCAGATACCAGCCGATGGAGTACCGCCGTTTTCCCAGGCATACACCACGTACTCCTGCCCGGTTTCGAAGAAGTAGCCGCAATCGCCACCCCCCATGCCGGTGCGCACCGTCTGCTGCCGGACGGGCGTTCCCTTGAAGGTCTCGCTGACCGCGAAACGGACGCGCTTGTAGGGGAAGTCGCTGATCTCGTCCGATGCGGACTCGTTGCCGAACACGCCCTTGAACCAGTCGGACAAAGCCGTCACCCAGCCCTTGTCCATCCGCGGCGTGCGCTCCTCGACGGACTGCACACGTCCCACGAACACCAGCGAGCTCTGCGCCTTCTCTTCCGCGGGCGTACCTGGCGGTACGCAGGAACACGCATCGGCGTGCAGCGGCAGTCCCGCGATGATGAGCAACAGCAGGGCAATCAGGAACTTCATGCGGTGCGCTCCGGAATCGGCGGCCCGATGGTAGCAGCCGCTTCGCCCGGCGCCGGCGCACCCCCTCACGCACCCCTGACGGCGTCGCGGCGGCCATTGGCGGCAAACTGGCGTGGCGGCGGTGGGCACCCCACCCTATCCTGCGCCGTCCCCGGAGGCCCCGATGTCATTCAAGACGCTGCGCGAGAAACACCTGTTGTCGCAGGAGAAGGTGTCCGAGATCAGCGGCCTCGGCCTGCGTACCGTGCAGCGCCTGGAGGCCGGCCATCGGGTCAGCTATGCCTCGCTGCGTGCGCTCGCCCTGGCTCTGAAAATGGACGTGGATGTGCTGGAGCGTGCGTTGTACGCCATGAACACGCCGACCGACGAATTCGTCGAAGTCCCCCGCTGGGTCCGTCGCCTGCGCGACGGCCTGGCGACCGGAGTGCCCGCACTCGCGCGACGGCGAGCGTATCTCTACGAGGCCCTCGCCATCGGCCTGGGCGTCGCCCTGTTGCTGGCCTCGCTGGCCACGACGATGCCGCAGGCGACGACGACGTTGCGCCTGGCGGGTGGATTCGCCCTGCTCGTCGGCTACGCCGTGTCGATCGCCACACGCGTAGTGGACCATTACCAGGGTTGGGAGCCGCACGACGACACGGTCACGCCTGCCCCGTCGCGCACGTGCGCGCCTCGTATCGCGCTCTACGCCGCGGCCGTGGCTCTGCCACCGCTGTTCCTGTGGCTGGTGGTGCGGTTGGCGGGTTGATCCGTTGCCCTGCTAGTCCTGCAAGCCCCACGTCGCGCTGCTGCCGTCCGCCAGGGACAGCGTCACCACGTGGGTTTTCCACGACGTGACGCCATCGTCCAGGCTTTCCGCCGCCCCCATCACCAGCAGGCGACCCGGCAGCAGCCAGTAACCGATCGAGGGACTGTGCGGCGTTTCGCTGATCGGCAACTCGGTGGTCCAGCGCGCCTTCAATCCGGTATCCAGGCGCGTCACCGCCAGCCGGCCACGGTTGTCGATGCGCGTGTTGTGCCAGACCAGGACGCCGGCAGGTTGGTCGAGCAGTACCGCATCGTCCGTGCCGTGGACCTTCACGAAGCGCCCGTTGAGGAAGCCCGGCGCACCGTCGACGGGGGTGAAGTCGGTGAACCGGTCGAAGCGCTCGTCGAACCGCTGCGTGGCGACGGTGTTCGCGTTCCAGAACATGCGCCGCGCCTGCACGCCTTCGTTGTCGATGCTGTACGGATAGCGCAGGTGGTCGCCGAACGTGTCGTCCGCGGCGTCGCGTGCTTCCTTCTCGGAGTAGAGGCCGATGCGGCGCCCGTCGAGTTCGACCAGCCGCGCGGGGACATCGCCGATCGGTGGACGCAGGGGCACGATGCGCGGACTGCCGTTGGACTTCAGTTCGGGCGGTGCGACGGGCACTGGCGTGGGCGCGTACGGCACCGCTTTCAGGTCAGGACCGCGGATCACGAACGGACGTGCGTCGGCCGCCGTCAGCACCAGCCCCCGGTCGAAGCCGTAGAACTTCGATTCGCTGGGGAGCAGCCCCTTGAGCGCCGGATTGCGTTGCTCCAGACCTTCGCCGTTCGCCAATGGCTTGCCGTCGGCAGCACCGACTGCCCACGGCTCGTTGTCCAGCAGCAGCCACACCACCGCACCGTCCTGGCCCAGCAGCCGGCCTTCCGCCGATGAACCGATCACGCGCGATGGCCGCGTGCCCTGCGCTTTGTCGTCACCGATCGTCAGCAGCCGTTCCTTCCACAGCGGGCGCGCCGTCTCGGGATCGATCGCCTGCAGGTCGAAGTGGAAGAAGGTGTCGATGCGGAACCGTCCGGAATTCAGGGTCGAACCGCGCACCGACACCTGCCGCTGCTCTTCCTGCTTCGTCAGCACCCACAGTCGCGGCGTACCGGCATCGTCGACCAGGGCGGGTCGACCGGCGACCTCGGGAGGATCCAGATGGCTGGTGGTGCAGGCACTCAGCATCAGCAACACGAAAATCGCCAACAGGATCGTTCGACACCGCGTCATCGCACCGATCATCGTGCACATCCCTCGGACACGACCGGCTCACCGGCCTACTTCCTTCCCAACGCGGTCCGCAAGCGGACGGGGACAGGCTACGTAGGGTGGACGTTGGCCCATCCTTCGAACTGCGAGGATGTAGTCTTGTGGTGGGCCGAAGCCCGCCCTACGCCAGCATCAGGTCCCGCGTGGCGAGAACCATCGATGGACAGATGGCAGGAACAGCATGACGGCCACACTAATCCTTAGCAGACAGGCCATCACCAGCACCGGCTGCTCACCCACCATGCCGCGGTTCGCCAGCATCCAAAGCACCAACAACGTCAGTACCGTCGACAACACAACCCACATTCGCACCCAGTTGACACCGCGCCACAGACAGATGCCGATCATCAGCGAGTACGCCCCCATCCCGAGGGGGCCGGTGATCTGCTGCCCTCCGTCAGGACCCATCGACGTGAGTGCCACTACTTCCAATACATAGGTGATCGCGTAACAGCCCAGAAGCACCCATAGTGCTCGCGGTCTGGGACCCGTGCGGGGGACAGGAGCCGGGCGATCCACCGCAATGGTGGACGTCGGCGCCTGGTAAGGATTTTCCGGCTGACTCATGGCGATACGGGATCCGCAGACTTCACTTTGACTCCTTGTCAGCCTTGGTACGAGTCGTTGCCTGTCTTGTGATGTGCGGTGTCCGATGCACGGCGGGCTTGGCCACTTCCACTGCGCCGTCATGACGCACATCACACCGATGTGCGGGACTATGCCATGCCAACCAGATGAACGTCAGGCATCACGATGGTGGGAAGGAGCCCGCTCAATGGTTATCAGCGTGCATCCGCACGGACATCGAAACGGCTCATCCATCCCTCGCGATCGACGTGGTGGTGGACAGCATCGATGTAGTAGGTCCCACCGAAGGCGTCAGCCACACCTTGCAGGGCGAGGCGGTTGCCGGGGAGTGCGCGTGCGGTGCCGGCGAGTATGGCCTGGCCCTGCAGACGTATCGCACCGGCGTCATCCAGCGAACGCTCGACATCGAGTGCACGCAACGTGGCACCGTACTGCGCAGTCAGGGTGACGTCGTCGCTCGCCGCACTGAAGGCGGACGGTGTGGCGGCGTCCAGCACGATCTCCGGCGCACCGCCATCAGCCAACAGCAGACGATGCGCATGTACCGTCCCAATGAACACGGTATCCGCCTGCGCGCCGTGACCCAGCGCGATCTCCAGCATCGCACCCAGCGGTACTTCCCGTAGTAGGTCATCCCACGTGCGGTCCGCTGCCACCGCGACAAAGCGCAGCGTCGCGGTGCCGATACGGTCGATGGCCTGCGTGGTGTCGAGCGCGATCAACTGCGACGTTGCGGGCAGCGGCATGCCGTTGCAGGTGATGCGATGGATCGGCACGGATGTCGACGAATGACTGGGAATCACGGACATGGGCGTCTCGGGAAGAAGGGGGATGCCACTACATGGAACCCCAACGGCATCGCCCTGAGGGTCAGGCCACGCGCAGCATCTGTCCGCGTGCCCCACAGGACGAACAAGTCCGCCCTACGCAGGCTGTTCCCTACCCTGCATGAAGGTCAGCAGTGCTTCGAACACCGGGCGCAGGCGCATGGCCTGGTCAGTGAGTTCGTACTCCACGCGCGGCGGGATCTCGGGATAGAGCGTGCGCCGTACCAGTCCGTCGCTTTCCAGTTCGCGCAACTGCATCGTCAGCATGTGCTGGGTGACGCCGGGGATGGCGCGGCGCAGTTCGTTGAAACGGTGCATGCGCTGGCTGAGCAGCCAGAGGATCTCCAGCTTCCACTTTCCGCCGAAGATGGCGATCGCCTTGCGGATCTCGCCGTGCACTTCGTCAATGTTGTCGGCGATGCTCGCGCATGCCTGCTCAGTATGGTTTTGCATACCTGGTATTCAAATCAATCCTTCTTGTTGCATCGACTATACGCCACTAGATTTTCGCGACGCGGTGGCCGCGGCGTCACGAGAACGATGCGCATGCGACCGCACTCTCCCCCTACAAGGCGCATGACCCCCATGAAGATCCTGCATATCGATTCCAGCATCACCGGTGATGATTCGGTCAGTCGCAAGCTGACCGCCGCGGCGGTCGAACGCCTGCGCGCGCTTGCCCCGGACGCACAGGTGACCTATCGCGATGTCGCCATCGAACCGCTGCCGCAGGCATCCGGCCCGTTGCTGGCCGTGGCGGCCGGCATCGCCACGCCGGCCCCCGAGAGCGGTCTGCAGAAGGACGTGTCGACCGTGAACCGCGTGCTGGAGGAAGTGCTGGCGGCGGACGTCATCGTCATCGGCGCGCCCATGTACAACTTCAGCGTGCCCAGCCAGCTGAAGGCATGGCTGGACGCGCTGGCGGTGCCGGGCAGGACGTTCCGCTACGACGAGCACGGCGTGCAGGGACTGCTGGGCGACAAGCGCGTGGTCATCGCCTCGGCGCGCGGCAATGTCTATGCCGGCGGCTCGCCGTTCGCATCGGCCGACCATCACGAGTCGTACCTGCTCAGCTTCTTCGGCTTCCTCGGCGTCACCCGCATCGAGGTGGTGCGCGCAGAAGGCGTGCGGTTGAGCCCTGCACATGCGGAGGTGGCCATCACCGGCGCCCTGGCGCAAGCGGGTCAGCTGGAAGCGGCATGAGCCACCAGGTGCGCGCGCGTGCCAGCGGGCGCATCAAGCCGTCGGCCGTGCTGCACGCGATCCATTGCGATCGCGGGCTTACGCCGGCGTGGCGTGCAGCGCCACGTTCAGTCGATCCACCACCATCGCCCAGTCGGCGTCGTCGAGGCGTTCTTCGCGCAGCAGTTGCGCTTGCGCGGGCGACCAGAACGGGGCTTCTTCCAGGCGCACGTCATCGGGCAACGGCGAGTGGGTGGCGATGAACTGCTGGATGCTGGCGTTGTCGTTCGGCAGGCCGAGCTGGGCGAACAGCTCGGAGAAGGGATGGATGGTGGGTTCCATGGCGGCGTCTCGTGAGGGAGAGGTCCAGCGTAGCCGCGATCGCGTGAAGATGCGTGGGGCGGGTGACGCCGAACGCCTCACCTGGTAACAGGCGTCACGACGCGGATCTCGTGCGGCGGGGGGCGTGAGCCCGCCTTACGCCGGTCCTTCCGGCACCAGCGTGATGTTCGGGTGCGCGGCGATGATCTCGAGCACGATGTCGAAGTAGGTCTGTCCGGCGCCGGCGTCCAGCGCGTCGAGTTCGCGCTGGAAACGCGCGGCGTTGAACCGTTCGGGCTGGGCCAGCTTGGCGAGCAGGTACTGCCGCGTCGCTTCGACGCCGAGCGCGTTGCGGCTGGCGGCGAAATGCGTCCAGACCAGCGTCACCGGGGCATCGCCATCGAGCGCGCCGTAGCCGCCGTAAAGCAGGTCGTCGAGGGCATCCAGGCCGGGCCCCAGCGTCCAGTCGACGTCCTGCATGAAGACGCGGTTGATTTCGTCGTAGAACGACGGGATGTCATGGATGCGCGCGCCGTCGAGGGTGAGGGTCCGGGTCAACGGTGCAAGCGTAGCCCGGATGAGGGTGAAGGCTGCATCCGGGGCTGGACACGCCGCCCACCCGGACGAACCTCGCTGGCCCGTGGCGGAAACCTAGTTTTCATCCATGCCGAACACGTTGCCCTGCAGCACCGTGCTGGCTTTACAGGGCTTCCGTTGGGCGGGGTAGCGCAACTGCTCGACGGCCGTGATCAGCGCCTCGTTGTAGCTGTCCGGCACGCTTTCGAGTTCACCCTCCCGTCGCCACAGTTCGGACAGGATTTCCGGGGAACGCACGCGACCTTCCTCGTCGACGACGAATCCGATCTTCACCAGGGCCGAGTACGCACCACTCGCTTCGTCCGGCGACTGCGGCATCGCGATGTTGTTGAGCGGCACGTACTCGCGCGGACAGGCGTCAATGGACGGCGCATTGCAGGAGGACGCAGAGAACACGAGCACGGCGCCGAGCAGCGAGTGTTTGCCTACTACGCGGATGACGTGAGGGTTCATGGCTGCTCCGGCGAAGCGCCCTGCGCATCGCGATGGGGTGAATGGGAAACCCGGACTTGCCGTGCTGGCCGCACCACGCGGGCTAGCGCCGGCCGCGGGCAGGCGCGAACACCATGCCCAGGATCAGCACGTGGGCGGCGATGGTGACCTGCAGGACGCTGGACATCGCGGCGGCCCCCAACGCGAACACCCCGCTGTCGGGCGAGACGAAGGCCAGCAATGCCCGTGCGCGACGGGACAGACCGTCGTCCGCTGAAGGCAGATCCGCGTTGAGGTAGATCAGCACGACGACGTCCGCGATCGCGATCGCAAGCAGGTAGGCCGGCCATGGCGGCGGCGAGGACTCGCCCATCCAGGGCCGCCGTGGCTTCGGCCGGGTGTATCGCGAAGCGAGCAAGGTTTTGTGCAGCAGCGGGTACGCCGCGAGCGTGGCGAGGGCGAACGCAGCCACCTTGCCGGGACTGGAGGCGTCGTCCAGCATGCTGCGCAACAACGGCACCACGCGCAGTGCCTCTTCCAGCCACGGCAGCAGATCGATCTGGCGGGGCGTCAGCGCAACGGCCAGCGGGACGATGGCCGCCCACACCAGGAATCCATACCGCCGCCACCCATGCGCGGACGGCGAGTTGTCGCGGAATTCGACAGGCGGCATATCGGGGTGATGCATGACGCGGGCTCCTTGCTCATGGCATGCGGGGATACGGCGGCGACGTCTGTCGCATGGCGTCAGTGCTTGGGCCGGGCACCCATCAGCCCCACCTGGTAGCCCGCGGCTTTCAGGTGGGCGGTCGCCCTTGCGTTGATGCTCAACAGCATGAGCAGGCTGATGCAGGGCAGGAAGGCCAGCACCGCCAGTGCCAGCCGGCCGATCACCGGCCATTCGAACCCCTTGCCGATCCGCATCAGACCCAGCAGCGCGACCACGCCGGCCGCGAAGCTCAACACCCATCCCCCCAATAGAAGCAGGCCGCCGATGTCGGGCATGAGATTGGCGGAAGGCAGTGCGACCGTCATTCCCAGGACCAGCAGGTTGATGAGCACGGCATAGATGATCATCTTCTGACCGGTGGCCACATCGTGGTCCAGCGCCTGGCGCCGCATGGAACGGCCGTGGTCCTGATTGAACGTCAGGTTCGAAAAGTCCTGCATGGTGTCCCCTGTGTGTCCGGCGCACCCCTGCGCCCGGGCGCGGCGACTATGCCACGCATGCGCGCGGGCGTCAGCGGACGCATCGAGCCTTCGTCCCTGCTGCACGCAATCCATTGCGATCGCGGGCTTACGCCGGCGTGGCGTGCAGCGCCACGTTCAGTCGATCCACCACCATCGCCCAGTCGGCGTCGTCGAGGCGTTCTTCGCGCAGCAGTTGCGCTTGCGCAGGCGACCAGAACGGGGCTTCTTCCAGGCGCACGTCATCGGGCAACGGCGAGTGGGTGGCGATGAACTGCTGGATGCTGGCGTTGTCGTTCGGCAGGCCGAGCTGGGCGAAGAGCTCGGAGAAGGGATGGATGGTGGGTTCCATGGCGGTGCCTCGTGGGAGGGAGCACCAGCCTAAGCGCGCAAGCGTGAAGCCGGTAGGTATCGTCCCACCGGAGGACGCCCGACGGCGGCCGCTCACTTGGACGTGGCGGCGTGCTGCTTGTCGTAGCTGGCCTCCACGTCGCTGGGAAGCCAGGCGAAGCGATAGTCGACCACCACGTCGTCACCGGCGCGGCGCGACACGGTGAGCCATTGGCCATCGGCATAAAGACGGCGTTGCGCCGCTTCCTCCAGCGTGGTCGGCAGCGTGCGGTGGAGCCGCCCGAAGACGGGCGCATTCCAGTCGTCCGGCAGGTCCTTGGGGATCTGGCCGACCAGGGCCAGCGAGAGCAAACGCATGCCCTCGCCACGATTGCCCTCGAGTGCGGCATTCACGCGCGCGCACGCATCTTGCGCCCACGTGGCGGCACGGTCGCGGGCGGCGATGGCCAGCGGCCAGGTGCCGGAAGAGCCGTCGTCGTCGCTTTCGGGCTCGGCGGGAAGCGGAACCTCCTCCGTGGCATCGCGGGCCAGGGTCGGCGGCTGGAGGCTATCGGCCACCACCGCGATGCCGCTCGACAGCGATGGCCTCACCTTCCACCGGGACGGAGCGTCCGGCATGGTGGGCGCATACACCTCCACGCCATAGGACGTGATGAGCGCGGCGTAGTCCGGCGTGAAACTGGATGCGGCAAACATCACGATGCGCGGCGTGTCCTTGGGAATGTCCTTGTCCGATTCGACGCGCGTGACCGGCGCCGCGCCCAGGCCCGCCGCCTCCAGCGCGGCATCGACAACTCCCATGTTGGCGCCACTGTCGTCGACTAGGCAGCCGCCCTCTCGGAGCGTGCGCAAGCCGGGCACGGCCAGGTTGTTGACGCGCGTTTGCACCGACTTGAAGGTGACCAACTGGAGCAGGGGGGACTTGCTGGCGATATTGAACAGCAAGCCGTAGGTACGGGCGGCGCGCATCGAGGCCTGCTCGTTGTTCTGCAGGACCGGCATGGTGGCGCGCAGCGGCACTGCTGGCGCGATCACGTAGACCGGCAGCGTCTTCATGACGGCCAGGTCTGCCGCTGGATCGCGGGGCGACTTCGCCGCCACGATGGGTGCAAGCAGATACAGCCCGGCGATGCCGAGGCCGCGGCGGAAGAATCGATGCATGAGGGTCCCCTGTATTCGCCGGGAGTCTAGCGCACGCCACGCGGCTTGGCCCAGCGTCGCCCGTGCTACCGGCTTGCCGCCCCCGCGTACGGAGGGCCCGCCCTGCGGTAAGCGTGGCAGGGCATGGAAGTGATAGCGTGGCAGCCGCCCTGATGCAGGCTGTCCTCCGGGGGAGGCCACGATGAAACCGTTCCTGTTCGGCCCGATGACGTTCCTGGTCCCCGCGCTGCTGTTCGTGGTGCTGTTGCGCTCGGACACCGGGCGGGCGATGCAGGCCGCGGGTGTTCCTGCCGTCGCGATGCGGTGGAACACACCGCGCATGGCCGACACTGCCGATGCGTCTTCGTCGCACCGCACCCGGACCGGCGGAACGGTCGCGTCGCCCGCAACGACCACCGCGCCGTTGCCGAACGATCCGTTCGCGCCCGTCTATGTCGTCACCTCGCGCGACACCTACCAGGGCATCCGCGGTTTCGCCAGCAAGGCGGTGGAGCATCGCGACAGCACGGGCGCACCGGTGCTGATTGCCGAAAGCCGGGCCGACCGGCTGGGCGCGATCAGCCGCTACGTGCACGTCAACGAGCGTCGCTGCGGCGGTTACTTCGCGTTCCCCAGCCGTGCGCAGGCCGAGGCGTTCGTGCGCGAGGGGCGCGCGAAGCAGGCGATGACGAAGACCCTGCTTGCGTCCTACACGTTGAACAACCAGACCACCGTGAACCGCTGGCTGCCGCAGGTACAGGAGCAGCGCCTCTACGCCACCATGAATCACCTGTCGAGCTACCAGAACCGCTACTTCTCCAGCCCGCACGGCAAGACGTCGGCCGAATGGATCCGCGACCACTGGCAGTCGCTGGCCGCCGGCCGCAGCGACGTCACCACCGAGTTGTTCACCGCCTGCGGCAATTGCTCCACGCAACCGTCGGTCATCCTGACCATCCGTGGCTGGGACCTGCCCGACGAAGTGGTGGTGCTGGGCGCGCACCTGGATTCGATCAACGTCAACACCTATCCCGACCCCAACCAGCACGCACCCGGCGCCGACGACGATGCCTCGGGCATCGCCACGCTCACCGAGACGCTGCGCATCGCGCTGGCCGATGGCTGGCAGCCGCGCCGCACGGTGAAGTTCATGGGCTATGCCGCCGAGGAAGTCGGCCTGCGCGGTTCCCACGCCATCGCGCAGTCGTTCCGTCGCAGCGGCGTCAACGTGGTCAGCGTGCTGCAGGTGGACATGACCAACTACAAGGCCGGCGCGGTGACGGACATGAAGCTGATCAGCGACTACTCCAACACCGACCTGAAGAACTTCTTCATCACCCTGTTCGACACCTACCTGGCCCCGATGGGCCTGACGCGCAGCAGCACGGCCTGCGGTTATGCCTGCTCGGACCACGCGTCGTGGACGAACGCGGGCTACCCGGCGGCGATGATGTTCGAAGCCGGCGATCCGGGCGGCAGCTTCCCCTACATCCACACGTCCTATGACACGCTGGCGACCATGGGCGAGTCGGCGCAGCACAGCGTCAAGTTCACCCAGTTCGCGCTGGCCTACCTGGGCGAAACCGCCAAGACCCGCGGCAAGGTCACCGGCGGGCCTGCGCAGGAGTTGCCGGCGCAGTAAGTCCGCACGCAAGTCCCTGCCCTCGTCCGGCGCGGGCGGGTACCGTGCGAGGGTCGGATCGGGACCACTCTATGAGCGCTGGAGAACGAGATGAGACACGCCTTCGCGAACATCGCTTTCACGCCCGCGGTCCGCGACGTCCAGGCGCGCGACGGCAGCCGTGCGCAGTACGCACGTGCCTTCGAATCCGGCGACGGCGTGCGCAATGCCGAACTCGGCCCAGACGAAGCCGCCTTCATCCAGGCGCAGCGCAGTTTCTACATGGCCACCGTGTCGGAAACCGGCTGGCCGTACGTGCAGCATCGCGGCGGCGAGCCGGGGTTCCTGCGCGTGGTGGATCCGACCACGCTGTCGTTCACCGACCTGCCGGGCAACCGGCAGTTCATCAGCGTCGGCAACCTGGCCAACGACGACCGCGTGGCGCTGATCCTGATGGACTACGCACACCGGCACCGCTTGAAGCTGCTGGGCCGGCTGGCAGTGGAGGAATCATCGGCGACAGGACGCACGCAGCGCGAGATGCGGATCCACGTGGAAGCGTTCGACTGGAACTGCCCCAAGTACATCCCGGTGCGCTTCGAAGCGGAAGACGTGCAGCGCGCCATCGACGAGCGCGACCACCGCATCAGGGAGCTGGAAGCGCAGGTCACGCGGTTGCTCCAGAAAGAGAAATAACCGCGTCGCCTACCCCGGCCATGCGGCGTGCTCAGCCCAACCCTCGACCCTGCTCCTGCAACGGCGCCTGCTCCTGCGGCTTCTGCTGGGCCAGCATCTGCTCGCCCATCTGCATGAAGCGCTGCCCTTCCGGAGATCGGGAGAACTCCCTGGCCATGCGGTCGAGCTCCTTGCTATCGCCGGCCAATAGGGCTGCGTAGACGCTGTCGACATAGGGATCGTTGAACGGGCCACGCTCGGGCTCACGTCCGCTTCGGCGATCGTCGATGGCTGCATCGGCGGCCGAAGGCATCGGAACGGCATCGCCGGGCGCGCGCTCCGCTTCGATCGTCTGTCCTCGCCCCTGATGTTCCGGCCGCTGCCCGTCTGCCCGCGGTCGTTCGCCGTCGCCAGTGGGCCCCCTCAGGGCTATCCCCAACTGGCCACTCTCGAAATTCTCGATCACCACAGGCTCTCGTCGCGTCTGATCGGACGCCAGCGTGTCGATCACCGAAAGATTGTTGTTCTCCAGGGTGTAGACGAAGCGCCCATCGTCGCTGCGGTAGGTATCGGCGGGATCGGATTCCCTGCGCGCGCCACCCGTCAGTGGCCGTCCGCTCCAGCGCACCTCACCCACCCCGTCGCTGTCCCTCAATGTATCGCCAGCATCGACCACGTAGGTGTCGCGCCCTTCACCGCCCTCCAATCGGTCGTGGCCCTGCCCGCCGATCAGGATGTCGTCCCCGCGATGCGAGCGCAGCGTGTCGTTGCCGCCTTCGCCGATCAGCAGGTCATTGCTCGCGATTTCGACGTTGCCTTGCATCCTGCGGGAGTCGAGGGTGGCAGCATGGCTCTGGTCCACATCCTGCGGGGTGTTGTTGCGCTGGTCCCGGCGAAGGTTGGCGCCGGTGCGAAGCTCTCTCCCCGGATCAAGATAGATCGCCGTCGTGGCGAAATCTTCATTCCTCAGACGTTCGGCCAGATCGGGATTCTCGGTTCTGAGATCTTCCAGCAGTCTGCTCCTGGCAGGTTCGAGAGCAGATGCCAGTGTCTGAACTGGCCCGTATTCCCGCACCAGATCGGGGTAGTTGTTGTTGGCTTGGGCGATGGCGTTTCTTCGCGCCTGGTTCCCGTCCAAGTCAACACCCCAATTGCGCTCATTCTCCAGAATGTCGTCACGATGGAGCTGGAACATCCGATAGACACTGCGCGCTTCGTCGGCCGTCACATTGAGCGGATCATCGTAGAGGCCGAAGATCTCCGACTCCATGTTTCGACGAGCCCGCAACCCAAGCTGCAAGCCGACATTATCGTTGGTCCCTCGGCTGTTGTAGCGCAGTTGATACCAGGCTTCTGCGCGATCGCCGTCGGCAACTGCATCATTGAACCCTTGCATGTGAGTTGCCATGCGCCCTGGGCCACGGTTGTAAGTAAGCGAAACCACAATGGCACGCTCATCCGAGAACGGCATCCCCAGATGCTCCGCGTGACGCTCATACCTCGCCAGGCTAACGCTCTCCAGCAGGCTTCTGGCTTCTTCGCGCGTGATCCGAACATCGAATGCGAGCCCGAGCGCGGTTTTCTGTTCGTTCGGCGCTCTATCGATGGCCAACAATTGCTGACGCTCGGCTTGGGATAGCTGTACACCAGCCCCGTCCCACAGCTCCACGTTATTGTTGCGATTAAACGTGTAGCCGAATCCGATGGTGGCCTTGTAGTCCTCCGCGTCATATGGCGCAGCACGGTAGCCTTCGAAGTTCTGGATCATCACGCTGGCCCGATGGCGATACTGCTCTTCCGTGCGCCCCTGGTAATCGATCGGCATGATCGCCTCCTTTCCTAGATGTGATTTGCCATCGCCAAGCGCGATGGAGATTCCGTTCTACCGCCCCAGGGAACACGAATCGCTCTGTTTCACGAAGCTGATGCGCTCCCTGGTGGCTTCCGTCTTGCAGGAGCTGAGAAGCATGGGGTACATCGATCCTCCCTTATCCTCTTCCGTCTCTTCAAGGCAAGCCTTGTCGCGCTTCGTCTCCCAAGCAGCGTGCTTACGATCCATACCCGCTAGACACTGAGGCAGCGCTGACGCCCGTTTCGCGTCCATTACCGCATCCAGTTCCAGATCTGAAGCGACAAAGTCTCGGAAAGCACAGATGTTCATGCTGAGCTGCGTGAGAGTACAGTCATCCAGCAACGACAGAAGTTCTGATGCCGGGATACGACTTCTGGCAGACAGCTCGTTCACCACCATTGATGGGTCGGGTGGAGCGACCCTAGGCGCTGAGACCGCCTGTACAACAGATTCTTCCGAAGAAGGCACAGACTGTGCCATTGGTATCGCGTGTTGGCATGCAGCGAGCGCGAGAGCAAGGAACGCCACGCCTGTTTTCAGGATCCCTGCGCGAGATAGCAACACGCCAGCGTGAGAAATCTCAGAGCTACTTGTCCAACCGTTTCCGTAGATCACGCGCCTGCTCCTTGCGTTTTTTTCATTTCCGTTCTTATTGACGATGATGCCGTCGTCCTACCACCCTCACGGGCATGGACGCGCTCCTTTCGCTTCCTCTCCTTGCCGCTCATGCGGCGGCGACGGAGTTTCTTCAGACTTCACTAGCACGTCATTCGTGGCAATGATGGCGATATCCGTCCCTCCACGCCTGATGCTATCCACTTCTCTCCAGTGAAGCTCGCTGCCCTCCAGCGTGGCGCGCACCAATGCTATTGATCCATTTCGATAGCTTTCAACCGCCATGACGGCCGTGTTCCCAACCGCCGCACCGATCACACTTCCATCGTCGATCTGTCGTAGATTGACGAGTGCGCCACCGAAGTCGCCACAGATACGGTCGCCTTCCTGCACTAGCGTCACGCTGAAGCCGCCACAATCGAGTGCCGGGTTCGTTCTGTCACACCACTTCACCGACCAGTCACCATTGAAGTCGGGCTTCGCGGCTCGCGCGGGAGGGCCGGATACGCAGCCTGCCAATCCAACACATGCGACTGCAAAGAACATCGCAAGCGTCTCGATTGTGAATCTCCGGATTGCCATGGGGTCCTCCTGACCTCGTTCTGACGGCTGGCCGAGCGCCAACGATGAACTCTGTCGGTGACCAACTGCAAGTGTTGCTCACGAGGACCACGTTACGCGCGCGATTGGCGCGCGTTTTCTCATTGTCGGAATGTGATCCCCTCGGCTAACGGCGACGGATACTTCGTTCTGACGCCGTCGGGACCAGCCACCTCGCATGCCGTCACAGCCGTCGTACTACGCAACGCCGGGCCGAGGCTCGGGCCTTTCCTAGGCGATGGCCCCAGGAGCTAGTTGCCCAGCACCTTGAACAGCAGCAACCAGAAGAACCAGCCGATCATCATCAGGAACAGGGCTTCGCCTGCCGCTTTCTTCTTGTTCGCCATCAGATAGGCGGCGGCCAGGATGATCACGATGCCGGGCAGCAGCACGCACAGCACCTTGATGACGAGCGGCAGTGTGTCCGCTGAGTCCGCACCGGGGATGGGCGGCGGGGCATGACTGCCCGGTGGCGTATCGAAGCGTGCATCCTGGACGCCACGCGCGATGAGTTCCTGCCGTGCCAGGCCGATCGCTTCTTCGCTGTACTCGTCCGTCGTCGCCAAGGCGATGGCCATCAAGCGATCGACGTCGTATTCCCGGTACAGCTGCCTGGTCGCGTCCGCATCGAAATAGGTCGACATCCCTTCTCTCCCTGATCGTCGTTCCCGGCGGCCCCCGTCTGGTGGAGGCACCCCCGGCCCGGGTGCAGCTTACGGCCAACGCGCCCCGGATCGAAGCGCGTTGGCGCCAGGTACGACGACGGGGGCGGCCCACCGCGCGATGGGCGCTTCCCCGTGCGATGGCGGGCGTGAGCCCGCCCTGCGTGCCTCAGGCGCCCAGCAGTTCCACGTCGAACTTCAGCGTCGCGTTGGGCGGGATGACGCCGCCGGCGCCGCGGGCACCGTAGCCGAGGTTGGCGGGGATGATGAGGGTGCGCGCGCCGCCTTCCTTCATGCCCTGCACGCCTTCGTCCCAGCCCTTGATGACCATGCCGCCGCCGAGGGGAAAGATGAAGGGTTCGCCGCGGTCCTTGCTGGAATCGAACTTGGCGCCCTGCTCGCCGTTCTCGTACAGCCAGCCGGTGTAGTGCACAACGACGTTGCGGCCGGGCTGGGCTTCGGCGCCGCTGCCGACGACGGTGTCTTCGAACTGCAGGCCGGACGCGGTGGTGGTGAATGCCATGGGGTGTTCCTCTTGGGGATGGGTATTTGCGGCGCGCAGTTTATCGCGCGTGCGGTCAAGAGGAGGGAAGTAACCCGACGACCCCTCCGTCGCTAGCGCATGGGCGGTCGTGGGCGCCCCACCCCGACTCGACGGGTACCGGTGGTACGTGATGGCGGGCTTGAGCCCGCCCTACCTGCGCTGCATGACCCGTGCTGGCTTTCAGCACCGGCCACTACGTGAAACGATTCCGGGCACGCTTCATAACCTTCACTCTCCGTACGAGATCACCCTGCCGACCATTTCATTGATCCTGTTACGCTCCGAGGCAGGCAGCAAGCCTTCGAACACGAGCTGTTCGAAGTTGTTGTAGGGGCCACATATCCCCGCCAGGCAGTACGTCGTCATCAACGCGCCGTTTGAACGGCAGTCCAGTCCCGTCCTGCATGCCGCGAGCGTCCAGGCGAGCGTGGCCTCCTCGGTGCCGGACTCGGGGCCGAAGACATGGGGAAGCGAGGAAGCCTCGGGCCCCATCGCATCGGCCATGGCGAGGAATGCCTCCGGATCGCGCGATCGCGCAACGCGCTCCCTCAGCGCGCGCAGGTAGTTCTCGTCTCTCGACAGCGGAGCGCGGGATGCGACCAATGCCGCTTCGGCCGCCAGACTCCCCGCCTTGGCGGCGGGGTGCACTGCGCTTACCCGGGCTACCCGGGCTACGCGGGTTCCCGCGCGGCGGCGGGAGCGAACCAGTGGCGTACCGGGGGCAGGAAGAGCATGGCGGCCACGGCGATACGCAGGACGGACGAGAGCGTGGACAGCCACTCCGTCGCCCACACACCGCGCCGCACCAGCATCAACAGGACGAAGGCGGATATCACCGTCGTCATCACCAATCACACCCTCGCCCATTGCCAGCGCCGCCACAGCGCCAGGCACATAGCCATGCAGTAGATGCCGTTGATCGTCGCCACCGGAAGAAATAGCCCGGCCTCACCGGCCGCACTCTTCCACAGGGACAGTACTTCGAGCACGTAGTGCAGCAAATAGCACGCGAGTGTCGCCAGCAACGCCGGAGGCATCGACGGATTCGCGGGCACTGGCAGCGTGGCGGCCGGTGCCTGGTAAGGATTGGGCGACTCGCTCATCGGGTGACTGTCTCCCGTTGCGTCTTCATCGTCAGCGCTTCGGAGAGCAGGGATTCGTAGAGATGCAGACGGATGCGCTTGAGGTTGCCGACCATCATGACGAAATAGAACAGGATCAAGCCGAAGCCGATGATGAGTTGCCAGTACGGCATCTCCATCAGTTCGTCCCAGTTGCGGAAGAACAGATACGCCGACACGAGCACCGGCAGTACACCCAGTCGCTCCAGCCCGCCCGTGAACAGGCCGATCTTTGCCGAGATTTGCGGCAGCATGAGCCGTGCCAAGCGTTGATGCTCTTGCAGATCCGACGTGGGGCGCTCGCTCAGCCACGTCAGGATCGTATGGAACTGCGGCAGGTCGTGGTCGAGCTGGCTTACCTGATCTGCTCGCCATGTCCACAGCGTCCAGCCCAGCACGCCATAGGAACGGACCATGTCAGGCAGCAATGCGAGCAGGAACACCGAGAAGCTGATCTGTGCCCACGTGATCATCCACTGGCCCGGCGTCATGACGTGGACCAGCACGAACGGGATCAGTGTGGCCACCGCCGCGATGCCGCCAACGATGTTGGCCCTGCGGTAGATCGGTGGCGTGTTGAGGATGCCCGATGGGCCGTCCGGCACGGCACGCAGGCGGCGGTCCAGTTCGGTAAAACTGAGTGTGTCCATGGCGTTCCCCAAAGCCTATGGGCCAGGACTATGCCATGACGACATGGGTTGAGCCGCCACGGTGAGGCGATCTCGTCGGCGCATCGTAGGGTGGGCCTTGGCCCACCGTTCGACGAGTGCGGAAGGTGTGCGACGGCGGGCTTGAGCCCGCCCTACTTGCTGTCAGGTGTGGCGTCGGCGCCGGTGGTGGCGCGGAGAGCGCTGTCCAAGGCCACGCGGACGGGGAATTGCAGCGGGGGTGCTTGTTCGCAGTGGCTGATGATGAGGTCCAGCAGGTGTGCCAAGGCATCGGGGCGGGTGTTTGCATGGGCGCCCCCTACGCGATGCTGGATTTCGTTGAGCCACTTGAGGGCATTGAGCTGTGCGGCGGGGTCCAGTGTTTCGTCGGCCCAGATAGCGCGGCCGGCGATCGTCAGCTCATGCCAGAGGCGGATGCAGAAGTGCCTGGCCTGCGATGCGTCGAGTTCCACGATGCGCGCTCTCATGGCGGTGGCGCTCTCCTGTGGGTGTGCGGTGGTGTCGGTGGTGGTGGCGAGGCCACGCGATCACGTGGCCACGGCAGCGACGATGCGGTCGGCGGTGTCGGCGAGGTGGCTGAAGCAGTGGGCCAGGCCGGTGCGAGAGAGGACCAGGTCGTCGGGGTTCTGGGTTTCGGGGATGCTGAGCTGGGCCAGCAGGTGCAGGTGGTGGCGCAGGGCCTGCAGTTCTTCGTGGGCTTCGATGGGCAGGTGGTAACCGGGGTCGCTGTGCTTTCCGTGCGTCATGGCGGGAGTCCTTCCGCGTGCGTGGTACGTGGCGTGCCTGCGGGCGCGTCGTGCGTCCGCAAGGGTGTCGGGAGGGTCGAAGCCACCGCTAGCTGGCCGGGCGTATTTCCCCGAAGGGTGTTCTATTCCGCCTCCCTCCCGACGTAGAACGGACTGCGTCGGAGGCGCCCGATGCATTGGGCACAAAAAACCCACCTGAGTTGCCGGGGTGGGTGCCGCTAGAGGGGAGATTCGACGCTCCTTGGAGGCGAGTTTGCAGAGGGGATCGCGGGGTGTCTATTTACATTTCTGGATGGGCCTTGATGCGCCAGTACCGAGTGCGCCTGATCGTCGCTCGATCTAAGTATCAGGCACGAAATCTGCTGAAAGCCCCAAAGCTATTCGGGTGTACTCAACATGATCGTCAGACATCAACGACATTGAACTTCCATGACACCACCAACCGATGTATTCCGAGAACCTAACCCACGGCGGCGGCGGAACTTCAGAGCCATAACTCTTAGTAAACCAGTTGCTCTTCCCATCGACCAAGCGCACAAGTGCTATCCCATGTTCGTCGGCATAGCTTATTGCTCCGGCCTGAAATCCGGATGTCGAAAAAATCATACCTTTGTGGGCGTTCATCGACCTGATCCGCGCATCTAGAACTTGAACGTCCTGGCGCTCGATCTTTCTCTTGTGATGCTTACACTCAACAAGAACAAGAAAATTAGCTCCGAGAGCATTAAACCTCGCGGTTACGTCTATCTCGTAGTCACCATCTGAAGCAGAGAACTTCTCCAGGTGCTTCGACTCATAACTCTCTAAGCCCCCGCATGCTGCATCCAGAATCCCTTTGACAGCCAACTCGAACTGCCGAGGGGTAAGCTCGATAGGAGCTTCAAATTTCCTCATGTAGACCCACCCAAACTGCAGTCAAAACCCTGACTTCAAGTCGCAAAGCTCCACCTTGCCCGAACGAATGGCGCATAACCAAGCCTAGGCCGCCAAAGATCAATGACCTAACCTCTATTCCAATAGGCGATGAGCTGCTGAAGGAAGGTCGCTGCATCAGCCAACGGCCAGCGCGTTGAGTCGTTATCACCAATCAATCTAGACTGATGATTCGCACACATAAGGTGCGGCAGGCTAGCTTGACCATTAAGCCAGTTCAACGCCGCAACGAGATTTCCAGCGTTGCTGGTACCAAGATCTTGATGCGGCACGTTGTAGAGCATTCCTTCGATGAAGTAAGAAGGAGCAACCCCTTCGGATATGAATCCTTCAGACTGCATTCTCGACCGCATGTTCTTAACGATCCTGACCAGCGGCTTGAAATTCCGGCCCGTAGCCTGATGCTTTGTGGTCAGGCTCTCACTGTGCTGCCGCGGAAAGTTGACAATCTGATCACCAAGAGATGTCCAGAAGCATATGCCCTCAACATAGTTGGTCCGATTCCAGGGATCATAGCTGAGGTACTTCCTATATGAAGTTGCTACAACTACGTCCACCTTTCTCCGGCCATTTCTAGCCGCCACAGAGATCGCCTTCCCTCCATATGAAACATCAGCACCAAAGCTCGCTCGCAAGGTTTCATAGACGTCCTGCTTGAACTGTGGCCAGTCATAAGTTACGGGCGAAGTGTCGCTTCTCCACTGAATGTACTGCGGCGGAGGAAGATCTTCCGCATTGCTGTAGAACGTCTCTTTCAGCTTTATTACTATGTCAACGTCGCTCTCAGCCCAAATATTCGTGCTATTACCGTAGGAACCTTGCAAGAATATGTCGTAGTCGCGCAGGAATATTCTTCCCGTAGACCTCTGCAGGGCATCTTTCACCGTAGCGTAAGTAGATGCGGACTGCGTAACAGATCCTTGGTGCGCCCAAGTTTCAAGCTGATGATCTGGAAAAGGCATGACACCCTCACGTAAGAAGTTTTTCTATCGCCTTCTCGTTTCTAGCGAACGAAGCGCGCCCACGCTGCCAAAGAACATTCAGCTTCGCAATGTCGTGCTCCATTAGATCGGTAGCCATCTCAGGCTGTTCAAACGTCTCACTGATCCTAAGCGTTGGGGCATCGTGATACAGAAGGGCCCGCAGCTGATCCATAGACTGAGTGTTTATCTCAAGAGTCTTCTGCAGCAGAGATATCGAGTTGAAGGGAATGCTCTTAGCCAAGGAAACCAGCATCCTTTTCTTGGGCGGATAGACACCAACACCCACGCTAAGAACCCTGATGTCGTGAGTCGCATACCCCATTGGGCCAGTGGCATCTGCTATGGCGTACAACGTCGGATTGTTTGCCGCATAACCACCATCAAGGAGCTCAACATTTTCCTTATGCGCAGTAGTAATGGTGGTTCGCTTGAAGAATGGAAAAGCGGAGCAGGATGCCCGAACAGCATCAGAAACTTTTACGCCAAACCCAGGAACAAAGCTGTGCTTCGCTCCATGAGTCTGAGCAACGCTTGACTTGAATATTAGCGGACGCTCGGACAACCAATTTACTGCCACGATCCCGATATTGGTCTTCATGTCAGAGAAAGAAGCATCACCAAAAACTTCATTGGCCAAACTCTCAAGCGCTGCCGTCCTACTTCTCACTAGCCGCTTACTCATCAGTATCGGTACATGGCGATGGTAGAGCTCGAAGATGTGTTCGATATCGTGTCCAAGACCAAGGAGAGCGCAGATGATCGAGCCGGTGCTTGTTCCGTAGATAAGATCAAAGTGCGAGTGCAGCGGCGACCCTAGAAACGCCTCCAACTCCTTGAGCACTCCCAGCGTATAGAAGCCTTTCGCGCCACCGCCATCCAAGGTCAGTATGCGAAGCGGCTCTCGACGGCTCGATGCAACACCTTCGGACATCCTTTCCTCCCCAAAAGAACAAAGCCTGGCCGGTTTGGCGAGGCAGTCAATCGCAATCAAATAGTTAGGTACTGCTGACCTTCCTTGTAGACGGTGATGTCGCCGTCCGAACTAATCTTGACAGCCATCCCGTAATTTGAAGCACCGATGGCCGCCTTGGTTCTACTTCCTTCGGCCCCCTTCAAACGACCGGCCCTTTTTGGCTGAATCACTGCGCCGTAAGCAAGTATGGTTCCACTCTTGTTGATGACCAGCGCACCATCCAGTGCTGCAAGCTCAACCATTACTCTTCGCGGCAATGACTGTATCGTCTTACGCTTTAGGAGCAGGTCGAATTCCGCATCCTGTGTGGATCTTTTTTGACCGCCAAGCACATCCTCGGCCTTTACTACATCCTTCAGCATCGCTTGATTCTTTAGGATTACGAAGAGGCCTCCAGTCCGCCTAAACGAGACATCAATTGCTGCGCGATAGATTGCACCCACTACGTTCCCAAGAATCGACTTTCGAATCTTCTGAGCACGCGCCCAATCTCGGATCAAGTTCACCAAATGACCATGATTCCAGTACTGCCATTTCCCGAATCGATAGCTAAACCTAAGGGTTCCTTCCTCCAAGACGAGGACATCGCCCTGCCGACTAAGAACTATTCCGAAACGTCGATCACGGCTCGCTTTAGCCATTGCCTCGGCCCACTCTGGATAGAAGTGCTTGCCTGTAAGCGGCTTCAAGGAAAAGCGATCGAGATCCACGAACCTGATGATCGCGCCGTTCCCTGACACGACATAGGCCGTTCTGTACCCATCGGACAGCGCCTTGAATTTCTTCAGTTTAAGAAATTCCTTCGGAAAGGCGCTTCTATTAACCACTTCGACACGAGGCTCTACGACGCAACCAAATGCGACAGCCTTGTTCTCGTAGGTCTGCTCCGCGAGCGTATGCAGTGCATTCAACATCTCGCCGACAGGGAGAGTGACCTCATGGTGTGCGGCTAAGTGCCTGGCCACAATCCTTTCATCAAAAGCTTTCGTAACCGCCGGCAGCGCCACTTCTGGCAAGGGGCGGTGACCGGAGAAGATGTCGCCAATCTCTTCCGCGATCAATGCACAGATGTTGTGCTCACGGCCATCCAACGTGCTCTTTGCAACACCGGAGGCTAAGCTCTCGCGACGGCGCCGAATCGTCGCCTCAAGAGCACGGCCAGATGGAATTCCTCGCGCCTTTACGCCCGCCACAAAGGTAATTTTTTGGCGTTCTGTGGACGCCCAGACAGCACCGCTCGGCATCCACTTTGTTTCAACCCAACCCACAACCTCGACATGAGGCAAGATGCGAGTGATCGCGGTGCACGCGTGGATTAGCAGCTCAAGCTCTGCCTGCGAAAGGCATTTCTTTAGCTGCTTTGTGCTCACTAAAAATTAAGTCTCACCCGCACTTCGAATACCCACAGTTCAAACACGTCGCGCACCCGTCCATGATGACGAGGGCCTTGGTGCTGCACTTGTGGCAGAGCGTCGCGGAAGGCGGGAAGCTGGCGCCATCGCCGGTCACGGCGATGTCCTCGGCGGCGCCCTGGGTGGGCGCGGCCGGTGCAACGGTCACAGTTTCCGTTACGTCAGAGTTTTTTTTTGCGCGGTCTTCGTACTGCTTGCGCTTCTCGGCCAGGATGGCGCGCTGGTGCGCACTCATTTCCGGATCGTGGATCAGGCCGATCGACTTCATGTGCTCTTCCACGATGGCGCCCAACTCCGCCACCAGCGACGGCATGTACACGCCACCGGCCTTGAAGTAACCACCGCGCGGATCGAACACCGCCTTCATCTCGTCGACCAGGAACGTCACGTCGCCGCCCTTGCGGAACACCGCCGACATGATGCGCGTCAGCGCCACGATCCACTGGAAGTGCTCCATGGACTTGCTGTTGACGAAGATCTCGAACGGACGGCGCAGCTCGTGCTCCGTGCCCGCGTTCAACACGATGTCGTTGATGGTCACGTACATGGCGTGCTCCACCAGCGGCGACTTGATCTTGTAGGTGCTGCCGATCAGGACTTCCGGGCGCTCGATGCGCTCGTGCATCTGGATGATGTTGTCCTGCGGAGTTTCCTTTTCCACCGTCTCGCGCGGCACCGACGCCACCGGGACCGCGGCTGCGGCTTCGCGCGCCTTGTCTTCCGGGGTGAGCACGCTGTAGCCCTTGATTTTCTTGTCGATCTTGACGGCCATGACGGTGGAATCCTGTTCGTGTTCTTGGTGTTTTAGGTAACGGGACGGAAGCGCTAAGAGCGGCCCCCTCCCCAAACCCTCCCCCGCGAACGGGGGAGGAGGGGTGAAGCATCAGGTCTTACTTACGGGCTGCTTTTTTCGCAGCTTTCTTCGGGGCTTTCTTGGCGGCCTTTTTGACCGCTTTCTTGGGCGCCGCCTTCTTGGCGGCTTTCTTCACGGGCGCCTTCTTGGCGACCTTCTTCACGGCTTTCTTGGCTGCCTTCTTCACCGGCGCCTTCTTGGCGGCGGCCTTCTTGGCGACTTTCTTCACGGCCTTCTTGGCCGCCGTCTTCTTGGTGGCTTTCTTGGCCGCCTTCTTCGTGGCCTTCTTGGCGGTCTTCTTGCCGGTCACCTTCTTGGTGAGGGTGGCGGCTTCGGCCTTGGCGGCGGTGCTGGCGGCGGCCAGCTTCTTCTTCGCCTTGGCGACGGTCTTCTTCACCGCCTTGGCGGCCTTGTCGGTGCGCTTGGCCACGGCCTTCTTCGCCTTGGCGATGTCGGCGGTCACCGTCTTCTTGGCCTTCTTGGCGGCCTTCTTCGCCTTGGCGACGGTTTCGCTGGCCGTGCTGGCCACTGCCTCGCCGATGCCCGCTACTGTTTCCTTCACGCTTTCGGCCGCGCCGGAAAGCGTCGCCGTGACACCATTACCGTTGCTCATGTTGCCCTCCTTGTGGGCGAGGTTGGTTGACGCTGCCGATGCTATACCCGATGGCGCGGGGTGGAACGGTGAAGCGGATGAATCGGTGGTTCAAGTTGCCGGGATGAGCCCCTTCCCCCGCGTGCGGGGGAAGGTTGGGATGGGGGCGTTTTTCGCTGAGAGCAGAAGCAACTCGCGGCGCTCGCTCCCCCCACCTGCCCTTCGGGCATCCTCCCCCGCACGCGGGGGAGGAGAACCATCAGAACTTGCCGTAGTAGCCTTCCTTCAACGCATCGAACAGGTTGGCGGCGGTGTGCATCTCGCCGTCGTACTCGATCTGCTCGTTGCCCTTCACCTCGATGACGTTGCCGTCTTCCAGCTCGAAGCGGTAGGTGGTGTTTTCCAGGTCGGCTTCCTTCACCAGCACGCCCTGGAAGGCGGCGGGATTGAAGCGGAACGTGGTGCAGCCCTTCAGGCCCTGCTGGTGGGCGTAGCGGTAGATGTCCTTGAACTGCTCGTACGGGTAGTCCGTGGGCACGTTGGCGGTCTTGGAGATGGAGCTGTCCACCCACTTCTGCGCGGCGGCCTGCACGTCGACGTGCTCCTTCGGGCTGATGTCGTCAGCGGCGATGAAGTAGTCGGGCAGCTTGGCGTCGGCCTCGTCGGAGAACGGCATGGCCTTGTTGTTGACCAGCTCGCGGTAGGCCAGCAGCTCGTACGAGTAGACGTCGACCTTTTCCTTGGTCTTCTTGCCTTCGCGGATCACGTTGCGGCTGTAGTGGTGCGCGAACGAGGGCTCGATGCCGTTGGAGGCGTTGTTGGCCAGCGACAGGCTGATGGTGCCGGTGGGCGCGATGGAGCTGTGGTGGGTGAAGCGGCTGCCGGTTTCGGCCAGCTCGTCCACCAGATCCGGGGCCACGGTGGCCACGCGCTGCATGTAGCGGCTGTAGCGGGCGTGCAGGACCTTGCCGGGGATTTCCTGGCCGACCTTCCAGCCGTCGGTCGCCATTTCCGGGCGCTGGCGCAGCATGGCGGCGGTGACGGTGAAGCGCTCTTCCATGATCGGGGCGGCACCCTTCTCCTTGGCCAGCGCCAGGCCCATTTCCCAGCCGGCCACGGCCATCTCGCGGGCGATCGCCTCGGTGAACTCGCAGGACTCGGCACTGCCGTACTTGTGCTTGAGCATGGTCAGCGTGCTGCCCAGGCCCAGGAAGCCCATGCCGTGGCGACGCTTGCGCAGGATCTCCTGGCGCTGCTGTTCCAGCGGCAGGCCGTTCACTTCGACCACGTTGTCGAGCATGCGGGTGAACACGCGCACGACTTCCTTGTATTCCTCCCAGTCGAACGTGGCCTGGTCGGTGAAGGGATCACGCACGAAGGTGGTCAGGTTGACCGAGCCCAGCAGGCAGGCGCCGTACGGCGGCAGCGGCTGCTCGCCGCACGGGTTGGTGGCGCGGATCGTCTCGCACCACCAGTTGTTGTTCATCTCGTTGACGCGGTCGATCAGGATGAAACCCGGCTCGGCGTAGTCGTAGGTGGAGACCATGATCATGTCCCACAGATGACGGGCACGGATGTGGCCGTAGATCTTGCAGGCCACCAGGCCGTCGTCGCGGACGATGTAGTTCTTGTGGGTGGGCCACTCGCGCCAGACGACCTGGTTGGCGTCTTCGACGTTGATGTCGCCCTTCTCCTTGATGTTCACCGGGAACACCAGCGGCCAGTCGGCGTCGGTGTCCACGGCTTCCATGAAGCCGTCGGTGATCAGCAGCGACAGGTTGAACTGGCGCAGGCGGCCGTCTTCGCGCTTGGCGCGGATGAAGTCCTTGACGTCCGGGTGGGAGATTTCGAACGTGCCCATCTGCGCGCCGCGGCGGCCGCCGGCGGAGGACACGGTGAAACACATCTTGTCGTAGATATCCATGAAGGACATCGGGCCGGAGGTGTACGCGCCGGCGCCGGCGACGAAGGCGCCCTTCGGACGCAGGGTGCTGAACTCGTAGCCGATGCCGCAGCCGGCCTTCAGGGTGAGGCCCGCTTCGTGGACCTTCTCGAGGATGCCGTCCATCGAGTCTTCGATGGTGCCGGAGACGGTGCAGTTGATGGTGCTGGTGGCCGGCTTGTGCTGCTGGGCGCCGGCGTTGGAGGTGATGCGGCCGGCGGGGATGGCGCCGCGGCGCAGCGCCCACACGAAGCGCTCGTACCAGTAGGCGCGCTTCTCGGGGGTGGCTTCGGCGTCGGCCAGGGCGCGGGCGACACGCTGGTAGGTGCCATCGATGTCGGCGTCCAGGGCTTCGCCCTGCTTGGTCTTCAGCCGGTACTTCTTGTCCCAGATGTCCTGGGATGCCGGCTGCAGGGGGATCAGGGTGGGCTGTTCCGTCTTGACCGCCTCGAGGCGCACCGTACTCATGGTTGTGTTGTTCTCCTGAAAACGACTGGAACTACTTAATTAAGACTGTGGTGGCGGGCAGGCCTGGGCCTGCCCCGGTAATTCAGTGCGGCCCCGGACGACGGGGACGGCGCCGCGGGCGGCCGCACAGGATGCGCCGCGCCGGTTGCCGGATTGTGGAAGTGGGACCTGCCGTTGCCGTGGTGCCCACTGCTTCCCTCGCCCTCATGCGCCAATCCCCAAAGGCGCCCGATTTCCCAAGCGCAATGCCCGCAGGCTTTGTCAAAGAAACACCAGTGCTTGGGTCCGCCCCGTGCTGGACCGCAACATCTTGTGTCAGCACGAAGTGGTCAAACTACGCCCGGGTTCCCCCCCTGTCAACCGGATTGACATGACAATTGCATGGCATTGCACCCTCCGTTCGTCATCACGCGGCGGGGTGCGGCGGACGGCCGCGGCGGGTGAACTTCATTGCAGGTTTAGGGGTCCGTCAGCAGACTCATTCAGGTTCGCGGGGGCCACCGGCCACCCGCTCCCTCCGACGCAACGAGCTGCCGACCCACCATGAAGAAAGCGCTGCGCCCGTTCCCCACCCTGATCGCCCTGTCTGCGGCTGCCGCGTTCGGCGGTTTCGCCGCCACCGGCCTCAACGACCTCTTCCAGAAACCCGCCCAGGCCGCCCCCAGTGCCGCGGCCGCGGTTCCGGCCGCCGCCGCGCTGCCCGCCGCCGTGGACGGGCAGGTGCTGCCGTCGCTGGCGCCGATGCTCAAGCGGGTCACCCCGGCGGTGGTCAGCGTGTACAGCCGGCAGACCGTGCGCGTGGCCAGTCCGCTGGGACCGTTCGGCGACGACCCGGTGTTCCGCCGCATCCTAGGCATCCCCGACATGCCGCGCGAACGCGTGGAGCGTGCGCTGGGCTCGGGCGTGATCGTCGACGCCACGCGCGGCTACGTGCTGACCAACCACCACGTGGTGGAGAACGCCGACGGCGTGTCGGTCACGCTGAGCGACGGCCGCCAGGTGGAAGCCGAGTTCATCGGCTCCGACCCGGATACCGACATCGCGCTGATCCGCATCCCGACCCAGGGCCTGACCGCCGTGCCGATGGCCAACAGCGACCAGTTGGAGGTCGGCGATTTCGTGGTGGCGATGGGCAACCCGTACGGCCTGGGCCAGACAGTGACCTCGGGCATCGTGTCGGCGGTGGGCCGCAGCGGCATTCCGGTGGCGGGCTACCAGAACTTCATCCAGACCGACGCCTCGATCAATCCCGGCAACTCCGGTGGCGCGCTGGTCGACCTGCAGGGCCGGCTGGTCGGCATCAACACCGCCAGCTTCAACCCGCGCGGCAGCATGGCCGGCAACATCGGCCTGGGCTTCGCGATCCCGATCAACATGGCGCGCGGGATCATGGACCAGCTGATCGCCAACAACGGCGTGGTGCGTCGGGGCGCGTTCGGCGTGGAATCGCAGGACGTGGACGAGCGCACCGCGCGCGGCCTGGGCCTGGACGTGGCCCGCGGCGCCCTGATCACGCGCGTGTATCCGGGGTCGGCCGCGGCCGCGGCGGGCCTGCAGCCGGGTGACGTGGTGGTGTCGGCCAACGGCCAGCGCATCGACAACCGCGCGGCCCTGCACAACTTCGAAGGCCTGCAGCCCGTGGGTACCCGCGTGGCGCTGGACGTGCGCCGCGACGGCAAGCCGCTGCAGCTCAACGCGGCGTTGAAGGAAGGCGAACGCACCGCCGATGGCGCATCGCTGGATGCGCGCCTGACCGGCGCGACGCTGAAGGAACTGGACGAATCCGCCCGCCAGACGCTGCGCGGCATGATCCGCGGTGCGCAGGGCGGCGTGCAGGTCGGCAACGTGGCGCGCGACAGCCGCGCCTGGAACAGCGGCCTGCGTCCGGGCGACATCATCATCGCCAGCAGCAGTGGCGAGTTCGGCGACCTGCCGGGGTTCCGCGCCAGTTTCGAGCGCAAGCCGGCGCAGCTGGTGCTCAACATCCTGCGCGGCCGCGGCACCGGCCGCGTGCTGATGCAGTGAGGCCGCGGCGGTGGACGGCATAACAGCCCGTTCACCGCCGTGCATTAGAGTGACCCCATCCCCGCCCGCAGGAGCCAATGATGACCATGCCCACGAACACCGATGCGCTGAAGTCCAACCTGGGCGAAGCCGGTTCGCACCTCGCCTCGGCCGCCGCCGCCGCCGGTGAAGCCATCAAGGGCGCCGCCAGCGCCGCGGGCGACGAACTTCGCCTGGGTAAGGCGAACGTGAAGTCCGAACTGGCCGACAGCGCGCTGTCGGGCATCGCCGCGGCCGAAGCCGGTGGCGGCGCCGCGCGCGAGCAGGTCGATGCGCTGATGGACAAGGGCCGCGACCTGATCGACAGCGCCGCCGACCTGATCCGCGAGCGTCCCATCGCTTCGTTCGGCGTGGCCTTCGCGGCCGGCTGGATCATCGCCAAGCTGGCGCGCAGCGGCGGCGACAAGTAAGCCCGCCGCGTGAGCGACGCGCCCCGCGACACCGACGCACCGCCGCCGCCCGACCTGATCGACAGCCTGAAGGAGGTCGGTGAGGCCGGCCGTGCGGCGTTCGGCTCGGCCAAGGACACCGGCCGCGCGATGCGTGCGCTGGTGTCGGCGGATTTCGCACTGGCGCGCAGCGCGTTCGGCCGTGCACTGGCGTGGGCCGGCGTGGCGATCGTGTTCGGCGCCTCGGCCTGGCTGCTGGTGGCCGGCGCGCTGATCGCGCTGATGCAGCGCTTCGGTTTCTCGTGGCTGCAGTCGCTGTCGTTCGCCGCGCTGCTGAGCCTGGCGGTGACGGTCTTCGCGGCGTGGAAGGTCGGCCGCTACTTCGACTACACGGGCATGCATGCGACGCGCCGTCAGCTGTCCAAGCTCGGCCTGTTCGACGAGGACCGCGCGGACGAAGAAGACGCGCCCCCGCCGCCCGCCGCCGGCAACGGAGGGCCCTGATGCGCTTCGAGCAACTGCAGCAGCACGTGGAGCGCGCCGAGAAGCGGGTGGAACTGCGCGGCGCGCAGACCTCGCTGTACTGGACCATCCTCAAGCAATCGTGGAAGGACGGCTGGACGCCCGGCCGCATCGTCATCGCCGGCGTGGTCAGCGGCTTCCTGGCCGGACGCAGCGACCCGCTGCGCGCGATGACCGGCGCGCGCTGGATGCAGATGTTCACCGCGGTCTCCAGCTTCGTGGCCACGGCACAGGCCGCCGCCGCGGCCGAGACCGCCGAAGACGCCGCCGACACCGCGCAGGACATGCAGGAGCGCGCCGAGGACATGCAGGCCGACGACGAACCGATGGTCGACGAGGCCTTCGACGAGGACGAGATCGTGGTCGTCGCACCGCGCCCGGCCGAAGCCGCCACCGAACTGTCCGAACGCTGACCACAAACGCTCTTGTGGGAGCGACGTAAGTCGCGAGCTCTTTCCATCCGCCCCCCGCTGCCTTGCGCGCGGATGAACGCGTCATCCGCGACGGCCACCCCCACCCGTCCCGACTCACGTCGCTCCCACAGGATTGCCCGCACAATCGCGCCTTCCTCCCGGTCGCGCCCCGCCCATGAGCACACCCGCTCCACCCGACGCACCGCCCACGCCGGTCACCCCGCCCCCCTCACGCCCGCGCGCCTCCACACCGCTGCTGGTGCTGGCGACGCTCGCTGTCGGCTACACGCTGTGGGCCGCGCAGGAAGTGTTGCTGCCGGTGCTGCTGGCGATGTTCTTCGCCCTGGTCGGCAACCCCATCATCCGCACGCTGCGACGGATCTACGTGCCGCGCTTCGTCGGTGCGCTGATCGTGCTGGTCGGCGGCATGGCGGTCGCCGGCCTGCTGGCGCACAAGATGCTGCCGTCGGCGATGGAGTGGGCGCAGCAGGCACCGCGCGAGATGCGCCAGCTGGCGCCCAAGCTGCGCGAACTGACCAAGCCGGTGCAGGACGCCAACAAGGCCGCCGAAAACTTCGCCCGCGCCGCGGCCGGCAGCCAGACCTCGAACCGGCAGCCGCAGATCGTGCAGGCCGCGGCCGACGATCCCTACCGCAAGCTGCTGGCCACGCCGCGCGTGCTGGCCTCGCTGCTGGCGGTGGTGCTGCTGACGTTCTTCTTCATGGTCTACGGCGAAAACCTGCAGCGCAACGCGATCGCGCTGCTGCCCGGACGGCAGCAGAAGAAGTTCACCGTGGAGATCCTGCACTCGATCGAGCGCGAGGTGTCGCGCTACGTGTTGACCATCAGCATCATCAACACGGTGGTGGGCTTCGTGTTCGCCGGCGTGCTGTACCTGCTGGGCCTGCCGCTGGCCGAAGCGCTGCTGTGGGGCACGATGGCGGCGCTGCTGAACTTCGCGCCGTACGTGGGCCCGCTGATCGGGATGGTGGCGATGCTGCTGGTGGGTTTCATCAGCTTCGAGCAGCCGTTCCAGTCGATGCTGCCGGCGATCACCTACCTGGTGCTGCACACGATCGAAGGCCAGATCATCACGCCGATCATCCTGGGCAAACGGATGGCGCTGTCGCCGCTGGTGCTGATCCTGGCGCTGATGTTGTTCGGGTGGCTGTGGGGGATCATCGGGTTGTTGCTGGCGGTGCCGTTGCTGGTCTGCGTGAAGCTGGTGCTGGCGCGGGTGGAAGGCATGGAAGGATGGGCGCGGTTGCTGGAGTGATTGAAGCCCCTCTCCCATCGGGAGAGGGGTTGGGGTGAGGGGCGACAAAGACGCGGTCTTTCCTGGCCTGGGTTATTCACCAGATCCGCGATGGCGCTGGTTTTGCGGCCTTGCGGGATGGATCTTCTTTTTTGACGCATGGTGCCGCTCGCCGCGGAGGCATTCTTTCTTTGCTTGTGCAAAGAAAGAATCAAAGAAACACACCCCAGGCGGCACGCCCTCCGCTTCGCTCCGGGTCCGCGAGCAGGGCGGGAATTTCCGTAAGGCACATCCCTGTGCCATACGGAAACGCCGTCATCCATGACGGCGCCCTTCGGGTTGTACCCGCCCTTCTCGCCGTGCCTCATGGGGACCCAAGAAGCCACGTCAAAAGCGTGCACTCCGAATCTATCCGTGTCGGCTTCCGGGGCCCCTGAGGTCCGGCAGTCACGGCGGGTAAAACCCGCAGGGCGGCGCACAGGACGTGCGCCGTTTTCGGCCGGGGCAGGATGCCCCGTCCGAAAATTCCCGCTGGGACTGCGAACCCGCCGCGCAGCGGCGGGCGGACCGCCGGGGTGTGTTTCTTTTGCTTACTTTTCTTTGCACAAGCAAAGAAAAGTAAGGCCCCCGCGGCGAGCGGTGCCATGCCTGGTCGCTGAGGAAGCATCCCGACAGGCTCAACAATCCAACGCAAGGCCCTGAGAGGCCAATGACACGCACAGGCAATGGACTTCGTTGCCCCTCACCCCAACCCCTCTCCCGCAGGGAGAGGGGCTAAACCACGGCCAAGTGAAAGGACGCCCGCCGCCCCGGTGTAAAATCGCCCCGATGAGCTTCCCCGTCCGCGCCATCACCCTCGACCTCGACGACACCCTCTGGCCGTTCGCCCCCATCGGCGCCCGGATCGAACGCGTGCTCGACGACTGGCTGCGCGAACACAGCCCCGCCACCGCCGACATGTTCCCCGTCGACCGCATGCGCGCCGTGCGCGAGGACATCTTCCTCGCCCACCCGCAGTACAAGCACGACCTCAGCCGCCTGCGCCGCATGACCCTGGAACACGCCCTGCGCGAGAGCGGCGCCGACATGGCGCTGCTGGAACCGGCCTACGAAACCTTCTACGCCGCGCGCAACCAGGTCGAGTACTACCCCGACGCCCTGGCCGCGCTGGAGCGCATCGCCGCCCGCTTGCCGGTCGCCGCCGTGACGAACGGCAACGCCGACCTGCAGCGCATCGGCCTGACCCATCTGTTCAAGCACCAGATCCACTCGCGCGAACATGGCGCCGCCAAGCCGGACGCCAGCATCTTCCACGCCGCCTGCGACCTGCTCGACGTGCCGCCGGCCGAGGTGCTGCACGTCGGCGACCACATCGAGATGGATGTGGTCGGTGCCTTGCATGCCGGCTTGCGCAGTTGCTGGATCAACCGTCCGGAAGACCACGACGGGATACCGCAGGCGTGGCCGCACGACGCGCTGCGCCCCGACCTGGAATTCAACACGCTGACCGCGCTGGCCGACTGGCTGGACGCCCACCCCGATTTCGCCACGGAACACGCCGCCGCATGAGCGCTGCCCTCGCCTACACCGATTCCTCCACCCACGCGCGTCCGCTGCACGTACTGGAGCGCACCCACCTGACCGCATGGCGCGCGACGCAGTCGCCGGCGGTGAACGCCTGGATCGAGGCGCAGAACTTCTCCGCCTCGGCCGGTTCGCTGCTGTTGCTGCCTGGCGAAGACGGACTGGCCGGCGCGGTGATCGGCATCGGCGATCCGCTCGACCCGTATGCCTACGCGCACGCGCCCTTTGGGCTGCCGGCGGGCGACTGGGAGATCGCGGGCGACCTGTCCGATGACGCCCGCGTCGCGCTGCAGCTCGGCTGGGGCCTGGGCAGTTACAAGTTCGATCGCTACAAGCAGCCGCCGCGCAAGCCGGCGCGCCTGGTGCTGCCACAGGCCGATGCCGAAGCGCTGGACCTGCTGGCCGCCAGCGTGCAGGTGCGCGACCTGGTCAACACGCCGACCGAGCACATGGGTCCGGACGAACTGGAAGCCGCGGTGCGCGAGCTCGCCGCCACGCACGGCGCCGAGGTGGACGTCGTCGCCGGCGATGCGCTGCTGGCGCAGAACTTTCCCGCCCTCCATGCCGTCGGCCGCGCCTCGCACCGCGCGCCGCGCCTGATCGCGCTGCGCTGGGGCGATGCGTCGCGACCGCACGTGGCGGTGGTCGGCAAGGGCGTGTGCTTCGACACCGGCGGCCTGGACATCAAGCCGGCCGACGGCATGCGCCATATGAAGAAGGACATGGGCGGCGCCGCGCACGCGATCGCGCTGGCGCGCCTGGTGATGGCGCGCAACCTGCCGGTCCGGCTGACGCTGCTGGTGCCGGCGGTGGAGAACAGCATCGGTCCCAATGCGTTCCGTCCGGGCGAAGTGATCGCCACGCGCAAGGGCGTCAGCGTCGAGATCGACAACACCGATGCCGAAGGCCGCGTGATCCTGTGCGATGCGCTGACCTATGCCGGCGAGCAGTCGCCGGAGCTGCTGCTGGACTTCGCCACGCTGACCGGCGCGGCGCGCATCGCACTGGGCCCGGACCTGCCGGCGCTGTTCGCGAACGACGACACCGTCGCCCACGACTGGATCGCCGCCGGCGAGCGCATGCGCGATCCGGTGTGGCGCATGCCGCTGTGGCGTCCGTACCTGCGCTATTTGACCAGCGGCATCGCCGACCTGGCCAATGCGGGTTCGCGCATGGCCGGCGCTGTGACGGCGGCGCTGTACCTGGAACGCTTCGTGCCGGACGGCATGAAGTGGGCGCACCTGGACGTGTACGCCTGGAACGACAGCGACCGCGCCGGACGCCCGGCCGGCGGTGAAGCGCTGGCGCTGCGCAGCGCCTATGCGATGCTGAAGGCGCGATACGGATCCTGATCGCCCCGCCGGGGCGCCGGCGTCATCGTGCAGGGAGCGCACACCGTGTTGAGCACACTCCGATCATTGGTCCGGCTGATCACGTGGGTCGCCGGTTTCGCCCTGCTGATGGCCACCATCCTGTGGTTCAAGGCGCGGAACGGTGGCGATCCGATCTCCTCCCGTCTTGAGCTCACCTGGATCCTGTCCGCGACGGTATTGGCGGCGTCGGCGCTGGTCGGCATCGCGATCACCGGTCTGATCCGCGACCGCAGCCGGCAGGAGCAGGACGCCCTCGACCACACCGGCGTGTTCGAAGCCTCCGCGAGTGCCCGCCACATGATCCTGCTGGCCGGCCTGTGCCTGCTGTTCGGCGTCGGCGCCTGGGCGGCCCTGATGAGCAATCGGGCCGGTCTGGCACTGCTGGCGCTGGGCCTGCTGGTGGTGATGATCGCCGTGAGCTGGAGCCTGTTGCGCCAGGTATGGCGCCAGGGGCCGATGCTCAGGATCGATCGCCAGGGCATCGATCACGCCCTGTACGGCCCCATCCCGTGGGACGACGTGATCGGCCTGACGCTGCAGACGATCCGGGTAAGGCACAACACCGTGCATACCTTGTGGCTCGGCGTCCGCACCCCCTACCGCTACCTGCGCCACGCGTCCGGTCCGGTGCGCTGGATCAACGAACAGCGCTCACACCGCCATGCGTCGTTCGGTCCGCTGCCCATCCCGCTCAATACGCTGGACAAGGACGCCGAGCATATCCATCACTGCGCCCGCGCCTTGCGCGAGACGCACGCGGCTCCGCTGCTTCCGCACTGGAGTACCGGCATGCGCGATGCGGAGATCGCTACCTGGCTGGAATCGCACGCGCTGCAGGATGAGTTGCGGGACATCGCCGACGAGCTTGAAGCGTCAGACCCCGACGAACAGCCGGCGGCGATGGCGCGGTTCGATGCCCGCATCAAGGCCTATGCCGCCCGCAGCGAGGCCTTGCGCCCCCATGTCCGGAACGCGCTCGACGCGTCGGCGCAACGGATGGCGCGGACGAAGAAGACCCTCTGGATCCTGAGCGCGATAGCCGCCTTCCTCGTGCTGCTGCGCATCCTGACGTAGCGACCCTGCGTCGGCAGGCACCATTGCTGTGCACTACGGGACTGCGCGACGCCGAAGGCGCGCTACGGCGCCACGGCCTGCACCACGGCGACATCGGTCGCCGCAATCTCCACCCGGTTGCGGCCGGCGTGCTTGGCGCGGTACAGCGCCACGTCGGCCTGCCGCAACAGCGTATCGCCCAGTCCACCATGCTGCGGGAACATCGCGACGCCGATGGACACGGTGACGTGCGGCAGCTCCTGGCCCAAATGGACGACGCGCATGCCTTCCACGCCGGCGCGGATCGCCTCGGCGCGCGCCTGCACGGTGATCGGGTCGGCTTCGGGCAGGATCAGGGTGAATTCTTCGCCGCCGTAACGGCAGGCGATGTCCTCGTCGCGCGAGAGCGCCTGCAGCAGGCGGCCGAACTCGGCCAGCAGGGCGTCGCCGCCGGCATGTCCGTGCACGTCGTTGAAGCGCTTGAAGTGGTCCACGTCCAGCATCATCAGGCCCAGCGGCATGCCGCGGCGCTCGCAGCGCGCCAGTTCGCGCGCCAGCGACTCTTCCAGGTAGCGCCGGTTGAACAGGCCGGTCAACGGTTCGCGGATGGACTGCACGCGCAGGCGCGACTGCAGTTCCAGGCTGGACAGCGCCATCGACAGCTGCTCGGCCGCGGTCTTCACCAGGTCCATGCGGGCGAGGAAGGCGTCATCGTGCGCCGACAGGTACAGCAGGCCCAGCTGGCTGCCCTGGGCGATCAATGGCACGCAGACGTAGGTCGGCGTGGCACCGAGCGTCGGGGTGGTGACGTGCGCGCACGGCAGCAGCTCATGGTGGGCGCGATGCACGTGCGGCTGTCCGCGGCGCAGCGCCCAGCAATCCGGCAGCGGGAACATCGCCGGACCGTTGAGCGCGTGTTCGCCCCAGTGGGCGACCTCTTCGGCGTAATCCTGCGAGGCGCGCACGCGGTACAGCGTGCCGCCGGTGTCCGGCAGCAGGCGCGAGAAGTACTGCGTGGCCAGACCGACCGCTTCTTCCACGCTCACGCAGCTCTGCAGCATGCCGCCGTAGCGGCTGAGCTCGTTGAGGTCGGTGCCCTGGCGTTCGAGCGCATCGATGTTGTCCAGCAGCTCGGCGCGCGCCAGGTCACCGGCGTCCTCGGCGCGTGCGCGGTGACGGATCTCCGCGGCCAACCAGCCATACACCACGGCGATGATGACCAGGCCGAGCGGAATGCCCAGGATCGCCAGCGCGCGCAGCAGATTGGCGCTGTCGCGACTGGACTCCGCGCGGAGCACCAGCAGCTCGGTTTCATTGGCCACCAGCTGGCGCGCCTGCGCACGCAATGCGGCGGACGTCTGGCGCACCTGCTTGCCGATGGAGCGCTGCGCGGCCGGAAGGCCGCCGATCGCATAGTTGCCCAGCGTGGCGTCGATCTGGCCCAGGCGACGCTCGATCTCGATCTTCCATGCCAGCACCAGTCGGCTCTGCTCGGGGTTGTCGCGCACCAGGTCCTGCAGGTTCGCGATCATGCCGGGCAGTTCATCGCGGCTGCGCTGGTAGTCGGCGAGGTAGCCCACGTCGGCCGTCAGCAGGTAACCGCGCTGCGCCGATTCGCCGTCGCGCAGGTGGGCCTCCACCGCGCCGACGAGTGCGATCACCTCATTGGTATGGGAGACGCGACCGGCATCGTAGATGAAGCGGTGCGCACCCAGCACGACCCCGACGCCGACCGCGACGAAGATCAGCGCGGCGGCGAGCAGGCCGAGGCGGTTGGCGAGACGACGCTTGGGCATTCCGTGTGGGGTGCGGAAATCGATGACGGGAAGACTAGGTCGCGTCGCGCCAGGAGACAACCCGGCGCACACTCGAAGTGCCAACTGCGGCACATCTTCGCGCGGTTACAGCCAGCCGCGCTGGCGCGCCATCCGATACGCCTCGATGCGGTTGGCCACACCCAGCTTGCCGATCGCTTCGGACAGGTAGTTGCGCACCGTGCCCTGCGAGAGGTTCAACTGCTTGGCGATGTCGCCCGCCGACTGGCCCTCGCCGGCCAGCCGCAGTACCTGGCGTTCGCGGTCGTTGAGCGGGTCGGCATCGGACCACGCTTCCAGCGCGAGTTGCGGATCGATCGCACGACCGCCGCGATGCACCTTGCGCAGCGCCTCGGCCAGGTCTTCGGCCGGCGCATCCTTCAACAGATAGCCGGACACGCCGGCATCGAGCGCCCGCCGCAGGAAGCCGCCACGGGCGAACGTGGTGACGATGACGACCTTGCACACCATCTCATGGCGCTGGATGCGCTGGGCGAGTTCGAGCCCGCTCAGACCCGGCATCTCGATGTCGGTGACCAGCAGGTCGGGCTTCAACCGCTGCAGATCGCGCCACGCGGCTTCGCCGTCTGCGGCACTGCCGACGACCTCGATGTCGCTTTCCATGCCCAGCAGCGCGGTCAATGCGCCCCGCACCATGGCCTGGTCTTCGGCAAGCAGTACGCGGATCATCGGCACGTCGTGGTGGAAGGGATGCGCGACACGCTAGCAAATCGTGCGGGGTCTTGGGAGGCATCTCCCCTTCACCCGGTGACGAAGCGGAGAGTTCCGATGTGGGAGCGACGTAAGTCGCGATCGCATGAAGTCCGCGTCCGGGCGCCTCGCCACGTTTCCACACCTCTGAACCATCCGGGATATTGCATCGCGACTTACGTCGCTCCCACACCTGCTTCCGTGCTCGCTGACTGCCGCTCGACCGAATCAGCCATCTCCCGCGACGGCAGCGGCAACGTGATCTCCACGCTCGTGCCCTGCCTCAGTGTCGAATCGACACGCAGGCGTCCGCCGCGTGACTCGACCCGTTCGCGCATGCCGGCCAGGCCGTTCCCCGGCACGGCGGCGCTGCCGACGCCGTTGTCGCGGATGCGCAGGTGCACGTGGTCGGGCGTGGACGTCAGCGACACCTCGGCGAGCGTGGCGCGCGCATGACGCTGGATGTTGGTCACCGCTTCGCGCAGCGCCAGGGCGAGCACGGTTTCCAGATCGGGTGGCACCACGGCCTCCTGCGCGTCGTAACGCAGGGTGACGCCGTCCGACTCCAGCAGCAGCTTCGCGGAGGCCAGTTCGGCCGCCAGTCCGGCGGCACGGATGCCGGTCACCGCACGACGGACCTGCGCCAGCGCATCGCGGGCGACGCGACTGACCTCGGTGATCTCGTTGCGCGCCGCCTGTGGATCGCGCTCGATCAATCGCCCCGCAAGATCGGACTTCAGCGCCACCAGCGACAGCGTGTGCCCGAGCAGGTCGTGCAGATCGCGGCCGATGCGTTCGCGTTCGGCCAGTGCGGCGAGGCGGCGGACTTCGTCGTGCGACAGCTTCAGCTCGGCGCGCTTGCGCACCGTCTCGGACTGGAAGTAATTGCCGGTGAATACCGCCACCGAGATGATCGCGGTCACTGCCGGCACGAACGCCGGGAATCCCAACCATGCCGCCATGCCGCAGTAGCCGGCCAGCAGCACCAGCAGCGCGCCGACGCGTGTCCACAAGCTGCCCGGCAGCAGCGCCACGAACGCCGCCGCGTAGATCACGTAGGTGTTGGAGAACGCATTGAACGACATCAGGCCGTAGCCCAGCGCAGCGATGCCCAGCGTGCACAGCACGCGCGTCATCGCGCTGCCGCGGTACGCCAGGAAATACATAGGCAGGAACACGGCCACGGACAGCAGCGTGGGCCACAGGTACCAGCGCACGCTCTGGCCCCAGTTGGCATTGGATGGCACTAGCACCGGCACGAACAGGAACACGAGGTAGCCGAGCAGGAAGATCGGCATCCAGCCGAGGCCGAGCGCCTCCGGCACCAGGCGATCCCGCAGGCGGGTCAGCGTGCGCAGCCATGGGGAAGTGGAAAGATTCATCGACGACTCCTTGCGCCTGCGCGCCGGCTCAGGATGCCAGCCGGCGACGCGCCAGCAGGAAGAACACCACCGTGATCGCGACCAGCACACCGGCATGCAGCAGCAGCGGACGCCCCGCATCCACGCCGACCACCTTCTGCGCGACCTGCGCCAGATGATACGCGGGCCATGCGGGCGCGGCGGTCTGCAGGAACGACGGTAGCATGCTCAACGGCACCCACAGGCCCGACAGGAACGCCATCGGCAGGTAGACCAGGTTGATCAGCGCGGGCGCGCCGCGACCACTCACCAGCGTGCCCAGCCACAGGCCCAGCGCACTGAAAGGCAGCACGCCGACCAGGCAGGTGGCGACCAGCGCCAGCCATTGCAGCCCCGTCAGGTGCACGCCGGCCACGCCGATCGCCAGCACCGCGAGCAGCAGCAGGATGATGGCCGCGAACAGCACGGCCATCGCCATCTTCGCCACCAGGTACGCGCCCGGTGGCATCGGCTGTGCGCGCTTCAGCGTCAGCAGGCCTTGTTCGCGATCCATCGCGACGGTGACGCCGAAACCGAACAGCGCCACGCCCATCACCCCGAACACGCTGTAACCCGCCAGCATGTACTGCGCGGCGGCCGGGCCGCCCTTGCCGCCCAGCAGCACGCCGAACAGCAGATAGAACACCGGCGGGAACAGCAGGCACGGCAACGAGAACGACGGTGTGCGCAGCAGGCGCAGGAACTCGTAGCGCGCTTCCAGCACATAGGCGCGCGTAGAGGAGAACGGAACGGCGGCGGTCGTATCCATCAGGCGGCTTCCTGGTTGGCGGCATCACGGGTAAGGGCAAGGAAGGCCTCGGCCAGGCCGGCGCGCTGGACTTCCAGATCGGACAGCGCCGGGTCCTCGGCCAGCAGGCGACGGACGACGGACTCGGCGGCGTCGGCGATGACCTCGAGCCGCGCGCCGTCGCGTTGCGCCAGCTGCACGCCGGGCCAGCCCTGCACCAGCGCCGTCGGCAGCGCACTGATGCAGCGGATGCGACGCTGGGCGACGTGCGCCCGGATCTGCGCGACCGAGCCTTCGGCGACCACGCGACCGTGGTTCACCACCACCACGCGGTCGGCCAGCGCTTCCGCTTCCTCCAGGTAGTGCGTGGTCAGCAGCACCGCACAACCTTGTGCACTCAGTTCGCGGATCGCTTTCCAGAGCGTCTGCCGCGCATCGATGTCGAGGCCGGTGGTCGGCTCGTCGAGGAACAGCAGCTCCGGCCGGCCACACACCGCCAGCGCGAACTGCACGCGACGCTGCTGGCCACCGGACAGCTGGCCGTAGCCGCGCTCCATCAGGCCGTCGAGGCCGGCCAGCGCGACCAGGTCGGCCACGCTGCGCGGTTGCGGGTAGTAGGCGCGCGTCAGGTCGATCAGCTCGCGTACCTTCAACGTGTCGGGCACGGCGGCGCTCTGCAGCATCACGCCGGCGCGGCGACGCGCGGCCAGCGACTGCGGCGGCAGGCCGAACAGCTCGGCGGTGCCGGCATCGGCGCGCTGCAGGCCCAGCAGCAGGCCGATCGCGGTGCTCTTGCCCGCGCCGTTGGGACCGAGCAGCGCCAGCACCTGGCCGGCAGGCAGCGCCAAGTCCAGGCCGTCCAACGCCAGGGTCTTGCCATAGTGGTGCCGCACGCCGCGCAGGCGGGCCAGCGGTGCGGAGGTCAGGCTTGCCACGTTCATGCGACGGTCCCGTCGGAAGGTGTGGCCATCCTGCGCGCCGACGCGGCGTGTGATGAGTGCGGCTCCTCAGGCGAATCAGGTGACAGTTGTCACTGGGACGCCGGCCGGTGCTGGCCCACGATGCGCCCCGTGGCAGGCCCGGGCCGCCCCCGATCGCACGAAGTGACTTCCGGCAACTAGGCTTCCGTTACCCTTGCTGGTCACACTTTCCCGCATTCACCGTCTGGATACGCATGAATACGTCTGCCGACCTGCTGAAGGAACTCCGCATCGACCGCAAGGCGCCGCCGCCGGCCCCGCCGTCGCGCCGCGGGCTGTGGATCACGCTGGGCGTGGTCGTCGTGCTGCTGGTGCTGGCTGCCGCGGCCTGGGTCGTGCTCGGCCGCGAGAAGCCACTGGAGGTGCGCACGGCACCGACGGTCGCGCTGGGCGGCGGCGGTGCGGCTGCCTCGGTGCTGGATGCGTCCGGTTATGTGGTCGCCCGCCGCATGGCGACGGTGTCGGCCAAGGTCACCGGCAAGGTGCAGGAAGTGCTGATCGAGGAAGGCATGCGCGTGGAAGCCGGCCAGGTGTTGGCGCGGCTGGAACCGATCGATGCCGACGCCGACCGCGCCCTGTCGCAGAGCCAGCTGCAGGCCGCGCGCAGCCAGACGACGGGCGTGCAGGCGCAGCTGGTGGAAGCCGAGGCCAATGCGCGCCGGCTGTCCTCGCTGGTCGCCCAGCAGCTCGTGTCGAAGGCGCAGTACGACCAGGCCGTCGCCCAGCGCGACCTGCTGCGCGCGCAGCTGCAGACTGCGCAGCGCAACGAACGCACCGCGGCGGATCGCCTGAAGATCGCCGACATCGGTCTGGACAACACCATCGTGCGCGCCCCGTTCGCCGGCGTGGTGATCGCCAAGGCCGCGCAGCCGGGCGAAATCGTCTCGCCGCTGTCGGCGGGCGGCGGTTTCACCCGTACCGGCATCGGCACGATCGTCGACATGGACTCGCTGGAAATCGAAGTGGATGTCGGCGAGGCCTATATCGGTCGCGTCAAGGCCAAGATGCCGGTCCAGGCGACGTTGAACTCCTACCCCGACTGGAAGATCCCGGCCGAGGTCATCGCCATCATCCCCACCGCCGACCGCGGCAAGGCAACCGTGAAGGTGCGCGTGGCGTTGAAGGAAAAGGACCCGCGCATCGTGCCCGACATGGGCGTGACGGTGAGCTTCCTGGAGAAGGCGGAGGAAGGATCTGCGGAAACGAAGCAGACGGGGGTGCGCGTGCCGGCCGCGGCCCTCGTGCAGCGCGACGGGGGCGATGCCGCCTTCGTCGTCGGCGACGAGAACCGCGTGGAACTGCGCAAGGTCCAGGTCGGCGGCCCGCTGGGCGAGGATCGCCAGGTCACTTCCGGCCTGGCGCCCGGCGAGACCGTCGTGCTCGATCCGCCCGCGGAACTCGCCGACGGTGGCCTGGTCACCATCGGCGACGAAGAGGAATAACCGCCATCGGGCGTGACGTTCCCTGCCCGCTAGCGAACCACCCCAGCATCACGGCGCCGGGACGTTCCCGGCCATCCACTACGACGAGGTTCCCATGGCTGCCCTGGTATCGATCCGCAATCTGACCAAGACCTATCAGCGCGGCCCCGAGAAGGTCGAAGTGCTGCATGGCATCGACCTCGATATCCAGGAGGGCGACTTCGTCGCCCTGATGGGTCCCTCGGGTTCCGGCAAGACCACGCTGCTGAACCTGATCGGCGGCCTGGACACGCCCACCACCGGCAGCATCGAAGTCGCCGACCAGCGCATCGACCAGCTCAACGGTGGCCAGCTGTCGCACTGGCGTAGCCAGAACGTGGGCTACGTGTTCCAGTTCTACAACCTGATGCCGGCGCTGACCGCGCAGAAGAACGTCGAACTACCGCTGCTGCTCACCAAGCTCGGCGGTGCGCAGCGCAAGCGCAACGCGCAGATCGCGCTGCAGCTGGTTGGACTGGCGGACCGCACCTCGCACAAGCCGTCGGAACTGTCGGGCGGTCAGCAGCAGCGCGTGGCGATCGCGCGCGCCATCGTCTCCGATCCCACGCTGCTGATCTGCGACGAACCGACCGGCGACCTCGACCGCCAGTCCGCCGAGGCGATCCTCGGCCTGCTGCAGATGCTGAACCGCGAACACGGCAAGACCATCGTGATGGTTACGCACGATCCGAAGGCCGCCGAGTACGCCTCCCATACGCTGCACCTGGACAAGGGCACCTTGGTCGAACAGCCCGCAAACGCGGCCTGAGCGGAGGCCTCGCGATGAAATACTTCCATCTGATCTGGGCGGCGCTCTTCCGGCGCAAGACCCGCACCTTCCTGACGCTGGCATCGATCCTGGCCGCGTTCCTGCTGTTCGGCCTGCTGGACGGCATCCGCACCTCGTTCGCGCAACTCGGGCAGAACGCCGACGGCGCGCAGCGCCTGCAGACCGCGTCGAAACTGTCCTTCATCGAGACGCTGCCGCTCTCGCTCGAGCCACGGCTCAAGCAGATCGACAACGTGCAGGCGGTGACCTACGCCAACTGGTTCGGCGGCGCCTACCAGAACCCGCGCAACCAGCTCTTCACCTTCGCGGTGGCGCCGAACTACCTGGACCTTTATCCGGAAATCGAAGTCGCGGCCTCCGAACGCGAAGCCTGGGCGCGTACGCGCACCGGCGTGCTGGTCGGCGATGCGCTGATGAAGCGGTTTGGCTGGAAGGTCGGCCAGAAGATCCCGCTGCAATCGACGATCTTCCCCAACAGCGACGGCACGCTTAACTGGTCGTTCGACATCGTCGGCACGCTGAAGGCCAAGGACAAGAAGAGCGCCGGCTTCACCGAAGGCATGCTGCTGATGCACTACAAGTACTTCGAGGAATCGACGCCCTACGTCGACGGCGACGTGGGCTGGTACGTCAGCCGCGTGTCGGACGTGCGCCGCAGCGATGCCGCGGCCAAGGCCATCGATGCGCTGTCTATGAACTCGCCGCACGAGACCAAGACGATGAGCGAGCAGGCGGCGATGGCGTCCCAACTCAAGCAGATGGCGGACATCGGCCTGATCGTCGGTTCGATCATGGGCGCGGTGTTCTTCACCCTGCTGCTGCTGACCGGCAACACCATGGCGCAGGCGGTGCGCGAGCGCACCTCGGAGCTCGCCGTGCTTAAGACGATCGGCTTCACCAGCGCCTCGGTGCTGGGCATGGTGCTGGCCGAGTCCATCCTGCTGGTGATGCTGGGCGGCGTGCTCGGCCTAGGCCTGGCCGCGGTGATCGGTCCGATCGTCACGGCGGTGAGCGGCGGCGTCATCAACCTGCCGGCGATCGGTCTGCAGAGCTGGGCACTGGGACTGGGACTGATGATCGCCATCGGCCTGCTGGTGGGTGCGCTTCCCGCGTTGCGGGCGATGCGCCTGAACATCGTCGATGCCCTCGCCGGCCGCTGAAGGAGACCCCACGATGAAACTGTTGAAATCCTTCCTCCGCGGCTCGGCGCTGGTGGTGGTCCTGATCGTGTTCCTGGGCGCGTGGATCTTCCTGCCCTGGCCCGCCCTGCTCGGCGCGGCGGTGCTGTTCGCCCTGTGGATGCTGCTTACGCGCAGCGGTCGCCAGGCAGCATCGGTGACACAGGTCGGCGTCAGCACGCTGGGACAGCGCCTTGGGGCGTCGTCCGTGATCATCGTCGGCATCGCCGGCGTGGTCGGCGTGCTGGTCGCGCTGCTGGCGATGGCCGAAGGCTACCGCCAGACCGTGACCGCGGCCGGCAACGACGAGACCGCCATCGTCCTGCGCGGCGGTTCGGCCGCCGAACTGATGTCGGTGCTGTCGCGCGACCAGATCAACGCCATCGAGCGTGCCCCCGAGATCGCTCGCGACAAGGACAGCCGCCCGATGGCGTCGGCCGAACTGGTGGTCGCCGCCAACCTGCCGCGCGTCGGTGGCAAGGACGATGGCAGCGTAACCCTGCGCGGTGTCGGCGACATGGCTTGGACGGTGCGTCCGAACCTGAAACTCGTCGAAGGCCGCCGCTTCGAGACCGGCCGTCGCGAACTGGTGGTCGGCAAAGGCGCGCGCAAGCAGTTCCAGGGGCTCGAGGTCGGCAAGGACGTCCGCCTGGGCAACCAGACCTGGTCGGTGGTCGGCGTGTTCGAGTCCGGCGACGGCATGGAATCGGAGATGTGGGCCGACGCCGAGGTCGTGGCGACGACCTACCGACGCGGCAGCAGCCGCGCCTCGGTATTCGCCCAGCTGACCGATGCCAAGGCGTTCAAGGCCTTCAAGGCGACGCTGAAGGCCGATCCGCGCCTGCAGGTCGAGGCGGATACCACCCGCGGCTACTTCGGCAAGCAGTCTGAAGGAATCACCAAGGTGCTGCGCATCATCGGCATCATCGTGGGATCGATTATGGCGATCGGCGCCATTTTCGGTGCGCTCAACACGATGTTCGCCACGGTCGCCGCCCGGGCGCGCGAGATCGCGACACTGCGTGCCATCGGTTTCCGCGGCACGCCCGTCGTGGTCGCGGTGATGCTGGAAACGATGCTGCTGGCCGCGCTCGGCGGCGCGCTCGGCGGCCTGCTGGCCTGGCTGGTGTTCAACGGCTACACCGCTTCGACGCTCGCGGGAGGCGTGGCGCAGTTGAGCTTCGAGTTCAAGGTCACGCCGGCGCTGTTGTGGGAGGGCCTCAAGTGGGCGCTGGCGATCGGCTTCATCGGCGGCCTGTTCCCCGCCCTGCGCGCCTCGACCCTGCCGGTCACCGACGCCCTGCGCGCGGCCTGACCAACGCCTGTGCCCCGGGATCCGCATGCGGATCCCGGGTCGCTACACCGGATCCAGCCAGCCCTTCGCGATGGCCGCCGCGATGTCGTCCGGCGTATCGATGTCATGTGCGAGCTCCGGTGCATCGCAGGCGACGACACCCGCACCCGTGACATTCAGCACGTCACGCAGTCCGCGATCTCCCTGCACCGCCAGCGCAGCACGCAGCAGCGACGGCGCGACGACGGCAGGAACACCCACACGATCACCAAAGCGTGTCGCGGCGGAACCCGAGGGTGCGCGCCGGGATGCCGCCAGCAGTGCCTGGAGATGCGCAACGTCCAGCGCAGGCTGGTCGCAGGTCAGGAGCAACGTTGCATGATCATGCGCCGCGAGTGCATCCGCCGCGATGCGCATGCTGCCTGCCAAACCTTCGTTCCACGTCGCGTTGACCAGACACTCCACGGGCAGATCGCTCACCGCGGCGGCGACGTCATCAGCGAGCGCGCCGACGATGACCAGCACGCGCGACGCATCGGATGCCAACGCCAGTCGCGCCGCGCGATGCACCAGCGCTTCACCATCACGCGTCAGCAACTGCTTCGGTCGTCCCAACCGCGTGCTGCCACCGGCCGCCAGCACGACAGCGGCATGTGTCGCCGTCATTCGCGTTCGCCGTGATGCCAGGCCTGCAGCTGCGCGGTGATGCTGAGTGCGATCGCCTCGGGCCCTTGCCCGCCGAGCTTCATTCCGATCGGCGAACGCAGCCGCGACAACAGCGATGCATGCAGAACGGAGGGAATCACCCGCAACAGGTCTTCGCGTCGCCGCACCGGGCCGAGCAGGCCGATGAACGGGATCGTCGTCTGCGCGAGCGCTTCCAGTGCTTCCCGATCGTGTTCGAAATGGTGGTGCATCACCAGCGCGGCATCGGGCGCAGGATGCAGGCCACGCGCCGCTTCATCCGGCGCCTGCATCGACCACGCATCGGCGATCTCGTCGGCGGGAATCCAGCGGGCGCGCCGCTCGATCACGGAGACGTGCCAACCCAGCTGCCGCAGCGACGCGACCAGCATCCGTGTTTCGGGGCCTGCGCCGAAGATCGCCACGCGCGGCGGCGGCGCGACCGTTACCTCGCCGACGAGCGTGACGTCCGTGGTCGCGAGCGGCAGCGTCCACTGCCGCCGCTCGTCACCCGCAGAGGCATGCACCTCACCGCTCGCCTCCAGGCGCAACGACAACGGACCCGCACCCTGCCACCACGCCTGTACTACCTGCGACCAGCCCGCCAGGCGGTCCAGCGGCAACAGCGCGAGATGCAACCGCCCCCGGCAGCCGACCGCCGACCCGGCGAGAAGATCCTCGTCGTCGCGCGTGTCGATCTCCATCGCATCGAGATGGCCGTCGACGACCGCGTGCCGCGCACGACGGGCGATCTCAGGCTCAAGACAGCCGCCACTGAGCCAACCGGTCTGCGTGTCGTCGGCAGCGAACACCGCCATGGCGCCCTGCCGCACGTAGGTCGAGCCTTCGGTCGCGGTGACCACGACCAGCGCGCTGCCGTCGCCGGCGTCGCTGGCGCGTGCGGAGACTTCCAGTGGATGGCGGGCAACCGACATGCGCACCACGATGGCGCAAGCGCGGCCCCGATGGCAACGGCCCGCGGAGTGTTCGGGACATCGGGCAACCATTCCGCAGGATCGTGCAAGAACGAAGCCGCGCTTTCACTGGCAGCCCACGGAGGCACGGAGTATTGTCGACCGGTCCCACGCCGCCGCCAGGGAGACACCATGAAGTTGAACGTCAATGGGTCGGAGCGCGAAATCGACGCCCCCGACGACATGCCGCTGCTCTGGGTCCTGCGCGACCTGATGGGCCTCACCGGAACCAAGTTCGGCTGCGGCATCGCCCAATGCGGTGCCTGCACCGTACACGTCGATGGCTCGCCACTGCGGGCCTGCGTGACGCCCGCCTCCACCGTCGCCGGCAAGAAGATCACCACGATCGAAGGCCTCTCGGCCGACGGTTCGCATCCCGTGCAGAAGGCATGGGCGGAACTGGACGTGGTGCAGTGTGGCTACTGCCAGTCCGGCCAGATCATGTCCGCGGCCGCCTTGCTGGCCAAGGTGCCCTCGCCCACCGATACCGACATCGACCAGGCCCTGTCTGGCAACCTGTGCCGCTGCGGGACCTACCAGCGCATCCGCGCGGCCGTGCATCGCGCCGCCGATATCGGCAAGGCCTGACCTGGCGCGGCGACGCGCGTCGCCGTCCGCTTCTCCCCGTTCGACGGAGGCTGTTCCGTGAACCTCGAAACCTCTTCTTCGCGCCGCAATTTCCTGCGCGGCACCGCACTGGCCGGTGGCGGCCTGGTCATCGGCTTCCTCGTGCCCGGCGCGCGACGCTACGCCATGGCGCAGGAAAGCGCCGCGGCCGCACCCACCGCCTTCGTCCCCAATGCGTTCCTCAGCATCGCGGCCGACGACACCATCACGGTCCAACTGGCGCACGCCGAAATGGGCCAGGGCATCTGGACCACGCTGCCCATGCTGATCGCCGAAGAACTGGATGCGGACTGGTCGAAGATCCGCGTCGAACATGGCGCGGCCGACAAGGCCTACACCAGCCCGGTGTTCGGCATGCAGGGCACCGGCGGCTCGACCACCACCTGGTCCGAGTTCGACCGCTACCGGCAGGCCGGCGCGACCGCGCGCGCGATGCTGCTGCAGGCCGCCGCCGCACGGCTCAACGTGCCCGTCGACCAGCTGCGCACCGAGAACGGCGCGGTGGTCTCCGGCAACACGCGCCTGCGCTACGGCGAACTGGCCGACGACGCCGGCAAGCAGACGCCGCCCACACTCGATGCGTTGAAGCTGCGCGATCCCAAGGACTGGAAACTGATCGGCAAGGCAACCAAGCGGTTGGATACGCCGGAGAAGATCACCGGCAAGGCCAAGTTCGGCATGGACATGCAGTTCGAGGGCCTGCTGACCGCGGTGGTGCTGCGCTCGCCGGTGTTCGGCGGCACCGTGAAATCCTTCGACGCGACCAAGGCCCGTGCCGTCGCAGGCGTGCGCAACGTGGTGCAGGTGCCCAGCGGCGTGGCGGTGATCGCCGATCACTACTGGGCTGCCAAACTCGGCCGCGACGCGTTGCAGGTGGTCTGGGAAGGCGATGCCAATGCCAAGCTAGACAGTACGGCGCTGCGCGAGCAGTTCTCGCAGCTTGCGCGCACCGAAGGCGCCGTGGCCGCCCGCGCCGGCGACGTGGCGGGCGCACTGGCGAAGGCCGAGAAGACGCTGGAAGCCGAGTACGCCGTGCCATATCTGGCACACGCGGCGATGGAGCCGCTGAACTGCACGGTGAAGATCGGCGACGGCGAGTGCGACATCTGGTGCGGCACGCAGTTCCCGACACTGGACCAGAACAGCGCCGCGAAGATCCTCGGCATCCCGCCGGAGAAGATCCGCATCCATACGCCGTTCCTGGGCGGCGGTTTCGGCCGTCGTGCGACGCCGACCTCGGACGTCGTCGCCGAAGCCGTCGAAGTGGCCAAGGCCGCGAAGGCGCCGGTCAAGACGGTGTGGACGCGCGAGGACGACACCCGCGGCGGTTACTACCGCTCGGCCTTCGTCGAGAAGATCAGTGCCGGCCTGGACAAGGATGGCAACCCGGTGGCGTGGCACCACGTGATGGTCGGCCAGTCGATCATGGCCGGCACCTTCATGGAAGCCATGATGGTCAAGAACGGCATCGACGCAACGTCGGTCGAAGGCGTCGCCGATTCGGCGTACGTACTCGGCACGCCCGCGCACCGGGTGGATCTGCATTCGCCGGTGACCGGCATCCCGGTGCTGTGGTGGCGCTCGGTCGGCCACAGCGTCAACGGCTTCGTGATGGAGAGCTTCGTCGACGAACTGGCGCACGCCGCAGGCCAGGACCCGGTGGAGTACCGGCGCAAGCGGCTGAAGGACCATCCACGCCATCTCGCGGCACTGAACCTGGCCGCCGAGAAGTTCGGCTGGGGCACGCCGCCTGCGCAGGGTCGCGGCCATGGCATCGCCGTGCACGAATCGTTCGGCAGCTTCGTGGCGCAGGCCGCCGAGGTGTCGATCGAGGATGGCCGGATACGCGTGCACCGCGTGGTCTGCGCGATCGACTGCGGCGTGGCCGTCAATCCGGCCGGCGTCCAGGCGCAGATGGAATCCGGCATCGCCTTCGGCCTGGGCGCGGCGCTGCATTCGACGCTGACGATCCGCGACGGCCAGGTGCAGGAGTCCAACTTCCACGACTACCAGGTGTTGCGGATGAACGAGATGCCGAAGGTCGAGGTGCACATCGTGCCGAGCACCGAGAAGATGGGCGGCGTCGGCGAACCCGGCACGCCGCCGATCGCACCGGCGGTGGCCAACGCGGTGTTTGCGCTCACCGGGCAGCGCCTGCGCGAACTGCCGCTGCGCCTGCCGACGCCCGCTTCCACCACACCGACCGCCTGAGGCCCGCCATGCGCATCCTGATGATGTCGTTGACCGTCCTCCTGCTGGTGGCCTGCAAGCCCCGCATCAGTGAGGAACAGAAAGCCCAGGCGCTGACCGCATTCGCGACGGTGGAGAAAGTGTTCCAGCATCCCCGCTGCAGCAACTGCCATATCCCGGGCGATGCGCCGCTGCAGTTCGATGCGCAGACGCCGCATGCGATGAACGTCGTGCGCGGCCCCGACGGCAAGGGCGCGCCCGGCCTGCCGTGTTCCACCTGCCACAGCGAACAGAATTCGCCGGCGAGCTACGGCCCGCATGCGCCACCCGGCGCACCGCACTGGCAGCTGCCGCCACCGGACCACAAGATGGCGTGGATCGGCCTGCCCGCCGACCAGCTGTGCGCGATGATCCAGGACAAGAAGCGCAACGGCGACCGCGACTTCGACGCGCTGGTGAAGCACGTGGCGGAAGACAAACTAGTGTTGTGGGGCTGGAACCCCGGCGGCGAGCGCGCCCCGGTACCGGTGCCGCACGACCAGTTCGTTGCCGCGTTCAAGACATGGACGGCCGCAGGCGGCCCCTGCCCGACGCCGGCCGCAACCACCTCCGGCTGACTAGCGTCCCGTGGCCGTCGCCGCGAGCACATCGCGGCGGCGCGCACGCCACAGGCCATCGCTGGCGAAGATCACCAGGCCCGTCCAGATGGCCGCGAAGCCGATCGCACGCTCCATCCCGAAGGCTTCCTTGAACACCAGCACGCCGATCAACAACTGGATGCTCGGTGCGATGTACTGCAGCAGGCCCACCACCGACAACGGAATGCGGCGCACGCCGTAGGCGAAGCCGATCAACGGCACCGCGGTCACCACCCCGCCGAATATCAGCAGCAGGTCGTTCTTCCAGCCGTAGCCGCTGACGAAGCCACCGCCGTGGCCGAACTCACCCCACACGACATAGGCCAGCGCCGGCAGGAAGAGGTACAGGCTTTCGACGCCCAGGCCGGCGACGGGATCCACTGCCACCAGCTTGCGCACCAGGCCATACAGGCCGAACGAGAACGCGAGTCCCAGCGCAATCCACGGCGGCGAACCCGCCTGCAACGTCAGCCATGCGACGCCGGCGAGCGCGAAGCCCACCGCGACCCATTGCGCCGGCGACAGCCGTTCGCGCAGCACCACGACGCCCAGCACCACGTTGATCAGCGGATTGATGAAGTAGCCGAGACTGGTTTCCACCACATGGCCGGCGTTGACCGCCCAGATGTAGAGGCCCCAGTTGAATGCGATCAGCAGGCTGCTGACGCCCAGCAACGGCACGGCACGTGGTTGTGCGCGCACCTCCCGCCACCAGCGACGCCCGTTCTTCAGCAGCAGCCAGCCGATCACCAGCACCGCACTCCACACGATGCGGTGCGCGATGATCTGGAACGACGGCACCGCCTTCAGCAGGTGCCAGTACAGCGGCACGATGCCCCAGATCAGGAACGTGCCGGCGGTGATCGCCAGTCCTTTGCGGTCGATGGGTGCGGCGCTCATTTCGCCTGCCGCGCGCGTGCCAGGGTGATGACGACCACACCCGCGAGGATCACCGCCATGGCACCGAGATCGTGCCGGGTGAAGGTTTCACCAGCGATGAAGGCGCCCAGCGCCACCGCGATGACAGGATTGACGTAGGCATAGCTGCCCACCAGTACCGGGCGCGCGTGATGCAGCAGCCACACGTACGCGGTGAACGCGATGATGGAGCCGAACACCGCCAGGTATGCCACGGCCAACGCACCGTTCACGGTCCAGTCCGCCGTGTTGAAACGCTCGCCATGCAACAGACCGGCGACCACCAGCATCACGCCGGCCGCCAGCATCTGCGCCGCCGCCGTCATGAACGGTGACGGCAGATCGCGCCCGCGCGACCACACCGAACCGTAGGCCCAGGCGATCGGCGCGATGAGCAGCAGCACCAGGCCCACCGGCGAACCGGTCAGCGAGCTGCCCGCGTTGAGCCACACCACGCCGGCGAAGCCGACGATGATGCCCAGCCATTCGCCGCGCGTAGGGTGCTGTCCGCGCATCGCGCCGAACAGGCCCATCCACAGCGGCATCGACGCCACGGCGACAGCGGCAAGCCCGGACGACACCGTCTGCTCGGCCAGCACCACCATGCCGTTGCCCATCAACAGCAGCAGCGCGCCCATCACCAGCAGGTTCTTCCATTGCGCCCGCGTCGGCGGCGTGACGCCGCGCCACAGCAGGAACAGGAACATCACCAGGCCAGCGGCCACGAAACGGCTGCCCGACACCATCAGCAACGGCGGGAAGCCGCCTTCGAGTGCGAAGCGGATGCCGAGATAGGTCGACCCCCACACCACGTAGACGATGGCCAGGGCAGCAGCGACGGCGAGGCCGCCACGCGCAGGCGCGGCGGCGGAAGCGGACGAAGTCATGGGAGTTCGCGGGGGAAGGAGACGGCGTGCATGCATTCTAGGCCAGCCGCCCGCGGACGGGATGACGGACCCGTGCCCCGGCGCTTGAAACCTTTCCGGCCCGTGTTGAATTCAGTTCAAGTCGGACGCGGTCTGCGTCAGGCCTGTTCGCGCGCCAGCAACTGCTGCTTGCGCGGCAGTCCCCAGCGATATCCCCCGAGCGAACCATCGCCGCGGATCACGCGATGGCAGGGCACGACCACGGCGATGCGGTTGTGTGCGCAGGCGCTGGCCACGGCACGCGCGGCGCGCGGCGCGCCCAGCGACTGCGCCAGGCCGGCGTAGCTGACGGTTTCACCGGCCGGGATCTTCATCAGCGCATCCCACACGCGCTGCTGGAAGCCGGTGCCCAGAAGATCCACCGGCACCTCTGCATCGCCACCCGCCAACCGCTCCGCGACGGCGCGCAGGCGGGGCGCGAGGAAATCATCGCGCCCGGCTTCGACGCGCTCGAGCTGCGCCAGCGGAAACTCCTCGCGCAGCCGCTGCTCCAGCGCCGCGTCGTCGTCGCCCAGCTCCACCGCGCAGATGCCGCGCTCGGTGGCCGCCACCAGCGTGCGGCCCAGCACGGTGTCCACCAAGGTCCAGCGGATCGCGACGCCGCGCCCGCCGGCACGGTAGGTGGCGGGCGTCATGCCCAGCTTGGCGGCGCCTTGTTCGTACAGGCGCGACGGTGAGCCGTACCCGGCGTCGTACAACGCCGTGGTGACGTCGCGCCCTTCGCGCAATGCGCTCTTCAGCGTGCCCAGCTTCTTGCGGGCCAGATACTCGGCCGGACTCAATCCGAAACGCGCGCGGAAGCGTCGCTGCAGATGCGAAGCGCTCAGGCCGGTGTACGACGCCAGTTCCGACAACGAGGGTTCCCCTTCGTCGAGCAGGCGTCGCGCCGCGTCCAGTGGATCAGCGGCAAGGGAGGGAGAGGTGGGAAGCGATCGGCGCGGCATGGTGTCCATGCGTCCAGACTAGGTCGCCCGACAAGGCGACGCTATCCGGATCTTGCGCGGGAACGATGTTCCCGCGCACGCCTTCACTGGGCCCAGCGACCCGGACCGGGCGATTCGGGCAGCACCTGAGCCGACAGCTTGCGGTCCTGGCCCAGGATGCCGATGGCATCGGAGAGGATGGCGGCGGATTCGCGCAGCAGCGGATCGGGGCGCTTGTCGGCCAGCTTCTCGCGCTGCGCATCCTTCACGATGTCGCGCTCGGACGCACCCAGGCCGTCGTCCGCCAGGTCCTCGGCCAGCGGATCCAGCGCCAGCCCCAGCGTCTTGCGCTCAGCTTGCCGCTGCTTGCGCTGCGCTTCCTGACGGTCACGCTCGGCGCGGCGCTCGGCTTCGTTGAGCGAAACGTACTTCTTGGCGGCCTCGGCACGGAACTGCGCGACGTCCTCGGACCACCACTGGAATTCCTTGTCCTTGGTCGAGCGTGCCGCATGCAGCGCCTGCAGCCGCGGCAGCAACGGCGCGAAGTTGCCGTACTGCGTGTGCGGCACGGCCGAGATGCGCGTCCACGGCAACGCGTTGTCGTAGGTGCTCTCGCCATACTCGCTGGCGTCGACGCTGACCGGGAACGCGATATCCGGCACCACGCCCTTGTGCTGCGTGCTGCCACCGGCGACGCGGAAGAACTGCGCGATGGTCAGCTTCACCGAGCCGAAGCGCGGGGCCTCGTTGGCCGGCCAGCGATCCAGGTCCGCCATGTTCTGCACGGTGCCCTTGCCGAAACTGGTCTCGCCGATCACCAGGCCACGACCGTAGTCCTGGATGGCGCCCGCAAAGATTTCCGAGGCCGAGGCCGAGGCGCGATTGATCAGCACCGCCAGCGGACCATCCCACGCCACGCCCGCCACCTGGTCGCTGTACACATCGACGCGACCGCCGGACTGGCGCTGCTGCACCACCGGCCCCTTGTCGATGAACAGGCCCGTCAACTGCACGGCTTCATCCAGCGAACCACCACCGTTGTTGCGCAGGTCCATCACCACGCCATCCACGTCCTGCGTCTTGAACTGGGCGAGCAGCTTGGCGATGTCACGCGTGGCGGAATTGAAGTCGTTCGGGTTGCGGCGACGGCCTTCGAAGTCCTGGTAGAAGGCGGGCAGCTTGATCACGCCGATGCGGCGCGCCGGTTCGTCGGCGCTGGCGGGCAGCGAAATGATCTCGGACTTGGCAGCCTGCTCCTCCAGCTTGATCTTCTGCCGGACGATGGTGATCTGCGCGTGCTTGCCGTCGATGCCGGCTTCGACCGGGATGTACTCGATGCGGACCTGCGTGTCCTTCTTGCCGCGGATCTGCGCCACCACGTCATCGATGCGCCAGCCGATCACGTCAGTCATGGGCCCGGACTTGCCCTGCCCCACCGCGACGATGCGGTCGCCGACCTTCAGCTTGCCGCTCAGGTCAGCCGGGCCACCGGGCACGATCTCGCGGATCGCCACCAGATCGTCCTGCCGCTGCAGCACGGCACCGATGCCTTCCAGCGATAGCGACATCGACTGGTTGAAGTTCTCGGCGGTGCGCGGCGTGAAGTAATCCGTGTGCGGATCGATCGCGCTGGTGTAGGCATTGAGGAACGTCTGGAACACGTCCTCGGTTTTCAGTTCGTTGATGCTGCGCTGCAGGTTCGCATAGCGCTTGTCCAACGTCTTGCGGATCTCGTCGGGCTTCTTTCCGGCCAGCTTGAGGCGCAGCCAGTCGTTCATCACCGACTTCTTCCAGATCGTATCCAGCACCTTGCCGTCGGCTGCCCACGGAGCATCTTCGCGGTCGTATTCCCAGCGCTCGTCGCCGGTGAAGTCGAAGTCCTGCTTCAGCAGTGCACGCGCATAGGCCACGCGCTGGCCGACGCGCTGCTTGTAGACGGTGAAGATCTCGTACGCCGGGGCGAGATCGCCCGAGCGGATCGCGTCGTCCATCTTGGTCTTGTACGGCGCGAAACGTTCCACGTCCGCGGCGGTGAAGAACTGCTTGCCCCCATCGAGGGCTTCGAAATAGCGCTTGAAGATCTGCTGCGACAGCGCGTCGTCCAGCGGGCGCGGGCGATACGCGTAGCGGCTGTCCGACAGCAGCCCGTACACCAGCTTGGACGTGTTGGACTGGTCGGCGGTGGGCGCCACCGCGATCGGGTCGCCATCACCGCGCGCGAGCAGCGCCAGCGGGGTCGACAGGGCCAAGGCCAACAACAAAATGGGGGCTTTCTTCAGTGTCATTGCGTACTCATGGCCCGGGGGCCCGTCAGGCTGGAACGGATTGCGGATTCGACAGAAGGACAGTGCACAAAGTTGCGTGCCTTGTCATCTGTCTATCGGCAGCCTAAGGGCCACGGTGTAGGGAAAGGTGAACCGCGGCCCTGCCATGACCGGGCGCGGGACATGGCGATCCCCGCCGTCGGCGACCGGCGTCACGCTGTCCTGATACGGTTCAGACCGCCTGACGGGTCGCGAACGCGGCCTGCGCCGCCTGCTGGTCGGCGTGGTAGGACGAGCGCACCAGCGGTCCGGAGGCCACATGGCTGAAGCCCAGCGCCATGCCGTACTCCTCCAGCTGCTTGAACTCGTCCGGCGTCCAGTAACGCAGCACCGGGTGATGATGCGGGGTGGGTTGCAGGTACTGGCCGATGGTGACCATGTCGACGTCGTGTGCACGCAGGTCGCGCAGCGTGCCCAGCACCTGCTCCATGGTCTCGCCGAGGCCGAGCATGATCCCCGACTTGGTCGGCAGATGCGGATGCTGCTGCTTGAAGCGCTGCAGCAGGGTCAGCGACCACTGGTAGTCGGCGCCCGGGCGGACGTTGGTGTACAGGTCCGGCACGGTTTCGATGTTGTGGTTGAACACGTCCGGCGGATTGACCGCCAGGATCTCCAGCGCGCGATCCATGCGACCCTTGCCGCGGAAGTCCGGGGTGAGGATCTCGATGCGCGTGACCGGCGAGTGCTCGCGGATGGCCGCGATGCAGTCGACGAAGTGCTGGGCACCGCCGTCGCGCAGGTCGTCGCGGTCCACGCTGGTCACCACGACGTACTTCAGGCCCATGTCGGCCACGGTGTTCGCCAGGCTCAGCGGCTCGGACGGATCCGGCGGCTTCGGCCTGCCGTGGGCAACGTCGCAGAACGAGCAGCGCCGCGTGCAGACCTCACCCAGGATCATGAAGGTGGCGGTGCCGTGGCTGAAACACTCGTGGATGTTCGGGCAACTGGCCTCCTCGCAGACGGTGACCAGGCGGTTCTCGCGCAGCTTGGCCTTGAGCTTGGCCACCGCCCCGTCAGAGGGGATGCGCACACGGATCCACGACGGCTTGCGCAGTACCGGGGCGTCGGCGAACTGCACCGGCGAGCGCGCGATCTTGTCGCCGCCGAGCTGCTTGGCGCCGGCTTCGAGCGGCGCCGTGGCGGTGGCGGAAACGATCTGCAGGGGGATTTCCCGGGCGCTGGCCGGGCGGGCGGAATCAGTCATGGGGCAATTCTACTCCCCGGCCCTCCCGCATCGGCGCAGCCGCGGCATCCCGCAACGGGAATCCAGCGTCCCGACCTTGCTTCGCCGCCCCGGCAGCAGGCAATAAAAAAGCCCGCAACAGCTAGGCTATTGCGGGCTTGCTCCCTCCCCCACGTCGGGATGCGGGGCCATCGTGAAGGGTGGGTTACAGGTCTTGCACGCTGCACTGCAAAACAGAACCGGACGGTTCAGTGGACCCAGGCGTGATGTCACGAATATGAATGCGAGCAAAACCCCCGCCGTTGCTGCGTGTTACCGATATCAGACCAATTTATGAGATGACGGTCAGAACAGCGGTTACGTTCTTCATCGCATTTACCTGAACAGGGCTAGCCCTCCCTCCTCGCGCAAACGCCCCGTTTCAGTGACCTAATCCAGGTAGTGGGGGCGCCCCTCATACCAGTCTCTTGCGCGGACGAGATGCAGCTTGCGCCGATCGCCCTGCACTTCCATCCCGATGCTCAGGGCCCGCCAGCGGGCGTACAGGTCGCCCTGCCGCTGGCCACCCTGCAGGCGCAGCCGCGCCAGCATGTCGTAACGATCGTTGCTCGCCTGCATCCGGTCGAGGACCAGGACGTCGTCCCGCCACTGCACGCGGCCCCGGACCCGCGCCTGGCCTGCGTCGACCAGCCGGTACACCCACGCCGGGTATTCCTTCTGCCGCGAGAACAACGCCAACAGGAAGCCGACGTCCTTCATCGTCACGTCGGCGCCGCCACCGGCGCTGATCGGCCGGTCGACATCCAGCCGTGCGCGGTCCAGCTTCACGCGTGCCCACCAGCCGCGGCGCGATTCGCCGCCGGGCTCGGTGAACCCGACATTGCGGACATGTACGGTGCTGCCGTCGACGACGAACCACCGCTGCCGAAGGTCGGCGCGGCGAAGTTTCAGGTCGAGGTCGATGTCACCGCGCAACTCCAGGTTGGCCAGATGCATCCGCGTGCGCCGGCCAGCGATGCGCAGTACGCCATGGCCTACGTTGCCGGCCGCATCCAGCGACAGATCCCCACTCAGCGTCCCTGCCCCCTGCTCGAAACGCATGTGCCGCCGCGGCAGGAACGGGTTGTAGACGCGCAGGTCGGGCACGGTGGCGCCGTCGAACACGACGCGTGCCTTCAGCGTGTCCCGTGCCTGCGCGAGCGGACCGTCGGCATTGACCGACAGCCGCAGGTTGCGGCCGCGTACGTACGACTTCGACGGCGCTTTCACCGCAGCGACATCGAACGTTTCCATCACCGCCTGCAGGCGCGGCACCAGTTCGCCCTGCGCACCGGCGTCCAGCCGGATGTCGGCGCGCGCCCGGCCGCGGATGCGGTTGCCCATCACGTCGGCCGTCGCGTCGACACCGGGCACAGCGATGCGACTGCCTGCCGCGAGCTTGCCGTCCATCACCTGCACGTCGGCACTGATCGCACCGGCGCCGTCGAGCTTCAGCCACGGCGCTTGCGGGAACAGGTCCGACAGCCAGCGCAGCGAATCGAAATGCCAGGCGCCCACCACATGACCCGAGGCGCGCGGCAGCAGGCCGGCGAAATCGCGCAGGGGCACCTGCCGCCCACGCAGTCGAAGGTCCGCCTCTACCGCCAGCCGGCCATCGGCCTGCGGCGGCACGGCCGCCTTCAGCACGATGTCCTCGTCCACCGCCACGTCGATGCCGAGAATGTCGTTGCGCTTCGCACCGGCGATGTCGTTGCCGGCCACCGCCATCGTCCACGTCGCGCGCCCACCGGGCTTCAGCAGCCCCCGCTCGAAACCCAGGTCGATGTCCGCCTGCCCTTCACCAGGCACCAGCGCCGTCGCCACCTCGCCCCGCGGGCTGACGGCGATGTTCAAGCCGGCAGTGCGACCGGCCAGCTTCACGTCCAGCCGCGTCTTCAGCAGCTTGTCGAGGCCGGCTGCCTCCTCGCGCCGGTGCCGGTCGATCGCGAATCGCAGATCCAGCGTGGCGTCCCGCAGGACTTCATCGCCGTTACGGACCAACTTTGCCTGGACGAACTCCGCGATCGAAGGCATCAGTTCCATCGGCCCGCCGCGCAACTGCTTGTAGAAGCCGACCTCGGCGCGTCCCGTGCCGATGAGTTCCATCCCGTCGAAGTACCCCCGCCGGATCGAATCGCTGGCGATACGGTCGAACTGCAACTCCCAGCCACCTGCGCGGGGCGGCGGCGGTGCCAGTTCCTTCGTCACGCGACGCACGCCGCCACGCACGTCGTCCGCGCGAACCTCGGGCACGTGCAGACGACGCGACAACAAAGGCCACAACGCGATCCGCCCTTCCACACGTCCCGCCTGCGCCTCCCAGGCGATGCGGCGCGCCTGTCCCTGCAGCGAGACGTCCTGCAGGCTTACCCGGCCCGGCCACCAGGTGTAACCCGACGACCAGCGCATCTGGAAACGATCGGGCTTGCGATTGAGCGTGCGCTCACCGAGTGCGGTGTTGAGGAAGAGGTTGCCGGCGACCAGGTAGAGGGCGTAGACCGCGACGAGGGCGATCAGCCCCCATCGCAGCCAGCGCAGGCCCGTTGCGCGAAAGGATGTCCGTTCCATCCGCACAGCATGCCGCATCGCCCGCGCGTGCGGCATTCATCGCGCGGCGAAATGCCCGTGGAACCCCAGCGGCACGGTGTACGGCAGCCACGCCTGCGCCAGCGGACCGTCGTCGACGCGCCGCGCATCCAGCACCGCGATGCCGCTGCGGCCCTTGGCGGCATCCAGCAGCGTGCCGACCAGCCAGCCATCGTCCGGCCGCGTGCTGCCGGGCCGCGGGACGAACAGATGCTCTTCCACCAGCACGTCGCGACCGTAGTCGTGCACCTGCTGACGCGCGCGGGTGATGTCGAAGGCACCGATGCGGCTGAAGTAAGGCGCGGTGGATCCATCGACATGGACCGGCGCATACAGGCGCGCGGCGTCGCGCGATGGCGTGCGCACGTCGAACACGGGGAACTCGATGCCGACGATGCCCGTGTCCTCCCAGCGCGCCTTGCCGGTGCGCAGGTCCAGGACCAGATCGCGCAGCGGTCCCTTGCCGCCGTGGGCGTCGCCGTGCCCATCGCCGTTCATCGCCGCCTGCATCGGTGAGCGGGCGTGCTCCAGGTCCAGGTGCTGCACCGCGCGCACGGTGATGCGGCCATCGCGTTCGTGCGCGTCGCCGAAGTGGTAGATCGCCGCGAAATCGGCCTCGAACCACTGCGCCTTCGACGGCGTGGCCTTGTCGACCACCGCGATGCGCAACGGCTGGTCCTGCTGGAAGCGCAGGCGCTCGAAGAACGCCCCCGATCCTTCGCGGTAACGGAACGGGATGAGCGCGAACACCAGGTGCCGGTCGGTCATCGCGAAGCTGTGCAGGTAACCGGGCACCGGCGTTTCCAGCACATCGGCCGAGGCCAGCACGCCATCGCGCCCGATATGCCAGACCACCAGTCCGTTGCCGCCCATCATCGAGATGGAACCGAAGTTCCATGACGAACCATCGCGGTCCACCAGCGGATGCGCGGAGAACGGAATCGCCGCGAGATCCGGGCGCCATGTGACCGGACCCAGCGTGGTTAGGTCGTCCGGATCCAGCTCGAACGCCGATCCCGCTTCGCACAGCGCGAACAGCCGGCCGTTGATCATCGTCACGGAGGTGTTGGCCGTATTCGCGTCGTCGTTGTTGCGGATCGGCTGCATGTCCGGGATGGACGTGCCGGCGACCGGGTACATGAAGCGTCCCGCCTTCTGCTCGCGGGTGAACTTCGGCGTGGCGACCATGCGCGCGTGGTGGCTCAGCGTGCCATCACCGTTGAAGCGCCAGCCGTGCACCATGCCGTCGCCATCGAACCAGTGTTCGTAGCGGAACCCGGCGCGCTCGGTCCATGCCGGGCCATTGCGGTACAGCGTGCCCGCGAAGCCGGCGGGCAGTCGACCTTCGAGTTGCACAGTCGCCGGCCCCAGCGTTTCGGACTGCACGGACTTCCAGCCGGCGAGCCATGGTTGTTCGCGCAGGCCGGAAGCGAAGCGCGCGGGATCGCCGGCAAAGGCATTCTCGCCACGCAGCAGGGTGGGCGCGACGGCCAGCGCGGTGGCGCCGGACAGGAGGTTGCGCAGGAAGCGGCGGCGATCCATGGCGGCGCGCCTCAACGCAGGTGGATGTCGATGGCGGCATCCTGCACGCCGACGTCGAAGCGGGCTTCGTCCCAGGTCGGCTTGCGCATCACCTTCGGATTGTTGCTGAAGCCATAGGCTTCGATCGGCATGCCGATCATGTTGCTGTCGAGCGTGCCGTTGCCGTTCTCGTCGTGGGTCACCAGCACGGCATAGGCGCCGGGCTTCAGCCCCTTGAACACGAAGGTGGCGGTAGTGCCCTGCGGTGGCGCGCCGTCGGCGTTCACCGGCTTTGCCTGCCCATCCCAGCCGGCCTGCGAATCGACGACCGCCAACTTCAACAGGCCGGTCTGCGCGCGTACATCGTGCAGGGTCACGGTGAGGTCGGCGGCCTGCACCTGGAAAGCACCGAAGCAGGCGAGGACAACGGCAAGCGGCAGCGTGTAATGGTTGGGGCGGGACATGGCGGGCTCCGGTGGCGGGTGTGTGCGGCCAGTCTCGTCCGCCACCCGCCACCGGTCAGTTGCCAGCCGTCATCTCTTCGACGTGCCGGAAGTCACTTCACGGCAGGCGCCCCTAGTGATGGCGCCTTCACCGGACCCGGAAGCCCAAACAGATAGCCCTGCACCAGGGTGCACCCCAGCCCGCGCAGCGCCTGGAACTGCAGCTCCGTTTCGACACCTTCCGCTGTCACCGTCAGATGCATCGACCGCGCCAGGTGCACCACGGAAGCGATGATCGAGCAGGTCATGTCCCGTGCCTCGTCCTGCAGCAGTGCCGTGGCGAACGACCGGTCCAGCTTGATGCCGTCGAAGGGCAGTTCGCGCAGTTGCGCCATCGAGGAATAACCCACGCCGAAGTCGTCGATGGCGACGCGTATGCCCGCCTTCCGCAGGCGCTGCAACATGCTGCGCGCCGCTGCCGGATCGCGCGCCAGCACCGACTCCGTGATCTCCAGTTCCAGCCGGCCCGGCGGCATGCCGGCCCGATGCAGGATGTCCAGTACGGATTCCACCAGCGTCGGGGATGCGAGCTGGACGGCGGAGACGTTGACCGCCAGCGTGGTGTCCGGACTCCACGCCGATGCGTCGCGGCAGGCCCGCTCAAGGACCCACAGCCCGATCGGGATGATCAGGCCGGACTCTTCAGCCGTCGGAATGAAGTCCATCGGCGGGATGCGTCCGTGCAACGGATGCCGCCAGCGTAACAACGCTTCGTAACCCCGGATGCCGCGATCATCAGTTGCATGCAACGGCATGTAGTCGAGCTCGAGCTGACCGGCCTGGGCGGCCAGGGCAAGATCGCTGACCATCGCCAGGCGCTCCTGCAGCCGCTCGCTCATCCTCGGCGAGTAGTGGCACAACATGTCACGGCCTTCGCGCTTGGCCGCATACAGCGCATTGTCGGCCTGTCGCAGGAGTTCTCCCGTACCGGCAATGTCCGACGCCAGCGAGGCGCCGACGCTGGCGCGTACATCGACGCGGTAGTCGTCGATCTGCTCGGGAACGCGAAGCGCCTCGAGAATGAGGGACAGGCGCGCACGGACTTCTTCTTCGGCATGCTGCGGAGGCAACGCCCGCAGCAGCACGGCGAACTCGTCTCCGCCCAGCCTTGCCAGCATGTCCCCGGGGCGGCACGCCCTCTGCAGGCGATCCGCCACGATGCACAGCACGTGATCGCCGGCGGCATGGCCCAGGCTGTCGTTGATCGTCTTGAAGTTGTCCAGGTCGATCATGGCCACGGCATGCCATGTCTCGCTTCCGGCCTCCAGGGCGTCAAGGAACGCGCGCCGGTTGGGCAAGCCCGTCAGCGGGTCGTGGTGGGCGAGATGGTGCAGATGGCGCTCGCGGGCGCGCGCATCGGCCTCGCGCAGGCGCGCGTCGGAGACATCGCATCCTACGCCGCGCCAGCCGATCCACTCGCCGCCGGATCCATGGAGGGGTTTGGCACTGAGCATCCAACTGCGCGGCCGGCCTTCGACCATCGCTTCCACGACCACGCCCGTGAACGCCTCCCCCATCCGCAGGCGCGGCCGCAACGCGGCAGCACCCACGTCGCCATCGCCCTGCACCTCCACCAGACGTTGCGATGCGAACAGGGCATCCAGGCGCTTGCCGACCAGATCGGCGTGGCCGTATCCCAGCATCTGCGCCAGGCGATGCGCCGCACGCGTGAGGACACCCTCACGGTCGCTCTCCCACAGCCAGTCGTTGGCCTTGCTCTCGAAGTCGCGCAGCAACAGCCCTACGATCTGGCCCTGCCGGTCCGCGGCCAGCTCTGCTTCGACACGACGGACGAACAGGTGCGACGCGAAGAGCAGCGCGATCGACAGCATCAAGGCATAACTGCACAACAGCGTGACCGTCATGCCCTGCGCCAGGAAGTCCAGCCGCACCACCATCAGGCAGGCCGACACGGTCAGCACCGACAACCACGTGAACGAGAGTAGCGGCGTGGTGATCCCCACCAGCACGCCGGTGGCGATCAACCCCGGCGTGTACGCGCTGAGCAACAGACGACTGCCATCGCTGGCGGCGAGCGGAGCGCCCATGTAGATGCCGGACCCGCAAGCGAGGGCGCACAGCCCGCACCACAAAGCACCGATGCGCAGATCACTGCGCCCCAGCGAAGGCGCGCCTTCATGCGGCGACCGGCGAAGGCAACGATATGCATGCCAGCCCCAACCCGCGTGGGCCAGCACGAAGAACGCCAGCCACGGCCATACGCTGCGTGCGTCGAGGAAGGGCCGCATGACCCAGAGCACGCCACCCGTGGTGTAGAAATTCGACGCCACGTACCAGGGCACCACACGGAACAGCGCGCGCAGCTGCCTGCTCAACAACAATCCATTGGCGCTCTCGTCGGCGCCAGGCAGCGCCCAGCACGCGCGCAGCCGTTCCCATAACCCCCGCATGGCCTGTCTCCTCCAGGCGCTGCGTCCAGCAATGTGAGAAATTCACATTAATCAATGACTTGCAGCCGGGATATTAGCGGGTAGCGCGCACCTCACCGCAACCTGCGGGCGTCACGTCACGCGGCGCGCGACACCACGTGATCCCGGCGGTGTCGCACGGCAGCCGCCAATCGTTCGAGCACTGCCACCGACGCCTCCCATCCAAGACATCCGTCGGTGATGCTCTGTCCGTACGTCAGCGGCTGGCCATCGACCAGATCCTGTCGTCCGCCCACCAGGTGGCTTTCCACCATCACGCCGACGATGCGCGATTCGCCCGTTTCCATCTGGCGCGCGATGTCGTCGATGACGGCGGGCTGGTTGTCGGGATTCTTGCCGCTGTTGGCGTGGCTGGCGTCGACCATCAGGCGCGCCGGCAGCCCCGACTTCGCCAGCACCTGGCTGGCGGCGTCGATGCTGGCCGCATCGTAGTTCGGCGCCTTGCCGCCGCGCAGGATCACATGGCAATCGGGATTGCCCGCGGTGGCCGCGATCGCCGAGCGGCCTTCCTTCGTCACCGCCAGGAAATGATGCGGATGCGAAGCGGCGCCCACCGCATCGACCGCGATCTTGACGTTGCCGTCGGTGCCGTTCTTGAAGCCGACCGGGCACGACAAGCCGCTGGCCATCTCGCGATGCACCTGGCTCTCGGTGGTGCGCGCGCCGATCGCACCCCAAGCCACCAGATCGCTGATGTACTGCGGCGAGATGGTGTCGAGGTACTCGCAGCCCGCCGGCAGACCCAGCGCGTTGATGTCGCGCAGCAGGCCGCGCGCCAGCCGCAATCCGCGGTTGATGTCGAAGCTGCCGTCCAGGGCCGGATCGTTGATCAGGCCCTTCCAGCCCACCGTCGTGCGCGGCTTCTCGAAGTACACCCGCATCACGATCTCCAGTTCGCCGGCCAGCGCATCGCGCAGCGGCTTCAGCCGACGTGCGTAGTCCATCGCCGATGCGGGATCGTGGATCGAGCAGGGACCGATCACCACGATCAGCCGGTCATCGCGTCCGTGCAGGATGTCGTGCAGCGCGCCGCGTGCGTCGGACACGGTCTGCGACACGGCATCGTCGCAGGGCAGTTCCGCCGTGACGGCGGCAGGCGTGACCAGCTCATCGAGTTTGCGGATGCGCAGGTCGTCGGTATGGGGGGCCATGGGGTTCTCCGGGTCAACAAAAAAGCCGCCAGGTTCGCTGGCGGCTTCAAGGGGATTCTTCTTGGGTCTTACCTAGAATGAATGCGTCCTCGCTTCCGCCGTTGGCATCGGAAAGCCTTCGTACCAAAACCAATAGCGGGCGCGGGAAATGTTCACGGCTGCATTGGGCCACGCCTGCCGGCGCTTGTCGAATGTTTCATCTGCAACGCTGGAGCGGCGCGCGAAACGGCTGTTCGGGCGTCTCCCCGTATCCCGGCGCGACCATTGGATAGCGTCAGCGAGGCCTGACACGTCCTCGACCGCCAGGCGGTGACCCATCTGGCGGTGCTTGTGCGTTGGATCCAGTGCCGGTCATGGCGACGGCACCCAGACCCCCCGATGGATTGCCGATGTCCCGAAACGATGCCGCGCCCCGCCCGCTGGATCCCCTGTTCGGCGAGGTCTACCAGGAACTCCGACGGCTGGCGCACCGGCAACGGCTGCCGCGTGATGGCGCGACGCTGGACACGACGGCGCTGGTACACGAGCTGTATCTGGAGATGAGCCACCAGCAGCCGCAGTTCGCGCACGTCCGCCAGTTCTACGCCTATGCGGCACGCGCGATGCGGCACATGCTGGTGGACCGCGCACGCCAGCGCGCGCGCATCAAGCATGGCGGCGACCTGCGCCGCACCGACCTACGCGACACGATGGCCGGACAGGTCACGGTCGATCCCCTGCACGCGCTGGAGCTCGACCAGGCCCTGCATCGCCTGGCGCAGGACGATCCCCGGGCCGCGGAGGTGGTGGAGCTCCATTACTTCGCCGGCCTGCCACTGGAACGCATCGCAGAACTCTGCGACCTCAGCGTGCGCACCGTGTATCGCGACTGGCAGTACGCGCGCGCCTTCCTCGGCGCCCAGTTGGCGGCCTAGGCACGCCGGCATGTCAGGGTTCGCCGCTGGAAAGCGCTGAAAGGCAGATCCCTTCCTGCGAGTCCCGCCATGTCTTCCCTCCGTCACTGGTTCGATGCCGTCGTCGACCTGCCCAGTCCCGAGCAGCGCGACTGGATGGACCGGCACTGCGCCAATCCGGTGCAACGTCGGCAACTGGAGGCGTTGCTGGCAGCCCACCTGCGCACCGAACCCTCGGTACTCGACACCCCGGTCGCTGCGCTGGTGGACGCGCTGCAGGTGGAGGACACCTCGCCCGTACATGCATGGATCGGCCAGCGCGTCGGTGCGTTTCGGCTGATCGAACCACTGGGACAGGGCGGCATGGCCAACGTGTTCCTGGCCGAACGCGAGGATGTCGACTTCCAGCAGCGCGTCGCGGTCAAGCTGCTGCGCCGCGGCCTCCACTCCGATCTTCAGCAGCAGCTGTTCCGTCGCGAACGGCAAACGCTGGCGGCCCTCACGCATCCCGCCATCGCCCGATTGATAGACGGGGGCGTGACGGAACAGGGCGTGCCCTATCTCGTGATGGACCATGTCGATGGCCTGCCGATCACGCGCCATGCCGCACAGCACGGACTCGACGTGGCCGCACGCCTGCGCCTGTTGTGCGAGGTGTGCCGCGCCGTCGACACCGCACACCGCCAACTGGTCGTGCATTGCGACCTCAAACCCTCCAACATCCTGGTCGCGGCGGACGGAACGCCGCGGCTGCTCGATTTCGGCGTTGCGCGCTTGCTGGATGCGACCGGCGACGAACACGAGGGCGTCGCGTCGCCGGGGCTGACGCCCGGCTACGCCGCGCCCGAGCAGTATCTCGGCGCTCCGGTGAGCACGGCGACCGACGTGCATGCCCTCGGCATCCTGCTACAGGAGCTGCTGCTTGGCGAACATCCCGATGACGCGGATGTATCCGCGCGGGTGAAGGGCGACCTCGCCCACATCATCGCCAAGGCAACGGCTGCGCACCCTTCAGACCGCTACGCGTCGGCGGGCGAGCTGGCGGACGAACTGGAGCGGTATCTGGACCACGAACCGATACGCGCGCGCGTCCGCACACCGCTGTATCGCGCCCGCCTGTTCGCACGTCGCCATCGGGGCGGTGTGGCCGTGGCGACGGTGCTGGTCGCTGCGGTGCTGACCAGCCTGTCCGTCGCCGTGTGGCAGGCACACACGGCCCGGCAGGCGGCCGCGCAGGCACGGGCACAAGCAAACCTCGCCCGCCATGAAGCGCAGCGCGCCAACGCCGTCCGTGATCTGCTGGTGCAACTGTTCGAGAACGAAGCGCCGAGCGGACCGCGTGCGGCACTGCCGGATACCGCGACGCTGCTGCAACGCGGCGCCGAGCGCGCACGCACGGACCTCGCCGGCACGCCCGCGCTGCAGGTGGAGATGCTGGTGGTGATCGCACGCATCTACAACGAGATGTCGCGCTACGACGATGCACGCCCGCTGTTGGACCACGCCGTCACCGTCGCGCGCCGCCTGCCACCCGATGATCAGGGCGCGCTCGGCATGGCGTTGAGCCAACAGGGGCAGCTGGCCTCGAGCGAGCAGGACTATTCCACGGCGATCACCTTGCTGGACGAAGCGCTGGCGGTACAGCAGCGCAACAATCCACAAGGGCTCGCCGCTGCGCTGACGCTCCATCGCCGCGCGATCGTGCACAGCGAGATGGACCAGCACCAGGCCGCCATCCGCGACCATCTGGCGGCCATCGCCCTGCAGCAGGCGCGCCTCACCCGGCAGGATCCGCGCCTGATCAAGAGCTATGGCGCGCTCGGCACCGCCTACACGCGCGCACATCAACCAGAGCCGGCGATCCGCTGGCAACGGCACGCCCTGGCGCTGACCCGCAGGATCTACGGCAACGCCCACCAGGAGACCTGTCGCCGGCTGAGCAACCTCGGCATCGCGTTGATGGCGGGCGGACATCTGGCGGAAGCCGAAACGGTACTGACCGAGTCCCTTGCAATCGCGCGGAAGATCTACGACAGGCCGCACGCCGACCTGGCGCCGCGCGTGCACAACCTGGGCAGTGCCTATCTCGCGCTCGGCCGCCTGGACGACGCCGAGCCGCTGCTGCGCGAAGCCATGGCCATCGAGCACGCGATCGGGCGCACGCGCGCACCCGGGATCGGCTTCTCGCTCGCGAAACTGTCGCGCATAGATGAGCTGCGGGGCGACCTGCACGGTGCGCGCAGACTCGCCGAGGAGGCCTTCGCCCACCTGGCAGCCGTGCTTCCCGCGCGGCACGAGCAGCGGCTCGATGCGGAGCTGCGCCAGATGCGACTGAGGCTGCTCTCCGGCGCCGCCACCGACCTGCGCCACGACGCGCTCGACCTGCAGCGGCGCGCAGATGCGCTCGGCGAAGTCCAGCTGAGCGCAACCGCGCTGTACGTCCGCGGGCTGGCGCATGCGCATCAGGGTGATGATGGGGATGCCATCCGCCTGATCGACCAGGCCGTGCATGTTGAAGCGCATTACCGGTCGTTCCCCCACGACCGCCTGGCGTGGTACGCCACGCTGATGCAACTGCATGCCCGCAGTGGCGATACCGTCGCCGCTGCACGCGTGCAGCGCGAGGGCCTTGCGTATGCGGACCGCATGGCCATTCCCGCGACACATCCGGCACGCGACGCATTGCGTTCGGCCGAAACCATCACGACAGCCAACGCTCCCTGAACCAACGCAGCCGGAGCGCCGGCCGCATGTCAGTCGGCGGTACGCCAGCGCGCTCTTGTCCATGCACCCACACGCATAGACAGGACTCCCATGCTGCTCACCCGCCACTCCTTGCCCCTCGCTGACGATCGTCCGGATACGGACGACATGCTGCCCGCTCCCGCATCGCCGACCGATCTGCCTGCTCCTCCCCCGGGCATCGCGGCGACACGCTGGAGCAACGCGCTGAACCGCGTAACCGGCCTGGTTGCGCCGCGGCATGCCGCCCGCAAGGCGCTCACGCGTTTCGACGCGGAAACCGCCTTCGCAGGCCTGCCGGCCCTCGACGGCGGCGACGGCATGCAACAGGACGTCCTGTCGTTGCGCGGCCGGCGTATACGGCTGATGCGCTGGGGTGATCCGCAGAATCAGCCCTACGTGCTGATACCGCCGCAGGACGCAGCCCATGCCGACGCCATGGCGCCATGGATCGACGTGCTGCGCGACGCCGGCTTCGCGGTCGTCGCGTTTGCGCGCGAGCACGCCCGGCAGGGCTCACGCACATCGACATGGTTGGACCTGGCCAACGACATGCTGGAAGTGGGACGTCGCTGTGGCGAAGCAGCGGCGGTCATCGGGCACTCGCTCGGCGCGATGTCGGTCGCCGTCGCGCTGCATCAGGGCCTGCGTGCGAAGCGCGCCATCCTGATCTCCGCGCAGGCGGACCCGCACGCCACGCTGGAGCGGTTCGTCAGCCGCACCGGCATCGGCTCGCGCGCAGGCGCGTGCGTGCGCGACCTGCTCGAAGCGCGGATGGGCCAGACGCTGGACGCCCTGCAAGTGCATCACCTTGCGCCAGCGATCGGCATCCCCGTGCTGGTCGTGCACGACCTGCTCGACGACGAGGTGCCATGGCACGAGGGCGAGCGTTTCGCCCGGCACCTGTCCGCCGCGCGCCTGCTGACCACGCTCGACCTGGGTCACCACGGCGTCCTGGCGGATCCGTCGGTGCTTCACGACTGCGTGCGCTTTCTCGCGGGCGCCACCGTCGGCGACAAGGTCGTGTCCTCGCAGAACCTGCCCTACGGGTTGGCCTGACGAACCTGCCCCTCCAAAAGAAAAGCCCCGCATCGCTGCGGGGCTTTTCGTGGAACGGTGGAGCCGGTAGCGGGACTTAGAAGTCCATGCCACCCATGCCGCCCATGCCACCGCCGGCCGGCATCGCCGGCTCGTCCTTCTTCGGAGCCTCGGCCACCATCGCTTCGGTGGTGATCATCAGGCCCGCGATCGAAGCGGCGTTCTGCAGCGCGGAGCGCGTGACCTTGGTCGGATCCAGGATGCCGAACTCGATCATGTCGCCGAACTCGCCGTTGGCGGCGTTGTAGCCGAAGTTGCCCGAACCTTCCTTGACGCGGTTGACGATCACCGACGGCTCTTCACCGGCGTTAGTGACGATCTCGCGCAGCGGGGCTTCCATCGCGCGCAGGGCGATCTGGATGCCGTGGTTCTGGTCTTCGTTGGCGCCCTTCAGGTTGCCGATGGTCTGCAGCGCACGGATCAGCGCCACGCCACCGCCCGGGACCACGCCTTCTTCCACCGCCGCACGCGTGGCGTGCAGGGCGTCTTCGACGCGCGCCTTCTTTTCCTTCATTTCGATTTCGGTCGAGGCACCGACCTTGATCACGGCCACGCCGCCGGCCAGCTTGGCCACGCGTTCCTGCAGCTTCTCGCGGTCGTAGTCCGAAGAGGTCTCCTCGATCTGCGCCTTGATCTGCTTGATACGCGACTGGATGCGCTCGGCATCGCCGGCGCCGTCGATGATGGTGGTGTTCTCCTTCGAGACCACGACCTTCTTCGCACGACCCAGGTCGTTGATCGTCGCCTTTTCCAGCTGCAGGCCGACTTCCTCGGAGATCACCGTGCCGTTGGTCAGCGTGGCGATGTCTTCCAGGATGGCCTTGCGGCGGTCACCGAAGCCCGGCGCCTTGACGGCGGCGACCTTGACGATGCCACGGATGGTGTTGACCACGAGGGTGGCCAGCGCTTCGCCTTCCACTTCCTCGGCCACGATCAGCAGCGGCTTGCCGGCCTTGGCGACGCCTTCCAGCACCGGCAGCAGTTCGCGGACGTTGGAGACCTTCTTGTCGTGGATCAGGATGAAGGGGTCGTCGAATTCGACCTGCTGCGACTGCTGGTTGTTGATGAAGTACGGCGACAGGTAGCCGCGGTCGAACTGCATGCCCTCGACGACGTCGAGTTCGTTGTCCAGGCCCGAGCCTTCTTCAACGGTGATCACGCCTTCCTTGCCGACCTTCTTCATGGCGTCGGCGATGATGTCGCCGATGTTGCTGTCGGAGTTGGCCGAGATGGTGCCGACCTGGGCGATCGCCTTGTCGTCGGCGGTCGGCTTGGAGAGCTTCTTCAGCTCTTCGACGGCGGCCTTCACGGCCTGGTCGATACCGCGCTTCAGGTCCATCGGGTTCATGCCGGCGGCGACGGCCTTGGAGCCTTCGCGGATGAACGCCTGCGCCAGCACGGTGGCGGTGGTGGTGCCGTCACCGGCGTTGTCGGAGGTCTTGGAAGCGACTTCCTTGACCATCTGCGCGCCCATGTTCTCGAACTTGTCGGCCAGTTCGATTTCCTTGGCGACGGAGACGCCGTCCTTGGTGATGGTCGGGGCGCCGAAGCTCTTCTCGAGCACGACGTTGCGGCCCTTCGGGCCGAGGGTGGCCTTGACGGCATTGGCGAGGATGTTCACGCCGCGCACCATGCGCGTACGGGCGTCTTCACCGAAACGGATATCTTTGGCTGCCATGTGCAACTCCGGGAATATTGAGTGGGGTTCGTGCGGCGGGCGCGGGGCCCGCCATCAAGAGGATTGCGGTGACGTGGGCGGCGGCGCAGAGCCGCCGCGCGCGATCAGCCGAGGATCGCGAGGACGTCGTCTTCCTTGATGATCTTGTACTCGATGCCGTCCTGCTTGTAGGCCGAACCGGAGTACTGACCGTAGATCACCTTGTCGCCGACCTTGACCTTCGGGGCGCGCACGCCACCGGTGGCTTCGACGAACTTGCCTTCGCCGACGGCGATGACTTCACCCTTGGTGGGCTTTTCCTTGGCAGCGTCGGGAATGATGATGCCGCCGAGGGAGGTTTCTTCGGCTTCGATCGGCTTGACCACCAGGCGGTCGTACAGCGGCTTGATGTTGCTCATGTCAATCCTCTTAAGTGATTGATTGGACTGGGAAAGGGGCAGCGATGTTAGCACTCGCCTCAAGGGACTGCCAACGCCGCGGGGACAAAAACCCGGCAATGCCGGGATGCGAGGGATATCGGGGGGCCACGGCGGGCTTTCAAGGGCCGGCGGGCAAACAATTTCGGCGTCGCCGGCCCGCGCGGACGGGTCTGCGATAATCGGTGGCCGATGCCTGTCTTCCTGATCCTGTCCACCTGCCCCGATGCCGACACCGCCCAGCGACTGGCGCGGACGCTGGTGGACGAACGGCTGGCCGCCTGCGTGAACGTCCTGCCCGGCGTGGGGTCGACCTACCGCTGGCAAGGCCGCGTGGAGCAGGCCGACGAAGTCCAGCTGCTGGCCAAGACCAGCGCCGACCGCCGCGACGCCCTGATGGCGCGGCTGGCGGAACTCCATCCGTGCGAACTGCCGGAGATCCTGGCGGTCGAAACCGCCGCCGGCCTGCCCGCCTACCTGGACTGGGTCGCCACCGAAACCCGGCCGGACGCCTGACCCGAGTGCCCTGATGACGTTGACCCGTGCCCTGCCCGCCCTGCTGCTGTTCCTGATCGGCCTGTTCGCGCCCGGCGCGGCGACGGCCATCACCCAGGACGACCTGCTACCGGTGGACGAGGCCTTTGTGCTGACCGCCACGGCGCCGACCCGGGACCGCATCGAGATCCGCTGGAAGATCACCGACGGCTACTACCTGTACCGGCACCGCACCGGCGTGGAAGCCGACACCGGCTTCGCCGCACAGCCGCTGCAGCTGCCGAAGGGCAAGGCCTACCGCGACGAGTTCTTCGGCGACGTCGAGACCTACCGCGGCGAGCTGCTCGCCACCCTGCCCGGTCAGCCGGGCGCTTCCGCCGACACCGTCACCCTGAAGATCAAGTACCAGGGCTGCGCCGACGCCGGCATCTGCTACCCGCCGCAGACGCGCACGCTGAAGGTGCCGCTGCCATCGGCCGAGGCTGCCGACGCGGCGTTCGTACCGCTCGGATCCGGCGCGCTCACCGGCGGCCTGCTGGGCCAGAAACCGCAGGCCGGCATGGACGCGCTGCCGCTGCCGGCAGAACAGGCGTTCGCGTTCGAAGCGATCGCGTTCAACGGCAACGAACTGCTGCTGCGCTTCACGCCGGCACGCGGCTACTACGTCTACCGCGACCGTACCTCGATGGCGCTCGAAGGCGCACAGGGCATCGCGCTGCAGGCGCCACGCTGGCCGACCGGCAAGGCGCATCGCGACGAGCATTTCGGCGAGGTGACGGTCTACTTCGACCAGGCCGAAGTGCCGGTACCGCTACGACGCGCGCATGGCGAGGCGGCGAAAGCGACGCTGCGCGTAACCTTCCAGGGCTGCCAGACCGACGGCATCTGCTATCCGCCGATGACGCGTCGCGTTGCGTTGTCCATCCCGGGCGGCACGATGACGCCGGCCAGTACACCGGACGTGCCCGCGCCTGTCGCTGTTGCGCCGGCGCCGACGACGACAGCAACCGTCGACGCGGCGGCGACTGCCCCGGAAGCCGTTGCGGCGACCGCGCCTGCCAACGCCGACGTCGAGCGCACGCGCCCGCCGGAAGAGGTACTGGCGCGCAACCAGCCTGGCGCGACCTCGCTGCTCGCCGCGCTCGCGCTGGCGCTGCTCGGTGGCCTGGTACTCAACCTGATGCCGTGCGTGCTGCCGATCCTGTCGCTGAAAGCGTTGTCGCTGGCCGAAAGCGGACGCGATGGCGGCGATGCGCGTCGTCGTGCGCTCTGGTACACGGCCGGCGTGCTGGCCAGCTTCGTCGCCGTCGGTGCTCTGGCCATCGCATTGCGTGCCGCAGGCCAGGCGTTGGGCTGGGGCTTCCAGTTGCAACAGCCGTGGGTGGTGGGGCTGCTGGCCTACGTGATGTTCGCCGTGGGCCTGAGCCTGTCGGGCGTATTCGCGGTCGGCCACCGCTTCGCCGGCACGGGACATGGTCTGGCGTCGCGTCGCGGCCCGGTCGGCGACTTCTTCACCGGCGTGCTGGCGGTGGTCGTGGCGAGTCCCTGCACCGCGCCCTTCATGGGCGTGGCACTCGCGTATGCCTTCACGGCACCCACTCCGCTGGCGCTGCTGGTGTTCGCGGTGCTCGGCCTGGGACTCGCGTTGCCATTCCTGCTGATCGGCTTCGTACCGGCGCTGGCGAACCGGCTGCCGCGTCCCGGCGCGTGGATGGATACGTTGAAGCAGGTGCTCGCTTTCCCGATGTATCTGACTGCGGCGTGGCTGCTGTGGGTGTTGGGCAAGCAGCGTGGCGTCGACGCGATCGGCCTGGCGCTGGTCGGGCTGGTGCTGCTGGCGCTGGGCCTGTGGTGCTTCCAGCGCGTGCGTTTCGCTGTCGCGCCGCTGCAACGCGTGCTGGCGCTGGTGCTCGCCGCCACGGCGCTGGTGCCGCTGGCGATGGTGCACCGGTTGCCGACGGCGTCCATCGCCGCACCGACCGCCGAAGGCCAGGTGGCGTATTCCGCGGAGCGTCTGGCCGCACTGCGCGCCGAAGGCCGCATCGTGTTCGTCGACATGACGGCGGACTGGTGCGTCACCTGCAAGGCCAATGAAAAAGCCGTGCTGAACACGTCCGCGTTCCGCGACCTGCTCGCGGCACACGACGCGGTGATCATGACCGGTGACTGGACCAACGTGGACCCGGCCATCACGGCGTTCCTCGAACAGCACAAAGCGGTCGGCGTGCCGTTGTACGTGATGTATCCGCGCGACGGCGGCGAAGGCGAAGTGCTGCCGACCGTGCTGACGCACGACACGATGCGCCAGGCGTTCGAACGGGCCGCGCGATGAAGATCACTACGCCGCGCATCGTGGCCGTCGCGATCCTGGCGGGCGGCCTCGGCCTCGCGGCGAGCCTGTGGTTCAACGGCAACCCGTTCTGGCGCACGCAGGTGGGCGAACGCGCGCTGCATGCCGCCACGAACGCCACCGCGCCGGCACCGCCTGCGGGCGTGACGCCTGCCGGCATCGGCGACCCCATGCCCGCGATCGCACTGCCCGGACTGGATGGCGCCGTCGTCGACTTGCGCACGCGCTATACGGGCAAGCGGTTGCTGATCAACGTGTGGGCGAGCTGGTGCGGGCCGTGCATCGAGGAGATGCCGGAGCTGGACCGCTTCGCTGCCGCACAGGGCGAGGACGGCGTGCAGGTGATCGGCCTCGCGCTCGACACGCCCGAAGGTGTGCGCGACTTCACCGCGCAGGTGCCGGTGCGCTATCCGATCGTGCTGGACACGCCGGGACCGGCCGATGCCAGCGTGTGGCTGGGCAATGCCAAGGGCGTGCTGCCTTACACGGTGCTGGTGAACGCCGACGGTCGCATCGCGCGCCAGAAGATCGGCCCGTTCACGCACGGCGAGATCAGCGGCTGGGTCGACTGACCTCGCCGCGCGGCATCGCGCGAGTCACTCCTCTTCTTCATTACTCGGCGTCTGCCGTTCGCTCGGGCGCACGCGACCGCCTTTCGCACCGATGCGCGCCATGTGCGCGCGATCCTGGCTGACCTTCGCACCACCCTTCTTGCCGGCCTCGCGCGCGTCGTCACTGCCGAACTGATGCGCACGGCCCCGCTTCTGCGCGGCCCGCCCACCCTTGCGCGCAATTTCCTTGCGCTGCTCTGGCGTGAGCAGGGCGAATCCCGATTTGCGCTTGCGCTCATCCATGTATCGCACCTGTTCGATCGCGACGCACGAACCACTGACATCGAAGTGTCATCACCAATGCCGCATTCAGCGCATGCGATGCGATGAGCGCGTGAACGTCGTTCATGCACATGACTCGATGTGACGCAGTGCTCGCATGTCCACAACACCGGCTTGTTGCTGAAGCGGACTCAGCAGAAATCGTCGTGACGCCTTCGCAATCCTTATTATCGGGAAGCGCAAGAACACACAAGAAAGAACGTCCGCAAAGAACGTCTGCGTTTTCCTCGCGTAACCACGTTGCGTCCGTCACTGGTGACGGACCCGATCGCGCCTTGCGATCACACCTCCCCCCGTGAAAACGAGAAGGCCTCCCCCATGACGAAAGCAGTTCCGATGAAACTTCCCGACGATTTCCAGTGGGTGGAGGCGGCACCCGATGACGACTGGAGCGGCGCGCGTCTGGATCTCGATGGACATCCGGTGCTGGAAGTGAGTGCATGCCGTGGCGGCTGGCTGGTGGTCGTGCTGATGGACGACCCCCGGCAGCCGCAGGCCAATGTCGCCGTGCGCTCGGTGCCTGCAGGCATGCGCTGGTCCGCGCGTTGGGCGCTGGCGCGCACCGACCGCCTGCGCGTGCTGGCGGCGCGCCGGAACGCACCGCGCCATCTGGGCGAAGCGCGGCCCTCACCCGCGCTGTCGCTGGTCTCCCGGCCGCGGCCCTACGCGCGGGAAGAAGAACCTCTGGATGCATGACGCGCATCGGCCCACGATCAGTTGCGGTCGAAGTTGTACTGCGCCGACGCGGCGTTGCTGATGATCCCCGACAGCGGCAGCAACTGGGTCAGGAAGCGGTTCCAGCGGGTGACGCCCGCTGGGCCGACCCACACGACATCCCCTGCGCGCAGCGGGAAGCGGTCCGCCAGCGCGAACGCGACCGGTGACGTGGCGTCCAGGTGGTACACCTTCGCCTGCTCATGCGAGTTGTCTTCCATGCCACGGATGACATAGACGGCGCCGCCCTTGGCGGTGATCGGATTCAGGCCACCCGTCTGCCCCAGCGCCTGGGTCAGGCTCATGTCGGTGGTCTTGAACGTCAGTGCCTGCGGACGCAGCACCTCGCCGATGACGTACACCTGCTTGCGATCGTTGAACGGCAGATAGAGGCGGTCACCCGGCTTCAGATAGACATCGCCCGCCACCTTGCCGTTGCGGTTCAGCGCGTCCAGGTCCAGCGGATAGTCCTGGCCATCGCGTGTCAGCACGAAGCCGGCCAGGTCCGCCTCTTCGACATTGATGCGCGCCTGGCCCACCGCCTGCGACAGCGTTAGCGGCACGGTGGTGAATTCCTGTGGCGCCGTGTCCTCGAACGCGCCCTGCAGCGTGACCTTGGCGCCGTGGCCGACCACGTTGACGTCGATCTGCGGCGACTTCAGGTACTGGCTCAACTTGCCGACCAGCGTGCTGCGCACTTCCTCGATCGTCTTGTTGTTGACGTCCAGCTTGCCCGCGTAAGGGAAGAAGAAACTGCCATCCGGTTGCACCAGGCGCCCGTTGGTGACGGCCTGCTGCTGGCTGCCGGCGGGCGACGTCAGCTCGGGATGGTCCCAGACGGTGACGAGCAGCGTGTCGCCCGGCTGGATGCGGTAGATCTCGGGCTTGTACTGCGCCAGCGACGCCGGCACCATCACGGCTTCGCGCGGCGCGGCGACCAGCGCCTGGGTGATCGGCACCATCTGCACATCGCTCTGTGCCTGGCCGTCGCCGCTGGGCACGGTCGGCTGCTTCGTCATGCGCTGGCCCGCGCACGAGGACAGCGCGGTCGCGACCGCTGCCGCCAACAGGATTCGCATAGGGGTTTGCATCTTCACCAGACACCTCGCTGGAACACGTGTGATGCGGCTTGGACCTGTGCGCGGAGAACGCGCGCACCAGGCCTCGCCAGCGTTTCTTTCATCGTGGCAACGGCGGCGTGAAGAGAACGGGGGAAGCAGCCAAACCCTGCATTAATGCAGGGATCGACCCGCGTCAGGCGCCGATCCACGCGGCCGCCAATGCCGCGAACTCCTTGAATGCGCGGCCGCTGCGCCATAGCGCACGGCGCGACGGAACGTACTGGGCACGCAAGCCCTTCGATGGCCTGCCCTCCGGCACCGGCACGGCGAAGACATCCGCGCCTGCACGACAGAACTGCAGCGCTGCCCGCGGCATGTGCAGCGCCGATGTCACCAGCAACACCTTGCGTCCGCCTTGCGCATCCGCCAGTGCCATGCTGTAGCGTGCGTTGTCGCGCGTGTCGCGGCTGCGTTCTTCCAGCACCAGCGCTTCGTCGGGCACACCCAGCCGCTGGATCGCCGACGCCATCCGCCGCGCTTCGGTGGTGCTGCCGACGGCCCCGCCGCTGAGGATGATCTTCGGCGCCTTGCCCGCATGCCACGCGCGCGCGCCCGCCGCGAGCCGGCTGCTGTGCAGGCGATCAGGGTCGATATCCGGCCGGTCGAGCCATGCGTAGTTGCTGCCGCCGCCGAGCACGACGATCGCATCGGCCTTCGGCAGCGCCGACGCGTCACGCATCGCATAGCGCTGCTCCAGCACGCCGCGCAGCCCATCCGATGCGATCGGGATCGACCACAGCATCGACCAGGCGATGCCGGCGACCGCCAGCGCGACCGCGACATGGCGACGCCGCAGCCACCACAGCAACGCGGCGGCGACCAGCACGCATAACGACAGCATCGGCGGATAACTCAACCATACGACGATCGCGGACAGGGTCTCCATGGGGACGCTCAGATGACGATGCCGCGCGACACGAACACGTACAGCACGCCGCACGAAGTCAGCAGGCCGGCACCCAGCACCAGCGGATGCCGCAGCGGCGCGACCCTGCTGTAGCAGCAGGCTGCGGCCAGGATCAGCGACATCGCCATCCAGGCCGGCAGCAGGTAGCGGTTGGAGAAGTAGCCCCAGCCGATCATGAAGAACGGCAATGCCATCACCAGATAGACGGACGCCGCATCCGCCAGCGCGCGACGGGCTTCAGCCTGTACCCACGGCGCAACCCCCAGCATCAGCAGGTACCAGAACAGCGTGAACGCGGCGAAGTCGATGCGCACGCCGGCGCGGTAGTTGTCGTTGGCGGTGTACTCCATCACCGTCGTGTACAGGGAGGGTGCCGCCACGCCGACCATCTTCATTGTCAGGCCCGCCACGTAGGCCAGGCATGCCAGCAGCGCGACGGCGCGCAACACGTTCGGCTTCAGCAGCAGGGCCGGCGCGCATGCCAGGTAAAGCAGCGACGACGTGTGCAGGCTCGCGGCCAACGCGCCGAGCGCGACGAAGCCCACCCAGCGCCGTTGCTGGAAGCACAGCAGGGCTGCGAACACCAGCGGCGCTGCCAGTCCTTGCCGGACCGCGTTGATCGATGCGTTGACGAACATCGGCGAGATGAACAGCAGCATCAGCGAGGCGCACAGCAAGGTCGGATAAGCCTGGCTGGGCGGGAACCGGCGATGGTTGATGCGCACCGCCACCGTAACGGCCAGCAGCATCAGTCCGAACAGGGCGGTCTGGTAGCCCTGCAGACCGAGACCCAGCCGGCGCAGCGCATAGCTGAGGTAGACGAAGCCGATTTCCAGCCGCGTCTCCGGCAGGCCCGCACCCAGCGCATCGAAGAACGCCGCGTAGGTCTCGGTGTCCTCACCGATGTGCAGCGGCCGGCTGCCCACCACCCAGCAGGCGAACGCGGCGACGGCCAGCACCACCAGCACACCGAGCCCGCGCGTCGCCGCGTCATGCGGTGCGGTGCGCAGTGGAGAGGACAGCGGAACGGTGTACGTCTTCATGGCGAACGCTTCACCGCGCCCCTGTCGGGCGCATCATCAACAGCACACGACGACGGCTGCGGCGGATCAGGCCGAACCCGCGTGCCACCCAGTGTTCGCCACGGGTGACCAGGCCAGTGCGCAGCAGTTCCTGCCGCACTTCCTTGCCAGCCCGATGCATCGCGTCCAGATCGCCACTCAGGCCGGCGGCACCGAACGTGGGCTTGTGCCAGTAGGCCAGCACCTGGTCGAGCTTGACGCAGTGGTAGCCGGAGAACCCGATCTGTGCCCACAGCAGGAAATCCTCCACGCGACGGAACCGTTCGTTGAAACGGAACGGCAGGTCGCGGCGCAGGATGACCGAGGCGGTCGGGAACGGATTGTTGAGCAGCAGGCGGCGCCGACTGATCGTGTGCGCACGCACCGGCGCGCGTACCGGGTCCGGCGCTGCACCGCGCGACACCACCTTCATCCTGTGCGCGATCAGGGCGATGCCGGGGTCGCGTTCCAGCTCGCGCATCTGCAGCGCGATCTTCTCCGGCGCCCAGGTATCGTCGGCGTCCAGGAACGCGATATACGGCTGCGATGCGGCCTGCCACCCGAGGTTGCGTGCCTGCGACGGTCCTCCGTTCGCCGGCGACGTCACCACCTTCACCCAGCCCGGCGGATACGCGGCGGCCACACGATGCAGTGCCTCCAGCGTGCCGTCGCCGCTGGCGTCGTCGACCAGCAGCACTTCGACCGGCCGGCGTTGCTGCGTATCGATCGACGCCACGGACGCGCCGATCGTGTCGGCGCAGCGGTAACAGGGGATGACCACGCTGATCGGCGCAGTCGCGGGGAGGGAGCTGTTCACGCGGTCCTCGTTCATGACGTGGCCCAGGGTGCGCACTGGAACACATGCGGCGCCCGCTGCGCATAGACCATGGGTGCAACGCGCGGCGCCCGTTCGCCCGCCAGCAGGGCGGGCAATGCCGCGCCGAACGGATTCTCCGTGTCCCGCGCGGTAACACGCAGCGAAGCGTCCAGCCCGATGTCGTCGGCGAAGTCGCGGCACTTGGGGTGGTAGTCGACGATCATGAAAGGCACGCCATGCAGGTACGCGACGATCGCGCCATGCAGGCGTGCGCTGACCACGGCATCGCAGGCAGCCAGCGCATCGACCGTGCGCAACGGGTCCTGCCGTGCATAACCCTGCCAGTGCGCATCGATGCCCTCCGTGCGCAGGCGGCCGACCAGCGACTGCGCCAGTGCACGATCGCCATGATGCTCGTGCTCGTTGAGGCTGAAGACATCCACGGTGACCGGTCGTGTGCAGCGGAGCCGGCCGAGCGTCGCGATGAGCTGCTCCTCCCAGCGCCGCTTCTGCGGCACCGCGTAGTCGCCGTCCTCTCGGTAGTGACATGGCGCAACACCGATGCGTACGGGGCTTCCCGGCTCCGGTGCCGGACGGGCCGATCGCGGCGCAAGCCAGGGCAGCAGCGCGGCGAGGTCGCAGCCGGCGTGGGTGATGGCGCCGACGCCCATCGCCTGCGCCTCGCGGTGCGAACGCGCATCGCGCACGGACAGGTAGCTGAAGCGCTGCAGGAATTCCGCCACCGAATCGCGCGAGCGGTCGTCGCGGAACGGGCCGATCGACACGCCCACCGCCGCGAGCTTCACGCCGCGCCGGGTGGCCGACAGCATCATCGGCTTGCGGAACGACTCGCGCGCGGTGATCACGGAACCGCCGCCCATCACCAGCACGTCGCACTCGTGGATGCCCCGCGCGAAGCTCAGCCAGCGGCTGGCCTTGCCCACGACGCCGGTGCTGCCGTACCAGCGCGGCGGATAGCGCCGTGGCACCGTGCTGCTTGCCGGCGCATCCTGCAGCGGCGGTCCGACCACGCTGGGCTGCGAACGCCAGTAGGACTGCGCCGCCATCGCGCACACCACGCCGAACAGGTCGTCGCCGAAGTTGCGCATGCCGTAGTAACCGGTGAATGCCGTGCGCAGGGCGGTCATGGCGCACCCCGCAGGACCGTCGCGCGTCGCGCGCCGTGGTACATCGAAAGCAGCAGCAAGCCCTCCGCCGCCAGGGTGGCGAAGGCCGCACCCATGGCGCCGTGCGACGGGATCAGCAGCAGGTTGAGCAGGATCGCCGCGACCGCAGCCACCAGCATCGCGCCGACCCGGTAGAGCATCTGCCCTTCGGTCAGCAGCACGGCGCCCACCGCAGTGGACAGGAACCGCACCGGCACGCAGACCGCCAGCAGCATGAGCAGCGGTTGCAGCCCCGCGTAACGGTCGCCGAACACCTGCACCGCGTGGCCGGACAGCGCGGCAAGCAGCAGGCCGACCGCTACGCCGCTGGCGAGCATGCCGACGCAGCCCAGCCGGTACACCTGGCGGAAGCGCGCCCGATCATGCACTGCCCAGCGGTGCAGGCGCGCGAGCAGGAACTTCTGGTACACCGTGGTCGGAAACAGGTAGATCGCCGTCATCACGGCCAGCGCGATGCCGAACACGCCGGCCTCGGCATCGCCGTGCAGATACTTCAGCAGCACGGTGCCGATCTGGAAGAACACCGGATACAGCACGGCCGCCACACCGTAAGGCCATGCATGCCGGAGCAGCGTGCGCGCATCCGGCCGCGCGATGTCGTGGGACAGGGCGGCGTTGCGCGGCCCGTGCCCTTTCAGCGTCCAGTCGCCCCGCTGCATCGCGCGCCACTGCGGCAGTGCCAGCACCAGGACCAGCGCCGCGAGCGCGGCATGGCCCCAGGCCACGGCATGGATCGACAACGACAGGCCGGCCACGGCGAGCAGCGCGATCGCCAACCGTCCCGCCGGCACCAGCAATTGCCAGCCGGCGAGCGCGGCATGCCGTTCTTCGAGGCGCAACTTGCTGCCCGTCTGTTCGACCGCCAGCAGCCCCAGGACGAAGGGAGCCAGCACCAGCAGCATGTAGCGCGTCTCGGCATCCACGGGCGGTCCGGCCAACGCCCACGCAACGACGCCACCGACGGCCAGCGCACTGGTGACGACGATGAAGCGCGCCGATGCCGGCTGCCACCGTTCGGCGGCCCAGCCTTCCGCGCCATGCGCCTTCAACCGGAACTGGGACAGGCCGAAGCCCGCCAGCGGCGCGACCAGGCTGACGGTGGCCAGCGACGACGCGAACAGGCCGTACTGGGCCGGGCCGAAGTGGCGCGCGAGCAGGACCTGCGTGAGGAACACCATCGCCGCGCCCGCGGCCGTCGCCAACGACAGTACGGACAGGGCAGCGAGCGCCGGGCGCCACGGCATGGGCAAGGCCTGGCTCATGCGGCCATCGCAAGCGGCTGCGGCAGCAGCTCGTCGTAGACGTCGCAGGTGCGGCTGATCACCACGCGCTCATCGAAGTCGGCCAGCGCCTTCTCTCGTGCCCGTGCACCCAGCACGCGCAACAGCGTGCGGTCGTCGTCCAGCCGCGCCAGCACCTGTGCCAGCGATTCGGCACTGCGCGGCACGACGTGCAGGCCGTCATGTCCGTCGCGCGTCACCACCTCGCGGCAGCCGGGAAGGTCGGTGGTGACCAGCGCGATGCTGCATGCCGCGGCCTCGATCAGGCTCTTCGGCACCCCTTCGCGGTAGTAGCTGGGCAGCGCCATCACGTCCACCTCGCGCAGCAGTGCGGGCATGTCGTCCACATGGCCGAGCCACCGCACCAGTCCCTGTGCCTGCCATTGCTCGACCTGCTCGCGCGTCACCGAACTGGGATTGCCTTCGTCGGGCATGCCGGCCAGCAGGAACTGGACATCGCGCCCTTCCGCACGCAGCCGCGCCGAGGCGTCCGCGAACTCGTGCACGCCTTTCTCCTTCAGCAGGCGCGCGGCGAGCAGCACGCGCAGGTTGCCGTCGTCGCGGGACCCGCGGCCCTCCGTATTGAACCGGGTGATGTCGACGCCGGAACTGCGGATCAGCCGGATGTGCTGCGGCGGTGCGAGGCGCAGCGAATGGAAAGCCTGGGCGTCGTCGGGATTCTGCAGGATCACGCGCGAGCGGTCGCTGCCCAGCGCGACCCGCATCAGCGTGGAGACCAGCGGGCGCAGCACGCGCGCCTTCATGCGGTCGCTGGCGAACACGTATCCCAGGCCGGTGACCGCGTTGACGTACGCGGGCACCTTCGCCGCGCGCGCCGCCAGCGCACCGTATACGGCGCACTTCAGGGTGAAGCTGTGCAGCAGGTCGGGGCGCTCCTCGCGCAGCAGCGCCACCAGGGCCGCCATCGTGCCCGCCTCGCGGAGCGGATTGAGGCTGGCGCGCTGCATGCGCAGCGGCACCCAGCGCACGCCGTGCTGTGCGAATCGCGGCCCGAAGTCGCCGGGCGGCGACACCATGACGACCTCCACGCCGCGCGCCTGCAGCGCTCGCGCGGTGGAAAGACGGAAGTTGTAGAGGTACCAGTCGGTGTTGGCGAACAGGATGAACTTCAAGGTGGACTCCGCACGAGGCATCGTCCCGATTCTAGGAAACGACCTCGCCGAATCCATTGACGCACTCACCACAAGGCGCAGGCACGCATGAACGCATGAAAGAAGAGGCGGCCTTGCGGCCGCCTCTTGACGCACTCTTCACCCGGCGCGACCGCGCCACGCGATCACTTCGCGAAGTGGTTCGTGGTCACCCGGATGTCGGTGGCCGTGGAGACTTTCGCCACGTGCGCGCCGTTACCCTTGTTGCCCTCGATGATGCCGGTCATGGAGACCAGCGGATTCACGACCGTAGTGTTGACCCCGTGCAGGCGCGTGTTGTTGTTGCGGAAGGTATTGCCGCTCACCTGGTAGTTGTAGGTGTTCGCGCCCAGCATCAGTCCGACCAGGTAGTTGTGCCGGATGGTGTTGAGCGCGATATAGCCGCCTTCCGGGCCGATGGTCAGGATGCCATGGCCACCGTTGTGCTCGATCGTGCAGCGCTTCACCGTCACGCCCTTGACGCGCTTGTAGAGCAGCAGCCCGTTGCCCGCGTTGCCGCGGATGAGGCAGTTCTCGATGTGGACGGTCGAGGTGATGCGCGCATCGTTGGCGTCGGGCTCCACGTCGATGCCGCACTCCGGCGCGATGCCGCGGGTGGCGCTGAATTCGCTGTCGTACACCTTCACGTTGGTCGCGCAGCCGATGGTCATGCCCTGGCGGCGGTTGCCGGTGCTCACGATGTTGGCGATGACCACGTCGTTGCACGGGATGGTCGGCGCGTTGGTCACCATGGCGCCGCCGATGGAGATGCCATCGCCCCAGCACTTGGACACGTGGATATCGCGGATGGTCACGCCGGTCGAGCCGCGCACCATGATGCCGTGGCCCCATTCGCCGGTGGTGCCGAGGTGGTTGTCGCGGTCGCCGATGATGCGGCCGCCCGAGATCTCGACGTTGCTGACCTTGTAGACCATCAGCACGTACGCACGCTCCTGGTCGTTGCGCTTGGCGCGCAGGATGGCGCCCTCGGCGAGTTCCAAGTGCATGTTGCTGCGCAGGCGCACGTTGCGGGTCGGATCGATCACGTAGTCGCCGGCCGGCACGACGACCGTGCCGCCAGCGGCGGGCAGCGAATCGATCGCGGCCTGGAACGACGTGGTGTCGTCGCGCGCGCCGTCGCCCGCGGCACCCCAGTTGCGCACGTTGTGCGTCGTGCTGCCGCGTGCCCGGACGGGCGGCTCGTAGACCGCGGTCGCCGACACCGACAGTACCGGCGCGTTGCCGGCCATCACGGCGCCCAACGCGCGCGGGATGCCACTGGCCACGCCGAGGGCCGGCAGGGCGACGAGCATCGAAGTGCGCAGGAAATTGCGCCGAGGCATCCCAGCCTCGCGCACGTCGTGCACGAGAACGTTGTTCTTCACGAAACCAACCCCTTGCGGGCACGTGCCCGTCGGAAAAATCGCCATGTGAGCGCCGCGTGAAATCGCGACGGCGGCGACTATAGCGACGCCGAATCAACCGCCGGTAAACGCCACCGCGTATTTGTGAGCGCTTTCAAACACTTGGCCTGTGCACGTCTCGTTCGCGCGATGACCGTCACGCATCTGCGCGCAGACAATGGCGGTTGAGCCCGCTTTTCCAGCGCGGATGAGGTCGCTTGTCGTACGCGCTTGAGTCCGCTTGTGGCGACGGATGCGTTCGCTTCGCACGTGCCCTGCGGCGCGCCACCTTACTCGAACCGGTTGCTCCGATCCACGCGCACGTCCTGCGCGGTCTTCGCCACATCCACGTGCATCCACCCCTTGATGTCCTGCGATCGCTGCCGACGCAAGCCCGTGGCGTTGTCGGCGAAGCGGTTGTCCACCACGGTGATGCCCCGCCCGCCACGCACGGCGATGCCGCGCAGGCCGTTGCCGACGATGTCGTTGTCCTCGATCACGCATTGCTCGCCTTCGCGTATCAGCACGCCATCCCCGCGGTTGCCGCGGATGTCGCACCGACGGACGGTGATGCGGCGACCGCGCGCATAGACCTGCAGGCCAGCGCCATGGTTGCCGCGCAGTGTGCAGGCTTCGATGGCGATGTCCTCGGCGCTGTCGCCCGGATCCGGTTCGATATCGATGCCACAGCCCGGCAGCGTGCCGCGCGTGGCGATGAAGTGGGAGCGCAGCACGCGGACATGGCGCGACCGGCCGATCGTCAGGCCCTGCCGGCGATTGCCGGTGCAGGTGACGTCCTCGATGCGGATGTCGCGGCTGGGCGTCACGCGCGCCCCGCTGATGCCGCCGACCGAGATGCCATCCCCCCAGCAGCGGGTAATGTGCAGGTCGCGCAGCAGCACCGACTCCGCACCGCGCACCATGATGCCGTGGCCCCATTCGCCCGCAGTGGAAAGATGATGGTCGCGATCACCGACGATACGGCCGCCGCTGACCTCCACGTCGTGCACGCCTTCGATCAGCAGCACGTACGCGCGGGGCGCGGCGTTCGCGCGGGCGACCAACCGCGTCTCGCGCGCCATCGACAGCCGCGTGCGCGAGCGCAGGCGGAGACTGCGTTCCGGATCGATGACGTAGTTGCCCGCGCCGAGCGCCAGCGTACCGCCCGCCGGCAGCGCGTCGATGGCCGCCTGCAGGGCGCGCGTGTCGTCGTGGCGGCCATCGCCGCGCGCGCCGAAATCGCGCGCATCCAGGATCGCCGCCCGCCCCTGCGGAAAGAACGAGGCGAACGCCAGTCCTGCACCGGCGCCCATCAGCTTTCGCCGGGACAGCCGCATCAGGCCGCCATCGATGCCTGGCGCGGATCCGGCGCGGCTACCGCTGCGTCCGCCGCGTGCGCCACCAGCCACGGCAGCACCACGGCCAGCAGATAGAACTTCGACGCGTGGTACTTGTTGTCGAGCCGGCCGCGATTGCGTTCCAGCCACGCAACGGCACCGGGCAGAACGTCACGCGCCTGCATGGCGAACGCATGGACCTGGTCGAACCGTTGTGCCGCCAGCCCGCAGACATCGAAACGGAAGCTGCCCTTGCGCTGCACGTATGGCAGCTCGCCGAAGTGTGCCGCGATGTGCCGACGGATCAGCACCTTGTTGAGTCCGCTGTCCGGGTCCACTTTCTGCCGGCGCGGCACCTCGTGATGGATCCACTCGCGCAGCGCGCGATCGCAGAACGGATATGCCACACCCAGGCCGGCCGCATGCGCGGTGTACAGGCCCTTGGCGAACGCGCCGGCGGATCCGGCGATGGACATCGACATGTCACGCCATTCCCACGCGCTGGTGGCCGACGCAATCTCTGCCTTGAACAGCGACAGCCGCTCGCGCGAACGGTGCGCGATGTCGGTACCGAACAGCGCATCCACTTCGGCATCGTTGAAGCGCGAACCCGGGAACACACGCTCGATCGGCGTCATCTGCAGCGTGCCCAGCGCGAAGCACAGCGGGAAGCTGGCGGACACCCCGGGCAGGCCGGTGGCATCGAACGGCAGGCGCAGCCCGCGCGCCAGACGCACCGTCAACTGCTGCTGCAGATCGACCGGCGTACCGAAGTAGCTGTCCGCGCCCAGGCCGTCCACCACGCCATCACCGCCGCGCGCCGCCACCTCGGTGGCGAGATCGGCATATGACAGCAAGGCAAAGTCCGCCGTGAGCAGCGGCATGTTGGCGGCGAGCGCTAAATAGCGGTCGTAGGCGCGACCGGGATCGCAGACCAGTGCTTCGTGGCGCAGGCCGAGCCGGGTGGCGACATGGCGCGCCGATTCCAGTTCGTTCTCCTCGCGCCCGCCGAGATAGGTGATGCAGGTGGCATCCGGCCGTGCGTCCGCCAGCGCGATCGCCAGCGTCGTGGAGTCCTTGCCGCCGCTTTGCAGCAACCACGGCGAGCGCATGTCGGCACAGGTACGCGTGATCGCATCGCACAGCATGCGGTGGTAGACGGCGATCCAGTCCTGAGGCCGCTCCTCGACTTCCGGGACTTCGCCCGCGTTGCGGAACTTGAAGTGGAAGTCCGGCGTTCCGCGCATGTCCTGGTGCGCCGAGAAACCGAACGTCACCAGCTTGACGCCTTCGTAGATCGAATGCGGCGGATAGACGAAGGCGTTTCGCAGCAGGTCGGCGACCGAAACCGGATCGACCCGGTGGTACTCCGGATGGCGATCCAGCACGGTGAAGTCCGGCGTGCCGTAGTACGGCGACATGGTGATCTGCATCGGCGACGGCTCCTCAACGGCCATGGCTGGCGCGCGGCGCCGGCAGGTACTCGTAGTAGGTGTAGGCGTACTCGCCTGCACCGCGCTTCTCCACGCCGTTGAAGATGGCGCCCTTCACTTCCACGCCGGTCTGCTCCAGGCGCTGCTTGGCCAGCGCGATCTCGCGCTGCTGGTTGAGGCCCCAGCGCACCACCATCAGGCAGGTGCCCGCGTGGTGGCCGATGACCGCCGCGTCGGTCACCGCCAGCACCGGCGGCGTATCGATCAGCACGATGTCGTACTCGCCGGACACGCGCTTCAGCAGCTCGCTGAAGTTCTCGTGCATAAGCAGTTCCGATGGATTGGACGGAATCGCGCCGCGCGAGATGAAGGACAGGTTCTCGGCACCGGCGACCTTGCGGATCGCTTCATCCAGCGGGACGCGACCGGCGATGACGTCGGACAGGCCGCCTTCCCAGCGCACGCCGACGGCATCGTGCAACGTGCCGCGGCGCATGTCGGCATCGATCAGCAGCACGCGCTGCCCGGTCTGCGCGATGGTCACCGCCAGGTTGGCGCAGATGAAGGTCTTGCCCACGCCCGGACTGGGCGCGGAGATCATCAGCAGGTTGTTGCGCGTGCGCATGCGGGCGAAATGCAGGCTGGTGCGCAGGGAGCGCAACGCTTCCATCGCCAGGTCGGTCGGCGCGGCCAGCGCCAGCAGGCGATGCCGGCCATCCCGGCGCTGGCCGATCCGGCGGCGCGCGAGGTCCTGGCCCTTGCGGCTGTGCGGGATCGACGCATAGACCGGCAGGCCAAGCAGTTCGATGTCGATGGGATCCTCGACGCCGCGACGGAACATCTGCTGCGCCAGCACGAACGCCACCATCACCGCGAGGCCGAGCAGCGTGCCGGCCAGCAGCACCGGCAGCGGCTTCGGCCACGCCGGACTGTTGAGGTTGACCGCGGCCGGATCGATGATGCGCGCGTTGCCGACCGCACTGGCCTTGGCGATCTCCAGCTGCTGCGCCTGGTCCATCAGGTTGGCGTAGGTCTGGTTGGTCACTTCCACGTCGCGGTTCAGGCGGAACAGCGCCTGCTGCGCATCGGGCAGATCGCGGATGCGACCCTGCAGGCTGTTGCGCTCGCCGCTGAAGCGGTTGATCTGGTCCTGCAGCGCGCGGTACGTCGGGTGCGCCGCGGTGTAGCGGTTCTCCACCTCGGTCATCTTGATGCGCAGCTGCTGGATCGCCGAGTCGAGGGCGATGGTCTGGTCGAGCAGCGCACGGTTCTGGGTTTCCACGTCCAGCGTCTGCGAACGCGTCTGGTAGGCGGTCAGCGCGGCCTGCGCCTTGGCCAGCTCCTCGCGGACCTTCGGCAACTGTTCGGAGACGAACTTCAGCCGGCTGGCGGCTTCGGCCGAGGTGCGCGCCACGTTCTGGCGCACGTAGGCATTGGTCACTTCGTCCAGCACGCGGCGCGCGCGCTCGGGATCGGCATGCGCATAGACCAGGCCGATGACACCGGAATTGCGGCCCATCTCGGTGGCGGTGATGCCTTCCTTCAGTGCCGCCAGCGCGGCGGCGGGGTCGTAACGTGTCACTTCGAAACGCATGCCGGGATTGGCGGTGAGACGGCGCACCTGCATGGCCACGCCTTCCGCGTTGACCGGCTCGCCCACGCGACCGCGCACCAACACCTTGCCTTGCGCCGCCAGCGCATACCGTCCGTCACCGGCCGCGGTCAGCTCCATCGGCACGCCTTGCAGGTGCTCCGGCACCTCCAGCCGCGCGATGTCCAGGACGTCGCCGCCCCAGCCGTACTTCGACAGGCCGAACCAGGGCTTGGCCAGCGCGCCGGGATTGGACTGCTGGTAGCGCCGACTGATGAAGTCGCCCACCAGCGGCGCGTGCATCGGCTTCACGCCGACGTCCAGATCGAGCCGCTGCATGGCTTCGCCGATCACCCGGCGCGACGTCAGCAGCTGGACTTCGGTGGTGCCTGGCGTCGGCAGGGCCGGCGGTGCCTGCGTGGCCGCGGTCTGGCTGAGGCCTGGCGGGATGGCCGGCCGGCTTTCCACCTGCACCACCGCGTTGGCTTCGTACTTGGGCGTGACCACCGCCAGGTAGGCGACGCTGGCCAGCACGAACGCCGCCGTGCCCAGCAGGATCAGCCGCTTCTTCGCGTTGAGCGTGGAGACCAGTGCGGGAATGTCGACGTCGTCGTTGCGCGCGGACGACGCCACCAGCGGGGGTCGTTCCGAGCCTCGTCGCGTGATCAGCTTGGCCATGGTTCACCTCGATTGCATGTCATGGAAGACGATCGCCTGCCGCACGGGCGGGACGATCGATGTCAGGAGGCCGCCGCGCGTGCACCGAGCGCATCCATCGCGGGCGCGGCGGGGGTCGTCGTGAGGGAAGAAGCACGCAAGCCGGCCAGTGCATCCAGCACCGGCGCGCAGCCGTCGCGGGTCGGCGTCCTGAGATCCGGTGCCGCGCACAGCGACATGTAGACCGCGTCGTCGCTGAGCAGCGTGAGCGCGCGACCGGCGATCGCCACGGGCGTGGTACCGATGGCGATGGCACCGCCTTCCGCGCCGGCCGTTTCTTCCCGTGCCACCAGGACGGGCTTGCCGAGCAGGCGGCGCGGCGGCGGCGCGCCCGTTCCCACCAGCACCAGGTACGCGCGCTCCAGCAGGTACGCCCAGGCGAGGAAGTCGTCGACTTCCAGCGGGTGCACGTTGGCGAAGGTGTGCAGCGGATCTCCGCCTTCGCCGGGCGACACGCCCACGCCGCCCACCCAGACGATGTCCACGTCGGGACGGCGGCGCGCGACCATCGCCAGCGCATCGGAGAACGGACCCTGCTCCGTCGCGTCACTGCGCGCACTGACGGCCAGCAGCAGCGGCGCGTTGCCGCGCAGGAAGCCGAAGCCGCCGGCGAGCGAACGCGACAGGTCGGCGTCGCGGCGGATCTGGCGCAGCGCAGTGCGCAGCGCGTCGTCGGCCACGTCGGACTGCACGAGGATGCTTTCGCGCGGCACGCCTTCGCCACTCAGCCGGCGACCGGTCGCCTCGCTCGGCGCGACGTGCAGCGCCGCCAGCGACTGCACGATGCGGCGACTGGCATCGCTCGGCCAGTGCTGCGCGCCCGTCGCCGGCGCATCCGCATCCACGCAGACCAGCGGAACGTCGCACGCGTGCGCGGCCAGGCTCATCGCGAACGTCAGTGGCGCGTCGCCGGGCACCACCACCACGTCCGGGTTCGTTTCGCCTAGCAACTGCTGCATGGCCGCCTGCTGTTCGCCGCGCGCATCCACGCCACCTTCGCTCGACAGGCTGGCCTGTGCTTCCAGGCCGAACATCTGCAGCAGGTGTCCGGTGTCGCCACCATGTCCTTCGGTGGTGCAGACCGTCGCATGGAAGCGGTCGTCGTCCGCCAGCCGGCGCGCGATCGGCGCCACGCCCGCGCCTTCGCATGAGGCGTTGACCAGGCACAGCGCATGCAGCGGCGCATCGGGATCGCGCAGCCCATCGGCGACGGCTATACGACCGGCGTTCGTCACCTCGTGAGAGCGTGCGCCGAGCGGGCGCACCGACACCGGCGCATGGTTCAGTTCGGCATCATCGGGAAATTCGCGACTCGCCTTGCGCGCACCGGACCGCGACGCAGGGTCCGATATCCAGCGCGCCGTCACGTCCAGCAGGCGCGAGAAGCCGGTGACATAGGCCACGACCACGGCGACGAACACGAAGAAGCTGAGCGGTTGCGGCACGCTGCGCAGCGCATAGCCCAGCAGCGCCAGCACCGCGCCCATCGACACGATGATCCACAACGTCGCCTGTGCCGACAGGCCGTGGTCCAGCAGCAGGTGGTGCAGGTGCTGGCGGTCCGCCGCGAAGGGCGAGCGGCCGCGGCGCAGGCGCCGGTACATCACCGCCGCGGTGTCCATCAGCGGCAGCGCCACGCACCACAGCACCTCCACCGGCACCACGCGGTTCACGCTCTGGTGGCTGAGATAGATCAGGCTCCAGCCGATGAGGAAGCCGATGGTGGTGCTGCCGGCATCCCCCATGAAGATCTTGCGACCGTCGGGCCAGCCGAGATTGACGAACACGTACGGGATCAGCGAAGCGAACAGGATCTGCAGCATCAGCATGGCGCCGACACCGGGCGCACCCGCGTGCGAATACAGCAGGATCGCGGCGATGCACACCATCGCCGTCGACGCGGCCAGGCCATCGATGCCATCGAGCATGTTGAAGGCGTTCATCAGGCCGATCACGGCCACGATGGTCACCGGGATGCCCAGCAGCCCCAGGCGGAGGTCCAGCCACGGAATCAGTCCGCCGACGTGGTCCAGGTAGTAGCCGGTGCTCAGGATCACCAGGCCGACGATGGCCGCTTCCACCAGCAGGCGCGTGCGCACGCTGAGATGGCTGATGTCGTCGGCAACACCAATCGCGACGATCAGCGCGCTGCCCATCATCAGGCTCATCACGAAGCGGTCCACATAGCCCAGGTAGCCCAGGCCGACCAGCGTGCCCACGAAGAAGCAGATGCCGCCGATCACCGGCACGCGGCCGACGTGCTGCTTGCGCCCGGCGGGACGGTCCACCAGACCTACGCGCCGCGCCCAGGGCCGCATCGAGAATATGGCGAACAACGTCGCGGCCAAGGCGATCGCGCTGGCGGCAACGACCCGTGCATTCTCCATCTTTCACCTGATTGCTGTGGACAATGCCCTCCGCAAGGCTTCGATCCGATCGAAGTCTCCATGTCGTGGAGGGCGGGATTGGTGCAGTGCCGAAACTACGGACAGCAATTTGATGAGCGCATGAAATGGAGAAGCGCGCGTAACGGATCAGTCAGGAAGTTGGCTCGTGCGCGTTAACGCTCTTCACGCTCTTCACATCCGCGTTGAGAGCCGCCCATCGCGCACGCACCACTGATCGACGCACGCTGCGATGTGCGCGAATGCGCGTTCGAAATCCTCCACGCCGCCGCCCATCGGATCCTCGACTTCCCGCTGCGGCATCCATCGCCCCAGCAACTGGATCCGCGAACGCGCCTGCGGCACCAGCGCCCGCAGCGCGCGGACATGGCGGTGCTGCATCGCCAGCACCAGGTCGTCACCGCCGACGGTGGCTGGATCGAACTGCCGCGGCGCTTCGACCGGCACCGGCAGGCCATGCGCCTGCAGCACGACCGCCGCCAGCGGCGCGACCTGCCGACCCGGCTGCGCCACCAGTCCGGCCGACAGGACGGCGCAGCGGTCCGCCGGCAGCCGGGCACGGAACAGGGCGGCGGCCATCGGGCTGCGGCACAGGTTTCCCATGCAGACGAGGTGTAGGGTGAACATCCGGGGTCTCGGGCAGCGGCAGACCAGCCTAGGGCAGTGGCCCGCCAGGGATGGGAACGTGAGGTGACCGGGCGACCGGAGCCCTGGCGGGACACCTCTTATATAGCGTCGCGGCTCCAGCGCATGACGACGTGACCGGGCACCGGATTCAAACAAGCGCTTAAATCAAGGGAAACTTCGGCGAACTGGACAGCATCGCCCGCTTCGCGCAGACTGCCGCCCTTCCGCTGGAGAGCCGAATGGCGAAGCTGCTGGTCCTGCATGGCCCCAACCTCAATCTGCTCGGCACCCGCGAGCCGGAGGTCTATGGGCATGCGACGCTGGCCGATATCGACCTGGCCCTGGCAGCGCAGGCGCAGACGGCCGGCCACCAGGTGGAGACCTTCCAGTCCAATGCCGAGCACGCGTTGGTGGACCGCATCCAGGCCGCCCGCACCGACGGCACCGCCTTCATCCTGATCAATCCGGCCGCCTTCACCCACACCTCCGTCGCGATCCGCGACGCGCTGGCGGCGGTGGCCCTGCCCTTCATCGAAATCCACCTGTCCAACCCGCATACCCGCGAACCGTTCCGCCATACCAGCTACTTCAGCGACAAGGCGGTGGGCGTGGTCTGCGGGTTCGGTGCAGACAGCTACCGCTACGCGCTGGACGCCGCCCTGCAGCGGCTGCCGGCCTGACTTTCCTCTGTTCCCCGCGGGGAACGACGTTCAACCACGAGGCTCCCATGGATCTCCGCAAAATCAAGAAACTGATCGACCTGCTGGAAGAGTCGAACCTGGCCGAAATCGAGATCAAGGAAGGCGAAGAGTCCGTACGCCTGGCGCGCACGCCCAAGGGCGGCTATGCGGTGCCGGCGGCACCCGCCCCGGTGGCCTACGCCGAACCGCGTCCGGCCGCGCCGATGCCGATGAGCTCACCCACCGAAGCCTCCACCGGCGGCACGGCCAAGGCCGGCAACGCCCTGCCCGACGGCCACGTGGTGCGCGCGCCGATGGTCGGCACGTTCTACGCCTCGCCGTCGCCGGACAAGCCGGCGTTCGTCACGGTCGGCCAGTCGGTGAAGGCGGGCGAGACGCTGGCGATCATCGAAGCCATGAAGATGTTCAATCCCATCGAAGCCGACGTATCCGGCACGGTGCTGTCGATCCTGGCCGAGAGCGGCCAGCCGATCGAGTTCGACCAGCCGCTGTTCGTGATCGGCTGAGGCCCGCGCCATGCTGGACAAAGTCGTCATCGCCAACCGGGGTGAGATTGCGCTGCGCATCCTGCGCGCCTGCCACACCCTGGGCATCCGCACGGTCGCGGTGCATTCCACCGTCGACCGCAACCTCAAGCACGTGGCCATGGCCGACGAGTCCGTCTGCATCGGCCCGGCCGCCTCGAAGGACAGCTACCTCAACATCCCGGCGATCATCGCCGCGGCCGAGGTGACCGACGCGCAGGCCATCCACCCCGGCTACGGCTTCCTGTCGGAGAACGCCGACTTCGCCGAGCGCGTCGAGCAGTCCGGCTTCATCTTCATCGGCCCCAAGGCCGACACCATCCGCATGATGGGCGACAAGGTGGAAGCGATCCGCGCCATGCAGGCCGCCGGCGTGCCGTGCGTGCCCGGCAGCGGCGGTCCGCTGGGCGATGACATCGTCGCCAACACCAAGATCGCGCGCGAAATCGGCTACCCGGTGATCATCAAGGCCGCGGGCGGCGGCGGCGGTCGCGGCATGCGCGTGGTGCATGTCGAAGGCGCGCTGAAGGCCGCCATCGAGACCACCAAGTCGGAGGCCAAGGCGGCCTTCGGCAACGGCGAGGTCTACATGGAGAAGTTCCTGGAGAATCCGCGCCACGTGGAAATCCAGGTGCTCGCCGACGGTCAGGGCAACGCGATCCATTTGGGCGAGCGCGACTGCTCGATGCAGCGTCGCCACCAGAAGGTCGTGGAAGAGGCTCCCGCACCCGGCATCACCGAGGAACTGCGCAACGAAATCGGCAAGGTCTGCGTGGAAGCCTGCATCCGCATCGGCTACCGCGGTGCGGGTACGTTCGAATTCCTGTTTGAGGACGGCCGCTTCTACTTCATCGAGATGAATACCCGTATCCAGGTGGAGCATCCGGTGACCGAGCGCATCACCGGCATCGACCTGGTCTGCGAGCAGCTGCGCATCGCCGCCGGCCAGAAGCTGACCATCAAGCAGAGCGACATCGTGCTGCGCGGCCACGCCATCGAGTGCCGCATCAACGCCGAAGACGCGGATACCTTCATGCCGCATCCGGGCCTGATCCAGCACTTCCATCCGCCGGGTGGTCCGGGCGTGCGCGTCGACACGCACATCTACGAAGGCTATCGCGTACCGCCGAACTACGACTCGATGATCGCCAAGCTCATCGTGCACGGGCCGGACCGCGACACGGCCATCGCGCGCATGCGCGTGGCGCTGAGCGAGATGGTCATCGACGGCATCAAGACCAACATCCCGTTGCAGCAGCGCATCATGCGCGACCAGGGTTTCCAGGCCGGTGGGCAGAACATCCACTACCTGGAAAAGCGCCTCGCCGAACGCAAGAACAAGGCGATCTCGCTGGTCTGAGCCGGACCCGCGATGCGGAAAATGGAAGGGCCGGGATGTCGCCATCCCGGCCCTTCCTGTTTGCGCGAATGATGCGGCGAAGCGGCGCGTTACCGGTCCGGTGCCTGCTGCGTGCCCCGCACCGGCGTGGCCCCCAGCGGCGAGGCCGGATCGGTGATGCGCACCACTTCGGACGAGCCGTCCGGCCAGATGACCTTGATCGTGCTGCCGGGGGACAGCGTCGAGAACGGCGTGCCACTGCGCGCGCGATAGAGGGCGGCCACCTGGGTCGCACCCAGCCGACGCACATCTTCGGGCGCATGGATGGTCATGTGCCCGATCCGCGACAGGTCCCTGAAGCTGGGGTCGCGCGTCTCGATGACGATCGTCGCGGCAGCCGCGGCATACGCCACCACCACCAGTCCCCACACCATGAGGTTGACCCCGGGCCGCGTGCGCTTGTACTTCATCCGTCCACTCCCTGGCGGGCCAGCAAGGTGCCCACCATCTCGTCCACGTTATCCGCACCCTGACGCGGGACACCGGCGTCCCTCGCGAAGGTGGTGAAATCCTGCGATTGATCCTGCGAGCAGATGCCGCCGTTCACGCAGTAATTGGTCATCATCGAGCCGCCCGGACTGCAGTCCATGCCCAGGCGGCACGACGCGATGCGCCAGGCGAGTTCGCTCAGGTCGCTGCCTGAAACGTCGCCCAGCGTGTCGCGCCGGCCACTGCCTACCGTGCCCATCGCCGGCGCGATGGCCAGGTAGGCGAACGGATCTTCCGAATCGAGTACACGCTGCACCAGATCGCGGCGGTACGCGTCGCCGTCCTGCAGCGGCTGGTCCATCGCCAGCAGCGACGCCTCGGCCGCCAGGCTACCGGCGCGCGCCGCCTGCAGGCGCTGGTTGATGACGGTGGGCAGCGAGAAGCCATCCTGCGGCGCGAAACGCGCGCAACGCTGCTGCACACGCTGGCGCGAGGCGAGCATGGCGTTGCCGTTGGCCAGACCCAGGCCGGCGATCACGCGGGTGTCCTGCGCATAGCCGACGGGGTCGGCGGCATAACCGGCGCAATGGTCCTGCACCAGGCTCAACAGCCACATCGCGTCGGCGTCGCCCGACGCGGCGAGCATCGTCAGTTCGCGCGAATAGGCGAACAGGTCCGTGCTGTCTTCGAATCCACGCCGCAGCGGGGACAGTGCGGGAGCCGAACGCACCGCCACAGGGCGCAGCACGGCGCGCATCGGCGCCGATCCGTAGGCGATGTCAGTCCCGGCGACCGTGTCGGTCGACGTCGGCGCGGCATGCGGCAGCCAGCCCGCCTGGCGCAGCGGCATCCACGCCAGCGCGCACAGCAGGCCCACCAGCATCGTCGGTATCAGCAGCTTCCGGGGCACACGGCCATTATCCCGGCGCTTTCCATGCCTTTCAACGCGATGGGCGTGCGTTCGCGCGGCCACCACGCCCTTTCGTCGCCGCAGTGCGCTTCCGCCTTGCAACGCCCATGAGACAATCCCGGCCCGTTCATTTTCATCCCCCGCCATGCCCTACCTGGAACTCTCCCTGCGCTGCACCGAAGCCGAGCAGCCGCGCTACGAGAACGCCCTGGACGACGTGGGCGCGCTGTCGGTCACCCTGCTGGACGCCGATGCCGACACCGGCAACGAGCGCGCCATCCTGGAACCGGGCGTTGGCGAGACGCCCCTCTGGAAAGCGCTGGTGCTGACCGCGCTGTTCGATGCGGATGCCGATGCGTTGACGTTGCTGGCCGCACTGGAGGCCTTCGATCCCGGGCTGGACTGGACCCAGGTCGGCTTCCGCAAGGTTGAGGATGAGGACTGGGAGCGCGCATGGCTGGACCAGTTCAAGCCGATGCGGTTCGGCGTACGCACGTTCATCGTGCCGTGGAACCACGAGGTGCCGGACGACGCCGGCGACGATGCCGCGATCGTGCGGCTCGATCCCGGCCTGGCGTTCGGATCCGGCACGCATCCCACCACGGCGCTGTGCCTGCGCTGGCTCGATGCGCTGGCCGGCGAAGGCCTGCTGCAGGGACAGCGCGTGCTCGACTTCGGTTGCGGCTCCGGCATCCTCGCGCTGGCGGCCCTGAAGCTGGGCGCAGCACGGGCCGTCGGCGTCGACAACGATCCGCAGGCGTTGCTGGCCAGCGCCGACAACGCGCAGCGCAACGGCGTGGATGCGGACTTCAGCGTGTATCTGCCGGACGACGAACCGGTGACGACGTATCCGGTGGTGGTCGCGAACATCCTGGCCTCCGCACTGGACGCCCTGGCCGACATCCTCGCTGCGCGCGTGGCACCGGGTGGCCGCATCGCACTGTCCGGCATCCTCAAGGGGCAGGAAGACGAACTGCTGGTCCGCTACGCCACCTGGTTCGACGGCCTCTCGGCCACGCAGGACGGCGACTGGATGCGCATCGACGGCGTCCGCCGCTGACGTCGCGACGGCCACTCCCGGTCACAACACGCCTGCGGGCGAGCATGGTTGAATAGCGACCATGTTCACCGCCTGCCCGCATTGCCAGTTCCTCGTCGCCCGCGATCCGCACTCGGGCGCCACGCCCACGGAGTGTCCGCGCTGCGGCAAACCGCTGGCGACGGGCGGTGACACGACGACACCCGCACCCAGTCTGGCCACGCTGCTGCATGCCGCGCCCGTCGACAACGAGGCAGAAAGCACTGCCGCAAAGAAGGTCGAAGCGGACGTCGTCGAAACGCAGGCCGTCGACGATGCGGCGATGGAAACACCCTCCGTCGCCGCGTTGACGGAAACACCGTCGCCGCTGGCCGATGCTCCTGATGCGGACACCGCCGACAAGAACGACGCAGGCGTGCAGACCGGCGAAACCGTCGCGAGCGAGGCGACCGCGGCAGCGACGCCAGCACCGGACGTGACGTCACCGCCGGTGATCGAAGCGCCGGTCGTCGTGGCGCCACCTCCTGCACGCAAGGCGACCGGACCGCGCTTCCTGCACGGCGCGCGCACCACGCCGGTGCATACGCGTCGCGCACGCCTGCAGTGGACGATCGCCGGCGCACTGTCATTGCTGCTGTGCATCCAGGTCGTGATCGCCGATCGCGCGCGGCTCGCGATGCAGGCGGGCTGGCGTCCCGTGGTCACGGCCCTGTGCGGTGTCTTCCGTTGCGATGTACCGACGTGGCGTGAGCCCGCCGCATTCACCATGCTCAGCCGTGATGTACGTCCCCTGCTCGACATGCCCGGCACCCTGCAGGCGCAGGCCACGTTCCGCAACGAATCGCGCTGGGCGCAGGCCTGGCCGGTGATCCTGCTGACATTGAAGGACGCCGATGGCCGCACGCTGGGCGCGCGGGCACTGCAACCAACCGATTACCTGCCCGAAGGCGAGACGGCCACCGCCATCGGACCGGGCCAGAGTGCGCAGATGGCCGTGCGCATCCGCGAGCCCAGCGCCAGCGTCGTCGCGTTTTCCTTCGACTTCCGTTAAGTCCGCCGATTCATCAAAAAAGCGGGTGCGCGCGCCGCGATCAGGCGCTAGACTCGTCCCCCCGCCGAATACCCGTACGCACAGGCGGGCATCTGCATCCGTAGCGCCCAGGGGATCCGATTGAACGCTGCCTCCACACGTCAGGACACGCCACGCCCCGCGTCGCGCCCACCGCTGCGCGAACATGTCGCGCAATCGGTGCGACGTTACCTGCGTGACCTGGATGGCAGCGATGCGGACGACGTCTACGAGATCGTGCTGCGCGAAATGGAAATCCCGCTGTTCGTGGAAGTGCTGAACCACTGCGAAGGCAACCAGAGCCGCGCGGCCGCCCTGCTCGGCATCCATCGCGCCACGCTACGCAAGAAGCTCAAGGACTACGGGCTGGCCTGAGTCTGCCGGACCGTTTGGTGCGCCGCGTTATAATTCGCGCCCCGCTCCGTCCCGCCGTCCTCCATGACCCTCGATCTCCAGCCCGTCCGCCGGGCGCTGTTGTCCGTTTCCGACAAGACCGGTCTGCTCGACCTGGCCCAGGCCCTGGCCGCCCACGGTGTCGAACTGCTGTCCACCGGCGGCACCGCGAAGACATTGCGTGACGCTGGTCTGACCGTACGCGACGTCGCCGACGTCACCGGTTTCCCGGAAATGATGGATGGCCGGGTCAAGACGCTGCATCCCAAGGTGCATGGCGGCCTGCTGGGCCGCGCCGGCACCGACGACGCCGTGATGGCCGAGCACGGCATCGGCGCCATCGACCTGCTGGTGCTGAACCTGTACCCGTTCGAGTCCGTGACGGCGAAAGCCGACTGCACGCTGGCGGACGCGGTGGAGAACATCGACATCGGCGGCCCCGCCATGCTGCGTTCGGCGGCGAAGAACTTCGCCCGCGTCGCGGTCGCGACCGATCCGTCGCAGTACGCGGACGTGGTGGCCGAACTCGCCGCCAACGACGGTGCGCTGTCGGCGCAGACGCGCTTCGCGCTGTCGGTCGCCGCGTTCAACCGTGTGGCGCAGTACGACGCCGCGATCAGCAACTACCTGTCCGCGATCACCGATATCTCGTCGGACGTGCCGGCACGCAGCGCGTTCTCCGCGCAGGCGAACGGCAGCTTCATCAAGGTCACGGACCTGCGCTACGGCGAGAACCCGCACCAGCAGGCCGCGTTCTACCGCGACCTGTATCCCGCACCCGGTTCGTTGGCAACGTTCACGCAGTTGCAGGGCAAGGAACTGAGCTACAACAACATCGCCGACAGTGACGCGGCGTGGGAATGCGTGCGCCAGTTCGATGCGCCGGCATGCGTGATCGTGAAGCACGCCAACCCGTGCGGCGTCGCCGTTGGCGTGGCCTGCGGCGATGCGTATGAGCTCGCCTACGCCACCGACCCGACCAGCGCCTTCGGCGGCATCATCGCCTTCAACCGCCCGCTGGATGCGGCCACGGCGAAGGTCATCCTGGATCGCCAGTTCGTCGAAGTGCTGATCGCGCCGGACTACGACCAGGGCGCGCTCGATTACGCGACCAAGAAGGCCAACGTGCGCGTGCTGCGCATCCCGCTGGCACCCGCGTCGAAGGGTTTCATCGATACCAAGCGCATCGGCTCGGGCCTGCTGCTGCAGACCGCCGACGACCGAGTAGTGACGCGCGACGAACTGAAGGTGGTGACGAAACTCGCACCGACCGACGCGCAGTTCACCGACCTGCTGTTCGCGTGGAAGGTGGCGAAGTTCGTCAAGTCCAACGCCATCGTCTACGCAAAGGACCACCGCACCATCGGCGTCGGCGCCGGCCAGATGAGCCGCGTCTACTCGGCACGCATCGCCGGCATCAAGGCGGCCGATGCGAACCTGGTGGTCGAGGGCTCGGTGATGGCCAGCGACGCCTTCTTCCCGTTCCGCGATGGCATCGACGCAGCGGCGGCCGCCGGCATCAAGGCCGTGATCCAGCCCGGTGGTTCAATGCGCGACAACGAAGTGATCGCGGCCGCGGACGAACACGGCATCGCGATGGTGTTCACCGGCGTGCGGCACTTCCGCCACTGACGGCGATGCCGTGGGCGGTCGCCGGGATGGTGGCCACCCACGCTGAAGTCTTCTTCGCTCATTGAACCGACCGGCACAGGAACTCGTCACCGCCATGAAGATCCTCCGCCAGCATGCCGCCCCGCTCGTCCCGTTGATCCCCCTGTTAGTGCTGGCCGGCTGTGTCGGCACGCAGGACCGCCTGCAGGAGGCCAAGGCGAAGATCGCAGCCACGTTGCCCGCGCCTTACTTCGAGGACCTGGTGACCGAGTCCGTGGACGTCGACGGAAAGCGCCTGGTACTGCGCGTGCGCAGCCCGGCCGGCGACGCCGTCAAGACGCGCGAGGCCGCCGGCTTCGGCGTCCTGAAACAGAGCGAGCAGCGCGCGCTGTACGACCTGTGCGCTTTACCGGAAATCGTCCCGTTGATCGACAGCGACGCCATCCTGGTGCGCCGCTTCATCGACCGCAACGACGCGCTGTTCTTCGAAGTACAGCTCCCGGCACGCGAGTGCACATCTCCGCCGGCGGATGCGTCGGTCTCGTCATGAGGAATGCCCCTTGAAAGTCCTGGTCATCGGTTCCGGCGGTCGTGAGCACGCGCTGGCGTGGAAGCTGGCGCAGTCGTCGCGCGTGGACGAAGTGATCGTGGCGCCCGGCAATGCCGGCACCGCCACGGAAGCGAAGTGCCGCAACGTCGCGATCAAGGTCACCGACATCGAGGGCCTGCTTTCGCTCGTGCGGGCCGAAGGCATCGGCCTGACCGTGGTTGGCCCGGAAGTGCCGCTGGTCGCCGGCGTGGTGGATCGCTTCCGCCAGGCCGGCCTGCGCATCTTCGGCCCCACCGCCGCCGCTGCGCAGCTCGAAGGCAGCAAGGCGTTCGCAAAGGACTTCCTGGCCCGCCACGGCATTCCGACCGCGTTCTATTCCGTGCACACCGACGTGGACGCCGCGCTCGCCTACGTCCGCGAGAAGGGCGCACCGATCGTCGTCAAGGCCGATGGCCTGGCGGCCGGCAAGGGCGTGATCGTGGCGATGACGCTGCAGGAAGCGGAAGACGCCGTACGCGACATGCTGTCGGGCAATGCTTTCGGCGATGCCGGCGCGCGCGTGGTGATCGAGGAATTCCTCGATGGCGAGGAAGCCAGTTTCATCTCGATGGTCGACGGCACGACCGCGCTGCCCATGGCGACCAGCCAGGACCACAAGCGCGTGGGCGATGGCGACACCGGCCCGAACACCGGCGGCATGGGCGCGTATTCGCCTGCGCCTGTGGTAACGCCCGAAGTGCACGCACGCGTGATGCGCGAAGTGATCAATCCGACCGTGCAGGGCATGATCGCCGACGGCGTGCCGTTCACCGGCTTCCTGTATGCCGGCCTGATGATCGACGCCAGCGGTGCGCCGAAGGTCATCGAGTTCAACGTGCGCTTCGGCGATCCCGAGACACAGCCGGTGATGCTGCGCCTGCAGTCGGACCTGGTGGACCTGGTCGAAGCGGCGATCGACGCGAAGCTCCACGCGACGGAAGCCCAGTGGGATCCGCGCCCGTCACTGGGCGTGGTGATGGCGGCGGCACCGTATCCGGAAACGCCGATCACCGGCGACGTGATCGCCGGTCTCGACGACGTGCCGGCCACCGCCAAGGTCTTCCACGCCGGCACCGCGCTGGATGCCGACGGGCACGTCGTCAGCGCCGGCGGTCGCGTCCTGTGCGTGGCAGCGCTCGGTGACTCGGTGTCCGACGCGCAGCGCAACGCCTATGCCGGCGTCGACAAGGTGCGATGGACGAACGAATTCCACCGCACCGACATCGGCTGGCGCGCCATCGCGCGCGAACGCGCAGGCGCCTGACCGCTTACAGCGTCGCTACGAAGTGCGCCGCGTGCTCGCGCGGCGCACTGCGCAGGTACTGCGGCGCGACCGCCACCTGCGCACCAAGTGCGGCCGCGGCGTGCCACGGCCAACGCGGGTCGTACAGGATGCCGCGCGCCAGCGCGACCGCATCCGCCTGGTCCCGCTGCAGGATGTCCTCGGCCTGCTGTGGCTCGGTGATCAGGCCGACGGCCATCACCGGCATCGCCACTTCGCGCTTGATCGCCTCGGCGAAAGGCACCTGGTAGCCCGGCGCCAGCGTGATCTTCTGGCCCGGATGCAGGCCGCCACTGGACACGTCGATGAAATGGCAGCCGCGCGCATCCAGTGCCTTCGCCAGCACGAGGCTCTGCGCAAGATCCCAGCCGCCCTCGACCCAATCGGTGGCGGAGATGCGGATGCCGAGCGCCATCGATGCCGGCACGACGGCCTTGACCGCATCGAACACCTGCAGCACCAGCCGCATGCGGTTCTCCAACGAGCCGCCATAGGCATCGTCGCGCTGGTTGCTCAGCGGCGACAGGAACTGGTGCAACAGGTAGCCGTGCGCGGCATGGATCTCGATCAGGTCCAGGCCCAGTCGGACCGCGCGACGCGCGCTGTCGGCGAAGGCGGCGATGATCGCATCGATGCCCGCCTGATCCAACGCCACCGGGGGATGCTGGCCTTTGCTGTAGGGCTGTGAAGATGCGGACACGGTCTGCCAGCCGTGCGGTGCGTCCGGTGCGACCTGCGCGCCGTGGTGGTCCCACGGCCGCTGCGTGGATGCCTTGCGGCCGGCATGCGCCAGCTGCACGCCGATCGGCATCATGGAGTAGCGACGTGTCGCCGCCAGCGCTTTCGCGAACGCGGCTTCGGTGGTGTCGTCCCACAGACCAAGGTCGGCCCAGCTGATCCGTCCGCGTGGCTCGATCGCCGTCGCTTCGATGATCGCCAGCCCTGCCCCGGATTGCGCGAGGTTGGGCCAGTGGAACGCATGCCAATCGGTCGCGCGGCCTTCTTCGGACGAGTACTGGCACATCGGTGCGATGACGATGCGGTTCGGAAGCGACAAAGGCCCCAGGGCGAGGGGCGAGAACAGATGACTCATCGGGAGGGAAAACCGGACAACGTGGGGAGCGCCACTATCCTCCCGCCCTCCTGCCCCTTCAACGCCACGGGCGGAACACTGTCGGGTGCGACGACTGGCATCGCCATCGCGATTTGCTAGGCTGCGCGCAACCCACGGAGGGCGCATGTCCAGCCACAGCCAGTTCTCGCTGCTGACACAACGGCGATTCCTGCCGTACTTCACCGTCCAGGCGCTGGGCGCCTTCAACGACAACGTCTACCGGCAGGCGATCATCGGCCTGCTGATCTTCCTGGGCGCCAGCACGGACGAACGTGCGCTGTACGCGATCATCGCGCCGGCCATCTTCATCCTGCCCTACTTCCTGTTCTCGGCCATCGCTGGCCAGATCGCCGAGAAGCTGGAGAAGCAGCGGCTGATCGTGATCACGACGACGATGGAAATCGTGATCATGTCGCTGGCGGCGGTCGGCTTCCTGCTGCAGAACATGCCGGTCCTGCTGGTCGCGCTGTTCTGCACCGGCGTGCAGTCCACGCTGTTCGGCCCGGTGAAGTACTCGGTACTGCCCTCGATCCTGAAGCCGGAGGAACTGACCGGCGGCAACGGCTTGGTCGAGATGGGTACGTCGATCTCGATCCTGTGCGGCATGATCGCCGGCGGCATGATTTTCCAGGTGGCCGGCGCACACGGCCCGCAGGCGGCCGCCATCGCCATCGTGCTGCTGGCGGTGCTGGGCAACGTCCTGTCGCGGCTGATCCCGCGCATGGATGCCGGCGCGCCGGACCTGAAAATCAACTGGAATCCGATCCCCGAGTCGCTGGTCGTGCTGCGCATGGCCAAGCAGCAGCTGGCCGTGCGCAACGCCATCCTCGGCGTCTCGTGGTTCTGGTTCTTCGGCACGCTGCTGACCTCGCAGCTGCCCACCTACGCCGAGTTGCACCTCGGCGCGCCAAGTGACTCGGCCACGCTGTATGTCGCGGCACTCGCACTGTTCTCCATCGGCACCGGCGTGGGTTCGCTGCTGTGCGAGAAGCTGTCGGGGCGCACCGTCGAAATCGGCCTGGTGCCCGTGGGCGCCTTCGGCATGACCGCCTTCCTGCTTGACCTGTACTTCGCGCGCCCCGGCCTGGCGCCGGTGGGCGGACTCACCCTGTCCCAGTTCGTTCATCAATCCGGCAGCCTGCGGATCATCATCGACCTGGTCGGCATCGGCCTGTTCACCGGCATCTTCGTCGTACCGCTGTTCGCGCTGATCCAGAGCCGTACGCGCACGTCCGAGATGGCGCGCGTGTTCGCGGCGCTGAACATCCAGAATTCCGGCTTCATCGTGCTGGCGGCAATCAGCGGCCTCGTGCTGCAGCGCTTCCTTGGGTGGAGCAGCCCGCAGATGTTCCTGGCACTGGCCATCGCCAATGCCGTGGTCGCGATCTGGATCTTCACGATCGTGCCCGAGTTCCTGATGCGCTTCCTCAGCTGGCTGCTGGTGCGCGCCCTGTACCGGCTACGCCTGCATGGGATCGAGAAGAACGTCCCTGACGAAGGTCCCGCCCTGATCGTCTGCAACCACGTCAGCTACATGGACGCGCTGATCCTCTCGGCGACGATCCCGCGGCCGGTGCGATTCGTCATGTACTACAGGATCTTCCAGATCCCGGTGATGAGCTGGATCTTCCGCACTGCCAAGGCCATTCCGATCGCGGGCGCGAAAGAGGACCCCGCGTTGATGCAGCGCGCGTTCGAGGAGATCGATGCCGCGCTTGCGGCAGGCGAGATCGTCGGCATCTTCCCGGAGGGCGCATTGACGAAGGACGGCGAGATCGCTGCCTTCAAGTCCGGCGTGGAGAAGATCCTGGAGCGGCGTCCGGTGCCCGTGGTGCCGATGGCATTGAGGGGCATGTGGGCCAGCATGTGGAGCCGGCGCGATACCCGTCTGGGTCGCATGCGCGTGCCGCGGCGCTTCCGCGCGAATGTCGAGGTGGTTGCGGGCGAAACGATGGACGGTGCCTCCGTGGATGCGGATCAGCTGGAAGCGTGCGTGCGGATGCTGCGAGGCGATGCGGCCTGAGATCGTCGCGCCGCCCTGTTCCGCATCCCGCCGGGCACCCGCGAGGTGCGGTCACCGCCCTCCGCTTCGTGGTTCATTTTTCGCACAGGTCTGGCACTATTGGTCGGCCTGAGCGGCATGCACGCCGACTCGCACGCCCCTCCATCCCTGTACAAGGAAAGCCTGCATGAGCGCCGTACCTCCCATGCCCCCGTCATCCGCCGCACCAGGCAGCGTCCCCAATCATCTCGCCTGGTCCATCGTGTCCACGGTCTTGGCGACCTGCCTGTGCTGTCCGCTCGGCCTGATCGGCATCGTCGCCATCGTGTTCTCGGCGCAGGTGAACACCAAGCTCAACCAGGGTGACCTGGAAGGCGCCCGCCGTGCCTCCGCCAACGCCAAGACCTGGTGCTGGGTAGCCACTGCGTTCGCCATCATCGGCCTGCTGCTCAACATCGTCATGCTGGCCACCGGCGGCATGGAGACCTACCTGGAAGCGATGCAGCAGATGCAGCAGGTGCAGTGATCACACTGCGCCCCCTGCACTACGTTGCATTGACGGCGGCGGCCCTGGTGGCCGCCGCTGGCATTTGGCTGCTGCTGAATTTCGATCCGAACGCAGCGGACAGCCCGTTCCCCGGCTGCATGTTCCGCGCGCTGACCGGCTATTTCTGCGTAGGCTGCGGCCTGACACGCGCCCTGCACGCACTGGTCCACGGCGACCTGCCGCGCGCGTTCGCGATGAATCCGCTGGGCGTCCTGCTGCTCCCGGCCATTCCGCTGATGATCGCCCATGGGCAGGGCTGGCGCCCGCAGGTATTGGCGCCGCTGATGCGCGTGCTGCTGGCGCCCCGGTTCTGGCTGGTGCTGTTGCCGGCCTACTGGATCGCACGGAACCTGCCGTGGTTTCCGTTCACGCTGCTCGCGCCGGGCTGATGGCTGCGCGCCTCAGCTGACCCAGCCACCGATCACGAATACGGCAAGCACCGCCAGCCACAGCAGCAGGATGCGCCAGACCAGGCTCATTGCATCGCGCAGTTCCGGCAGATCGCGCATCGCCTGCACCATCCCCTCTTCCGCGTACTCCTCGGCTTCTTCCGCCAGTTCGCCACGCACGCTCGCGCGTGCGGCGTTGGCGAGGAAGCCGGTATCCAGGCGGAAGCGCGCACCGCCGGCATCGCGCCAGGCGGAGAAGACCGTGTCGAAGTTGCCGACCAGCGCCATCGCCAGCGTCATCAGCTGTGCGACCGGCCAGTCCAGCGCGGTCTTCAGTGCCTGCGCGCCCGCTCGGTTCTGCTCGGGCAGGTCCTGCGACGTGCTGCCCTGCACGGCCAACCGGTAGAGGATCGCACCGAACGGACCCAGCAAGAGGAACCAGAACAGCACGCCGAACCAGCGCTGCAGCGCATTGGTGAAGACGGCTTCGACCAGCGCCGGACCGTCCAGCGCGGCGGCTTCGCCCGTCAGCCCCAGTCGCGCGATCGCCGCGCGACGCGTGGGCGCGTCGTGCGCATCGATGACGGCTTCGACATCCACGTCGAGATCGCGCGGACCCCACGCGTAGACCAGCACCGCGATGTCGAACAGCAAGCCGACCAAACCGTAGACCGGACCATCGAGCAGCCACTGCAGCAGCGCGACCACGAGCAGTACGGGCACCAGGGCGAGCGCGATGGCGTAGCGCCCGCGCCAGAGGTCTCCGCCGACCTCGCCCAGCCAGTGCAGCCACGCCGTGTACCAGCCGTACTGGCGGAACGACGCGACCAGCGTGGGCGCGACGTGGCCAAGCACCAGTGCAAGCACGACGGCAACGAGCGTGATCGACATGCGGCTCCTCCGGGTCCGGGATTCTAGCGCGCGGGTGCGTTAAAGCCCGGTCTCGGCCGGTATCGCCTTGCTGCGCATGCGCATGCCGGCGTGCCAGTGCTCGATCAATGCGCGAGCAATCGAAATGGACGGCGACAACAGCAGACCCTCTCCGTCGTCGTTGCCCTCGCGCGCCAGTGCGGCATCGATCTCGTCGAACGAGAACCAGCGCGCATCCTCCAGCTCGCCGTCGACCTGCGGGATATCGGGCTCCGCATCGGCGCAGAACCCCAGCATCAACGCTCCCGGGAACGGCCAGGGCTGCGCGCCGAGATAACGGCACCCGCGCACGCGGACCTGCGTCTCCTCCCGCACTTCGCGCGCCACCGTCTGCTCCAGCGTTTCACCCGGCTCCACGAAGCCCGCAACCACCGAATAGCGTCGTGGCGGCCACGATGCCTGACGTCCCAGCAACAACCGTTCGCCATCGCTGACCGCCACGATGACCGCGGGATCGACGCGCGGATAGTGGTCCTTGCCGCACTGCGTACAGTGCGCGGTGTAGCCGGCACGCCGGAACGTGATGTCGCCGCCGCAGACGCTGCAGAAACGGGTGGACGACTGCCAATGCAGCAGCGCGCGCGCCATCGCGAACACGCCGGACTCGAACGAAGGCCACGCCGCCGCGGCACGCCGCAGGTCGAGCCAGGCCGGCGCCTCCACGGCGTGGTGGCGTGCATGCGCGGCGAACCACGCCACGCCGTCACGAAGACCCAGGAAAAGACTGGCGCCCGGACCGCCCCCCAGCGACGCACCCGCGATCGCCAGCGGAGCACCGTCCGTCTGCGCGAGTGCGCGACCTTCGTCATCGAGGATCAGGACGCGTGCGGCAGGCCACAGACGCGCCAGCGCATCGGCGTCATCGCGCAGCGCATCGGCGCGATCCAGCGTGTCGCCTGCGAAGGCGAAGCCGGACAACGGAGCAGAAATCGAGGCGTGACCTGTCACGGAACGCGGCAGGCCAGGATTCACATGCTGAAACTGCTGCCGCAGCCGCAGGTGGTCTTGGCGTTCGGATTGCGGATGACGAACTGTGCGCCCTGCAGGCTCTCGCTGTAGTCCACTTCCGCGCCCATCAGGTACTGCAGGCTCAGCGGATCGACCAGCAGCGATACGCCATCGGTATCGACGGCGACATCGTCCTCGGCGCGGTTCTCGTCGAACTCGAATCCGTACTGGAAGCCCGAGCAGCCGCCGCCCTGGATATAGACACGCAGCGCCAGGCTGTCGCTGCCTTCTTCCTGGACCAGCTCACGCACCTTCGCCGCCGCGGCCGGCGTGAAGTTCAACGGCCGGTCGATGGACTGGTAATCGGGTGCGGCCGCCGCAGTGGGCAGGGAAACGACGGTGGTCATGGCGAAAGGATGGGGGCTGGAGGAAGGCAGTTCAAGCTCAGCGGGTACCGGCGCCCTCGCCGGCCCCTTCCTTCGCGGCGGCCTGGGTCCACGGGAAGGACTGTTCCACGGCAGCGCCGCTCTGCGGCACGACGCGGGCTATCACGCGCACCGGCTTGAAGCCCGGCGGCAACAGCAGGTCGCCTTCGACCTGCTGGAAATACTTGAACGAGTAAGGCACGCCTGGCGCATTCGGCTGCTGCCGCAGGTCGGCCCAGCCCAGGCGCCGCAACTTGCCCGCTTCGGTGCCTTCCACCGACACCAGCAGGCGACCGGCATTCACCGCGCCGCGGTTGAGGTTCTGGGTGAGGGTGGCGGTGAAATGCCAAGCCTGCTCATCCTGCGGCTGCAGGGTCAGTTCGTGCACGGACAGGCCGCGGCGCTGAGCGGTGGCGCCGACGAACCGTTCGTAGAACGCGACATCGGCGCGCAGGCCAGCGATTTCCTCGTCGCGCTCGGACAGCGCCGCCTGCAGGTCGCGGTTGGCGTCACGACTGATCTGGTCGGAACGGGACAACGTGGCGACCTGCTGTTCCAGCGATTCGATGCGTTGCTGCTGGCCGCGCATCTGCGCAGGCGTTGGGCCTTCGCCGGGACTGCCCGCCAAGGCCCGCCACAACGCCCAGCCACCGATCACGAGCACCACCGCGAGCCCGAGGGTGGCGATGATCGGCCCCTTGCGGAACCGGGGGGGCGGTACGGTCGGCGGAAGGGGCCTGGCGTTCATGGCCGCAGGATAGCGCGGCCGTTCCCAGCGGGCTCTGAATGGCGCCGTCAGGCGTCGGCAGTCGCCCAGGCCTCCGGCAGGGCCGCGGCGTCATGCGCGCCTGCGGATACCGCGTCCGCATGTACAAGACGGCCGGTGAGCTGCGCGCCGGCGCTCATTTCGACGACCTTGTAATGCAGGTTGCCCTGTACGCGGGCCTTGGTCGCCAGCTCGATGCGCTCCAGCGCATGCACGTCGCCGACCATGCGGCCGTTGATCACCACCACCGGCACCTGCACCTCGCCTTCGATGCTGCCCTGCTCGGCCAACGTCAGCACGGCGCGCTCGCCGGCTTCGGCGATCACTTTGCCCTGGATGTGGCCTTCCACGTACAGCCCGCCGCTGAACACCACGTCGCCACGGATGGTGACCTGCGGCCCGATCAGGGTGTCGATGGCGCCCACGTCGGGACGGATGGGCTTGGTCTTGAACATGTCACTTGCCTCCTGCGGCTGTGGCGGTCTTCCAGTCGAGGGCCTGCTCCACCGCGGCATCGTCGCCATGCAGCGACACCTTCACGCGCTGCGGCGTGAAGCCGGGCGGCAGCATCACGTTGCCATCCAACTGTTGGAAATAACGGAAGGAATACGCCTGCGCCGGCGCACTGCGCTGCTGGTGCAACTCGTCCCACTGCACGGCAGCCAACTTGCCAGCGCGCACACCTTCCACGGTGAAGCGCATCTGGCCCTGGCTGATCGCGCCTCGATTCATCGTCTGCGTCAGCATGATCTGGTACCGCCACGTACCGCCGGCCTCGGGCGCGAACTCGGCGACATGCACGGTCAGGCCCTTGCGCTGGCTGGTGGACCCCACCAGGCGCTCATAGAACGCGATGTCGGCACGCAGCGCGGCGATTTCCTCGTCGCGCTCGGCCAGCGCGTCCTGTACTTCGACATTGGCCGCGCGACTGATCTGGTCAGAGCGTGCCAGCGTGGACTCGCGCTGGCGAAGGGAATTCAACTCCGACTGCACGGCCCTGGCTTCCCGCTCTGCCTTCGTCCTCGCCGCGTCCACCTGCGCCAGGCGTGGCGCTGCCGTGTGGCTCGCGGCCCACCAGACTCCGCCCACGCTGATCACCCAGGCCAGGCCCAGCAGCAGCGAGCTACCGCGGCGGCGCACGGCGGCATCACGCGGCACGATCCGGAAGCGGGAAGGAGCAGACACAGGCATGACGGACAAGCGGCAGGCGGCGCTCAGCCGGCAGCCAGACGGGACCCCTATACTCGCCGCAGTGGCGCGAGCCCATGAGTCTAACGGGAGTGGCCGGGATGTCCGAAGCGCATCTTTTCGTAATTGGGATCCTGTTGGCATGGATGGCCGGGATCCGCGTCTATCTCACCGTATTCGGCGTCGGCCTGGCCGGCGCGCTCGGCTGGCTCGACCTTCCCCCGGCCCTGCAGGCCACCGAATCCTGGTGGGTGCTGGGGACGTCCGGTGCGCTGGCGCTGACCGAGTTCTTCGCCGACAAGATCCCGGGCGTGGACTCCGGCTGGGACCTGCTGCAGACGCTGGCGCGCGTGCCGGCGGGCGCCTTCCTCGCGGCCGCCACGCTTTCGCCGGATGGCCAACTCAGTGGTGGCGTGCTGGCCGCCGGCGCCGGCGTGGCGCTGACCAGCCATGTGTTGAAGAGCGGCTCACGCGCCCTGATGAACACGTCACCCGAGCCCGTCAGCAACTGGGCCGCCTCGGTGACCGAGGATGCCGTGGTGGTCGGCGGCCTGGCGCTGGCCTTTGCGCACCCCTGGATTGCGTTGTTCCTGGTGGTGGGCGTGTCGGTCCTGCTCGCCGTGGCGGTGTGGTGGGTCTGGCGCAAGGTCTCGCGCGGACTGAAGCGCCTGCTGCAGCCCACGGCACCCGCGCACGCGCCGCCCCCGACCTCCGGCCCGTGACAGGCGCCAGCGCATCGGGGATCATGACCCTGCCTCGGTCGTGAACTTCATCGCATAATGGGGCTCAGCTTGGGGAAGCCTGATGTCCACGCTCGATCCCACATCCCGCCCGCAGGATGAGCCTTCACGCTCGCGCCTGCGTGCCGAAACACCCCCGGCGCATTACTGGCGCCGCTGGGTGGACGATGCCGCCCCCGAGGACGCGGTGGACGCCCCCGGAGCCGGAGAGCACGCTGTCATGACCCCGAAATCCCCCACGCCCCCTCCTGCACCTGCTGCTCCGACGCCCGCGGCACCTGTCGCTGCCGCACCAGTGGCGCCGCCGGAGCCGGTCGATCCGGAATCCCCTTACCGCGTGCTGATCGTCGAGGACGATCGCGGCCAGGCCCTGTTCGCCCAGAGCGTGCTGCACGGCGCCGGCATGCAGGCCGAGGTGCAGATGCAGTCGGATGGACTGCTCGACACGATGCGGCGCTTCCGCCCCGACCTGGTCCTGATGGACCTGCATATGCCGGGCAAGGACGGCATGTCGCTGACCATGCTGCTGCGGCAGCAACCCGAGTACCTGCACCTGCCGATCGTATTCCTGACCGGTGACCCGGATCCGGAACGGCAGTTCGAGGTGCTCGAAAGTGGCGCCGACGACTTCCTCAACAAGCCGATCCGGCCGCGTCACCTGATCGCGGCGGTTTCCAACCGTATCCAGCGCTCGCGCCAGCGGAACCAGGCCCTGCAGGCGCCGCGGGCATCGGTGAACACGGATACCGGCCTGCCCACGCGCACCTTCGTGCTGCAGCAGCTGGCCGACTCACTGCAGCGGCAGTCGCGCGGTGGCGTGTTTTTCGTCGAGGTCAACAGCGCGCTGAGCCTGCGCGAACGCTACGGCTATGCGGTCTTCGAACATCTGATGAGCCAGGCCGGCCGGCAGCTGGCTGCCGCCGCGTCGCCCCACCCGGTCGCACGCCTCAACGACAACAGCTTCCTGATGCTCGCCGACAGCGTCGACGAAGCAACGCTGGCCGCGCTGGCGCAGCAGTTGCGCGACGGCCTGGCGGTCCATGATTTCCAGACCCGCCCCAACGAAATCCTCAAGCTCCGCGGCTCGGTCGGGTATACCGCGCTGTCGCTCGGCTTCGCCGATGCGGGCAGTGCGCTGGAAGCGATAGAACGCGCCGTGCTGCAGGCGCGCCTGAAGCAGGACAGCCTGGCGGAGTACGTACCGGCCGAGATCGATGACGATGCGCCACGCATCTCGCTGGAAGACGGTCAGTTTGAACTGGCCTACCAGCCTATCGTGGCCGTCGCCGGCAGCGACCAGGCGCAGTACCAGGTACTGCTGCGCATGCGCCAGCCCGACGGCTCGCTGCTGCCTGCATCGCAGGTCATCCCTGCGGCCGAACTGGCGGGCGGCATCGCCCAGATCGACCATTGGGTACTCGAACACGCCTTGTACGTGCTGGCGGAACGGCAGGCGGCGGGACCGTCGCTGCGCCTGTTCGTCTCGCAGTCGCCGCGCTCGCTGGCGCGTGAGTCGCACGCACAGTGGCTGCTCGATGCGTTGCGGGCACGCGGCATCGAAGGTACGTCGCTGGTCATCGACCTGCGGCTGGCTGATGCGCTGATCCACACCGTCACGCTGCGGCAGTTCTGCCAGCAGCTGATGCCGGCCGGCGTGCAGTTCTGCCTGAGCCAGTTCGAACCGGGCACCGAAGCCGACGCGCTGCTGACGCAGCTGCCGCTGGGCTTCGTACGGGTGTCCAGCAAGTACGCCAGCGCCCACGCCGATCCGGTACTGCGAGACCAGTTGCGCGGCATCATCGACAACGCCCACCGCCAAGGCTTGCAGGTGATCGGCCAGCAGATCGAAGACCCGCAGGCTGCGGCCGCCATGTGGATGGGCGGCGTCGACTTCATCCAGGGCAACCTGGTACAGGCAGTCGGCAGCGAACTCGGTTTCGACTTCCACAACGCGGTGCTGTAACGATGCCCACGGCCGGTCGCACGCCGGTGATGCCCTGGGTGACGGTGGCGTGTGCCGCCGCGTCGGTGGCGTCACTAGGTCTGCACTGGACACAGGCCATCCCGGGCCCCTGGATACCGGTCGCCGCAGGCAGCGGCGGGGCAGCCCTGGTATCCGCCCTTGTTTCCGCCTGGCATTCGCGCTCGGAAGCACGTCGACACACTGGCGTGCAGGCACGCGCCGCGATGGCCGAGTCCGAACGCGACGGCCTGCAGCGCGACCTGCAACGCCATGACCGCCTCGAACAGGAATTGATGCGTGCCAAGCAGGCCGCAGAGTCCGCGGCCATGGCCAAGGGCGAGTTCCTGGCCACGATGAGCCATGAAATCCGCACGCCGCTCAACGGCATCGTACCGATGCTGGAGATGCTGTCGCGCGCGCCGCTGGCGCCCGACCAGCGCGAAATGCTGACCACGGCGACGGCGTCCTCGCACCAGCTGCTGCGCATCGTCGACGACATCCTCGACTACTCCAAGCTCGAGGCCAACAAGCTGGATCTGGAAATCACCGGCTTCAACCTGCGCGAACTGCTCGATGGCGTGCTCCAGCTGATGTATCGCCCGGCGGAGAACAAGGGCCTGCGCCTGAGCCTGCAGCTCGATCCGGCAGTACGCCTCCCCGTGCGAGGCGACCCGGTCCGACTGCGGCAGGTGCTCACCAATCTGGTCGGCAATGCGATCAAGTTCACCGAACGCGGCTCGATCACGCTGGTGGTACGCCGACTGGGCGAAACCGCTGCCCAACATCTGCTGCGGTTCGAAGTACGCGATACCGGCATCGGCATCGAAGAGGATGCGCGTCACCGCCTCTTCCACTCCTTCAGCCAGGCGGATGCGTCCACCACGCGCCTGTACGGCGGCACCGGTCTGGGACTGGCGATCTGCCGGCGCATCGTCGACCTGATGGGCGGCCGCATCGACGTGGTATCGGAAGTCGGGCGTGGCTCCACGTTCTGGTTCGAGGTGCCGCTGATGAAGGTCATCGGCGACCTGCGCCAGCGCGACAACGGTGCCCTGGACCATGGCCGCGTGCTGGTCGTGTCGCCCGATGCGCGCCTGCGGCAGCGGTTGACGTTGCTGGCCACCAACTGGGGCATGCAACCGGTCGCCGTCGAAACCACGCAGGAAGCCCTGGACAGGTTGCGCCTCGTGGGCGAACAGGGGCAGCAGGATTACCTGGCCGTGCTGGCCGACATCAGCGGCATCCGCAGCACCGCACTCGCTCTGCATCGTGCGATCACGCGCCGCCCTTTGCCCGATACGCTGCGCCTGCTGTGGCTTTACGGTGATGACACGGTACCCGCCGAACTGCATCCGCGCAGCACCCTGCTGTCGCGGCAGTCACCGGACGCGGACCTGCGCGCCGCATTGACGGGCGCGGCGCCGGAACAGGATCCCGCTGCCATTACGGCGACGATGGAAGAGATCTTCCCGGAACCTGTGATCGTCTCCGCCCCTACCATTGAAGAGGCTTCGCCCACCGCGGCGGCCGACATTGCGGATGTCACCATCACACCCGCTGCCGTGCTACCCGAAGAAGCCTTGGCCACCGAACCAGAGCCCGCGGTGGTCAGCGCCATGCGCACCGAGCCACGCCTGCTGCTGGTGGAAGACAACCCGGTCAACCTGCTGGTCGCCCAGAAGCTGCTGTCCGCGCTCGGCTTCAACTGCGAGACCGCCGCCAATGGCGACATCGCGCTCAAGCGCATGCAGCTTGAGCATTTCGACCTGATTCTGATGGACTGCCAGATGCCGGTGCTGGACGGCTACGCGGCTACACGGCGCTGGCGCGAGCTGGAAGCGCAGCGCGCCGACGGCGGGCGCCTCCCCATCGTGGCGATGACCGCCAACGCCATGGCCGGCGATCGCCAGCGCTGCCTTGATGCCGGCATGGACGATTACCTCGCCAAGCCGGTGTCACGCGAACAGCTGGAGAGCTGCCTGCATCGCTGGCTGCCGGATCGCATGAACTTCGTGTTGCGCAATGCCGCGCTCGTTACTCCCGCCGAACCAGCGCCACCGACGCCCGCCGTGGCGACGGCCCGTGCGCCTGCACCGAGTTTCCCGGTGCTGGATCAGACCATGCTGGAGGAGCTGCGCGAAATCGCCGGCGACGAAACCACGCGCATCATCACCATCTTCCTGGAAGATGCGCCGCGCCTGATCGGTGTGCTGGAGAAGGCCGCCGCCGTGCCGGATCTGGACGCCATGCGCGATGCCGCACACACACTCAAATCGTCCAGCGCGAACGTCGGGGCCATGGCTTTGTCGGCCGCCGCCAAACGGGTGGAACTGGGGGCCCGCGCCCGCAAGCTGGAGCGCCCGGCCGTGGCCGTGGCGCTGGTGATCGCCGAGTACGCGCGCGCGCGCATGGCGCTGCAGGGTTACGCAGCGCAACAGTTGGGTCGGCCGCTGCTTCCGCCACAGCCGACCACGACCACTCAGTCTTCGAGTTTGGTCAGCAGGTAGTTCGGTTCGCCGATACGGTCGATCACCGACAGCTGCGTCTCCAGCCAGTCGATGTGTTCTTCCTCGGAATCCAGGATGTTGGCAAACAACTGGCGGCTGACGTAGTCGGCAACCGACTCGCAGTACGCGATCGCATCACGCAGCACGGGCAGCGCTTCCTGCTCCAGAACGAGGTCGCACTCGAGGATCTCGCGCGGCGTCTCACCGATGCGCAGCTTGCCCAGTGCCTGGAAGTTCGGCAGACCATCCAGGAACAGGATGCGCTCCGACAACTTGTCGGCATGCTTCATCTCGTCGATGGATTCTTTGTACTCGTGCTCGGCGAGCTCCTTGAAGCCCCAGTTCTTCAGCATCTTGGCGTGCAGGAAGTACTGGTTGATCGCGGTCAGCTCGTTGTAGAGCGCCTTGTTGAGGTATTCGATGACCTTGGCGTCGCCTTTCATGGCCATGCTCCGTGGGCGGAAGGACGGCAAAGGTTAGCCCGTGCGCGCGACAGGTGTCGGAACGCGAATCGTGATCATTTTGCGGGGGAAGCTGCCGCCGACGGACGGCGACTGACGTCAGGCGGCGTGCGACAGCGTCAGGATCGGGAACAGCGATTCTCGCGCCGCAGGCTGGGCCGCCTGCAGTACATCCATCGCCATGTCGAGGCAGCTGCCGCAGTTGGCACCGGCGCCGGTCCGCATGGTCAGCTCGGCCACTGTCGAGCAGCCCGCGGCGGCTGCCTCGCGGATCTGATGGTCGGTGATGCCGTTGCAGATGCAGACGTACACGGTGGCTGACATGGTGCGGCGGGCGCGGAATGGCCCAGCACCATTTCACCCATAATGAGAATCATTGTCAATTCTTGGCGGGCTCGCCAGTACCACCCCGTTTACGCGCGGGCCGGTCTCGACTGCGCCGGCGGGTCGCTTCAGGCGCATGCGGGTCAGGCAATTGCGGGGGAATGGCCTGCGGCCCCGCCACTGTCCGCGCAAATGCCGCCAAATGTCCCAACGCGCTGGCGTAAACCCGGCGCTTGAAGATGACCACGTGCTCCAGCGGATACCAGAAATCCACCCAGCGCCAGTGATCGAATTCGGGACTCTCGGTCAGATCCAGGCGCAGATGGGCCTCGTCCCCGACCAGACGAAGCAGGAACCAGACCTGCTTCTGGCCGATACAGACCTGCCGTTCGTTACGCCGAATCGCGCGCGGCGGAAGACGGTAGCGCAGCCAGCCGGGCGTGACGCCCAGAACTTCCACATGTTCGGGCAACAGGCCGGTTTCTTCGCGCAACTCGCGATACATGGCCTCGACCGGGGTCTCGTCCGTGTTCATGCCGCCTTGCGGGAACTGCCAGCCATCCCGGCGCACCCGTCGCGCCCAGAACACCCGGCCATCCGGCCGCATCAACACGATGCCGACATTGGGTCGGTAGCCGTCCGGATCGATCACGATGCGGACTCCTGAAAATCTACTGTGTCCGACTCTGCCACGCCCCGCCGCAGGCGACAAGCGCGCCTCCCGAGCTTGACAGGCAAGGGGTCGAAATGAAGAATACGCGGTTCCCGCGGCTATGTAGCTCAGCCGGTTAGAGCACAGCACTCATAATGCTGGGGTCGGTGGTTCGAGTCCACCCATAGCCACCATCGCGGAAACGCCAGAACCCCATGATTCCGATGGGGTTTTTTCTTGCCTGTCAGTTGCTTTCGGCCGCCTCTTGTGGCGATCAGCTCAGTCGGGTTGACTTGTCTACCTATTGGTAGGTAGCCTTTGGTTTCCTCCTAACCAATCTTCTTTCCATGGGCATTTCACCGATCGGCTGGCTCCACACGCTGGGAAGCCTCCCCGCGCTTCCGCTTGCGATCTACATGCTGGTTAAGCACGGACGGATCATCCCTGAGACCATCGCCGGGCGCGCCTACTTCTGGTTCATGCTGATGGGCGTGCTCACGGTCTATCCCGTCGCGCACCAGCCGGCGAGCTCCATCGTCGCGACCATCACCCTGGTGTTTCTCCTGATCGGATACGGCATCGCGCTGTGGAGGCCGGCAAAGCGGCTGTGGGTGTACCTCCAGACAATTTCAACGAGCATCACCGTGTTCCTGTTGATGGTCCCCACGGTGAGTGAAAGCCTGCGCAGGCTTCCTGTCGGCGATCCGCTGGTGACAGACTTGAAAGACCCGCTGCTGCTGGGTGTCCAAGGCGCGCTCTTCCTGACGCTCATCGTAGGCATCCCGCTGCAAATGCGAGCGCTGTACAAGCAGCGTCCCCATCTAGACCAGGTAACCCGTTGATGTCGTCCGCAGAAGCCCTGCCTCAGTATTCACCCAAGGCCCAAGAGATCATCCAGCGGACTAACGAGCTGCTGGCGTCGGGTGGGTACAACGGCTTCAGCTATGCCGACATTGCCGAGCTCGTGGATGTCAGGAAGGCCAGCATCCATCATCACTTCCCGGCCAAGGTGGACCTGGTGAAGGCGACCGTCGCCCAGCACCGGCAGGCGATGCGGCGAGGCCTGCAGTCACTCAAGGAATCGATTCCTGATCCCTATGCGCGCCTGGTCGCCTACAGCCGTTACTGGGCCGACTGCATTCAGGAGTCGAATCCTCCGATCTGCATCTGCGCACTGCTTGCCGCCGAGCTGCCAAGCATTCCGGCAGAGGTCGCCGAGGAGGTCACAGGTCACTTCAACGATCTGCAGACCTGGCTCGCACACACCATGACGGAGGGCGAGGCAAAGGGCGTGATGCGCCTGGTGGAGCCGCCTGCTGGAGAAGCAGCGATGTTCATGGCCTCCATCCATGGAGCAATGCTGTCGGCACGCGCTGCGGGCAATGCGTTGTTGTTCTGGCAGATCGCCAAGCTCTCAACGGATCGCCTGAAGGCCCGATAGCCATTCGGCATGCCTGTAGAAGCGCGTGCTTCTGACGGACTTCCCCTCTGCGGGATGGTCTTCCAACCCATGCAAATGCCAGCGTCCTGATGCTTCGGGTCAGGCGACCGAATCCAGTGGTCGCGCGCAGTGCCGGAACTCCGGGTTCGAAGCCGGGTGCAACGGCTTGGTTACTGAAGCCTGTCTACGCGCTGAAATGGAGCGGCCGCGAAGCGCTTGCGGGTCTGCGGGGATCCCCGAACCGATGAGCTTCGGTACTTATGTACCATGGTATGATGCTGACCGAACTTCATACCGCCGTGCGTGCCATGCCCAGCAATGAGAACACCTTGATCGAGGTGGAGCGCGTCCAGACGGGGGTGCGGTTGGAAAAGCGCCTGGTCAAGGTCCTCAAGGGCCTGGCCGAGCACAAGGACATGACCTTGAGTGAACTCCTCGAAGGCATCCTTCTGCATGCGCTGGAGGGCAAGCAGCCGTTCTCGCGACAGACGCTCGAACTGATCGGGCAGTTGCGCGGGATCTACGGCCTCGAGCTCGACGCTTCCGCCAGTCACCGCCTGAAGGACCGCAAGGGAGCGTAGCGCCGGGGGTAGTGGTGTCCATGCCGATTCATTCACGAACCGCTTGGAGAACCCGCCATGTCCACCGCCCACGTTCGCGCCCAGCGCGAGCTGCGTATCTCTGCACCCGCCAATATCGTCTTCCACCTGTTCACGCCGAAGGGCGAAGAACTCTGGATTGACGCCTGGCGCCCCCGTTACATCCATCCCCAGGACGGCACGACCGTCTGCGGCATGGTGTTCGCGACCGGCGACGGCCCCGAACACACGCTCTGGCAACTGGTGGAGTTCGATACGGCACGCCGTCGCTCGGTCTACGCACGCACCACGCCCGGCGCCAGGATCGGCACGGTGACGGTCGAAGTGGACGCTCTCGACCCCATCAGCAGCCGCGCCCTCATCCGATACGAAATGACGGCACTGGCGGAAGGCCCGGTGCTGGCGCCTTACCTGGAACCCGCTTTCAGTCAACTCATCGACGGATGGGAAGCGACGATCCGCGAACGACTGCCGATGCTCATCGCGGCGCTGGCCTGATGCAGACGCCCATCTCTCCCTCTTGCGAGCGCCCGATCATGTCCATCATGTCGAAACACCTGTTCACGCTGCTCATCACGCTGCATCCCACCATCGAACTGGGGCAGACGCCGGCAGGTGAGCGTCGCGTCTTCCCCGTATCCGGCGGGCACTTCACCGGCGACCGGCTGAAGGGCACCGTTTCGCCAATGATCGGCTCGGATCTCCTGCTCGCGCGTCCTGACGGCACCTTCCAGCAGGACGTCAGGTTGCTGCTTGTCTGTGACGACGATGCGCGCATTCTGATGACGTATCGCGGCGTCAGGCGCGCCACGCCATCGGTGGACGCTCGCCTGCGTCGCGGCGAGCACGTGGATGCATCGGAGTACTATCTGCGCACGACGCCCTACTTCGAGACCGCAGCGACCGACTACACATGGCTCAATGGCATCGTTGCCGTGGCCAAGGGCGGCCGATGTCCTCAAGGTGTGGAGTACGAGGTGTTCGAGATCCTCTGAGCCTTGATCACCCGGACGGGGCGATGCGGAGACCCCATCGCCCCGCTGCGTGATCGGAGTTCGAGAACATCCAGGGCGCCACCTGCTCAACGACGCGACGCAAGCTCCTCCAGCAACTTGCAGATCGCCACGCGCTTCCTGGCCGGCAGATGCCGAACGGCTTCGAGCAGTCTTACTTCCACGTCATCCATCGCACATTCGGCCGCCGTGGCCGAGGGCGCTTCCAGTCGGGACTCGCAGGTATCGCCGCGCCCGGTCGCCAGCCATTCGAACGGTGCCTTCGTCGCCACGGCGACGGCTGCCAGATGCTCCACGCTGGGCCGGGTACCGGCTTCGCGTTCCCATTGGGCGACCGCACTCCGATTGACGCCCACGGTGTGCGCAAGCTGGCTCTGCGAGAGCCTCGCCAGTGTTCGTGCGCGCCGGATGCGCAAGGCAATAGTCGTCATCAGCGTCCCTTCGGTCCCTGGAGTAAGCGCTATTCACGGGGAAGCAACTCTGACGTCAACTTGTCTGCAAGCTCTAACGCTCGACGTATTTCCCCCTGAGAAACACGTGAGTGGTACGTGATGTTGAGTCGTACTAAGCAGATTCGTTGCGTCGCATCGTTGCAGCGTCTTTCGAATCACATTAGTAACGCAACCTGCGTCAAGCAAGTGCCTGTTCTGGTAACTGGATTTACCTGCACGGCGCAGTGAGGAGTAACAGCGACAGTTCCGTACATCGACTACTCAGGGGTAGGTGGATGCACAGGCAGGTCAAACAGGCAGGAAAACTGCGCGCGTGGTGCATTGCCCTTCTGGTGATGCTGACGATGTCCTGGGGACAATCGACGTTCGCGCAAACCGGTTGCAGTACGGGTGCCTGCGTTTCCGCAGGACCGCGACTGGTGTCCGTGGACAGTACGCAGGGGCCGGTGCTCAACCTGCTGTTCCAGGCATTGTTGCCGGGCACGACGGTCAACCTCAGCGTGCTGGACTGGAATGCGCTGGCCGCGTCCGACATCAACCTCAATGCGCTGATCACGCGACTGGGCACGAACCTCGGCATCAGCGACACCTCGCAGGTGCTCACCACCGACATCACGCTGGCCCAGCTGCGGCTGGCGATGGCGCAGGTGTTGCAGGCCGATGGACAGACCGCCGCCGCGAACGCGTTGAACCTGCTGCCTCTCAGCGTCGGCTCGCTGACCGGATCGATCCGTCTCTCGCAGATCCTGCGCATCGATCTTCCGACCGGTGCACTGGCTGATGTGCGACTGGATCTTCTCGATCTGGTTACCGGCTCGGTGCAGCTCTACAACTTCCGCAACGTCCTCACCACGCCGACGCCGGTCACGCTCAACACCGCGGCGCTGGGACTGACGGGCGTGGCGAACGTGCAGCTGTGGTTGCAGGTCGTGGAGCCGCCGGTGTATGCCTGCGGTCCGCAGGGCACCTCGTTCCACACCGGTGCGATCCGGCTGAAGTTCAATCTCGATGTCGTGCAAGGGCTCAACCTGCAGGCGGTGATCAATGCGTTGAACGCGGCCGGACTTGGGTTGACCAGCGTATCGCTGACAGCGGACGTGCTGAAGCTGCAGCTGTATGCCGATGTCGCACGTGCCGAGGGCACGATCACCGCGGTCAACTATGTCGCCGGCGCGGTCAGCTTCCAGGCGCGCCCCGGATTGGTGAACCTGTATGTCGGCAGCGTGGCGGACAGCCTGTTCTTCAACCGTTCGCATGTGCTGACCCCCGCCGACGTCACGCCGCTGACCATCAACAACCTCGACCTGCGCTTCAACGTCAACCTGCTCGGCATCGGCCTGGTGTCGGTGCGTGTTCCGCTGCAACTGACCGCCCGCGCCGCCGCGACCGGCTCGCCCGCGCTGCAGAACTTCAGCGTGACCGCACCGTTCCCGCAGACACGCACGTCCAGCAGCGGCACGGTCAGTGCCGGCAGCCTGGTCACCAGTCTGCTGAGCACGCTCGACCTGCATGTGGTGAATGGTTCGCCGGAAGTCACGCTGCTCGGCCTTCCCATCCTTCCACCGGCGTTGCTGACGCCAATCCTCAACTCCGTGTTGAACCTCGTCGAGACCACGCTGCGCGGCGTCTCCAATGCCGTGCTGCAGCCGGTCTTCAACCTGTTGCTGCGCGACCTGGCCGACAACCTGCTGGCGCTGCTCGGCATCCGCATCGGCAATGCGGTGTTCACCGTGGAAGGCGTCGCGCGTTCGTGCGCGGCCACGCTGACGCTGGCGAAGGTACTGCAACCCGCCGCGGATCCGGGGCGCTTCACGCTGGCGATCACGCAGGGCGCCACGCCGGTAGCCAGTGCGAACAATGTCGGCAACGGCGGCACCACGGCGCCCGCCGTCACCACGCCCGGACTCAGCTACACGCTGGGCGAGACCGCAGGCACCGGCACCCAGCTGGATCGCTACACCACCACCTGGGCCTGCGTGGACCAGGACGGCACCGCGCTCAGTTCCGGCACCGGCACCAGCTTCGCCGTCACCGCGCCGGCCGCCAGCGCCACTGCGGTCGCCATCACCTGCAGCGTGACCAACACGCGCGCGCTGCGTTCTGACGTTTCCGTCGCCAAGAGCGACAGCCAGACGACCTACACCCCCGGCGGCACCGGCACCTACGTCATCACCGTGTCCAACGCCGGACCCGATGCCGCCAGCGGTGTCGTCGTCAGCGACACCTTGCCGGCCGGCATGCGGTTGTCGGGCCCGTGGACGTGCGCGGCCAGCGGCAGCGGAAGTTGTCCCGCCAACGGCGGCGTCGCAGGCGATGGCGCGGTCAGCCTGAGCGTCAACGTCGATGCATCGGGCACGGCCACGATCACTGTCCCCGTCACCTACAGCGCCGACCCCGCGGCGTACTGATCCCGCGCGTTTCTTCTTTCACCGCGAGGCACCGCATGGACGACACCGCCGTGATTGCCGCACGCCCTGCCCTTCGCCGACTTCTCCATGGCGTGCTGGCTGGCATGGCGCTGACCGCGGCGATGCCGGCGATCGCGCAGACTTATCCCGGCAGCCTGGGCAACTCGGTGACGGTGACACCGCCGGGCGGCGTCACGGATCCCGAGCCCGGCAACAACGGCAGCACGGATACCAATACGCTGGCGGCCGTCGCGTCGCTGAGCGTGCAGAAGACCGTCACCAGCGCATCGCCCGCCAGCCCGGGCGACGTCGTGACCTATCGCATCGACGTGGCGAATGCGGGACCGTCGGCCGCGCTCGGCGCCACGCTGTCCGACGTGATGCCTTCGCAACTGACCTCGGTGGCGTGGACGTGCACCGCCAGTGCGGGTTCGAGCTGCGGCACGGCGAACGGCACCGGCAACGTGTCGCTGAATACCAACCTCGCGGCGGGCGGCAGCCTGGTGGTCCTGATCACCGCAGTGGCACCCACGCTCACGCCGGCCACGATCGGCGCGAACACCGTGACGATCACGCCACCGCCGGGCACCACCGATCCCACGCCCGGCGACAACAGCGCCACCACGCCCACCGTTCCGGTGGCACCGCGTGCGCTGGTCGCGCTCGACGACACCGCCGGCCCCATCGACGGCACCCCCGGACAGAACAACGTCGTCAACGTGCTCGACAACGACACGCTGGCCGGCGTGGTGGTCACGCCCGCGCAGGTGACGCTCACCTCCTCGGCGTCGGCACCGCTGACGATCACCGCGGCCGGCGCCGTCAATGTCGCCGCCGGAACCGCGACCGGCACGTATACCGCCGGCTACCAGATCTGCGAAACCGCCAATCCCGGCAACTGCGCGACGGCGCAGGTGACGGTGTCGGTCAACGCCATCGCGACCGTGGATGCCATCGACGACCTGCTGCCCCCCGTCGCCAGCGGCAACGCACTGCCTGCCTTCAACGTGTTGGCGAACGACACCATCAACGGCGCCTCGGTAACAGGACTGGTGTCGCTGACGGCGCCCGGCGCGGGGCCGCTGCTGATCGCGGGCGATGGCAGCGCCACGCTGTCTCCCGGCACGGCAGCGGGCGTGTACACCACCGCGTACGAGATCTGCGAGATCGCCAACCCCACCAACTGCGACAGCGCCAGTGCCAGCGTGCGCGTGTTGCCGGCGCTGGTGGCCGACGACGACAGCATCGGTCCCGTCAATGGCAGTACGGGCGCAGTCGCGGTGGCGAACGTGCTGGACAACGACAGCGCCGGCGGCGCCCGCCCACAGGTGCCCGGCACCGTCACGCTGAGCGGCGTGGGCACGGCGCAGATCGTGTTCAACGCCGACGGCAGCATCACCGTTCCGCCCGGCACGGCCGCGGGCAACTACACGGCGTCGTACACGCTTTGCTACGCCGACGCGCCGACGGTGTGCGACAGCGCCACCGTGCAACTCGCGGTCGTGACGCCCGCCACCCTCGCCGTCAACAACGACAGCTACACCGGCGTGAACGGCAGCGCCGGCGACGCGAGCGTCGGCAACGTGCTGGACAACGACACACTCAATGGCACGGCCGTCAGCGCGGGCCAGATCGTGTTGACACCCAGCAACGCCGGGCCGGTCGCGATCGGCACCGACGGCGTGGTCGCCGTCGCGGCCGGCACGCCGGCCGGCACCTACACGCCCGGTTACCAGCTGTGCGAAGCCGCGGTACCCGACAACTGCGCCAGCGCCACCGTCACGGTCGTGGTGGCGACGATCACGGCCTCGCCGGATGCCCTCGGTCCCGCGCTGCCTGGCACGGTCGCCGGCAATGTGCTGGCCAATGACTTCGTCGATGGCGCGCCCGCCACCGACACGACGGCGACGGTCGTCCAGACCGGTGGCGCGCCCGGTTTCACCCTCGCGTCCGATGGCAGCGTGACCATCGCGCCGGGAACACCGGCCGGCACGCTGACCGGCAGCTACCAGGCCTGCCAGGTGGCACAGCCGACGATCTGCGGCACCGCCAGCATCAGCATCACCGTCGCGGCCGGCACGCTCATCGCCACCGACGACGCGCTGGGTCCGGTCAACGGGATCACCGGCGGCGCCGTGAGCGGCAACGTGCTCGCCAACGACACGCTCAACGGCGCTGCCGTCACCGCAGGCCAGATCGTGCTGACGCCGAACAACACCAGCCCGGTGACGATTGCCGGCGACGGCAGCATCAGCATCGCCGCCAATACGCCGGCCGGCAGCTACGTCGCGGGTTACCAGCTGTGCGAAGCGCTGAACCCGGCCAACTGCGACAGCGCCCAGGTCACCATCGAGGTCACCACGCTGGTCGCGAACAACGACAGCCTGGGCCCGGTCAACGGCGATACCGGTGGCGTGGCCGGCAATGTGCTGACCAACGACCAGCTCGATGGGGTGCCGCCTGCGTCCACGCAGGTGGTGCTGACGCCGGCCAACAGCGGCCCGTTGACCATCGGCGCGGACGGCAGCGTGCATGTCGCGGCCGGCACGCCAGCCGGCACGTACACCGCCAGCTACCAGATCTGCCAGACCGCTTCGCCATCGGTCTGCAACGGCGCGAGCGTGTCGGTGACAGTGACCGTCAACGCCGCACTCAATGCGGTGGACGATGCCTTCGGTCCGGTCGATGGCACGACGGGAAGCACCAGCGTCGGCAACGTATTGGCCAACGACACGCTGGATGGCGCCGTCGTCGCGGCCGGCAGCGTCACCCTGGTCAGCAGCGCGGCGGCGCCGGTCGTGATCGCGGCCGACGGCACGGTGTCCATTCCCGCCGGCACCACCGCCGGTCTCTACGGTGCCAGTTACCAGATCTGCGAAGTCGCCAACCCCGCCAACTGCGATGTCGCCACGCTGACCGTCAACGTGCGGGTGACGGCCGCGCTGGCGGCCAATGACGATGGCCCGCTGCTGGTCAACGGAACGACCGGCACCACCAACGCCGGCAACGTGCTGACCAACGATACGGTGGATGGCGGCGCGATCACGCCCGGCAGCATCACCGTCATCAGCGCGGCCACCGCGCCGGTGACCATCGCCGCGGACGGCACCATCAGCGTGGCCGCCAACGCCACGCCGGGCACCTACACCGCGGGCTACCGGATCTGCGAAACCGCGGCCCCGGACAACTGCGACAACGCCACGGTCACGCTGCAGATCGCCAGCATGGGCGCGATCAACGACACGCTGGGGCCGGCGGCGCCCGGCGGTCCGGCCGGCAACGTGCTGGCGAACGACATCGTCGATGGCGCGCCCGCCACCTCGACCACCGCCACCGTGGTGCAGACCGGTGGTGCGCCCGGCTTCACCGTCGCATCCGATGGCAGCGTGACCATCGCGCCGGGAACGCCGGCCGGCACGCTCACCGGCAGCTACCAGGCCTGCCAGGTGGCACAGCCCACGATCTGCGGCACCGCGACGATCAGCATCACCGTCAGCGCGGGCACGCTGGTCGCCAACGACGATCTGCTCGGTCCGGCCAATGGCGCCAGTGGTGGCACGGTCGCCGGCAACGTGCTTGCCAACGACACCTTCAACGGCGCACCCGTCACGGCGGGCCAGGTCGTGCTGACACCCACCAATGCCGGGCCGGTCACCGTCGGATCCGATGGCAGCGTGATGCTGGCGGCCGGCACGGCGGCCGGCACCTACATCGCCGGCTACCAGCTGTGCCAGGTCCTCAATCCGACGAGCTGCGATGCCGCGCAGGTGACCGTCACGGTGACCACGCTGGTCGCCGACGACGACACGCTCGGTCCGGTCAATGGCAGCCTCGGTGGCGCGGCCGGCAACGTGCTGAGTAACGACCGCCTGGATGGCGCCCCGTTCGCCGCCGGTGCGGTCGTGCTGACACCGGCCAACAATGGCCCGCTCACCATCGCCAGTGACGGCACGGTCTCTGTCGCTGCCGGCGCGGCCAGTGGCACGTATACCGCCAGCTACCAGATCTGCCAGGCAGCGATGCCGTCGATCTGCGACGGCGCCAGCGTGTCCGTGCAGGTCACCGTCAACGCGGTGCTCAATGCGGTGGACGACGTCTTCGGTCCGGTCGACGGCGCCACCGGCAGCACCAACCTGGGCAGCGTGCTGGCGAACGACACGCTCGACGGCGTGGCTGTCGTCGCAGGCAGCGTGACGCTCGACAGCGCGGCCAGCGCGCCCATCACCATCGGCAGCACGGGCATCGTGTCCGTGCCGGCAGGCACCGCCGCCGGCGTCTACGGCGCCAGCTACCAGATCTGCGAGATTGCCCGCCCAACGAACTGCGATGGCGCCACGCTGACCGTCGTGGTGTCGTCGATGGCGGCGAATGACGACACGCTCGGCCCGGCCGCACCCGGCGCGTCTGCCGGCAACGTGCTGGCGAACGACCTCGTCAACGGCGCGACGGCAACGTCGGTCACCACCACCGTCACCCAGACCGGCGGCGCACCCGGCTTCACCATCGCCACCGACGGTAGCGTGACCATCGCACCGGGCACGCCCGCCGGCACGCTCACCGGCGGCTACCAGGCGTGCCAGATCGCACAGCCGACGATCTGCGATACCGCCACCGTGAGCATCACGGTCGGCGCGGGCGCCCTGGTGGCCCGCAACGACAGCGCCGGTCCTCTCGACGGTGCCACCGGCGGCACCGCGAGCGGCAACGTGCTGGACAACGACACGCTGGACGGCGTCGCCGTCACCGCCAGCCAGGTGGTGCTGACGCCGTCCACGACGGGGCCGGTCACCATCGCCGCCGACGGCCGCGCGAGCATCGCCGCGAACACGCCGGCCGGCGCGTACATCGCCACCTACCAGGCGTGCGAAGCGGTGAATCCCACCAACTGCGCCACCGCGCAGGTGACGGTCGCGGTGACCACGCTGGTCGCCGATGACGACACGCTCGGCCCGGTCAACGGCACCCTCGGCGGCGTCGCCGGCAACGTGCTGGACAACGACCGCCTCAATGGCACGCCGTTCGCCGCCGGCGCGGTGACGCTGACGCCGGCCAACAGCGGCCCGCTGACGATCGGCAGCAACGGCACCGTCACCGTCGCCAGCGGAACGCCCGCCGGCACCTACACCGCCAGCTACCAGATCTGCCAGGTCGCACTGCCCACCGTCTGCGACGGCGCCAGCGTGTCGGTCACCACCCTCGCCAGCGCCGCACTCAATGCGGTGGACGACACCTTCGGTCCCGTCGATGGCGCGGCCGGCAATGCCAACCTGGGCAACGTGCTGGCCAACGACACGCGCGACGGCGTGGCGATCACGGCGGGCAGCATCACGCTGACCGGCACCGCCAGCGCGCCGTTGGCGATTTCCTCCACCGGCGTGGTGTCGATCGCGCCGAATACCGCGGCCGGTACCTACAGCGGCAGCTACCGGATCTGCGATGTCGCCACCCCGAGCAACTGCGACACCGCGACACTGACGGTCGTGGTGGCCTCGCTCGCCGCCGCCAACGACACGCTGGGACCGGTATTGCCGGGCGTCTCCGCCGGCAACGTACTGGCGAACGATCGCGTCAATGGCGCACCGGCCACCTCGGCCACGACAACGGTGACGCAGACCGCAGGCGCACCCGGCTTCACCATCGGGACCGACGGCCAGGTGACGGTGGCCCCGGGCGCGCCCTCCGGCACGCTCACCGGCGGCTACCGCGCCTGCCAGATCGCGCAGCCGACGATCTGCGATACCGCCACGGTCAGCGTCACCGTCAGCGCGCCCACACTGGCCGCCAACGACGACGCGCTGGGACCGGTGGATGGCACCGCCGCCGGCGCCGTCGCCGGCAACGTGCTGGCGAACGACACCCTCGGCGGCAGCACGGTCATCGCCGGCCAGGTCGTCCTGACACCGACCGGTGCAGGGCCGGTGACCATCGCTCCCAACGGCAGCGTGACCGTGGCGGCCGGGACCGCAGCGGGCACCTACATCGCCGGTTACCGGCTGTGCGAAACGGCCGTGCCGACCCACTGCGATACCGCGCAGGTGACGGTCACGGTAACCACGCTGGTCGCCGACGACGACACCCTCGGGCCGGTCAACGGCAGCCTCGGTGGCGTGGCCGGCAACGTGCTGAGCAACGACCGCCTCAACGGCACGCCGTTCGCCGCCAGCGCCGTGGTGCTGACGCCGACCAACAACGGACCGCTGACGATTGCCGCCGATGGCAACGTGTCCGTTGCAGCGGGCACCGCAGCGGGTACCTACACCGCCAGCTACCGGATCTGCGAGCGCACGCAGCCCTCGATCTGCGACACCGCCACGGTCTCGGTCCGCGTCAACGTCAACGCCGTGCTCAACGCGGTGGACGATGTCTTCGGCCCGGTCGACGGCAATGCCGGCAACGCCAACGTCGGCAACGTGCTGGGCAACGACACGCTGGATGGCACCACCGTCGTCGCGAGCGACGTCATCCTCACCAGCACCGTCGGCGCACCGATCACCATTGCCGCCAGCGGCACCGTGTCCGTCCCCGCCGGCACCGCGGCCGGCGTCTACACCGGCAGCTACCAGATCTGCCAGCGCGCGCAGCCGTCGCTCTGCGATACCGCCGCGCTGACGATCGTGGTGGCGTCGCTGTCGGCGAACGACGACACCCTGGGTCCGGCGGCGCCGGGCGCCGTGGCAGGCAACGTGCTGGGCAACGACACCGTCAACGGGGCAGCCGCCACGGCGGGTACGGTCACGCTGACACAGACCGCTGGCGCACCCGGCTTCACCATCGCTTCCGATGGGCGCGTGACCATCGCCGCGGGCACGCCGTCCGGCACGCTCACCGGCAGCTACCGCCTCTGCCAGGTCGCGCAGCCGACGCTGTGCGATACCGCCACCGTCAGCATCACCGTCAGTGCCGGCGTGCTGGCCGCCAACGACGACACGTTCGGTCCGCTCGACGGCGCGAACGGCGGCACGGCAAGCGGGAACGTGCTGGCGAACGACACTCTCAATGGCGCAGCGGTCACCGCCAGCCAGGTCGTGCTGACGCCGACCAGCGCAGGACCGGTCACGCTCACGTCTGGCGGCACGGTTACCGTCGCGGCTGGCACCGCGGCGGGTACCTATGCGGTCAGCTACCACCTGTGCCAGGTGCTCAATCCGACCAGCTGCGATACCGCACAGGTCTTCGTCGCGGTGACCACGCTGGTCGCCGCCGACGATGCGCTCGGCCCGGTCAACGGCAGCCTCGGTGGCGTGGCCGGCAACGTACTGACCAACGACCGCCTGGACGATGCGCCATTTGCCGCGGGTGCGGTGGTGCTGACGCCGACCAATACCGGTCCGCTGACGATCGCCGCCGACGGCAGCGTGTCCGTCGCGGCCGGCACGGCCGCCGGCACCTACACGGCCAGCTACCAGGTCTGCCAGAGCGCGCAGCCGACGATCTGCGACACCGCCAGCGTCTCGGTCACCGTCACCGCCGGCGCCGCGCTCAATGCGGTGGACGACGCGTTCGGCCCGGTCGATGGCAGCCCGGGCAGCGCGAATGTCGGCAACGTGCTGGGCAACGACACGCTGGACGGCGCACCGCTCAACAGCGCCGCGTTCACCGTCACCAGCACCGCGACAGCACCGCTGTCGATCTCGCCCGCAGGCGTGGTGTCGATCGCACCGAATGCCGCCGCCGGTCTCTACACCGCCAGCTACACGCTGTGCGCTGCCGGCGATCCGTCCACCTGCGACACCGCGACCGTGGCCGTCCAGGTGGTGCGCGTGGATGCACAGGACGACAGCTTCAGCCTGGCCAGCGGCACCGCCGGCGGCGTGGTGGGCAACGTGCTACGCAACGACTCGCTCAACGGCACGCCTCCGAACGTGGTCACCGCGTTCTGGGGCGGCCTGTTCGACAGCCACCTGAGCATCGAGCCGAACGGCGACCTGCGCGTACGCGCCGGCACGCCTGCCGGCGTCTACACCGGCAACTACACGGTGTGCGTGCGCGCCGCGCCGACGATCTGCAACGACGCGCTGGTGACGGTGACCGTGGCCAGCGGCCCCAGCACCCTCGCCGCCGCCAACGACACCGGCAGCGTCGACGGTCGCAGTGGCGGCGTCGCGATCGCGAACGTGCTAGCCAACGACACGCTGGGCGGCGCCGCACCGACGTCGACCCAGGTCGTGCTGTCGGTGGTAACGCCGCCGGCGAACGCCGGCATCGCACTCGATCCCGCCAGCGGCGCGGTGACCGTGGCCGCGGGTACGCCCGCGGGCAACTACTCGCTGCGCTACCGCGCCTGCGAACAGGCCGAACCGGCGAACTGCGTCGAGGCGCTGGCGATCATCGTGGTGACCGCCGCCGCCATCGATGCGGTCAACGACACGGCCGGCCCGGTCGACGCCGGCGCGGTGTCCGTGGTGAACGTGCTGGACAACGACACCCTTGCCGGCGCGTCGCTCGTCGCAGGCCAGGTGACGCTGTCCGTGGTCACCGCATCGCCCGCGCTCATCCTGCATGCCGATGGCCGCGTGGACGTGGTGGCCGGCACGATGGCCGGCAGCTACAGCGCGACCTACCGGATCTGCGAAGTGCTGAATCCGGCCAACTGCGACCAGGCCACGGTGACGATCGGTGTCGCGGTCACCGCGATCGACGCGGTCGACGACGCCGCCCCTGCGCCGGTCGGTGGCGCTGCGGGCGGTCGCGCCATCGTCAATGTCGCCGCCAACGACACGCTGGGCGGCACGGCGGTGCAGCTCGACCAGGTGCTGCTTGCCCAGGTGTCGAGCACGCACGCGAACGTGCAGCTCAATGTCGCCACCGGCGCCGTCACCGTCGCGCCGCAGACGCCCGGCGGCACGTACACGCTGGTCTACCGGCTGTGCGAACGGCTCAACCCGACCAACTGCGACCAGGCCACCGCCACCATCACCGTCGCACTGCCCACACTCGATGCAGTGGACGACGCACCGCCCCCCGTGCCCGGCGGCCTCGCCGTGCAGGATGTGGTCAACGTGCTGGCCAACGATCTGGTCGACGGCGCACCCGTGCAGCCCGACCGCATCGTGCTGGCGCCGGTGACCGCAGGACCGCTCAGCCTGCAGGCCGATGGCACCGTGGATGTCGCGGCCGGCACGCCCGCCGGCACCTACACGCTGGTGTACGCGCTGTGCGATGCGCTGACGCCCAGCCACTGCGACAGCGCGACCGTCACCGTCATCGTGCTGGCCACCGCGCTGGTGGCGGCGGACGACGCCGCGCAGACACCGCAGGGCGAAGCCGTGACGCTGGCCGTGCTGGCCAACGACACCTTCGCAGGCACCGCGGCCGATCCCGCGCTCGTCGTGGTGACGGTGCCGCAGGCACCGGCCAACGGCACCGTCGTTGTACAGACGGACGGCAGCCTGCGCTACACACCTGCGCAGTACTTCAGCGGCCAGGACAGCTTCGCGTACTCGGTGTGCGAACTCGCGGCGCCCGACAACTGCGCCACCGCCGCGGTGACCGTCACCGTCCTGCCCAATACGGTGACCGCCGTGGACGACCAGGTCAGCACGCGCACCCGCACCACGGTCATCCCCGTGCTGGACAACGACACGGTCAGCCATGCGCCGCTGGATCCGGCCACGCTGTCGGTGGTGCGTGCGCCGGGCCATGGCGAAGCGAGCTGTGCGCAAGGCACGTGCACCTACACCGCGGCCGCAGGCTTCAGCGGACAGGACCGCTTCGGCTACCGCGTCTGCGACGTCTCGGTGCCGAACGCCGTCTGCGCCGAAGCGGACGTGGTGATCGACGTGGAAGCCATTCCCGCGGTGCTGCGCGTGGCCAAAACCGCGGCCCAGCGCACGGCGCGCGTCGGCGACATCGTCCGCTACACGATCGTCATCGACAACGTCGGCGAGGTCGATGCGGTGCAGGTGACGCTGGTCGACAGCCTGCCGCCCGGCTTCGCGGTGATCGCCGGCTCGATCCAGGTCGCCGATGCCGACGCCAGCGGCGCGCCCGCGATCGCGCGCCCGTTCCGCATCGACGCGCTGGACATTCCGGTCGGCGGCCGCGCCACGGTCACCTACGCGCTGCGCGTGGGCGCCGGTGTCGGCCCCGGTGTGCACACCAACCGCGCGACGATGCGCGACACCGACGGCACCGCGATCAGCAACGAAGCCACCGCCGACGTGCAGGTGGTCGGCGATCCGCTGCTGGAAGACAGCCTGATCATCGGCACCGTCTTCCACGACGTCGATGGCGACGGTACGCAGGACCCGGGCGAACGCGGCCTGGCCGGCGTGCGCGTGGTGTCGGTCGAAGGCCTGATCACCGAAACCGATCCTTACGGACGCTTCCACATCACCGGCATCAGCGGCGGCCGCTGGGCGCGCGGGCGCAACTTCCTGTTGAAGGTCGACACCGCCACGCTACCGCCGGGCGCCCGCTTCACCACCGAGAACCCGCGCGTCCTGCGCATCACGCCCGGCGTGCCGGCACGCTTCGACTTCGGCGTGCAGGCGCCCCTGCCACCTCCACGGGAAGCGCCTGCCGAAAGTGCTGCGTGTCCCGACGGCCAATGCGGAGAGCCCTGACCATGCGCGCCTCTCCATTGATGACCGCGATCGGCCTCGCCCTGCTGCTGCACGTCGGCAGCGGCCTTGCACAGCCGGTCGAACCACCCGCCAGCACGCCCACCGCCGCCGATCCCGCCTTCCAGGGACCGGCCGGCAGCCTGGGCCGCTTCGTCGTGGACCTGCCGCAGGGCGGCACGCTGTGGGCGATCGAAGATCCCACCCTCGGCGAACCCGTGCTCAACGTGCAGGCCGCCTCGATGGTGCCGTTCGAGGACGGCCGCATCACCCAGCCCGTGCGCTTCCACGGCTACAGCAACTACGCGGCGTTCTACGAGCGCCTGGAGGTAGCGGTCTACCGCGGCACCGATGCCGACCGCGTGCGCCCCATCGCCACGTTCGACCTGCCGGTCGGCGCGGTGACGCAGGCGCAATGGGACGGCGTGCTGCCGGCCGAAGTGCGCGCCCAGGTCGGCGACACGTTGCAATACGTCGCGCGCGCGTACGCTGCCGATGGCAGCTTCGACGAGACCGCCGCGCAGTCGATCCAGCTGGTGACGCCCGCCGACCACGCCCGCGGCGTGCAGGTGTTGCGCGACCAGCTGCAGCGCGAGCGCACGGAGACGGTCGACACGCTGGGCGCCGAGTCGCTGCAGGTCAGCGACTCCATCTACGGCACCAGCAACCTGCGCCTGCGCAACATCCCGGTGTACGGCTCGCGCGTGCGCATCCTCGGCCAGCAGATCCCGGACACGATGCAGGTGACCATCGACGGTCAGGTCTTCCCGATCGACCAGGAGCGCAAGTTCGTCGCCGAGTTCCTGCAGCCGGTCGGATCGCACCGTTACGACGTGAAAGTCACCGATGGCCGGCAGGTGGTGACCGAAACCGCGCTGGATGTCGATGTCACTGGCCGCTACGTCTTCGTCACCGCGCTCGCCGACCTGACCCTGTCGCGCAACGAGGCCAGCGGCTCGACCGATGCGCTGGCCGACGACATCCAGCGCGACGACGGTTTCCTCAGCGAAGGCCGGCTGGCGTTCTATGCGAAGGGCAAGTGGCGCGGAAAGTACCTGGTCACGGCCCAGGCCGACACCTACGAGAGCGAACTGGGCAACCTGTTCGACGGATTCTTCGATGCGCAGCCCTACGACATCTTCCGTCGCCTCGATCCGGACCAGTACTACCCGGTGTACGGCGACGACTCGCGCACGTATCGCGATGTCGACAGCCAGGGCAAGCTGTACGTGCGCGCGGAGTGGGACCAGAACCGCGCGGTGTGGGGCAACTTCCTCACCGGCTTCGACGGCACCGAGTACGCGCAGTATCCACGCGCGCTGTACGGCGCCGCGCTGGACTGGCGCTCGCGCGCGGCGACGCCGCTGGGCGATCCGCGCAGCCTGCTGAAGGTGTTCGGCTCCGAAGCGCAGACCGCGATGGGCCACACCGAATTCCTCGGCACCGGCGGCAGCCTGTACTACCTGCGCCATACCGACGTGCTGCCGGGCTCGGAACAGGTGGTGCTGGAAGTGCGCGACCCCACCACCGGCCGCGTCGAGGCGCGGGTGAACCTGCAGTCCGGCGTCGATTACGAGATGGATGATCTGCAGGGCCGCCTGCTGCTGACGCGTCCGCTCAGCCAGATCACCCGCGAGAACGTGCGTACGCTCACGCGCGATGCGCCGCTGGACGGCTGGCGGCACCTGCTGCTGGTCGATTACGAATACGTGCCGGCGGGTTTCGACGGCGACGATGCCACCGTCGGCCTGCGCGGGCGCCACTGGTTCGGCGACCACGTCGCCGTGGGCGGCACCTATGTCGACGAGAACCGCGGCGGCGACGACTACTCGCTGCGCGCGGCCGACCTGACGCTGCAGGCGGGGCGCGGCACCTACCTGCGCATCGAGAACAGCCGCACGGAAGCGACGGTGGCGCCGGTGTTCTATTCCGACAACGGCGGCCTGAGTTTCGTGCAGCGCAATCCGGCCACGGATGCGCGCTCGGGCACGGCGCGGTTGATCGAAGCGCGCGCCAACCTGCAGGAACTCGGCTGGACCGACAACGAATGGTCGATGGGCGCATGGCGTCGCGAGATCGATGCGGGCTTCTCGATCAGCCGCCAGGACACCGGGGAAGCGATCGAGGAATACGGCGCGGAATTCCTCGGCTACCTCACCGAGGACTTCAGCCTCTATGGCCGCTACACGCACGCCGAGCGCGGCACGAACACGCTGGAACAGACCCAGCTGACCGCCGACTGGCAGATCACGCCCGACGGGCGCCTGGGCGGCGAAGTGCGGCAGCTTTCCGAAGAGGTGGCCGGTGTCGGCACGGACGCCACCCTGCTGGCCCTGAGCTATCGGCAGCGGATCGGCGCCACCTGGGAACTCTACGGTGTCGGCCAGTACACGCTCGACGACGATGGCGGGCGCTACGCGCGTAACGATCTGCTGACGCTCGGCGGCAAGTACCTGTTCGGCGACCGCTCCAGCGTGGGCCTGGAAGCAAGCAGCGGCAGCCGCGGCCAGGGCGCGAAGGTGGATGGCGAGTACCGCTTCGGTCCCGACCACACCGTGTACGGCGCCTACAGCTACAGCACCGACCGCACCACGCGCGACGCGCTGTTCGACCGCAGCCTGCAGACCGGCTGGACGCTGGGCCAGCGCTGGCAGCTCAATTCGCAGGTCAACGTCTACAACGAGAGCCAGTTCATCCAGGAGCGGCAGCGCGGCAGCGAAGGCCTGGTGCATACGCTGGGCATGGACTTCCGCCCCGCCCCGTCGTGGAACCTTGGCTTCACCGTCATGGACGGCACGCTGGACGCGACCACCGGCCGCGTCGACCGGCGCGCCTACAGCGTCACCGGCGGGCGTACCGATGCGCGCACCGACTGGTCGAGCAAGCTCGAGTACCGGCGCGACAGCGGCGCGGAACAGCGCGAGCAGTGGGTCACCACGCACCGCCTGCTCCACCGCCTCAACGAAGACTGGCGTGTGGCGTTGCGCGCGAACTACGCCGATACGCAGGACGATCTGAATCCCGCCGCCGGCGCGAAACTGGCCGAAGCGAGCCTCGGCTTCGCCTGGCGTCCGCACGACAGCACGCGCTGGGCCGCGTTCGGCAAGTACACCTACCTGTACGACCGCGTGTCCGCCGGCCAGGTCGACGCCGACCAGTACGACCAGCGCTCGCACGTGCTGTCGCTGGAAGGCACCTGGCAGATGGCGGACCGCTGGCAGATGGCGGGCAAGCTTGCCGGGCGCTGGGGCGAATACCGGCTGGGCCGCGGCGAAGGCGCGTGGCTGGACAGCCGCACCGACTTCGCCGCGCTGCAGATGCGCTACCACCTGATCCGTCGCTGGGACGCGCTGGCCGAACACCGCTGGCTGCGCGTGCGCGACGGTGGCGACCGCAGCGGTTGGCTGATCGGCGTGGACCGGCAGATCAGCGACCACTTCAAGGTCGGCGTGGGCTACAACTTCACCGACTTCAGCGGCGACCTGACCCAGCTCGACTACGACTACCAGGGCTGGTTCCTCAACATCGCCGGCTACTACTGAGCGGACGGTGCGCCGTCAGCGGGGCGGCGGCGACTTGCCGAACAGGCGCTGCCACCAGCCCGTCGCGCGCGGCTTGCCGCGGTACGCCATGTCGCCGGGCACGCACAGCACGACGTCGGTGCCCTTGCCTGCGGCCGATCGCAGGTCGAGCGTGGCGCCGATGCGCTTGGCGCGCTCGCGCATGCCGGGCATGCCCCAGTGGCCGCTGCGCCCGCCGGCCCGCACGACCTCGGGCGGCATGCCCACGCCGTCGTCGCGCACCCGCACCAGCAGCAGGTCCCGCTCGTAGGCCAGTTCGACCACCACATGCCCTGCGCGCGCGTGCTGGAACGCATTGATCACCGCTTCGCGCGCGATGCGATACACCTCTTCGCACACCAGCGGATCCAGCGCGCGCGTGGCGCCGTCCACGACCATGCGGAAATCGACGGCGTAGTCGGGCACCAATTCCTCGCCCAGGTCGGCGAGCATCTCGGGCAACTCGCCCGGCGCATGCGCACGCAGGTCCAGCACGCGGTCGCGCGCCTCGCCCATCACATCATCGGCCCGCTGCAGCACGCGCTCCATCGCCGCATGCGACGGCGCATCCCTGCCCAGCGATTCGGCCACCGCATGGAAGCGCAGGATCAGGCCCTGCACGCTCTGCAACAGCGTGTCGTGCAGCTCGCGCGCGATGCGCTCGCGTTCGCGATGGCGCTCCTGCAGGCGCTCGCGGATCTGCGCGGACAGGTGGCGCAGGCGCAGCAGGTAGGCGATCCACAACAGCGAGACGCCGAGGATGATCGACAGCGCCCTGAACCACGGCGTCTGGTAGTAGCGCGGCGCGATGACGATGGGCAACGAAGCGCCCACCTCGTTCCACACGCCGTCGTTGTTGGCGGCCACCACGCGGAACACGTACGCCCCCGGGCCGGGATCGTTGTAGAACGCGGTGCGGCGCGTACCTGCGTCCTGCCAGCCGTCGTCGTAACCCTCCAGCTTGTAGCGGAAGCGCACGCGCTCCGGAATGGACAGGCTGAGCGCGGTGTAGGCGATCTGCAGGTTGCGCGTACCGGGCGGCAGCCGCAGGGTGTCGCCGTGCACGCGATGCATGCGCTCGTCGGCGGCCAGCGACAGCACCGTCACCGGCGGGGGCGTGGGATTGCGCCGGATCGCCGCCGGATCGATCGCCACAACGCCGCTGGTGGTGGCGAACCACACGCGCCCGTCGCGCCCCTCCGCCGCCGTGGGAATCGGGCGGAACTGCGCGGGCACGCCGGGCATGCCATCGAGGAAATCGAACTGCTCGTAGCGCGGCGTGGCCGCTTCGAACAGGTGCGGCACCTCGGCGCCCTTCACGTGCACCACGCCCAGCGCACCGTTCAACCACAGATCGCCGCCGCGCGTCTGGACGATGCCGGTGATGCCGCGGAACGGACTGTCCGCCGGCGCGCGCAACGTGCGCACCTTGCCCTGGGCGTAGTGCGCCAGGCCGCGCTCGCCGCCGATCCAGATGCCGCCCTGCCCCTCCAGCAGCGCGGTGACATTGCCCACGTCCAGGCCGTCCGCCGACCCGATCGCCTGCACGGCGTCACCGCGCATCACCGCGATCTGGTTGCGCGCATAGCCCATCCACAGCGCGCCATCCGCAGCCGGCAGCAGCACCAGCGGCGAAGAGCCGGGCGGCAGGCCCTTGCGCCCGCGCAGCTGCCGCCAGCGCCCCTGCTCCAGGCGATGGATGCCGGGCGTGTTCAACGACACCCACAGCACGCCGTTCGCGTCGTGCGCGATCGCCTGCACGCCGGAGTAGCCGGAGACCGGCAGCGGCGTCACCGGCGTCGCGCGTCCGTCGCGCCATGCCCACAGCCCACCGGGCCCACCCAGCCACACGGTGCCGTCGCGATCGCGATGCGCAGCCGTCAGCGGAGCCGGCAGATCCAGTTCGCCCACGCGCGTGCCGTCGAGCACCATCAGCGGACGGTTGCGGCTGCCTGCCAGCAGCGTGCCGTCCGGGCCGGCCACGATCGCGAAATCCTGCGCACCGTCGGGCAGCATCGCGGGAATGACGTTGGTATGGCGGAAGCGGTCCAGGCCGCGGCTGCTGCCGACCCATATCGTGCCTTCGCGGTCCTCCAGCACCGGCAGCAGGTAGTCGGCACTCAGGCCGTCGTCCTGGCGGAAGGACTCGAACGTCGCCGCATCCTTTGCCGATCCCTGCACGGACGGCCGCGACAGCCGCCGCACGCCCTCGCCCATCGTGGTGGCCCACAGCGTGCCGTCGCGATCGAACAGCAGGCCGGCCGACGGCGCGGACAACACCGGCGTGGCGGTCGCGCCGTCGAGCGACAGCCGTCGTACGCCCCCTTCGTTCTCCGCGATCCACAACGCACCATCCGGCGCCTGCGCGATCTGGCTGATGCGGCCGACCCTGGCACCGATCGTCTCGAACGCCTGCGTGCCCTTGCGCAGCCGCGCGATGCCGGCATCGGTGGCCAGCCACAGCGTGCCGTCGCGGTCGGCGAACAGCGTGCGCGCCTGCGTACCCGGTACGCGCCACTCGCGTTCGGCGCGATACCAGCGCCCTTCGTGCAGGTAGACCAGTCCGCTGAACGTCGCCGCCCACAAACGACCATCGGGCCCCTGCGCGAACCGGAACACCGTGCTCGTCGGCAGCCCTTGCGCTTCGCCGTAATGGGTCAGGCGGCCCTCGCGCAGGAACGACACCGCGCCGTAGCGGAAGCCGATCCACAATCCACCGTCGGCGGTAGCGTGCAGCGTGGAGATGCTGGTGGCCGGGAAGGCCTGTTCCCCTGGCGGCTCGTAGCGTTCGAACTGCACGCCATCGAAGCGGAACAGTCCCACCTGCGTGGCCAGCCACAGGTAACCGTCGGTGGTCTGCGCCAGCGCAGTGACCTGTCCCGGTGCGCCTTCCTTCACCGTCCATGCGGTGTGGTGGAACTGGCCGATCTGTCGCTGCGGATCCAGCGCGTGCGCAAGATGGCAGGCGAGCAGCAGGCATGCCGCGGCGATCCACCTGTGCAGGCGTTCCGTGCATCCGACAGCCTTCATGCGCGCACTCGCCACCCTGCCCCCTCCGGCACTCCTTGAACATCGCTCCAGCGCATCGGCCCTCCCCCCGGGTACGCGACGCGTGCGCGTACTCTACCCGAGCGCCGTATCCGGCCGGCACGGTTCCACCGCATCCATGCGCGGCGCGACGCTCCCCGATCCGGGGGACGCGGATCGGCCGTCGGACGTGCACGCTGCCCCGGTTTGCCACTGCGCGGATCACGCGGTAGCGTTCGCCCCCCGCCGAGGTGGACGACGATGAGGGAGGACGGGATGGAAACCAGCACGCCACTGCTGACGCTGCATGTGGGCAAGGTCCAGCCGTACACGCGTGCGGGCACCACCAGCGCCATCGCCAAGCACGCGGTCGACGGACGCCGGCGCATCACCGCGCTCGGACTGGTCGACGACGAGCAGGCGGACCTTCGCGTCCATGGCGGCGTGGACAAGGCCCTCCATCACTACCCGCTCGATCACTACGCCGCCTGGCGGCAGGAGCTTTCGCATCCGCTGCTGGACGCCGCAGGCGCCTTCGGCGAGAACCTCTCCACGCTCGGCTGGACCGAGGACACGATCCACTTCGGCGACATCGTGCAGGCCGGCAGCGCCGTGCTGCAGGTCTCGCAGGGGCGCCAGCCCTGCTGGAAACTCAACGACCGCTTCGACCAGCCGCAGATGGCGCGCCGGCTGCAATCCACCGGCCGCACCGGCTGGTACTACCGCGTGCTGGACGCGGGCGCGATCGCCGCGGGCGACCAGCTGACCGTCATCGAGCGACCGCATCCCCGCTGGCCGCTCAGCCTGCTGATGGACATGCTGTTCCAGCGCACGCTCGACCTGGATCTGCTGCGCGCCGCGAGCGAACTGCCATTGCCGCCATCGTGGAAAAAGCTGATCGACCATCGCCTGGAACGCAACGAAGTCGAATCCTGGAAGAAGCGCCTGGAGGGCCCGGAGGCGTCATGATCCCGCCGGATGGCGCGACGGCACGCAGGCGTCGTTCGCCGACGCCTGCGCGCTGCTCCGATGACGGATTACGCCGGGACGACCTCAGCTCGACGCGAACGCCAGCAGATCGGTGTTGAGCTGTTCGCGACTGGTATCGCCCAGCGAATGCGAGCCGCCGGGATAGATCTTCAGCGTGGCGTTCGGCACCAGCTTGGCCGACAGTTTCGCCGAGGCATCGATCGGCACGATCTGGTCGTCGGCGCCGTGGATGATCAGCGTGGGCACGTCGAACTTCTTCAGGTCTTCGGTGAAGTCGGTTTCCGAGAACGCCTTGATGCAGTCGTACGCGTTCTTGAAGCCGGACTGCATGCCCTGCGTCCACCACGCGCGGATGTTGCCTTCGGACACCTTCGCGCCCGGCCGGTTGTAGCCGAAGAACGGCCCGGTGGCGACGTCGAGGAAGAACTGCGCGCGATCGGCGAGATAGGCCTGGCGGAAACCGTCGAACACCGACATCGGCAGGCCACCGGGATTGGCGTCGGTCTTCAGCATGATCGGCGGCACCGCGCCCATCAGCACGGCTTTCTTCACCCGCTTGGTGCCGTGGCGGCCGATGTAGCGCGCGACTTCGCCGCCACCGGTCGAGTGGCCGATCATCACCACATCCTTGACGCCCAGGTGCTCGAACAGCTGTTCGAGATCGTCGGCATAGGTGTCCATCTCGTTGCCATGCCAGGGCTGGCTGGAGCGGCCATGGCCGCGACGGTCGTGGGCGATGCAACGGAAGCCGTTGCTGGCCAGGTGGAAGATCTGCGGATCCCACGCGTCGGCGCTCAGTGGCCAGCCGTGGCTGAAGGAGACCACGGGCCCCTTGCCCCAGTCCTTGTACCAGATCGTCGTGCCGTCTTTGGTGGTGAACGTGGCCATGCGTCGTTCCTCGTGAGGGAGGGGGGAAGGAGAGGCGCCCGCGGCCGCCAGCGGCAACGCGGGAAGTGCGGCGAGTGCGGTGGCAGCCGCGCCGGCGATGACCACGCGGCGGCGCTGCGGGTCGGCAATCGTGGGGTCGTCTGGAATGCGCATCGCGATGTTGCGCCTGTGGGCGTGGAGACCACGTCAGCGTGCGCCTGCAACGACCGGTCGCGATTGCACATCCGTGCGCGACGCAGCGCAGGGGTCAGAGCTGGATGATGCCGCGCTTGATCGCGATGGTGACCGCGTGCGTGCGGTCGTTCGCACCGAGCTTGGACAGGATGCTCTTCATGTGCGCCTTGACGGTCTCTTCCGAGATGCCGAGGTTGCGCGCCACGCGCTTGTTGGCATTGCCTTCGGCGACCTGTCGCAGCACGTCGATCTCGCGCCCGCTCAGGCCGTCGTCGCCCACGTGCGCTGCCAGGCTGTCCGCGATCTCGGCGGGCACGCGGCGACCGCCGGCATGCACCGCACGGATGGTGTCGACGAGTTCGCGCCGCAGCATGCTCTTCAGCAGATAGCCGTGCGCACCGGCGCGCAGCGCGCGCAATGCCTGCACATCGCCCTGGTACGTGGTCAGCACCACGATGCGGGCCATCGGATCCTGCTCGCGGATCGCGCGGATCGCGGTGATGCCATCCATGCCCGGCATCTGCAGATCCATCAGCACCACGTCCGGGCGCAACTTCGCATACAGCTCGACCGCTTCGGCACCTTCGGTGGCCTCCGCCTGCACCCGCATGTCCGGCTGCGTACCGAGCACCGCGGCGATGCCTTCGCGCAGCAACGGATGATCGTCCACGACCAGCACCCGGATCGTGCCGTCGGATGCAGGCGGGGGGACGGAAGCGGAAGCGTCCACGGACACCGGACCAGGCAAAAGTGCGCGCCACCATACCGCGCGTCCACGCCCGGCGCGAGGCCCCAATACGGGGGACGACGGCAGGCGGCGGACGTACGCCATGTGCGCCTGCGATCGTGCGGACGGACGGCACCCTGTCCTCCCCCGATCGGGTGAGGCGATGGCTACGCCGATTGGGGTATCGATGTCGTTCCGGCCCGCGCATCGTGGAAGAAGGGGACCACGCGGCGCGCCATGCGCACGCCACACACCGGACTAGACGCCACCATGCATGCCTGCCAGGAGTTCAACGCTTCCGGTCCGCGCCCTTCCGCGGGCCTCAACGAACGCGCCTTCCAGCGCGCGGATGCCTTCATCCTGCACAACCTGGGCAAGAACTTCACGCTCGCCGAGATCGCCTCGGCCGCGTGTGTCAGCCGTTTCCACTTCGCCCGCCAGTTCCGCCAGCGCATGGGCTGCAGCCCGATGGCCTACGTGATGCGGCTGCGGCTTGAGCGCGCGAAGGAGATGCTCGCCCGCGGCGACCAGCGCATCGCCGACACCGCCGCCGCGCTGGGCTTCTACGACCAGAGCCACTTCACCCGCACCTTCCGCCGCGCGATCGGCGTGTCGCCGCGCGTGTTCTCGCGCCAATGCCATCACACCGGCACGACAGGCGCGGCGCGCAAACTGCGGCTGTCCGAACCCGCGCACGCCCATCCCTGAGGAGCGACTCCATGGCCAGGATCCTGGTGCTGTACTACTCCGCCTACGGGCATATCGAAACCATGGCGCACGCGGTGGCCGAAGGCGCCACCGGCGCGGGCGCGAAGGTCGACATCAAGCGCGTGCCGGAACTGGTGCCCGAGGAGGTCGCGCGTGCCTCGCACTACAAGCTGGACCAGGCGGCACCGGTGGCCACCATCGCGGAACTGGCCGACTACGACGCGATCATCGTCGGCACCGGCACGCGGTTCGGCCGCATGAGTTCGCAGATGGCCAACTTCCTGGATCAGGCCGGCGGCCTGTGGGCGCGCGGCGCACTGCACGGCAAGGTGGGCGCTGCATTCACGTCTACCGCCACCCAGCACGGCGGACAGGAAACCACGCTGTTCTCGATCATCACCAACCTGCTGCATTTCGGCATGGTGATCGTCGGCCTGGACTACGGCCACGCAGGACAGATGACCCTGGACGAGATCACCGGCGGCTCGCCGTACGGCGCCACCACCATCGCCGGTGGCGACGGTTCGCGCCAACCGTCGGAGAACGAACTGAAGGGCGCGCGTTACCAGGGTCGCGTAGTCGCGGAGACCGCCATCAAGCTGCACGGCTGACGCCTCCACCGCCCGCACACGCGCATCAGGACGTCTGCACCGCCTCGACCGCAGACTGCCGGGGCAGATGGACCGTGACCCGCAAGCCACCCTCGGGACGGTTCTCGAGTAATGCATGCCCGCCATGCGCCAGCACGATGGATTTCACCGATGCCAGGCCGAGCCCGATCCCGCCCGTGCTGCGATTGCGTGATGCCTCACCGCGCACGAACGGCATGAATAACCGCTCGGCCTGTGCGGGATCGATGCCGGGGCCGTCATCCTCCACCACCAGCCGATAGCCGTCGCGCTCCGGCGCAAGCGAAATGCGCGCGGCGTGGCCGTACTTCAGCGCGTTGTCCAGCAGGTTGGCCATCATGCGACGCAAGGACCACGGATCGCCCGCCATCGGGGCCGGCGCGCCTTCCTCCACCCGCACGTCGCGCCCCAGGTCGCGCAGATCGTCCGCCACGCTCTCCACCAGCAGGCGCAGGTCCAGCGGCTCGCGCACCGGCGCGCGGTTCTGGTCGTGGATGAATTCCAGCGTGGCCTCGATCATCCGCGACATCTCGTCGATGTCGGCCGTCGCCTTGTCGCGCGCGCCGGCCGGCAATGCATCCAGGCGGAACGCCAGCCGCGCCAGCGGCGTGCGCAGGTCATGCGCGATGGCCGCGACCATTTCGCTGCGTTCCTTGAGCAGGCGGTCCAGGCGCGCCTGCATGGCATTGAACGCGGCGGACGCACTGACGATCTCGCTGGGCCCGGTGAGCGGCAGCGACGGCGCCAGGACATCGCGCCCCATGCGATCGGCCGCCAACGTGAAGCGGCGGATCGGCGACGCCAGCGCGCGCGAGAACCACCACGCGAGCGGCAGCAGCGCCAGCATGCCCGCGAAGAACAGCATCACCAGGCGCGCGATGAAGGTCGCACGGTCGCGCGTGTTCTCCACCACCCGCCAGCGTCCATCCTGCTGCCGGTACGCCGCAATGAAATCACCGCGCAGCGGCGTGTCGGGCCGCCAGTTGCGCGGGAACGGCGGTGGCATGCCGGAAGGCATCGGCGCCATGGCGCTTCCCGGCGGCGGTGCCTGCGGATTCGGTGCCGGACCGCGGGACGCAGGCAGGAACGGACGCGGCGCCTGTACATGGAAGAAGCGCACCTGCGCCACGTCGACGTTCAACCATTGGGCCAACAGCGCCGTGACCATCGGCGACGGGCGATAACGTTCACCATCCGGCACCGGCGCGGTGTCGGCTTCGAACACGCGCAGGTCGGGATCGGCGGCCGGCATGCGTGACGACAGCAACGCGGTGAGCTCGCTGAACGCGATGCCGTCCCGCGGTGGCCGGTACAGCAGCACCGCCATGCCGATCGCGTGCGCCACCACCAGCGCGGCCAGCAGCAGCAGGAACGTGCGCGCGAACAGCGACAGCGGCCGGCGCGTCATCGGCGTACGACGGCCGGCAGCAGCATGTAGCCCTCGTTGCGCACGGTGCGGATCATTTCCGCCCCGTCGCGTCCGTTGAGCTTGCGACGCAGGCGACTGACCTGGCTGTCGATGGCGCGGTCGTAGACCTCCGCGTCATGACCGTGGCCATGGTCGAGCAGCTGGTCGCGGCTGAGGACGCGCTGCGGGTGCGATACGAAGGTGCGAAGCAGCGCGAATTCGCCGTCGGAAAGATGGATGTAAGTGCCGGCGGGATCACGCAGTTCGCGACGCACGACATCCAGGTTCCACCCCTCGAAGACATAGTGCGCACCTTCGCCCGTCGCGGGCGCGGCACCGCTGTCGCCGGCCGGCGATCCCTGCCGGCGCAGCAGGGCGCGGACGCGCGCCAGCAGCTCGCGGGGATTGCAGGGCTTGGCGAGATAGTCGTCGGCGCCGACTTCCAGCCCGATGATGCGGTCGGTATCCGTGCCCAGCGCGCTCAGCATGATGACGGGCGGACCGGCTTCGCTGGCCAGGCGGCGAGCGGCCGACAGTCCATCCTCGCCGGGCATCATCACGTCCAGCACCACCAGGTCCGGGCGCCGCCGCGCGATGGCATCGCGCATGCCGGCCACGTCGCTCGCCACATCGACCAGGTAGCCGTGCTCGCGCAGGAAATCGCCGATCAGCGTGCGCAGTTCGGGGTCGTCATCGACCACCAGGATGTAGGTATGCAGATCCATCGAGGCTTCGGCTGGCCGGCAGCGGCACGCAGTATGCGGGCTGCCGCAGGCAAAAAAAGCCGCCACATGAAGGGCGGCCAGGGTTCTTGGGATTAGAGGATACCGGGGGTCTATCGCCACCGCCCGCGCAGCGTGCACCCCATTCTTGGCGTCCGTGTGTCGTCGTGTGGCACGGTGTGTCAGGCAGCCGTATCGCCCGGCATAGGCAGGCGACACGGGCCCCGCATGCTGTGCCCGTGTCCCCGCCCGGATCCTCGCCGCACCCCTCGGCAAGGCATGCCAGGCGGGCGCCGGCGACGGGCTCCCTCCCTCGCCGGCGTGGCACGGCGACCACGACGTCCGGTTTGCCCTCTCACGTCCCGCTGTCGTCCGCCGTGCCGACTTTATCGTCCCCCATCGCTGCCGAGACTCCTTAGTGCCCCAGGCTTCCCTGCTCCGTTCCGTCCTGCCGGTGGCGATGGCGTCCCTGCTGGCCGCCTGCTGTCCGTCGCCGCCGTGGACCCGGCATCCGCCCCCGCCGGTGGGCCCGGGCATGCCGCCACCGCCGCCACCGCACCTCGCTCCACCACAGGCCACGGACGACGCGTTCGAGGCCGCCCTGGCCGCCTGCGCAGAGGAACTCGACCTGCCTCCCCCACCCGATCGCGACGACGCATATCCCGCGTTGACGCCGGACGACATGGATTTGATGGACGCCTGCCTGGAAGCGCAAGGCTTCAACGCGCCGCCACCGCCACCCCCGCATGCGCCACGCGGAGACGATCCCGCTTGATCCTCTCCCGGCCTGCTGCCCGGGCCCCGCGGCGCGACCGCTCGACCTGCTCCACGGCGATGATGTCGGCATGACGGACATCGCCCATCGCCGTTCGATGCGCGGCACGCGCTCGACGGACAACGACGCCACCCGGGACCGTGCCATCGCGGTCACCGTCAGCGCCGCGATCGTGGCGTCGTTCGCGCTGGTGCTGTTGCAGGAACCCGTCTTCGACCCCGCAGTGCCGGCGGAGAACCGGTTGCGGCTGCGCTTCCTGTCGCGCAGCACGCCTGCCGACATCCCGCGTGCGCATGACGTGTCGACCGAAGCATCGCCCTCATCGCGATCCGCCAGCCCCCACCTGCCTGTCGCGTCATCTGCGTCATCACCGGCCACCTCTCCTACGGTCACGGCCAGCGATCGTCCGACGCTGTACGCGAAGGATGGACGATTGCTCCTGCCTCCCGGCGCAGCGGACACCGCAGCCCCGGCGCGCAGGCCGCCCGGGATGGCGGGCGGCGATGACGGCACCGCTGCGCGCGGTCCGTTCGACCGGCCCAATCCCATCGACTACCGCGAGACGCGCTTCGACAAGCACTGGCGCAACAAGGGCACGGCGGGCGACGCCATGCTGGAGAACGCGCACGGCACGGTGTCCGGCATGGCCGCGGTGATCCCGCTCGGCACCGGTGACCAGCCGGCCCGGGCACGGCCGCCGCCGGAGGTCCGCTTCAATCCTGCGCGTCACGAACGCCTCGCGGACCTGGGCAGCGAGGCGACCGGCGACGCCTACAAGGCCGCGCCGATCAGTTCGGAGCCGCCGCCCGATCTGAAGGGCGGCGCGAGCCGACGCATCCGCGATCAGCTGGCCGCGATCCGGCAGGACTTCGGGCACTGCCGCGCGACCTTGCTGGACGACCTGGTCGCGCCGATCCTGCGGCACCTCGCCGAGCTGGAACGCGTGGAATACGCCTTGGCGCACGGCGCCGACCCGGTGCGCGCCGAACACCTGCTGCCGCGCGAAGCGGATACCGCCTACAACCTGGCGCGCCGTGCCGCCTGGCATGCGCGCATGAAGCTCGGCACGTGCCGATGACGCGTGTGCGGAACGACGCGTCAGTGGGCGGCGCGTAGCGCGGCCCAGTCTTCCGGCGTATTGCAGTTGCGCAGCACGTCCCACCAGGGCGACGCAGGCAGTTGCACCGCCTGCAGACGCTGCTGCAGCGCGCGCAACGAACGCTCGCGCCCCGTTGCAGCACCGACCGCGCCCATCACCGCGCGCGCCTCGGCCTGCAGGCGTAGCGCCATCGGCAAGGGGTGGTCTTCCACGCAGGCGCAATCCGCATCGGTCGACAGCAGCGCATGCATCAGCGCTACCGACAGCAGCGGCATGTCGACCGGCACCACCAGCCAGGCGCCGTCCTGCAGATGCGGCGCGAGTTGCGCGAGCGCGCCCATCGGGCCGGTATCGGGCTGCGCGTCCGCCACGCCACCCACGTCAGGACGGTCGCCGCTGACGACCACCTGTTCTGCCCCCGCGGCGAGCAGCACCGCATGCATATGCGCCAGCAACGTGCCTGTGCCCCACGGCAGCAACGCTTTGTCGGTGCCCATGCGCGAGGAACGGCCGCCGGCCAGCAGCACGGCACGCCACGAAGACAGTGGCGCCGTCATGCAGGGAACCACGCGGGCGGTCGCAGATGCCCCGGGCCATGCACCTGTACGCGCGTGCCCGCATCGACGCGGTCGGTTTCTGCGGGCAACGTGATCCACACCGACGACTGCGAGAACGGCAGCAGACGGAACGACGCCTGCGCCTCGGCGACACGGGCCTGCAAGCGTCCTTCGTCGTCGCAGGTCACCGCGCCGTGGAAGGCGGCGAGCAGGCCTGCGCGCTTCGTGCACGCCTTCGCCAGTGACACCCAACGCGCCGCTTCGGGTGCCATGCCCAGCCACGCGCGTAGCAGCGGCTCGACCAGGAAGCGGAAACCCACCGCGGTCGAGAGTGGATTGCCCGGCAGCCCGACGAACAGCGCCCCTTCGCGCAGACGCGCGGCGAACACTGGCTTGCCGGGACGCATCGCGACGCCATGGAACATCCGTTCGGCACCCCGCGCGTCGAGCGCCGCCGGCACGAAGTCGTAGCAGCCTTTCGACACCGCACCTGTGCTGAGCACCAGATCGGCCCCGTCGGCGAGCGCGGCGTCCAGCGCGGCATCGAAGCTGGCCACGTCATCGCCGACGCGTACGACACGCATCAGATCGGCACCCGCCGCGGCAGCGACCACGCGGAGGTACGGCGAGGTCGCATCGTGGATACCCCCGGCCGGCAGCGGTTCGCCCGCCGCGACGATTTCGCGCCCGGTCGCCAGCAGGACGATGCGCGGACGCCGTGCCACCTCGACGGCGTCGATGCCGACGCCGGCCAGCAGCATCAGGTGGGGCGCGTCGATCAACGCGCCGCTGCACAGCAAACGCTGACCTGCCTGCACGTCCTCGCCGCGGCGGCGGATGTTCGCGCCGGCCTGCGCGTCTTCCCGCAACCGGATGCGCGGGCGCGACGACGCGTCGGCCGGCAGGCGTTCGACATGTTCCACCGGCACCACGGTGTCGGCGCGCGCGGGCAGCGCGGCGCCGGTCATGATCTCCCACGCGGACGCGCCATCCTCGGGCGGCGAGTCGCCGGCCCCGATGCGCGCGGCGATATCCCATTCACTGCCTGCGGACATCACGGCATCGGCCGACACCAACGCCACGCCGTCCATCGCGGCGTTGTCGAACGGGGGCAAGGCGAGCGGGCTGGCGACATCACCGGCGAGCACACGGCCGACCGCATCCCGCAGCGCCACGCGCTCCGTGCCCAGCCGGCCCGCGCCGTCCCGCAGCCGCGCCACCGCCTCGTGATAGCCGATCACCCTGTCTCCTGTCCCGGTCTCCGCGGGGCGACCAGCCTAGTGCCGCCGTCCGGGGATTGCCATGGGCCGGCCGCCGGCATGCGCCGGGCGGCGGAATCCCTCTCGTGGCGCCGTAACGGCCGTCGGCAAGACGCTGAGGCTTGCGCGCAAGGCGCGGATTCCCAAGCGCAAGGCGCCGAATCCCGTCGACGGGACGCGGAAGCCCCACCTTTCTCACATTGAGCCTTGCGGCTGGGTTTCCGAGTGCCATCGTCGGGATCCGGAAAGCCATCCCCTCACTCTCCGAGTGTCATCGACAAGTCTCCGAGGCTTGCGCGCAAGGTCCGGAAACCCATCGCCGGCTTCCGGAAAGCCATCGGCAAGGCTCTGCATGCCGGGACGTGGCATTCGACGTGCGGCCGATGGGATTCGGAGGGTTGCGAGTGGGATGTCGAGGGTTGCGGGACTCACCCGCGTGCCTCCGGGGTAGAAGGCAGGCATCCGTGCCGTGGCCATGCCATCAGGCAATCCTTGTGCCCACGCGCAATGTCACTTCTGCGACCATGCCTCCATATGATCCGCCAGCGGGTTGTGGAGAGCGGAATGAAACGAGCGGTCGCACAATGACGAAAGGCATCTCCTTTACAAGAATCTGGTCAGACGATGATCTGATCGAGCTGCGCATTGTTGTCGCCAACGAGGGGTCGTCCTTTTCCAATACGGTCTATGCCAGCCAGCGGGGACTTCAACATCTCGCCGAGGAGCTCTCGCTCTTCCGGGACCACATTCATGCCGGAGTAAAAGACATCCGTCTTGGTGAATTCGGCCCTGAATATGCCAATGGCGCATTCCATGCGAGGCTTCATTTCAGGAGTCCGGGCAAACTGTACGTCTCCACGCATCAGCAATCCGAGTTCTCCGACTTTTCCGTCACTCAGGTGGCGAGCGAGGCCAGGATGTTCCTGACATCCGAGCCCGTTCTGCTGGACAACTTCCTGGCGCATTTCCTCAGCCTTGTTAGCGGCGCAGCTGAAAATGCGTCGCTGGAGTGCATCTGAAGCAGTTCGACAGCACTTTGTCAGCCGAGTCAGTTCAAGCGCCCTGCCATCGGACCTGGCGATTCACCCATGCCAACCACGCTGGATACTCGGGACGGGCTCAGGCATAAGACCCTCATGATCTTTGCCGCCGCCACCGACGAGAACACCCTGTTCGTATTTCCCTCCATGGCAGCTGCCATCGCCCACTGCGAAGCGATCGATGTAGAGGACGGTGGCTGGCGCTTCTGGAATGGGTCCGGTAGCGCGCTCGTTGCGGAATTCACTGCGCCGGTGCATCGCGCCGGACTCATGGCGGGCGGCGGCAGCTACCGACTGGTAACGGCCACGGACAAGCCCACACTGGCGGCGTCGCTCGGCGACATCGATCACCTCGATGCGAATCCCCGCTTTGCCACGCTGTCCGATGTGGGCGACCATCTCGCGGCTGTCGGCGTGGCGCCCCGACGCGAGGACTGACAGGCCATCCTGCTCCGCCCCGCTTCCCGCCCAGGACTGATTCAACCGTTGGTACGCATGACAGGCAAGGACGCTTCCACCCCATGGCTCGGCAAGTGCGCGGCGTTCCTGCTGCTCGTGCCCGTCGTCCTGTTGCTGCTTCCGCTGCTGGCGATCCGCGGCCTGATCCACGTCGCCTACTCGGCCATCCTGCATGGCCTTGCCTGGATGCGCTTCCGGCGTTTCGTGGTCTTCGTCTACTCCGATAGCCCGAAGTGGAAGGACCACGTGGAAACCCGGATCCTTCCCGCCCTGCCGGCCGGCGCGGTGGTGATCAACCGGTCCCACCCCTGGTCGGCGCGCTCGTTGGCGGGACGGGCATTCCGCCACTTTGGCGGGCAGCGTGAGCACTGCCCGCTCGGCATGGTCATCGACCGCGGGACGCTCGTGCGCCGCTTCCGTTTCTACACGCCGTATCTGAGCGCCAGGAAGGGGGATGACGCCTCCCTGCTCGCGACGTACGCTGCCTTCGTGGACGCCGCCCAGCACGGGCGCTAACGTCCATCCAGCGCGCGAGCGCTCGGCAATGACATCGGACTGTTCCGGGGGAACCATGAAGGTCACCACGCTGCTTCTGATCATGGGCGCCGCTGTCGCCGGCGTGTTCGCTTACGACCGGTACAAGGTCAGCGAGGGGCCACAGGAGCCGGAGACCATCCAACCCGCTGCGCGCGTCTCGCCGCCGGCATCATCGTTCGATCGCCCCTGGGGCCAGCAAGCCGCGCCGGCGGCAGCACCGGCACCTGTCGCCGCCACATCTTCCTACCAGTGCGATGGCCGCACGCATTGCTCCCAGATGCGGTCCTGCGCGGAGGCGAAATACTTCATCCAGCACTGCCCGAACACCAAGATGGACGGCGACCGGGACGGGATTCCGTGCGAGAACCAGTGGTGTAATTGATCGTCACTCCTCCGCGCCGAAGAGCAGCCCAGCATGTTGTCACTCCCCTTCGCATTCCTCTTGAGCGTCGCGCAGGTGGCTCCTTCCGCCGCGCAGGACTGTCCCAACGATCTGCTGCAAATCGATGGCGTAGAGATTGCCGCACCCGTCGCCCGGCTGCTGAAGACGTATGGCGCCCCCAACGAGCGGAGACTGCTGGACGGCGAGCACTACGAGGAAGAAGTGGTCTTCGACCAGATCACTGCTTACACAATCTCGGACCGGATCGAATATCTCGCGTCGTCACGAAGCGGCTCCTGCACCGGGCGCGGCATCTGCATCGGCGGCAACCTGGATGAAGCAGCGGGAAAATTTGCCGGCTTCGTACCGGACCAGGACGGGCAATCACTGCACTGTGCCAACTCGGAAGCTGCCTGCTCCCTGGTCGTGCAGGGGGCCCCCAACATCGAAAAGCTCGTACTCCAATGCCTACCGTGACGCGGGCCCCGTGTGTTGTCCGCCGCATGAAAGTACTGCCCATCACCGATGCGTTCGAACGCTGGATGCACGGCCTCCGTCAGGCGCAAAAAGGGACTCGATGACGACCTACCTCACCCCGACACCCCGCCAGCGCCTGGTCGCGCTCGCCAAGTACGCGCTGATCCTGCTCGCGGTGTCTGCGTTTTACAGAGGAGCGCGACTTTACACTGACCACGTCGCAAGCCTGCCGGTCTGCGAATAGTTACCCTGGATGAGAGTCACCCTGGTGGCATGCGCAGTGGCGTTGACGGGCATCGCCTATCTGCTCGGCCGCAGCGCCCTGAAGATCCTGCGTTCCGGACAGGTCCCAGCGCCCGACACATCGGTCCTGTTCCGCACCCGTGTGTACACGGGCTGGTGGGCGCGCGCCAACGGGATCGCCTGGCTGCTCATCGCCATCCTGCCCACCGGTATCCTGATCGGGATGCTGGACATGTTCGTGTTTTCCGAGGTCGGCGCGTACATGTTCGGGTTACGTGATTGCGATGCATGAGCATGGGATAACCGATGGGCATCTTCGACGAACAGGTCCCGGCACTCCGATGACGACCTACCTCACCCCGACGCCACGCCAGCGCCTGATCGCGCTCGCCAAGTGCGCGCTTCCCCTGCTCGCCGTCTACGCGTTGTCCCGCATGGCGCGCGGCTATACCGAACACGTCAACAGCCTGCCGGTCTGCGAACAGGTTCCCTGGATCATCGTCACCATCGTGCTGTGCGCGGCAGCGTTGGCCGTCTTCGCCGGCCTGTGCGGGCGCAGCGCGCTGAGGATCCTGCGTTCCGGGCAATATCCCGCGCCCGGCACATCGGTCCTCTTCCGCACACGCGTGTACACCGGCTGGTGGGCGCGCACCAACGGGATCAGCCTGCTGCTCATGGCGATCCTGATCGCTGCGTTCGCGATCGGCATGCTCAACCTGTTCGTGTTTCCCGTGATCGGCCAGTACATCGCCGGGACGAGCGGCTGCACACCGTGATCAACGGGCTGGGCTAGCGGGCGCGTTCCGCCTCGGCCACGGCCCGCGCCGATCCCTGCGAACAGCGTCCACAGCACGACCCTGCGGCACGTCCGCCGCATCCCCCCTGTTCCTCCGCCTCCTTGAGGACCGTGGCCACGCGGTCCGCGGGCAGCGTGGTCAGTACCACCAGGCGCCCGGTATCGGCTTCGACGGTGACCTCGGCTTCGGGATCCCAGGCGCGCAGCGCTTCGGTCATGGCGTGCCGGCGGTGGTCGGACGGGGCGTGGGCAGGGTCGGACATCGGCATTCCTGGAGACGGCATGGCCGGAGCGTAGGCGGTCGCGGCCCGCCCGGCCTTGACTGGGATCAAGGCCCCGCCCGGCGCACCGTGATGACATGGCGCCCGTGCCTCTCCCTCATCCGATCCCCTCTGCCAGGAGTTCCGCCATGACGCTGTCCCGCACCTTCGCCACCATCGCCCTGCTCAGTGCCGCCGGCATGGCGCAGGCCGCCAGCAACTGCACCGTCAGTCTCAAGGGCGACGACGCGATGAAGTTCGACCTGAAGGAGGCCACCGTCTCCGCCAGCTGCCCGACCATCACCATCGAGCTGACCCATACCGGCAAGATGCCGATCACGGCGATGGGCCACAACGTGGTGGTGGCGAAGACCGCCGACATCGCCGCGGTCGCGCGCGACGGCATGAAGGCCGGTGCCGCCGGCGCCTATGTGGCCAAGGGCGACGCGCGCGTGGTCGCGCATACCTCGGTGGTGGGCGGCGGCCAGAAGACGAAGATCACCTTCCCCGGCAAGAAGCTCACCGCCGGCGGCGACTACAGCTTCTTCTGCAGCTTCCCCGGCCACTCCACCCTGATGAAAGGCAAGCTGATCGTCACCAAGTAAGCGCAGAAACACGGATGCGCCGCCTGCGGGCGGCGCATCGCGTCATCGGTGCGTACGCAATCTCAGAGCGCCCACACGCTGTGCGGATCGCCACCATGGGCACGCCTGCGCACGGCGGCCGCCATGCGCCAGAACGCCAGCGCCATCAGCAGCGCGGTCGCGTCGATGAAGAAACGGTGCCAATGCCCGTGCGCGAACGCGGCGAACAGGTGTTCGCCCGATGCGATCGCACCGGCGACCGGAATGGCGGCGGTCAACGCGGCACAGGCCCACAGCAGCTCGTTGGCGGCGTGCGCGGGACGACGCAGCAGCGCCCACGCCAGGCACGCGAAGAACACGGCGTAGTACACCGACGACGCGGCCCACGCCGGCAGCAGCGCCGCGGCGACGAATACCGCCGACACGCCCGCCACGCAACCCAGGCAGACGCCGAGCGTAAGCCCCGCCATCACCCGCGTGCGGCGCGGCTGCGCCACGTCGCGACGCTTGCGGCGCGCTTCGATCCACAGCAGGTTGCCGCTGTAGAACAGGAAGGCGCCCGCCATGCCCAGCACGAAGTACAGCCACTTCACCGCCATGTCGCCGAAGTTGCCGTAATGCAGGTGCTGCAGGCCGCGCAGGAAGGCCATGCCGGGCGGATAGTCCTTCGGCGGCAACGCCTTGATCAGCTCGCCGCTGGCCGCGTTCAACGCGACGCCGCCCATCGAGTTCAGCTGGCGCTGCGGCAGCTCGCCGTACAGGGTCACCTGGGCGTTGGCATCGCCGACCTCATGGTAGTTGAGGCTTTCGACGGTGAGTCCCGGCAACGCCAGCTCCGCGCGTCGCACCAGCTCGGCCATCGGCAGCATCGGTTTCGCGACGCCGGCAGGTTCGACGTGCGGCGCCACGTCGAAGTCGGTCTCCAGGATGCCGAGCAGCTTGTTCTCGTAGACCAGGAACTGGAACGGCGCCAGCATGATGAAGCCGATGGTCAGCACCGCGCCGCTCCACGCGAAGATCACGTGGAACGGCAGCGACAGCATGCCGATCACGTTGTGCGCGTCCTGCCACATGCGCTTGATGTTGCGCCCCAGCCGCAGCGCGAACAGGTCCTTCAGGAAGCCCGGTGCGTAGATCACCACGCCGCTGACCAGCGCCAGCCCGTAGAGGATGCAGAACACGCCGAACAGGTACATGCCGGCGGTGCGCGGCAGGCCGGCGGTGAAATGCAGGTCGTAGATGAACTCGACGAAGCCCGCACGCGCCGGCGCCTGCTGCAGGCCCTCGCCTTCTAGCGTGAACTTGTGCTGCTCGGCGGTCTTCTCGTCGTACCAGTACAGCAGCGGCCGCGGGCCGTGTTCACCCGGCAGGGTGACGAAGAAGGCGTGGTCCGCTTCCGGGTGCTTCGCCAGCACGCGGTCGACCAGCGTCTGCGCCTGCGCCAGGCCGACCTCGCGCGCGGGCGCGGCTTCGACCGGCCGTTCCCAGCCCTGCAGCTCGTGCACGAACACGATGATCGAGCCCGCGTAGAACGCGATGAACAGGCCCAGGCCCGCCACCAGCCCGACCCAGGTGTGTATCGACAGGTAAGTACGCAGCGTGGCCGCCTTCATGCCGGCAGCTCCGCGGCCCATCCGAGCATCTTCGAAACGTGGATCAGGCCGAAGCACAACAGGGTCGCGCCGCCCATCCACAGCCACGCGCGCAGGCCCGACTTGAACAGGAAGGCGACCGACATCACCGCCACCCAGATCGGGAACGACATCAGCAGCCACGGCAGCGTGATGCGCGTCAGTTCGCCCGGCCAGTGCAGCGCCACCAGGCCCACGATGCCCACGGTCAGTGGCAATCCCAGCAACGCCGCCGCCAACGACTTACCCCACATGGCGCTTCTCCTGCCGTGCGTACCACCACGCATCGAGATAGGGCAGCGCGACCAGCCCGGTCATCAGGGCCGTCACTGCCGCGAATACACCGGCCCACACACCCAGCTGCATATAGGCCAGCACGACCGACAGCAGCGTGCACAGCCACGCGGCCACGCGCAGCGGCCGCTTCCTGGCGATCGCCACGGGGGCGAAGCGCTGGTGCGCGCAGGCCAGGTAGAAGGCCAGCGATGCGGCCAGCGCGGGCAGCAGGTAGAGGACACTCTTCATGGGGTCTCCGTGTGGCGCATGCCGGGGCTTACCAGCGGTAGTCGAAGCCGATGCCGACCACGCGCGGCGCGCCGAGGATCACGTTCGGGCTGTCTTCCGACCAGGCGTACTGCGTGTAGCCCTTGTCGAACAGGTTGCTGGCGAACACGTACGCGCTCCAGTCGGGGTTCTCGTAACCGAAGCGGCCGTTGACCAGCGCGCGCGAGGACAGCCGTCGTGCATCGCTGCCGATGTCCGGCGTCACGTCGCTGCGGTAGTTCGCGTTGAGGTTGGCCAGCCAGTACTCGCCGAAGCGCAGGTTGGCACCGACCGCGAACGTCCAGCGCGGCGCGTAGGCGAACTCCGATCCGGTGTAGTCGTTGATCTGCGCGCCGAGTATCGTCTTGAACTCGTCGTAGCGCGTGCGCGAGTAGCCGAGCGAGGCGTACCAGTCGAACGCGGGGCCGACGCGATGGCTGGCTTCGACCTCGAACCCGTACAGGTGCGCCTTGCCGGCATTGACCGTGTGGTAGTCGTAGTCGTTGATGCCGAACATCGCGGTGACCTGCTTGTCTTCCCAGTCGATGTAATAGAGGTTGGCATTCAGTGTCAGGCGGTCGTCCAGCCACTGCGAGCGCAGCGACAGTTCCGCGTTCCAGGTGTATTCCGGCTCGTAGGCGTAGGTCTGCCCGCGCGCGATGTTGAAGGCCGAGCCGCCGGAGCGGTAACCGCGCTGGATGACGAACGCGGTCGACACGTCATCGGTCCAGGCATAGCGCACGCCCAGCTTGGGCAGGAAGGCGTCGAAATCGCGCGTGGAGTCCGGGGTCAGGCTGTTGGCCTGCTGCACCATGCCCAGCACGGCCTGGTTGATGCCGGCGATGGCCGGTGCCAGCTGCGGACCGAACGCGGCAGGATCGGGCAGCGTGCCGGCGAACTCCGCGGTGGCGACGGCGCCGAAGCGGTATTCCTCCTGGTCGTAGCGGAAGCCGCCTAGCAGCGCCAGGCGCTGGGTCAGGTCCACTTCGAAGTCGGTGAACAACGCCACGTTGCGCGAGCGCGACTGGCCGTCGCTGGCGTAGTCGACCGGAATCACCGGCACCGCCTGCGCGTACAGCCCGGCCACGTAGTTCGCCGTCAGTGGATCCAGGCCCGCGCCCTGCAGCACCGCCGCGATGGTCGACACCGGCGTGTCCACGTTGGTGCGGTTGATGCTGATGTTGTCGTTCTCGCGCTGCGAGGCGTACAGGCCGACCAGGCCGCGCAGGCGATCGCCACGGTAGTGCGCGCGGAACTCCTGCGAGAACGTGCCGTACTGCTCGTCGGTGACGCCGTAGGCTTCCGGCCGTTCGGTCAGGTCGGTATCGAACTGGCGCTGCATGTCGGTGTCCGACCACGCCGTCACCGCCGACAGCGACCAGCGGTCGGACAGCGCGTAATCGACTTCCAGCGTGGCGATCTGGCCCAGCGTGTCGGTGCTGCCCGGATAGTCGGACGTGTTGATGCGGTCGTCGTAGTAGTTGGGCACGTCGTTGCGCGCGTAGGCGTACATGTACGGCCCCTTGCGGTCGTCGCGCGTGTAGGTCAGGCGCGCGGTCAGCCCGTCGATACCCTTGGGCGACCACAGCAGTTTGGCGCGCGTCATCGTCGATTCGCGTTCGTCCTCGCCGACGCCGCGGGTCGGGTTGTAGACGAAGCCGTCGAACGAGCGGTCTTCCACCGCCACCCGGAACGCCAGTTCATCGGCGACCAGCGGGCCGCCGCCGGCGAAGGCGATGCGGCGGTCGGACGGATCGGACAGCAGCACGCGGGCGCGGCCGGACCAGTCCATCGTCGGGTCCTCGGTGCGCAGCACGATCGCGCCGGCCAGCGCGTTCTCGCCCTGGATGGTCGACTGCGGACCGCGCAGCACTTCGACCTGTGCGATGTCCCACAGGTCGGTGGGGCCGGCGTCGCTGACCTGGCTCGGCAGCGCCGCGCCGTCGACGTAGATCGTCGCCAGCGGATTGGGCGCGCCCGCTTCACTGGCGATGCCGCGGATGGTGAAGCCACGGTCGCCGTACATCTGCGACACGTTGGCGGTGCGGTTGAGGATGTCGAACAGGCTGAGCAGGTTCTCCTGCTCCATCCGCACCGAGGTCGACACCGCGACGCTGGCGGTGGTGTCCTGCAGCGAGCGTTCGGTCTTCTCGCCGCGCACGACGATCTCGTCGAGCGTGGTCGGTTCGGCACCGGAGGAAGGCGAGGTCTGGGCGTGGGCCTGGACAGCGAAAAACAGACACGCAGCCAGCACGGACACGCGCTGACCGGCAACGTGGGAGAGGGGGTGCAACACGGGTGGTTCCCCAGAACGAGACCTTGGGCAGGTCACCAGGGACGCGGCGGCAGGCTGACGTCCGACGCGGAAATGATAAGTGGCCGTCGAATCGATTGGCAATCGGGCCGCACGCGTGCGACGGGATGACGCACGCGTATCGCCCCGTGCAGCGGTCGGCGCGGGGCCGACCGCCGCGCCCGATTCACCAGAACAGCGTGTACAGCGCGGCCAGGATGGCCAGCACCGCGACCGCACCGATGTTGAACGAGGTGCCGGTGCGGTAATCCACGTCGCGGGTCTGGATGATGTCCTTTTCCGGCGCGTGCGGTGTGGCCAGCGACACCACGACCGCCAGGGCGAGCGCCAGCAGGAACACCAGGCCGACGCGGTCGATGAAGGGTAGCGCCGGCCATGCCAGCTTCAGCACGATCGACAGCGCGAACGACCCGATTGCCGCCGCCAGTGCGCCGGCCTCGTTGGCGCGCTTCCAGAACAGGCCGAGCACGAAGATCACCACGATGCCCGGGGTGAAGAAGCCGGTGTATTCCTGGATGTACTGGAAGGCCTGGTCGAAGCTGCCCAGCAGCGGCTTCGCCGCCAGGATGCCCAGCACCACGGTGACCACGGCCGCGATGCGGCCGACGTGCACCAGCCGCGCCTCGCTGTGCTGGCGCTTGCCCTTGGCGTAGAAATCGAGGGTGAAGATGGTCGCCACCGAATTGATCTTCGATGCCAGCGACGCGACGATCGCCGCCACCAGCGCGGCGAACACCAGGCCGAGGATGCCGGTGGGCAGCAGCCGCATCATCGTCGGATAGGCCTGGTCAGGCTTGTCCAGGCCCGGCGCCAGCATCACCGCGGCGATGCCCGGCAGCACCACGATCACCGGCATCAGCAGCTTGAGGAACGCGGCGAACAGCACGCCCTTCTGCGCTTCGCGGATGTCCTTCGCGGCGAGGGCGCGCTGGATGATGTACTGGTTGAAGCCCCAGTAGCTGATGTTCATGATCCACATGCCGCCGATCAGCACGCTGAGGCCCGGCAGGTCCTTGTAGAACGGGTTGTCCTTGTCGAGGATCATCTCGAAGTGGCCCGGCTGCGCATCCCAGAGACGATGGAAGCCGGCGACGATGCCCGCGCCTTCGCCGAGCTGGTTGAGCGTCAGGCCGGCGACCAACAGCCCGCCCAGCACCAGCAGCGAGACCTGCACGATGTCGGTCAGCGCGACCGCCTTCAGGCCGCCATACAGCTGGTACAGCAGCGCGAACACGCCGATCAGCACCACCGCCAGCATCTGCTCCATGCCGGTGACCTGCGACACGGCGATGGCGCCCAGCCAGAGGATCGAGGTGACGTTGACGAACACGTACAGGCCCAGCCAGAACACCGCCATCAGCGTGCGGATGCGCGTGCCGTACCGCTGTTCGAGGAACTGCGGCATCGTGTAGATGCCGTTGCGCAGGAACACCGGCAGGAACCACTTGCCGACGATCAGCAGCGTGGCCGCCGCCATCCATTCGTACGAGGCAATGGCCAGGCCGATGGCATAGCCGGATCCCGACATGCCGATGATCTGTTCGGCCGAGATGTTGGCCGCGATCAGCGACGCGCCGATGGCCCACCACGGCAGCGACTTGCTGGCGAGGAAGTAATCCTTCGCATCCTTGGTGTGTCCCGCCTTCTCGCGCGAGACCCATTGCGCCAGCACGAAGATGGCGGCCAGGTAGGCCACCACGATGCCGATATCCAGTCCCGACAGTGTCATCCCCTTCCCCTATCACCATGCATCCGCGTCGTTGCAGGTCCCGGGCGCCGGGGCGCCCGGGACGTCACTGCGCTCAGCGCGCGCAGTCGACCGCGACTTCCGCCTGGTCCAGCGCGCCCAGTGCGACGCGCGACACCGAGACCGTCATCGCGCCCGCCGTGCCGATCGACCACGGACGGTCGAGCTTGCTGACGTCCGCACCCGCCTTGGCCAGGCACTTCAGCGGCACGCCGACGCGCGTCCATTGGCCGACCGGCAGCTTGGCCAGCGCCGGCGACAGCGCCACGCGCGCCGTGCAGCCGCTGCCGCAGCCGACCGACAGCCACGCATCGCCAGCCGGCGCCTCGTCCACGCGCAGCGTGGTCAGCAGCATCACGTCGCCGTTGCTTTCGCGCTGCAGGTCGAGCGCGGTGTGCGACTGCAACGCGACGGTCGCTTCGCCCTTGCCCGACCAGGCAAGGCGGCGCCCGTCTTCCTGCGCCTGATGGTCCACACCGGTGACGCGCAGCAGATCGGCGTCCAGCGCCTCGGGCACCTTGGTGACCGTCACGCCCTGGCCGTCGGCGGTTTCCAGCCGCAGCGCGATGCCGGAACCGGCGTCGCCGCGCGCGAAGAACACTCCGCTCGCGCCTTCGTCGCCGGTCACGCCGGACTCTTCCGGCAGCGCGGCCAGCTCGCCCTTGTCGGCGTAGGTCAGGCCGAAGCCGAACGCGAACAGCGGGTCGTAGCCTTGCTGCCCGACGTTGTTGGCGTACTGCACGGCGGTGCGCGGCCAACTGAAACTGAGCTTGCCGGTGAAATCGTGCTGCACGCTGCCGTCGGCCTTGCGCAGCAGGACGTCGGCGATGCCTGCGCCTTCAGAGCCTGGCAGCCACGCGGCCACGAATGCGTCGGCCGCGTTGATCTCGCGGTTCATCCACAGCGGACGACCGCTGAGGAACACCGCCACCACCGGAATGCCCTCGGCCTTCAGCCGCTTGATCAGCGCCAGGTCGGCGTCATCGCCCGGCTTGTACAGCAGCGTCTGCAGGTCGCCCTGGAATTCCGCGTACGGGTTTTCGCCGAACACCACCACCGCGACGTCCGGCTTCTGCGTGTACTTGCCGTCGACGGCGAGGATCGCTTCACCGCCGGCGGCCTTCGCCTGCTGCGCGATGCCTTCGTAGATCGTGTCGGCGTTGGGGAAGTCCTTGCGCGTGGTGCCGGTGCCCTGCCAGTTGAGCGTCCAGCCGCCGGCCTGCTTGCCGACGTCGTTGGCGCCGTCACCGGCGACCAGGATGCGCTGCTTCGGCGCGAGCGGCAGCACGCCACCGGCGTTCTTCAGCAGCACCAGCGATTCGCGTACGGCCTGGCGCGCGACGGCGCGATGCTCGGGCGAACCGAGCAGGGCGAACTGCCCGCCGACCGCGCGCGACGACGGCTTGCCGGCCTCGAACAGGCCCAGGCGGAACTTCACCCGCAGGATGCGGCGCACGGCATCGTCCAGGCGTGCCTGGCTGATCGTGCCGGCCTTCACCGCCGCCAGCGTGGTCTCGTAGAAGCCCTTCCAGCTGTCCGATGCCATCGCCATGTCGAGGCCGGCATTGATCGTCGCCGGGCAGTCGGTATTGGTGCAGCCCTTCACCTGGCCGTGACCGTTCCAGTCGCCGACGACGAAGCCGCCGAAGTTCATGCGGCCCTTCAGTGCATCGGTCAGGTACGGCTTGTGGCCGTGCATCTTCTCGCCGTTGACGCTGTTGAACGAGGCCATCGCCGTCTGCGCGCCTGCCGCGATCGCCGGCGGGTAGCCGGCCGCGTGGATGCGTACCAGGTCGGCTTCGCCGATCTTGGTGTCGCCCTGGTCCTTGCCGTTGGTGGTGCCGCCATCGCCGAGGAAATGCTTGACCGAGGCGATCACGTGGCGGCCGTCGAGGAAGGCCGGCGTGCCGACCTTGCCCTGCAGGCCTTCGACCATGGCGACGGAGTAGCTGGCCACCACATCGGGCGATTCGGAATAGCCTTCGTACGTGCGGCCCCAGCGATCGTCCTGCGGCACCGCGACGGTGGGCGCGAACGTCCATTCCATACCGGTGGTGCGGGTCTCCAGCGCGGTGATCTCGCCGATCCGGCGCAGCAGCTCCGGATTGCGCGCCGCGCCCAGGCCGATGTTGTGCGGGAACAGCGTGGCGCCGACGATGTTGCTCTGGCCGTGCACGGCATCAATGCCGAAGATGATCGGGATCGCCTTGCCGCCCTGCGAGGTGTCCATCGAGGCCTCGTAGAAGGCATCGGCCAGCGCCAGCCATTCGGCCGGCGATGCGTCGTAGCGGCCACCGGGATCGGAATTGCCGCCGGCGAGGATCGAGCCGAGGCGGTACTTGCGGATGTCGTCCGGCGTGATGCTGGCGATGTCGCCCTGCACCAGCTGGCCGACCTTCTCTTCCACCGTCATCGTGGCCATCAGGTCGGTGATGCGTTTTTCCAGCGCGGGATCCTCGGCCAGCGGCCAGGCCACCTGCGGCCACGGATTCGCATCCGCCGCGGCAGCGGGCGCGGCGGCCTTGTCATCGCCCTTGCAGGCACCCAGGGCCAGCACCAGGGCGGCCATCAGCACGCCGGCACGGGCGCGCGGGGAATTGCGGTTCGTCATCGCGTTCATCCTTCCATCTGCTCCAGTTCCTTGCCCTTGGTCTCGTGCACGTACTTCAACACGAAGAAGACCGAGATGATCGCCGAAACCAGGTAAATGCTGTAGGTGGCTGCCAGGCCGATGGCCGCCAGCAGGATCGGGAAGGTCACCGTGATGGCGAAATTGGAGGTCCACTGCGCCGCACCGGCCACCGCGAGGGCCGATCCGCGGATCTGGTTGGGGAACATTTCGCCCAGCATCACCCACATCACCGGACCCCACGAGATGTTGAAGAACACCACGTAGACGTTGGCCGCCACCAGCGCCAGCGTGCCCATGCCTCCGGGCAGCTGCAGGTGGCCGTCGACCAGCGAACCGCTGGCGAACGCCGCCACCACCAGTGCCAGCGACACCGCCATGCCGGCCGAACCGATCCAGAGCAGCGGCTTGCGGCCGATGCGGTCGATCAGCAGCACGGTGACGATGCAGGCGCCGATGCTGAGCGCACCGGACAGCACGTTGATCAGCAGCGCGTCGTTCTCGGAAAAGCCGACCGCCTGCCACAGCACCGCGCCGTAGTAGAACACCACGTTGATGCCGACCAGCTGCTGGAATGTCGCCAGGCCAATGCCCACCCAGACGATGGGACGGATCCTGCCGGTCGCCTTGTTCTTCAGGTCGGACAGCTGCGGGCGATGGTGATCCTGCGACAACGAAGCATCGATCTCCGCGAGCTTGGACTGTGCTTCGGCGCCACCAAACAGCCGCGTCAGCACGCGCAGCGCTTCATCCTTGCGGCGCTTCACCACCAGGTAGCGCGGACTTTCCGGAATGACCAGCAGCAAGCCGAGGAACAGCAGCGACGGCACCGCCTGCATCCAGAACATCCAGCGCCATGCCGCATGTCCACCCCACAGCGCCTCGGTGGATGCGCCGGCCTTCGCCGCGAGCAGGTAGTTGGACAGGAAGGCGGCGGTCAGGCCGCTGATGATGGCGATCTGCTGCACCGTCGCCAGCCGGCCGCGATAGCGCGCCGGGGCCACTTCGGCGATGTAGGCTGGCGAGATCACGCTGGCCGCGCCGACTGCGAAGCCGCCGATCACGCGCGCGATAACGAACACCACCGACGAGGTCGCCGCGCCGGCGCCGATCGCCGACAGCAGGAACAGCACCGCCGAGATGATCAGCACGTTGCGCCGGCCAAGGCTGTCCGCCAGGCGACCGGCGCTGAACGCACCCACCGCGCAGCCCAGCAGCATCGAGGCGACCTCGAAGCCGAGCCCCGCCTTGGTGGAGCCGAAGGCCTGCTGCAGGCCGTCGACGGTGCCGTTGATGACGCCGCTGTCGAAGCCGAACAGGAATCCGCCGATCGTCGCCACCACGCTGATCAGCACGATCAGCCGGGTGTTCTCGCCCCCGGTCATTGCCTGGTTCATTGCCATCCCCTTCCTCGATCCGATGATGTCGTTGCCGTCTGCCGCGCTCAGCGCAGCAGGTACTGGTTGAGCAGGTTCTCGTAGCGTTCCTGCTTGCCGCTGGTCTGCTTCGGCTCGCCGAGCTGCGTCGCGAGCGACGCCAGGCTGGCGAGATCCAGCGCGCCGTTCTCGAAGTCCTTGCCCTGGCCGCTGTCGAAGCTGGCATAGCGCTCGCGGCGCCACTGTTCCCACGGCGACTCGGTCAGCAGCGCGTGCGCGACTTCCAGCCCGCGTGCGAACGCGTCCATGCCGCCGATGTGAGCGATGAACAGGTCTTCCAGGTCGGTGGATTCACGGCGCACCTTGGCGTCGAAGTTCAGGCCGCCTTCCAGCCCGCCCTGGCGCAGCACCACCAGCATCGCGCCGACGGTGTCGTAGAGGTCGGTCGGGAACTGGTCGGTATCCCAGCCGTTCTGCGCGTTGCCGCGGTTGGCGTCGATGCTGCCGAGCAGGCCGTGGTCTGACGCGACCTGCAGGTCGTGCTCGAAGGTGTGGCCGGACAGCGTGGCGTGGTTGGCCTCGATGTTGAGCTTGAAGTCCTTTTCCAGCCCGTGCTCCTTCAGGAAGCCGGCGACGGTGGCGCTGTCGAAGTCGTACTGGTGCTTCATCGGCTCCATTGGTTTGGGCTCGATCAGGAAGTTACCCTTGAGTCCGATGCTTCGCCCGTAGTCGCGCGCCATCGTCAGGAAGCGGGCGAAATGCGCGACCTCGCGCTTCATGTCGGTGTTGACCAGCGACGCGTAGCCTTCGCGACCACCCCAGAACACGTAGTGCTCGCCACCGAGTTCGACGGTGGCGTCCAGCGCGGCCTTCACCTGCACCGCCGCGCGGGCGACGACGGCGAAGTCGGGATTGGTCGATGCACCGTTCATGTAGCGCGGATGCGAGAACAGGTTGGCCGTGCCCCACAGCAGCTTCATGCCGGTGGCGTCCTGGCGCGCCTTGGCCAGGCCGACCATGTGCGCGAGGTTCTTCTGGTACTGGCCGATGTCGTCGGCGTCCGGCGCCAGGTCGATATCGTGGAAGCACCAGTACGGCACGCCGAGCTTGGTGAAGAACTCGAACGCCGCATCGACCTTGGCCTCCGCCGTCGCCATCGGCGAACCGGCCTCCCACGGGAAGTGGCGCGTGCCCGGGCCGAACGGGTCATGGCCGGCGTTGCAGAAGGTATGCCAGTAGCAGACGGCGTAACGCAGGTGTTCCTGCATGGTCTTGCCGCCGATCGTCTTCCGCGCGTCGTAGACCTTGAACGCCAGCGGATTGTCCGAGCCGCGGCCCTCGAACGGGATGCGGCCGATGCCGGGGAAGTATTCCTTGGCGCCGATGAAGGGCTGCGTGCTCATGGTACGGTGATCCTGTGGTTGTGCGAGGTGTTGCGGGGGAACGTCAGCCGCGCTGCAGCGGCGTGACGGCATCGAGGTACTGGAGGAAGCGGCGGTAAGCCGTCGCATAGGCGTGCGCGCGGGCGGGATCGGGCGTGGCAGAGAGCGCGGCATCGACGGCGACATGCGTGCGCGCGACTTCGGCGATGGAGGCGTCGTCTCCGCGTGAGCGGTTCCATGCCCACAGCGCCTGCAGTGCGGCGCCGAAGGCCGCGCCTTCGGCCTGCACGGGCACATCCACCGGCAGCCCGAACACGTCAGCCACGAGCTGCCGCCACGCGGCGCTATTGCTGCCGCCGCCGGTCAGCACGATGCGCTCGAAACGCATGCCGGCGCGGACGAAGGCATCGAAGCCGTACTTCAGGCTGTAGGTCGCGCCTTCCATCGCCGCGCGATAGAGATGCGCCGGCGAGAGGTTGGTCGCATCCAGCCCGGCCAGCACGCCCTTGCCCAACGGCAGGTCGGGCGTGCGCTCGCCGTTGAGGAAGGGCAGCATCACCAGGCCATCCGCACCGGGCGGCGTGGCATGCAGGTGGGCATCGCCGTCGCGCGTGCTGAAGCCGAACGCCTTCGCCACCTGTTCGGTCGCCACCGTGCAGTTCATCGTGCAGATCAGCGGCAGCCAGCCGCCGGTCGACGAACAAAACGCCGCCCACGCGCCCGCCGGATCGACCACCGGCGTATCCGAATACGCGAAGAGCGTGCCCGAGGTGCCCAGGCTCATCGCCAGGCGTCCCTCTTCCACGCAGCCGGTACCGATGGCCGCCATCATGTTGTCGCCGCCGCCCACGGCGACCTTCACCGTTGCGGGCAGGCCCAGCGATGCAGCCGTCGCGGCGTCGATATCGAACAGCGCATCGGGTGGGGCGAATGGGGGCAGGCAGTCGGCGAGATCGCGCTCCGCATCTGTCGCACGCAGCAGGTCGGCCGACCAGGTACGCGTGCGGACGTCGAGCCAGCCGGTGCCGGAGGCATCGCCGTGTTCGCAGAAGCGCTGCCCGGTCAGCACGAAGTTGAGATAGTCGTGCGGCAGCAGGATGGTCGCGAGCTTCGCGTAGGCGTCAGGGCGATGCGCCTTCGTCCACGGCAGCTTCGACGCGGTGTAACCGGCCAGGATCGGATTGCCGGCAAGTGCGATGGTGCGTGCTACACCCCCCACGGCCTCCATGATCTTGCCGCACTCGGCCGCAGTGCTGGTATCGCACCACAGCTTGGCCGGGGCCAGCACGTCGCCGGCCGCGTCCACGGGCACGAAGCCATGTTGTTGTCCGGACACCGCGAGGGCCACGATGCGCGCACGCACGTCCGGCGCGATGCGACCGAAGCAGGCCTGCATCGCGACCACCCAGTCGGCGGGATGCTGCTCACGACTGCCGTCGTCGTTGCTGATCAGATCGAGCGGCGCGCTCGCGTTGGCAACGAGGGCGCGCGTGGCGGGATCGTAGACCACCACCTTCAGGCTCTGCGTGCCTGCGTCGATGCCGGCGACCAGGCTCATCGGAACTCCTTCACTGTCATGCCTTCACCAATGCGCCCTGGCGCAGCCTCACCGTGACCGAGGCGCCGGCGGCGATGTCGAGATCGAGCGTGCTGCCCGCATGGACCAGTTGGTAGCGGCCGCCCTTGTCCGAGTGCAGCGTCGCCTGCGCAAGCCGACCCGCTTTCCACGCGAGGTCCAGGCGCGCCGCGTTGCGCACGCGCACACCTTCCAGTTCACCCTCGTGCCATGCACCCGGCAGCGCGGGCAGCAGGAAGATCGACCCGCCCCAGCTCTGCACCAGCATCTCCACGATGCCTGCGGCACCACCGAAGTTGCCGTCGATCTGGAACGGCGGATGCGCATCGAACAGGTTCGGATAGCTGCGCTGCGGCGACAGCAGCATGCGCAGGATCTTCAGGCTGTGCTCGCCGTCCCACAGGCGCGCCCAGAAGTTCAGCCGCCACGCGATGCCCCAGCCGGTGGCGTCGTCGCCGCGGACTTCGAGCGTGCGTCGTGCGGCGCGCGCGAGCTCGGGCGTATCGCGCAGGTTGATCTGCGCGCTGGGATGCAGGCCGTACAGGTGCGAGATGTGGCGGTGGTGGATCTCCGGCGCCTGCATGTCCCAGTCCTGCTGCCATTCCTGCAGCTGGCCGGCTCCGCCGATGCGGTTGGGCGGCAGCTGGTCACGCAGGGCCGCAAGCTGCGCGGCGAAGTCGGCATCCACGTCCAGCACGCGCGCCGCCTCGATGCACTGGCCGAACAGATCGCGCAGGATCTGCGCATCCATCGTCGGGCCAGCGCAGACAGTGGCGCCGAAGGGATGCACGTTCTCCGGCGAGATCGACGGCACCGTGACCATCGCGCCGGTGGCAGGATCGCGCTGCAGCGTCGCCGCGAAGAATGCGGCCGCGCCACGCAGCCAGGGCCACAACCGACGCAGGTCGGCAGGATCGCGACCATAGTCCCAGCGATCCCATAGCTGCTGCAGCAACCACGCGCCGCCCATCGGCCACAGGCCCCACTGTGCGCCATCGATCGGGCCGGTCTGCCGCCAGAGGTCGGTGTTGTGGTGCGCCACCCAGCCCGGCGCGCCATACATTTCGCGCGCCATGCGCGCGCCGGTCTCGGCCAGGTCGCCGATCATGCGCGCCAGCGGCTCGACGCACTCCGCCAGCGCGTTGGCCTCCGCTGGCCAGTAGTTCATCTCGGTGTTGACGTTGATGGTGTACTTGCTCTCCCACGGCGGGTCCATCAGGTCGTTCCAGATGCCCTGCAGGTTGGCCGGCTGGGTGCCCGGGCGCGAACTGCAGATCAGCAGGTACCTTCCATAGGCGTGGTAGAGCGACACCAGTGCGGGGTCATCGCCGTGCGCGAACGCCGCGATGCGCTCGTCCGTTGGCAGGTCGGCGGTGGTGGTGCGTCCGAGGTCCAGCTGCACGCGACGGAACAGGCGGCGGTGCTCGGCGAGGTGGTCGGCCTGCAAGGCGGCGAACGCCTTCTTGCGCGCACCCTCCAGCTGCTTCGCCGTGATCGCGTCCGGGTCGCCGCTGACATCGTCGTAGCGCACGTAGCTGGTGGCGGCCACCAGCCGGAGCTCCAGCTCGCGCACGCCGTCGAACACGATCTGGTCCTGCTCGACACGGACCCAGCCGCCCTGGTGGCGGACCTCCACACGGAACGCGAACCGCAGCCGCCCTTCGATACCGAACTTGTCGACGTTGCGTCCCGCGACCAGCCATCCGCCATCCACGACGCGGGTCGTGGTGGCATGCTCGTTGGCGGTCCGGATGCGACCGATCATGGCGTCGCCGCCCTCGACGGTGCAGCGCATGACGAGACACTGGTCGACCGGCGACACGAAGACCTCGCGCCGGTGCAGGCCCGCCCCCACGCGGAACGACGTGCGTGCGACGGCACCATCGAGATCCAGCTCACGCAGGTAGTCGGAAACGCCATCCAGCCGGTCGAACTGCAGCCACAGGTTGCCCAGCGGCTGGAACGGCATCTGCTTCAGCGGCTCCGCCATCAGCGTGGCATTGGCCAGCGCCTCGGCATCGGCGTAGCGGCCCGCGAAGATCGCCTCGCGCACGCGCGGCAGGTTCTCCTTCGCACGGGGATTGATCGCGAAGTACGGCCCGCCGGCGTACAGCGTGTCTTCGTTGAGTTGCAGCCGCTCCAGTGCGACGCCGCCGAACACCATCGCACCCAGCCGACCGTTGCCGACCGGCAAGGCTTCCACCCACACCCGTGCCGGCTGGCGGTACCAGAGCCGCAGATCGGCCGCGGAAGACGGTGACCTGCTCGCGGTCGCCCCGGCCGCATGCGGCGCCGCGACGGCAGCCAGACCGGCCGCCGTCGCCTTCAGCAGTTCGCGTCGTTTCAGCGTCATCGGCCCATCAACGCTTCTTCACCACCAGCGCCTTGCCGTCGTACCGCGCGGTGACATCGGCGGCCGGCTCCAGCGTGCCGGCATCGGCGCGCGGACCGTCGATGAAGCGCACGCGCACCTCGCGGTTCGCGACCATGCCGGGATAGCGGCCTTCGCGCGCACCGATGCGCAGTTCGCCCGCCTTGTCGTTCCACGCCAGCGGAATGCGGCTGGACTCGCCACGCTCGTAGCCGTAGCTGCGGCCATTGTCCTCGTACAGCGAGAACGTGCCGTCGGCACCGGTGTAGACCTCGATCGTCAGCGGTGCATCGGGCTTCTCGTCCACGTACTGCTGGACGACCGTGCGCGGCACGATGGCGCCTGCGCGGACGAACAGCGGCATGCGCTGCAGCGGTGCGGCGGCATCGATGGTCTGTCCGCCGTCGTAGCGCTTGCCGGTCTCGAAGTCGATCCAGCTCGTGCCGGCCGGCAGGTAGACCTGGCGCGTGGTCGCCTTGAACGTGGTGACCGGAGCGACCAGGAAGGCCGGGCCGAACAGGTACTGGTCGGCGATGTCGCGCACCTTCGGATCGGCCGGGAAGTCCATCGCCAGCGTGCGCAGCAGGGTGCCGTCCTGGTGGTAGGTGTCGCCGGCCAGCGTGTAGATGTACGGCAGCAGCGTGTAGCGCAGCTTCAGGTAGTGCACGAAGCTGTCGTAGTGCGGCGAGCCTTCCGGCGCGATCTCCCAGATCTCGCGGTACGGGAACTGGCCGTGCAGGCGGAAGATCGGCACGAACGCACCGTGCTGGAACCAGCGCAGGCTCAGCTCGCGCCACTCGGCCAGATGCGCCGGGTCCTTGGTCTCGTAGCGCTTCTCCGGCGAGAAGCCACCGATGTCGAAGCTGACGTTCGGCGCGCCGGCCATCGAGGCGTTGACCAGGCCGGAGATCTGCTCGCGCAGGTCGTCCCAGCGCGGCACGATGTCACCGCTCCAGAACGCCGCACCGGCACGCTGCTGGCCCGCGAAGAACGCGCGCGACAGGATGAAGACGCGCTTGTCGGGATCCTGCTCGCGCGAGCCGCGGTAGACGCCTTCGGAGTGCACCAGCGGATAGGCGTTGAAGAACTCCACCGACGGACCCAGCGCGGTCGGCGTGGTGCGCGCCTTGCGCTCGCCGATGTCGATGTTGCTGTGCAGGTCGGGCTCGCTGGCATCCAGCCACCAGGCATCGAAGCCCTTGTTATTGAGCTTGCCGTTGACTTGGCGCCAGAAGATGTCCTGCGCTTCCTTCGAGTACGGGTCGTAGAAGGAGTTCAGATAGCCCTTGCCGATCCAGTCCAGCTCGCCCACCTCGACGTTGCGGTGGTACATGTGGCCGGCGGCATCGAGTTCCTTGTAGTTGGCCGTCGTCGGATAGAACTTGGGCCACACCGAGATCATGATCTGCGCGTGCTGGTCATGGACGTGTTCGACCATGCCGTCCGGATCGGGGAAGTTCTTCGTATCGAAGTCGTGCGACCCCCAGGCGTTCTCCGGCCAGTACGACCAGTCGAGCACGATCGCGTCGATCGGCAGCTTGCGCTTGCGGTACTCGTCCAGCGCGCCGGTCAGTTCGGCCTGCGTCTTGTAGCGCTCGCGGCTCTGCCAGAAGCCGTACGACCACTTCGGCAGCAGCACGGCCTTGCCGGTCAGCACGCGATAGCCGGCCAACACCTGGTCGGCATCGTCGCCTGCGACCACGTAGTAGTCGATGGCCTGCGCGGCTTCGGACCAGATCGACAGGTCCTTCGCTTCGTCAGCGGGCAACGGATCGCGGTGCAGCAGGGCGATGTAAGCCGGCTCGATGCGGTCCCAGACCAGCTTCACCGTGTGGCGCTGGCCGGCCTTCATGTCGAGCGCGAACTCGTGGTGCCACGGGTTCCAGTTCTGGCGCCAGCGGTCGAGCACGAGCTTGCCGTCGATGTAGAGCTTGGCGTATTCGCTGTTGTACAGCGAGAACGTATGCCGGCCATCGCTGCGCGCGGCGATCGCACCCTCCCACACCACATCACTGCGGCCACCCTGCGCCATGTTCTTGCCGGCGGCGGGGAAGTTGGCGAGATCCTTGATGTACTGGTAGTTCACTTCGCTTTCGCGGCGCTCGACCACCTGCTTGCCGTTGACGGTGTAGCGCGCCGTCAGCGCACCCGGCTTGCCCTGCGCGTCGAACAGGTCGAGCGAAGCGCCCAGCGGCTGCAGGCCGCGCGGGTCGCCGTAGCGGGTGATGGCGTTGCTGTCCCACAGGATGCCGTAGTGGCGCGTGGAGACCAGATAGGGAATGGCCTTGTCGATGTTGTGCTGGAGCAGTTCGACGTCGCGGCCCTTGAGGTTCATCCAGCCCTGCTGGTGCAGGCCGGTACCGTAGAAGGCTTCGTCAGCAGGCGATTCGAAACGCTGGCGGATGCTGTAGTAATCCTTGCCCTCGACCTTCGTCGGCGTGAAGGTGCGCGCGTGCTCGGCGAGCAGCGGCTTGCCCGCCGCATCGAAGAAGCTGACGCGGCCAGTGCGTGCATCGACCATCGCCGAGATGCCCTGCGTGGACACCGACACCTGCCCGTCCGCTTCGCCGACCTTCACCGCGGGCGGTGCACCGGTCTTCGCCCGCATCAGGCTGGGCGTGCGCGTGAAGTCGCCATCGGGATCGGCCATTACCCGCAGGATGCCCGGCGCGACCGCCTCGACCTTGACGTCAGCCGCCGCGGCATCGGTGGGGCGCACGATCACGCCATGCGCGATCTTCTCGACTGCCCCGTTGTCTGCGGCGCTGGCGCCCGCGGCGACCAGCGCCAGCAGCGGCACGGTCAACGTCTTCAAGTAACCCATCGCTTGCTCCTCGTGCGGGATGCGTGGGCATCCCGTTGCAGTGATCGTTCAGTAGGTCGCCAGCTTCACCCGCAGCAATTGCGGGACGCTGGAGAAGTTGAGGCCGTAGTCGGTCTGGTCGCCGTTCCAGCGGCGACGGAAGACCCACTTGCCGTCGACGTAGGTGCCTTCATCGACATAGTCGTAGATCTGCCGCGCGGCGACCGCAGGATCGGCGGCGTTGATGTTGATGCGCGCATGCGCACCGGCGACCAGGAACTCGTCCGGTCCCAGCTGCACGACGAGCGCACGACCGATGGGTTCCGGGTTGCCGGGTGGTTCGCCCTGGAACCAGAACTGCGGCACGCCGTAGGTGACCACCATGTTCCAGCGGTCGTCGATCTTCACCGTCTGCACGGCCTGGCCCGGCTGCTCGGCGGTGCCGCGCACCTTGCCCTCGAAGCTGGCCTGCGCGATGACGCGCGCCGCCGGCCGCACGATGGCGTAGTTCAGCGCGAACGATTCCAGCGCCTTCTCGTCCAGGTGCTTGGCGCCCAGCGGCCAGTTGGAATAGCGCGAGTAGTCGATGCCGAACGGCGACCAGCCGATGGCCTGCTCGCCCAGCACGGAGAAGAAGTAGCGCGGATACTCCTCGCGGTTGCCGGTCTCGGCGACGAAGAGCGGATTGTCCGGGCGCGAATAGCGGTCCAGCACGGTGGTGTAGTGCGTGTACTCCGGCATGTAGATGTCCGGCGCCAGCAGATCGATGTGCGGTGCGGCGGCCTTGTACACGTCCAGCACGTTGTCGGTCGGGCCGCCGCTCGCGTATTGCCCCGGCTGGCCGGGATTGAACGGACCACGCAGCGCCGCATTGACCAGCATCGGCAGCGGATAGACCGCCTTGCCTGCCTCGGCCACCTGGTCGATGTAGTGCGCGATATGCCAGGCGTGGAAGAACTCGTCCGCGTCCGCGCCGAACACCGCGCGCCACGTACCCGGCGACTTGCCCAGCTTCTTCAGCAGGGCATCGGGCACCGGCCCGTCGAACACCTGCTGCGCCAACGGCGAGAAGTCGCGCACGCTGCCGTAGGTGCCCGGCTCGTTCTGCGGCTGCACCATGATGACGGTGCGCTGCGGATCGGCGGCCTTCAGGTGCGTCATCAGGGCAACGAAGGCCTTGCGGTCGGCGTCCAGCGTGGCCTGCGCGTGCGGCGACAGCGAGTTCAGCGTGCGGCCGTCGGCGGTGATCACGCGCGGGAAGCGCGCGTTGTCCAGCTTCACCCAGGCGGGTGCGTAGTTCGGGCCATTGTTCTTCCAGGTCGCGAACCACAGCAGGATCAGCCGCACGTTCTTCTCGCGCGCCTGCTTCAGCAGGACGTCGACGAAGGAGAAGTCGAACGTGCCCTCCTTCGCTTCGACCTGCTCCCAGGCCACCGGCACCATCACCGTGTTCGGCTTGACCACGTCGATCGCCGGCCAGACATCGTCCAGCGCCTGCGGCCAGTTGCTGGAGTTGTTGACCTGCGCGCCGAGGATCAGGAATGGCGCGCCGTCCACCATCAATGCATGCCGGCCATCCTTGCTGACGATCTGCGGGACCGGCTTCGTGCCGGCCGCATCCGTCGCGGCGCCGCCCTGCGCGGTGGCGGGTGCGCCTTCCTTTCCGGTGGGCTGGCACGCGGCAAGCGCGCACAGCGCGGCGAGCGAGAGGATCAAGGAACGCAGAGGGATCATCGAAGGCATCCGGGGTTCACCACGCATCGGTGCGGAAGGGCGAGGCCGGCAGGCCCGCGGTGTTGACCAAGTCGGCATCGGCCGGGTTGTCGGACCAGCCGTAGCGCACGGCCACCGGTGCCTTCACCGTCGCGCTGCGCACGACGACGCGACCGTCGACGAGTTCGGCATCAGCCGCGTGGAAGACGCGATCGATGCCGGCCAGGGCGAAACCGTGCACGCGCGCACCGCCACCACGTACCGCGAGGGCGCTGCCGCCGTCGTCGAAGGTCAAGTTGGCGCGGCCGTCCGAGAACTGCGCCTGCGTGTGGACCGGACCGCGATACACCAGCGATTCGCCGTAGGCCACGTGGCGTGCGGCCAGCGCGAGGCGCTTGCCGACGTCCTGCTTGTTGAGCGGATGGATATCGGCCGGGTTGCCGATGTCGATGGTCACCACCTGCGCGGTGGCCGGCAGCGACAGCGTCGCCGATTGCGATTCGCGCAGCACCGCCCACGGACTCCGGTCGCCCTGATCCACGCCTGATGAGAAGTTGGCCAGCTGCACCCACAGGAACGGCAGGTCGGGCGACCGCCATTGCTGACGCCACTGCTGGATCATGTCCGGGAACTGCGCGCGATACTTCATCGCATCCGCGACGGTGTTCGCGTTGGATTCGCCCTGGTACCAGATGACGCCGCGCAGCGCGTACGGCTGCAGCGGATGGATCATCGCGTTGTACAGCAGGGTGGGATGCTGGTTCTTGTCGTCGACCAGCGCGACGCTGACATTACTCGGGCGGAACACCCAGTCCGCCAGCGCACGCGGCATACCGCCCTGCGGCTGGACGAAGACCTCGGCCGCCTCGCCGTGAATGCCGCCGCCGCCGCCGAAGTCCGACACCCGCACGGCTACGTGGTTGATGCCCTCGCGCAGCGCCGATGCCGGCACCGCGTAACGACGCGGCTGGTTGTACTGCATGCGCGTTTCGCCGACCTGGACGCCGTTGACCCAGGTGATGTCGGAGTCGTCGATGCGTCCCACGCCGAGGGTCACGCCAGCCGCAGCTTCATCGGCCGTCAGGGTGAAGGTCGTGCGGTACCAGGCGATGCCATCCATGCCGTTCCAGCCGGCGGCCTCCCACAACGAAGGCACCTGGATCGATGTCCACGCTGAGGTCTCGATTCCTGGCGCCTGCCAGCCCGCATCATCGACGGGCAACGTCGGCCAGCGCGCAAGGTTGGCGCGCGTCTGTGCCAGCGCGCGCTCGTCGTCGGCCTTCAGCTTCTGTGCCTGCGATGCCAGCGCCTGCTCGTCGAGCCCCTGCGACGGCGCATCCATCCACGCTTCGATACGGCTTCCACCCCAGGTGCTGTCGATGATGCCGATCGGCACCCCGGTGATCTTGCGCAGTTCGCGCGCGAAGTAGTGGGCGACCGCGGAGAACTTTCCGGCGACCTGTGGTGACGACGCCACCCATTCGCCACCGGCCAACTGTTCCTGCGGCTCGCCGGCCCAGGACTTGGGGATCTTGAAGTGGCGGATCAGTGGATCGGTCGCGCGCGCGATCTCGGCATCGGGATCCGCCGACTGTGCGATCGGCCACTCCATGTTCGACTGCCCGCTGGCCAGCCACACATCGCCGACCAGCACGTCGCGCAACACGCGCGGCGCGGCACCATCGTCGATACGCATCACGTACGGACCGCCGGCAGTCTGCGCCGGCAGCGACAGCGACCAGTGGCCCGCGCCGTCCGCGCGAATGGCGGCTTCGGCTCCGGCGAACTCCACGGCGACACGCGCGCCGGGCGTGGCCTTTCCCCAGACCTGCACGGGCTGGTCGCGCTGCACGACCATGCCATCGGAAAAGAGTCGTGGCAGTTCGACCGCCTGCGCGGCGGGAATGGCGAGCAGAGCCATCAGAACGGTTGCGAATCGGTTCACTGCGGATCTCCGTACCAGATGCCGCGTCCTTCGGTACCGAAGTAGAGGCGACCATGCAGGCGGGGATCGCCCGTCACATGGCGGATGATGCCGCCAAACCGCAGTGCATCACGGTCGATCCGGAGCCAGCGGCGCCCACCGTCGTCGGACCGGTAGAGACCACGCTGGCCGCGTACTTCGCCGAACACGAACAGCACCGGCACATTGCCGTCCTTCGCCGGCTTGCCGAGGCCCACCGACATCACGTTGTCCACGCCGGGCACGCGCTCCAGCTTGCCGGGCGCCAGATGCAGCAGTCCACGCCATGAAGCGGCAATCCAGGCTTCGCCTGCGCGCTGCGGGTGCGGACGGATCTCGGCGCGGTACCAGTCGCCGATCTCGCCGACCGGCGCACGCACTTCCTCGAACGCGACGCCGCCGTTGCCGCTGACGTACAACCGGCCACTGATCGCATCGAAGCCGTAGTAGATGCCTTCGTCGACACGGTCGGCTTCCACCACCGCCGTCTTCGGCAACCCTTTCACCGCTTGCCAGCGGCCGCCCATGTCCGCGGTGATCCAGTGGTGTTCGCCATTGCGCGGGCGCCAGATCGCCCGCTTGCCGTCGGCGGCGAGCGTGATCTGCCCGGCGCCTTCACCGTCCGGCGGCTCGCTCGCAAACGCGGTCCACGTGCGACCGCCGTCGTTCGACCAGGCACCGCGCACCGCGCCTTCCGGGCGGTTGTGGAAGTAGCCCGTGCGCACCATCAGCTGCGGCGCGCGACCGGCGAATGCAAGACTCTCGGTATTGGAGAAGCGCACACCGGCGAAGCGCTGCTGCGACACGTCGAGCGAGTCGTGCACGAAGCCGTCCACATCGCCCAGCCCGCTGACCAGGTGCGCGCCTTCCGGCGGGCTGGCCAGCGCCAGTGGCACGGTCTCTTCGAAACCGGCCTGCTCGAAACGCCATTGCATGTCCGCACCGCCGTCGAAGGCGCGCGCATTGGTGGACGCCCACACACCGTAGCCGGTCACGAACAGCAGGCGATCCGGTTCGAACGGATCGATCTCGATGTCCGCCATCCAGTGCGGCTTGGCATCCGACGTCCAGGGGGCGGACGAGTGATCGAACTGCGAACGCGGGAACAGCGCCGTCCACGTGCGGCCGCCATCGAGACTGCGATAGATATCGTCGTGCGGCTGATAGCGGCGGAACGTGCTGGCGATGATGACGTCCGGATTGTCGGCCTGCACCGCGACCGCGCCCCAGCCGAAACCGGCATCGGTCTTCGCGCGCCGTACCGGCGTGATGTCTTCCCAGCGATCGCCGGCCGGATCGAAGCGCCACACCGCGCCATCGGCCATGTTGTTGGGGCCGGGCTCGTCGCCGTAGCTGAGCAGCCAGCGTCCGCGTGCGTCCCGCACCATGTGGCTGGGCCGCAGACCGACCGGCTGGCCGGGGACGGCTTCCCAGTTCGCGCCGCCATCGCGCGAACGGAACAGGCTGGTCTCTTTCGTGGACACACCGGCGTACAGCGTCTTCGAGGGCGCGCCACGCGCACCACTCGCCGGATCGAACACCACGAAGGCGATCCCGACCGGCCGAAGGTCACGCCAGCCTGCGGCCCACGCCGAACGCGATTTCGCGACAGCAGGGAAACCCTTCACTTCGCGCCACTGCGCACCGGCGTCGTCACTGCGCCATAGACCGTCGGCGCGCGTGCCGAACATCAGCACGCGGCCATCGTTGGGATCGACGGCGAGGCGTTCGCCGTTGCCGCGGCCCTGTTCGTTGCCACCGAACTTGAACGGCAGCGCGGTCCGCTGGAACGTCGCACCGCGGTCGCTCGAACGCAGGATCGCGCCGTCCTGTCCACGCTCGTGCAGGTAGGTGCCGACCGCGAGGTAGAGGCGGTCGGGATCGGACGGATCCAGCGCCAGGCTCTCCACGCCGAAGCGGCCGCTGTCCTCGTGCCCCATCCAGTCCATCAGCGGCTGCCAGCGCCGCTCGGCCGGCGACCAGCGGTACGCGCCACCGATATCGGTGCGCGCATACAACAAGCCCTTCTCGTGCGGATGGAACACCAGCCCGCTGACGAAGCCGCCTCCGCCTACCGCGACGTTGCGCCATTGGTAACCGGTGACGTCATCCTTCGCCGCCGCGCCGGGCACCAGCAGGAAAACGGAAAGCGCGAGGATCAGGCGAAGCGTGAGCACGGTATCTCCTGTCGGGAGGAACAGCCGGTGCGCCGGCAGGATGCGCACCCCCTGCGACGGAACGGCCGGGAAACGTCCGGCCGCTCCGTTCGGTACAGCGTCAGAACGTGAAGCGCAGCGTCGCGGCGTAGCGACGGTCGTTGACGTACCACGACGTGATGCGCTTGCCGGCACCGTTCTGGTCCATCAGCGTGCGCTGCTCGGCGTTGTTGAGGTTGTTCATCTCGATGCCGAGCTGCACGTTGTCGGAGAAGCGGTAGAAGATCGAACCATCCAGCTGGCCGAAGCTGTCGCTGTACACCGGCAGCTTCCACGGGATGCCGCCATCGCCGCCGTTGTAGCCGTTCGGTCCGATCGACAGCAGGTACTCGCTGCGCCAGTTGTAGGCCAGGCGCACCTGCCACGGACCCTTCTCGTAGAACGCCGCGACGTTGTAAGAATTCTTCGACAGGCCGTCGGCGGGCAGGTCGTTGAACAGCGAGCCATCGGTGTCTACCGGCACCGCGTTCGACGCTGCCGGAATCCGGGTCGAGCTGTCGATGTAGGTGTAGTTGGCCGACATGCCGAAGCCATCGAACGGCGCAGGCAGGAAGTCGAAGAACTGGTTCCAGCCGATCTCCGCGCCCTGGATCTTCGCCTTGCCGACGTTCACCAGGCGCGAGACGCGGTAGTCGTACTCGTTGCCGTCGACGCCGGGATAGGCGAGCAGCTCGGTCTGCTGGCGGAAGTAGTCCTTGATGTCCTTGTAGAAGAAGTTCACCCAGGCCATGCCGCCGCGGTCCGGCGCGAAGTACCACTCCAGCGACAGGTCGAACTGGTTGGCCTTCATCGGCGTCAGGTACGGGTTGTCGGTGGAGCTGCCCGTGAGCTCCAGGTCTTCCGGCCCCAGTTCGTCGCCCGGTTGCGGATTGACGCCGTCACGAACGGCCACGCTCAGCACTTGGTAGGCCTGCATGTCGCTGAAGGCCGGACGGGCCACCGCTTTCGACGCGGCGAAGCGCACGATCCAGTTCTCGGCCGGCTCCCACTTCAGGTTCGCGCTGGGCAGCACGTCGGTGTAGGAGTTCTCCGCCGAGATCGGTTCGGACTGGCCACTGCCCAGGTAGGGTGCGAACGCGTTGTTCGGATAGACCAGGTAACCATCGGCGCTGTTCTCGGTACGCACGACGCGCACGCCGACGTTGCCGTCGATACGCGCATCGTCCATCGCGAAGTTCAGCATCGCGTAAGCCGCGTAGGTCTTCTCGTTCTGCACGTTGCCCCACTGCGGATCGGCGAGGTTGCGCGGGGTGATCTGGCCATAGCAGCAGGTGTAGTACGGAGCCGCCGCGCCATGGATGTCGAGGTAGCTGTTCGGGAAGCCAAGTGCCGTCGCAAGCACGGGCGAGTAGAACGATCCGGGCGTCGACGCGCCGCCGCGGTAGAAATTGTCGAACGTGATCAGGTTGGTGAGGCTGGAATTGACGGTGCCGTTGAGGTCGAGGCCCGGCAGCGGCACGCCGCCCGGCAACGCCCACCACTGCATCCACGGCTGGAACACGGGCTGCCAGTCGTAGCCGGTGTCGATGCTGTGGGCATCGCGGTCGGTGACGCGCACGCCGACCTTGAAGGAATCGAAGAAGTTGCTGTCGAAGCTGTGCTTCAGGTCCGCGCGCCACGCGATCTCGTCGGCCGTGTTGTCGTCCTGGTGGTCCATGGTGAACCCCCAGTAGTAGTTCGCGGGGTTCGCGGTGAACTGGTTGTCCACGCCGATGCGCGGCACGCCATGGCCCAGGTCGATGTCGATGTACGGCACGTTGAGGCCCAGCGACACGGTGGAATCCAGTGCCTCGGTGTTCGCCTTGATGTACTGCAGGTCGGTCGAGAATTCGGTGCGGTCGCTGACCAGCCACTTCAGGCCGAACGAGTAATCGGTGGTGTCGGACTTGCGGTGCGAGGCACGGATGTCGGTGCCCATCGGGATATCGCCGTTCGAGCGCAGGCGGCCGGAGACGAAGACGTTGCCGTCCAGTTCGTACGGCTCGCTGGCATCGATACGCACCTGCAGAGGATCGTTGGAGACAAAGATCGCGTCCTCGTACCAGAGCTCGTCGTAGCGGCTTTGGAAGGCCGTGGCGAACAACTCGAGGTCGTCGTTCGGGCGCCACTGCAGCGCGACATATGCGCCCTGGCGCTCGCGTTCGTACTCCAGCGTGCGCCAGTCGGCACCACGCGGCAGCCAAAGACTCTCGTTGGTGCCGTCGTTGTTGAGGTCGGAGTTGGCGGTGTTGAAGAACGGCCGCACGAACATGCCGTCGGTACGCGTGGCCAGTTCGGAATGGGCGAGGTTGACCAGGATGCCGAACTCGCCTGCGTCGGTGTCCCAGCGGTTGCTGAAGAGCACCGAGCCCGCGGGCTTCACCTTCTCGGCGAAGTCGCCACGGTTGGCGCTGAACGACATGCCGAACCGGCTGCCCTCGATGTCGAACGGCATGAAGGTGCGCAGGTCGACGCTGCCGCCGAGGCCGCCTTCGATCATGTCGGCCTTCTGGTTCTTGTAGACGTCCACGCCCGCCATCAGCTCGGCAGGCACGTCCTGGAAGCTGAGCGCACGACCGCCCGAGGCGGAGAAGCTGTCGCGGCCGTTGAGTTCGGAGCGTACCTGGGTCAGGCCGCGCACCTGCACGCCACCGCCTTCGGCGGAGAAGTGTTCCGGATCACCGACGGTCAGGAAGCGGTCGATGGTGACGCCGGGAATGCGCGACAGCGTCTCGGTGACGCTGCGATCGGGCAGCGCGCCGATGTCGAGTGCGGTGACCGAATCGACGAAGGTGTCGGCGTCGCGCTTGATGTCCTGCGCCCGGTACACCGAACCGCGGATGCCGGTGACGACGACGGCATCGAGTTCGGTCGCCTTCTCTTCATCCTGCTTGGGCGCAGCGGCGTCCTGGGCGTACGCGGGCGCCGCCAGCATCAGGGCGATGCCGAGCGCGAGCACAGTGGGTTGCAGCTTGCGGCCTTCGGAACGGCCGGCACGAACGGCCGCCGTAGGGCGACGCTGGAGCGTTGACATGGATGTTCCCTCCCAGGACACATGACAAGCGATTGAGTTTTGGTCCCGACCCGCGGATGTCTGTGCATCGCGTGACCGGATGAAGCGTCCGGCGATGGCGGCCCCCGGCCGTGCTCGTCGGTGTTGCGGTCGCCTCCGTGGCGGATGTCGCGCCGGCTCCGGGCGATCAACCGGTGGCCGTGGGACCACCGTTATGTGACTGCGGCGGGAGCATAGGCGGCGCTGACATGCCGGACCAATGAAATATTGATCGCCAGCTATATCGAACGCGCATACATGGCCAGCGTCAGTCGCCGGCCCCTTCGCCCACGAGGGGTGCTTCGCCGGCCCGGGAGGGATCGGGCTCGGCATACAGCCGGCGGGCCGTGGCCCGCAGCGCGTCCAGCACGCGCTCGGCCCCCGGCGACAGCAGCTGGTCGCGGCGGCGGATGATGCCGAAGAACTCCATGCGCACGCCCAGCTCGATCGGCAGCACGCACATCTGCCCGGTCTGCAGGTACGGGCCGACCGACTCGGCCGGCAGCGCGGTCAGCAGGTCGCTATGCCGCAGCAGATGGATGATCACGGGCAGCGACGCGGTTTCCACGATGTTCTGCGGCGGCGGCTGGCCGTGCTCCAGGAACACCGCATCCAGTCGCGAGCGCAGCACGCTGGCGGCCGGCGGCATGATCCAGCCGTAGTCGGCCAGATCGGCATGGGTGATGCGCGGACGCCGGGTGAGCGGATGGCCGGCGCGCACGATGACCGCGTGCGGCTCGTCGGCCAGCGGTTCGAAATCCAGTTCGCCCGCACCTTCCGGACCCATGATGCGGCCGACCACGATGTCGAGTTGGCCATCCAGCAGCTTGGCGACCAGCGGCCGGCTGTAGTCCATCTCCACACGGATCAGGATGTCCGGGAAGTCGCGCTTCACCGCGGCGATGGCCTGCGGCACCAGGTTGGTCCCCGGATTGACCACCGTGCCGATGGCGGCCTGGCCCATCCGTCCACTGCGCAGCGCGGCGATCTCGTCATGGGCGCGGCCGATTTCCGACAGCGCCGAACGCGCCCGGCGGATCAGGACCTGGCCGTACCACGTGGGTTCCACGCCGCGCGCATGGCGCTCGAACAGCGGCACGCCGAGCAGGCTCTCCATCTCCGCCAGCAGCTTGGACGCGGCGGGCTGGGTCATGTTGGCGGCTTCGGCAGCGCGCAGGACCGAGCGCTGTTCGTACAGGTGCAGCAGCAGCGTCAGATGGCGGGTCTTCAGGCGGGTGGCGCCGAACCAGCCGGTGGTGGGATGGACCATGGAAGCCTCCGCGTGGGTGACCTATTCGTGTGCGGAATAGCCTATGACAAAAATTTCATTTGTCGTACATAGATGCCCACGCGAGGCTATGCCACGCTTCAAACGCGGCCCGGCGGCGACATCCCGCCGACCGCGAGGGGATGCCCCGGGGACGGCCGGCACAGGTCCGCCACGGGAGATCCCCGCATCCGATCCACGCCGGGAGGAGGGTCCCATGGCGACACCGCAGTTCGACGGCACCCCGCGTGCCGCCGCCCACGTCGCGTCCACGCCGCCCGGCGACCCGCGCCCGTGAGCACGCGCCTCTCCGGCAAGATCGCCATCGTCACCGGCGCCGCCAGCGGTATCGGCGCGGCGACCGCGCGCCTGTTCGCGCACGAAGGCGCCACCGTCATCGGCCTTGATCGCCAGCCTGCGACCGCGGGCGACGACGGCGTGATCCACCACCTCGCCGACATCACCGATGCGGCCGCGGTCGATGCCGCCGTGCGCGAGGTTCGCGAACGCCATGGCCGCATCGACGTGCTGGTCAATAACGCGGGCGCGGATGTGTTCGCCGATCCGCTGTCGTTGCCGGACGAAGAGTGGGAACGCTGCCTTGCACTGAACCTCAAGGGTGCGTGGCATGTCTGCCGCGCGGTGCTGCCGGCGATGCTGGCGCAGGGTGCAGGCTCCATCGTCAACATCGCATCGGTGCACGCGCACAAGATCATCGCCGGCTGCTTCCCGTATCCGGTCGCGAAGCATGGGCTGATCGGACTGACCCGGTCGCTCGGCATCGAGTACGCCGCGCATGGCATCCGGGTGAACTCCATCTCGCCCGGGCTGATCCTGGTACCGCGCATCGAGGCGTGGTTCGAACGCGAACCCGGCACCCGCGAGAAGCAGACCGCGCTGCTGCCGCCACAACGCATCGGCACGCCCGAGGAGGTCGCGTACACCGCGCTGTTCCTCGCCAGCGACGAAGCGCGCTTCATCAACGCCACCGACATCACCATCGATGGCGGTCGCTCGCAGGTCTACCACGACTGATTGCATGGACGCGCCCGCCCTTCCCTTCGCCCTGCCGCTGATCGCGATCCTGCGCGGCATCACGCCGGCCGACGTGCCGGCGCACGTGGACGCACTGGTGGAAGAGGGCTACGACGCGATCGAGATTCCGACCAACTCGCCCGAGTGGCAGCGCAGCGTGCGCGTGGCGGTGGACATGTTCGGCGCCCGCGCGATGATCGGTGCGGGCACCGTGCTGACGACCGCGGACGTCGATGCGCTGGTCGCCGCCGGCGGTCGCCTGATGGTGAGTCCGAATACGCGGCCGGCGGTGATCCGTCACGCCGTCGATCGCGGCCTGCACGTCGCCGCCGGTTTCGCTACCGCGACCGAGGCCTTCGACGCGCTCGACGCCGGCGCGCAGACGCTCAAGCTGTTTCCCGCTTCCCTCTACGGACCGGCGATGGTGCGCGCCCTGCGCAGCGTGCTGCCGCCCGTTCCCCTCTTCGCCGTCGGTGGCGTCACGCCCGACACCCTATCCGGCTACCTCTCAGCCGGCTGTCAGGGCGCCGGCATCGGCGGCGAACTTTACAAGCCCGGCCAGGCGGTCGAGCACACGCGCGACCACGCGCGGCGCTTCCGCCAGGCCTACCTGGACCACGCCGCATGAAGATCGTCCGCCTCACCACCTACCACGCGGCACCGCGCTGGCTGTTCCTCAAGGTGGAAACCGACGAGGGCGTCACCGGCTGGGGCGAACCGGTCATCGAAGGGCGCGCCGATGCGGTGCAGGCGGCGGTGCATGAACTGGCCGACTATCTGGTCGGCCAGGATCCCGCGCGCATCAACGACCTGTGGCAGGTGCTGTATCGCGGCGGTTTCTACCGTGGTGGCGCAATCCTGATGAGCGCCATCGCCGGCATCGACCAGGCGCTGTGGGACATCAAGGGCAAGGCGCTCGGCGTGCCGGTGTACCAGCTGCTGGGCGGACTCGTGCGCGAGCGCATGAAGACCTATCGCTGGGTCGGTGGCGACCGTCCTGCCGACATCGTTGCGCAGATGCAGCGCTACCGCGCGCAGGGCTTCGACACGTTCAAGTTCAACGGCACCGAAGAACTGAAGCTGATCGACAGCCCGCGCGCGATCGACGCCGCCGTCGCCAAGGTCGCGGCGATCCGCGAGGCGATGGGCGACCGTGTCGACTTCGGCATCGACTTCCACGGCCGCGTCAGCGCACCGATGGCGCGCGTGCTGCTGCGCGAACTGGCACCGTTCAAGCCGCTGTTCGTCGAAGAGCCGGTGCTGCCGGAACAGTGGGAGTACTACCGCCCGCTGTCCGACGCGACTTCGATCCCGCTCGCCGCCGGCGAACGCATGTACTCGCGCGCGGAGTTCAAGCCCGTGCTGGCGGCCGGTGGACTGGCGATCCTGCAGCCCGACCTGTCGCATGCAGGCGGCATCACCGAGTGCGTGAAGATCGCCGCGATGGCCGAAGCGCACGACGTGGCGCTGGCGCCGCACTGCCCGCTCGGCCCGGTGGCGCTGGCCGCCTGCCTGCAGGTGGACTTCGTCGCGCACAACGCGATGCTGCAGGAACAGAGCATCGGCATCCATTACAACGAAGGCGCCGACCTGCTGGATTACGTCGTCAACAAGGACGACTTCCGTTGCGACGACACCGGCAGCATCGCCGCGTTGCCGAAGCCCGGTCTGGGCGTGGAGATCGACGAGGATCGCCTGATCGCCGCGAACCGGCAGCCGCCGCGTTGGCGCAATCCGCTGTGGCGGCATGCCGATGGCAGCGTGGCCGAGTGGTGATCGCGTGAGCGCGGCGCTGGCGACCCTGGCCGTCGACAGCCGTTGCACGCTGGGCGAAGGCATCCTGTGGTGCGGTCGCCAGCGCGTCCTGTACTGGACCGATATCCTCGCCGCCGAACTGTGGCGACACGATCCCGCGAGCGGCCACACGCACACGTGGTCGCTGCCCGCGCCGCTCGGCTGCCTCGCGCTGGGCGAGGACGGCCGTCTGCTGCTCGGCCTGGCCAAGGGCCTGTACGCGAGCGACGTCGAATCCCAGTTGGGAACACGCACGCTGGCGATGACGAAGCTGGCCGACGTGGACGCGGACGAACCGATGACCCGCATCAACGACGGCCGCGCCGACCGTCACGGCGGCTTCGTGTTCGGCACCAAGAGCGAACATGCCGACCTGCATCCCATCGGCCGCTTCCATCAGTACACCGCGGCACACGGACTGCGCGAGTTGGCGTTGCCACGCGCCGCCATCCCGAATTCGATCTGTTTCGATACGGACGGCACGCGGATGTACTTCTGCGACTCGGTGACACCGCAGATCCTGCAGTGCCGCTACGACGCGGCGAGCGCGACCGTCTCCGACATCACGGTGTTCGTCGATCTGGACACGCCCGGCGCGGAGCCCGATGGCGCCATCGTCGACAACGAAGGCGCACTGTGGAACGCGCAATGGGGCGTCGGCCGGGTGGTGCGCTATCTGCCGGACGGGCGCATCGACCGCGTCGTGCACATCCCGGCGCCGCAGCCATCCTGCTGCGTGCTGCGCGACGACACGCTGTACATCACCAGTGCACGGGTGGGACTGGATGCCGACGCACTGGCCGCGCATCCGTTGTCGGGCGGCGTATTCGCACACCGCAACGAACGGTCGCTCGCGCGCGCCGAAGACCGGGTTCGCCTGCCATGATCGCGATCGACTGGGGCACCAGCAGCCTGCGCCTGTACCGCATGGCCGACGACGGCCAGGTGCGCGAGCGGCGTCGCAGCGACCAGGGCGTGCTGGCCTGCGATGGCCGCTTCGGCGAGGTGCTGGCGCGCGAGATCGCGGGCTGGGACGACACCGACATCCTGCTGTGCGGCATGGTTGGCGGACGCGGTGGCTGGCACGAGATGCCGTACCTGCCCTGCCCCGCTGGCAACCACGCACTCGCGCTCGGCATGCAGCGCTTCCAGCCACCGGGTTTCGACGAACGCGCGCTCTGGCTGGTGCCGGGACTGCGCGACAACGATTCGGACAGCGTGCCTGACGTCATGCGCGGCGAGGAGACGCAACTGGCGGCGCTGCTCGACGTCCTCACCGGTGGCACGCATCTGGTCTGCCTGCCCGGAACCCACAGCAAGTGGGTCACGGTGCGCGACGGCCAGGTGCAGCGCATCGCCACCGCGATGACCGGCGAGCTGTATGCGCTGCTGCGCCAGCACAGCATCCTCGGCCGGCTGATGCCGGCCGGCGACGTGCGCTTCGATGGCTACGCGTTCGATGCCGGCCTGAAGCGCAGCGCCGATGGCGGTGGCCTGCTGCACCACCTGTTTGGTGTGCGCACGACGGGCCTGTTCCAGCAGTTCGCCGAACCGGCACTGCCCTCGTACCTGTCCGGCCTGCTGATCGGTCACGAACTGCGCGCGTCAGGCCTGTTCTCGCACGCACCGCGGCCGGCGCAGGTGCACCTGATCGGCAACGACCGGTTGCTGGCGTCGTACGCGCATGCGCTGACCACGCTCGGCGTCGGCGTGCAGCGCCATCCGGAAGATCTGGCCGCGCGTGGCCTGCATGCGCTGTGGGCGCGACGCACGATCGCCGCCACGACCTGAGGAAGACACGATGCTGATGCGGTGCGCAATGGCGCTGGTGATGGCGCTATCGATGGGCCCGGCCTGGGCGGGGGACGCGGTTTTCAGCGAGGTGCGTTATGCCGGCGACGATGGCGGCCCGGCCGTCTCCGCCGGGCAGTACCGCAACCCGGTCGTCGCGGGCTTCTATCCGGATCCGTCCGCGATCAGCGTCGGCGATGACTTCTATCTGGTCACCTCGACGTTCGGCTACTTCCCCGGCCTGCCGGTCTTCCACAGCACGGATCTGGTCTCGTGGACGCAGATCGGCAATGCGATCCATCGCCCCGGACAGATCAACTACGGCGAGAAGGAAGAACTGACGCGCGGCCTGTTCGCTGCCACGCTGGCGCACCACGACGGCACCTTCTACGTCGCCAACACCTGTTTCTACTGCGATCATGGCAACTTCGTCGTCACGGCGAAGGATCCGGCCGGGCCGTGGTCGGACCCGATCTGGCTCGATGTCACCGGCATCGATCCGTCGCTGTTCTTCGATGACGATGGCAGCGCGTGGGTCGTGCACAACGATGTCCCGGATGGAACGCTGCGCTACGACGGCCACCGCGCGATCTGGCTGCAGCGCTTCGACTTCGGCAAGCGCGAACGCATCGGCCAGCGCCTCCTGCTGGTCGATGGCGGCGCCGATCCGGCGAGCAAGCCGGAGCATGTCGAAGGTCCGCACATCTTCAAACACGATGGCTGGTACTACCTGACCGCAGCCGAGGGCGGCACCGGCGAACAGCATGCGCAGATGGTATGGCGCAGCCGCGCGCTCACCGGCCCGTACCAGCCCGCGCCCTCCAACCCGTCGCTGACGCAGCGCGACCTGGACCCGAAGCGTGCCGACCCGGTGACGTCCACCGGGCACGCGCAGTTCGTGAAACTCAAGGACGGGACGTGGTGGGCGGTGTTCCTCGCCACGCGTCCGTACCGCGGCAACCAGTACAACCTGGGGCGCGAAACCTTCCTGCTGCCGGTGACGTGGAAGGACGGCTGGCCCGTGATCCTGCCGCGCGGCGAGCGTGTGCCGATGGCGGTGAAGCGACCCGACCTGCCGCGCAGTCCGCAGCCCGTGCCGACCAGTGGCCCGATCAGCTGGACCGAACGCTTCGAGGCCACGTCGCTGCCGCTGTCGTGGATGACGCTGCATCCGCCGAAGACGCCGTGGTACTCCACCGGTAAGCGAGGATTGACGCTGACACCCGGCGCGATGCCGCTCGGCGCCTTCGGCACGACACCCGGCCAGCCCGCCTACGTGGCCCATCGCCTGCAGCACCACAAGGCGACACTGGAAACCACGCTCGCAACCTTCGACCCGACGGTCGGCGAACTCGCCGGGCTCGCGCTGCTGCAGAACGAGTACGGTCACTACGTGCTCGGCATCGAACGCGATGCGCAGGGATTGGCGGTGTCGCTGTACCGGCGCAGTGGTCGCGACGGTGCGAAGGAAGGCAATCGCCTCGCACGCATTCACTTGCCCGAAGAACAGGGACCGGTCTCGCTGCGCTTCCGTCTGGACGGCCCGCGCCTGGATGCTGACTACCGACTGGCATCAGGCGACTGGAAGACCGTTGCCACCGGACTGGATGCCAGCCTGTTGAGCGTGGAGACGGCAGGCGGCTTCATCGGCAACACCTTCGGCCCTTACGCGCTGCGTCGCTGACCGCGACGACGGGAGTCGACATGCCAGATACCTCGCGTCGCGCCCTGTTCAAGGCCGGACTCGCCGGTCTGGCCACTTGGCCACTGTCATCACGCGCCGCGACTTCTACAGCTTGCGCGCCAGAGCGGCCATCGCATGCGACCGGCATCGAAGGCCAGCGCAAGGCCGATCTAGGCGACGGCACCTACCTCAATCCCATCGTCGCCGGCGATCGTCCCGACCCCACGGTCCTCAAGGACGGCGACGACTACTACATGACGTTCTCGTCGTTCGACGCCTATCCCGGCCTGGTGATCTGGCATTCGACCGACCTGGTCAACTGGGCGCCGCTCGGACCTGCGCTGCGCACGAACGTCGGCACTGTGTGGGCGGTGGACCTGTGCAAGCACGGTGACCGCTACTTCATCTACCTGCCTGCGCTGGCACCGGGCGACGCATGGAAGATCCATGCGATCTGGGCGGACGACATCCGCGGACCGTGGAGCGATCCCGTCGACCTGCACATCGATGGCTGCATCGATCCCGGCCATGCGGTGGGCGAAGACGGCAAGCGCTACCTGTTCGTCAACGGCATCCGTAAGGTGCGCCTGACCGACGACGGCCTGGCGACCGACGGCGCGCTCGAACCCGCCTATCAACCCTGGCGTTATCCGGACGACTGGATCACCGAGAACTTCGCGCCCGAAGGCCCGAAGCTGATGCGCCGCGGCGACTGGTTCTATCTGGTCACCGCCGTTGGCGGCACTGCCGGCCCGGTGACGGGGCACATGGTGATCGCCGCGCGCTCGCGTTCGATCCATGGCCCGTGGGAACACTGCCCGCACAACCCGCTGGTGCGCACGCAGGATGTAGCCGAGCCCTGGTGGTCGCGCGGGCACGCGACGCTGGTCGAAGGCCCCGCGGGCGGTTGGTGGATGGTCTATCACGGCTACGAGAACGGCTATCGCACGCTTGGGCGCCAGGCGCTGCTGGAGCCGATCGAATGGACGGACGACGGCTGGTTCCGCGCCCGCGGCAGCGACCTGTCGCGACCGCTGCCTGTTCCACGCGGTGGCAAGGCAAGCATCGCTGGCGCTGCACTGTCGGACGACTTCTCGACGGACCGGTTCGGCACCCAGTGGGCGTTCCATGCGCCACGCCCCGACGAGATGCAGCGCGTGCGCTACGGACCGCGATCGCTGCGTCTCACCGTTGCCGGCACCTCGCCCGCCGATGGCAGCGCCCTGGCCTGCATCGTCGGCGACCGCGCCTACCACGCCGAGGTCACGCTGACGCTGATCGACGGCGGCGAAGGCGGCCTGCTGCTGTTCTACAGCCCGAAGGCCTTCGTCGGCCTGGGCTTCACGCCCGACGGCCTGCGTGTGTTCCAGTACGCGGAGGAACAGACCTGGGCGCGGCAGGCGCTGCCGACGCGGCGCGTTCGCCTCCGTCTGACCAATGACCATCATGTGGTGACCTGGCACCACTCGCACGACGACGGCCGCACGTGGACGCGGCTGGACACGCGCATGGAAGTGTCCGGCCTGCACCACAACGTGTTCGGCGGCTTCCTCAGCCTGCGCGTGGCGCTGTACAGCGCGGGCGCGGGTGCGGTGGAGTTCAGCGACTTCCGCTACCGCGCCCTCGCCTGACACGTCACGCCATCGGCGTCTCGTGATGGAAGTGGCGCTTGAACGGCACGTCACCGGTGCGTGGCGCATCGAGTTCCTGCGCGTAACGGTGGCCCGCGTACACCGCATGCGCGATCAGGCCTGGCGCCAGCGCGTCGCCGATGCAGGACACGCTGCGGATTCCCATTCCTTCCCACTCGGCTTCGCGCTGCCGGAGCGCCTGGTAGAGCGCATCGTCCGGCAGGCGCGCAGTGACCACGACCACCGCATCGCAGTCGAGCGACTTGCTGGCGCCGCTCCACACCTGCTCCAGCGCAAGCGTGGTGCCGGTGTACCCCGTGACCATGTGCGAGACGCACTGCTGCACGCCGAGTTCGGCCATCCGCCACTGGATATGGCGGTAGTCCAGCGTGTTCGCGCTCCACGAGGCGAACGTGTCGTCGGGCGTCAGGCAGGTCACGTCGCAGCCGCGCAGCCGCAATGCCTCCGCAACGACGCTGGCGGTGTAGAAGTAATCATCGTCGTAGACCACCACGCGACCTTCCGGCCAGCGCCCGTCCATCAGATCGTCCGGCGTGAACACGCGCGGGTTGCCGATGAAGTCCGCGATACCCAACCCGTGCGTGCGACCGAACCCGTCCCGCCGCCAGTGGCAGCCGGTGGCGATGACGACATGGTCCGCGCCGAAGTCGAGCACGTCCTGCGCGGTGAGCGCGGAATCGAGATAGGTGCTGACGTTCGCCCGCTTGCCGATCTGTCCCAGCCGCCAGTCGCGCACGCGTGCCCATTCGGCCAGGCCCGGCAAGCGCGCCTCGCGGGTGACGCGTCCGCCGAGTTCGCGCCGCGCTTCGGCCAGGTGCACCTCGTAGCCACGCTGGCCGAGCGCGCGTGCCGCTTCCAGTCCGGCGGGACCGCCGCCGACCACCAGCACGCGCGCCTCACTGGCCTTCGTCGCGATGCGCTCCGGATGCCAGCCCTTGCGCCACTCCTCGCCCATGCTGGGGTTCTGCGTGCAACGGATCGGCGAGATGGTCATGTCGCCGGAGACGCAGATGTTGCAGCCGATGCATTCGCGGATGTCGTCGACGCGGCCTTCCTCGATCTTGCGCGGCAGGTAGGGATCGGCGATCGACGGGCGCGCCGCACCGATCAGGTCGATCACGCCACGGCGGATCTGCGAGACCATCGTGTCGGGCGAGGTGAAGCGACCCACGCCGACCACCGGTTTGGTGGTCGTCTTGCGAACGAAGTCGATGAAAGGTTCCTGTGCGCCTTCGCGGGCAAAGCGCGACGGCACCGAGTCGTTGTACCAGGCGGCGAGATTGACGTCCCATAGATCAGGCAATTCGGCCAGCAGGCCGACGATGTCCTGCGCCTCGGCCAGTTCCACGCCACCCGGCCCCAGCAGTTCCTCGGTGGCGAAGCGCAGTGCGACCGCGCAGCGATGCCCGACCGCTTCGCGCGTGTCCTGCAGCACCTCGCGCAGCAGGCGCACGCGGTTCTCCAGCGAGCCCCCATAGGCATCCGTGCGCTGGTTGCGGCGACGCTGCAGGAAATGCATCGGCAACGACAGGTCATGCGCGGCGTAGACATAGATGATGTCCATGCCGGCCTTCATGCCGCGCACGGCGGCGTCGCGATGCCAGCGCCGGTACTCGGCGATGTCGTGCAGGTCCATCGCGCGCGCCTGCGACGGATAGCCGTACTTGGATGGCTGGTGCGACGGCGCGAGCAGCACTTCCCGCGAGTACAGGTTGGAGGCGGTCGGCCCGTTGTGCGACAGCTCCAGCGCGGCCAGTGCGCCGTGCGCGTGCACCTTGTCGCACATCAGTGCCAGCGCGGGGATATCGCGATCGTCCCACAACCGCGCCTCGACGTACGGCGTCAGATCGCTGCTGGGGTGGATCTCGCACTCTTCGGTCGACACCACGCCCCAGCCGCCTTCGGCCTTCACTTCGCGCATCGCCGCATGCGCCAGCGGCATCGCGTGGCCCATGCCGTTGCAATGCGGCACCTGGAAGAAACGGTTCTTCGTCGTCACCGGTCCGATGCGGACCGGTTCGAACAGAATGTCGTAGCGCGGATCACGCACCCTCTGCCTCTGCGCGACGCCGTTGCCCCAGCAGGAAGTACAGCGGCAGACCGGCCGCCATCAGCGCCAGCGCCAGCCAGAACGGCTGCGCGCCCATGCCGATGAAGGCGAACACCGTATACGCCACACCCAGCACGGCTGCGACCAGCAGCGTGCGTCCGGCGCCACGATGTCCCCGCCACCACAGCACGCCCAGCGCCAGCGAGCAGCCCAGGTAAAGCGGCAGGTTGGCGGCGGTCACCACCGTGCTGAGGAAGGTGAAGCCGGCCACCGCCGAACGGCTGTAGTTCATCAGCACCATCACGCTGGCGAGCAGGGCCGTCAGCACCAGCGCACCGGCCGGGGCGCCGAACCGATTGGCCCGCGCGAACACGCGGGGCATCGTGCCGCTCTCGGCCATGGTGCGCATCATCTCGCCGCTCAGCAGCGTCCAGCCGTTCAAGGCACCCAGGCCGCTGACGACGACGAACAGCGCAATCCACCGCCCCGTGCCTTCGCCGGCGAAGCGCTCCATCACCAGCGCGAACGGTGCGCTGGACTGGGCGAGCTCGGCATGCGGCAACAACAGCAGCGGCACCGAAGAAACCACGAGATAGATCGCAGCGGTGATCCACGTGCCCGCCATGGTCGCCCTCGGAATGGTGCGACCGGGATCCCTGACCTTCGACGCGGGAATCGTCGCCGACTCGATGCCCAGCATGGCGAACAGCGCCAGCGTCGACGCCGCCATCGCATCGCCCAGGCTGATCGGCCTGGCGGGCGGGTGCGCGGCGAACGACCCGGGTGACTGCAGCAGCATCCAGGCACCCAGTCCCGCCACGGCCAGCATCGGCAGCAACTTCAGGACCGTGGTGACCACCTGCACGCGCCCACCGCTGCGCACGCCCAGCAGGTTGACGCCGACAAAGGTCCACAGCGCGCAAAGGCCCAGCACCGCAGGCGGCACGCGCGCGAGCGACGGGAAGATCGATGCGGCGTAACCGGCCACGCCGGTGGCGAGCGCGGCGAGGGTGATCCAGTTCGACACCCAGTACGACCACAGCACCACGTAGGCCGGCAGGCGACCCAGCGTCTGCTGCACATAGCCATACGGTCCGTCCGCCTGCGGCAGCAGGCGCGCCAGCTGCGCGAGTACCCGGGCCAATGCCAGGCAGCCCAGCACCGTGATGCCCCATCCCAGCAGCGCGTTGTAGCCGAATGGCGCCAACGACGCGGGCAGCACGAAGATGCCCATGCCGATCGTGTTGCCCACCACCAGCGCGGTGCAGGTCCAGAAGCCGATCTTGCGGCCATCGCGCGGCAGCGTGGCCGGGTTCAATACGCGGCCCTCAGCAGGTTGTGGAAATGCCACACGCCGCTTTCGCGCTTGGGACACAGGCGGCCGGCGTCGTAGAAGCCGGAGGCCAGGCCACGCTGCACCGCTTCGCAGATGCGGATGTCCTCGTCCTGCACGTCGTCGCTGAAGGCCTGGTCGTTGGCGATGCGCGCCTGCGCCGCGGCATCCGCCGCGTAGTAGTAGTCGAACTCCACCCGGCAGCGCTCCGGCCCCAGCGGCAGGATGCGGTTGGTCTGCAGCCGCCCCGGCATGATGTTGAGCATCACGTTGGGATAGACGAAGTAGTAGAACGCGTCGCCATCCCCATAGATGTCTCCACTGTCGCGCAGCGGCGAGTGCTGCAGCGAATGCCAGGGGAACAGCTCGGTGTCGTAGGCACGGTAATCCAGCACCTTCGACAGGCCGGGGTGCACGTGCGGCAGGTGGTAGCCCTCCAGGAAGTTGTCCACGTAGACCTTCCAGTTGCACGCGATGTCGTAATGATCACGGTGGTGGAAGCGAATCGCGGCCAAGTCGATCGGTGCGATGCGTTCGGCGATGCCGCCGTAGACCTCGTCGAAGGCGGGCACGTCCTCGTGCAGGGCGACGAACACCAGTCCCTGCCACGCCTGCACACGCAGCGGCGGTAGGCGGATGTCGCTCATGTCGAAATCGGCCGCGCCCTGCATCTCGGGCGCGCTGCGCAGCTGGCCTTCCAGCGTGTAGGTCCAGCCGTGGTACTTGCAGTGCAATGCGCGCGCGCCCTTGCCGTTGCAGAGCGCCAGCGGCCCGGCGCGGTGCCGGCACACGTTGGGGAAGGCGCGCAGCACGCCGTCCTGCCCGCGCACCACCAGCACCGGTACGCCACCCACCTGTTCGACGATGTGGTCGCCCGGTTCCGCCAGTTGCGCCAAGTGGGCGACCAGCTGCCAGCTGCGCTGGAACACCGCCGCCTGCTCCATCGCCAGCGTCGCCTCGCCGGTGTAATAGCGGGCGGGCAACGCGCGTGCGCGTTCCAGGGGAAGGAGGCTAGCGGTATCCGGCATGGCGTTCCCGTCAGTGGCAGCGCCGCGGACGACGCTGCCCAAGCCTACGCGCCGGAGCGGTCGCGGCACAGTGCCGAGTCACCCAGGCCCGGCAACGGAAAGCCCCGGTACGGACCGGGGCTTTCGTGGCTGTGAGACGACGACCGGTGCCGCTATGGATCGCGTCCGGCCTCGCGATCGTTTTCGCGCATTTCGTACCACATGCCATTGAGGATGGCGAAGCTCGCCGCCAGTCCGGCGCCCAGGATCCAGCTGAAGTACCACATGGCGTGCTCCTCAGTACGCGTTGGGATTGCGCCCCATGCCGGTCTGGTCGACCTTGCCGCGCAGCACGCGGAAGACCCAGGCGGTATAGAGCAGGATGATGGGCAGGAACAACGCCGTCGCCAGCAGCATGATGAACAGCGTCATGTGGCTGGACGACGCATCCCAGACGGTCAGGCTGGAACCCGGCTGCGTCGACGACGGCAGCAGGAACGGGAACGTCGCCAGCCCTTCGGTCAGGATGATGCCGGCGATGCTGATCGACGAGGCCAGGAACGCGAGTCCCGCGCGCCCGGCCCGCAGTAGCGCCGCGCTCGCCAGCGCAGCCGCCACGCCGATCACCGGCAGCAGCCAGGTCAGCGGCCAGCGCGCGTAGTTCTCCATCCATGCGCCGGGCTGTGCCACCGCCACCTTGGCCAGCGGATTCGACGAGCCGGCCGGGTCCATCGCTACCTGAAGCGCATAGCCATCCAGACGCGCCACCCAGATGCCGGCGACGACGAACAGCAGCGCCGTGGCCAGGGCCGCGACGGTGCCGTAGCGGCGTGCACGTACGGCGATCTCGCCGGACGTCTTCAATGCCAGCATGTTGGCGCCGTGCATCAGCAGCATCGCCACGCTGACCAGACCACACAACAGAGCGAACGGCGTCAGCAGGCCGAACAGACCGCCTTCGTAGAAGATCCGCAGCGTCTCGTCGAAATGGAACGGCACGCCGAGCAGCACGTTGCCCATCGCCACGCCGAACACAAGCGCCGGCACCAGCCCGCTGACGAACAGCGACCAGTCCCACGCCGCGCGCCAGCGCGGATCCGGCACCTTGCTGCGGAACTTGAAACCGACCGGCCGCAGGATCAGCGCGAACAGGATCAGGAACATCGCGATGTAGAACCCGGAGAAGCTGACCGCATACAACGGCGGAAACGCCGCGAAGATCGCGCCACCGCCGAGGATCAGCCACACCTGGTTGCCTTCCCACACCGGGCCGATGACGTTCAGCACGATGCGGCGCTCTTCGTCGGTGCGCGCCACCGCAGGCAGCAGCGTCGCGATGCCCAGGTCGAAGCCGTCCATCACCGCGAAGCCGATCAGCAGGATGCCCAGCAGCAGCCACCAGAGGAGGCGCAGCGTGGCGTAGTCGAGGGGAATCGTGTCCATGCGTCGTCTCCCGTCAGCCCGCCAGGGCCGGTTGCGGTGCCGGGGCATCGGGGGCGGGCTCGGACAGATGCTCGGGCCCCTTCAGGATCAGCTTGCGCATCAGCCAGACTTCGATGATGGCGAGCACCGTGTAGATCAGCACGAAGCCGGTCAGCGTGATGATGATCTGGTGCAGCTTCAGCCCGGACGCGGCGAGGAACGTCGGCAGCACGCCGTCGATGATCCACGGTTGCCGCCCGTACTCGGCGATCAGCCAGCCGCACTCGATCGCCACCCACGGCAGCGGCAGGCTCCAGAACGCGACCTTGAGGAACCATCGGTATTTGTCCAGCCGCTGCCGGCTGGCTAGGTAGAACGCGACGGCGAAGAACGCGATGAAGTAGAAGCCGAGCCCGGCCATCACCCGGAAGCTCCAGAACAGCGGCGCCACGTGCGGCACGGTGTCGTGCGCGGCACGGACGATTTCTTCCTCGGTCGCGTTGCCGATGTCGTCGCGGTAACGCTTCAGAAGCAGCGCATGGCCGATGTCGCGCCAGTGCGCTTCGAACACGTAGCGTGCCGTGCCGTCGTGCTTGTTCGCGCGCAGCTTCTGCAGCGCCTCGTAGCCCATCAGTCCGTTGCGGATGCGGCCTTCGGCGCGCTCGACCAGATCCAGGATGCCCGGCATCTCGGTATTGAACGAGCGCGTGCCGATCACGCCCATCACGTACGGGATATGCAGCGCGTAGTGGTTGGTCCGGTTCTGCTGGTCCGGGATCGCGAAAGCGTTGAAGCCGGCCGGGGCGGGCTCGGTCTCCCACATCGCTTCGATCGCCGCCAGCTTCATCTTCTGGTGCTCACTGGTGGCGTAGCCGCTCTCGTCGCCCAGCACCACCACCGACAGCGCCGCGGCCAGGCCGAAGCTGGCCGCCACCGCCATCGAGCGCTTGGCGAAGTCGGCGTTGCGGCCGCGCAACAGGTAGAACGCGCTGATCGCCATCACGAACATCGCGCCGGTCACGTAGCCGGCCGAGACGGTGTGCACGAACTTGGCCTGCGCCACCGGGTTGAAGATCACCGCCATGAAGTCGGTGATCTCCATGCGCATGGTCTCGGGATTGAAGACCGCGCCGACCGGGTTCTGCATCCAGCCGTTCGCCACCAGGATCCACAGCGCCGAGAAGTTGGACCCCAGCGCCACCAGCCAGGTCACCACCAGGTGCTGCACCTTGCTCAGCTTGTCCCAGCCGAAGAAGAACAGGCCGATGAAGGTCGCTTCCAGGAAGAAGGCCATCAGGCCCTCGATCGCCAGCGGCGCACCGAAGATGTCGCCCACGTAGTGGCTGTAGTAGGACCAGTTCATGCCGAACTGGAACTCCATCACGATGCCGGTGGCCACGCCCATCGCGAAGTTGATGCCGAACAGCGTGCCCCAGAACAGGGTCATGCGCCGCCAGATGTCGCGCCCCGTCATGACGTAGACGCTCTCCATGATGGCGATCATGAAGGACAGCCCCAGCGTCAGGGGCACGAACAGGAAGTGGTACATCGCCGTCAGCGCGAATTGCAGACGGGACAGTTCGACGACGGTCATGTCCGGCATGGCAGTGCGGCTCCCGGTTGTCTGACGGGGATTCTAGCCCCCGACATCCTGCCCGAGGCGCGACCGTCCGTCGCACCCCCGTTCGGGGGACGCCGGCCTTGATTCTGATCAATGCGGCCCGGCCGGTGGGTCCCGAGAATCCACCGTACCAGAATAGGAGAGGCCGCATGCAAGGCGTCCAGGGGACTTACAACGACAAGGTGGTGCGCCAGTTCACGGTGATGACCGTGGTCTGGGGCATCGTGGGGATGCTGGTGGGCGTGCTGATCGCCGCCCAGCTGTACTGGCCGGCCCTCAACTTCGACCTGCCGTGGCTCAGCTACGGACGGCTGCGGCCGCTGCACACCAACGCGGTGATCTTCGCGTTCGGCGGCTGCGCGCTGTTCGCCACCAGCCTGCACATCGTGCAGCGGACCAGCCACGTGCGGCTGCTCTCCGACAAGCTGGCGGCGTTCGTGTTCTGGGGCTGGCAGCTGGTCATCGTGCTGGCGGCGGTCACCCTGCCGTTGGGCCTGACCCAGGGCAAGGAATACGCCGAACTGATCTGGCCGATCGACATCCTGATCGCGGTGGTCTGGGTCGCTTACGGCGTGCTGTTCTTCGGCACCATCGTCAAGCGCGCGGTCAAGCACATCTACGTGGCGAACTGGTTCTTCGGCGCCTTCATCATCGCCGTCGCGCTGCTGCACATCGTCAACAGTCTGGCGCTGCCGAGCGGCCTGCTGCACTCCTATCCGGTCTACAGCGGCGCCGTCGACGCGATGGTGCAGTGGTGGTACGGGCACAACGCGGTGGGCTTCTTCCTGACCGCCGGCTTCCTGGGAATGATGTACTACTTCGTGCCGAAGCAGGCCGGCCGCCCGATCTACTCGTACCGCCTGTCGATCGTGCACTTCTGGGCGCTGATCGCGGTCTACATGTGGGCCGGCCCGCACCACCTGCACTACACCGCGCTGCCGGACTGGGCACAGAGCCTGGGCATGGTGTTCTCGCTGATCCTGCTGGCGCCCAGCTGGGGCGGCGCCATCAACGGCGTGATGACGCTGTCGGGCGTGTGGCACAAGCTGCGCACCGATCCGATCCTGAAGTTCCTGATCGTCTCGCTGTCGTTCTACATGATGTCGACCTTCGAAGGTCCCATGATGTCGATCAAGACGGTCAACTCGCTGAGCCACTACACCGACTGGACCATCGGCCACGTGCACGCCGGCGCGCTGGGCTGGGTGGCGATGATCACCATCGGCTCGGTCTACGCGATGCTGCCCAAACTGCTGGGCCGCGAGCAGATGTATTCGGTCAAGGCGATCGACACGCACTTCTGGCTGCACACCCTGGGCGTGGTGTTCTACATCGCCTCGATGTGGATCGCCGGCGTGATGCAGGGCCTGATGTGGCGCGCCACCAACGCCGACGGCACGTTGACCTACAGCTTCGTCGAAGCGCTGAACGCCACCTACCCCTACTACCTGGTCCGCCTGGGCGGCGGCCTGCTGGTCTTCGTCGGCATGGTGCTGATGGCCTGGAATACCTGGAAGACCTTCCAGGCGGCCAAGTCCACCGCGCCGCAGCCGATCCTGCAGCCCGATGCCAGCCAAGCGCGCGCCTGAGGACCTGACGATGAGCAACGGAAATTCGCACGAGAAGATCGAGAAGAACGTCGGCCTGATGGCCGTCCTGATCGCGGTGGCAGTGTCGTTCGGCGGCCTGGCCGAGATCGTCCCGCTGATGTTCCAGGCCGAGGCGATCAAGCCGCTGGAAGGCGTGAAGCCCTACCCCGCGCTGGAGCTGGCCGGACGCGACGTGTACATCCGCGAGGGTTGCTACAACTGCCACTCGCAGATGGTGCGCACGCTGCGCTTCGAATCCGAGCGCTATGGCCACTACTCGCTGGCGGGTGAATCGGTCTACGACCGCCCGTTCCAGTGGGGCAGCAAGCGCACCGGACCGGACCTGGCGCGCGTCGGCGGCCGCTACTCCGACGACTGGCACCGCGTGCACCTGATCAATCCGCGCGACGTGGTGCCGGAATCGAACATGCCGTCCTTCCCCTGGCTGGAAAACGCCAAGGTCGACGGCGCCGAGGTCGCCCAGCGCATGAAGACGCTGCAGCGCATCGGCGACCCGTACACCGACGAAGAGATCAACACCGCGGCCTCCGACGTGGAAGGCCGCACAGAACTGGACGCCGTGGTCGCCTACCTGCAAGGGCTGGGCAAGGCCGCGCCGAGGGGAGGTTGAGCCATGGTTTCGGGGATCGTGACCGGCGTATTGCTGGTGCTGTTCATTGCCGGCTGGGCGTGGGCGTGGAGCCCACGCCGCAAGGCGGATTTCGAGAATGCGGCGCGCATGCCGCTGGGTGAGGAAGGGGAGAACAACCCATGAGCGCTGGCTGGATCGGATTCATCGTCGCGCTGGTCGTACTGAACATCCTGGGCTGCATGTGGCTGCTGTGGTGGACGGCGCGCCGCCGCCCCGGCGACCCGGCACCGGAAGACACCTCGCACGTGTGGGACGGCGACCTCACCGAGTACAACAAGCCGTTGCCGAAGTGGTGGATCAACCTGTTCTACATCACCATCGTCTTCAGCATCGGCTACATCGCATGGTACGGCGGCCTCGGCGTCATTCCCGGCTACGCCAAGTGGTCGTCCGCCGGCGAGCACAACGAAGTGAAGGCCGTGCAGGACAGGAAGCTGGAAGCCACGTTCGCGCCGTTCGCCAATCAGCCGATCGACGCGCTGGCCAAGGATCCGAAGGCGCTGGCGCTGGGCCGTTCGATCTTCAACAACACCTGCGCCACCTGCCATGGTTCTTCCGGCCAGGGCGCGACCGGCTATCCCAACCTGACCGACGGCATCTGGCACTGGGGCGGCACGCCGGACCTGGTGTTGCAGACGGTGCTCGATGGTCGCGAAGGCGTGATGCCGGAATGGGGCACCGCGCTGACCAACATGGGCGGCGAGAACGCGGTGGATTACGTCATCGCCTACGTCAACGTGCTGAACAACCCGCAGGAAGGCATGGGCAACAACTTCATGGCCGCCCAGGGCAAGCCGCTGTACGACGGTCTGTGCGTCGCCTGTCACGGCGTCGACGGCAAGGGCAACCAGGAACTCGGCGCGCCCGACCTGACCGACGACTACTGGCTGTACGGCAACAGCAAGGACAGCCTGCGCACGACGATCACGCGCGGCCGTCACGGCGTGATGCCCGCGCACCGCGAACTGCTGGGCGAAACGCGTGCGCGCCTGGTGGCCTCGTACGTCTGGTCGCTGTCGCACAAGGAAAGCCAGGCGGCCGCCGGCGCGCAATGACCGACTTCACCGAGCCCCGCCTCGACCACCCGCCCCGGCCGCTCGTGCAGCGCGCCGGGGCCGTGTTATGGCCCAGCTTCTTCGCGGCCGGCGTGGCGACGATGGTGTTCTTCGCCTTCGTCGATCCGCTGACGCTGCGCGACATGACCTTCCCCGACCTAGCGATCAGCCGCGAACTCGGCTACACGCTGGGTTTCTTCATGTTCTGGCTGGCGACCGCGGCCAGCAGCCTGTTCACCTGGATCCTGCTGCGCCCCGCCAGCCGCTTCAACCGCGCGCTGAAGCCCGACTAGCGCCTGCGACAAACCGTCGCTCCCTTGCGCGCGCGCGCGGCGCGAGCATGACGCCAGCCAAGACAGAAGCTCCCATGTCCACGCCAGCCCCGCCTCCCTCCACCCCGCCCGACGCGTCGAAACGCCGCATTCCGTTGGACGTGGTCGATGCACACGGCAACGCGTTCTACGTCAGCGAGCGCAAGGTCTATCCGCGCGACGTGGCCGGCACGCTCAACCGCCTGCGCGTGGCCGCGGTGTGGTGGCTGCTCGGCATGTACTACGTGTTTCCGTGGCTGCGCTGGGACGATCGCCAGGCCGTCCTGTTCGATCTTCCCGCACGCAAGTTCTACGTGTTCGGCCTGGTGTTCTGGCCGCAGGACTTCCTGCTGCTGGCGGTGCTGCTGATCATCGCGGCGATGGCGCTGTTCTTCTTCACCGCGCTCGCCGGACGTCTCTGGTGCGGCTATGCCTGTCCGCAGACGGTATGGACGGAAGTGTTCCTGTGGATGGAGCGCTGGACCGAAGGCGATCGCAGCGCACGCATCAAGCTCGACGCTGCACCCTGGAACGCCAACAAGCTGCTGCGCAAGGGTGGCAAGCACGTGCTGTGGGCAGTGTTCGCGCTGTGGACCGGCTTCACCTTCGTCGGCTTCTTCACGCCCATCCTCGACCTCGGCACACGGCTGTGGCCGTTCGCATGGGGTGGCTGGGAAACGTTCTGGGTGCTGTTCTACGCGCTGGCCACGTGGGGCTTCGCCGGCTTCCTGCGCGAGCAGGTGTGCAAGTACATGTGCCCCTATGCGCGCTTCCAGAGTGCGATGTTCGACCGCAACACGCTGATCATCGCCTACGACCCGATGCGCGGCGAGCCACGCGGCCCGCGCAAGCGCGGCCTGGGCAGCGTGCTGGAACGCGCACGCGGCCTGCTGGAGAACACCGTCGCGTACGACTACGTGATGCGGGCGGCCGCGCACCCGAGCGCCGCCGACCAGCGCCTCGGCGCGCACGGCACCATCACCTTCGCCGGTGCCGGCGTGGTGGTCGAACCGCTGCCGAAGTTCGTGCCGGACCAGCTGGGCGACTGCATCGACTGCACGATCTGCGTGCAGGTCTGCCCCACCGGCATCGATATCCGCAACGGCCTGCAGTACGAATGCATCGCCTGCGGCGCCTGCATCGACGCCTGCAACGACGTCATGGACAAGATGGGCTATCCGCAGGGCCTGATCCGCTACACCACGCAGAACGCCATCGACGGCAGGCCCTCGAAGGTGCTGCGTCCGCGCATCTTCGTCTATGGCGCCCTGCTGCTGGCGCTGGTCGCCGCCTGGGGCTGGGGCGTGTTCAACCGCGACGTGCTGATCGCGGAAGTCCTGCGCGACCGCAACGCGCTGTATCGCGAAGTGGCGGGCGACCGGGTCGAGAACAGCTACACGCTCAAGCTGGTGAACAAGGACCAGCAATCGCACCACTATGTCGTGACGCTGGCGTCGGACTCTCCCGGCATCGGCCTGCGCGACGGCGCGCTGGCGGTAAGCGCCGCACCTGAGGAAGTCCTCTCGCTGGCCGTTACCGCCACCGCGCCTTCCACCCTCCACGGCCGCCATGCCGTGACCTTCACCGTCCGCGATGTCGACACCGGCACCGAGAAGACCGTGGACAGCAGCTACTACGGACCGATCCCATGACCATGAAATCCGCTTCCGTCGCCCAAGGCCGCCCGTTCTGGAAAGAACCGATGGTGTGGCTCGTCTGGGGTCTGCCGCTCGCCTCCATCGTCGCCGGCGTCGGGCTGGTGGTGACCGCCGTGCGTGCCGGTGGCGCCGACGCCGTCATCGACGACGTGCAGCGCGTCTCGCAGATCCAGACCACCGACCTGGGCCCCGACGAACGCGCCGCGCAGCGCAGGCTGAGCGCCATCGTGCAGGTCCGCCCCGACCACGTGGAACTGACCGCGGTGACCGGCGAGTTCGAACGCGATGCCGGGCTGGTGCTGGTCATGACCCACCCGACCGAAGCCGCGCAGGACCTGCGCCTGCCGCTGGCGCTCACGACCACCGGCTGGACCGCGTCCGCCGAGATCGACACGCGGCACGACTGGAATGTGCAGCTGGCGCCCGAGAACAACCATTGGCGTATCCGCGGTCGCCTGCAGAAAGACACGCAGGCCTCGCGCCTGGCGCCCGCGGTCGGGGACGGCTGAGTCCGCCATGGACGCGCCCGTGGTGTGCTGCCATCACTGCGGTGAGCCCGTCGCCGGTGGACACCCGGTGGTCGTGGGCGAGCACGCGTTCTGCTGCGAAGGCTGTGCCGCCGCCGCGGCGTGGATCGAAGATGCCGACCTCGGCAGTTACTACCGCCTGCGCAGCGCAAGCGCGAACCGGGTGCAGGCCGATCGCCTGGACCTGGAGAGCTGGGACCGCGCCGATCTGCTGGACGAACACAGCCGCGTAATCGAAGGCGGCCGCGAGATCGTGCTGCTGACCGACGGCATGCGCTGCGCCGCCTGCGCCTGGCTGATCGACCGCGCCCTCGCCCGCGAGACCGGCGTGCTCGACACCACCGCCAACGCCGTCACCGGTCGCATCCGCATCGCCTGGGATCCCGCACGCACGCCGCTGTCCGCCCTGCTGCACCGGCTGGCGATGCTCGGCTACCGCCCGTATCTCGCCACCGGCGATGCGCGCGAACAGGCGCGCCTGTCCGAACGCCGCCGCTGGCTGCTGCGGCTCGGCGTGGCGGGACTCGGTTCGCTGCAGGCCATGATGCTGGCCGAAGCGTTGTACCTGGACGTCAACGCGACCATGCCGCTGCCGACACGCGACCTGTTCCGCTGGCTGACGTTCCTGGTCAGCACGCCGGTGGTGTTCTACAGCGGCTGGCCGTTCCTCGCCGGGATGGCCCGCGAACTGCGCACACGCCATGTAGGTATGGACACGCTGATCGCCAGTTCCACCCTGCTCGCCTACGTCGCCAGCCTGGTCGAGACGATCCGGGGCGGCACGCATGTCTGGTACGACGCGGCGGTGATGTTCGTGTTCCTGCTGCTGGCAGCGCGCATGCTGGAACAGCGCGCGCGCAACGTCGCCACCGCACAGGTCGACGCGCTGGCGCGGGCGCAGCCGGTGTTCGCGATCCGCGAACGCGACGATGGCACGCGCGAGTCGGTGCCGCCGTCGGCACTGCGGACCAACGACATCGTCTGCGTGTCCGCCGGCGACGGCGTGCCGGCGGATGGCGTGCTGCTTGATGGCGCGGCGGACTTCGAGGAAGCGCTGCTGACCGGCGAATCCCGCCCGGTGCGTCGTCATGCCGGCGAGACCGTCTACGCAGGCACCACATGCCGCGAACGGCCCGCGCGCCTGCGCGTGACCGCCACCGGTGCGTCGACACGCTTGTCGCAGCTGGCCGAACTGGTCGATCGCGCGCAGGGTCATCGGCCACCGCTGGCGCGCGTCGCCGACCGCGTGGGCCGGCATTTCGTGGTGTCCCTGCTGGTGCTGGCGGTGTGTGTCTACGCGGGCTGGCGGGTCTACCAGCCCGAGCGCGCGTTCGAGGTGACGCTCGCGCTGCTGGTGATCAGCTGTCCGTGCGCGCTGTCGCTGTCGGTGCCGGCGGTACTCGCCGCCGCGCATGGCGCGCTGGCGCGTTGCGGCGTGCTGGCCACGCGCCCGGAAGCGCTGGACACGCTAGCGCGCGCCACCGACGTGGTGTTCGACAAGACCGGCACGCTCAGCGATGGCCGTCCGGCCCGGGTCGCCGTGGAGGTATTCGACGGGCTGGAGGCGGACGCCGCCACGCGCGTGGTCGCGGCGCTGGAGAAGGACAGCGGCCATCCGATCGCAACCGCGTTCGCCGATATCGACGTACCCATCACGGCCGACAACGTGGTGACGCATCCTGGACTGGGCGTGGAAGGCGAGATCGACGGACGCCCCTGGCGATTCGGACGCGGCGACTGGGCCGCGGGTCGCGAGGATGATGGCGCGCTGTGGCTGGGCGACGGCACATGCGGCATAGCGCGCTTCACCCTTGACGAGAGGCCGCGCGACGATGCCGCCGCGACGATTGCGGCGCTGCGCGCGCAAGGCATACAGGTCCATCTTGCCAGCGGCGACGGCGACGGCGCGGTGCAACGGCTGGCGCAGGCGCTCGGCATCGCGTCGACGCTCGCCCGCCAATCGCCGGAAGACAAACTGAAGCGCGTGCGCCAGCTGCAATCCGAAGGCCGCATCGTCGCAATGGTCGGCGACGGCCTGAACGATGCGCCGGTGCTGGCGGGCGCCGACGTCTCGATCGCAATGGGCGAAGGCGCACCGCTGGCCCAGCGGGCGGCGGATCTCGTCGCCACGGGTCCGTCGCTGTTGCGCATCGCCGATGCCGTGCGTATCGCGCGCCTGTCGCGCCGACTGGTGAAGCAGAACCTCGCCTGGTCCGCCGGCTACAACCTGCTCGCCGTGCCGCTGGCGGCGGCCGGCCTGGTCACGCCGTGGATCGCGGCGCTGGGCATGGCGGTATCCTCGCTGGTGGTGACCCTCAATGCGCTCCGCCTGGCGCGCATCTCCACGGAGACGACGGCATGAACATCCTGCTGATGCTGTTGCCGATCAGCCTGGTCCTGTTGGCCCTGGCCATCGCCGCGTTCGCGTGGGCGGTGCGGAAAGGCCAGTTCGACGATCTCGACACCCCGGCGCTCGACATCCTCGACGACGCGCCGGCCACACCACGTGCCCCGCGCACGCGCGAAGCCAACGATGGCCCCTGACGTTCCGGTGCTGCTCGCGGCGCTGCTGGCCGGCCTGGTGGGCAGCACGCATTGCGCGGTGATGTGCGGCGGCATCGCCACCGGCTTCTCTGCGGCGTCCGCCCGTCAAGGCTGGGGCAGTGCGCTGCAGCTGAATCTTGGACGCGTTGGCGGTTATGTACCGGCGGGTGCGCTGGTCGGCGCGTTGGGGAGTGGCCTGCTGTCACTGGCGCGGCACGAAACCGCAGTCCTCGCGATGCGCATCGGCGTCGGGCTGGCGTTGGTCGTGCTGGCACTGCGCCTGCTCGACCAGCGCGGTCGTCTCGACGTCCTCGCCCGTCCGGGCGCGAAGGTCTGGCAGGCGCTGCGCCCACTGCATGCACGCGTGCTGCCGGCGGACACACTGCCTCGCCGTTTGGTGGCCGGGGCCTTGTGGGGCTGGCTGCCGTGCGGACTCAGCCTGAGCCTGCTGACGGTGGCATGGCTGCAAGCCAATGCACGCGATGCGGCGTTGACGATGGCGATGTTCGGCCTCGGCACGTTGCCGATGATGGTGGTGCTGACGTGGTCCGGCGCACGCCTGGGTCGTCACTGGCAGCGCGCGTCCGTGCGTCGCGTGGCCGCCGGCTTCGTGCTGTTCGCCGGTCTGCTCACGATCGCCTCGCCGTGGCTGATGCAGCAGCCCGCGCTGCACGGCGTCCTCGCCGCGCTCGGCTGCCAGCCACTGCCGGCATGACGGACAGCGCCACGAACATGCCGGCGGGCACCACGGCGAAGGCTCGCCTTCATGCGCTTGGCGCCGTGGCACGCACGCCACTGAACGCAGCCGGCGCGCTCGCGGTACTGGGAGGCGTCCTGCTGGTGCCGCAAGCAGCGCTGATCGCGTGGTGCGTGCAGCGCGGCCTGGTCGAAGGCGCCGCCCCCGCTTCATTGCTTCCGCTGCTCGGCGGACTGTTGGCGACGTTGCTGCTGCGCGCGGTGATCGGCTGGCTCAGTCGCCGTCTCGCCGACCGCGCCGTCGAGCAGATCCGCGTGGACACTCGTGCCCGTCTCGCGCGCGGACTGGTCGCGCGCGGCCCGGTCTGGGTGCGCGCGCAGCAGAGCGGCGCACTGGCTGAGCGGATGGGCGCGCATGTGGATGCGCTGGAAGGCTACTTCGGCGGCTTTATTCCGCTGCGGGCCGAAGTGGTGGGCGTGCCGCTGGCGATCCTGCTCGCGGTGTTCTTCGTCGACCGCACGGTCGGCCTGGTGCTGCTGCTGACGATGCCGCTGGTACCGGTGTTCATGATGCTGGTCGGTTGGGGCGCGCAGGCCGCCAGCCAGCGCCAACTGCAGGCGCTGACGCGCATGGGTGGCCACTTCGCCGATCGCCTGCGCGGCCTGGGCCTGATCCGCCTGTACGGGCGCGGCGAAGCGGAACTGCACGGCATCCGTGCCGCCGCCGAGGAACTGCGCGTGCGCAGCCTGCGTGTGTTGCGGATCGCCTTCCTGTCGTCGGCGGTGCTGGAGTTCTTCGCCTCGCTCAGCGTCGCGATGATCGCGCTGTACCTGGGTCTCACCTACCTGGGCATGCTCGACCTGCGCGGCGCGCCGCTGACGCTGGGCGCGGGCGTGTTCTGCCTGCTGCTGGCACCGGATTTCTACGCGCCGCTGCGGAAGCTGGCTACGCACTATCACGACCGCGCCGCGGCGCTGGCAGCGATGGACGAGATTGCGATCGTGCTGGACGGCGATACGCCGAACGTCTCCGACACCCCCGTAACGGAAATCTCTACCGCCACGACGCCGACGCTGCTCAGCACGCATGGGCTTGCGCTACGTCATGCCGGTGGTGCGCGCGACGTGCTACACGACGTCACGCTGGACCTGCAGCGCGACCAGCATGTCGCGCTGACCGGCGCCAGCGGCGACGGCAAGAGCACGCTGCTGGAAGCCCTGGCCGGTTGGCTGCCCGCGCAGGCGGGCACGCTGCAGCGTGCGCCCGGCCTGCGCATCGGCTACGCCCCGCAACGCCCCTTCCTGTTCGCCGGCAGCCTGCGCGACAACCTGCGCATGGCACAGCCCGAGGCCAGCGATGCGGAGCTGGAGCAGGCCGCGGAGGCCGCACAGGTGATGCGCTTCGCTGCTCGCCTGCCCGAGGGACTGGATACGGTGATCGGCGAGCGTGGCTTCGGCCTGTCCGGCGGCGAGGCGCGGCGCGTGGCGCTGGCGCGCGTGTTCCTGCGCGATCCCGATCTGCTGCTGCTCGACGAACCCACCGCCTTCCTCGACCCCGATACCGAGGCCGACGTGCTGCAGGCGATCCGGCAGTTCGCGCGCGGACGCGCGCTGTTGATGGCGACCCACAGCCCGATGGCGCAGGCAGCACTGCCGCAGACCTGGCGATTGCGCGAAGGCCGTCTGTATGTCGACGGAGGGAACCCATGAGCGCGCACCGGAGCGATCAGGCAACCACGCTGCGCGAGGTGCTGGCGCGGCATCGCCCACGGATCGCGCTGGCCGTCGGTCTACTGCTGCTGACGCTGCTCGCCGGCACCGCCCTGCTCGGCCTGTCCGGGCATTTCCTCACCGCCGCTGCGCTGGCCGGCTCTGCCGCGATCGGCTTCAACTTCTTCGGCCCGTCCGCCGGTATCCGCGCACTGACCTTCGTGCGCATCCTGTCGCGCTACGGCGAGAAGCTGTTCGGCCACGACGTAACGCTGCGGATCGCACGCGACCTGCGCGCCTGGTTCTTCCAGCGCGCGCTGCCGCTGGCGCCGCTACGACTGGGCCGCTTCCGCATCGGCGAGCTGATGGCGCGGCTGATGGCCGACATCGACGCGGTCGACGGCCTGCTGGTACGCGCGATCGGCCCATTGCTGGCGCTGCTGTCGCTGTGCCTGCTGGCGACCGTGATCGCGATGGCGGTCCTGCCGCTCGCCGGCATCGTGCTGCTGATGGCGCTGGCACTGATCGCCGCACTGGCGCCGTGGCTGGCCGCGCGCAGCGTGGCCGCACTGGAAGACGAGCGCGCGGAGGCGCGGACACATCTGCGCGCCACCGTGCAGGAAGGCATCGAGGGCCAGCAGGATCTCGTGGCGATGGACGCGACGATCGCGTGGCTGGCGGCGCTCGACGGCCGCAGCCGCGGTATCGCACACTGGGAAGATCGACGCAAGCAAAGGCTCGCGCTGGCGACCGCGGCGCATGGCGTCGTCGTTGCGTTCGCACTGCCGACGATGCTGTGGGTCCTGTTGTCGGGTGTCCATGCGGAACGTATCAGCGCCGCTGCCGCGGGCGGTCTGTTCTTCATGACGGTCGCCGTGCTGGAAGCCTGCGCTGCCATTGCACCTGCGTGGCAGGCATGGCGTGCGGCGGCGGTCGCTGCGCAACGACTGCAGGCCGTGGTTGAGTTTCCCGTCCCGGGCCATCATGAAGTCGGCACGCACACGCCCGCCGTAAGTGGCGCACTGCAACTACAGGACGTCGCATTCGCCTGGAACGGCACAACGCGCCGGGTGCTCGACGGCGCCTGCCTCCACGTCGCGCCCGGCGAGCGCGTGCTGGTCACCGGAGACAGCGGCGAAGGGAAGTCGTCACTGCTGGCCCTCGTCCTCGGTCTGGTGACACCGCAACACGGCACGGTGTCCTTCGCCGGCGAGGATCTGAGGGCACTGGATCCGGTGCAATGGCATGCCCGCCTCGCGTGGCTGCCGCAGGACGCGCCCGTGTTCTCCGGTAGCGTGCGCGAGAACCTGTTGCTAGGCGATCCTGGGGCCGACGATGCACGCCTGTGGCAGGCGCTGGCGCAGGTGAAACTGGATGACCGCTTCCGCGATACCGGCCTGGACACCTGGGTAGGCGAAAACGGCGCGACCTTGTCCGCCGGTCAGTCGCGCCGACTGGCACTCGCACGCGCCCTGCTGCGTGATGCGCCGCTACTGCTGCTTGATGAACCCACCGAAGGCCTGGACCAGGACACCGCCGATGCGCTGATGCGGGACGTCGCCGAGGCCAGCGAAGGTCGCAGCGTACTGATCATCAGCCATGCGGTTTTGCCGGACGGCGTGGTGGATACACGCTACCGGTTACGCGACGGGAAGCTGCTGAAGGAGTGAGCGCTTCCGGCTGGTGTGGGAGCGACGCAAGTCGCGATGAGGCTTTACCGGTAGGTCATTGCGACTTGCGTCGCTCCCACAGGAGACATCCCCCGCTTCAGGCGCGCGCCTCAGCCAACGCATCCAACCGCTTGCGATCGAGCAGTCGCACGTGGTGCGGGTCGTCGGTGGCGATGCTGCCTTCCTGGCGCAGGCGGGTGAAGCTGCGGCTGACGGTTTCCACGGTCAGGCCCAGATAGTCGGCGATGTCGGTGCGCGTCATCGGCAGGATCACTTCGGTGGCGTCCTGGCCCTGGCGCTGGCGACGCTGCGCCATGTCGACCAGGAAGCCGGCCAACCGCTCCATCGGATTCAGGCGCGCCAGCGCCATCAAATTGCCGCGGGTCGCGTCCAGCTCCACGCAAGCGCGTTCGAGCAGTTCGCGCTCCAGCTCGGGGTGGTCGTTGCAGAGGCCGCGCATGTCGGCCATCGAGAACTCGCACAGCGTGCTGTCGGTGATCGCCTCGATGGTGTGCTTGTAGTGCGAAGTGCCCGAGAAGCCGATGAAGTCGCCCGGCATCAGGAACCCGGCCACCAGCCGGCGGCCGTCCGGCAACAGCCGGATGCGGCGCAGCGCGCCCTTGGTGACGGTGAACACGCCCCGCCGCGGTTCGCCCTCGCGGACCAGCGCCTCGGCCGCCTTCAGCCGGACGTCGTCGGCCAGGGACTCCATCGCGTGGGCCTTGGACACCGGCAGGGCGGCGCAGACCGCCAGATGCCGTACCAGGCAGCCGCTGCACCCGCGGGCGGCCTGGCACACCACGCCATCGGCGGGCGCAGGGCGCACCGGAGCGTCGTTCTGGCGGAGAATGCGAAGGCTCATGGCGGTCGGCTACGTAGGTCTTCGAAGGGGATGATACGCCCGCGAAAACCGCTATTACGGCACTGCGACAATTGGTCGCAGACCCGACTTTCAGCGTCGATTCCCCCATTCAGGCCCGGATTCGGTTACAGTGCGCGCCGCTTGCCAGCGGCCGTTCGTTTCCCCAATGGTCCGCCGGCGCAGGGAATTCCCCGCGAGTTCCCGCGCCCGCCCCGCTCCGACTTCTTTCGTTGCGCAAGCCCGGATCCGCCGCGTTGGCGGCTCCGCACCCCCTCTCGCAGCGCGGTTTCAGGGAACGCTTCGAGTCACGGTCTTACCGCATTCCGCGTGTCGTACGTTGCCGCACCCCAGGGTGCAGGCGTCGCGCGCGTGGTCGGCCGGCCGGTATTGGAGCTTCCACATGAGTTTTGAAAACCTTGGCCTGGCGCCCGCCCTGCTGCGCGCGCTGGACGAACAGGGCTACACCCAGCCCACCCCCATCCAGGAACAGGCCATCCCGCTGGCCCTGGCCGGCCACGACCTGCTGGCCGGCGCGCAGACCGGCACCGGCAAGACCGCCGCGTTCGGCCTGCCGCTGATCCAGTACCTGGCCACCACCCCCCAGGAAGTGCAGCGCGGCGGACCGCGCAAGCCGCGCGCGCTGGTGCTGACCCCCACGCGTGAACTGGCCGTGCAGGTGCACGACAGCCTGCGTGGTTACGGCAAGTACCTGCGCATCCCCAGCACCACCATCTACGGCGGCGTCGGCATGGGCAACCAGCTGGACGCACTGCGCCGTGGTGTGGACCTGGTGATCGCCTGCCCGGGCCGCCTGATCGACCACCTCGAGCGCCGCAGCGTGGATCTGTCCGGCATTGAAGTGCTGGTGCTGGACGAAGCCGACCGCATGCTCGACATGGGCTTCCTGCCGTCGATCAAGCGCATCCTGGCCAAGCTGCCGCGCCAGAACCGCCAGACCATGCTGTTCTCCGCCACCTTCGCCGACCCGATCCGCGAGCTGGCGCTGGAGTTCATGCACGATCCGAAGCAGATCCAGGTGACCCCGCGCAACACCGTCGCCGAGACCATCACCCACCGCGTGCACCCGGTCGACGGCAGCCGCAAGCGCGACCTGCTGCTGCACCTGCTGGCGCAGGACAGCCGCCTGCAGACGCTGGTGTTCGCCCGCACCAAGCACGGCAGCGACAAGCTGGCGACGTTCCTGGAGAAGAGCGGCATCAAGACCGCCGCGATCCACGGCAACAAGTCGCAGGGTGCGCGCCAGCGCGCGCTGAGCGACTTCAAGGCCGGTCGCATCAACGTGCTGGTCGCCACCGACATCGCCGCGCGCGGCATCGACATCGACCAGCTGCCGCAGGTGATCAACTTCGACCTGCCGATGGTGGCCGAAGACTACGTGCACCGCATCGGCCGCACCGGCCGCAACGGCTCGACCGGCCAGGCGATCTCGCTGGTGGCGCAGGACGAAGCGAAGTACCTGCGTGCGATCGTGCGCCTGCTCAACCGCGACATGGACATCCGCGACGTGCCGGGCTTCGAGCTGCAGACCCCGATCCGCTGGGGCAACAGCGCGCCGGGCAAGGCCGAGCAGCCGGGCGGCGAACGCACGCCCCGTCGCAACAACGGCGGCCACAAGCACGCCCGTCGTCCGCACGGCGACGCCCCGCGCCACGCCCACGCCGGCCCGAAGAAGCATGGTGGCGGACAGCGTCGCGACGGCGGCCGGTCTGGCGGCGCCCGCCAGGGCCAGTCCCGCCCCGCCCGCTAAGCAACAACCTGCGCGCGGCGTCCTCAGTGGCGCCGCGCGCTCCAACGATCCGGAAAACGACGCATGGACATCTTCAAGGTCTTCACCGTGGAAGCCGCGCACCGCCTGCCGCACGTGCCGGAAGGCCACAAGTGCGCGCGCCTGCATGGCCACTCGTTCCGCATCGAGCTGCACCTGTCCGGTCCGGTCGATCCGCAGGCCGGCTGGGTGATGGACTTCGCCGACGTGAAGGCCGCCTTCAAGCCGATCTACGACCGGCTGGACCACCACTATCTCAACGACATCCCCGGCCTGGAAAACCCGACCAGCGAGCAGCTGGCGAAATGGATCTGGGACCAGACCAAGCCGGCGCTGCCCCTGCTGAGCACCGTCGTGGTGCACGAAACCTGCACCTCGGGCTGCCGCTATTCCGGCAGCTGAGGGCTGGAACCGGTTTCATTCCGGGCCATACAAGCGTTTGATTTTTAACGGCTCCTGACCGTTCGTCGGATTTCCATACGCCCGTTATTGCACTGCAACATGGACAGGTTTATGCTGCGTCGCAACAGATGGAAATCCCTTTTCAGGAGCACGCCATGACCACGCAATTCAACGAAAGCTTCAGCCAGTTCACGCACCAGTTCGCCGCCGCTGCCTCGCGCGCCAACCGCCTGGCCCTGGAAAGCGCCGAGACCGTGTTCGGCGTGCAGCTGAAGACCTTCGAAAAGAACGTCGACGCCACCACCGCCTTCTTCGGCGAGCTGGCCGAGACTCGCGACCTGGACGGTTACAAGACCCTGTGGCCGAAGGGCCTGCAGGTCGCCAAGGACAACGCCGAGCGCGTCGTCGCCGCCAGCCAGGAAGTGTTCGGCCTGAGCCTCAAGACCGGTGAAGCCTTCGGCCAGCTGGTGAAGACGCAGTTCGAGACCGCGACCGACAACGTCCAGGCCTCCGTGGCCAAGGCGACCAAGGCCGCCAAGGGCAAGTAAGGCCCGCTCACGAGAGCAGCGGTTCACCGTTTATTGCGCGGTTCCCCCTCCCTCCGCGCAGACCGACCCGGCAGCCCCCACGCTGCCGGGTTTTTTATTGCGCGTGATCGGCGTCAGGGCACCGAGAGGTGCTTGGCCATCGCACGTGCATCGCCATCGGGCGCATGCGGCAGGCGCCCCCAGCATGGCACCGGCATGCGCGCCGACAGCAGCGCGAAGTTCTCGTCGCGGCGCTCCATATCCGGATCCACTTCGTTCGCGATCCAGCCCACCAGCCGCGCACCGTCGTCCTGGATGGCGCGCGCACTGAGGCGCGCATGGTTGATGCAGCCCAGCCGCATACCGACGACCAGCACCACCGGCAGGCGCAGCTCCTGCGCCAGGTGTCGCTGATCCAGCGTCGCGGTCAGCGGCGCCGCCCAGCCCCCGACACCTTCCACGAGCACCAGGTCGGCCAGCGGGTGCAACCGCTCGAACGCCGAGATCAGTACGCCGAGTTGCACGTCCATGCCGGCATCGCGCGCCGCGATCTCCGGCGCCAGCGGGGCGGGCAGCGCATAAGGATTGAGGTCGTCGTAAGGCGGTACGGGATCGCTTGCCGCCTGCAACGCCAGCGCATCGTCGTTGCGCCAGCCGTCCGGCGTCGCCAAGCAACCGCTGGCGACCGGCTTCATGCCGACGGCACGCAGCCCGCGCCCACGGAACGCATGCAGCAGCGCTGCGCTGGCCACCGTCTTGCCAACGCCGGTATCGGTGCCGGTGACGAACAGCCGGTCCATCGCCCTATCCATCCGTACGCTCCGGCCAGCGCCAGGCGCCCCAGCGTCGCCCGCGCACGTGCACGAGCCCCGCGAACGACAGCAGGAAGTACACGCAGCCCGGCAGCGCGACCTGCCACGACCGGGATTGATCGCTCAGCAGCAGCGCGATCAACACCGAGACCAGACTGACGAACACGAAGTAGGCATGCGAAGCCACTTCACCCGCCGCGTTGGACGCAGCGTCGCCATCAAGACCCAGCCGGCGGCGCGCACGCCACGCCAGCACATACAGGCCACCGATGCAGGCGGACATGGACGCGAACGCCAGCCCGTAGAAGACGAACATGAAGGCCAGCGGACGCGGCCCGTTCGCATCGGACAGCGGCATCGGCAGCCAGCCGCCCGTGATCCAGCCGAAGAAGGTACCCAGCAGCAGCCGCAGCGGATACACGTAGACCAGCACCAGGAACACCAGCAGCAGGCTCAGCAGCGTCGCCGGCACGCTGCCCAGGCGATAGCGGCGACTCCAGCGCACGTGGGCGTACCAGAACATCGCCACCATCGCGAAACTCGCCGCGAAGGCGGGGACGTTCTTCAACGCCTGCAGCAGACCGGCCATGCTGTCGGGAATGCGCTCGACCGAGATCACCAGCAGGGTGACCGCGAACGCGAAGGCGGCATCAACGAATGCTTCCAGCCGCGTCACGCCGTGGCCGCGCCACCCTGCTACCGCGTCGTCATCGCCCATGCCGGCACTCCCCCGTGGCCCGTTCAGGGCTGCTTTTGCGACACATCATATCGGGCCGCCCAACAGGCACGGGGAGTAGAATCGAGCCATGTCATTCGCCTCCCAAACGCTGACCGGCAGCAAGCCGGAACAATACGCACAGCTGGCCGAACAGGCCCGTGCCCTGCTGGCCGGTGAACCCGACCGCATCGCCAACGCGGCCAACCTGTCGGCCCTGCTGTACCACGCCCTGCCCGACTTCAACTGGGCGGGTTTCTACTTCTTCGATGGCCGGGAATTGGTGGTCGGTCCGTTCCAAGGACTACCAGCCTGCGTGCGGATCCCGTTGGACAAGGGGGTCTGCGGAGCCGCCGCACGCACCCGCCAGACCCAGCGCGTGGACGATGTGGAAGCCTTCCCGGGACACATCGCCTGCGATTCGGCTTCCCGCTCGGAACTGGTGGTCCCGCTGGTGAAAGGGGACGAACTGGTCGGTGTGCTCGACCTGGACAGCCCACGCCTGGCGCGCTTCGATGCCGACGACCAGGCGGGCATGGAACGCATCGCCGCCATCTTCGTGGATTCGCTGACATGACAGGCACCAAGCTGCGCAACATCGGCCCCAAGTCCGCCGCCTGGCTCCGCCAGGTGGGCCTGCGTACGCAGGAGGACCTGGAGGGCGTGGGCGCGGTCGAGGCCTTCATCCGGGTGAAGCGCGCGGGGTTCCGCCCCAGCCTCAACCTGCTCTACGCGCTGGAAGGCGCGCTGCTGGACTGCCACTGGCAGCAACTGCCCGAAGATCGCCGCAGTGAACTGCTGGTCGCTTACGACGCCGCCGCAGCCCTGTTGCCCCCGCCGCGCGGCCGCCCCGCCGCCGGCCCGGTGACCACCACGCACACCGAGCGTGAAGAAGACACGGGGCCATCGTTGAACCTGTTCGATTCGCGCGGCGACGACTGATCCGCCCCATCCCGTATACTGCGCGCGCTTTCAGGTGACCCGCGGCATTCCTGCCGGGGTTGAAACGGGAAGCCGGTGACCCGCGCAGGCGGCATTCCGGCGCTGCCCCCGCAACGGTAGGCGAAGACAACCGCGGCATCGGCCACTGTGCGATCACGCATGGGAAGGCGCCCCGGCAGCGTGCATTGCGCACACCTTCGCAAGCCCGGAGACCGGCCTGGAAGTCCACTGGTTGCGATGCGGAGGGCGTCGCGGCGTGCCGCGCCGCCGTTCGCCTGCTGCGCTGTCCGCAACGCTCCCTCTCCGTCACCGCAACTCCACGCCTAGTAATGCGCGCGGGGCGCGCGATGGAGTCGAGTCCGATGTACAGCCGTCATTCCCTTTCCCTTCTCGCCGCTGCGGTCGCCCTGGCGCTGCCATTCGTCGCAAGCGCGCAGGAAGCCACCGACCTGGACGAGATCGTCGTCACCGGTACGCGCACCGACGTCGCCGTGCGCGACAGCCTGGCGCCGGTGCAGGTCATTGGCCGCGAGGAGATCGAGCGCAGCCAGTCGCGCTCGCTGATCGATCTGCTCAAGGGCCGCGCCGGCATCGGCTTCACCAACCAGGGCGGCCTGGGCAAGCTGAGCACCATCAACATCCGCGGCACCGAGTCCGATCACGTGCTGGTGCTGGTCGATGGCATCCGCATCGGCTCGGCAACCGCCGGCCTGGCCTCGTTCCAGGACTTGCCGGTCGACCAGATCGAGCGCATCGAAATCGTGCGCGGTCCGCGGTCGAGCCTGTACGGCTCGGAAGCGATCGGCGGCGTCATCCAGATCTTCACCCGTCGCGGAGCGCAGGGCCTGTCGCGTGAACTGCGCATCGGTGGCGGCAGCAACAATCTGCGCGAGGCCAGTGGCGGCTTCGCGTACGGCGGCGAGCGCGGCTGGATCGGCGCGAACGCAGCGTACCAGGAGACCGACGGCATCAACGCCTGCCGCGGCTCGGGCGCGCTGTTCCAGGGCTGCTTCACCGACGAACCGGACGACGACGGTTACCGCAACGTCTCGCTCAACGTCCGCGCCGGCTACAAGCTGACCGATACGCTGACGCTGGAAGGCCACGCGCTGAACGCCGACGCCTTTAACGAATTCGACGGCAGCATCTATGGCGGCAACGAAGCCGACAACGTGCAGCAGGTGCTGGGCAGCAAGCTGACGTGGAAGCCTTCCGGCGCCACCACGCTCACCGCGCAGGTCGGCCGTGCTTCCGACAAGTCGGACAACTACTTCGCCGATGTCGCCAACGACACGCGCACGTTCGTAAGCACGTTTGATACCCGTCGCGACACCGCATCGCTGCAGGGCGATTTCGCATTCGGCGAACAGCACCTGCTGACCGCCGGCGCCGACTGGCAGCGCGACGAGGTGACCAGCACGGTGACCTTCGTCGATGGGCAAATGGCGCCGATCGAGAGCCGTGACAACACGGGCGTCTTCGTCGAGTACCAGGGCCGCTTCGGCGCGCAGCAGGTGCAGGCCAGCGTGCGCAACGACGATAACGACCAGTTCGGCAACCACGTGACCGGCAACCTGGGTTGGGGCCTCGGTTTCGGCAGCGGCTTCAAGTTGACGGTCAATGCCGGCACCGGCTTCAAGGCGCCGACGTTCAATGACCTCTACTACCCCTGGTCCGGGAATCCGCTGCTGGAGCCGGAGCGTTCGAAGACGCTCGACATCGGCCTGGCGCAGTACGGCGACGCGTGGAACTGGGGCGTCAACGTCTACGAGACCCGTATCGAGGACCTGATTGCGCTGGACATCAACTGGCTGCCGGCGAACACCGAAGAAGCCCGCATCCGCGGCGTCGAACTGACCGGCGCGGTGACGTTGGCCGGTTTCGACATTGCCGCGCAGGTCAGCCACACCGATCCGCGCAACCACACGACCGGCCTGAACTACGACAACCTGCTGGCACGCCGCGCGCGAAACACCGCGCGCATCGACGTTGACCGCGCGTTCAGCGACTTCCGCATTGGCGTGACCGGCTACGGCGCTAGCCACCGCTACGACAACGCCGCCAACAGCGTCCGACTGGCCGGCTACGGCACGCTGGACCTGCGCCTGGAGTACGCCATCACCGACGAGTGGTCGGTACAGGCGCGCGCCAGCAACGTATTCGACCGCGAGTACGAAACGATCGCCTGGTACAACCAGCCCGGTCGCGAGTACGGCCTGAGTCTGCGCTACAGCGCGCGCGACTGATTCGGACGGACGAAGAAGGCCGGCAATGGACTGTTCCGTTGCCGGCCTTTTTGTTGCCCGCGGGCGGAGGTACACAGGAAGTCCCTTCTCCCGCGATTCCCCTCCCATGCAACCTGCTTCCCACGTCACCGTCGCTCCCACCGATCCCGCCAAGCTGCTGCGCACGCTGTGCAACCATTGGCGACACAAATTCGAGATCGAACGCCCGGACGACGCCCACGCCCGCATTCCGTTCGGCGACCTCGGCCCGGCTGACTTTGCGGCGGAAGGCGACGCGCTGCTGGTCACGCTGTACACGCCCGATGCAGAAGCACGCACGCGCCTGCAGGACGTGATCGCCTCGCACCTGCGCCGTTTCGAGCGCAGCGAAGACCTAGCCTTCGACTGGCAGGCGGCCTGAGCGCGCCTACGCTTCCTGCGGATCGAACAGGCCGGCCTGCACGACGGTCTCTTCACGATCGCGGAAACCGGAAAGCCCGACGCCAACCAGGCGATAACGCGTCGCGACCGGCAGGTCCACGCGCTCGCGCAGTGCCCGCGCGATGTCGATGAACTCCTGCGCCGACGCCGGCGGCGACTCCGGCGTGAAGCTGCGCGTCAGGATGCGGAACTGCGATGTCTTGAGCTTCAGTACCACCGTTCGGCCCACACGCTCGGTCTTGCGGCTGGCCTGCCATGCCTTCTCCGCGATGCGAACGATGTGCGGCTCCAGTTCGGACAGGGGCAGATCAGTGGCGAATGTGTCCTCGGACGAGATCGACTGCACCGGCTGGTCCGGTTCCACCGGCCGCTCGTCGATGCCGCGCGCGCGCCGGTACAGGCTGCCGCCGAAGCTGCCGTAGCGCGCTTCCAGCTCGTGCTGCGAGTGCTCGCGCAGATCGCCGACGGTGCGGATGCCGTCCGCATTGAGCTTGCCCTGCATGACCTTGCCCACGCCGGGAATGCGCTCTACGGGCAGCGGCGTGAGGAATGCTTCCACCTGGTGCGGCCGCAGCACGAACTGGCCGTCGGGCTTGCGCCAGTCGGACGCGATCTTGGCGAGGAACTTGTTCGGCGCCACGCCCGCCGATGCGGTCAGCTGCGTCTCTTCGCGGATCTGCGCGCGGATCGTTTCGGCGACGGCGGTGGCCGTTGGCAGGTCGGACTTCGGCGCGGTGACGTCGAGGTAGGCCTCGTCCAGCGACAGGGGTTCGACCAGATCGGTATGGCGCAGGAAGATCTCGCGCACCTGTCGCGACACGGCCTTGTAGCGGATGAAGTCGGGCGGCACGAACACCGCCTGCGGACACAGCCGCTCCGCACGCACCGCCGGCATCGCCGAGCGCACGCCGAACACGCGCGCCTCGTACGAGGCCGCGCAGACCACCGAACGCTCACCGCGCCATGCCACGACCACCGGCCGCCCACGCAGCGATGGATCGTCGCGCTGTTCCACCGACGCGTAGAACGCGTCCATGTCGATGTGGATGATCTTGCGCATCACGCGATGATATCGGCCGCCGTACGCGATCGCATGGATGCGTGAAGAAACGATACGGCTGCGTGTGGAGTCGCGGACAAAGTGCGCCAAACCCTTGCCGCAATTGCAGTTCGTCGATGGTACGCAGGCGTATGGAAAAACCCGCTTGATTTGCATCAAGACAAGCGTATGCACATGTGTGCATTATTTGCGCCTCGCAAAACGGACGACGCAATGAACGCCCCCGCTTCCTTCTCGCGCGAACAGCTGCTGGCCAGCGCGCGCGGCGAACTGTTCGGCCCCGACAGCGGCCGACTGCCCAACGACCCGATGCTGATGTTCGACCGCATCACCGAGATCCGCGAGGACGGTGGCGCGCATGGCAAGGGCATGATCCGCGCCGAACTCGATATCCACCCCGACCTGTGGTTTTTCCAGTGCCACTTCCTCGGCGATCCGGTGATGCCGGGCTGCCTGGGCCTGGATGCGATGTGGCAGCTGACCGGCTTCTTCCTGACCTGGATCGGTGCACCCGGTCGCGGTCGCGCGCTTGGCTCGGGCGAAGTGAAATTCACCGGCCAGGTATTGCCGACCGCGAAACGCGTCAGCTACGAGATCGACATCAGCCGCGTGATCAACCGCAAGCTGGTGCTGGCAGTGGCCGACGGCCGCATGCTGGTGGACGGCCGCGAGATCTACACCGCGCGCGACCTGCGCGTGGGTCTGTTTACCTCGACGGAGAATTTCTGACCATGCGTCGTGTCGTCATCACCGGCCTGGGCATCACCTCCTGCCTGGGCAACGACGCGGACACCGTGTCGGCCGCGCTGCGCGAAGGCCGTTCGGGCATCCGCCACATCCCGCAGTACGCCGAACTCGGCTTCCGTAGCCAGGTCGGCGGCGCACCCGAGATCGATCTCGATGCGCAGATCGACCGCAAGCAGAAGCGCTTCATGGGCGACGCCGCGGCGTTCGCGCACATCGCGCTGCGCGATGCGATCGCCGATGCCGGCCTGGATGAAGCGCTGGTCAGCCAGCCGCGCACCGGCCTGATCGCCGGTTCCGGCGGCGGCTCCGCCGAATGGCAGATCGAAGCCGCCGACCTGCTGCGCCAGCGCGGCATCCGCAAGGTCGGTCCGTACATGGTCCCGCGCACGATGTGCTCGACGGTGTCGGCCACGCTGGCCACCGCGTTCAAGATCAAGGGCGTCAGCTATTCGATCTCCGCCGCCTGCGCGACCTCCGCACACTGCATCGGCGCCGCGGCGGACCTCATTCGTGCAGGCCGCCAGGACATCGTGTTCGCCGGTGGCGGTGAGGAACTGCATTGGGCGCTGACAATGATGTTCGACGCGATGGGCGCCCTGTCGAGCAAGCGCAACGACGATCCGACCCATGCCTCGCGCCCGTACGACGCCGATCGCGATGGCTTCGTTATCGCCGGCGGCGGTGGCATGTTGGTGCTGGAGGATTACGATCACGCAGTGAAGCGCGGCGCGCGCATCCATGCGGAACTGCTGGGCTACGGCGTGACGTCCGACGGCGCCGACATGGTCGCGCCCTCGGGTGAAGGCGCCGTGCGCTGCATGCAGATGGCGCTGGAAGGCGTCACCGCGCCGCTGGACTACCTCAACACCCACGGCACCTCGACGCCGCTGGGCGACGTGATCGAGCTTGAGGCCATCCGCAACGCGCTGGGCGACACGCTGCCGCCGATTTCGTCCACCAAGGCGCTGTCCGGCCATTCGCTAGGCGCGGCCAGCGTGCACGAGGCGATCTATTGCCTGCTGATGATGCGCGATGGCTTCATCGCCGGCTCGGCCAACATCGAGACGCTGGACGAGGGTGCGGCCGCGTTCCCCATCGTGCAGACGAGCCGCGACGCGACGTTGAACACCGTCATGTCGAACAGCTTCGGTTTCGGCGGCACCAACGCCAGCCTGGTGTTCGGCAAGGTGTGATGTAACTCAGCGGGCGTCGACCGCACGACGCCCCAACGCCGGATCGTCGGTGAAGAAGCCGCCGATCCCCAGCGCCAGATAGGCGCGGATCTCCGCAACGGATCCCGCCTCGCTGCGCGTGCGTGGGTCCTCGCCTTCGCGCAGCGCTTTCGGCAGGAAATGATTCTCGGGCCGGAACGTGTAAGGCCAGACCTGCAGGCCAGCAGCGCGCGCGTCCGCCATCAGTGGCGTGGCGTCGCCGAACGTGCCGTCTTCCGCCACGGGCATCAGCAGGCGCGTCCACGGACCGATGATGTCGGCGTAGCCCGCGATGTCCTTCAGCCCGGCCGGCTTCATCAGGTCGGCATAACGGGTCGGCTTGCCTGCCGCCAGCGCATCACCGGGCTGCGCATCCGGCGACCCGAGCAGCTGCAGCAGGCGGATGTTCTTGTTGGGCGGTGCCAGATGATCGCGCAGCGCGCGCAGGTTGGCCTGCTCGAACGACTGGATGACGACCGGCGCCTCGCGCGTGTAGGCGTGCGCAGCGAGCGTCTTGAGTAAACGTTCCTCCATCGGCAGGCCGATGCGCTGGAAGTGGCTGGGGTGCTTGATCTCCGGGATCAGACCGATGGTGCGGCCGGTGCGCACGGTCTGCTCCGATGCCAGTTCGATCACTTCGTCCAGCGTCGCGATTTCGTAGCGTCCGTCGTGCGACGTGTCACGCAGCTCGGGCAGCCGCTCGCGTGCGCGCAACGTTTTCAGTTCGGTGAGGGTGAAGTCTTCGGTGAACCAGCCCTCGAATGTCTCGCCATCGATCACCTGGCTGCGCTTGCGCGCGGCGAACTCCGGCCGCTGCGCGACATCGGTGGTGCCGCCGATCTCGTTCTCGTGACGCGCCACCAGCACGCCGTCGCGGGTGGCGACCAGATCCGGCTCGATGTAGTCGGCGCCGTCGGCGATCGCGCGCGCGTACGCAGCCAGCGTGTGCTCGGGCAGGTGCGCACTGGCGCCGCGATGGCCGATGACCAGCGGCGTGGTCGGCGCCTCGCCAGCCAAAGCGGACGGAACGGCCATCACGGCGATGAAGAAGGACAACAGGCGGCAGCAGGGCATCGACGGATCCTCATGTGGGCCAGCATGCCATGGGCCGCGCACGCTCCGGAAAGCACGAAGCCCGGCATCGACCGGGCTTCGCCGCAACGCGGGAGGAGAGAGGGACCTCGTTGCTGGCGCCATTGTCCGCGCAGCGTGTTACACGCAGGCGACAGCCGTCATCGACCCGTCACCCGACACCCGCCGGCGCCGCGCTGCCGCTTGACAACATTACATGTAAGCAATAAGTTCGATTTCATGACAGCCTCCCGCCCCGCGATCAAGGCCTCCACGTTGCACGTCCGCAACTACCGCGAGCGCATGCGCGAGCAGGGCCTGGTCAAGAAGGACGTCTGGATCCGGCCCGAGTACGCCGAAGAGCTGGCGTCCATCGAGAAGTCGATGCGCGAGGCGGCCCGCGAGTCCGGCATCCCCTACCTGCCGACGCAGTCCACCGAGGCCGGCTGGACGGTCGCCGCGATCCGGCACGCGCTGCAGCAGGCCAGCACCGTGCGCGACGGCCTGATCAGCCTGGAAACCATCGAGGGCGCCGAGCCCAGCCTGCACCTGGTGATGCACGAGTACGGCGACCTGTCGGTCTTCCTGGCCGTGGGCGGCGAGCAGATCCTGGTCGAGGCCTACCTGTGGCCGGTGGAAGACGTGGCCGATGTGGCGGCCTTCAACGCCCACGTGCTCAGCACGCATGTATTGCTGCCCCTCTCGACCATCGGCATGCAGCGCATCGGCGGCGTGGCCGGCTACACCATGTTCGGCGCGCTCGATACGCACTCCAGCCTGGCCAACGTGATGTTCGAGATCGAGACGCTGGCCGAGAACGTCATCAACGCGACCGAAGCCTATCGACCGTTCCTGCGCACGGGCATCCGGAGGAAAGCCTGATGCCCGACACGCTGAAGACCCTGTTCAAGCGGATCCAGGAAGGCATGGAAGGCCTGGCCGGCGCCGTGATGGGCGATCGCGCCGAACGCCTGCTGGATGAGGAGATCCGCAGCATCGACGACGCCCTGCACGGCGCGCGAGGCGAGCACGGAGCCGCGAAGGCACGCCGCATCGCCAATGAACAGCATCAGGCAGCGCTCGCGACCCGCATCGGCGAGATCGAGGCCAAAGTGGAAACCGCGTTGCGGCAGAACCGCGCCACGCAGGCTCGCACGGCGGCGGATGATGTTGTCCGCCTGCAGGCCGAGCGTGCCCAGCGGATGGAGGAAGGCCACGACCTGGCCACGCAGGAGCGGCAGTTCGCGCACGTGGTCGAACAGCTAGAGGGACGTCTGCGCCGGCTCAAGCATCAGCTGGACATCCTGCGCGCTTCCAACAGCCTGCAGCGCGCACAGGCCACCGTCGCGCGTCGCCAGCCGGGCGACGCGCTGTACCCGGAACCCGCTTTCGCTTCCGCCGCACGGATGAAGCAACGCCGCACCTCAGCGCCGGAAAGCGGCACCACACAGCGCACGAACAAGAAAGACACCGTCGATCCTGCACAGGCCGTGCTGGACCGCGCGCGCAAGCGCATCACGTCATCCGCGCGCAAGCGCTGAACCAGGGGGAGCCACGATGATCGAGTTCCTGAATACCACCCTGACCTTCCCCACGCTGCTGTACAGCGTGCTGCTCGCGTTCTGCACGGTGTATTGGCTGCTGGCTGCGACCGGGATCGTCGACTTCGACGCCGTCGACGGCTGGCTGGTCACCGACGGCGATGGCGCCGAACCCACCGCGATCGCCGGCATGCTCGCCAAGCTGGGCCTGTCCGGCGTGCCGCTGATGCTGGTGCTGACGGTGTTGGCCATCTTCGGCTGGCTGATCACTTACTTCGCACATCTGTGGCTGCTGCAGCACCTGCCCGACACCGTGCGCTGGATCACCGGCGCCGGCGTCCTGGTCGCCGCGCTGCTGCCCGGCATGCTGGTCACCTCGGTGCTGCTGCGCCCGCTGGCCAGCGTGATTGCTCGCCTGCGCCCGCCGGTCCTGCCATCGGTGCTGGGACGCGCCGGTGCGGTGATCTCGCCGCACGTGGACCACGCCGGCGGTCGTGCGCAGTTCGACGACGGTGGCGCCGGCTTGATTCTGCAGGTCCGCGCGTTGCCCGGCGAGCGCTTCGGCCGTGGCGACCGTGTCGTCCTGATCGAACACCTCGAATCCGAAAACACCTATCGCGTCATTTCAGAAGCCGCCTTCCAGCAACAGTAAGCCAGCACGTCGCCTACAAGGAGTTCCGCCATGGATATGTCCAACCTCATCCCCTTCCTCGTCATCCTCGGCATCGTGCTGGTGATGGCGTTCGGGTTCATCGGCATCTTCAAGGCCTTCTACAAGAAGGTCGAACAGGGCACCGCCCTCATCGTCAACGACATGAGTTCGCACCCGAAGGTGCACTTCACCGGCGCGCTGATCATCCCGGTGCTGTACAAGGCCGAGCTGATGAAGATCAGCCTGATCACCCTGCAAGTAGACCGCCGCGGCAAGGAAGGCCTGGTCTGCAAGGACAACATGCGCGCCGACATCGCGGTGGCGTTCTACCTGCGTGTCAACGAGACGCCGGCCGACGTCCTGCGCGTGGCCAAGGCGATCGGCGCCGACCGCGCGTCCGACAAGCACGCCGTGGACGAACTGTTCAACGCCAAGTTCTCCGAGGCGCTGAAGACGGTGGGCAAGAAGTTCGACTTCACCGAGCTGTTCGACAAGCGCCAGGAATTCCGTGACGAGATCGTCGCCGTCATCGGCCAGGACCTCAACGGCTACGTGCTGGAAGACGTCGCCATCGACTACCTGGAGCAGACGCCCAAGCACCTGCTCGACCCCAGCAACATCCTGGACGCCGAAGGCATCCGCAAGATCACCGAGCTGACCGCGCGCCAGAACGTGCAGACCAACGAACTCGAGCAGAACGAGAAGCTGGCGATCACCAAGAAGAACACCGAAGCCCGCGAAGCCCTGCTCGCGCTGGAACGCCAGCAGGCGGAGGCCGAGGCTCGCCAGCAGCGCGAGGTCGAGACCGTGCGCGCCCGCGAAGCCGCCGAGACCGCCAAGGTGATCGAGGAGCAGCGCCAGGTGTCCGAGCGTGCGCGCCTGGAGACCGAAGAGCAGATCAAGATCCGCGAGCAGGAGCAGCTGCGCCAAGTAGAAGTGGCCGAGCAGAACCGTCGCCGCGCCGTCGCCATCGAGCTGGAGCGCGTCGCGCGCGCCGAGCAGCTGGAGCGCGTCAACACCAACAAGGAAGTGCAGATGCAGGAAGTCGACCGCGACAAGGTGGTCGAGCAGGGCCGCATGGAAGTGGCCAACGTCGTGCGCGAGCGCACCCAGATCGAGCAGACCGTCGCCGTGGCCGAGGAGAAGATCAAGGAGACCCGCGAGGTCGCCGAGGCCGACCGCGCCAAGCAGGTGACCATCCTGGCCGCCGAAGCCGCCGCGCAGGAAACCCTGGTCAAGGACGTCAAGGCCGCTGAAGCCGCCGAGCAGGCCGCGCGCCACCGCGCGATCGAACTGACCGTGCTGGCCGACGCCGAGCTGCAGGCCGCCGGCAAGCAGGCCGAAGCCAAGCGCGTGATGGCCGACGGCGTGCGCGCCGAAAGCGCTGCGCCCGGCCTGGCCGAAGCGCAGGTGCAGGAAGCCAATGCCGTGGCGATGGAGAAGACCGGCCTGGCCGAAGCGCGCGTGCTGGAAGCCAAGGCGGATGCCACCTACAAGCAGGGCAACGCCGACGCCCGCGTGCTGACCGAGCGCCTGAGTGCGGAAGCCGACGGCGCGCAGAAGCTGGGCCAGGCCAACGCCAGCGCCACCCAGGCGATGGGCGATGCCGAAGCCAGCAACATCGCCAAGAAGATGTCGGCCGAAGCCGAGGGCCTGACCTCGAAGTTCGACGCGATGGGCAAGATGAGCCCGGATGCGCGCAGCCACGAGGAGTTCCGCATGTTGCTGGAGACGCAGCTGCGCCAGCTGCTGGCGTCGATCGACGCAGGCAAGGCGATCTCGCGCGAGAACGCCGAGGTGCTGGCCAGCGCGCTGAAGAACGCCAACATCGAGCTGATCGGCGGCGACGGTGGCGTGTTCAACGCGCTGACCAAGGGCGTGTCGCTGGGCAAGGCGCTGGAAGGCATCGTCGGCGAAAGCCCGATCGCCGCGCAGCTGCTCGGTCGCCTGGCCGGCAACGGCCTGCCGCTTGCCGGGCGCCAGGCCGAAGCGACCGACGCCTGACGCAACACGCCTGAGCCGGGCCGGCGGCGAACGCCGTCGGCCCCGATTTCCGCATCGACCGCCCAGGACGGGCGAGGATGAGGTCCGATGTCCTATACGCCTAAGTCCGAAGTTCCCACCACCGACACGCAGGTCGACCAGGCCGTCGCCCAGGGCGGCGCCTACGACGTGCTGCGCCGTCGCCTCGACGAGCAAGGCGCACGGCTGCGCACCGTCGTGGAGGCAATCAACACGCGTCGCCTGCAGGAATTCGGCGACAGCCGGATGGAAGCCATCGGCCGGCTGCGCATCCGCACCGAGCACAACTCCGTCGGCCGCGACATCGTGCAGGTCGGCGACCTGCTGCTGTTCGGCTTCAACGTCTACATGGGCCTGAAGGCGACCACGTCGGTCGCCGACGTGTTCGGCATCTATCGGCTGGTGGAGGCGGGCGAGGGCTACGACGTGGCCCCGGTCGACATCGCCGCGAGCTTCCTCGCCGATGGTGCGTTCCAGCGCGACTTCAGCGAGCTGTACAGCTACTACAAGGACGCACGCCTGCTGCAGCTGATCGTGCGCGACGGCCGCCTGCTGATGGCCTTCCAGATCGGCCTGAAGTCCACCGACGTGCGCGTATTCCGCTGGACCCTGACGTCCGAGGGCGAGGTGAACTACCTCGACGCACGTGGCGAGCGCGACATCGTGCTGCCGCCGCCCTTCGATTTCGAATGGACGCGCGCCACCAAGGACATGGAAGTCAGCGGCCGCCATCCGCACCTGAACATCCTCGACACGCTGTTCGTCGAGACCATCGGCGGCGACCTGACGCTGAAGGTGGAGAACAACACCGAGACAGGTGCCGGCGTGTACAGCGAGCCGGTCGAGGACCGCACGCAGTCGCTGGACGATGCGCAGATCGAGTTCGCACGCGTCGGTTCGCTGATCCTGCTGAAGGTGCTGCCGTACCGCGAGAGCGCCTGGCGCGGACTGGTCTACAACACCCAGACCGGCAAGGTCACGCGGCTGGACGCCATCGTGCAGGCCTGCATCCAGCTGCCCGAAGACCACGGCATCATCTTCCCCGGCGGTTACTACCTGCAGAACGGCGAGCACAAGGCGTTCGATGCCGCCGTGCAAGACATGCAGTACAAGCGCACGATCCGCTCGCCCAACGGCGAGGACGTGATGTACGTGTTCTACGAGCGCGAGACCGGCCAGGCCGCGCTGCTGGTCTACAACCTGGTGCAGCGCCGCCTGCAGCCGCCTGTGCTCGCGCACGGCTACGCGCGCCTGCACGACGGCCGCATGGTGCTGTTCCGCGCCGAGAACGACGACCCCACCCGCGTGCATTCGATGCAGGTGTGGCAGACGCCTTTCAGTTCGGACGAATTCGCGGCCACACGACCCGCCGGTACGTCGTTCATGGCCCGACTCGGCAATGCCGAGCTGGTGCGTGCGGTCTCCAACCTGTTCGACCTCGCCCGCGAGATTGAACGTCCCGACGTGTCCGCGCAGCGCTACCAGCTGCTGACGCATTGCACCCGCCGCCTGTTCGACCTGCACCACTGGATCGACGACACGCAGTGCGATGGACTGGCCACGCTGCTGCACGAGATCGCGGGTACCGGCGAATCGGTGCTGGACGAATACGAGAAGGTGCAGGAGATCCGGCGCCAGTCCGAGACCTCGATGGCGCAGGCGCAACGCGACCATCGTGCCCTGCTCGGCCGCCTGCAGCCGGAGGGCTGGAACGGCATCGCCGAGTTCGTCGAAGCCCTCGGTGCCGTCTCGCGTCTGCGCGGCCACCTGCTGACGCTGCGCGACTACCGCTATATCGACACCGCCGCCATCGATGCGATGACGGCCGCGCTGCAGGAGGCGCACGAGCGCGTCGGCACCGCGACCGGCCAGTTCCTCGCCGGCGAGAAGGCGCTGGCGCCCTTCCAGCAGCGCCTCGTCGAACTCGACGCCCGCGCACAGAAAGCGGCGAGCGCCCGCGAACTGGCGGAAGCCATCGAGGCCATGCAGGGCATGGCCGGCGAGCTGGACATGCTGTCCGAGCTGATGGCAACGCTGCGGGTCGACGACGCCACCCAGCGCACCCGCGTGGTCGATGCGTTGTCGGCCATCTACGCGAAACTCAACCAGACCCGTGCCCGCGCGACCCAGCGTCGCCGCGAACTCGGGTCGGCCGAGGCCGTGGCGCAGTTCGGCGCGCAGTTCACCCTGTTCGGCCAGGCGGTCAGCAACGCGCTGGCGATGGCGACCACGCCCGAGCGTGCGGACGAACAACTCTCGCGCCTGATGGTGCAGCTGGAGGAACTGGAGAGCCAGTTCGGCGAGCACGAACAGTTCCTCGGCGACATCCTGTCCAAGCGCGAGGAGATGCTGGAGGCGTTCGAGGCGCACAAGCAGGCACTGCTGGACGAACGCCAGCGCAAGGCGCAGTCGGTGCAGGAAGCGGCCAACCGCATCCTGGAAGGCCTCGGCCGTCGCACCGAACGCTTCACCTCACCGGACGAACTCAATGCCTTCTTCGCCGGCGACGCACTGATCCTGAAGCTGCGCGAGCTGGCCGGTCGCCTGCGCGAGCTGAAGGACTCGGTGAAGGCGGACGACATCGAGGCGCGCATCAAGGGCGCACGCGACCAGGCCGTGCGCGGCCTGCGCGACCGCAGCGACCTGTTCGAGGACGCCGGCAACGTCATCCGGCTGGGGCCGCGCCACCGCTTCAGCGTCAATACGCAACCGCTGGACCTGACACTGATTCCGCGCGGCGACACGCTCGCCGTGCACCTGACCGGCACCGACTACCTGGAGCCGCTGCAGGAGCCTGCGCTGGACGCGTTGCGCGCGTACTGGGACGTTACCCTCGAGTCCGAGTCACCCACGCTGTACCGCGGCGAGTACCTCGCCTGCCGCCTGCTGCAGGACGCATTGGCCGGTGAGGGCGGACTGAGTGCGGAGCAACTGGATCATGCGCTGGCCGATCCGGAAGCCCTGGACAGGATCGTCCGCGACTACGCCGCACCGCGGTATCGCGAGGGCTACGAGAAGGGCATCCACGACCACGACGCAGCTGCCATCCTGCGCAGCTACCTGCCGCTGCGGCAGGCGGCGGGCACCCTGCGGCATGCGCCCGCCGCACGCGCACTGGCCGTGGCCTGGTGGTGCCGCGGCGATGCGACGCCACAGGATGTCATCGACCGGATCCGCGCGGCACGCGCCATCGATGCCCTCTCGCCCGCGGGCAGGGCGCTGCAGACGTTGCGCGACGAGCTGGCGACCGCACTGATCGAGTGGGTGCAGCGCGATGCGCTGCCCTTCCCCACCACGGATGCTCAGGGCGCGGCGGCTTTCATCGTGGACACCGTCACGTCGGCAACGCCGACGTTCCGCTTCACCCACTACGCCGAAGCGCTGGTCGCCGCGTTCCGTGCCCGCCTGACCGACGACGCCGGTGGCGGCGTGCTCGCCAGTGCATTGCAGCGCCTGGACGCACGCCCGGCCGCGGCCTGGTCGCTGCTGCGGCAGGCACTGGACGCGCTGACGGCACTACCGGAGCAGGCCCACCTGGCATCGTACGTGCCGGAGGCGATTGCGCTGTACCGCCATGGATCGCAGCTGACCCACGTGGTGGAGCACGTGACGCTGATGAACACCGTCGACGGCCTGCTGGGCGAACATCCGCGCATCCGCGAGGGACGCCTGTCGCTGGCGGTGGACGACCTGCCCGCACGCTTCGCCGCGCATCGCGACGACTTCGTGCCCGCATGGCAGCGTTACCAGACACTGCGTGGCGAAGTCGCTCAGCGCGAACGCAGCGCGATGCGCCTGTCGGAATTCAAGGCACGCCCACTGACCTCATTCGTGCGCAACAAGCTGATCAACGACGTCTATCTGCCGGTGATCGGCGACAACCTCGCCAAGCAGATGGGCACTGTCGGCGAGAACAAGCGCAGCGACCTGATGGGCCTGCTGATGATGATTTCACCCCCCGGCTACGGCAAGACCACGCTGATGGAATACGTGGGGCACCGCCTGGGCCTGGTCTTCATGAAAATCAACGGCCCGGCCCTCGGCCATGAGGTGCGCTCGCTGGATCCGGCGCAGGCGCCGGACGCCACGTCGCGACAGGAACTGGAGAAGCTCAACCTCGCACTGGAGATGGGCAACAACGTGATGCTGTACCTGGACGACATCCAGCACACGCATCCGGAGTTCCTGCAGAAGTTCATCTCGCTGTGCGACGGCACGCGCCGCATCGAGGGCGTCTGGCGCGGCAAGACCAAGACCTACGACATGCGCGGGCGCAAGTTCGCGGTGGTGATGGCAGGCAATCCGTACACCGAGTCCGGCGAGGTCTTCAAGATCCCCGACATGCTCGCCAACCGTGCGGACATCTACAACCTGGGCGATGTGCTGGGCGGCATGGAGGACGCGTTCCTGCTGAGCTACGTGGAGAACTGCCTGACGTCGAACCCGGTGCTCGCACCGCTCGCAACCCGCGACATGGCCGACCTCTATCTGCTGGTCGACAAGGCGCGCGGCAAGGATGTCAGCACCAACCAGCTGTCGCACGCCTACAGCGGCGCGGAGATCGGCGAGATCGTCGCGGTGCTGCAGCGGCTGCTGACCGTGCGCGACGTGGTCTACCGCGTCAACCAGCAGTACATCACCAGCGCCGCGCAGGCCGACAAGTACCGCGTGGAGCCGCCGTTCCGACTGCAGGGCAGCTATCGCAACATGAACAAGCTGGCGGAGAAGATCTCGCCGGTGATGAACGCCGCGGAGTTGCAGCAGATGATCTCGGACCATTACCTGGGCGAGGCACAGCTGCTGACCACCGGTGCGGAAGAGAACCTGCTGAAGCTCGGTGAACTGCGCGGCACGTTGGCGGCCGACGAGCTGGCCCGCTGGAACCAGATCAAGGCCGACTTCCTGCGCAACAAGGCCATGGGCGCCGAGGATGCCGATGTCGGCGGACGCGTCGTCGCGCAACTGGCCGACATCGCCGTCGGCCTGCAGCGCCTGGGCGAACCGGCGCCGGTTGACGCGGCACCGCCTGCGCCGTGGGAGGCGCTGCTCGCGGCCCTGCAGTCGCTGCGCGCGCCGGAGCCCGTCGCCACGCCGGTCGCGCCTGCGCCTGCACCTGCGCTCGACACCGCCCCGGTACTGGAAGCTTTGCAGCAGACGATGGCGCGGCAGGACCAGCTCAACGCAGCGCTCGTCGCACTCGCGCAGGCGATGCGCAGCAATGCGACCGCGCCCGTCCCGGCAGCGGCACGCAAGGCGAAGACACGCACGCCACGTGAGGCCGAGTTCGACCAGGTGATCGCCAGCCTCGCCTTCAAGGAAGAGCGTCCGACGCCGACGCTGGATGTGTCTCCGTCGGCACCGGATGACGACACGGGAGACCTCCCGCGGTGAACCCGTCGACCGCCATGGACGCCGATGCCCCCGGCCTGGCCGAGCACGCCGCGGCGATCCGCGCGATGGCACAGGCCGGCGCCGGCGACCTGCAGGGCACCCTGCGCGACCTGCGCACCGTCCTGCTGTCGGCCGACCCGCGCGCATTGCGTCGCAGCGTCGGCTTCTGGGGACGCCTGATCGGCCGCGACATCCGCCTCGCCGCCGAAGCGCGGTCGCTGCGCGAACGTAGCGGGATCCTGCTGCGGCAGGCCGGCTTCGAAGCGACACGACTGCGCCACCAGCACGAGACGCTCGCCGCGCATGCGCAGCGGCTGCGCGATGCCTGCGCGCACCTGCAACAGGAGATCGACGGCCTGGCACGCCAGCAGGCGACGGCGGAAGGCGGCACGCCTGCCGGCACCTCGCGGCTTGCGCACCTAGTCACCCTGCGCAGCGCGTACGAGATCACCGCCAGCCAGCTGGACCTCGTCGCCGCCAACGCACTCGCCATCGCCGAGCGGCATGCACTGCAACTGCCCCGGCTTTCCGTGCTGCTCTGCCAGCAGCAGGGCGTCGCCGCCGGTGCCGGGCATGGAATGCAGCTATCCTCCGCCATGCGGACGATCGATGAGCTGGAAGCCCACATCGAACATCTGCCCGCACCGCCCGCCACACCGGCGGTGGCCGCGCAGCAAACCAACACCCAGGAGGCCCCATGACGACGAATTCCGAACAGACGCTGGTTCCCGCGGCGCTGTCGCCGCAGCTGCTGACCGACCTGGGCCTGGAAAGCGCCGACATCCCGCGCATCCAGGAAGCCGCGAAGGCACTGCAGGACATCGCGCCCGGCAACCTGCACACCTACGGTCGCGAAGCCACCACCAAGACCAGCGCCTTCAGCACGCAGCTGCTGGACAAGGTGCGCAACGCCGACCTCGACAGCAGCGGCGACAAGCTCGGCGAAGTGGTGCGCATCGCACGCTCGCTGAACCTCGAATCGTTCCACGGCCGCTCCAAGCTGCCGATCCTCGGCCCGCTGATCGACAAGATGCGCGCGACCAAGGATGACCTGGTGCAGCGCTACAGCTCGACCAACCGGCAGATCGACCAGCTGATGGCGGATGTCGGCAAGACCCAGCAGATCCAGCAGCAGCGCGTGCGCGAGTACGACCAGATGCACGACATCGTGCTGGACGAGCGCCGCGAGCTGGGCGTGCACGTCGCCGCGGGTCGCGTCCGCATCAGCGAACTGGAAGCGGATCTCGCGTCGCTGTCGGGCCTGGAAGATCCCGAATCGCGCACCCGCCGTGCGGCGCTGGACACCGCGCTACGCCTGATCGACAAGCGCGTATCCGACCTGCAGGTGCTGCAGCACGCGGCCGATCAGACGCTGCCGATGATCCGCCTGATCCAGGCCAACGCCATCCAGCTGATCGAGAAGTTCAGCGCGGTGCGCGACGTCACCATCCCGATGTGGCGCAACCAGTTCGCCATCCAGTTGTCGCTGGCCGACCAGCGCAATGCCGTCGAGCTGGCGAACGCCATCGATGACGCCAGCAACGAGCTGATGCGCAAGAACGCCGAACTGGTGCACTCCACCGCGGTCGGCACCGCGCGCGCCAACCAGCGCTCGGTGATCGATATCGAGACGCTGCGCACCGTCAACGACACGCTGATCCGTACCGTCGAGGAAGTCCGCGAGATCCATCGCGAAGGCATGGCCAAGCGCAAGCAGCTGTCCACCGAACTGGTCGGCATGCGCGAAGACCTCGAAAAGCGGCTGGCCCTGCCGACGGCGGGTAACGCGACGGCCTGATCGGCAACAGCGCTTCCACCTCAAAAAAGAACGGGCCGCCCCAGGGCGGCCCGTTCTGTTTCCTGGTGATTAGCAATAGATAGTCCAAACGCAGCCTAGCAACTCCAAGGGATTCAATGTCGGGCCTACCGATTTGGTCACGAGAAATTAGCCCAAACGAGCCAAATACGCTTCTCCGAGATCGTCGACGCGAGAAAAGTTGGCTCAACAGTTTATTCCTTGGCAGACGATCTTCACGCCGTGAAACGTGCTTAACTGATCGGCCCGGAGGAAGTCTTGGCCATGTCAGCCATCCTGCCGCTTCTCCTCGCAAATCAGACCCTTTACAGCTGGTGTAGCCACGCGCACCAGCTGAACTGCAGCACTTCTGCACATCAGACCAGCGACCAGCTCTTTGGCACGCCACATTCCGCTCTATGCCATGACTTCCCAGCACATCTTCGGACGTTGACGCAGAGGACTCGTGGTCAGTTGGGCCCGCCTCGCGAACTAGCACTCCGCCATACACTCTTGGGCTACTTCCTGCCCACCATCGATGACAAAAAAGCAGAAGAAACAATAGACCTCATTACTGAAGGGGCCATCCCTAGTTTGAAGATGCGGCTGGGGATCACGGCTAGCCGGGTGGGCGGCTACCATCCGCTCAAGCTATGTTCTGACTGCGCTGGCGAAGAGCAAGAGCGGCTTGGATATTCGTACTGGCATATCGAGCACCAGTTTCCTTCAAGCTTTGTTTGCCTGAAGCACGCTCGGCCACTGGTCTTTCTCCGAGACGCTATTACGCCCGTCCATCGACGCTACTGGGTGACTCCGGCGGACCCCCAGGATTGCAAACTAATCGAGGTACAAGTTCCCAGCGAAACCGCAATGGCGACTCTTTCTCGGCTCGCTCGCGATTCCCTGTACTTGGCGATGCTTCCGCCTGGTGGCCTTTCAACTGCGCGTGCTGCTGGCGGGTATCAGCGCCTGCTTCGCGGACGAGGACTGGCGACCAGTCACGGAAACTTGCGCATTGAAAAGCTCGTCTCCCTGATTCGTGAACGTTATCGGGGCCTGGAGGGGCTGCCGGGAATGGCGCCGCTGGAATCAGTCGGTTACGAATGGCCGGGTTTGGCGGCTTCACTCTCCAGAAGAAGTCCCCAACCCGGACACCCGCTGAAGCATCTCCTCCTTGTCGGTGCGATCACCGATAGCTGGGAGGAGTTTGTGCAGGCCTGCGAATCTGGCTGCGATAGCGCGCCCCTCGAACACCAGACCAATCCGCGACCACTGAAAGAGCGGGATCTCACACGATTCAAACAACTCGTAGCTGAAGGAGGTATGTCGATCTCAGGAGCGTCAAAGATTGTTGGCGTCTCTACAACAACCGGCGTGCAGTGGGCAACGCGATTCGGGATTCCATTCATCAGCCGAAGCAAGTCTGTGACCCCCGCATTGGTTGGTGAAATCCGGAGACTGCTGGCGAAAGGAGAACCCGTCGGGTCGATAGCTGTGTCCTCTGGCGTTTCTTCCTCCGTCGTCAATCGCATTCTCGGCGCGGATGAGCGCCTAAAAGCACTACGAAGCCGTTCCACGTTCTCCCACAGGAAGTTTGTTTCACGCACCAAGTTCTCGCATCTCTGTAAGCGCTACGCCCACCTTCCTCTATCTGAACTTAGAGGACTGCCGGGAAACGGCTACGCGTGGCTCTACAGAAATGATCGACCATGGCTTACTAAAGCACTGCGCCGCCTCGGACGGCTGCCCAGCAGCGGCTCCTGAGGTCAACCCGGTGTCACAGGTCACATTGGGCTATGTTCCCTCTCTTCGCCCTGGGGCTTTGCTATTCACGCTAGCTGCGTTTCGATACTTTCAAACAGGAAGCAGAGGCAAGAGTGCGATCCTCGTCGATCTCTATGGCACTACCGGTGGCCGAAAACGAAACCTATTTGGAGAGAGCGTCGCCACCATTTCCAAGCGCGCTTTTGGGGACTTGGTCCCCCCGAGGGATGTCTTACTCAGGCACACATTCTTCGGCGTCTATTCGAGAGCGATGTCGCCGGCAGCCTCAGCCGCGTGGAGTGACGCGCTCATCGCTGGAGATCGATCACACAGGGCACAAAAGGTCCTTCGCAATTTCAATTCTAGGCAGTTCCATTTGGTTACCCGGAGTCTCCGATCCTGTCCTCAGTGCGTAGCCGATGACATCAACGCCTACGGATTTGGGCAGTGGCGCATTCTCCACCAGATCCCTGCACTTCTTTGCTGCCCCGAGCACGGCCTCGCATTGAACGATGAAGTATCCGGGGGAATCGCTGGAAACCTTGGGCAGTACGCCCTTCCACGCGGCAAGATTTCAACTCCCGCCAACAGAATTCCTTGGGCGGCATCCGACGGGCACTCGACGTACCTCTATCTCTGGACGCAGCTGCTGGAAGGCAAGCTGCCTGTCGTCACAAGTCACGCATGGGCAGCCTACATGGACGTTGTCGTATCTAGGTTCGGCGGCATAGCTTCTGCCCAGGCTGAGATTGAATCCACTATCCGGCGAACTTGGTCGACGGGCATTGCGAACATCACATCCCGAACCGGGCGCCATATCATGGAGAACTTTATCCACGCCGAGCTTTCTCACAACTCAGCACCGGGCAGGCTTGCTCAAAAACTAGTTGTCCTCGGCGCAGTTTCCGCCTTGGGAATCGATCTGCCCACGGCTGGAGATTCATCTCAGTTGAGGCTCGACCTAAGCTCGAAACTCAATGAAGACTCTGAGCCGCCATTGCAGGAGCAATTGCGTCGGTTCCTCCTTGACGTCGCACTCCCCGGATCACTGGCACCATTTCTTCTGACTGATCGGAACATCACACAGACCGCCAGAGAAGCCGGCGGTAATCGTCGCCACGTCTGGAAAGCAATGCAGAAGATCCCCGATCGACTTCTCGAGGAAATTGCCGCTACGCAAAGGTGGTCGGCCAAGTCCTGGGTCACGATTGAGCTAAAAAGACGCATGGGGACCGGCCGCGACTCCTAACGCTCCAGACTTGTTTCTTAAATGTCGAGCTCACCCTGATGCGCCTGCTCACCGGCAAACCTAGCATGTGCATCCGCACCTCTCCGAAGGTCATCCTCAGATAGATTCTTCCGAGCAGCCATATCCTGCTCCTTCTTCTTCTGTTTCCTCGATTCTTGCTGTTTGACCTGGCGTGAAATTCGGCTCAACGCTTGGCCAGCTTCCTCCGGCCTCGTCGCCATCGGGCCCCCAATGCTTCCTTGGTTTGGTGCCCTTGGCTGCTGAGGAATGTCATCAAACCTGGAGCTCGCATTTCCGGTTGATACGGCTCGGGCAATTTCCAGGAGCTTCGCGACGTTGGGACTCGAGGCGGCGGCCTTGAGGTCTTCTACTGTGAGACGAGCGGCGCCCCCCGCTCGACGCAGTGCGATCTTCTGCCCCTCCTTCCAGACGGCCACGAATGTGCCCGGAATCCCCCCATCTACTCCAGATGTTGCGTCTTGTATCTCATCGATCGAAGGAGCTTCCTCGCAGAGGGTGAATCGTGTCGCCCCAAGTAGAAACTGATTTGACCACCAGGAGTCGGCACCCTGCCTCGCGGGACTCAAGACATGCCACCCATGCGTGACAAATCGACGGAGCAACTGCGCACTCGCATCTAGTTCGCTAAATGCCAACGGATTCCCCATCAAAAGAACCGGAATACCAAGGTTCATCAATCCGAGGAAGTACTGGATGAACTCGTCGCCCCACACGTTCTCTGCCAGCGTGTTTGGCTGATTCTCGTCGATGGCCAGCAATCCGACTCTGTGGAACGATAGGACTTTAGCCACAAACACCATGGCCTCATCGAGGTTCTTCTGGCGTTTTAGGTCTGCCGCGTAGTCTGTGCTAAGCAGTGCATCCAGCGCCCCGATGATTGCCGCGAATAATCCCCTCCTTGTCGCATTGCTAGGCGCATTCACAATGAGATACGTCACTTGCGTGAGTACCGACCAGCCACAATCCCGCCTTTCTCTATGGACGACGAACTGTTGAGGTGCCAGAACCGACAACACGCGTTCTACAAGCGTCGACTTCCCCAGCCCCGTGATTGCCGCCAAGACTGAGCCCCCAGCCCTTTTTCTCAGGGATTGGAGTTGAACTCTGTTCACACTGTCTGCCAACGCCAGCATGTTGATGCGGCGTTGCTCCTCTAGGGACATTGGATTCCTTTGCATCAATCCGGACCGAAGCATAAGTTGGATCTCAGCAGCCACATGCACATGGGGAGATATTGGCCAGTAGTGATCATCGGAGAGCCCTAGAAGCGATTCCCGTTGCTCAGGTGGCAGGCTACGCCAGTCAACATTGGCTAGCGGCTCCCTTCGAAGCGCCGCTGGAATATCTTTCACCGGCAGGAACGGAGCGAGGGCCTCGAGCAGGGGATTGGGACCCAACGCCAACTCAGGATGATCGCGTCGCTGGTTGCTCATGCAGCAACTTCTTTCATGAAGGCCTCCATGGCCTCGGATGCAGCATCGCCACGTTCGACGACAGCTTCCACAGCGTCCGTAGGTAAGGCTTGTTTCTCTGCAGCTGCGCTCGGACCGCTCGCCGACTTGAGCGCCTGCATTTCCTCGTCACGGTTCTTGCGCAAGCCGCCTACCATGCTCTTCTGTGAGGGCTTTTTCTCTTGCGCCGCGAGCTCTTTCGTCAGCTCGGACTTACCGTGATTCGTTGTCGCCTGACGACGCAGAAGTTTACTCAAAGCCTTCTGATCCTCGTCACCCCGTTGTACGTCCCTGACCAAATCACGCTCTTCGACCCATTGGACGAAGTCGACGACGGTCCCCCTTTCTTTCATGTCCACATCGGAACTGACGTTAGGTATGCTGGTCAGCCCTTGATCTGGAAGTGCAAACCAGACACGACTAGTGTCGGTTTCGCTTTGTCGAATCGTGATGCTCACCGCGCTATCTTTGGCGACCGCCTCTTTGAACTGAGCAGAGCTCTGCAATGCTGGCGCGTAGAACCGAAGGTCTGGGACATGGCGCCGTCCATCTGGCATCAGCAGCCTGATTCCGCGCTTGGTCATTACGGCCTTGGTTGGCGGCATGGTGAAGGCCCGCAGCCGCTCCAAGTCGTACGGAAGGTCTGCCCGCATGTTCTTCTCCATCATCCATTTCAGGATGTTGATGCGCGTAGGCCGCACGCCCTCCTCCAGCATTGCCGTGGGCGCCAGGCGTGCCACTTCCTCGTTGTTGTACTCAATGACCATCAGCAGGAATTCGTGCATGTACTCGGCGTAGTTCCATATCGCCTCCAATGCTGGATGTCTTTCTCCGCGCTCCCGCCGCTTCCCGCGTGTCGTCCCCGGCAACTTGTGGTTTAGCTCTTTGTGATGGGTGTGGTGCTGCGTTTCGACGTCCGACTTGCTCTGCCCGCTCCAGGACTTGGTGTACTCCACAGCGAAGCGAAACTCCTCCTCCGCGGCTGTTGTGGTTTTTGACTTCAGCTCCCCATTGTCGGCGATGATCAACTTGCAGAGCAGCGATGGCCAATCTTCATCGGCAATCGTGATTCCGAATCGCGCGCAGATCTCGACCTTACTCTCCGCTCCGCACAAGATCGCCTGATGGGCCGTCCAAGTGCTTGGCGACTCCCAACCCACATAGAAGCCGATCACGACAGTCGATCGAACTTCTTTCAGAATCGTGATGTGCATCGGCGGCAGCTTCCTGAGCCGCGAGAACATGGACGTCAGGTAGGCATCGTTGGTCGTGGAGTCGAGCATCGCCATCTGGCCAACAGTGGACACTTGATCTTGCGTGCTTCCCGGCGTTGGCTGCACGGTCAAACGATCCAAACCGATGCGCCGCTTGCGATCGTCCAACTGGTTGAGTTTGCGCCCCCAATAGCGGAACTGCGCCTGTGTCGGCCGCTGATGGATCGGGAAGAGTTCTGGGGTTCCATCCTCCTTCAGCGCTGACCAATGGACCCCGCACGTCAGCAGATATGCGTCCGATTCATTTGTGGTTTTGCTTTGCAGGAGATAGCCGATCGCAAGCTTCACCTTGTCCTCTTCTTTGAGGACATAGCTTCCCTCGACGACCTTGCCAGCCTTCTCAAGCCGCGACTTCCTACCGAGCTTCCGTCGGTGCACCTTCTCGACACCGGGACCGCCGCGCCGGTGGGTGTCGGGGATCAGGCTATTCCTGACGCCACCACTTGCCAGGTATGTATTCAGAAGTCGGTAGATGGTGCTTGGATTTCGCTGGTGCTCCTTGGCTTGCCTCAGGATCGAGGCGCGCAGCGCGGTTGGGTTCCGTGCGATGTCCCGCACATGCGTCCCTTTGAGCATCGGCGCAAGCAGGCGCCAACTGGCATCTCGCTGCTCGAGGCGTCGCTCCCGCTTGTTCTTTTCCTTTTCTGTGGGAGCAGTATCCAGATACTCCTCGTCGAGCATGGACCAGTGGCCTGGAGGCTGATATCCCGTTTCGACGATTCGCCCTTCTTTGTGGGCATCCTCCAGAGCCGCAAGATCGACAACCTTTGGTCCGCGCGCGTACTTGGACCGCTTGCCTGCGTCGTTCTTGAGCCCTGCAACTTCGATGATCGCCGCGATGGCAGCTTTGTGGTCGATCAAGAGCACGCGATGCGGACGCCCGATTAAGGACTGGCCGATGCCCGGCTTGATGACAGTGTTTTCGCGTAGCGTCACGCGCCCTCCCCAAACCACCGCTGCCGCCCCTGCTCACGCAAGGCCATTCCGCCGGTAACCAGAGGCCTTGTGGTTATGAGGCCATTTGAGACGTCATGGTCAACGTGCTGGTACCAAATCGAAATGTGGAATGCGCGCTGCTCCTCAGGAGTCGACCATCCGACTCGGTTGCCAGCTTCCTTGGAGGCAATCCACGCAGGTCGGTCGTACGCCGTGCGTTGCAGCAGATCAACGTACTTGAGGTAGGGTGCCGCGCGTACGAGCTGCATCAGCATGGAACGCGGTTCAATCGGCGATATGGCATGGAGTCCAACCAGAAGCTTCGGCGGCAGCTGCTCCGGATGCGCTAAGCGGAATGGGATATTGCCTGCAACACAGTAACGGCGATCTAACTCGATCCGCTCCATATCTCGATCCGTCGGCGAGCCCGCGCCTACGATAGATTCCGGCTTGCAGCTAATTCCGATGAGGCGTGCGGGGTTCATCGACACCGGCACCGTCACCATCATGTCGATGGTAAGGACGTGCGCAATGGTGGTGCCCGGATAGGTTCGCAGAGCAATGTCCGCCTCAGTTGCGACGAACTGCATGCCCGGGTGAAGTCTGTCTTCAGCTTGCGGAGCGATCTGCACTTCCGGGTGCAAGTGGGGCCAAGGCCAGAGCGGATACTGTTCCCGGACGTCTTCAGCACCCAGCCACCACAGGTAGAGCGCGAATTGACGCTCGGCACGTGACAAGAAGTGCGTCAGCCTTTTGAGGTGCGGCACAGGGCCAACATTGAGGTTCGAGTAGGGCGACGATGTACGCCGTGTGATCTGAATCCACGGCCGATATGCGTCACCCGTCCCTATGCCGCGCCCCTCCCGGATCGCAGCCGCAAGCTTTGCGATGTTTAAGTTCATGTCGACCGCCCGGGGTGGTCGACATCAAGTGCACGCGGACGGTACCTGTATGCAACGATCCCTCTGAGCACATGCGCCCCCAAGCTCCTCGCTGGAGCAAGTCATCGAGAAAGAGATTCGACGGAGGCTTGACTTGCATGTGGGCAGAAGTGGAGACTGCCAGCAAGCGAGCAGCTTGAGCAATCAAGTCACGCCAGATAGCCGCCTTTAGCCGAGGCGGCTTTCTTTTTATCCGACGGGTTAAGTTTCGGGGTCACCTCCCTGGCGAGGTGAATGTGCGCCTTCATTCGGCGCCCCCTGCACAAGTGCGTCAATTTCGCTGACGCGCCCGATCAAGCCGTGCTTAAGCCCCAGCCGCACGGCAATTTCGTGACTCTGGCCACGTAGCCCCTGATTACGACCGGTGAGCACTCCGTAGACCAGTTGGGCGGAGTAGCCGTGGAGCCTCGCCCAGCCACTAATGGATAAGCCCCTCCGGGCAAATTCTGAGCGAACCTGCGCACCACTTCTCAGAGGCGTTTTAGTAGTCTGTATTGGGAACATATGTATTCATTTGTATACATATTCTGATCCTTATAGTAGACTTTCCTCGTCATCGCAAGGCCCGGAGACCCGAAATGAGCTTCGGCAGCAGACTCCGCCAAGAACGGGGCCGGCTCGAACTGACCCAGCAGAAGTTCGCCGAGCTAGGCGGAGTCAAGCGCGTGAGTCAGCACTTGTACGAGCAGGATGCTCGAGTGCCGGACATGAACTACTTGATGAGGCTGAAGGAAGGCGGCGTCGATGTGTGGTTTCTGATCAATGGCGCACGATTTGTAGCAGGCACCGGTAACGCCCTTCCCAGATCCGTCTACGTTTCCGCGTTCCGCGCGGTCGATGAGCTCGCCCGTAACGCAGATGGGCAAGTCTTGCCGCTTGAAGAACGCGAGCGTCTCTTCGACTTCCTGCTCACTCTGCTACAGAACGAACACTCGTCCGCAAGTCTGGAGGAGATCAAGTCACGCGTCTCAGGGGCCCTGGTCGCATGACCTCGCTCAGGCGCTGCATCTCCGCGATCGAAACCGGCTTGGATGAAGTCTTCTCTGGCCGATGGTGGTGTCGGGCCTGTCGCTACGTCGCCGAAAGGCGCCTCGAATGGGTGCTAAACCAGTTTGGGGAGAACTCGTTGGCGGCGCGACGTGAGACTGAGCGATACCGGCGAATGCAATTCGCGGTCACCTTCTGGCGGCCAGCGCCTAGTCCAGTCAGGCAGGTTGTACTGAGAGCCAGACAGGCCGGTGTAAGCATGTCCAACCTTCAGCTGATCGTGCTCAACACCGATGTGCGGACTCGCAGCAACAAAGCGTTCGTTCGCCGATCAGTACTCGCTAGGGCACTATCGCCGGCCATGGCTACTGTTGTCGGAGTGCACTGGCTCTTGATGTATGTCTTGGCCCTTACCGCGCCTGGCCCGATCTGGCTAAAGATTCTTGTGATCCTCGGCATCTTTTTTGCTTATGCAACTCTTTACAGGGGTTGGAGCCTTTATGGCTACTGCGCACTAGCGGCAGTGGACCAGGCCGGAGGACAGTTAGATCAGCTGTGCTCCCAGTCCAATTCTGAAAGCAGCGCGAAGCTTCATCAGTTGAACAAAATCTAGGTCCTAGACCTATCGACTCATGACAAGGAGGATTCATGTTTGGTTTGCGCTACGTCAAGGCTAGTCCCAGCACTTACGTCATCCAGTACCGAAACGGGCAGCCGGTTCGCGAAGGCACCGGCCTCGCCTTCTTCTACTTCGCTCCCAATGCCTCACTAGTTTCGGTCCCGCTCGAAAGCGTGGACGTACCTTTCATGTTTAATGAGGTCAGCAGCGACTTCCAGCAAGTGACCGTGCAGGGTCAGGTCACCTATCGCGTGACCGAGCCGAAGACACTTGCCAGCCTCATGAATTTCACGATTAAGCCCAATGGTGAGTACGTGTCGGAGGATCCGACCAAGGTTCCGCAGCGTGTAGTCAACGCTGTCCAGGTCCAGCTTCGATCCGTACTGCAAGGACAGACCCTTCAGGACCTGCTTCGCGCATCCGAGCGCCTTGTGCAGACGGTACGTGACGGTCTACGTCAGCCGGAAGGACTGTCCAGCCTGGGGCTCGAGCTCGTGAACCTGGCCGTGCTGGCGGTGAGACCCAATCCGGAAACATCGCGTGCTTTGGAAGCCACGGTGCGCGAGCAGATCCTCAAGCAGGCCGATGACGCGACCTACCTGCGACGAAACTCCGCCATCGAGCAAGAGCGCGCGATCAAGGAGAACGAGCTGAATACCGAGATCGCGGTCGAGACCAAGAAGCGCCAGATCCGCGAGACCCAGCTGGAAGCAGAGCGCGTAGCACAGCAAAAGCGTCAGGAGATCCAGAACGAGGACATGGCCGGGCGCATCGCCCTTGAGGACAAGAACAAGGCGCTAACTGCCCTTCGCATGGAAAACGCACAGAAGGAAGCCGACGCGAGGGCCTATGCCGTCGGTGCGGTGATGAAGGCCGTGCAGGGCGTCGATCCCAAGGTGCTGCAGGCACTGAACGTCGGCAATGCTGATCCCAGCGCTCTGATCGCGATGGCCTTCCAAGGCCTGGCGGAGAACGCCGATCGCATCGGCGAGCTCAACATCACGCCTGATCTCCTGCAACAGCTTGCTGCCAAGGGCCAGACCACGGCACGGGCGTAAGGCATGGAGCCGCTGAGCCAGCGGATCGTCCTAATCGTCCGCAAAACCCGCCTCGAAGAGCTGACAGTCCGCTTCAACACGGTTGAGCAGGCACGCTTCTACATCGAGCACCTGGGTGCGGACTTCGGCGACTACGAGGCCGAGGACCGCATCTATCAGCAAGCAGTGCTGACTGCCGAAACCTCGCTGCGCCGGTTTGGTCGCGTGCAGAAGCTCGATCGCAGCTTCCTGCCCAACTTCCTGTTCCCTCCCGAAGCCTTGGTGGTCGTTCTCGGACAGGATGGCCTTGTGGCCAATACCCTGAAATACCTCTCTGGTCAGCCGGTAATCGGCGTGAATCCCGATCCAGCAAGATGGGACGGTGTGCTCCTGCCATTCAAAGTATGTGACCTCGCTTCGATCACGCTCGCCGCTCAGACCGGAACGCGGCCAACCCGCAGCATCACGATGGCACGTGCGCGCCTAAGCGACGGCCAAGAGTTGCACGCGGTCAACGACCTGTTCATTGGTCCGCGCTCACATGTGTCCGCCCGGTACGAAGTTCATGTCGGTGGCCGGAGCGAGACGCACTCCTCCAGCGGGCTAATCGTGTCGACCGGACTCGGCTCTACAGGATGGTTTCGTAGCCTATTGGCGGGCGCAGCGGGAATTGCTGGACAGTCGATGAAAGGATCTATCAAGGAACTGCGCGAGAAAGGTTTCCCTTGGGACGCCGACCATCTGCACTTCACGGTTCGCGAGCCGTTCCCAAGTAGGACAACGCAAACAGGCCTTGTGTTCGGGAAGGTCACCCGCGAGCAGCCCCTGCGGCTTGTGTCGCAGATGGCGGGCTATGGTGTGATCTTCAGCGATGGCATAGAGGCCGACTACTTGGAGTTCAACTCCGGAATGACTGCCGTTATTGACGTTGCAGAGCGTAATGGTTGCCTGGTGTGCTAACAGCCAGCGAGTTGGGCATCTCCGCCTAAGGGCGATCGAGTTGGGCAGGAACCGAATGAGCTCTAGCCAGAGCCGCGCGTAAGGCCCGTGTCCAATTGATGTCCGCTTCCGGCCAGAAGCCGACACACGACTTTGTACAGAATTACGCCCAGCCAGCGATGATCTCTTGTTGAATCGGACGATCAAGGGGCATGGAGAACTCGATGATCGCGCCGCCATCTAAAGCGGACGCAACGCGTAAGGCAGGGTCCAGACCGTAGAGAACGCCGCCCCCTCCGGGAGCGAGCTATAGGCGGGCGGCAGCCGTGTTCCGTATCACCAATGAGAGCGCCAGGGTGGATGTCATCACGCGATCCAAGTACATCTGCCGAGTCGGCAGAGCGTGCTGCCGTGAAGTTGGCGCGGGATAACGGTTGAGGACTCGGCTGGATCGCGACCGCACGCTAGACCTGCGAGGCGTACCGCAGCACCGTTTGCTCGTCTTGAATGACCTGCTTGGTTGATTCGAGCCACCTCAGCGCGGCTCCTTGGTTACTGATCGATCCTCCCAGTTCGTCGGTGAGGCAACGCGCGCAAGGCTGGCCACCGGGGCTCGGTCTGCAGCAACGGCTGCAGGGAGACATCGTGGTCGTACCAGGAGGTCTTAGTTGGTGGGAAATTCTCGCCATAAGGGCGCTGGCTGCGCTGAGGTTATCCATGTTGGCGAATCCGTGTCGTATAGATGGGGATGGCTGGGCTTGGTCGCCATGACGTGGCGCCGGCTTGAACCGACTGCACACGAGAACGGCGGGGATCGCTCCCCGCCGCCTGCATTCCGGTGCAGCCACCTTCAGTGAGGCTTGGCTTCCGGGATGTTCACCTTGTCGATGACATGGATCACGCCGTTCTTGGCCATGATGTCCGATCGTGTGATCTGTGCGCCGCCGATACTCAGCTGCCCTTCGGCGACTTCAACCGGTGCATTCTGCCCCTGCACGGTGCGCGCCGACTGCCATTTCCCCACATCCGTCGTGGTCTTGCGACCGGTAACGACGTGATAGTTGATGAGGGACGCCAGTTCGTCCTTGTTGCCTGGCTCAAGCAGTCGCTTCAGCGTGCCGGCCGGTAGTGCCGAGAACGCTTCATCGGTCGGGGCGAACAGCGTGTACTGGTCCGTACCCGTAAAGGAAGCCGCGAGGCCCGCCTTGTCGATCGCATTGATGAACGTGCCGAACGTGCTGTTGCTCCTCAGCGTGCCCAACAGGTTTCGCTGTGCGAGTTCTTCTTTCCGTTGCATTTCCATGGGTTGTTCCTGCAAAAGACCTCGGGGAGATCAAATGAACGGCCAAGGCCGTGACCTGGCGTATGCCAAGTGCAGCTCAATGCGGAGGATCGAGGGGAAGTGTTGCGCGGCTGAGCAGCCGATACGGTATTGCATCGTAGCTTGCCGACGGTGCGCTTGCTGCTGTTAGTGCGGCGTGACGTCCGGCTGTCAGATAATCGATTTCTGTAGTGCGTTACGTGGTAGCGTCGGGGGACGCGGAATTCCGATGCTGGTTAGCGTCCGCGCCCGCAGTGTGCCGGCTCGCACAAGATCGGGAGCCGCTATGAATACCAAGGGACATCGCGTAGTACTTGGCCTCCACGCATTCCAGCGAATGGCCAACCTCATGAGTGATCGCGCAGTGGAATGCGCGGAGAACGAAGGTTGGCCTATCCAGGCGGATGCTGGCGATACGCCCCGCGCGATCGCGCGCTCTGGTGTCCTTCAACGCGTGGCAGTGCTACTTCGCCAGCATGTAAGGAAGGAATGGCATTTCTGGTCGGGCAGAAGGGACTCGCAGCGCCGCACCAAGGTTCGCCCTGCCATTGCGCGGGTGGCCTTGGGAGCAATGCCGTGAGCAGCATCTCGCTGGTCATCTCGCCGCACAGCGTCGAGTCCATCGACGCACTGCTGGATCCGGAACGGGATACCCGCGTCAACGCATATCGCCTGATCCATGAACAGCAGAGGCCCGACAGCGACGTACGCTGGTTCTTTTTCGCCAAAGCCGATCTTTCCAAACCGGAAGCGATGACGCGTGCGCAGCAGTGGTATGAGGCTTCCCGCCATCCCGACTGGCCAGGCTTCAGGCATTAGGCCGGCGCGACCGGGCGAGTCGGCCGAGGGGATCCCCATGCGACGCGAACAGAGGCAGGTCTTCCTGTTGCACCTGGGTACTCGCCAATCCATCGGCCCGGACGACCTGCGCGTCATCTGGGCGACCGCGTGCGAATCCATGGATGTCCGTGTGAGCCGTCGTGTCCAGCCGGGCAGCAGTGCGGAGGGTGGCCGTCCGTGTTACGGCCTTTGGGTGCGGCGTACCTTCAATCGCATTGCCGCCGAGGAACGCCTGCGCGCGATGCTGGATGCGCGCGGTTTCCTCTTTACCCTGACGCCGATGCCGACTTAGCAGTTTCGTTCGTTCGCGAGACGTGGAGTCGATCGCGATGCGTTCGCGACCGCGCTGCATCCTTCACATCCGCCTCCTGAAGTGCGTGCAAGGATGGGTTCCACGTCGGTCAGCCACTCCCCACAGGATTTCCGATGCCGCAGGTCTGGAGGGTTTTCAGCCGCTGGTTACGCCTGCGCCGGCGTCTGTGGCGCTGGCGCCGCGCCGCGATCCAGAAGCCGTTGCGCGCGGAAGCACCGCTGCGCGCGCAATTGTTCAATGTGGAGCAGATGGAACTGCACGGCCGCGCACTGGCGCGTGCTCATCGGATACGTCCACAGGCTGGACCGGAACGTCTGCTGGACCGTCTGGCCGAGAACGAAGGCCTGCTGGATGATGTCTGCGCGCTGCTGACGCGGATGGTCCAGGACGACATGCGCATCACGCCAGCCGGCGAATGGTTGCTGGACAACTACTACCTGGTGGAAGAGCAAATCGTCACTGCGCGGCGGCATCTTCCGAAAGGCTACAGCCGGCAGCTCCCCTCGCTGAGCCAAGGGCCGTCCAGCGGCCTGCCGCGCGTTTACGACCTGTCACTGGAAGCCATCGCGCACGGTGATGGCCGCATCGACGCGGAAACGCTGCGCCGCTTCTTCGCCGCCTATCAGTCCATCACGCCACTGAAACTGGGCGAGTTGTGGGCGATTCCGATCATGTTGCGGCTGGCGCTGATCGATAACCTGCGTCGTATGGCAGTGCGCGTCATGCGCGACGGTGACGATCACCGGCTGGCCAGCGAGTGGGCGGCCCAACTCAACCGGACGGCCGCGGAAAACCCCAAGGACGTCGTTCTGGTCATTGCCGACATGGCGCGCTCGGATCCGCCGCTGAGCGGCGCGTTCGTTTCCGAACTGACGCGGGGGCTGCAGGGGCGTGGTGGCGTGTTCTCCATGCCGATTACATGGCTGGAGCAGTGGGCCGCCGATGGCGGCCTGCGCATTGAGGAACTGGTGCATCTGGAGAGTCAGCAGCAGGCCGCGGACCAAGTATCGATCAGCAACAGTATCGGCAGCCTGCGCTTTCTGGCCAACATGGACTGGCGCGAGTTCGTCGAAGACATGAGCGTGGTCGAGCGCACGCTCCGTGCGGACCCGGCGCGCACGTACGCACTGATGGATTTCAGCACCCGCGACAGCTACCGGCACATGGTGGAAAAGATCGCCCGGCTCGCGAATGTCAGTGAGAACGCGGTGGCGGAGATCGCGTTGCAGCTGGCACAGGCCGTCCCCTTGGACGCGCCGGGTCACCATCAGGCACACGTCGGCTTCTATCTTGTGGACGATGGCGTCAGTCAGACGCAGGCGGCGGTGGCCGCTTCATTATCCGGTGCGCGGCCGGCTCGCCTTCGACCGCGCCGTATTCCGCTCGCGATCTATCTGATCCCGATCGCGATCATCATCGGCCTGTTCACTCACGGCCTGCTGACGGCGGGATCAGCGACACAGGCGGTGCCGACGTGGCTGCTGGTAATGCTCGCGCTCCTCGCCTTCAGCGAACTGGGCATAGCGCTCGTCAATTGGATGGCAACCCTGCTGGTACCGCCCCGCCTCCTGCCCCGGATGGATTTCTCCAAGGGCATCCCAGCCACGGCGCGCACGCTGGTAGTGGTCCCCAGCATGCTGGGCAGCGCGGACGGGGTGGACAGCCTGGTCGAAGCACTGGAAGTCCGCTTCCTGGCGAACCGCGACCGCCACCTACACTTCGCACTGCTCACCGACTTCCTGGATGCGAACGAGGCTTCGCTGCCAGGCGATGCCGCGCTGCTGGCCCATGCCGTACACCGGGTCGAACAGCTCAATCGTCGGTACACACCCGAACGGGCAGACGAAGGCGGCGGCGACCTGTTCTTCCTGTTCCATCGACCGCGCCTGTGGAATCCGCGCGAACGACGCGGGATGGGCTACGAACGCAAACGCGGCAAGCTGGCGGCATTGAACCGGCTGCTGCGTGGCGGAATCGGAGAAGACTTCCTTCAGGTGACCGGCAACATCGGCGTGCTTGCGCAGGTTCGTTACGTGATCACGTTGGACACCGACACGAAACTGCCCCGCGATGCCGCACGTGAATTCGCCGGCACGCTGGCGCACCCACTCAACCAGGCCGTGTTCGACGAGCGGCGCCGCCGTGTGGTCCGCGGCTACGGCATCCTCCAACCCAGCGTGGGGACCAGTCTCAGCGGACGGCCGAGTTCGCGCTATGCGCGCATGTTCGGCAGCGAGCCGGGCATCGATCCCTACACGCGTACGGTGTCGGACGTGTATCAGGACCTGTTTGGCGAAGGGTCCTTCGTCGGCAAGGGCATCTACGATGTGGATGCGTTCGAGCACGCGCTCGCGGACCGCTTTCCCGACAACCGCATCCTCAGCCACGATCTTCTGGAAGGGTGCTACACGCGTGCCGGTCTGGTCAGCGACGTACGTCTGTTCGAAGACTATCCGTCTCGCTACTTGGCAGACGTGAAGCGGCGTTACCGGTGGATCCGCGGCGACTGGCAGTTGTTGCCGTGGGTGTTGCCGTGGGTGCCGCGGCGCGACGGCGGGTTCGAACGCAATCCGCTGTCCTGGCTCTCGCGCGGCAAGCTGCTCGACAACCTGCGCCGCAGCCTGGTGTCGGCGGCCACCGTCGCCTTGTTGGTGCTGGGCTGGCTGTTCTCGTCGGACCCGCTCATCTGGACCGCATGGCTGCTGAGCCTGTGGGCCCTGCCCGTGCTGCTTCCGGCGCTACGGGACGTGTTCGCCCTGCCGGTGGACATGCCGCTGGAAACCCATCTGGTCCAGGTCGGCAGGTCCAGCCTGAGGCAACTCTGGCGCGCGGTGGTCAAAGTGGCATGCCTGCCGTACGAAGCCTTTTTCAGTCTGGGCGCGATCCTGCGCACGCTATGGCGCCTGCTGGTCACGCGGCGGCACCTGTTGCAGTGGAATCCTTCCAGCGAAGTCGAGCGCAGCCTCGGCAGCGACGTGCGCGCGGAGCTCTACAGCATGGTGCCTGCGCCGCTGATCGCGATCGCTATGGCCGTATTGCTCGCGATGAAACAGCCGGCCGCACTGTGGATAGCCACGCCCTTGCTGTTGCTCTGGCTACTGTCACCGATGCTGATGGCGTGGTTGGGGCGCCCTCCAAGCCACCAGGCAGGCAAGCTGTCCGCACCGCAGTTGGCGTTCCTGGGCAAACTGTCGCGCCGGACGTGGGCCTTCTTCGAAACTTATGTGCGCGCGGAGGATCACTGGCTGCCGCCCGACAATGTGCAGGAGCATCCAGCGCTGGTGGTGGCGCGACGCACTTCACCGACCAACATCGGGTTGTCGCTGTTGGCCAACCTGGCGGCCTACGATTTCGGCTATCTGCAGGTCGGTGGCGTGATGGAACGCAGCCGCCTGGTGTTCGACACGCTGGATGCGCTGCCGCGTCACCGCGGGCACTTCTACAACTGGTACGACACCGAAACCTTGCAGCCACTGCCTCCGGCCTATGTTTCCACGGTGGACAGCGGCAACCTTGCCGGGCATCTGCTGACCCTGCGACAGGGCCTGCTGGCACTGGCCGATGCCCCTGTCCTGGCACCCGCCACGTTCATCGGGCTGGCTGACACCCTGGCCGTGCTGGAAGACGCACTCGAGGACACGCTGACCGACGGCGATGCATTGTCGTTGGCGGTGTTCGAGTTCCGCACCGTCCTGACGCAGGCACAGCGCGAGCCGCCAGCGACCGTTACCGATGCGGAACGCATGCTGGCGCGCCTGGTCGTGCACGCGGAGGGCATCGTCGCGACCTGGCCCACCATCGATCCAGACCAGATTCATCCGCATGACTGGCCGACCGCGCTCGTCGAGGGCTGCAGGTCGGCGCATGCGGAGCTTCAGTTCCTGCTACCCGATGCCGACGCATGGACCGGCGACCGCCTGCCTACGCTGCGCGAACTGCAGGAGGGTCCCGCAGGCGCGCTGGCGACCCGACGCGCACGGGAACGGATCCATCAACTCGAACGCCTTGCGCACATCGCCGGGCAGTTCTCGCTGATGGAATACGAATTCCTCTATGACCGCGCACGCCACCTGTTGGTGATCGGCTACAACGTGGACGAACACCGCCTGGACAACGGGCTCTACGACCTGCTGGCGTCGGAAGCACGCCTGTGCAGCTTCGTGGCGATCGCGCAGGGACAGTTGCCGCAGGAAAGCTGGTTTGCGCTGGGCCGCCTGCTGACCGAGGTCAACGGCGATGCGACGCTGCTCTCATGGAGCGGCTCCATGTTCGAGTACCTGATGCCGCAGCTGGTCATGCCCAGCTATCCGGACACCCTGCTCGACCAGACGTCCCGGCATGCGGTGGAAGCGCAGATCCTGCACGGTGAGCATCATGACGTGCCCTGGGGCATCTCCGAGTCGGGCTACAACACCGTCGACGCACGCATGAACTACCAGTACCGCGCCTTCGGCGTACCCGGGCTGGGCCTCAAGCGCGGGCTGGGCCAGGACCTGGTCATCGCGCCCTACGCCACGATGATGGCGTTGATGGTGGCGCCGGAGGCGGCCTGCCAGAATCTGCAAAGACAGGAAGACCTTGGCTTCGGTGGCCACTTCGGGCTGTACGAAGCGATCGATTACACACCGGCTCGCGTCCCGCCAGGCCAGGACCACGTGGTGGTGCGCTCCTTCATGGCCCATCACCAGGGCATGGGATTCCTCTCGCTCGTCCACTTGCTGCGGCAGCAGCCCATGCAGCGACGCTTCGTGGCCGATGCCGAGTTCCAGGCGACGCTGCTACTGCTTCAGGAGCGCATCCCGCATACCGGCGTGTTCCATCCGCACGAAGCCGAGACGCTGGGCACACGCGCCGCTCCCACCGAAGCCGAGACCCAGCTGCGCATCTTCCGCAACCCGGGCACGTCGCGGCCGGCGGTGCAACTGCTCTCCAACGGCCGCTACCACGGCCTGGTCACCAGTGCCGGCGGCGGGTACAGCCGTCATCGCGACATGGCAGTCACGCGTTGGCGCGAAGACGGCACGCGCGATCACTGGGGCAACTTCTGCTACCTGCGGGATGTGGAGAGCGGGGAGTTCTGGTCAACGTCGCTGCAGCCGGCATGCGCGCCAGTGGACCAGTACGAAGCGATCTTCTCCGATGCCAAGGTCGAGTTCCGGGGACGCAAACGCGGCTACGAGAGCCATCTGGAGATCGCCATCTCCGCCGAGGACGACATCGAACTGCGCCGGCTTCGCCTGAGCAACCGGAGCCGGCGGACACGCACGATCGAGGTCACCACCTATGCCGAGGTGGTGCTGGCGCCCGCCATCGCGGACGAACTGCACCCAGCCTTCAGCAACCTGTTCGTGCAGTCCGAGATCCTGCGCGAGAAGCAGGCAATGCTTTGCACGCGCAGGCCGCGCGCGCACGACGAGGTTCCGCCGTGGATGTTCCATCTGGTGGCCGTGCACGACGCCGACATCAGCGCGATCTCGTACGAAACCGATCGCGCTCGCTTCCTCGGTCGCGGCAACACGCCGCGCACGCCGGTGGCTTTGGCCGAGCAGGACACGCTGTCCGACAGCGAGGGCTCGGTACTGGACCCGATCGTGGCCATCCGTTGCCGGATCGAGCTGGCGCCGGGCCAGACCGCGATGATCGACATGGTGCACGGTGTAGGCGTGGACCGCGAGGCCTGTGCCGGACTGATCGACAAGTACCGCGATCGCCGGCTCGCCGACCGCGTCTTCGACCTGGCATGGACCCACAGCCAGGTCGTCCGCCGCCAGATCAACGCGTCGCAAGCGGATGCGCAACTCTATGAACGGCTGGCCGGGCTGATTGTCTATGCGCACCCACTGCTGCGCGCGGACGCCGATGTCCTGCTGCAGAACCAGCGCGGCCAGTCCGGGCTCTGGGGTCACGCGATCTCGGGCGACCTGCCCATCGCCCTCCTGCAGATCTCCGACGCCGACAACATCGAACTGGTCCGGCAGATGGTGCAGGCGCACGCTTACTGGCGGCTCAAAGGACTGCGCGCGGACCTAGTGATCTGGAACGAAAGCCAGGCCGGCTACCGGCAGCAGCTGCAGGACCTGATCCTGGGCATGATCTCGGCAGATCCGGAGGCTAACGTGCTGGATCGTCCGGGCGGCATCTTCGTGCGCCCGGGCCAGCAGATGTCGCAGGAGGACCGCATCCTGCTGCAGTCGGTGGCGCGGGTGATCATCAGCGACCAGCAGGGATCGCTGGCCGCACAGATCGGTCGCCGCGAGCCCGCCGAACGGATCATGCCGACGCTGTTGGCGGAGGGTCCACGCGAGGATCCTGTGGAGCTTCCCGCGCTCGACGCATCGACCGGGCTGCCACCACCAATGGAGGTAGATGAGGAAGACGACAGTTGGCCTTTCGAGGCCGTGTCCGGCACCTTCGTTCACGACAACGGCACCGGCGCTTTCTCGGCTGATGGCCGCGAGTATGTAATCACCACCCGCGAAGGCAACCCGACACCGGCGCCTTGGTCCAACGTGCTGGCCAACGAAAGGCTGGGCACGGTGGTCAGCGAAAGCATGGCGGGTTACACCTGGTTCGAGAACGCGCATGAGTTTCGCCTCACGCCCTGGCACAACGACCCGGTCGCTGACAGCGGTGGCGAAGCGTTCTATCTACGCGACGAGGACACCGGATACGTGTGGTCGCCGCTTCCACTGCCACGCCGGGGTCGTGGGGCGTACCGGACGCGCCATGGCTTCGGCTACAGCGTGTACGAGCACATCGAAGATGGCATCGCCAGCGAATTGTGGGTGTATGTGGCGGTCGAGGATGCGGTCAAGTACTCGGTACTGAAGCTCCGGAATCTGTCCGGACGCGCACGCCGGCTCTCTGCCACCGGTTACGTGGAATGGGTGCTGGGTGACCTGCGGGTCAAATCGCAGATGCACATCATCACCGAGCAGGATGCTGCCAGCGGCGTGTTGACGGCACGCAATCCCTACAACACCGAGTTCAACGGCCGGGTTGCGTTCTTCGATACCGATGCCAGTGGCTGCAGCTTCACGGGCGACCGCACGGAATTTCTCGGTCGCAATGGCGGCATGGCCGATCCCGCGGCGCTCCAGCGCGAGGGATTGTCCGGCCGCCTGGGCGTCGGGCTCGATCCGTGCGCCGCCATCCAGGTGCCGATGTCGCTGCTCGATGGCGAGGCGTCCGAAACGGTGTTCCGGCTCGGCATGGGCAAGGACTACGAGGACGCCCTGTATCTGGCCCGTCGCGTGCAGGGCGCGCAGCGGGCGCACGACGCGCTGGACGCCGTCCGCATCCACTGGCGCGGGCTGCTGACGTCCGTGCAGGTCAGTACGCCGGAGCCCGCGGTCGATGCGTTGGTGAACGGCTGGCTGATGTACCAGACCCTCGCGTGCCGCTATGTGGCGCGCAGCGGCTACTACCAGTCCGGTGGGGCGTTCGGCTTCCGTGACCAGTTGCAGGACACCATGGCCACGCTGCACGCCAAGCCGGCGTTGACCCGTGCGCACCTGCTGCTGTGTGCGGCCCATCAGTTTCCGCAGGGCGACGTGCTGCACTGGTGGCATCCGCCACAGGGGCGCGGCGTGCGCACGCGCTGCTCGGACGATTATCTCTGGCTGCCGCTGGCCGCCTGCCGCTATCTGCAGGTGACGGGCGATGCCAGCGTGCTGGACGAGCAGGTCGGCTTCGTCGACGGCCGCCCGGTCGGTGCAGACGAAGAGTCCTACTACGACATGCCCGCGACGTCCTATCTGCGGCAGTCGTTCTACCAGCATTGCGTGCTGGCGTTGCGCCGCGGTTGCAGCCTGCTCGGCGAGCGTGGGCTTCCCCTGATCGGTACCGGCGACTGGAACGACGGCATGAACCGCGTGGGCGAGGCCGGCCGGGGCGAAAGCGTGTGGCTCGGCTTCTTCCTCTACGACACGCTGCAGCGTTTCATCGACGTGGCGCGCGTGCGCGGGGATGAGGCATTCGCCGACGAATGCAAAGAGCATGCCGAGCGCTTGCGGGGGAATCTGGAAGCCCACGCCTGGGATGGCCAATGGTATCGGCGCGCCTGGTTCGATGACGGCACGCCGCTAGGCTCCAGCCAGAGCGATGAATGCCGGATCGATTCGATCTCGCAGAGCTGGTCGGTGTTGTCGGGGGCCGCGGATCCCGTGCGCGCACGCCAGGCAATGGCGTCACTGGATCGGTATCTCGTGAAGCGAGAGGCAGGACTGATCCAGTTGCTCGACCCTCCCTTCGACAAGACGCCGAAGGATCCCGGCTACATCCGGGGTTACGTACCGGGCGTGCGCGAGAACGGTGGCCAGTACACGCATGCCGCGGTATGGGCCGCCATGGCGTTCGCGCATCAAGGCGACACGGAGCGGGCGTGGGAGCTCGCACGAATGATCAATCCAATCCATCACGCGCAGGATCCTGATGCCACCGCTGTCTACAAGGTGGAGCCTTACGTGCTCGCAGCCGATGTCTATGGCGTGGCGCCGCATGTCGGCCGTGGCGGCTGGACCTGGTACACCGGCTCCGCCGGCTGGATGTACCGTCTGCTGACCGAGTCGCTGCTGGGCTTGCAGCGTATCGGGGGCGAGTTGGCGCTGGATCCCTGCGTGCCTCGCGAATGGACGGAGTACGAGCTGCGCTACCGCTTCGGCTCCAGCCTCTACGTCATCTCCGTTACGCACCGGGATGCCGGTACCGCCACGCTGCAACTGGATGGCATTGACCAGGGTGGGTTGCGCTTCGCGCTCGTGGACGACGGCAACGTGCATCGGGTGGAAGCAAGCTGGCCGCGCGCTCCCATATGAAACCTCGTATGCAGCTGGATGCGGAACTGGACAGACTGGCTGTCATGTTGCCGCCCTGGCTGCAGCATATTCGGCATGAAGCCCAGTTCTGGCCTCAGTTCAATGCGCTCGCGAAAGAGATCCTGGATCAGGCTGGCGATGAAGATATCCAGCACGTGGAGGGCCGGCTCGATTTCATGCTCAAGACACACGCGAGCGTGTTATCCGAAATCAGCCGCCATCGACTTTAGGCTGGCCGCCCGTCTGTTAGGACATTGCTTCCATGTCCGCTTCGGGTCGGAAGCTGCCATGCCCCTACCCTCGGTAAATCCACCTAATCACCTGCCCCGCATGGGCATCAAGAGTTGCTCCATAGCCAGCGTAGGCCGACGGTGAAGGTGCGGTCCGCGCCTGGTTCGTAGAAGCGGCCGTTGCCTTCGTTGACTATCACGGAGCCAATGTGGAAACGGTCGAGCGCGTTGTCGACGCGGGCGAACCCCTGCAACCGGCCACTCGCCACCGACCAATCGCGCACTACCTCCAGATTGAGCAGGCCGTAACCGGGCGCACGTTCGCTGCCGGTGTCGTTCACCGTGACATCGCCGACACCGAGCAGCTGCGCTGCAGCGTTCCAGTGCGTGCCTTGCCATCGCAGCCGCAACGACGCCTGCTGCCGTGCGACGCCGGGAATGCGCGTGCCGGCGGCCACCTGCACGACCGGCGATGTGCAACCGCTGGCGGTGCAGATCGGGAAGCTGTCGCGAAAGGCCGCATCCAGCCAGGTGTAGGCGGCCTGCAGCTGACAGGCCTCCGACAGCGGCAGGTCCGCCTGCATCTCGATACCCTGCCGGCGGGCGGCACCGACATTGCGGAAACTGCTGCGGCCACCGACATTGCGCGCGACCGCCAGCTCGTCGTCGGTATCGGCGCGGAACAGCGCGGCCTCGACGCGCGCGCCCCGCTCTCCGCGCCACTTCATCCCCAGCTCGGCATTGCGCGACGTCGCAGGGCGAAGGTCGAAGGCCAGTCCGGCGCCGCCGTCGGCGCGGTAGCCGACTTCATTGAAGGTCGGCGTTTCGAAGCCGCGCCCGAACGATGCATACACGCGCCAGGCATCCGCCGGCGCGAATACCACACCGGCCACCGGCGTCGTGCGCTCGTAGACAACGCGACCGCTGTCGTCAGGATTGCCGGTCGCGATGTAGTCGTCGTCCGAGCGGAACCCAACCCGGCTGTGGCGCGCACCCATCAGCAGCGACCAGCGTGGGGCGACACGCCACCACGCCTGCGCATATTGGTCCACGTTCCAGACCTGGTTGCGCTCGTCGCGACGCAGCGCGCCGCGCACGCCCAGCGTCGTGCCGACGAAATTTTCGTAGCCGCGGCGATGCTGGCGCTGGCGGTCCGCATTGGTGCCCGCACTCAATTCGAACGGCCGCCCGGCGAAATTGCCGGTCCACGCCCAGCGCAGATCAGCCCCGCCGTAGTCGTTGTCGAGATCGATCACGCCACCGGAATTGAGCCGGTTGGCCTGCGCCGCGATCGGCAATGCCAGGTACTGCTCCACCTCGCGTCGTCCGCCATAGGCCATCGCACGCAGGCGATGACCCTCCGCGAACGGCCATTCGTAGACCGCGCCCAGCTGGTCCTGGCGGACCGACTTGCGCGTGTCGTACTGCATCGCGACCGGCGATGCCTGGCTCGGATCCTCCCACGCCTGCGCGCGCGTCAGCCCCAGCGGATCCTTGGCATCGGGTGCATTGAAATGGTTCAGCAGCAGGTCGAGCGTGCCGGTGCCCGGACGGAACCGCAGCTTGGCGTTCAGCGATTCCCGCCGCGCCGCGCTGTGGTCGCGGTAGCCCTGCGTATCCAGCACGGAGGCGGCCACGCTGTAACCCACCACGTCACCGGCACCACGCAGACGCGCGCCGATCACGGTGCTTTCGTGGCTGGCCACGCTGGCCTGCGCGCGCACTTCATGCCCCTCGTCGGGAATGTCGCTCCACAGTTGGATCACACCGCCTGACGAGTTGCCGTGCAACGCGGAGAACGGGCCGCGTAGCACTTCCACGCGATCCGCGCCGAGCATGTTGAAGTGCGAGACTTGCCCTTGGCCGTCCGGCATGGTCGCCGGCACGCCGTCGGCGTAAAGGCGCAGTCCGCGTACGCCGAACGTCGACCGTGCGCCGAAGCCACGGATCGACAGTTGCGTGTCCTGCGCCAGGTTCTGTCGTTCGCGCGCGAGCAGCCCAGGGATTCCGTCGAGTACCTCGGACAACGCCGCTTGGGGACGAGCACCACCCTCACCCAGCGATACCACGTTGGTGGAGGCCGGTGTGTCGAACGCACTCACCGCCTCCAGTCGGGTCGCAGTGACGACGACCCGATCCATGGTTTCCGCTGGCATGTCGGGGACGCCACCGGGTGCAGCCAGTGCACAGGGCGCGACCAGTGTGCTTCCCAACCAGGGCCAGAAGCGCGACGCTTTTCTCATGCGCAGATCACCCGAACACCAGCTTGCCTTTCATCATCGACCAATGTCCCGGGACCGAACAGAAGAAGGTGTAGTCGCCGCCCTTGCGCAGCATCGACGTGGGGAAGGTGAGCGTGGTGGACTGCCCGCCGCCGATGACCTTGCTGGCGGCCAAGACGCGGGCATCGCCCTTGGGGACATGATCGCTGCTAGCAGGCAGTTTTCCTGCCGCTGTCGCGAGGGCTTCAAGGTTTGCAGTGGTCGTCAGCACCCAGTTGTGGCCCATCACTTCAGCGGGAAGGGCGCCAGTATGCCGCAGCGTCAGTTTCACTTGCGTGCAGTCTGCGGCGATGCGGATCTCCTTCTTGTCGAACTGCATCGCATCGTTGCTGTCGATGGCGACGTTGCAAGTCTTCGCTGCCGCTTGCAGGGGTGCCCACGCAAGAAGCGCGGCGATCAAGCAAGGTAGTACATGTTTCGATGACATCAGGACGTTCCTACTCTTTCATGGGGAAGATCCTGCGCGACCCTGGACGGGGTCGCGCAGGATGGAGGTCGATGGTGGTGGCGGTCAGTCGCCCAGTGCGAACACCCACACCGAACCGCCTTCCGGCACGGCCTTCTCCCAGCCCGCGAGGTCGTGCATCTTGCCCTGGATCCATTGCGCATCCACACCCCAGCCGGACACCACGGCGATGTACTGCTTGCCGTCGACGGTGAAGGTACTGGGCGGCGCGATGATGCCGGACGGCGTGGGGAACTCCCACAGCAGCTTGCCCGTCTTGGCGTCGTACGCACGGAACATGCGATCGTTGGTGCCGCCCGCGAACAGCACGCCGCCGGCGGTGGTCATGATCGAACCCCAGTTCCACGAGTGCGGATACTTCTCGCGCCACACTTCCTTGCCGCCATCCACGCTCCACGCCTGGATGCCGCCGATGTGGTCGAAATTCTTCTTCACCGACAGGTCGAGGCGGTTGATGTCCACGCCCGCCGACCACTGGCCCGGGATGCGCGGCTGGATCATGCCGGTCAGCGTGAGGCAGTGGTTGTCGTTGTACGGGATGTACAGCATGCCGGTCTTCGGGTTGTACGCCTCGTACGGCCAGTCCTTGCCACCCCACAGGCTGGGGCAATACGTGCGCGTCTTGCCGGTAGCCGGCTTGGCTTCTTCGTTATACGTCGGACGCCCGGTCTTCGGGTCGATGCTGGTGAACACCGTGTTGTGCACGTACGGTTCGGACTTGCTGTAGGTGATCTGGCCCTTGGCGTCGCGGTCCAGCCAGTACAGGCGGCCATTGCGCTGCGCACTGATCAGGCCGGACACCTTCTTGCCGTTGCGATTGAACTCCACCAGCGTCGGTGCGTTCATGCCGGCCCAGTCCCACGAGTCGTTCCAGTGGTACTGGAAGTGGCTGACGATGTCGCCCGACTCCGGATCCAGCGCCAGCACCGACGCGAGGTACAGGTTGTCGCCGGGACGCTGGTCACCCAGCCACGGCGCGCCATTGCCGACGCCCCAGTAGATGACGTTGTTGGTCGCGTCGTAGTTGCCCGGCATCCACATGGTGCCGCCGCCGTTCTTCCACGCGTCCTTCCACTCGCCGTCCTGCGGCCACGTCTCGAACCCTTTCTCGCCCGGTGCCGGCACGCTGTAGCGCGTCCATGCCAGCTTGCCGGTTTCCGCATCGAAGGCCTTGAGGAAGCCGCGCACACCGAACTCGCCGCCGGACGGCCCGATCAGCACCTTGCCCTTGACCACCAGCGGCGCGGACGTGATGTAGGCGCTGTCCTGCTCCCAGTCGCAGACCTGCGCTTCCCACACCAGCGTGCCGGTCTTGGCGTCCAGCGCGCTGAGCATGCAGTCGATGCTGCCGACGTACACCTTGTCGCCGTACAGCGACACGCCGCGATTGGTGCGATGGAGCGCGCCCAGGCCTTCCGGTACTTCGCGCACGAACTTCCAGCGGACCTTGCCGGTGCGCGTGTCGTAGGCGATCACCTGGTTGTGCGGCGTGGCCACGAACATGTAGTCGCCATTGACGATGGCGGGCGCTTCATGGCCGGAGTTCACGCCGGTGGCCGCGGACCACACAGGCCGCAGCTTGGCGACGTTGGCGGTGGTGACCTGGTCCAGTTCGCTGTAGCTCCAGCCGGCGTAGTTTCCCTTGGTCAGCAGCCAGTTCGCCGGCTCCTGCTTGGCCAGGCGCGCGTCGGTAACGGGTTGGTAATCGGCCGCGGCGAGCGGGGCCGAAGCGAGGGACGCGACGAGCGCGGCCGTGATCAGTTTCAGGTGCATGGGTCTCCTCCCGGGTGAAGCGTTGGTGTGTGTGGTGCAAAGTGGAAAGTGGACGTGGACGTGTGCGCGGATCAGGTGGTCGGCGGGCCGAGCGGTCCGTCGAACTTGCCGCTGACCACCAGCGCACCGTCCTTGATCGTCACCGGCAGCATGGCGAGCCGGCGCGTGGCCGGCCCCGTCGTGACGGCGCCGCGGTTGGCCGCGTCGAACACCGAGCCATGGCAGTTGCAGACGATCTGCGTCTGGCTCGGGTGCAGCGTGGTGATGGGACAGCCGTAGTGCGTGCACAGCGACGAGAACGCGACGATGCCGTCGGCGGCGTTGCGGGCGCTGGTCGGTTTCAGGTCGGCCGGCTTCAGCCGCACCACCGTCAGCAGGTTGGCCTTCGAGATCAGCACCTTGCCGGTCGCCGGATCCATCGGATACGCGAGCACCGGCGGCTTGCCGACTTCGATGTCGGCAGGCTTCACTTCCTTGCCGGCCTTGGGCCCGATCATGAAAGCCAGCTTGTCGCCCGGCTCCGGCTTCTGGCTGCGCGTGGCAGCCGGCGCCGGTGCAGCCGCCTGCGCCTGCGCACCACCGCTGACCGCGGCCAACGGCGCCAGTGCGGCCAGCGCAAGTGCTCCGGCCAGCATGCTGCGCCGCCCGCTGTCGTCGGGATGTCCGGCGCATGCGCACGCGCAACCGCCCTGTTCTTTCGCTTCGATCATCGTGGCTACTCTCTTCTTCAGGGCGTCTGCAGGTAGACCACGTGGGTCTCGGTGAACTCGAGCAGGCCGTGCTTGCCGTCGGCGCCGCCGATGCCGGACTTGCGCCGGCCCGCATGGAATCCCTGCATGGCTTCGAAATGCTCGCGATTGATGTAGGTCTCGCCGAAGCGCAGCTCGCGCGCCGCCTTCATCGCCGCGTTGATGTCGCGGGTGAAGATCGACGACGTCAGTCCGTACTCGGAATCGTTGGCCAGCGCGATGGCTTCGTCGAGGCTGTCGACCACCTGGATCGGCAGCACCGGACCGAACGTTTCCTCGCGCATGATCGCCATGTCGGCGCGCGCGTCGACGATCAGCGTCGGCTCATAGTGGAAGCCCTTGCCCAGCTCGGCCGGCTTGCCGCCGGTGACGATGGTGGCGCCGTCGCGCTTGGCCTGCTCCACCGCCGCTGCCACCTTGTCCAGGCCCGCCTGGTTCACCAGCGGCCCCATCTGCAGGTCGTCGCGTTCGGACGGATCGCCGTACTTCGTATCGCGGAACAGCTTCACCAGCCGCTCGACGAGCGCTTCATGTGCACCGCGCTCGACGTAGACGCGCTCGGCGCAGTTGCAGACCTGTCCGGTGTTGATCACGCGCGAGTCGTAGATCGCCTTCGCCGCCAGATCGAGGTCGGCATCGGCCAACACGATGGCCGGCGCCTTGCCGCCCAGCTCCAGGTTCACGCGGGTCAGGTTGCGGCCCGCCGTCTGCATGATGCGGCTGCCGGTGGCCACGCTGCCGGTGAAGGTGATCAGGTCGACCTGCGGATGCTCGACCAGCGCCTGCCCGGTGCTGCGCCCGAGGCCGCCGACCAGGTTGAACACGCCCTTCGGCAGGTCGGTCTCGGCAACGAGCTTCGCGAACTCGTACGCATTGATCGGCGTTTCCTCGCTCGGCTTGATCACGATCGTGTTGCCGGTGACCAGCGCGGGCGCCAGCTTGCGGGCGATCAGGAAGAACGGGAAGTTCCACGGCAGGATGCCGGCCACCACGCCGATCGGCTTGCGGAACAGGAAGATGTTCTCGTTGGCGCGGTCGCTGGTGAGGATCTCGCCTTCCAGGCGGCGCGCCCACTCCGCCATGTAGTCGATGTAGTCGGCGGTGAAGTCGACCTCGACCTGCGCCAGCTGCTGGATCTTGCCCTGCTCGCGGACGATCACGCCGGCGAGCTCCTTGCGGTGCTCGCGCAGCTTGGCGGAGATCTTGCGCAGGTAGCCGGCGCGTTCGATCGGCGCAAGCTTCTCCCACGCCGGTTGTGCGCGGCGCGCGGCGGACACGGCGGCGTCCACGGTGGCGGCATCGCTGTCGGGGATCCGCGCGAGCAATGCGCCGTCGGCGGGGTTGGTCACGTCGATGGTCGCGCCGCCGCCGGCGACGAACGCGCCATCGATGTAGTTCTGGTAGGTCTGTGTCATGGGGTTTCCTTTGCTTGTGTTGTCCTTACAGGCGCGCCGTCCATGGGGAACGGCGCGCCACCGGCGGTGATCACCACACGTAGGCGTACTTCAGGTTGAGGCTGTCGTTGACGCTGTGGTTCTTGCCATCGAGCGAGGTCGAGTAGCGCAACGTGATGGACTGGTTGTCGAAGGTATGGACCATCAGGCCCGCGCCGGCATCGACGGCCCAACCGGTCGGCAGGCCATCGTTCGATTCGGTGTGCTCGGCATCGAGCGCCAGGAACGGCTCGAGGCGTTGCGACGCGCGGTAGGCGAAGCGGTTGTTGGTGTGCAGCGTCAGGCCGGGCTGGATGCCGCTGTCGCGACGGCTCTGCCAGACGAAGCCGGCGTCGCCGGTCCAGCCGAACTTGTCGCCCATCCGCCAGTCCCAGAAGAAGCTCGACAGGTTCTTCCAGTTGGTGTCGCTGACGCGCTCGGTGCCGACCGGCACCTGCACGAACGACTGGAAGCCGAGCGTGGCCTTCTCGCTGGGCTTGTACCAGATGGCGAAGCCCGTCATGGGGTCGCCGATGCCGCTGATGTGGCGGTCGCCCTGCGGAGCGCGCGTGTTGCGGATGGCGACCTCGGGCACGATCACCTCCCAGGCCACGCCGATCTTCTTGTTCGATTCGGGCGTCCAGAAGCGCACGTACTTGGACAGGCCGGTCAGTGCCTTGCTGCCCGAGCCGTCGACGCGGTCGCCATCGGCATTGAAGATGCGTCCGTTGTCCTGGTACGTGGCGTACTGCACGAACACGTTGAACGGCTCGAAACCGACCGGCAGCTCGTACTCGCGCGGACCGATCACGTCGAACGTGGTCTGCGCGCTGGCCGTGCCCGCGATCGCCAGCAGCGGCAACAAGGCCAACGGCAACAGGCGCGGCAGCGACGGCATCGTCTCTCTCTTCATGGTGGTGCTTCCCTCCCGAGTGAATGGACCGGCCGGTCCACGGAACGTCGTCCGTGCGGCGGTGGTTCCGGGACCGCTGCGCACGCGCATCAGGTCCACGCAGGAGGTAGCGCAAGCCGCGTGCCACGTTGCAGTGCAGCGGAGCCATGGACATGCCTTCCTATCGAATCAATGACTTGTCGCCGACTCCATCGGTGGAGGCCATCAAATCCATGCGGCAGTGCAATGCACATGCGACACGTGCATGCGACCAGCTGTCGCAGCCACCTGCGACAGGTGTCGCACCCTCTGGACACGGCAGCGCGATGGCGGCGCAAACGAAGACGGCCCGTCGCAAGGACGGGCCGTCGGGTCGCAGGGTCACGCCATGCGCGCTGCAGGTGGACGGTGCTAGTCGGTCTGCGTTGGCGACACGATGTCCAGCCGCTTCATCCGCCGGTAGACGGTGGCGCGGCATGCGCCCAGATCGCGGGCGGCTTCGCTGATGTTCCAGCGGTTGCGGCGCAGTACCTCCAGCAGCTCGCCGCGTTCATCGGTACCGGCCGCAGGTTCGCGCGGGAACGGGATGACCGTCGCCGTCGCGGGCACGGCGGAGCCGTCGGTCTCGAAGACCTCCTGGGGCAAATGGTCTACACGGACCATGGCGCCATCGGCGATCGACAGGGCGTAGCACAGGGCATTGCGCAGCTCGCGGATGTTGCCGGGCCAGTCGTGGCGCAGCAGCACCGCCACGGCACGCGGGTCTATCTCGGCCCGCACGCCCATCGCCTGCGCTTCCATCTCCAGGATGCGCTCGACGAGGAAGGCCTTGTCGCCGCGTTCGCGCAGCGCCGGCAACGCCAGCGTGGCGCCGCACAGCCGGTAGTACAGGTCTTCGCGGAACGTGCCCGCGACAATCTGGCGGCGCAGGTCACGGTGGGAGGCGGCAACCACGTTGAGATCCACGCGCACCGGCTCGTCGGCACCCAACGGCAGCACCTCGCGTTCCGCCAGCACCCGCAGCAGGCGCGTCTGCAGCGGCAGCGGCATGTCGCCGATCTCGTCGAGGAACAGCGTGCCGCCGTCGGAGCGCTGGATCAGTCCCTTCATACCCTTGCTGCGCGCACCGGTGAACGTACCCGGCGCATAGCCGAACAGCTCGCTCTCGATCAGCGACTCCGGGATGGCGGCGCAGTTGACCGCCACGAACGGACGCTCCGCGCGACGGCTTGCATCGTGCAACGCGCGGGCCAGGACTTCCTTGCCAGTACCGGTCTCGCCCTGCAGGAAGATGCTGACCGGCTTGTCGACCAAGCGTGCCGCACGTTCCAGCAACTGGTCCATGCGCGGATCGCCACCGGACAGCCGCGACAGCACGCTGTCCTGCACGGGATTCCGTTGCGTCTCGCCCACCTCCGGTACCTGCAGGCGCGGTGCGGTCTTCGGCGCGATCATCGACGCGTGGTAGCCCTGTCCGTCCCACGTGGTGACCACGCCGCGCGAATCGTGCGACGTGCCCTTGGTCAGCCGCCAGATGTCGTCGATGCGCGTGCCGAACACGCCGGTCAGGTGGTGGCCGACCAGTTGCGCGCGCGCGGCGTCGCGCGTGTGCAGCGATTCCAGCAGGCGAAGCTGCTGGCGCGCGCCGCTGTTGGCGCCGACGATGCGGCCGTCGCGGTCCACCGCCAGCATCAGTTCGCCGCAGACATCGACCAGCGGCCCGACCGTACCGAGGCGCAGGATCCAGTGCGCGCGGAACTGGCGGATGAAGTTGGCGTCCTCGATCATCCGCGCATGCAGCACGGTCAGATGGCGCGCCAAGTGCAGGCTCTCGCGCCTGTCCGGCGACGACAGCGCGGACACGTCCAGCGCGCCCATGAAGGCGCCATCGGGATCGTACAGCGGCGTGCTGGTGCAGCTGAGGCCGATGTGGCCGATGTAGAAATGATCCTCGCGATCGCAGATCACCGTCGACTGCTCGGCGATGCAGGTGCCGATGCCGTTGGTGCCGGCGTGAACCTCGTTCCAGTTCGCGCCCAGCGCCAGGCCCGCGCGGCGCAACGGCGCATCCCAGGTGTCGTTGCCGATGAAGTCCAGGGTGACGCCTTCGGCATCGGTCAGCAGCAGCACGTAGCCGAGGTCGGAGACGTGCTTGTAGAGCTGCTCCATGCCGGCGCGCGCGACGTGCAGGTGTTCTTCCACCTGCTGGCGGCATTCGCGCAGGCGCGAGTGGGTTTCGATGCGCACGTCCGGGCGCATCGCCGGGTCGAGGGCGTGTTCGTTGGCGCAACGGCGCCACGAGCGGTGGATCAGATCGGTATTGGCGTTGCTTCCGGTGCTGGGCGATCCCGAATGGATCACCCGCAACACCGTTTCGACGTGTTGTTGGACAGTTGCCATGCCACCCCTCCCAAGGCCGGACGAAGACGTTCCCGCTTGCGTGCCGTTCGTGTGTATGGACTGCGGATGCTCCCGGTCCGCGGTCGTTTCCAGCGTGTTTCCTACGTCTCCTGCGTGCTGCGCGTATCGGTGGTGATGCGGGTGCGCGACGTCCGCCATCGCTCCCGCAGCGAGCGCGGCGCGGGTGTCAGCGGCGTACGGGATCGGGTCCAGCCGCCCTGGTGCACAGGCGTGAGGCCGCGCAGCCGGGAGGCGATCCAGGTGAACAGGCGATACCGCACTCCACTGGAATACAGCAATCGCCACGCCTTCCAGGCGAGGACCTCCGGGATGCTACGCACTGCTCCCTGCCCCTTCAATGCGTCGCGCTGCTGCAGTGCGGGACGATGGTGCCGTCCTGCCTCGCGCAGATGCATCAGCAGCTCGGGGATGGGAATGCCGACCGGGCAGACATCGCCGCAGGCGCCGCACAGGCTGGACGCGGTCGGCAAGTCGCGGGTCGATTCCAGCCCCAGCAGGTGTGGCGAGATGATCGCGCCGATCGGTCCCGGGTAGGTCGTGCCGTACGACAGTCCGCCGATGCGCGCGTAGACGGGACAGTGATTCATGCATGCCCCGCAGCGGATGCACTGCAGCGTCGCGCGGAAGCGTTCCTCGGCGAAGGCCTGGCTGCGGCCGTTGTCCAGCAGCACCAGGTGCACTTCGCGCGGCCCGTCCTTCTCGCCCTCGCGGCGCGGACCGCTGATGACGTTGAGGTAGGTGGTCACCGCCTGGCCGGTGGCCGAGCGCGTCAGCAGGGTGAACAGCGGCGGCACGTGCTCCAGCTTCTCGATGACCTTCTCGATGCCGGTGATGGCGATGTGCACGTCCGGCACCGTGGTCGAGAGCCGTCCGTTGCCTTCGTTCTCCACCAGCACCAGCGAACCCGTCTCGGCGACCATGAAGTTGACGCCCGATACCCCGATCTTCGCCTGGCGGAACTTGTCGCGCAGCGCCACGCGGCCGATCGCGATCAGTTCGTCCACGTCCTCGGTGTAGCCGGCGCCGGGGATGTGCTCGGCGAAGATCTTCGCCACGTCCTCCTTGGTCTTGTGGATCGCCGGCATGATGATGTGGCTGGGCCGGTCGTGGTCGAGCTGCAGGATGTACTCGCCCATGTCGGTCTCGACACAGGCGATGCCGTGCTCCTGCATGCGATGGTTCAGTTCGATCTCCTCGCTGACCATCGACTTGCCCTTGACCATCATGCGGGCGTCGTGGCGCGCGGCGATCTCCTGGAAGATGCGGTTCCCATCGGCCGCATCCTCAGCCCAGTGCACCTGCACGCCGCGTGCGTGCAGCGCCTGCTCCAGCTGTTCCAGCAGGTCCGGCAGCCGCGACAGCGCCCGCTTGCGCAGGTGTTCGCCCAGCGTGCGCAGACGCTCGAACGCATCCTGTTCGGGGAACTGCGCGGCGCGCTTGTCGGCCAGGTAGTCCATCGCACCGCGGAACCCGCGACGCAGCACCGGATCGGCCAGCACCAGGCGCGCGTTGTCCTTGAACGCGACCGGATCGGCGGCGGGCCGTACCGCGCTCATGCCGTGGCCTCGGCGCGCAGCAGCAGGATGACGAGTTCGCGCGGACCGTGCGCGCCGTAGACCAGCAGGCGCTGGATGTCGGCGGTCTTGGACGGGCCGGTGACCAGCAGCGCATTGGTGGGTAAGCCCGCCGCCCATTTCCGATGCCGCATGGCCGCGTACAGCGTGGGCTGCAGGTCGGCTTCACGCAGCACCGCGATATGCAGCGGCGGCAGCAGCGACAGCGTGCGCGGCTCGCGCGCGTCCGGCCACAGGATCAGGCTGCCGGTTTCCGCGATGCCACCTAGGGTGGTGGTGATGCCGGCATCGACGGTGTCGAACAGCACCGGCTTGAGCGTTTCGATGGGCGCGTCGTACCAGTCCAGCGTCACTGCCTGCGTGGCGGCGTAAAGGCCGTCGATCAGCGCCGTGTCGCGGCCCGCCATCAGCCGGCGCACGCCCTTGTCCGCCAGCACCGCGGCGAGCGCGGTTGGCCATGTGGCGGCGTCGGTTTCGATCACCTCGGCACGCCAGCCGCGCGCCTGCGCGATGAAGCGTTCGCGCATCACGGCAGACGAGGGTACGCCGGCGTCTGCGTAGTACGCGGCGACGTCGGGCACCGGCAGTTCGACCGGCGCGGCCGCGCGCAGCCGCGACAGAATCGCGGAGCGCGCGCGTGTGGATGCGGCGGGCAGGCTCATGCGCCGGCGTCCGGTGCGGGCAGGCCCCAGCGCTCGCGCAGGAAGCTGGCGATATGCCGGCCCTGCAGCGGCGCCTCGCGACGCGCCAGCGTGCCGTTGAGGTTGAGCAGGCAGCCGCAGTCGCCGCTGACGAAGGCATCGCAGCCGCTGCCTGCCAACGCATCCGCCTTGTCGCCGGCCATCGCGGCGGAGATCTCGGGCTGCTTGACCGCGAAGGTGCCGCCGAAGCCGCAGCATTCGGATTCGTAGGCCTGGATCTTCAGCTCGACGCCGGGCAACGCCTCCAGCAGTCGACGCCCGCTGGCCAGTGCGCCGGTCTCGCGACGTGCACTGCACGAGGTGTGCAGGCAGATGGACACCGGATCGGCGGTGACGGGCGCGGGCATCGGCAGATCGGTCGCAGCGAGGAAGTCTGAGAACTCGACCACCCGTGCGCCGATGTCGCGCACGCGTGCCAGCAGTACAGGATCGTCCGCGAACAGCCGCGGCCAGTGGTGCCGCATCATCCCCGCGCAGGAGCCCGACGGCACCACGATCGGCCAACGCTGCGGGAACAGGTCCAGCTGCGCGCGTGCGACCTTGCGCGACTCCTCGGGAAAGCCGCTGGTGTAGGCGGGCTGTCCGCAGCAAGTCTGCGCCTCGGGCAGATGCACGCGGCAACCGATCCGTTCCAGCACGGCGATCGCGTCCAGGCCGGCATCGGGCATGAACAGATCCACCACGCAGGTGGCGAACACGTACACGTCCCGAAGGGGGGAGGAGGCGGCAGGATCTGGCGAGCGCATGGCGAGCGGGTCTGTCTTGTCCGGCACCGAGTCTGTGACGCCTTCCCGAGGGCGGTATATTGGTCCGACCAATCCGAGCGCAGGCCTTCATGTCCTCACAAGTCGCCCAGGTCACCCGCCACCTCGAACAGGCCATCGCCGACGGGCACTACGTCGCCGGTCGCCGACTACCCGCCGAACGTACGCTCGCCGACCGCCTGCAGGTCTCGCGTGCGACGGCGCGAGAGGCGATCGGCCTGCTGGTCGCGCGCGGTGTGCTGGAGCGCCGGCAGGGCGACGGCACCTACGTGGTAGCCGCAAGCGAGCGCCGGATGGCGGAGATCTGGCAGGACATGGCGCGTAATCATCCGATGCTGCAGGCCGACCTGGTGGAGTTCCGCGCGATGCTGGAAGGCCGCACGGCAGAACTGGCGGCGCTGCGGCACGACGACCAAGATCGCGAGCGACTCCGCTCGGCGCACGCCGCGGTCGATGCGGCGTACAACGGCAGCGACCGGCAGGCGCAGATCCGCAGCGACGTGGCCTTCCACCGCGCAATCGCCGATGCGACGCACAACCCTGTGTTCTCGTATCTCATCGCCTCCCTTCTGGCGCTGCTGCACGACCACGTGCAGGTCAGCCTCGCCGGCCTGTCGCCACAGTCGCCAGTCTCGCAACAGTTGCGTAAGCAACACGACGCGCTGCTGGCCGCGATCCTGGCGCGTGATGCAGATCGAGCACGCAGCGCGGCGAGCGGACATATGGATTTTGTGGCCGTCCAACTCAATGCTCTTCCAAGGGTTTCTCGTAGCTAATGCGGTCGCAGCTACTCTGATTGACGTCTGCTTTGGATCGGAAGCAGACCTTGGCGTGAATGAGCTCACGCCAAGTGCGCATGACGACCCCGCTCATCGTGATCGGATTAGGACCGCACGCGCCTATAAGCTGCTCAGAGTTTCGGAACCCCAACAAGACTGTTCATTCTGTCTGCACGGGAACATCATTGCGCCCCACTCGAATGGAGGATTCGCCAATGAATGCCTGGCTCTTCATGGCACTTGCAATTGTTGGCGAAGTGGTCGCAACAACCGCGCTGAAGTCCAGTGAAGGATTCACCAAAGTTGTCCCGTCAGTGATCGTAGTTGCCGGATATGCGGCAACCTTCTACTTCCTATCGCTCGCACTGAAGGTCATTCCCGTAGGTATCGCTTACGCTGTTTGGGCGGGCCTTGGCATTGTCCTAATCACGACCATCGCATGGCTTTACCACGGCGAGAAGCTTGATGCCTGGGGTTTCGTCGGAATGGCGCTGATCATTAGCGGTGTAGTCGTCCTGAACGTATTGTCTAAGACAGGGTCGCACTAGGCTATTGGCTGGATCCGCGCAGGGGCCTCAGCCCTCTGTTGGAGCTGCCCCGGACCTGGGGCTGCTCCACACGCACCAATCTGCCTGATGTCCGCTTCCGGCCAGAAACGGACATCGAGGATCTGCTGCTATTTGGAAGAATTGGACTAGCCTTCCGACCACACAAGAGAGCGATGGATCTGGGCACCCGCCCATGCGCCATCCGCAACGGCCAGAGAAACCGAATGGGGAACGCGAGCAGCATCACCACAGGCGAAAGCGCCGGCGACCGTTGTTTCCTTTGTCTCGCTTGTCTGGATCTGCGTACCCATCGGAGTCTCTGCGAGGGCACAGCCCAGTTCTTCCGCTGTTGAAGTCGAAGGGGCGTTCTTGGGGGCAGTAAACAGACCCACGAAGCTAAGACCCCTGCCGTCCGTGAGCACTACATCGGCATGCCCCTCGATCCTATCGATGAGGGTTGTCTCCACGATCACGCCACGCGCCGAGAGATCCTGCAGCGTGGGCTCATCCAGTTCCACCATGCCATTGGTGAGGAAGGTCACCGATCCCCACTCCGGCAAAAGCTGCGCTTGGTGGATGGACATGGGACTGGCCGCGATCACACCGATCTGTCCTTGATCAAGTTCGTACCCATGACAGTAGGGGCAGTGAAAGACACTGATTCCCCACCGCTCAGCCAAACCATTCACCTCCGGCAGCGTGTCAGAGACACCAGTTGCCAGAAGCAGTCGACGAGCACCTAATACCTCGCCTGTAGCCGTCTCGACGGTGAAAGCATCACGCGATCCAGACGCCCTCACTACAAGATCGTCTACCCACGACAACGTCGGATAGGCCTCCAACTGTGTCCTTGCCGTGCTGGCAATGACGGCAGGATCTGCGCCGTCTTGGGATAGGAAACCGTGCGAGTGCGAGGCGGCCCTGTTTCGCCGCTTGCCAGCATCAATGACCAGCACGGTGCGTCGCGCACGCACGAGCTGCAGTGCAGCCGCCATGCCCGCATAGCTGCCACCTACCACGATGACATCGTAGTTCTTCATTGGGTTTCCTTCTCGAGATGTGCCTTGTGCCGGCGTGCAAAGTCTTCCGCCAGGTCCGCCAGCGACACCGAAGCGAAGCGCTCGAGGAGAAGCGCCTCGGCTGCGTCGAAGGCCTCACTCAGGGCGGCATTGACGGCCTGCTCAACAAGACATTCAGGGTTCTCGTGTCGATTCCCCATGGCGAACAACGCCGGCTCACCCAGCGCCTCATGCAGTTGGCGCAAGCTGACCTTGGAGAGGTCCGCCTTGATATGCCAACCGCCTGAGTGCCCTCTCGCTGAAGCGACCAGCCCCGCCTCGCGGAGCAACCCCATCGTTCGACGGACGACGACCGGGTTGGTGCTCAGGCACAGCGCCAGTTCCTCGGAGGTCATCGGCTCTGTGCGCTCGGCCATGTGCAGCAAGGCGTGAAGGACGGCGGAAAGGCGACTGTCTCTTTTCATGTAACTAATGTTGTTACATGAAGCGCAGTCAGTCAACTGGTGCTCGCGAGGCGAGGGGGAGAGCCGCGACGTTTGTCTTGTTCTTGTGAATGTAATGTTATTACATTATGGTGAATAGCTCCCCGCAGTGAGCCCTACAAGTCTTGAACGCGCCCAATCGTGTCGTCGACGTCCAATCTTTATCCGTGTCCTTTCCAGGCAAGACGGTCCTCTCCGGCCTCAACCTTCAGGTGGAAAGAGGCAGCATCTACGCGCTTCTCGGTGGTAACGGCACTGGCAAGTCAACGACGCTGTCCGTGCTGCTTGGCTTCCTGAAGCCGACCTCTGGCGAGGTCCGTGTGGGTGGGTTCACCCCGTGGCAGACGCCGGACCGGGCGCGCGCGCAGCTGGCCTACCTGCCAGAGAACGTCGCGCTCTACGAACATCTCACCGCCATCGAGAACGTCGACTATCTGCTCTCGCTTGCCGGTCGCCGGCACGATGCATCGGCCATCGGGGATGCGCTGCGCGCTGCGGGACTGCAGGAGTCGGCGTGGCGGCAGCGCCTTGGTGGGTTCTCCAAGGGCATGCGTCAGAAGGTGGCAATCGCCACCGCGCTCATGCGCGAAGTGCCGCTGTTGCTGCTCGATGAGCCCACCTCCGGGCTCGATCCGGGCGCGAGCGCAGACTTCCATGGCCTGCTGGAATCGGTGAGGGCACGCGGTGCGTCGGTTCTGATGGTCACACACGACCTGATGGGCGCGGTCGACGTCGCCGACCGGATCGGCGTGCTTGAACATGGCCGGATCGTGCACGAAGCCGATCGCGCGGACTTCGACCTGAAGGCGCTGCACGCTCACTTCGCCGGACGAGCGCACGCCGCATGAGTGCACTCGTTCCTGTAATGCGCAACGAACTGCGCGCGATGATCCGCAACCGCACGGCGCTAGCCGGAATTGTGCTGCTGGCGATGCTCGCCATTGTGGCGACCGTGGTCTCCCTGCACCACATGAGCAGTGCGGCTGAATACCGCAGCCGCCAACAGGCCGCAGCGCAGGCCGCCTTCGAGGCCCAGCCAGATCGCCATCCCCATCGCGTGGTCCACTACGGCCACTTCGTCTACCGACTGCCTTCCGCACTGGCCGCCTTCGATGCCGGCGTGGATCCGTTCACCGGCAGCAGCATGTTCCTGGAAGGGCATCGCCAGAACACGGCCAACTTCGGCGATGTCATGCAGGGCTCCATCCTGACGCGCTTCGGTCAGCTCACGCCGGCGTTCGTGTTGCAGGTGCTCGCGCCGCTGGTGCTGGTGTTCCTCGGTCACGGTGTGCTGTCCCAGGAGCGCGAGCGCGGCACCTTGCGGCAACTGATGCTGCAGGGCGCGTCTTCCCGAAGCATCGTCGGTGGCAAGCTCCTGGCACTGCTCGTCGTGGCCGGCGTATTCGTGCTGCCTGCATTCGTTGGCTTGGCGATCATGGCCGCCGCTCCTGCGGCATCCACGGCAGTCGCGTCCGCCGTCATGCTGGGATACGTGCTGTACCTCGGCCTGTGGTCGGTCCTCATCGCGTTCGTGTCGGCCGCCATGAAGCGGCGCCGTGACGCCTTGCTTGCGCTGGTAGCGCTGTGGGCGCTCTCCACGCTGCTGATCCCGCGCATCGCGCCCGACGTCGCTTATGCAGCGCAGCCGCTGCCGGACCGACTGCAGACCGAGGTGGGTATCGCGCGGGACCTGCGGGCCATGGGCGACAGTCATGACCCCAACGATCCTTACTTCAACAAGTTCCGACAGAGCGTCCTTGATCGCTACGGGGTCACGCGCGTCGAGGATCTTCCGGTCAACTACAAGGGACTGTTGGCGGTCGAAGGCGAACGCCTGACGTCCCGCCTTTTCGACGAGTATGCCGCGCGCAGCGCCGGCATCCAGCATGACCAGAATCGATTGGTCTCCTGGTTTTCCATCCTGAGTCCATCCATCGCCCTGCGCCAGGTCTCGATGGCCGCTACAGCCACGGATCTGTCGGCGCATCTACGGTTCTTGGACCAGGCCGAGGCCTACCGCTATCGCATGGTGCAGCAGCTCAACCAGTTGCAGGCCGATGGTGTCTCCTACGCGGACGACACCGCCCGCGACGCCGGGGCCGACCAGCGCAAGCGTGTCGACCATGGCCACTGGCAGGAGATTCCGCGCTTTTCGTTCACGCCTCAGCCGCGCGATGCGCTCCTGAGGACGATGCTGCCGGGCATGTTGGTTCTGCTGGCTTGGGTGGCGGTGGCGTTGTTCGCACTGGACTGGCGCGCACGCCGGCTGGAGGTGAACCGATGAGCCTCTGGCGTTACGAATGGCGTCTTCTGCTGCGTTCACGCATCCCCGTGATCGGCCTGCTGATGTTGACGGCGCTTACCGTCGCCAGCCTCGTGTCGGGCGTGCAGCGTATCGACAGCCAGCGCGAGGCGATCGCCCGTATCGCAACCCTGCAGGCCACCGACAGCGCCGCGGTGGTGGCGGCCCACGGTGAGTCGACCGACGCGGGCCAAGCGGCCTACTACTCCTTCCATCCCACCTGGAATCCACCGTCGGCACTGTCCTTCGCAGCGGTCGGCATGCGTGACGTCGCACCCTTCATGCTGCGCGTGCGGGCATTGGGGCTGGAGGCACAGATCCACGACGGAGATGTCTTCAATCCGGAACTCGCGCTGGCGGGTCGCTTCGACTTCGCGTTCCTGTTGACGTTCCTGCTTCCCGTCTTCGTGATCGTGCTCTTCCACGACCTGCGGTCCAACGAAACGGAGTCCGGCCGCGAGCGGATGCTGCGCAGCCTGCCCATGGGCCTCGGCCGCTTGTACCTGCGCAAGGCCATGGTCCGGGCGTTGGCGTTGCTGGCCTGCGTGGGCGTGCCATTCGTGGTTGTCGCGCTCCAGCAGGGCGTAACGCTGTCGAAGATCGCCGGCGTGTTGGGACTGGCCACGGCTTACTTGGTGTTCTGGGCCGCTTTGTCCTTGCTGGTGGCCCGGCGCGGGTGGAGTTCGGCAACCAATGCCGCGACCCTTGCGGCGTCCTGGGTCGCGATCGCGCTTGTACTGCCCGCCTTGGCGCACGTGGCGATCGAGCGTGCCATTCCGGTGGATCAGGGGGCCGAGATTGCACGCGCCCAGCGTGAGGCGGTCAACCGGGCATGGGACATCCCGCGCGAAGACACCATGCAGCGCTTCTATGCGCGCTATCCGGAATGGAGCGACTCAGCCCCCTTGGGGACCGCGTTCCACTACAAGTGGTACCTCGCGTTCCACCAGAACGGCGACGACGATGTCGCGCAGATGGCCGCCGACTACCGCGCAGGCATCGAGAAGCGCTCAACCGCGGCTTCCAGCCTGGGCTGGCTGTTGCCGCCGGTGGGCATGCAGGCGGCATTGACGCGCCTTGCTGACACCGACATGCAGGCCCATCTCGCCTACCAGGACCGGATCCGCGCGTATCACGCGGACCTGCGTGCCTATTACTACCGCTTCCTCTTCCGCGATGAGCCGTTCCGGCAGGCGGATTATGGACGAGCACCCGACTATGACATGGCGCTTCCTGCGAGCCCTTAGATCGAGATGCCTGCAGAAATCAGTGCGTACCGGCGCTGCGGCGAAGCATGTCGATCCCGAAGAACAAACAACCACCACCACAAGAAACAAATAATGAAGAAGAGAGCCCTCGCGACCGCTGTTGCAGTCCTCGTATTGAGCTCGCTCGCAGCTCATGCCCAAGACCGTTCCGAGCTAAGTCTTGTGGAACTCGATGAGCTGGTGGTCAAAGGGCAGAAGGAGCGCGACACCAAGTTCCTTGTACAGCCGATTCAGATCCTCACCGGAGATGAACTGGCACATCGCCGACAGGGCGGGCTTGGTGGGACGCTAGCAGGCCTCCCTGGGGTGCATCTGGACAACTTTGGGGGCGGCGCATCGCGCCCTGTCATCCGAGGCCAGACGCTGCCGCGGATCGAGATCCTCAGCAATGGTTCCAACGTCTATGACGCCGCTTCTGTTTCGCCCGATCACGCCATCGCGACCGATCCGCTCCTGCTCGACGGCATCGAGATCGTTCGAGGCGCGGCTGCAACACGCTATGGCGGAAATGCGGTTAATGGCGCGATCAATCTGATCGACAGCAAGATCCCGACCGCCGTGCCTGAGGGGGGAGTCAGCGGCGCGGCGGAGCTGCGCTACGGAACAGGCGACAGGGAGAAGACGGGGGTTGGAAAAATCACCCTGGGAAGTGGCTCGTTTGCGTTTCATGCTGAGGGATCCGATCGAAGCAGCGACGACTATGACGTACCAGATGGCTTTGGAAGTGAGCGGCTGTTGCATTCGTTTGCCGATAGTTCCAGCTCTTCTGCAGGCGCGTCTTGGATCACAACGCGTGGCTACGTGGGCGCTTCCTACAGCCTGCAAAAAAGCAAGTATGGGCTCCCAGGGCACAGCCACAGAAACGGTCTGTGCCACTTGCATGCCCCCGATCTTCACTGCGAGGCGCACGGAAGCTTCGGTGATCCCTACATTGGGCTCAACGATAACGATGTGGCGCTGATCAACCTGCGCAATGAGCGGTACGACATTCGTGCCGACTTTCGGGACGTCCTACCAGGGTTCGAGCGCGCCCGCGCGTGGCTCTCATCCACCGACTACATGCACGACGAGGTCGATGCTGGGAAGCTGTTCTCTCGATATCGCAATGACGTGGGCGACGCGCGTGTGGAGCTGACCCATAAGCCATTGCTGGGATTCAGCGGCGCCTTGGGGTTGCAGTACACCGATGGCACGTTCAGTGGCATGAGCTACAACAATGCCAACCTGGGCGACGGCGACGACGAGATATTCAGCGAGGGATGGGCCGTCTACCTCAATGAGGACAAGAGCTTCGGTCCAGTCGATATCTCCCTGGCGGCGCGCTATGACCGTCGGAAGAGCAGGGCGTATTACCCGTCGTTCGAAGAGGCGATCGGGCTTTCCCTGGAGATGCTGGAAACGATGCATCCATCCATCCAAGAGCTGCTCCTCGGCATCTATCAGAGCGACTATGTCATTCCCGAAGCACAGCACGATCTGCTGTCCTTATCTGCGGGCGCACGTTGGAACTTTGGCGAGGGGCAGTCACTGGGTCTGAGCTTGGCGCGCTCGCAGCGCGCCCCCGGTCCTCGCGAACTCTACGCGGGTGGAAACAACCTCGCGACCAACAGCTACGAGATCGGGCTTTTGCGGCCCAGCCTGCTTGGCCCAGGGTTTCCTGTGTATGCCTCCGACATCACCGAAGAGACGCGGTCGATCGATCTGGCGTATCGAAACCAAAGGGAGGCTTTCGATATTGAGGTGGGCCTCTTCCATCAAGATGTCGAGAACTACATCTTCGCCAAGCTGATTGAAGAGGAGAACGAGACTGGCCTGCCGCAACGGCTCCTGCTGTACACGGCCGCCGATGCCACGTTCACTGGGGTGGATGGTCAGATCAGCCGGCAGCTCAATGAAGAGCACACCTTCACCGTCTTTGGCGATTACGTTCGGGCTGATCTGAAGGGGCAGGACGACAACCTGCCGCGAATCCCGCCCGCGCGCCTTGGGATACGTCACGCCTGGTCGAGCGGCCCACTGTCGGTGGATGCGGAGTATCACCACACATTCGCACAGGATCGGATCGCCTCGTATGAGACGAAGACCGATGGCTACAACATGCTCAGCGCCACAGTGGCCTATCGGGTGGAACTGACGAAGAGGCAATCGGCAGAGTTCTACATCCGAGCCACGAATTTGCTGAACGAAGAAGCCTACGTGCACACCTCGTTCGTGAAGGATCAGTCACCTCTCAGGGGGCGCAGCGTGGCTCTTGGGATTCGCTACAAGTTCTAAAGGTCCGTGATCGGTCGATGCAGTTCGACCAGGCCCGTGTCGACCCACTACCGCCGACTCTGGCGCTAGTCCCCATTCTTAAGGAGTGTCATCAATGTCGCGCTTTTCTCGTGCCCGTCGTCCTCTATTGCACACGCTCGTGCTGACCAGTGCTGTCTCAGTCGCCTTGTCCTCCTTGGCCGTTGACGCCATGGCGGCGGATGGCAGTGCATACAACGTCCGCCAGTTCAACATTCCAGCCCAGTCACTGGAATCTGCCATTGCCGAGTTTGAGAACCAGTCGAACGCCGAAGTGCAGGTGCCGCAAGGCGTGACCGGGCGTGGCTCGGCAGTCCTCGGCGCACTCACGCCAGAGGCAGCCCTGCGGCAGCTACTGGCCGGCACAGGCTGGATGGTGAGTGTGCGCCCCGGGGGTGAATACGCGCTTGTGCCTTCGGGCGAGGCGGGCACCCCTGCTGCCGTCGTCACCGCGCCGCTCTCGGTGCAGGGCAGCGTGGCCTCGGAAGGGATCTATCAGGGCAAGACGGAGTATGACGAGCGCGCTCTGCGCTCCATCCCTGCGACCAACGGCCATATCACCAGTGTCCTGCGCCTCAATCCTGCGGTGCAGCTGGATGGTGGCGCCACCAGCAGCAACAGACCGGGCGACCTGGAGCCGGCCAGCATCAGCATCCACGGTGCGCCGTTCTGGCAGAACCTTTTCATGGTCGATGGGATGTCGGTCAACAACGACATCAACCCTGGCAACACCGATTACACCTACGTCAACTCCTCGCCGACGGAGCTTCACGGCAACACGAGCCAGGGCATTGCACTGGATATTGGCTTGGTGGAACGGGTGGACGTCTACGACAGCAATGTCCCGGCCGAGTATGGCGGCTTCAATGGGGGCGTGATCGACGCCATCACCCGCATGCCCAGCAAGGAGCTGCATGGCAGCGTGTCGATGACGCACACCCGCGACGCTTGGACCAAGTACAACATCGACAAGTGGAAGGAAGCGGAGTTCTACGACACGCCAGCCATCGCCGATGGCTACGTCCGCAATCAGCCCGAGTTCGAGACCACCACGTGGCGCCTGAACCTCGAAGGCCACCTGACGGAGAACTTCGGACTTCTGGGGAGCTTCACCCACAAGCGCTCCGACATCTACAACCAGCGTATGGTGAACGAGTCCATGGTCGACGCGGGCGCGTCACTTCAGACCTTCACCAATGTGTTCCGCAAGATCGAGAACTACTTCGTCAAGGGTGTCTGGACGCCGAGTGATCGGTTCATGCTCGAAACGGTCGTCAATCATGAACCTCACCAGAGCCAGCACTTCAATCGCAACGCGCTGGAAGGCGACTTCATCATTGACGGGGGAGGCTCCAACGTCGGCATGACGGCAACGATTGAAGGAGACCGCGTCGTCCAGACCCACAAGCTGAGCTGGTCATCGCTGGAGCACTCGCGCACGGGCGGCCCGGGCTGGTTTGCGCGCTGGCGCCACTCCCCGGAGATCAACTGGGGCCAGCCTACCCCCGGGGGACTGGCGCTATTCGGAACCTTCGGCGACCTCTACCAGGAGCAGGAGAGTGTGGGGTACCAGGGCAAGCTGGAATGGGCGCCGATCGAACTGTGGGGCGGTGAGCACCGTTTCGCCATCGGAGCGGGCCTGTCCAGGACCGAAGCCATCTACGAGCGCAAGGAGGACTACACCGATGGTGGCATCCCCTCGCTGCGTCCCACCCGCACCTGCACGGATGCCAACGGCGTTGTCGACACGCGTCACTGCTCGACTTCGCCCGTGACCTTCCCGGCCAACATGCCTGTCCCGGGCTTCGTCCAAGGCGATGGACAGTACGCCAGCTTCGTTGACCTGTATCGCGCAGGCCGGATCAAGGTGGACCAGACGGCATGGAACGTATGGGCCGAAGATGACTTGCGCATCAGCCGCGCGCGCATTCGACTAGGCGTGCGCGTCGATGGCGACGACTACATGGACAAGACCACCGTCGCCCCGCGCTTGGCCTTCGAATACGACCTCGCCGCCGATGGAAGCAGTCGACTGATTGCAGGCGCAAACCGCTACTACGGTCGCAACATCTTCGACTACGCATTGCGCGTGGGACGCGAAGCACTGGAGTACCGCCTGACCCGAGGACCCGACCTGGTGTGGTCCGATCCCGTGCGCACCGCGCTGAACACGACTGTTCTCAGCGATCTGGACATTCCCCATGACGACGAATGGACGCTGGGTTTCCGGCAGGTGGCGTGGGATACGGCTTTCGAGCTGAAGTATGTGAACCGCCGAGGCCGCGATCAGATCGTGGCGGTGGAGATCGAGGGGCCGAATCCTGACCCGACCGTGGACCAGACCTCCCACTACACCTACCAGAACATAGGAAAGACCGACACGGACGGTGTCTCGTTGACGATTGAGCCCCTGCAGGAAATCACGCTGGGCGAGACGTACACGCGCGCACAGCTGATCGCGAACTGGACCGATGTGGACCGCTCGCACTACTCCTACGAAAGCCGTGGCAATGACTACTTCATCAAGTACAACGGCGCCTTCATCCGTTACAACGAGCGTCCGATCGGCAACTACAGTCGACCCTGGACGGCGCGAATCGCCACGCAGACCCGTGTTCCTGCGCTCGGTCTCACGGTAGGCAGCTTCCTGAGCTGGCGCGGGCCGTTCAGCGCGGCGATGTACACCGGCGGCGCAGAGATGTACGAAGGGCAGATGGTCGACGTCTACGCACGGCGTGACTTCGGAACTGCGATGACGTGGGATCTGCGCGTTGCCTGGGAAAGCCGCATCGGCGTGAAGCAGGAAACCGTGTTCGCCAACCTGGACGTCACCAACGTCCTCAACCGGCGCAACATCGCCTCGCACATCGACGACTGGGCTGGTGCATACGAGGAATACGAGCTGGGTCGCCACTTCCAGCTGGAACTCGGCTACCGCTTCTAAGCGACGAATCGAGCAGGCGGCACCTGCCGCCTGCTTCGTCCGAACCCTTGCTCAGGACGCTCTCCATGTTGCCGTTTTCCGCCACTGCCGGGGTTGCCCTCGCTCCCGACACACTGACCGCGTGGGGGATGTTCGTCCATGCGGACATCATCGTGCAGGCAGTCATGGTGGGGCTGGCGCTGGCCTCACTGGTCACCTGGACCGTGCTGCTCGCCAAGTCCTGGGAGTTTTCTCGTCTGCGCCGCCGCTTGGGCGAAGCGCGAGATCAGGTGCTCGCCGCTGTTCGGCTGAGCGACATCGAAAGCGCGGATGCCCTGCAGCACGACATCCCCCGATCGCTGCTCGATGCGACGGTGCTGGAACTTCGGCTGTCGCACGATGTGGAAGACAAGGCGGGCGTCAGCGAGCGTGTCGCCTCCCGGCTTGACCGACTGGAAGCCCGTCACCTGCGCGAGCTTCGCAAAGGCGCCAGTGTCCTGGCCACCATCGGCGCGACAGCGCCGTTCGTGGGGCTGTTCGGGACCGTCTGGGGCATCATGAACAGCTTCGTGGGCATCGCCGAATCCAACACCACCAATCTGGCGGTGGTTGCTCCCGGCATTGCCGAAGCCTTGTTGGCCACTGCGCTTGGTCTTGTGGCCGCCATCCCTGCCGTCGTGATCTACAACCACTTCGCGCGTTCCCTCGCGGGTCTTAGGGGCGTGCTCGGCGATATCTCCGCGGGTATCCAACAAGTGGTTTCCCGGGATCTGGATAGAAGGACGCAGAGGCAAGCGCCATGAAGTCCGGTGCAGGTGGGCACGATGACGAGGATCTTGATGAGAATCACGAGATCAATGTCACCCCCTTCATCGACGTCATGCTGGTGCTGCTGATCATCTTCATGATTGCTGCGCCGCTGGCGACGGTGGACATTCCCGTGGAGCTTCCGGCCAACGCCGCAGAACCCAAGCCTCGCGAGGCCGATCCTGTCTTTCTGACGGTGCAGGCCGATCTCAGCTGGAGCGTCAACGAGCAGCACGTTACATCAAGCAGTCTGCGCACCACGCTCGATGCCACCACGCGAGGCGATCGCGATACGCGCGTCTTCCTTCGCGCCGATCAGTCCGTGTCGTACGCCGATCTGATGGACGCAATGAACGCACTGCGCGATGCCGGCTACCTGAAGGTCGCGTTGGTGGGGTTGGAGCGGACCGGGGAATGACGGCGTCCAGGCACGCGATCGTATGGAGTTCCAGTCTTGCCGTGGCGGTCCTCGTCCATCTGGCGGCCATCGCGGTAGTGCTGTGGTGGCGAACTGCGCCCCCTGCGACAGCGGATCTCGCCGCGGACGCCATCATGCTTGACCTGGCCGCGACGCCCGAGGCGCCGCCGGCGCCACCCACCGACATGCCGCAAGGTCCCATACAGCCGCCGAACGAGCGCCCGCTGCGGGCGGAGCAACCGCGCTTGCAACCCCGCGTCGAATTGCCGACGTTCGACACTCCTGACGTCCAGGATCCCGACCAGGCACTCGATGAGCCCAAAGGGCCTCCCTCTGAGAAGCCGATGCAGGCACAGGCTCCCCCCAGCGCCGATGCCGCACGGAGCACGCGGCTTGCAGCGCGACAGACGGTGTCAGGCGTTCGGGGAGAGATTGCCGCGACATGGCAAGGGATCCTGCTGGGACATCTTGAGCAGCATCGCCGTTATCCCCGCCAGGCCGAACGCATGCGCCAGGAGGGCACTGCGCATGTGCGCTTCTCGGTGGACCAACGAGGCTATGTCGCCAACGCAAGGATCGAGCGAAGCAGCGGCAACGCGCTGCTGGACCAGGCAACGCTCGACACCGTCCAGCGGGCCAGCCCCGTCCCGCCGCCACCCACCGAACTGGCGCCCTACCCCGTCGACGTGATGGTGCCCGTGGAGTTCTACGTCCGAAGACGTTGATAGGTATCCAGACCCCGCTCCGCGACCAGCGTCGCTCCATCCTTCCTAACATAAGGCAGAAAGTTCATGAAAACCGCGAAGACACGCCTGAGGATCGCTCCTCTTGTGCTCCTGGCTATCGCCGGCATCACCGCGAGCACGACGTCGCTGGCTCAGACGAACACGAAGAGCCAGTGCTTCAGCAACGAAGGACTCCCTGCGGAGCTCCAACAGAAGTCGGAGAAGTATCTCCTCGAAGCGCTGGACACCGAAGCACTCTTCACGCTCGTGGGTGGCCTCAAGCCCATGAGCTCCGGCTTCTATGACCGAAGGGTGTCCACCTCCATCCCCCGCATGAGCGAGAAAGAAGCGACGTCGGTGATGGCCGAGCTCGGATCGCGCCGCGCATCGAAGATGACGGACGAGCAAAAGGCCCGGCTCGCCGAAGCCAAGTCTGCAGCAGACCGCTTCACTGCCCTTCGAGAGGTCGATGAGTTGCGTCGGATCGTCTCCACGTGGACGTGCGGCGATGAGATCCATGCGGACATCATTCACTTCGCCACGCCCCATGCGGGCGACCGGCACGTGGGAGGTGTCCTGTTCTCGCGACCCGCCCTGGTCGACATGATCCAGCGGAAGGAAAAGTTTTTCTCCCGCTGGTCGATCACGCCGAACGCCGGTCCCATCGAGGCGCTCATGGCGGTTGAGTACGCGCGCGATGCGTCGCGATTCGCCGGCTACGGGTATCTGTTCGGCTACCCCGACGAGGCCGTCCGCTTCTTCGTGGACTCCTCCATCTATCAGGACATGACGGGCGATTTCGTGACGCGTGACTTCCGTGCGATCCCTACGTTCCAGCGCGAGACCGGACAGTTCACGTACGCGGTGCCAAAGGGGACGGCCGTTTCGGAGGCTGATCTCCGACTCAAGGAGCGAGCGGGCGCGATCCTCAGCGCCTACAAGGTGCGGCGCGCGCAGTACGTGGGTCCCGGAAAGCCAGGCGTGGCCGCCATGCTGCGCGACTGGTTTTGCCCCAACGACAACGAATGCAGTCCCGCCAACGCAGCGCTCTAGGCGGCCGTATGCCTGCAGCGATAAGCGGGCATTTGAGAGCTAAGGTTGAGGTGCCTGCTCGCGACGCAGGCACCCCAATATCCGTCAGAAGCTGGTCTTCAGGTAGAGCGACGACGTGCGCCGACTTGTTGATGCGGAACGGAGCGCCCAGCTATCCGAACTAACTCGCATCCGACGGATGTCCGCTTTGGGTCTTGGATTCAACCGATCGACGCAACAGTTTTCCGATATCGCTGTGCCGGTGTTTCGTAGCCCAGCGTCTTGCGTGGCCGCTCGTTGAGTTGGCGTGCCACGGCATCCAGCTTGGCCTGCGAGAC